>CAYQMX010000004.1:149404-237393 GCA_964418745.1 uncultured Vitreoscilla sp.
CCTGGCCTTGCGGCGGCTGGCCGTAGCCCTGGCCCGGCTGGCGGCCCGGCTGGCCCTGCTGCGGCGCCTGCGGCTGGCCCTGGCCGAACGCCTGGCCGGGTTGCGGCTGGCCGCTCAGTGGCGCCGGTTGGCGCGGCGGCTGGTCGAACTCGGGGCGACCGCCCTGGCCGGGACGCGCCTGGCCCGGGTTGGCCTGGCCCTGCGGCGTCAACGGCTGCTGCAGGGCCGGCTGTTGCGCCTGCGGTTGTGGCTGCGGTTGCGGTTGCGGCACGAACATCGGTTGCTGCACGGGATGCGCGCCGCCGTTCTGCGGGTTGTTGCGGTCGTAGCGATCGTTGCGCACGGGCTGGCCCGCCGGCAGCGGCATCGGCTGGCGACCCGGCTGGTAGCTGGGGATCGCCTGCGATGACGTGGGCTGCGGCGCCGCGGGTCGGCCGGCCGGGGCCAGCGAGGCGGCCAGGTGGCCGCGCGCGGGCACGGAGTTCTGGAACGCCTGGCCGTTGGCCGTGGCGCCGGCGGGGGCCTCGATCGTCACGTTGGTCACGTTGGTGATGTTGGTGACGTTGTTGATGTTGTTGTGGCTGTTGACGTCCACGTTGCCGTGCACGCGCATGCCCACGTTGACCACGGGCGGCGCGCTCACCACCACCGCCGGTGGCGTGCCGATGGGTGCCGGCACGATGAGGCCGTGGCGCGAGCCCGGCGGCGGCGGCACGAACACGCCCTGCGGGCCCATCGGCGGGCGGCCGAAGCGGACGCCCGGCGCGGCGATCGCGATCGAGATGCTCAGCCCCGGTGCCGGCGGGACGAAGTGGCGCTCGGGCGCGCACCAGAAGCCCGGCACGAAGACGACGACGTCGGCGCGGTGCTCGTAGTACGGCTGCACCCACACGTAATGCGGCCGTGGCGGCGGCGCCCAGCGGCCGGCGCTCCAGAACCAGCGGCCTTCCCAGGCCCAGTAGCCGCCGGTCCAGATGGCGTCGGGGTAGGGTTGCGGCGGCGGCACTTCGACCAGCATCGGCGGCGGCGCCCACTGCACGGCGATCGGCTCGGGCTGCTCGATGGGCGGATCGACGTAGACGCTGACGACCGGATCGTTGTCCGGCGCGACCTGCGGGGCAGGTTGTTCGTAGACCGGCGCCGGCCGCGCCGGCACGGCCACGTAGCGCGGCGGCGCCTCGACGACGCAGGCGGACAGGAGGGCGGCGGCGCCGAGAGCGGCGCCCAGGGTGCCCAGGCGCAGCAGGGCCTGGCGGTTTCGGTCGGTCATGTCTTGGAGGTCCTGTGGGTTCGCCCCGGCCATGCGGGCTGGAAGGGGCCATTCTCGCGGCTTGTGTCTGGTCAACGCTCGAGCACCGGAGTCGGTGGGCAGGAGACACCCTTATTTACATTCCGACCGGGCGCAGCGAGGGGGCGCCGGTCGGCGGGCGCGTTCGACAGCGGCACCGGACGGATCGGACGTCCAGCGCGGACGACGGCCGGCCCGGCACCGCGGCGCGGTACCGGGCCTCGCGGGCGACCCGGGGCGGCACGCGGCCGCCGGCCCGTCAGGACGCCTGGCGGCGCCTGGCCCAGGCGACCATCACGGCCGCGCCGGCCAGCATCAGGCCCAGGCTCCCGGGTTCCGGCACGGCGGGCGTCGATTCGACGGCGGCATAGGTGCCGTAGTGGAAGCCACCGCAGTACGCCACGTCGCAGATCGGGTGCGGATCGAAGAAGTCGTCGGTCTTCCACTGGGCGCTGCCGACGAAGTCGAGCTGGTCGCCGTCGCTGGTGTAGGCGTGCGACGCGGTGCCGCCGCCGAACAGGCCGGTGGCGGTGTCGAAGCGCAGGCCGGCGTCGGGCAGGTTGTAGTCGTAGGCGTACCCGGGTGGCCCGATCACGACGCTGAAGTCGCTCACCGAGAACACGCCCGGCTGGCCGGACACCGCGGCGCCCAGCACGAAGTTTCCGACGCTGGGGCTGGCCGGCTCGACGCTGTAGGTCAGGGTCAGGCTCCAGGTGTCGCCGGGGCCCGCGGCCGCGGCGCCGCCGCAGGCGAGCAGGCCCGCGAGGGCGAGCAGGCCGGCCGTCGCGGCCTGGCGCGGGGCAAGGAAAGGACGGCGCTGCGGAACGGGATTCATGGGGGGCCTCTCGGATGAGCGTGATGGATGCGGCGTGGGTACGCGTCGATGCGCGGGCCGCGGCGTGCCGCCCGACTGGGCGGCATGCGCGACAGTAGCCCCGGGGGCGCACGGTGTCCCATCCCGTGTTCAAGGAACCGTTGCGCGGCGGCGCGTGGCGCTCCTCAGCGTCCCGGGCCGGCGGCGTCCGGCCGCGCGGCCGGAGGCGGGCGACGAAACCGGCTTGAGTCAGCAGGTGGCGACCCCGCGCCCGTCGCGCAAGGCCGCAGCAGCGGCGCGCTCAGGCGCTTGCGCCGCGGGCGCTCATGCGGACGGCGGCCCCTTGAGCTCGACGACGTTGCCCTGCGGATCGTTCAGGTAGATCGACGGGCCTTCGCCTTCGGCGCCGTAGCGCGATTCGGTGGGGCCGGCCGCGAAGCCGAGCGCGGCCAGGTGGGCGCGGATCGCGGCCTCGTCGAACGGCTCGACGCGAAAGCAGAGGTGGTCGACGTTGTGGCCTTCCGCGCCCGGCGCGGCACCGCCGGCGCGGCCCAGCTTGCCGTCCAGGGTCACGAGGTCGAGCATCGCGCGTCCGGCACGCAACTGGATCAGCCCGATCTCGTCCTGGCGGCGTTCGATCCGGCAGCCCAGGCCGTCGCAGTAGAAGCGCAGCATGGCGGGCAGGTCGATCACGCGCAGCACGAGGTGGTCGATGTCGCGGATCTGGATCATGGTCGTGGCACCCGTTCGGGGAATCGGCCTTGCGCGTGCGACACGCCCGCGCGAGGCGCGGGCGTGTCGCGGGGGCGGGTCAGCCTGCGCGCGGGGAGTCGGCGGGTGCCGGCAGGTACAGCTGCTCCTGCGGCACCAGGATCCACAGCAGGATGTACAGCGCCAGGCCGCAGCCGGCGAAGACGAGGCCGAACGTGAAGATCAGTCGCCACACCCAGGACGGCACGCCGGTGACCTGCGCGATGCCGCCGCACACGCCGCCCAGCCAGCGGTCGCTGAGGCTGCGCCGCAGCTGGTTCAGGGCGCTCACCGGCGGGCTGGTGCGCGCCGCCGGCATGCCGTTGAGGACCCGGGCCTTCGCGCGGGCGAACTCCTCGTCCGAGAGGATGCCGCGTTGATGAAGGTCACCGAGTTTGCCGAGTTCGTCGCTGTCTGACATGGTCTGCTCCTGCGTGGGGAAACGTTGAAACGATGACCGCAGGTTACGCCCGGAGCCCCGCCAGGGCCAGGGGCGTGCGACGGGCTGCGCCGCCGGGCGACAGGGCCTCGCAAAGGCCCGACCAGCCGGCGCGGGCAGCCCGGGCATCAGTGCTTGGCGTTGTCCTTGTTGAAGCCGCGGGTCGGGACCATCGTCGGCCGCGGACCGTCGTCGGAGTCGCTGCAGGGGGCCTGCCATTCGCGCAGCTCGGTCGCCAGCAACTGGTTGCCATCCTTGTTCGCCAGGGCCATCAGTTCGAAGACGTTGGCGTCGGTCACCAGTTCGTGGCCGAGGCCCAGCTTGAGCTGGCGATAGATGTGTTGCGGATCGGTCGAGTTGTCCTGCGTTTTCATGGGCTCTCCTGTGTCAAGTCAATCCCGTCGCGGCAACGCCTGTGCCCGTCGCCGGAGGTCGTGCCGCGGGCACAGTGTGCGCTTCGAGCCAAAGGCCTTGGGTGCTACAGGCGCAATTTTCCCGCGTAGCCGGTCAGCTCGAGATAGCCCCAGCCGACGGCGGTGCCGTCCTCGCGGCGCAGCGCAGACAGGCCTTCCCAGTACACCGAGCCGGAGGAGTCGCGGCTGTCCAGCTCCTGGTCGTCCTGCAGCGCGGCGACGCGCCAGCCACCGGCCGGCGTCGTCAGCCGCCATTCGACGGGATAGGTGGCTCGGGTGCGCGGGCTGCTCCAGTGGCGCAACGGCTCGAAGCGCAGCTCGCCGGCCTCGAAGATGCGCAGCGCGCCGGCGCCGTCGCGAAACGACCCGCCGGCCCACAGCGTGCCGCCGTCGGCACGGCGCAGGCGAAACGCCGTCAGCGCGCTGCCATCGAGCAGGTTGAAGCCCACCCAGTCCCAGCCGACGGCCTCGCGCGGCAGCAGTTCGTTGCTCCATTCGTGGTCCAGCCAGGCGCGCCCGACGACTTCGCGCGCGGGCGCGCCGGCGCGCTCGACCCGCCCGCGTACCGCCAGTTGCGGCTCGCTGTAGTAGTGGCTCGCCTGGCCGGGATCGGGGCCCTTGCGCGAGTAGCCCGCATCGCCCTGCAGCAGCAGCGGCTGCGTGCCGGCGAGCTCGAGCGCCAGCGCGAAGCGCTCGCTGCGCACCTGGATGCGCAGGCGGGTCGGCGAGGGCGTGGGCGCGGCGGGGCGCTGCAGCGTCCAGTCGCGCAGCTGCACGGTCTGCGTGCCCGCGGCCGTGGGCGTGGCCACCAGGCCGAAGCCCTCGCGGCCGGCGCGCTGGTCGTGCAGCGAACCGGCGGCGCCGGCGGCGAGATCGGTCAGCGCCACGTGGGCGACCACCAGTTGGCGCGCCGCGAAGCGGCTGGCGGACGCCTGCGCGAGCCCGGTGGCGGTGCGGAAGAAGGTGACCTGGAAGCCGAGGTCCGGCGTGCGGGCGGGGTCGAGGTCGGCGCCGGTGCGCAGCCAGCCCGTGACGTACCACCACTCGATGTGGGTGTCGGGGTGCGCGCCGTGGTCGGCGGGAAAGCGCAGCGCGCGATGGCTGACGCCCAGCGGCGGCGGATCGGGCGTCGGTGCCGATCCGGCGGCCGTCGCCGCGTTCGCGCGCGTGGCGGCGAGGGCGGCCAGGGCGGTCAGCCCGCCGGCGACGAACGGGCGGCGGCGCATCACCAGTCCTCCTTGACGGCGCGCACCACGTCGCGGCTGGCGGCCGCATGGCCGCTGCCCCAGGCCGTCAGCGCGCCGGCGACGACCACGCCCAGGCCCAGCGCGAGCAAGGTGCCCGGTGCCACGCTCATCTGCATCGTCCAATGGAAGCTCTGCGGATTGACCACCTTGACCAGGACCACGCTGACCGCGAGGCCGAGCGCCAGCCCCAGCACCGCGCCGACCGCGCTCCACAGCGCGCCCTCGCAGGCCACCAGCGTGAGCACCTGGCGCCGCGTGAAGCCCAGGTGCTGCAGGGTGCCGAACTCGCGCCGGCGCGCCAGCACCTGGGCCGAGAAGCTGGCGGCGATGCCGGCCAGGCCGATGGCCAGCGCCACGCCCTGCAGCCAGCGCGTGACGGCGAAACTGCGGTCGAAGATGCGCAGCGAGACGGTGCGGAGCTGGCCGGCGGTGGCGATGTCGGCCGGCGCTTCCGGCGGCATCGCGGCCTTCACGCGCGCGACCACTGCGCCACCGCCGTCGGCGCTGCCCGGCGCCAGCCACAGGGCCAGCCCGCTGAGGCGGTCGTCGCCGGTCAGGCGCAGCCAGTCGGCGCGCGCCATCAGCAGCGCGCCCTGCTGGCGGGCATAGTCGCGCCAGATGCCGCGCACGACGGCCCGCGTGGCGACCGCCGGCGTCCCGTCGCGCGCCGGCAGCGGCAGCACGAGGATGTCGCCCTTCTTCAGGTGCTGCAACGCGGCCAGCACCTCGCTGGGATAGACGGACAGCAGCGCGGGGTCGGCCGGCGGCGCCGCGTCGGGGGCGACGATCCACGGCAGGTCCGGCAGCACCGCGCCGGGCGGCAGGTCGCGCGCGAGCAGCACGGCCTCGGGCTGCTCTGGGGCCAGCGTGACGGGCACCAGGCGTTCGGCGCGCACCTGGCGCACGCCCGCGCCCGCCGCCGCCGCGACGACCGCCGGCGCGAGGAACTGCGGCCCGTCGCCCGCGCCCGCCGCCGGCCGCACGTACAGGTCGGCCGGCAGCACCTGGTCCAGCCAGACGATGAGCGAGTCGCGGAAGCTGGTCACCATGACGGTGAGCGCCACCACCAGGCTCAGGCTGGCGACCACGCCGGCGACGGCCGCGGTGGCCGTGTGGCGCTGGTCGATGGCGCGCGCCACCGCCAGCGCCGCCACCGGATGGCGAGCGCCGCGCAGGCCAGCCAGCAGCAGTGCCACGACCTGGGGCACGAGGCTGATGCCGCCCAGCAGCAGCACGGCCACGCACGCGTAGGCGCCCCACGGAATGGCATGCCAGGGCGGCACCAGGGCCAGCGCGCCGGCGAGCGCGACCAGGCCAATGCCCGCCGCGGCCGGCCAGTCGCCGCCGCCGGCCGTGCTTAGGCCCTTGAGGCTTTGCGCCGGGGCCAGGTCCTGCGCGGCGCGCGCGGGCCACCAGCCGCCGGCGAAGGCCGAGGCGACGCCCAGCGCGGCGTAGGCGAGCGCCGCCAGCGCGCTCCATTGCAGCGGGGGCGCGCTGCCGCCCAGGGTGCCGCTGCCCAGGTCGCCGCCGAGCGCGCGCAGCGCCGTGGCGGCCAGCGCCGTGCCCAGGCCCAGGCCCGCGATCGCGCCCAGCGCGCCCACCGCCAGGCTGTCGGCCCACACGAGGGTGCGGCGCTGGCGGGCGCTCATGCCCAGGACGCCCAGCAGCGCGAGCTGCGGGATGCGCTTGGCCACCGCCAGCGACTGCACCGAAAAGACCAGGAAGCCGCCGGTGAACAGCGCCACCAGCGACAGCACGCTCAGGTTGACCCGGTACGACTGCGACAGCCGCGCCATGCGCAGCGCCGCCTCGTCGGGCGCGGCGGCACGCACGTCCGGGCCGGCGGCCAGCGCGGCCATCACAGCGTCCTGGCGCGCGCCGCCGGCCAGCCGGACATCGATGCGCGACAGCGACCCGACGCGGTCGAAATGCGTCTGCACGCCGGCGATGTCCATCACCAGCAGCGGCGGCCCGTCGGCGGCGATGCGGCCGCCGACCGCGAAGGACTGCAGGCGGCCATCCACCCGCAGCGTGACCCGCTCGGCCGTGCCGACCTGCGCGCGTGCCGCCGCGTTGAGGAACACCAGGTCGGGGTCGAACGCCGCCATCGGCGCGCCGGGCGCCGCCCCGGACGCGGCCGTGGGCTGTACCAGCCAGTCCGGCGAGATGGCGGGCGCCACCAGCGCGTCCAGGCCCAGCAGGTGCGCCGGGTGTGATTGCCCGTCGGCGCCCACGAGGCCCGCCGCGAGATCGAGCACCGGACTGGCCTGCGCGACGCCCGGGGCGACGGCGACGCGCGCGTACAGGCCCTCCGGCAACAGGCCGTCGCGTGGCCGCACGCTGAAGTCGGGCGCGCCGCTGGCCGCATGCACGGCCGTCTCGAACTCCGACAGCGCCGATGCGTTGATCAACTGCACCGCGAAGGCCAGCGCGACCCCCAGCGCCACCGCCAGCACCGCCGCCGCCTGCCGCCAGGGGTGGTGGCGCCACTCCGCCCACAGCAGTCGTGCGAACAGCGCCGCCATGGACAGCGAGGGCGGGCGCGGCGGGGAGGTCGGGGCAGGGGACGACAAGGGCGCTTCGAGCAAGGGGACACCTGCATCCTGCCATCAATCCGCCGCCCCGCCCGCCGCCGGGCGGCCGGTTTTCAGGCGCGCATGCGCCCGGCGCGACGACCACCGGGACTTGTCGCCGAAGTGGCAGCCACGGCGACGTCGCGCCCCCATCATCGGCGCCGCCGCCGTATCCTTTGCCCCAGGCCGCGCACCCCCAACGACGATGACGGAGACACCCCCATGACGCTTGCCACGCCCGCCGCCGGCGCCGCCACCGACCCTGCCGCCGATGGCGCGCCCACGCGCACCGTCCAGCGCATCTGCCCGCTGTGCGAGGCCTGCTGCGGCCTCACCCTGAGCGTGGCGGGCGCCGGTGCGCAGGCCCGCGTGATCGCCATCCGCGGCGACGAGCACGACGTCTTCAGCCGGGGCTTCATCTGCCCGAAGGCGGTGGCCCTGAAGGACCTCGAGGACGACCCCGACCGCCTGCGCCAGCCGCTGGTCAAGCGCGACGGCCGCTTCGTCGAGGCGAGCTGGGACGAGGCCTACGCCGAGATCGCGCGTCGCCTGCCGCCGCTGGTGGCCGAGCACGGCCGCGACGCGCTGGCGTTCACGCTGGGCAACCCCAACGTGCACCGGCTGGGGCTGGGCCTGTACGTGCAGCGCCTCCTGCGCGCGGCCGGCTCGCGCAACGTGTTCAGCGCGTCGACGTTGGACCAGATGCCGCGCCAGCTCGCCAGCGGCTGGATGTACGGCCACGCGCTGACGGTGCCGGTGCCCGACATCGACCGCTGCGACTTCCTGCTGATGCTGGGCGCCAACCCGATGGCCAGCAACGGCAGCATGTGGACGGTGCCCGACTTCCGCGGCCGCGCCAAGGCGATGCGCGCGCGCGGCGGGCGGCTGGTGGTGGTGGACCCGCGCCGCACCGAGACGGCGGCCGTCGCCGACGCGCACCATTTCATCCGCCCCGGCACGGACGTGTTCCTGCTGCTGGGCCTGGTGCACGCGCTGTTCGACGAGGGCCTGGTGCGGCCCGGCCGGCTCGCCGGCCTGCTGGCCGAGGGCGACACGGGCCTGGACGCCCTGCGGGCCGCCGTCGGGCCGTTCGACCCGGAGCGCATGGCGGCGCGCTGCGGCGTGCCGGCGCCCACCCAGCGGGCGCTGGCGCGCCAGCTCGCCGCGGCGCCGCGCGCGGCCGTCTACTCGCGCATCGGCGCCAGCACGCAGCGCTTCGGCACGCTCAATTCGGTGCTGGTCGACGCGCTCAACATCCTCACCGGCCACCTCGACGCCGAGGGTGGCGCGATGTTCCCCGAGGCGGCCGCCTTCGCCGCCAACAGCCAGGGCAAGCCGGGCGTCGGGCGGGGGCTGGTCACCGGGCGCACGCGCAGCCGCGTCTCGGGCGCGCCCGAGGTGCTGGGCGAATACCCCACCAGCTGCCTGGCCGAGGAGATCGAGACCGACGGCCCCGGTCGCGTCCGCGCGCTGGTGTCCGTGGCCAGCAACCCGGTGCTGTCGGCGCCCAACGGCGCGCGCATCGCGCAGGCGCTGCGCGGGCTCGACTTCATGGTGAGCGTCGACATCTACCTCAACGAGACCACCCAGCACGCGGACGTGATCCTGCCGGGCCTGTCCACGTTCGAGGAGCCGCACTACGACGTCAGCTTCCCGCAGCTGTCGTGCCGCAACCATGCGCGCTACAGCGCCCCCGTGTTCGCGCCGCGCCCCGGCGCGCAGTCCGAGTGGCAGGCGCTGCTGCGCATCGCGGCCCTGCTGCGCGGCGAGCCCGGCGCCGACGCGTCCGGCTTCGACCTCGCCGCGTTCGACGCCCGCCTGCTGGACGACGACCTGGGCCGCCTGGCCGCCGGCGTGCCCGAGCCGCTGCAGGCGGCGATGCGCGACGCGCTCGGCGCCACGCCGGGCCCGGAGCGCCTGCTGGACCTGGCCCTGCGCGCGGGCCCCTACGGCGACCGCTTCGGCCAGAAGCCGGGCGGGCTGAGCCTGGCGGCGCTGAAGGCCGCGCCCCATGGCGTCGACCTGGGGGCGCTGCGGCCGCGGTTGCCGCAGGTGCTGCGCACCCCCAGCGGCCGGATCGAGCTGTGGCCGGCACCGGTGGCGGCGGAGCTGGCGGCCGTGGCCGACGCGCTGCGCGAGCCGCCGCCCGACCTGGTGGTGGTGGGCCGGCGCGACGTGCGTTCCAACAACAGCTGGATGCACAACCTGCCCACGCTGGCCAAGGGGCCCGAGCGCTGCACCGCGCTGCTGCATCCGGCGGACGCGGCCCGCCACGGCGTCCAGGCCGGCGACCGCATCCGCCTGCAGGGCAGCGGCGGCCGTGCCATCGAGCTGCCGGCCACGTTGTCCGACGAGATGATGCCGGGCGTCGTCAGCGTGCCGCACGGCTGGGGCCACGACCAGGCCGGGGCGCGCCTGGGCGTCGCCGCGCAGCGGCCGGGGGCCAACCTCAACGACCTGCTGGACGACCGGCTGCGCGATCCGTTGTCGGGCACCTCGGTGCTCAACGGCGTGGCGGTGACGCTCAGCCGCTGCGCCTGACGCACGAGGCAGCCGGGCGCCTGCCGGCCGCTGTTCGAGCGCGGTCGGACGAGCGGCGACGCTCAGGCCGGCACGGGCAACCTGACACCCTGCGCCGTCAATTCGAGCACCCGGTCGCAACGCGCCGCGGCCGGCGGCGAGTGCGTGACCATCAGCACCCCCGCGCCGGTGCGGCGGGCGGCCTCGACCAGCACGTCCATCACCAGCCCGGCGCTGCGCGGGTCCAGGTTGCCGGTGGGCTCGTCGGCGAGCACCAGTGCCGGCTCGTGCACCAGCGCGCGCGCGATGGCCACGCGCTGCAGCTGACCGCCGGAGAGCTGGCGCGGCGCCCGCCCGCCCAGCCCGGCCAGGCCGACGGCCGCCAGCATGCGCTCCACCCGGTCGCCGCGCGGGCGTCCCAGCAACTGCAGGGGCAGGCCCACGTTGTCGGCCACGCTCAGGTGCGGCAACACGTGGAAGGCCTGGAACACGAAGCCGAGGGCCTCGCGGCGCAGCCGGGCCGCCTCGGGCTCCGACAGTCCCAGCACGTCGCGGCCGGCCAGCCGGACGCTGCCGGCGTCGGCACTGTCGAGCCCGGCCACGCAGTTGAGAAGCGTCGACTTGCCCACCCCGGATTCACCCAGCAGCGCGACCAGCTCGCCGCTGCGCATGGTCAGCGACACCCCGCTGAAGACGAAGGCGTCGCCATAGCGCTTGGCGAGGCCGGTGACGGCGAGGAGGGGGGCCGGGTCGGCGGGCGAGGAGTCGTTCATCCGGGGCCCAGCATACGGCACCCGGGCTGCGCGACCGTCGCGCCGGCCGGATTTCCACCCCCGCGGACCGGTCGCCGAATGAGGGGAATCACCATTTACGTGACTTTGCCGCGCACGAGACTGTGCGGTTTGCGGCGCCTGCCGCACAATCGTCAACGAATCCTTCACTGGCGAGCGCGCGCGGCCGATACAGTCATGACGCTGCGCCCCGACCGGGGGCGGACTCGGGCCTGTCCTGGCGACCCCAGGCGGGCGCTGGAATTGCCCGCGTGCCGCAAGGCGCGGGCATGGATTGTCTTGAGGTGGATGGGTGACGGCAGAAATCGATTCCTCGACGTTGAGCGGGCTCGTGAAGGTGCTCGAGCGGCGCAGCACGCGGTTCTGGGCCGGCGCGGCGATCCTCGGCGCGCTGGCGGCCGTGGCCGGCGCCACCGGGCTGGGGCTGCTCGCGGGCGGCCGTGGCGGCGCCGTGGCGCTGAGCGTGGCAGTGTTCTTCGCCCTGGCCGCGCTGGTCCTCGCCGGCATCGTCATCCGCCTTGCGCGGGTCGTGGCCGACACGCGCGCCCGCCAGGCGCTGCAGGCGGTCGACGACGACCTCACCGGCCTGTCCAACCGCCGTCACTTCCTCGAGCTGGTGGAGCGCGAGTTCGCCCGCTGCCGCCGCTACGGCGACGACGGCGCGCTGTTGCTGATCGATGCCGACCACTTGCGCCGCATCAACGAGCACCTGGGCCAGTTGTGCGGCGACGCGCTGCTGCTGGAGGTCACCAAGCGCGTGGGCACCACGCTGCGCCAGCCCGACCTGCTGGCCCGCTTCGGCGGCGCCGAGCTGGCCGTGTTCCTGCCCAACACCGACCCGCTGGGCGCGCTCGACGCCGCCGAGCGCATCCGCCAGCAGGTCGCCTCCGCACCCTACACCTGGCAGCAGACCCACGTGGTGGCCACCGTCAGCATCGGCGTGGCCACCGTCCACCAGGGCCAGCTGAGCGTCGACACCATGGTGCACGAGGCCGAGCAGGCGCTGGAGGCGGCCAAGGAGGCCGGTCGCAACTGCGTGCGCACCGGGCCGATCAAGCCGCGCAAGAACGGGGAGCGGGTGTCGACCTGAGCTCGCCCGTCGCCCCCGGATCCGCCGCTGCCGCCTGCACAGCCCGCAGCGGCTTTTTCATGCCGGGGCGGTCCCCGGCGGCCCGATCAGCGACTCGACCACGGCCAGCAGCCGCGCCTCCACGTCGGCCGCATCCGCCTCGACCACCTGTCGATGCGCCATGCCGCGCAACCAGGTGACCTGCCGCTTGGCCAGTTGCCGCGTCGCGGCGACGCCGCGTTCGCGCAGCGCGGCGAGGTCCGGCGGGTCGGCGGCGTCCAGCGCTTCCCAGGCCTGGCGGTAGCCGACGCAGCGCATCGAGGGCAGGTCGAGATGGAGCGCCGGATCGGCGCGCAGCCGGCGCACCTCGTCGAGGAAGCCGGCCTGCAGCATCGCGTCGAAGCGTTGCGCGATGCGGGCGTGCAGCCAGGCGCGGGATGCGGGCTCCAGTGCGACGAGCACGCCCTCGCGCGGGGGGGCCGCGCGCTGCGCGCGCCGGTGCAGCGTCGACAGCGGAATGCCGCCGGATCGAACCACCTCCAGCGCGCGCTGGATGCGCTGCGAGTCGTTGGGCTGGAGCCGGGCCGCGGTGGGCGGATCGACGAGCGCCAGCTGCGCATGCAGCGCGGGCCAGCCGAGCTGCGCGGCCTCGGCGTCGATCTGCGCGCGGATCGCGGGGTCGGCGGCGGGCATCTCGTCGATGCCGTCCACCAGCGCCTTGAAGTACATCATCGTGCCGCCCACCAGTAGCGGCCAGCGTCCGCGGGCGCGGATCCCGGCGACCAGCCGCTGCGCGTCGGCGACGAACTGCGCGGCGGAGTACGACTGCCCGGGCCCGATGAGGTCCAGCAGGTGGTGCGGCGCCGCGGCCTGTTCGGCGGCGCCGGGCTTGGCGGTGCCGATGTCCATGCCGCGATAGACCAGCGCCGAGTCGACGCTGACGATCTCCACCGGCCAGCGGCGGGCGATCGCCAGGGCGAGCGCCGTCTTGCCCGACGCGGTCGGGCCCGCGATGCCCAGCCAGCGCAACGCCGCCGTCACGTCGGCCATCGGCTCAAAAGCGCTCGTCCTCGCGCAGGTAGCGCCACTGGCCCGGCGGCAGCTTGCCCAGCACCACGCTGCCGATGCGCACCCGCTTCAGGCCGACGACGACCAGGCCGACGGCCTCGCACATGCGGCGGATCTGGCGCTTGCGGCCCTCGCGCAGCACGAAACGCAGCTGGTCCTCGTTGGCCCAGCTGACCTTGGCCGGGCGCAGTTCCTTGCCGTCCAGCCACAGGCCGTGGCGCAGGCGGTCGAGGTCGGCGTCGGGGAACTGGCCGCCGCGCGGGTATTCCACGCGCACCAGGTACTCCTTCTCGACGTCGGAGTCCTCGCCGATCAGGTGGCGCGCGATGCGGCCGTCCTGGGTCAGCACCAGCAGGCCGGTGGAATCGATGTCGAGCCGGCCGGCCGGCGCGATGCCGCGCGCATGGCCCGGGTGCCAGCGCTCGCGCGACGGATCCTCGGGCCAGTGGTTGGCCTGCGTCACCAGCACCGACGCGGGCTCGTAGCCGTCCTCGGCCTGCCCGCTGACGTAGCCGATCGGCTTGTGCAGCAGGATGGTCACGCGGTGTGCCTGCTGCGTGCGGGCGGCGTCGTCGATCTCGATGACCTGGTGCGGGAACACGCGGGCGCCGAGCACGGCCATCTCGCCGTCCACCTTCACCCAGCCGGCGTCGATCCAGTCGTCGGCCTCGCGGCGCGACGCGAGGCCGCGCTCGGCCAGCACCTTGGACAGGCGCTGGTCCTCGCGCCGCGGCGCGTTCGGATCGAACGCGGGGCGCGGCGGCTGGGCCGGGCGTTCCGCGTCGCGCGGGCCGTCCTCGTGGCGGCGCGGCGGCGGCCGGTCGTCGGCGCCGGGGCGGCGCACCTCCGGGCCGCGCGGACGATCGACGGCGGGGCCGCGCGGGCGTTCGTTGGGGCCTTGCGGATAGGCGGGGCCCTGCGGGTAGGTGGGACCGCGGTCGCCGTAGGGCGCGCGGGCGCGGTCGCCCCAGGGGCGGTCGCGGTCGATGCCGAAGCCCTGCGGGCCGGGCTCGCGCCGGCCCTGCGCCGGCGCCGGCCGGCGGTCGTCGCGCGGCGGGCCGGGCGGAACGCCGGTGGTGCGGCGGTCGTCCTTGCGGAACGGGCCGCCCGGGCGCTCGGATTCCGGCGGGCGCGTGTCCTGGAAGTCGGGCCGCGGGCCGCGCTGCTGCCACGGGCCCGGGCTGGTGCGGCGTTCGCCGGGACGGTCGGGCCGCGGTGCGTCGCCATGGGCGCGGCGCGGACCGTCGCGGCGTTCGCGCGGCTCGTCGCGGCGCTCGCGGGACGGGTCGGGCTGGGCGCGCGGGGGCGGCGGCGGCGGGTCGGCACGCCAGACGTTGCTGGGCGTGTCGCGGCGCGGCGGCGGGATGTCGCGCAGGTCGGGGCGGCCGCCGCGGCGGGCGACGTGCTCGGTGGGCTTGCGCTCGTGCGGGCGCTGCTCGATCACGCGCTGACCCACGGGCGTCTTGTCGCGGCCCTCGGGCTCGGGCGGACGCGCCTGGGCGCGCGGGATGCGGCGCGGCACGGCCGGGCTGTCGGCCGTCGCGGGGGCGGCGGGCGTGGCGGTCGGCTTGGTCGGAGGTTCCGGCGGCGGAGAGTTGGAATCGGTCATGGGAGGGGTCGGCCGGAGAAGTGGAAAGGCGGGGCAATCGGCGGAATCAACGGCCGCGCAGGAACAGCGCGTCGAGTTCCTTCATCGTCACCTGGCGCCACGTGGGGCGGCCATGGTTGCATTGGTCGGAGCGCTCGGTGGCCTCCATCTGGCGCAGCAGGCCGTTCATCTCCTCGAGGCTCAGGCGGCGGTTGGCGCGCACCGCGCCGTGGCAGGCCATCGAGGCCAGCACGTCGTCGCGGGCGCGTTGCACCAGGCTGCTGGCGTCGACCTCGGCCAGGTCGGCCAGCACCGAGCGCACGAGGTCGACCGGGTCGGCCTGCAGCAGCGCGGCGGGCAGGCTGCGCACGGCCAGCGTCTGCGGGCCGAGGGCCGAGACGTCCAGGCCCAGCGCGCGCAGGGTGTCGGCGTGCGTCTCGGCCAGTGCGCGCTCGGCGGGCGTGGCGGCGAAGGTGGCGGGGATCAGCAGCGCCTGCGTGGGCATGGCGTGCGTGGCGGCGCCGGCCTTCAGGCGCTCGTAGACGATGCGCTCGTGGGCGGCGTGCATGTCGACGACGACCAGGCCTTGCGCGTTCTCGGCCAGCACGTAGACGCCCTGGATCTGCGCGATCGCGCGGCCCAGCGGCCAGTCGCCGGCGTCTGCCCGGGCGACCGCGGCGACCGCCTCGACGGCGTCCTGTGGGCGCGTCCAGGCCGGCGCCGCCGCAGGCTCGCGCGCGGTGAGCGCGGCGCTGCCGCCGGCGTCGAGCACGCCGCCGGCCGGCGGCGCGGGCGCGGCGGCGTCGCCGAACGCGCGCGCGAACAACGAGGCCGTGGTCGCGCCCGCGAGCGGATCGCGCGTGTCGCTGGCCAGCGCCCACGGGCGCGCGGGCGCGAGGCCGGCGGCATTCCAGCCCGGGGTGGCGGCGGTGCCGCCGTTCAGGCGCTCGACGGCCGCCGCGGCCGCGGCCGCGAAGCCGCCCGGCGTGCCGAACGCGGTGCCGGCGACGTGGCCGCCGGCGGCGCCTGGGGCGGTGGCGCCGGACGGCGCGAGCACGTCCTCCACCGCGCGCTTGACGGCCTGGTGGATCGCGCCCGAGTCGCGGAAGCGCACCTCGATCTTGGTCGGATGCACGTTGACGTCGACGCGCGCCGGGTCGATCTCGATGAACAGCACGTAGGCCGGCTGCTTCTGGCCATGCAGCACGTCCTCGTAGGCGCTGCGCAGCGCGTGGCCGATGAGGCGGTCGCGCACGTAGCGGCCGTTGACGTAGACGTACTGGTGGTCGCTGCGCGTGCGCGCGGCGGCGGGCAGGCCGACGCGGCCGTGGATGGCGATCGGGCCGATGTCGGCCTGCAGCGGCCGGCTGTTGTCGACGAAGTCGTCGCCCAGCACGTCGCGGATGCGCTGGGACTCGTCGCTGGCGCGCCATTGCTCCACCAGCTTGCCTTCGTGCCAGACGGCGAAGCCGACGCCGGGGCGCACCAGCGCGTGGCGGCGCACGGCCTCGATGCAATGGGCGAGCTCGGTGGAGTCGGACTTCAGGAACTTGCGCCGCGCCGGCGTGCTGAAGAACAGCTCGCGCACCTCGACCGTGGTGCCCTGCGCGCGCGCGGCCGGTGCCAGCTCCCCCGAGCGGGCATCCAGGCGCTGGGCGTGGGCGGCGGCGGGCGTGCGGCTGACCAGCGCCAGCTCCGACACCGAGGCGATGGCCGCCAGCGCCTCGCCGCGAAAGCCCATCGTCGTCACCTGCTCGAGGTCGTCGAGCGAGCGGATCTTGCTGGTGGCGTGGCGCTTGAGGGCCAGCGGCAGCTCGGCGGCCTCGATGCCGAAGCCGTCGTCCTCGATCAGGATGGCGCGCACCCCGCCGGCGGCCAGGCGCACGCCGATCTGGGTGGCGCCGGCGTCGAGCGCGTTGTCGACCAGCTCGCGCACCACGGAGGCCGGGCGCTCGACCACCTCGCCGGCGGCGATCTGGCTCACCAGCTCGTCGGGCAGCTCGCGGATGCGCGTCGTCCGCGCGGCCGGCGGCGGCGCGGCGTCCGCGGCGGGCGCAGCGACCGAAGGGAGCGTGGGGGTGGTCATATTGCTCGCTCGGCGGGCGCGATCTGGACAGTCATCTGCCTATTGTAGGAACCCGCGTCGATAATCGCCGCCCATGGACTCCCTGATCCCCTTGTTTCAACATCTTCTTCACGCCGACCAGTACCTGTCGGCATTCGTCGCCGGCAACGGTGCCTGGGTCTACGGCGTGCTGTTCGCGGTCATCTTCATCGAGACCGGCGTCGTCGTGATGCCCTTCCTGCCCGGCGACTCGCTGCTGTTCATCGTCGGGGCCTCCGCGGCCACCGGGCTGCTGGACATCACGATGGCGCTCGGCGTGATGTTCGCCGCGGCCGTGCTCGGCAACCAGACCAACTACACGATCGGCCGCTGGTTCGGCCCGCGCGTCTTCCATTGGGAGAACTCGCGCTGGTTCAACAAGCAGGGCTTCGACAAGGCGCACGCCTTCTTCGAGAAGTACGGCGGGGTCGCGCTGATCGCCGGGCGCTTCATGCCCTTCGTGCGCACGTTCGCGCCCTTCGTCGCCGGCGTGACCCTGATGACCCGGCGCCGCTTCAGCCTGTTCGACGTCAGCGGCGCCGCCCTGTGGATCGGCAGCGTGACGCTGCTCGGGTACGGGATCGGCAACCTGCCGTGGGTCAAGGGCCACCTGCAGTGGATCTTCCTGTCGATGATCGTCATTCCCGGGGCGCTGGCGCTGGTCGGGATCCTGCGCAAGAAGACGCAGCCGGCGAGCTGAGTCCGGTCGGCGGTGATCTCTCCCGGCGCGGCGGGCCGTGATCAGCGGCACGGGATCGCCGGCAGCAGTCGCTCGTATTCCTTCTTGACGACCCGGTAGCATTCGCAGGAACGCGCCGCCAGGCCCGCGCGGTCGAGCACCGTGATGCGTCCGCGCGTGTAGCGAATCAGTCCGGCCGCCTGAAGCTTGCCCGCGGCTTCCGTGACCCCTTCGCGGCGCACGCCGAGCATGCGGGCGATGAGTTCCTGGGTCAGCGCGAGCTCCAGCCCCTGCGAACGGTCGAGACTGAGCAACAGCCACCGGCAAAGCTGCTGGTCGAGGGCGTGATGGCGGTTGCAGACCGCCGTCTGCGACATTTGCGTGATGAGCGCCTGGGTGAACCTCAGGAGCAGGTGCATGACGGGCGGGTGCTGGAATCCGGCAACGAGCGCCGGGGCCGGGAGGCGGTAGGCCTGGCCGGCGCTCTGGATCACCGCGCTGCTCGGCGTCGTCTTGCCACCCAGGAAGAGCTCGATGCCGACAAGTCCTTCGAAGCCCACCACGGCGAGCTCCGCGGAGCCACCGTCCTCCAGCGAGTACATCAACGAGACGACGGCCGTGACCGGAAAGTAGGCGTGCGTCATGCCGACGCCGGACTCGTGAAGGACCTGCCCAAGGGCCAGGTCGACCCATTCGACCTGAGGCGCCCAGAAAGCCCAATCCTCGGCCCGAAGTGCGGCCAGGAGCTCATTCTTCCGCGGATCGAGTCGGGTGGTCATGGGTCGCAGGGCGCGTGCCCGACAACGAAACCTCCCCAGGGTATGGCTTCGCAGGTGGCCCGGCTTGCGTTTGCGCAAGGCGGATCCCGGGGGGCGCAAGAAGAAATTCATCCGTCGAAGCACGGCCGGCCCGCCGCGGCGGGTGACCGGGCTTGCGACAGGTCAATGAGGCGGGTGTCGACGGCCGTACTGTGCGCCGCCGTACAGAGCCTGCCCGACTGGAGAAATACCATCGGGTCGACAGCGGGGCCATCGTTTCGGTCGATGGCCTGATGTGGCCCATCGACTTGACCAGGACGACGACATGCAACACCTCGAACTTGGCAAGGCAACCCCCGCCCCCCAGGCGTCGTATTCGTCGTTCGCAGCCTGCCTGGATGGGTGCTCCTCGGGTCCGTGCGCAGGGCCGCGCCCCGACACCGCCGCCGGGCAGTGTCCGGCGCGGACAACTTCGGGCGAGATGCCGGAAAGCTGGGACGGCATTCTCGCCAGGGTGACGGCCAGGCTCACAGCGTCGGTCGACGGCCTGGGCGTGCCGGCGCAGCGCGATCCGGCATCCGGCGAGTGCGGGGTGAGGGCCGGCGTGATGGAGTGCGTCGATGCGCTCGAGCACCTGCGCCAGGCCATGTCCTCGCGCTGCGCGGAGCGCGCGCTCGACGCGCCCGCCGTCCTGATCGGCCCGTCGACGTCGATGGCCCTGCTGGCGGTGGCCGCCCCCGTGGGCGAGGCACGACGCCACGCCGGGTCGACAAGCGCCGCCGGGGGCCTGCCGCGGCCGGACGCGGACCGGGGGCGCAGGGAGATGGTGGACTACATGGCGGTCGTCGCGCACGAACTGCGCAACCCGCTCGTCCCCATCCGCACGGCTGCGGCGCTGCTGGGGCGGGCACGGACCGACGAGCTACCTCGACTGCAACTGATCATCGAACGCCAGGTGACGCGAATCGCCGGCCTGATCGCCGACCTGGTCGACATCGCCCGCCTCGATTCCGGCAGGCTCCGCCTGCAGCGTCAGGTCGTGGACATGCGGGCGATCGTGACCGAAGCCGTCGACGATTGCCGGCCGGCGATGGGTGTCCGGTCGCAGCACCTGGAAATCTACCTGCCACCGCTGGCGATCGAGGTCGAAGGCGACCCTGGACGCCTGGTGCAGATCGTGAGCAACCTGCTCGACAACGCCTCCAAGTACACGCCGGTGGCCGGCGTCGTCTGCGTCTCCATCGCCAGGATCGGGCCCGATGTGCGCTTGATCGTGGCGGACAACGGCATCGGCATTTCCGCCGAGGCATTGCCGCATCTCTTCGAACGCTTCGTCCAGGAGCCGCGCGCAGCGGATTTCAACCGGGCGGGCCTCGGGATCGGACTCGCCGTGGTGCGCGAACTGGTACAGGCGCACGGGGGCGCCGTCGAGGCGTGCAGCGAGGGCCTGGAGCGCGGCAGTCAATTCATCGTGACATTGCCGGCGTCGGTCTCCCTCCCCGGCAGCGCGCTCGTCTGTTGAAGGTCATCGGCCGACCGGGTCGATCCGATGACACGGCTCTGCAAAACGTCAACCACCTCGAGGAACGCCATGAAGAACGCCTCATCGATTGCAGTTGCGATCGCCCTGATCGGCCTGTCGGGCTGCGTCGCCTATCCGCTGGGCGACCGTTCCGAGGGGGACGGACACGGCGGGCACCGCGACCGGGATCCGGGCCACGACCAGCGCGACGACCGCCACGGGGATGGCCGCGACGGCCGTCCGGACTGCGATCCGCGCGCACCCGACTGCCCCCATCGCTGAATCGCCGACGCGCGGTGCGCTGGCCCGCGGCGAGCCCGCCCCAGCGGGGAAATTGACGCCTGTCAAGCCGAGGATCGCCGATCGTGAGCCAATCGTGAGCATCACAGGACTGCGCCCTCGCGCTTGACGACATGAACAAGACGAGACTCCCGATGCCGAGATCCATCGCCCTGGTCGGCGTCCTGGCGCTGGCGGGGTGTGCGTCGTTGCTGCCCACCGCCAGGCGGGAAGTCGTGTCGGACTGGAGCAGCTACGACGACGCCGTGCAGTCGCTGGCGGCGATCGAACCGTACAAGGCCACGCGCGCCGACGTGCATGCCAACGGACTCGATCCACGCAGCAACCCGGCGATCACCGTCTTGCACTTCGCGGATGTCCTGCAGAAGTTCCCCTCCGCAGCGATGATCCGGCCCGAGGACATCGATCGCGGCATCCGCGATTGCTTCCAGGCCGGAAGGCGCTGCAACGGCTACACCATCACCGTCAGGAAGGTGGAGCGCGCGCGTGTCGGCAGCTTCTGGCTCGACTCGCTCAACTTCAAGCGCGAATCCGTCAGCAAGGGATGGGAGGTCGACGCGCTGCTGGTATTCGTCGACGACCAACTGGTCTATGAACTGGTTGGCGGTCGACCGACCATCGACGAGTACGAGGTCGTTCGCAACCCGCTGGGGCCGTTGCAGGGCTGGGGCGACCTGGCGTTCGAAGCGTTGCGCTGAAACTTTGCGGCGTCGTGCCGGGGGGCCGTGCCGCTGTGCCCGCGAGCACGACCCCGGCGGCGGCGACGACGAGCCGGGCACCGCGCCGGCAACCGTGCCCGCGTGGCCGATACTTGCGAATGAACATTTCTCGACCCGCCCCGGCACGAACCCCGGTGCCCCGGATCCCCATCGTGGGCCTCGGGGCCTCCGCCGGCGGACTGGAGCCGCTGGAACAGTTCCTGGCGCAGGTTCCGCCCGCGAGCGGCCTGGCGTATGTCGTCGTCCAGCACATGGACCCCACGCACAAGGCCATGCTGGGGGAACTGCTGCAACGCGCCACCACGCTGCCGGTGCACGAGGTCACCCAGACGCGGGCCGTCGAAGCCAATGCGGTCTACGTCATCCCGCCCAACGCCGAGCTCACCGTGGCGGACGGCGCATTGCACGTCAAGGAGCCGTCTCGCCCGCGCGGCATGCGGCTGCCCGTCGACGTCCTGTTCGGGTCGCTGGCCCGGGAACTGGGCCAGCGCGCGATCGGCGTCGTGCTGTCGGGCATGGGTTCGGACGGCACGTTGGGCCTGCTGGCCATCAAGGCCCAGGGGGGCTTGTGCGTCGTCCAGCAGCCGGAGTCGGCGCAGTTCGATTCGATGCCGCGGAGCGCGATCGCCGCGGGCTGCGCGGACGTCGTCGCCACGCCGGCGGAACTGCCCGGCCGCATCCTGGCGATCGTCGGGACGGCGGTCCGGGCGACGGCGTCGCGCGACAGCGCCGGCAGTCCGGGCAGCGCGGCCGCGCTCGCCAGGATCCTGGGCCTGCTGCGCGAGCACACCCGGCACGACCTGGCGCTCTACAAGTCCAACACGCTGGTGCGTCGCATCGAACGCCGCATGTTCGTCCACGGACTCGATTCCATGGCGGCCTACGGCGACTTCCTGCGGGCGAACCGGCAGGAACTCGACTTGCTTTTCAAGGAAATGCTGATTGGCGTCACCGCGTTCTTTCGCGACGCCGAGGTGTGGGAGGAGTTGCAGGACCAGGTCCTTCCGGTGCTGTTGGCCAGCCGCCTCGACGCCGGCGAGTCGAAGCTGCGCGCCTGGGTCGCCGGCTGCTCGACCGGGGAGGAGGCCTTTTCGCTGGCGATGGCGTTCACCGAGGTCGCCGAGGCGCAGCCGCGGTTCGCCGCGTGCACGCTGAGCATCTTCGCCACCGACCTCAGCGCGGATGCGATCGCGGCCGCGCGCACGGGCCATTTTCCGGCCGCGATCGCCGGTGTCCTGACGCCGCAACGCCTTCGCCGGTTCTTCGTCGAGCATGCCGGCGGGTTCCAGATCGACGCCCGCATCCGCGAGATGGTGCTGTTCGCCCAGCACGACGTCATCCTCGACCCCCCTTTCACCCGGCTCGACATCCTGTCCTGCCGCAACCTGCTGATCTATTTCAGCGCCGCGTTGCAGCATCGCCTGGTGCCGCTGTTCCACTACAGCCTGCGCCCTGGCGGCGTGCTCCTGCTCGGCGGATCGGAGACAGTGGGTCGCTCGCAGGCGATGTTCCGGCCGCTGCACCCGAAGTCCAGGCTGTATTGGCGCAGCGACAATGCCGGTGGTGCCGGCATGGTGTACTTTCCCACCCAAGGCCGTGCATCCTTGCGCGCCACGCCGCTGGAGACCCAACTGACCACGCCGAAGACACCGCTTGCCAACCTGCAGAGCCAGGCCGACCAGGTCCTGCTGCAGACGTTCGCGCCGCCAGCGGTGCTGGTCAACGCAGGCGGCGACATTCTCTACATCAGCGGTCGAACGGGCCGATACCTCGAGCCGGCGGCCGGCAAGGCGAACTGGAACATCCACGTGATGGCCCGGCCCGGGATCCGGCCCCACCTGGCGATCGCGCTGCGGGCCGCCTTCCAGGACGGGAAGACCGTCGAACTGCACGGCCTGCGGGTCGATGACCAGGTGCAGGCCGGGGTCGACATCACCGTCCAGCCCATCCAGCAGCCGAGCGCCCTCGAGGGCATGGCGATGATCGTCTTCCGCGACATCGCCATTGCTGCGGGCAGGCGAGCCCGGCGCGGCAATGCGGCGGGGCCGGTCGATCCGGCGGTCAGCGAGGAGTTGATCCGGTGCCAGGACGAGGTTCGCGCCTTGCGGCAGGAGATGCACGCGTCGCAGGAGGAACTGCAGGCAGCCAACGAGGAGCTGCAATCCACGAACGAGGAGCTGCAGTCCGCCAACGAGGAGCTGACGACCTCCAAGGAGGAGGCCCAGTCGATGAACGAGGAACTGCAGACGATCAACGGCGAGCTGCAGTCCAAGCTCGACGATCTCGCGCTCGCGCAGAGCGACATGCAGAATCTTCTCAACAGCACCGACATCGCCACGCTGTTCCTCGACAGCGACCTCAACGTACGCCGGTTCACCGACCAGATCACGCGCGTGGTCCACCTGCGTGAAGGCGATGTCGGCCGGCCGCTCAGCGAGCTCGCGACGACGCTGATCTACCCCGAGCTGCACACCGACGTGAAGGAAACGCTGCGCACCCTGGCGTCCCGCGAAAGGCAGATTCCCACCACGGATGGGCATTGGTTCACCGTGCGGATCATGCCGTATCGCACGCTCACCAACGTGATCCAGGGCGTCGTGATCACGTTCGTCGACATCACGGCCGCCAAGGAACTCGAGTCCCGCCTGCGCAAGGCGTAGAGTCGATGTCGAATCCATCCGATCCGAGGACCTGACATGTCACGACACGCCGACGCACCCGACAGGCAGATGGATGTTCGCGCCCAGGCCGTCTCGCGGCTGGTCGGCGGTCCCGGCAGCCAGCGCGCGGCGAAATATGCGTGCGATGCGCTGGCCGTGCTGTACCAGCTGGCGTCGTCGCCAGCCACCGCGCACGACGCGCAGGCGCTGCTCCACGAACTGCAGGTGCACCAGGTCGAACTGGACCTCCAGGCCGAGGAACTGCGCGAGTCGCGCGTCGAGCTCGAAACGGCCCTTCGCAGGCAGATCGAACTCTATGACCTGCAGCCGGTCGGCTGCTTCACCGTCGATCGTGGCGGCCTGCTGCGGGAACTCAACATCGCCGGTGCCGCGATGTTGGGAATCGACCGCGACGCGGGGGGCGGCCTGCTGCTGGAGGAATTCCTCGAACCCGGCAGCCGCGGCGAACTGCGCGCGCTGCTGGCGGCGCCGGATGGAGTGCCAGCTGTCGCGTCGTCGTCCCTTCGGCTCGCCCCGGCTTGCGGCGCGACCCGCCTGGTGGATGTCCATGTTCGGCGTGAACCGGGCGGGTCGTCGTTCCTGGTGGTGCTGGCGCCCGTGGCCCCTCCGCGTGCCGGGCAGGCGCCGGCGGGCGCCCCGCGCTGACCGTTGCCGCAAGCGGTTGGCGGCCCCAAGCGCAGCGGTTCGGCCGGCGCGCAATGGGCAGCGCCGACCGCGAATCCCGCTACAGGTCGCGATGCCGCGCGATCGGCGGATTCTTCGCGAAGTAGCGGTCGATGCCCGTGAACAGCGCCTCGACCAGCTGGTGGCGGTAGTCCGGGTCGCGCAGCTTGTCCTCTTCCTGCGGGTTCGAGATGAACGCCGTCTCGACCAGGATGGAGGGGATCGCCGGGGCCTTCAGCACCGCGAAGCTGGCCTGCTCCACCTGGCCGCGGTGCAGCTTGCCGACCTTGCCCATGCGGCTGAGCACCTCGCCGCCGACGCGCATGCTGTCCTTGATCTGCGCGGTGGTGCTCATGTCGAGCATGGCGCGCATGACCTGGGCGTCCTTGACCTTCACGCTGACGCCGCCGACGGCGTCGGAGGCGTTCTCGCGGTTGGCCATCCAGCGCGCCGCGGCGCTGGAGGCGCCGCCCTGGCTCAGCGCGAACACCGAGGCGCCGCGGGCCTCCGGCGTGAAGAACGCGTCGGCGTGGATCGAGACGAACAGGTCGGCCTGCACCCGTTCGGCCTTCTTCACGCGCTCGCCCAGCGGCACGAAGAAGTCGGAATCGCGGGTGAGCAGCACGCGCACCCCGGGCTTGGCGTTGAGGCGGTCGCGCAACTGCATCGCGATGGCCAGCACGACGTCCTTCTCGCGCAGCCCGGTGGGCCCGATCGCGCCCGGATCCTCGCCGCCGTGGCCGGGGTCGATGGCGATGACCAGCAGGCGGTCGACGCGGCGCTTTTCCTCGGGCGTGAGCGGGCGCGCGGCGAACGGCGCCTGCGTCTCCATCGACGAGGTGTCGATGCCGCCGCCGGCCAGGTGGGTCGCGCCGGAGGCGGGCGGCGCCGGCAGCGCCGCGACCGCGGTGCCGGGCGCCACCGGCGCGCTGGCGCCATACGGAATGCGGCCGATGAATTCGCCGAGCGCGTCCTGCACCGATTGCGCGGCGGCCTGTTCGGCCTGCTCCTTGCCGCGCAGCAACGCCAGCAGCGGGTCCTGGGCCTTGAGCGGATAGAGGTCGAACACCAGCCGGTGCTGGTAGGCGGCCACCGGCGCGAGCATGAACTGCTGCGGGGCCACCGCCTGCTTCAGGTCGAGCACCAGCCGCACCACGCGCGGCTGGTTCTGGCCGACGCGCGCGCCGGCGATGAACGGGTCGTCGGGGCGCACCTTGCCGACCATGTCGCGCAGCGCCGGGCTCAGCTCGAGGTTGTCGATGTCGACGACGAGGCGGTAGGGGCTGTCGGCGACGAAGTTGCGCGCCACCAGCGGCTGGTCGGACTCGATCGTGACGCGCGTGTAGTCGGCCGCGGGCCAGATGCGCACAGCGAGGATGGTGGCACCGAACGCGATGTCGGTGGCGCTCAGACACAGCACGAGGCTGCCGCCGCGCAGCAGGGCGTCTCTTCGCTTCATGAACGAAGATTGTCGAGCAATTGCAGCCCGTTGGGGGTCATCGCATCGAAGCGGACGCCGCGAATCGCGTCGTCGTGTGGCGCGATCGTCACGCGCAGGTCGGGCACGGGCAGCAGCGGCTGCGCCTTCTCGGCCCACTCCACCAGCTTCAGCCCGGCCGTGCCGAACAGGTCGCGCAGGCCGGCGTCCTCCCACTCCTGCGGATCGTCGAAGCGGTAGAAGTCGAAATGCGAGATGGCCAGGTGGTCGAGCTCGTAGGTCTCGACCACCGCGTACGTCGGGCTCTTGATGCGGCCCTCGACACCCAGCGCGTGCAGCAGGTGGCGCACGAAGGTGGTCTTGCCGGCGCCCAGCGGCCCCTCGAGCTCGACGAACGCGTCGCGCAGGGCGGCTGCGGCCGCGAGCCGACCCGCGTCGCGCGCGCAGGCGGCCTCGTCGGCCCAGGTGGCCAGCGATGTTCCTAGAATCGGCGGATGTTGCAGCTGCGTCATGACGGCGGGGAGGACCCCGGGGCTCTCGCTCTCTTGCAGCGCCTGGAGGACTGGGCGCTCGAGCTCGGATTCTCACAGATCGGCGTCGCCGGGGTCGATCTCGGGGCGGCCGAGGACGGCCTGCGCGCGTGGCTGGAGGCGGGCTTCGCCGGCAGCATGGGCTACATGGCCGCGCACGGCATGAAGCGCGCACGGCCGGCCGAGCTGCGCCCGGGCACGCTGCGGGTCATCACGGCGCGCATGGACTACCTGCCCGAAGCGCGCGGGGTCGACTGGCCGCGGCAGGAGCAGGCCCGGCTGGCGCGCGCCGGCGAGGCGGTGGTCTCGATGTACGCCCGCGGCCGCGACTATCACAAGGTGCTGCGCGATCGCCTGCAGAAGCTGGCCGACCGCCTGGCCGACGCCATCGGCCCGCTGGGCTACCGCTGCTTCACCGACTCGGCGCCGGTCCTGGAGGTGGAGCTCGCCACGCGCTCGGGGCTGGGCTGGCGCGGCAAGCACACGCTGGCGCTCTCGCGCGACGCCGGCTCGATGTTCTTCCTCGGTGAGATCTTCGTGGACATCGCGCTGCCGCTGACCGCCGCCGCCGAGCCGCACTGCGGCCGCTGCACCGCGTGCATGGACGTCTGCCCGACGCAGGCCATCGTCGCGCCCGAGCGGCTCGACGCGCGGCGCTGCATCTCCTACCTGACCATCGAGAGCGACGACGCGATCCCGCTGGAGTTCCGCCGCGCGATCGGCAATCGCATCTACGGCTGCGACGATTGCCAGGTCGCGTGCCCCTGGAACAAGTTCGCGCGCCGCTCGCCTTTACCTGACTTTGCAGAGCGCGCCGACCTGGCCGAACCGACGCTGCTGGCGCTGTGGGACTGGAGCGAAGAGGAGTTCCTGCGCCGCACCGAAGGCTCGGCGATCCGCCGCATCGGCCATGCGCGCTGGCAGCGCAACATCGCGGTGGCGCTCGGCAACGCGCTGCATGCCGGCGAGCCGCGCGCGCCGATCGAGGCGGCGTTGCGCGCGCGCCTCGCCGGCGCGAGCACGCTGCTCGCGGAACACATACAGTGGGCCCTGTCGTCCGCGCCGGTCGCTGGCGCGTTGAACGGCTGAAGGGGCCGCCGCGGCCCCGGCGAAGGAAAGAAGATGTTTCATGCGACATGGCGCCAGCCGGCGCGCCGCCTGCTCGGCGCGTTGCGTGCCCTCAGCCAGGGCCTGCTGGGCATGGCCCTGATCGCGCTGGCCGCGCTCGTGTTCCTGCCCAGCGCGCGCGCTGCCGCGCCGATCACCCTCGAGAACCAGACCTTCCCGGGCGCCGCCAGCGTCGCCGGCGTGCCGCTGCAGCTCAATGGCGTGGGCCTGCGTGCCGCGTTCATCTACAAGGTGTACCTCGCCGGCCTGTACCTGCCTGCCCGGGCCGACACCGGCGCCGCGGTGCTCGGCCAGGACGGCCCCAAGCGCGTGCAGGTGCGCCTGCTGATGGACGGCCCGTCCGACGAGTTCGCCAAGGCCTTCACCGGCGGCATCGCCAAGCGCACGCCGGCCGACCAGGTCGCGGCGATGCAGGATCGCATCGCGGCCTTCGACCGCACGCTGCGCAGCGTGGGCAACGTGAAGAAGGGCGATGTCGTCGACCTCGACTACGTGCCGGCCGCCGGCCTGACGATGACCCTCAACGGCAAGCCCTGCGGCGCGCCGGTGCCCGGCGCCGACCTCTATGCCGCGCTGCTGCGCATCTTCGTCGGCGACTGGCCGGTGGACGCGAAGATGAAGGCCGGCATGCTGGGCGCCGCGGGCTGAGGCTTGGGCGCCGCGAAGAAGGCCCCGTCCCCGGCGCCCTCGGCGGCGCTGCTGCGCAGCCAGGCGGTGGTCGACCGCTTCCTCGACGGCCTGTGGCTGGAGGACGGCCTCGCGAAGAACTCGCTGGCGGCCTATCGGCGCGACCTGGCGCTGTTCGCCGCCTGGCTCGCCGACGCGCAGGCGCGCGATCTCGCCCAGGCGCGCGCGAGCGACGTGCAGGCCTACATGCTCGCGCGCCACGCGGCCAGCAAGGCCACCAGCGCGAACCGGCGCCTGGCCGTGTTCCGGCGCTTCTACCGCTGGGGGCTGCGCGAGCGCCTCGTGGCCGAGGACCCGACGCTGCGGCTGCGGCCCGCGCGCCAGGCCCTGCGCGTGCCCAAGACCCTCACCGAGGCCCAGGTCGACGCGCTGCTGGCGGCGCCGGCCGTCGAGACGCCGCTGGGCGCGCGCGACCGCGCGATGCTGGAGCTGATGTACGCGAGCGGGCTGCGCGTGAGCGAGCTGGTCGAGCTCAAGCTGGTGCACCTGAGCCTGCCCGACGGCGTGGTGCGCGTGATGGGCAAGGGCGCGAAGGAGCGCCTGGTGCCGTTCGGCGACGAGGCGCGACGCTGGCTGGAGTCCTGGCTGGCGACGGCCCGTCCCGAGCTGCTGGCCGGGCGGCGCAGCGACGCGCTGTTCGTCACCGTGCGCGCGGCGGCGATGTCGCGCCAGATGTTCTGGAACCTGGTCAGGAAATACGCGCTGGCCGCGGGCATCCGCAACCCGATGTCGCCGCACACGCTGCGCCACGCGTTCGCGACCCACCTGCTCAACCACGGCGCCGACCTGCGCGCCGTGCAGCTGCTGCTGGGCCACGCCGACATCTCGACGACGACGATCTACACCCACGTCGCGCGCGAACGCCTGCGCCAGCTGCACGCCCGGCATCACCCGCGCGGGTGACAGTGGCTCAGTGGTGCTGCCAGACCCAGATCGTGGTGCCGCGGGCGTCGAAGTCCTTCATCGTGATCGTGCCCATCGAGGCGCCGCCGGCGTACTGCAGGCCGGTCGTCGACAGCAGCACGTCGGACAGGTTGAAGCTGAAGGTCACCGGCTTGGCGTCGACGACGGTCTGCGCGACCGGCTGGCCCGCGTAGTCGGGAAACATCGAGGGCGACAGGCCCGCGGCCTCCAGCGCCGCGGCGAACTGCGCCGGGTTCAGCAGCGTGCTGCCGGCGCTGCTGGAGAACGCGGCCGCCAGGCCGTTGGCCAGGCCGTTCTGCGCGTTCGACGACGGGGTCTGCAGGCCGGCCAGGATCGAGCCGTCGGCACCGCGCACGGCGCTCAGTTCGGCATCGCCCAACGGCTTCGGCGCCGCGTTCAGGGTGCTCGCGAACAGGGCTGCAGCCAGGGTCGCGCAGGCGGTTCGCAGGGTCTTGGAGAAGGAGGATCGGTCGGGCATCGGAGGCTTCCATCGTGGAAGTTCCAATGTGCCGATCGCCCCGTTTTTCGATGGGCGGATGAGGGCCGATCCGGCCCCGGTTCACCCGCTCAAGTCGGGCCCGGACCGGCCGACCAGGACCCGCCGGCGGGCGTTCAGCGCGGCGCTTCGACCGGGTCGGCGGGCGCCAGCAGGCCGGCCAGCGCCCGCTGCCTGAAGCGCTCCACCGGCCGCGCGCTGCGCTGCGCCTTTGCCAGCAGGATCGCGCCCTGCAGCGAGGCCAGCAGGAAGGCGGCCGCGTCGTCGCAGTCGGTGGACGGCGCGATCTCGCCGGCCGCGACGGCGGCGCGCAGGCAGTAGGCGAGGGCGTCCTGCACCTGCGCGAAGGCGTCGGCCACGCGCAGGCGCAGCGCCTCGCCGCAATCGTTGGCCTCGGCGCTGAAGTTGCCCAGCAGGCAGCCGTTGCGGATGCCGGCGTCGCTGCGGCTGTCGGTGGCGCCGTCGACGTAGGCGCGCAGGCGCTGCAGCGGCGGCAGCGCGTCGTTGCGCAGCGTGGCCTGCATCAGCGCGCGCGCGCCGTCGAGGTAGCGCTCGACGACCTCGAGGCCGAAGGCCTCCTTGGACGCGAAGTGGTTCGTGAACGAGCCCTGCGGCACGCCCGCGGCCTGCACGATGTCGCGCACGCTGGCGCCGCCGAACCCGCGTTCGTGGACGACCTGCAGCCCGACGTTGAGCAGCTTCTCGCGATGGGACGGCTTGGGCATGCGGCAAATAATACAAGCGTCCTTATTCAGGATCAAGGACGCCGGGTCCGGTCTTCAGCCGTCGCAGGGCAGCGCCGCCGCGGGCTTGATCTCCTCCAGGCAGATCATCGAACGCACGTTGGCCACGCCCGGCACCTGCATCAGCCGGTCGGTGAGGAAGTGCGACAGCGCCTTCAGGTCGCGCGCCACCACCTTGATCAGGTAGTCGCAGTCGCCCGACACGATGTGGCATTCCAGCACCTGCGGGAAGTCGCGCAGCTGCGCCTCGATCTCGCGCACCTGGCCGAACGCGTTGCCGACGATGTTCAGGCTGACGTAGGCCGTGACGTCCAGCCCCACGGCCGCGGCCTCGACCCGCGCGTGGTAGCCGCGGATCACGCCGCGCTCCTCGAGGGCGCGCACCCGGCGGAAGCATTGCGGCGCCGACAGGTGGATGGCGGCCGCCAGCTCGACGTTGGTCATCCGTCCGGACAGCTGCAGGTTCTCAAGAATCTTGCGGTCGATCATGTCCAGGGGAGGTGGGGCTGTAGTCACGCTCAATTCCATGAAAGAAACGTGCACATATTAGGGTAAGCCACGCAATGTTTGGAACACATATTTCCTGTGGCGAACGCTACAGTCGTGCGTTTCGTGACAACCGCTGCCGTCCGGGCGCCGTCCACGCCATCGGCCCGCTTCTTGCGTCACGTCTGTCGCGTAGGCGCCACTGACGACCGCCCTCGTTCAAAGACAATCGCGCCGCCATGGATCACACCTTCCTGTCCGCCTTCATCCTGCTGCTGCTGGTGCTGGATCCGTTCGGCAGCCTGCCGGTGTTCATCTCGATCCTGGGCGCCGTCAAGCCCGAGCGCCGCACCTTCGTCGCCGTGCGCGAGGTGCTGGTGGCGTTCGCCGTGCTGGTGCTGTTCATGGTCTCCGGCCAGGGCTTCCTGGCGCTGATGCGGTTGTCGGAGCGCTCCCTGGAGGTGGCCGGCGGCGTGATCCTGATCATCATCGCGATCCGCATGATCTTCGGCGGCGGCGAGATCTACGGCACCGACACGGTCCGGCGCGAGCCCTTCATCTTCCCGCTGGCCGTGCCGCTGCTGGCCGGCCCGTCGGCGATGGCCACGGTGCTGCTGCTGGCGTCGCGCCAGCCCGACCACCTGCTCACCTGGATCGGCGCGCTCACCGCGGCGCTGGCCATCAGCGGCGTCGTGCTGCTCGCGGCCGACCGCATCCGGCGCGCCCTGGGCGCGCAGATGGTGGCCGCCATCGAGAAGCTGATGGGCCTGGTCTTGACGGCGGTGGCCGTCGAGATGATCCTCGCCGGCCTCAAGCGCTATTTCTTCGGCGACCACTGACCCGAACCACTCTCCGCCCGCCACGCCCCCGCGACGAAGGATTTCCTCCATGACCGCAAGCACCTCCCCCCGCCATCGCCTGTCGCGCCGCGTCGCGATCCTCGCCGCCGCCGTCGGCCTGTTCGCCGTCGCCGCCGCGCAGGCGCGCACCATCGACGAGATCCGCAAGAGCGGCACCCTGGTGGTCGCCAGCGAAGGCAAGTTCGCGCCGTTCAACTTCGTCGAGGCCGGCAAGCTCGCCGGCTTCGAGATCGACGTCGCCAACGCCGTCGCCGCGAAGATGGGGCTCAAGGTGGAATGGAAGGCCATGGGCTTCGACGGCCTGCTGGTGGGCCTGCAGCAGGACCGCTGGGATTTGGTGATCGCCTCGCACGGCGTCACCGAGGAACGCGCCAAGGCCGTCACGTTCGCCAACCCGCACTACTGCACCGGCGGCGTCATCATCTCCAAGGACGGGGCCATCAAGACCGCCAAGGATCTCACCGGCAAGGTGGTGGGCGTGCAGACCGGCACCACCTACTACGACAACGCGAAGAAGCTGCCGGTCAAGGACGTGCGCAACTTCCCGCAGGACAACTCGGCCCGCGCCGCGCTCGAGACGGGCCACGTCGACGCCTGGGTCACCGACAAGTTCGTCGGCAAGGCCTCGCTGGCCGCCACGCCGGGCACCGCGCTGAAGATGGGCGACTTCCTGTTCACCGAGAAGATCGCCGCGGCGGTCGGCAAGGGCAACATCGGCCTGGTCAACGAGGTCAACAAGGCGCTCGCCGCGATCATGGCCGACGGCACCTACGCGACGATCTCGAAGAAGTGGTTCAACGAAGACATCCGTTGCAAGTGAGCGCCATGGCCGTCCTCAAGAGCCCCTGGCCCGCGCACTGGGGCCGCAAGCAGCGCAGCAACGCCACCATGGCGGTGGCCGTGGTCGGCATGGTCCTGGTGCTGTGGCTGCTCGCGCGCCTGGTCGCGCTGGCGCCCGAGCCGATCGGCAGCAACGCGCAGGCCTTCGCCGACGGTGCGCGCATGACGGTGGAGCTGACGCTCGTGTCCGGCCTGGCCGGCGTGCTGCTGGGCATCCTGGCCGCGCTGGGCAAGCTGTCGAAGCTGCCGCCGGTGCGCTGGGTGGCCGGGTTCTACGTCTGGGTGATCCGCGGCACGCCGCTGCTGATCCAGGTGTTCTTCGCCTACTTCGCGCTGCCGCAGCTGCTGCCGTTCGTGAAGATGGACGAGTTCGGCTGGGCCTGCGTGGCGCTGTCGCTCAACGTGGGCGCCTACAACGCCGAGGCGATCCGCTCGGGCCTGCTCGCGGTGCCCAAGGGCCAGCTGGAGGCGGCCCGCTCGCTGGGCATGAACGGCTGGTACACCTTCATCGACGTCACGCTGCCGCAGGCCTTCAAGATCGCGCTGCCGCCGCTGGTCAACAACATCGTCGCGCTGCTCAAGGATTCGTCGCTGGCCTCGGTCATCGGGCTCGTCGAGCTCACCAACACCGCCGACCTGCTGCGCGCCAAGACCTACCTGCCGATCCCGTCGCTGGTGACGTCGGCGGCCATCTACCTGCTGCTGACCACCGTGATGACGCATTTCTCGGGCGCGGTCGAACGGCGCTTCGACATCGAGGACAAGCTCGCATGACGGCAGGGCATGGCATGGATTTTGCGAACGATCGTTCGATGGCCGCCACCCCCCTGATCACCGTCGACAAGGTCACCAAGGCCTTCGGCGGCACGCCGGTGCTCAAGAGCGTCAGCACGCATTTCAACGCGGGCGAGGTGGCCGTGATCATCGGCGCCTCCGGCTCCGGCAAGAGCACGCTGCTGCGCACCCTCAACCGCCTGGAGAAGCACGACAGCGGCCGCATCGTGGTCGACGGCATCGAGGTCGGCGACGACCCCAAGGCGCTGGACACCCTGCGCGCCGAGGTCGGCATGGTGTTCCAGCAGTTCAACCTGTTCCCGCACCTGACGGTGCTGGAGAACGTGATGCTGGCCCCGCGCCGCGTGCGCAAGCTCGCGCGCGCCGAGGCGCAGGCGCGCGCGCTGGAACTGCTCGAGCGCGTTGGCATGCAGGCGCACGCCCACAAGCACCCGTTCGCGCTGTCGGGCGGCCAGCAGCAGCGCGTGGCGATCGCCCGCAGCCTGGCGATGCAGCCGCGTGTGATGCTGTTCGACGAACCTACCTCGGCGCTCGACCCGGAGATGGTCAAGGAGGTGCTGGACGTCATGAAGCAGCTTGCGAAAAGCGGCATGACGATGATCGTCGTCACGCACGAGATGGGCTTCGCGCGCGAGGTCGGCGACCGCATCCTGTTCTTCGACCGCGGCTGCATCGCCCAGGACGCGCCGCCCGAACGCTTCTTCGGCGCGCAGGAAGACGAACGCGTGCGCGCCTTCATCGGCCAAGTCGCCCGCCACTGACCCATGGCCGGCCCATGAACCCTTTCCACACCCGCCGCCGGCGAACCAGGCGCCGGAGCTGACGGACGCGAGTCCGCCCGCCATCGAGCCAGTCGTCTTCATTCCACCACCATCAACGCCCCCGAGGAGGGACGCCATGTCCAGAAGAATCGTCATCGCCGGAGTTGCATCCGGGCTTGCCTGCCTGCTGCCGCTGACCGCGCTCGCCCAGGCCGCCGCGACCGCCGCCAGCCCCGCCGCCTCGACCCCCGTCGGCGAGATCGCCCGCGTGGTCATCACGGCGCAGAAGCGCAAGGAAGACATCCAGGAAGTGCCGGTGAGCGTGTCGGTGATGTCGGGCGAGCAGCTCAAGGCTGCGCAGATCGCCACGGTCGAGGACCTGACGCGCAACATCGCCAACGTCTCCTTCTCGTCGCAGGCCGGCCCCGGCCTGGGCACGGTCGAGATCCGCGGCGTCAGTTCGCAGGCCGGCTCGGCCACCGTCAGCGTCTACCTCGACGACGTGTCGCTGACCACGCGCAACCTCTACAGCCAGGGCACCGCCGAGCCGCACTTCTTCGACCTCGACAGCGTCGAAGTGCTGCGCGGCCCGCAGGGCACCCTGTACGGCGCCAGCTCGCTGGGCGGCACGATCAAGTTCGCCAGCAAGCAGCCCGACCTGAAGTTCTTCGGCGGCTCGGCCACGCTGTCGATGTACGGCACGCAGCACGGCTCGACCAGTTGGCAGGAGGAGGGCGTGCTCAACGTGCCCATCATCAAGGACCGGCTGGCGATCCGCATCGGCCTGCAGTCGGGCCACCAGGGCGGCTACATCGACCAGGTCGACCCGACCACCCACGCCGTCATCAGCAAGGGCATCAACAGCTCCGACTGGAACGTGGCCAAGGTGTCGGCCAAGGCCGTCATCGAGCCGGGCTGGACGGTGTCGCCGTCGCTGTTCATCCAGCAGGTCAACACCGACGACATCGACGCCGCCTACCTCACCGACCAGAGCGGCAACCCGCTGGCCAGCTTCCAGACCAGCAAGAAGGTGAGCGAGCCCGGCCGCGACCGCCTGGTGGTGCCGTCCGTGACGATCGCCGGCGAGACCAAGCTCGGCACGCTCACCGCCGTCCTGAGCGGCTACCAGCGCCGGTTCAACCGGGTCCAGGACGGCACCTACATCAACGATCCCAGCTATGCGGTGATCAATCCCAACGATCCTGACCCGGCGCCGGCCAACGTCACCAACCTGATCAACACGCTCGATTCGCTGACCTCGGCCGTCCTGCTCTCCAACAAGATCGACCAGACCTCGCTCGAGGTGCGCATGGCCTCGAAGGACTACGATCCCAAGGGCCACAACCCCTTCACCTGGATCGGCGGGATGTACGTCTCGGACGCCACCACGCAGGTGTACGACAACGAGCCGATCTTCGGCGTCCAGGCCGCGTTCGCGGCCAATGGCATCGATCCGGGCAATCCGGACCAGCTGGAAGGGGGCTTCCCGGGCGACTTCGCGGGCGACAGCTCGTACTACAGCGCCCGCCACTACCACGACAAGCAGGCCTCCGTGTTCGGCGAGCTGACCTGGCACGCCACCGCCGACCTGGCGGCCACCGCCGGCATGCGCTACCTCGACGCCAGCCAGCACTTCACGCGCCAGGGCTCGAACTTCTACGCTGGCAAGGGCAACCACGATGCGGTGGTCGACTCCAAGTGGAGCGCCACCACGCCCAGCTTCAAGCTGAACTGGACGCTGGATCCAAACGTCTCGGTCTACGGCAACGTCTCGAAGGGCTTCCGCCTGGGCAGCGCCAACCGCCCGGTGCCGGACACGGTGCTGGTCGAGAAGGCAGTGCACGACCTGGGACTGCCCAGCTTCCCGGCCGCCTCGTACAACCCCGACAGCCTGTGGAACTACGAAGTGGGCAGCAAGTCGTCGCTGTGGGGCAACCGCATCACGCTGAACCTGTCGGCCTTCCTGCTGAAGTGGAAGAACATCCAGCAGGACGTCAACCTCGAGTCCTCCGGTTTCGACTTCGAGACCAACACCGGCAAGGCCAAGAGCTACGGCCTGGAAGCCGAACTGCGCGCCCGCGTCACCGAGAACCTGACGCTGATGGCCTCGGGCGGCTACACCCACGCCACCTTCAGCGAGGACATCACCCAACTCGGCCGGCCGCTGGGCGCCAATGGCGACCCCGACCTGACCCAGCCCTACAACGTGCGCAAGGGCGACGCGCTGCAGGGCGTTCCCAAGGGCAGCGCCAACCTGGGCTTCGACTACCACTGGGCGCTCAACGGCGACGTCAACGCCTTCGTGCGCGGCAACGGCCAGTGGACGGGCAAGAGCCACGGCTCCCTGTTCCGCGGCGACGCCGACTACGTCCGGCCGTCGTACTTCACCGCCGACGCCAGCACCGGCGTGAACCTGGACAAATGGGAATTCACGCTGTTCGTCAAGAACCTGACCAACACCCACGTCGCCATCCAGAAGCCGTCGATCCAGTTCGTGTCGGAGGCCTACTACCTTAGGCCGCGCCAGATCGGCGCCAGCGCCAACTACGAGTTCTGATCCTCCGATCCGCTCGCCCGAAGGGCGCGCCGGCAGCGATGCCGACGCGCCCTTTTTTCGCCTGCGCGGCCATCGTGGTGCGTCCGCGCACCGCGTTGGCGCGCCTTCCCCAACGTACCATGGCGGGGTGAGCACCCTGCGACAACGTTCCCTGGCCGTCCTGCTGACGCCCGATCCCTGGCAGAAGGCGGCGCTGGCGCGCGCGCTCGACACCTTCGACGGCGTCGGCGCCGACGCCGTCATCGAGGCCCCCGCGGGCATCCCCGGCCGGCCCATGCGGCCGGCGCTGGTGCCCCACACCGAGCTGCGCCAGCGCTCGCTCAAGTCGCCCGAGGGCCTGGCCGCGCTGATGCACGCGCTGGCCCACATCGAGTTCAACGCGATCAACCTGGCCGCCGACATCACCTGGCGCTTCGCCGGCATGCCCGACGCGTTCTATCTCGACTGGATGAAGGTGGCGCGCGAGGAGGCCTACCACTTCGGCCTGCTGAGCGACCGCCTGGTGGAGCTGGGCCATGCCTACGGCGACTTCCCGGCGCACGACGCGCTGTGGACGATGGCCGAGAAGACCCGCCACGACCTCCTGGCGCGCATCGCGCTGGTGCCGCGCACGCTGGAGGCGCGCGGCCTGGATGCGTCGCCGGCGATCCGCAACAAGCTGGTCAGCGTGGGCGACCGCCGCGGGGCCGAGATCCTGGACATCATCCTGCGCGACGAGATCGGCCATGTGGCCATCGGCAACCACTGGTACGGGGTGCTGTGCGCGAAGCGCGGGCTGGACCCGATCGCCACCTACGCGGCCCTGGCCGAGGAACACGGCGCCCCGCGGCTGCGCGGCCCGTTCAACCTCGAGGCGCGGCGCGCGGCGGGCTTCAGCGAGGACGAACTGTTGAGACTGGGCTGATCGTCCCCATTTGCGGAAATCGGCGCAAAGCCCGTGGCGCCCGCCGCGGGCACCCGCGATCCGTAAAATCACGCCCTCATTCCTGGAGAACCGCATGGCCCTGTATCGAATCGGCGACGACGCCCCGCGCGTGGCGCCCGACGCCTGGGTGGCCGAGTCCGCCACCGTCGTCGGCCGCGTCCACCTGGCCGCCGGCGCCAACGTCTGGTACGGCGCGGTGCTGCGCGGCGACAACGAATGGATCACCATCGGCGAGCGCAGCAACATCCAGGACGGCAGCGTGCTGCACACCGACATGGGCTCGCCGCTGACCCTCGGCGCCGACGTCACCGTCGGCCACCAGGTGATGCTGCACGGCTGCACCGTGGGCGACAACTCGCTGATCGGCATCCAGTCCGTCGTCATGAACGGCGCGAAGATCGGCCGCAACTGCATCGTCGGCGCGGGCACGCTGGTCACCGAGGGCAAGGAATTCCCCGACAACTCGCTGATCGTCGGCAGTCCGGCCAAGGCCATCCGCACGCTCACCGACGAGCAGGCGGCCAAGCTGCGCCAGAGCGCGGCCCACTACGTGGCCAACGCCGCGCGCCACCGCGACACCGTGGTGCGCATCGACGCGCCGGGCAACGCCGCCGGCCAGGGGGCCTGAGGCCATGAGCGAGCTGCGCAAATTCATCTTCGACGGCCTGCCGGTGCGCGGCATGATCGTGCGCCTGACCGACAGCTGGAAGGAAGTTCTCGGCCGGCGCGCCGCCAGCGGCGAGTGGACGCCGGCCGTGCGCGACATGCTGGGCCAGATGGCCGCGGCCGCCACGCTGATGCAGGCCAACCTGAAGTTCGACGGCGCGCTGATCCTGCAGGTGCACGGCGACGGCCCGGTCAAGCTGGCCGTGGCCGAGGCCATGTCCGACCTGCGCTTTCGCGTCACCGCCAAGGTGGTGGGCGACGTGGCGCCCGACGCGCGCTTCGACGACCTGGTCAACCGGCACGGGGAAGGGCGCTGCGCGATCACCCTCGACCCGCTCGACCGCCAGCCCGGGCAGCAGCCCTACCAGGGCGTCGTGCCGCTGGAGGCACCGGACGGCGGCCCGGTGGGCGACGTGGCGACGATGCTGGAGCACTACATGCGCCAGTCCGAGCAGCTCGAGACACGCATCGTGCTGGCCGCCGACGGCGAGAGCGCCTGCGGCCTGCTGATCCAGCGCCTGCCGATCGAGGGCGCGGGCAACCTGGCCGGCGCGCCGCAGGTCGAGCTCGACGAGGAGGCCTACACGCGCATCGCCCACTTCGCCGCCACGCTCAGCGCCACCGAGCTGCTGACGCTGGACACCCCCACCATCCTGCACCGCCTGTTCTGGGAGGAGCCGCTGCGGGTGTTCGAGCCGCAGGTGCCCAGCTTCGGGTGCAGCTGTTCGGCCGAGCGGGTGCGCAACATGCTGAAGAACCTGGGCCGCGACGAGGCGGAATCCATCCTGGCCGAGCGCGCCGACATCGAGATCGGCTGCGACTTCTGCGGCACCCAGTACCGCTTCGACGCGGTCGACATCGGCGCGCTGTTCGCACCGCCCACCAGCCAGCCCGGCGCCGCCCCCGGCGTCCACTGACGCCCCGGCGGCCCGGGACGGGCCCGCCCCTGGAACGGCACGGACGTGACTTCGGTCATGTCGCGTGCCGTTCGTCCGTTGCCGGCCGCCGTCCGTCCCGGCCCGCGCTCCGGCGCCGCCCGGCTGCGCTCCAATGCAATCGAGGCAAGCTGCCTCCTGCCGCCTGCCAGTCCGCCCATCCCAGCCCAAGCCCATGAACCGAACGTCACACCCGTCCTGCAGGACGCTTCCGCGCCGATCCGGCGCGATGCGTGGCTTCTCGCTGATCGAGCTGCTGATCACGATCGCCATCGCCGTCATCATCGCCGGCCTGGCGGCGCCGTCGTTCTCGAAGATGATGAACGCCAACCGCATCCAGACCGCGGCCAGCGCGCTGCAGGGCGACCTGTCGTACGCGCGCACCGAGGCAGTCAAGCGCGGCTCCTGGGTCAGTGTCTGCCCCAGCACCAACCAGGCCACCTGCACCGACGCCAACGCATGGCAGACCGGCTGGATCGTGTTCAGCGACACCAACGGGTCGGGCACGATGCAGACCGGCGACACCCTGCTGAAGGTGCGCGGCGCGCTGCCGGGCAGCAACACCATCGTCGCCGCCCCGACGCCGTCGCAGAACGCGGTGGTCTTCAACCGCGAGGGCTTCACCACCAACCTCGGCACGTCGCAGGTCGCCTTCACCTTCCACACGTCCGACAACTACGCCAATTCCACCCGCTGCGTGCTGGTGAACTTCGGCGGCGGCCTGTCGACGGTCTCCAAGGGGTCGACATGCTCGTGAACACCACCGCCCCCCGCCGCCGCGAGGCGGGCTTCACCCTGGTGGAGCTGCTGGTGACCATGCTGATCGTCACGATCGGCCTGCTCGGGCTGGCCAAGCTGCAGGCCACGGCCGTCTCCAACACCGCCGTGGCACGCACCCGCGCGCTGATGACCTACCAGGCCGAATCGCTGGCCGGCATGATCCGCGCCAACAAGGCGTTCTGGGTGACCTCGGGCAACGTCACCTCGTTCCCGTCGTTCGCCGTCAACGCGCAGGGCCAGGCCTCGGATTCCGGCCTGATGCAGGTGCCCCCCACCTCGAACGGCACCTGCGCCAACTTCACCACCGGCTCCTGCGGCCCGGCCAACCTGGCCTACGACGACATGTACACCTGGGCCAACCGGTTCAACAACGGCAGCGTCGATACCTCCGCGTTCCCGGGCGCCTCCGCAACGATCACCTGCGTACCGGCCACCGGCAGCACCTGCCTGGCCAACCCGACGACGCCGCACGGCTACGACATCACGCTGACGTGGCAGCAGAAGATCGTCGCGATCAACGCCAGCACGAACAATTCCACCTCGATGACCCAGCCGGTGTCGATGGTCATGCACGTCCAGCCATGAACACACTGCACTCCGGCGCCCCGCGCGCGCGCCAGGCCGGCTTCACGCTGGTCGAGATGATGGTGGCGATCACCATCGGGCTGGTCGTGCTGTTCGGCATGACGGCCACCTTCGTCAGCCTGAAGAACACCTTCCGCTCGCAGGACAAGCTGGGCCAGTTGCAGGACAACGAGCGCCTGGCGCTCACCTTCCTGACCAACTCGGTCAACGAGGCCGGCTACTACCCCAATCCGCTGCTCGGCACGCCCATCGCGGGCTCGACCTCGCCCACCACGGTACCGGCCAACCCGGGCGGCACGATGCCCGCCTCGGTGGGCATCTACGGCACCGGCGATACCACCAGCGTGACCACCGAGTCGCTGCAGACGGCGTACGCGGCCACCGCCGGCGACGGCCTGATCAGCTGCATCGGCACCACCTATGCGGGCGCCGGCACGGCCACCGTGCGCAACATCTACTTCGTCGACCCGGCCACCAATTCGCTGATGTGCATGGTGCTGGTCAATGGCGGGACGACGGACGCGATGGCCAACGGCGGCACGCCGCAGGTGCTGGTCAGCGGCGTCAAGTCCATGTTCGTGCTCTACGGCACCGCGGGGACCGACACGATCACCGCCTACAAGAAGGCCTCGGCCATCGGCACGAGCACCACGGCCTGGACTCCCGTCAAGGCCGTTCGCATCACGCTGAACTTCGTCAATCCGTTCGGCGGCGCGGACATCGTGCGCACCCACACCATCAACCTGATGAACTGATCATGAGCGCCACTGGTTTTCGCCGATCCTCGCCGCGCGCCCGACGCGAACGCGGCTTCATCCTGGTGACGGGGCTGCTGTTCCTCGTCGTCATGACCCTGCTGGGCCTGGCGCTGTTCCGCAGCACCGGCCTGATGGACCGCATCACGGCCAACACGCGCGACAAGCAGCGCTCGTTCGAGGCCGCACAGAGCGCCATGGAATACGGCGCCTGGTGGCTGGCCCAGTCGACCGGTGGCGGCGCCGCGCTCACCTGCAGCAACAACAACGCCACCGCCACCGTCGCCACGCTGCACGTCTGCAAGGAGGCGCTGTCGACCTCGCTGTCGAGCGTGGGCGACCTGACGACCTGGGCCGCGAACGCGTTCACCTACACGCCGCCGGGCATGACCGTCGTGACGGGCGGGGGCGGCATGAGCGCCAACAACTCGGCCGACATCAACTACAACGCCGCGCCGGGCCTCTACATCGAGAAGGTGGGCCTGACCAGCGACGGCAAGGGCACCTACTACCAGTACTACCAGATCACCGCGTTCGGCTTCGGTGGCGATGCGAACACGGCCTCGGTGCTGCGCAGCACCTTCAAACAGTCCGCCGGCACCAAATGCAAGAGCTGCACACCATGAACACGTTCCTTCGCATCCGCCTCCCCCTCGCCCTGTCGGCCATCCTCGGGTTCCACGGCCTCGCCGCGGCCACCGAGCAGGCCATCCAGGATACCCTCACGGGCGCGTCCACGAAGTTCGACTGGGTGTCACTCAACGGGGCCTGTCTGACCGCCGGCGACGGCACTGGCACGATTCCCGCGTGCGTGGGTCTGGCCTACTACAACGGCAAGACCCTGGTCGGCGGGACCTCCGGGCGCCTGCCTGACGTTGCCGGCTCCGGCGCGCTGCGGCTGACCAACGGCGACACCACCACTGGCACCAACGGCAACAACCAGACCGGTGCCGTGGTCTCGAACTTCACGTTCGGCACGCAGGACGGCATCCAGGTCACCTGGACCAGTGTGTCCTACGGCGGCAACAACTACAACGGCACCGGCGCGGACGGCATCAGCTTCTTCCTGTCGGACGGCGGCACGTCGGCCAGCCCCAACCCGCCCACTGTCGGCGCGCTGGGCGGCAGCCTGGGCTACAGCTGCTCCAACGCCAACGGCACCTACGACGGCGTGGTCGGCGGCTACATCGGCATCGGCATCGACGAATTCGGCAACTTCGGCAACCAGGGCGACAACACCGACACCGGCCAGGGCTTCCACCCGGGCCGCATCAACGTGCGCGGCGCCGGCTCCACCGCCTACGGCGCCCTCAGCGCGTCGGCCACCTTCGGCAAGTACTACCCGGCGGGCGCCAGCGCCGGTACCAAGTCGGATGCGATCCACAACACCTGCAAGTCGGGCTACGCCTACAACTACAGCGGCGTGAACCAGACCGACTCCGCAAACAAGGTGATCGGCAACGGCAACCAGACCCACGACAAGCTGCCGTACAACTACCCGCTGCTGTTCTCGGTGGACGTGCCCGCCGGCATCTCGCTGGCCAACCAGCAGGCCATCAACATGCCCACGCGCGGCGCCGCGATCCCGATCGTGTTCGCGTTGAAGATCACGTCCAACGGCCTGCTCGACTTCTCCTACAGTGCGAACGGCGGCGCCACGCAGACGGTGGTCACCGGGCTGAAGATCACCGCCAACAACGGCCCGCTGCCGGCCAGCTTCCGCTTCGGCTTCTCGTCCGGTACCGGCGGCGGCAACAACGTCCACGAGATCACCTGCTTCAAGGCCGAGCCGGCCAACCTGGCCAACACCTCGGCCGGCGCCAACGTGCAGCAAGGCCAGGTCGTGCTGGGCGCCTCGCAGGTGTTCCTGGCCTTCTACCACCCGGTCAACTGGTGGGGGTCAATGACGGCCAACGCGCTCTTGTACGACGCGGCGACCGACTCCCTCACGGCCTCGAGCGTGGCGACCTGGGACGGTGGCTGCGTGCTGACGGGCGGCGATTGCCAGACGATGACCGCGGCGAGCGCGACTTCACCCGTCCAGGTCACCGTCCAGGGGCCGTCGAGCCGCAGCATCCTGTCCTGGTACAACAATACCGGGGTCGCGTTCGACTACACCGCGCTCGGCAAGCCCGCCGCCATGGGCGACAACACTTCCGGCCCGGTGGAAGTCGCCTACCTGCGCGGCGATCGCAGCAACGAACAGACCAACGGCACCGCCACGCCGGGCACGATGCGCAACCGCACCAGCGTGCTGGCCGACATCATCGACTCCAGCCCGGTCTGGGTCGGCGCGCCGGCGTACAACTACGCCGACCCGTGGCAGGACAAGCTCAACACCTCGACGACGCTGGTCGAAGGCAGCACAAGCTACGCCAAGTTCAAGACGGACAATGCGTCGCGCATGAACATGGTCTACGTCGGCGCCAACGACGGCCTGCTGCACGGCTTCCGCACCGGCACGGTGACGACCACCACCGATTCGAGCACCGGCAAGGTGACGACGTCGCTGACCAACAACGACGGCAAGGAGCTGATCGCCTACGTGCCGGCCCAGGTGGTCGCCGCGATCCACCCGACCGGCACCGGCCAGGTGGGCTACGACTACTCGAACGTGCTGTACCAGCACAACTTCGAGGTGGACGGCACGCCGGGTACCGGCGACCTGTACTACAACAACGCCTGGCACACCTGGCTGGTCACCGGCCTGGGCGTCGGCGGCCACCCGAACGGTCCGGTCAGCAGCAACGGCACGGACGCGAACGGCAACCAGCTGATCCCCAACCCGGTCGGCGCGCTGTTCGCGCTCGACGTCACCGACCCGAGCACGTTCTCGGAATCGAATGCGAGTTCGCTGGTGGTCGGCGAGTGGAACTCGTCGACGCTGCCCAAGTGCATCGACAACTCGACCTGCGGCACCAACATGGGCCAGGTCGTGGGCACGCCGCTGATCCGCCGCCTGCATGACGGCACCTGGGGCGTGATCTGGGGCAACGGCCTGAACAGCGCCTCGGCCCGCGCCGGCATCTTCATCATGCACGTGGACAAGAGCAACAACCGCACGTTCCAGTACCTCGACGCCGGCCCCGGCCCGGCCAACGGCATCGTGCAGGTGGCGGCCGCCGACCTCGACGGCGACCACATCACCGACTTCGTGTATGCCGGCGACGTGCTGGGCCGCGTGTGGCGCTTCGACCTGACGGCCACCAACCCGTCCACCTGGAGCACGTCGGTCACCCAGATCTTCCAGACCGCCACAGGCCAGCCGATCACCACGGCCCCCCTGGTCACGCAGGTGCCGGTCGACAAGAGCGCCTCCGGCCTGCCCAAGGTGCTGGTCTCGTTCGGCACCGGCCAGAAACTGCCCATCACCTCGACCGGCCCGGAAACCTACGCCAGCGGCACCCAGTCCATCTACGGGATCTGGGACTCCAACTTCACCGCCTGGAACGCCACCACCACCGACAGCAAGTTCGACCTCGAGGCGACCCCCAACCAGCCGGTGCCGATGAACAAGCTGCTGACCCAGACCATGGCCAACGTGACCGGCAAGGACGGCGTCGCCTACCGCACCCTGACCGGCACCACGCTGTGCTGGCAGGGCACGAGCATCTGCGGCTCGGGCAACACCCAGCTGGGCTGGAAGGTCGACCTCAATCTGACGGCCGGCGAGCAGATCATCTACAACCCGGCCCAGGTCGAGGATTCGTTCGTCGTCAACACGGTGATCCCGGCCACGGTCGCGCCCTTGAACTGCATCAATAAGCCGCCCACCGGCTTCACGATGGCGCCGAGCCTGTTCGATGGCGGCGGCGACAACGCGCCGTTCTCCGACGGCAAGCCCAACGACGACGGCACCACCAATAGCTACAGCGGCCTGGGCGCCAACGGCTCGGGTACGGTGACCGAGCTCAACGTCGGCGGCGACGGCACCAGCGCCAGCAGCGGCGACAATACCCACCTCGGCTTCGAGACCACCGACGGCGGCTGGAAGGGCCCGAAGTTCAACCGCCGCGGCGGCAAGGTGAGCAAGGTCACGTGGACCAAGGTTCGCTGAGCACAAAGGAACGGATCCCATGCACATTGCCTTTCCCCCCCGCCGCGGCCGCCAGGGCGGCTTCACGCTGATCGAGCTGATGATCGCCGTCGCGATCATCGGGATCCTGCTGCGCATCGCCTACCCGGCCTACACCCAGTCGGTGACCAAGGCTCGGCGCGCCGACGCGAAGACGGCGCTGCTGGACCTGGCGCAGCGCGAGGAGCGCTTCCTGGCCACCACCAACCAGTACACCACCTCGGCGCCCGCGCTGGGCTATTCGACCGGCGCGACGATCACGGCCTCGGCGCCGATGACGGTGACCACCGGCTCGGCGTCGTTCTACACGATCGAGGTCGCCACGTCCGGCGCCACCTTCTTCACGGCGACCGCGCGCCCCACCGGCACGCAGGCGGCCAAGGACACGCAGTGCGCGAACTACGTGCTCGACAGCACTGGCAAGCAGACCATACAAGGGGGCACCAGCACCGCGGCCGATTGCTGGTGAGTCCGTCCCGGGCGGCTCGAAGCGCTCGCTGAACGGCCCGATGCCTCCCGGCGTCGGGCCGTTCGACTTTCCGGGCCCATGAAATTCAGCGCGGGCCGCGCAGGTGCTCGCACTGCGGGTCGTCGCAGCGCTCGCACACCCAGCGCGGCGCCGGCGGGCCCGAGGCGCTGTCCGCCAGGCGGCTGAACAGGCCCGCGGAGCGGCCCTGGCGCGCCCGCTGGCGCAGCAGCGGCCGCAGCGCGTCGAGCGCGCTCGCCACCCGGGCGGGGCCCGAGCCGCTGACCAGCGCCCACGTCACGCCCCAGTCGCCCAGGCGCGCGCGCACGCGGGCGTCCACCGGCGCGCGCACGTGCGGGCCGTCGCGCTGCAGGCCATCGGCCACCCAGGGCAGGTCCAGCGAGGTGAGCAGGGTGATGTCCATCGTGCGCTGCGTGGCGCAGGCGGCGGCCTCCAGCGAACGGTCGTCGAACAGGAGGTCGCTGTAGACGGCCACCATCAGCGGCGTCGTGTCGCACAGCAGCACGTCCACGTCGGGGCGCGTCGCCGCGGCGTCGATGCGGCGGGCGTGTTCCTGCGCGATGCCGCTCTGCTCGTCGGCGCGCGGGGTGCGCGCATGCAGGTCGCACCACTCGCGCAGGTGCTCGTCGACCACTGCGCAGCGCAGGGCGAACTCCTGCGCGAGCGCCTGCGCCAGCGTGCGGGCGAGGGCGCTCTTGCCGGTGCTCTCCGCGCCGACGATGGCCACGCGAAGAGGCGCGGCGGCGGCGTTGTCAGTGGCGTGCGTCGACATGGCCCCGCATCCCGCGCCAGGCGCGCCAGCCCGCCACCGACAGCCCCGTGAACAGCGCGTACAGCAGCACCGTCAGCCACAGGTGCTTGGAGCCGAACAGCGCCACGCTGAAGCCGTTGACGGCGATCCACACGACCCAGTTCTCGATGAACTTGCGGGCCAGCAGCCAGGTGCCCAGCACGCTGCCGACGGTGGGCAGGGCATCCAGCCACGGCACGTCGGAATCGGTGCAGCGGCCCAGCAGCGTGGCCGCCAGCGGCCAGGCGAGCGCGGTGAGCGCGAGCGCCAACAGCGCGGCGCGGCGCGTGAGCGTGCGCACCACCAGCGCGCCGCCGTCGGCCGCGCGGCCGCCCAGCCATTGCCAGAGGCCCCAGAACGACATGGCCACGAAGAACAACTGCAGCGAGGCCTCGCCGTAGAGCCGGCTTTCGGCGAACAGCAGCGCGTACAGCAGCGACGACAGCATCGCCAGGGGCCACGCCAGCACGTGCACGCGCATCTCGCAGCCCACCATCCACAGCGAGAGGACGAAGGCCGCGATCTCGATCCAGGTCATGGGCACGCCCCAGGCCGTGAAGGCCGGTGCGAGCAGGGGGTGGGCGAGGGCGAGGAGCGACTGCAGCATGGAAGTCAGGCGCGCACGAGGGCGCGCCTGTGGGCGGGCGCGCTCACCGGCCCGGGGTAAGGACGACCAGCAGCTCGTCCGGCTTGATCATGCCCAGCTCGGAACGGGCCTTCTCCTCGACCATCTCCAGGCCTTCCTTGAGGTCTGAGACCTCGGCCTGCAGCTGGTCGTTGCGCTGCCGTGCGGCGTCGTTGGCGGCGCGCAGCGCGCGCAGCTCGACGCTCATCTCGTGCACGTGCGCGACGCCCGCCTTGCCGAACCACAGCTCCGCCTGCACCCAGCCGATGAGCACGAGCAGGACGAGGGTGACAAGGCGCATGGCGGCGTCCGCGGCGGTGGCTTCAGCGCAGGTTGTAGAACGCGGCGCGGCCCGGGTAGGTGGCGATGTCGCCCAGGTCTTCCTCGATGCGCAACAGCTGGTTGTACTTGGCGATGCGGTCCGAGCGGCTCATCGAGCCGGTCTTGATCTGGCCGGCGTTGGAGCCCACGGCGATGTCGGCGATCGTCGAGTCTTCCGTCTCGCCCGAGCGGTGGCTGATGACGGCGGTGTAGCCCGCGCGCTTGGCCATCTCGATGGCCTCGAAGGTCTCGGTGAGCGTGCCGATCTGGTTGATCTTGATCAGGATCGAGTTGGCGATGCCCTTGTCGATGCCTTCCTTGAGGATCTTCGTGTTGGTGACGAACAGGTCGTCGCCCACCAGCTGCACCTTCTTGCCCAGCACCTCGGTCAGGTGCTTCCAGCCGGCCCAGTCGCCTTCGTGCATGCCGTCCTCGATCGTGATGATCGGGTACTTGTCGACCCAGCTGGCCAGCATCGACGTCCACTCTTCGGCCGTCAGCTGCAGGCCTTCGCAGTCGAGGTGGTACTTGCCGTCCTTGTAGAACTCGCTGGCGGCGCAGTCCAGGCCGATGGCGATCTGCTCGCCGGCGGTGTAGCCGGCGCGCTCGATGGCCTCGAGCAGCAGCTGGATCGCCGCCTCGTGGCTGGCCACGCTGGGGGCGAAGCCGCCTTCGTCGCCGACCGCGGTGGAGATGCCGCGCTCGCCCAGGATCTTCTTGAGCGCGTGGAACACCTCGGCACCGTAGCGCACCGCTTCGCGGAACGTCGGCGCACCGATCGGCAGGATCATGAATTCCTGGATGTCGAGGTTGTTGTTGGCGTGCTCGCCGCCGTTGATCACGTTGATCATCGGCACCGGCATCTGCATCTTGCCCATGCCGCCGAAATAGCGGTAGAGCGGCAGGCCGCTTTCTTCCGCGGCGGCGCGCGCGACGGCCATGGAGACGGCCAGCGTCGCGTTGGCACCCAGGCGGGCCTTGTTGTCGGTGCCGTCGAGGTCGATCAGCGTCTGGTCCAGGAAGGCCTGCTCGGAGGCGTCCAGGCCCAGCACGGCCTCGGAGATCTCGGTGTTGATGTGCTCGACAGCCTTGAGCACGCCCTTGCCGAGGTAGCGGCTCTTGTCGCCGTCGCGCAGCTCGATGGCTTCGCGCGAGCCGGTGGACGCGCCCGAGGGCACGGCCGCGCGGCCCATCACGCCGCTTTCCAGCAGCACGTCGCACTCGACGGTGGGGTTGCCGCGGCTGTCGAGGATCTCGCGGCCGACGATGTCAACGATGGCACTCATGGTCTTTGCTCCAGTTTTTCGAAATTGTCGTGGCCGGGCGGCGCAGGCCGCCCGGCCAGGTGGCCGACGGCGGGGCCGGCGCGTTGCGGGGGGCGTGTCGGACGGGGTACGGCCTGCACTCTGCCACAGCCGGGAGGCATTTCGGCCTCGCGGCGGTTACAGCACAGCGTCTTTTCGAGGGACGTCGCGGCTCTCCCGGGTGTTCATGGGACTGACTTCCGCCTGGCGGCTGCGGTGCGAGCGCTCTTCGGAGCGGCCGTGCGCGCGCTCAGGCGGCCGCCTTCTGCGTCGCCTCGGCGGCGGCGTGATGCGCCAGCGCGGCCTTGATGAAGCTGATGAACAGCGGATGGCCGTCCCAGGGCGTCGACTTGAACTCGGGGTGGAACTGCACGCCGACGAACCACGGGTGCACGTCCTGCGGCAGCTCGACGATCTCGGTCAGCTTCTCGCGCTGCGTCAGCGCCGAGATGACCAGGCCGGCTTCCTGCAGCCGCGCCAGGTAATGCTCGTTGGCCTCGTAGCGGTGGCGGTGGCGCTCGGTGACGACCTTGCCGTAGATCTGCGCGGCCAGCGTGCCCGGCTCGACGTCGGAGCTTTGCGCCCCCAGGCGCATCGTGCCGCCGAGGTCGGAGTTCTCGTCGCGCTTCTGGATGCTGCCGTCGGCGTCTTCCCATTCGTCGATCAGCGCGATCACCGGGTGCGGGGTGTGCGGGTCGAACTCGGTGGAGTTGGCATTGGCCAGCCCCGCCTTGTGGCGCGCGTATTCGATCGTGGCCACCTGCATGCCCAGGCAGATGCCCAGGTAGGGAATCGAGTGCTCGCGCGCGTACTGCGCCGCGACGATCTTGCCCTCCACGCCGCGCTTGCCGAAGCCGCCCGGCACCAGGATGGCGTCGAACTTCTCGAGCTGGGCCGCGTTCTCGGGCGTCAGCGTCTCGGAGTCGACGTACTCGATGTTGACGCGGGCATGGTTGTGGATGCCGGCGTGGCGCAGCGCCTCGTTGAGCGACTTGTACGAATCGGACAGGTCGGTGTACTTGCCCGCCATCGCGATGGTGACCTCGCGCTGCGGGTGGTTGACCTCGTGCACCAGCAGGTCCCAGCGCTTGAGGTCGGCCGGGCGCGTCAGCAGCTGCAGCTTCATGCAGATCTGCTCGTCCAGGCCCTGCTCGTGCAGCATGCGCGGCACGCTGTAGATGGACTTGGCGTCCCACACCGAGATCACGCCGTGCATCGGCACGTTGGTGAACAGCGAGATCTTCTCGCGTTCCTCGATCGGGATCTCGCGGTCGGCGCGGCACAGCAGCGCGTCGGGCTGGATGCCGATCTCGCGCATCTTCTGCACCGTGTGCTGCGTGGGCTTGGTCTTGAGTTCGCCGGCGGCGGCGATGAAGGGCACGTAGGTGAGGTGGACGAACGCGGTGTTCGTCGGCCCCATCTTCAGGCTCATCTGGCGCACGGCCTCGAGGAAGGGCAGCGACTCGATGTCGCCCACGGTGCCGCCGATCTCGACGATGGCCACGTCGATCTTGTCGCCGCCGGTGGCGCCCATGCCGGCGCCGCGGCGCACGAACTCCTGGATCTCGTTGGTGACGTGCGGGATCACCTGCACCGTCTTGCCGAGGTAGTCGCCGCGGCGTTCCTTCTCGAGCACGCTCTTGTAGATCTGGCCCGACGTGAAGTTGTTGGTGCGCTTCATGCGCGTCTCGATGAAGCGCTCGTAGTGGCCCAGGTCGAGGTCGGTCTCGGCGCCGTCGTCGGTGACGAACACCTCGCCGTGCTGCATCGGGGACATCGTCCCCGGATCGACGTTGAGGTACGGATCCAGCTTGATGAGCGTGACCTTGAGGCCGCGCGATTCGAGGATCGCCGCCAGGGAAGCCGCTGCGATGCCCTTGCCTAGCGAGGACACCACGCCGCCGGTGACGAAGACGAACTTGGTCATGTCGATGGGCATCTGCCGCGAGGGCCGCGACGCTCCGGTGTCGGGGCGCGGACCCAGGGCATGAATGCCAAGGTGGTAAAGCGCGATTATACGCGGACGCCCGGTCGGGCCCGCCGCGCGCGCCGCCTCAGGCCGCGGGCTTCGGGTGGCGCGGGCGTGCGACCACGGGTGTCATCGTGGCGAGCAGTTCCAGCACCAGCAGCGCGGTGTCGTCGGGCCGCTCCATCGGGTACAGGTGCGTGCCGTCGATCCAGCGCCAGCGCTCGCCGGCCAGCCGGTGCGAGCTGGCGAAGCCGCCCTGGCGCATCTCGGCCGAGCGGGTGCCCGCGATGAAGCCGACGGCGCACTGCGGCGGATGCTTGCGCAACAGCGCCGGCACGTGGTGCGGCAGCGTGTTGTAGATGCGGGTCTCGACGTCGCGCTGGAACGCCAGCACGACCTTGTCGCCGTCCCGCTCGAAGCCGGCCTGCACGTAGGCCTGCAGCATGCGCGGATCCCAGCGCGCGAACGCCGCCTTGGCGGCGAAGTGCGCATGCACCGCCTCGTGCGACGGCCACTCGTGGCGGCGCCGGCGGGCGATGGCGCCGGGGCCCATGCGCTCGATCAGGCCGGCGCGCTTGGCCATGTGCACGCTGTGCGCGCGCCAGCCGGTGACGATGGGCGAGTCCAGCATCACCAGGCCGCCCACCAGGTCGGGCCGCTTGCAGGCCGCCATCAGGCTGACCAGGCCGCCCAGCGAGTGACCCACCAGCATCGCGCCGGCGAGGTCCCGGGCGACGATGAAGTCGGTGAGCTGGTCGCGCAGCCGCGGCCAGTTGCTGGTGACCGGGTAGCGCGCGTCGTGGCTGAAGCGCGGCGGCGCCTCCACGCGCCAGCCCTGCGCGCGCCAGACGTCGAAGATCGGTTCGTACGTGGCGGCGGGAAAGCCGTTGGCGTGTGCGAAGACGATGGTGCTCATCGAGCAGCGCGCGGCCGCTCCGGAGCGGCGAGAGCGCCCCTCGCAGGCGGTGAGCGAAGCGAGCTGGGGGCAGTCATTTCTACACCACCTTCTCGTTCTCGTTGTGGATCTTCTTGAGCGTCTCGTAGCGCGGCGCGTCGACGATCAGTGGCGTGCTCGTCGGCGTGGCGTCGTTGCCCCACTGCGGGTCTTCCATGCCCTCGAAGACCTCGCGCAGCCGACGGCCCCACGACTCGCGCACCATGCGGAAGTACGGGTTCTGGTCGTCGATGCAGGCGATCTGGTCGGACTGCAGCTTGCCGGCCTCGTAGACCACCAGGTCCAGCGGCAGGCCCACCGAGAGGTTGGACTTCAGCGTCGAGTCCATCGACACCAGCGCGCACTTGGCGGCTTCCTCCAGCGGCGTGCCCGGCGTCAGCACGCGGTCGAGGATGGGCTTGCCGTACTTGGATTCGCCGATCTGGAAGAAGCAGGTCTCGCGCGTGGCCTCGATGAAGTTGCCGGCCGAGTAGACGAGGAACAGCCGCATCGCCTCGTTGCCGATCTGGCCGCCGAAGATGAAGCTGGCGACGAAGTCCATGCCGTTGTTCTTCAGGGCGGGGCCGTCGACCTCGTAGACGCGGCGCACGGCCGCGCCGAGCACGCGGGCGGCATCGAACATGCTGGTGGCGTTCCAGATGGTGATCGGCTCGCCGTCGCCGTTGGGCAGCGCCTCGACCTGCAGGATCTCGCGCACCGACTGCGAGATCGACAGGTTGCCGGCCGAAAGCAGCGTCATGAAACGGTCGCCCGGCTTCTCGTAGACGATCATCTTGCGGAAGATGCTGATCTGGTCGAGCCCGGCATTGGTGCGCGAGTCCGAGAGGAAGACGAGGCCGGCGTTGAGCCGGATGCCGACGCAATAGGTCATGGGGATTCTCTTGTTGTGCGGTGCGGGGTCGATTGTCGCGCCTGTGGGGGCGGTCCGCCGGGGTGGCCGGTCCGAAAGCGCGCCGGTGTCAGTCTTTCGCCAACAAGGCCTTGAGTCGGTACAGCGCCTCGAGCGCCTCGCGCGGGGCCAGCTGGTCGGGATCGAGGGCGGCCAGCGCCGCCTCGGCGCGCGTCGGGCCGGCCGCGGCCGCGGCGGCGTCGGCGGCCGCGGGGGCGGCGAACAGGTCGACCTGGGCCGCGCCGGCAGCCTGCTGGGCCTCCAGCGCCTCCAGCGTGGCGCGGGCCTGGCGCACCAGGCTGCCGGGCATGCCGGCCAGCCGGGCCACCTGCACGCCGTAGCTTCGGCTGGCCGGGCCGGCCTCGATCGCGTGCAGGAACACGATCTGGTCGCCGCTCTCGGCCGCCGACACGTGCATGTTGAGCGCCCCCGGGTGCCTGGTCGGGAAGTCGGTCAGCTCGAAGTAGTGGGTGGCGAACAGCGTGAACGAGCGGTTCTTCTCGTGCAGGTGCGAGGCGATCGCGCCGGCCAGCGCGAGGCCGTCGAAGGTGGACGTGCCGCGGCCGATCTCGTCCATCAGCACCAGTGAGCGGTCGGTGGCCGAGTGGACGATGGCCGCGGCCTCGGTCATCTCGACCATGAAGGTGGACTGCGCGTTGGCCAGGTCGTCGGCCGCGCCGATGCGGGTGTGGATCGCGTCGATCGGCCCCAGGCGGCAGCGCGCGGCCGGCACGTACGAACCGATCGCGGCCATCAGCGTGATCAGCGCCACCTGGCGCATGAACGTGCTCTTGCCGCCCATGTTGGGGCCGGTGACGATGAGCATGCGCGTGCGCGCGTCGAGCCGGCAGTCGTTGGCGATGAAGGCGCCGCCGCCGGTCTCGGCCAGGCGCGCCTCGACCACCGGGTGGCGGCCGCGCTCGATGTCCAGGCACGGGTGGTTGACGAACTCGGGGCGGCACCAGCCCAGTGTCTGCGCGCGCTCGGTCAGCGCGCACAGCGCGTCCAGCGACGCCAGCGCGCGCGCCAGCTCGCCCAGGATGCCCAGTGTCGGCTGCAGCTCGTCGAGCAGCGTCTCCCACAACAGCTTCTCGCGCGCGAGCGAGCGCTCCTGCGCGGACAGCGCCTTGTCCTCGAACGCGCGCAGCTCGGGCGTGATGTAGCGCTCGGCGTTCTTCAGCGTCTGGCGGCGCTGGTAATCGGCCGGCACCTTGTCCAGGCCGGAGGTGGTGACCTCGATGTAGAAGCCGTGCACCTTGTTGTACTGCACCCGCAGGTTGGCGATGCCGGTGCGCTCGCGCTCGCGCGCCTCCAGCGCGACCAGGAAGTCGTCGCAGTTGGTGGCGATGGCGCGCAGCTCGTCGAGCTCGGCGTCGAAGCCCGACGCGATCACGCCGCCGTCGCGCAGCAGCACGGCCGGCTCGGCGGCGATGGTGGCGGCCAGGTGCGCGGCGATGCGCGGATCGGGATGCAGCGCGGCGTGCAGGCGCAGCAGCAGGGTGCTGGCGGCCGTGTCGCCCAGCAGCGGCTCTTCGAGCGCAGCGACCGGGCTGCAATGGTTCGGCGGCAGGCAGGCCACCAGTTGCGGCAGCAGCGCGAGGGTGTCGCGCAGGCCGGCGAGTTCGCGCGGGCGCACCTGGCGCAGCGCGATGCGCGCGACGATGCGCTGCACGTCGCTGACGCCGCGCAGCGCCTGGCGCAGCGGCTCGGGGCCGTGCGCGGCCAGCACGGCGATCGCGTCGTGGCGTTCGTTGGCGTCCTTGCGGTCGCGCAGCGGGTGGGTGAGCCACAGCCTCAGCTGGCGGCTGCCCATGCCGGTGCGGCAGGTGTCGAGCAGCGACAGCAGCGTGGGCGCCGGCTCGCCGCGCAGCGTCTGCGTCAGCTCCAGGTTGCGCAGCGTGGCCGGCGGCAGCTCGAGCAGCTCGCTGGCCTTCTCCACCCCCAGCGACTTGACGTGGCCGAGCGCGCTGCGCGCGCCGCCGGAGGTGTGTTCCGCATAGCTGACGAGGGCGGCTGCGGCGGCGTGGGCGCGCGGCAGTTCCTGCGCGTTGAAGCCGGCCAGCGTGGACACGCCCAGCAGCTCGCACAGCTTGCGCAGCCCCAGCTCGGCGTCGAACTGCCAGGCCGGGCGGTTGACGACGGCCACCGTGCCCTGGCGCACCGCCATCGGCGCGGCGTCGGCCGACACCAGGATCTCGGCCGGCGCCAGGCGCGCCAGCCAGGCCGGCAGCTCGGCCTCGGTGCACTCGCCCAGGCCCAGCCGGCCTTCGGCCAGCGCCAGCCACGCGAGCCCGATGCGCGCGCGGTTGGCGTGCACGGCCAGCAGCACGGTGTCCTGGCGCTCGGCCAGCAGCTCGGAGTCGGTGACGGTGCCCGGCGTGACCACGCGCGTCACCCGGCGTTCGACCGGCCCCTTGGCCGCGCCGACCTCGCCGACCTGTTCGGCGATGGCCACCGCTTCGCCCAGCTTGACCAGCCGCGCCAGGTAGGACTCCAGCGAATGCGCCGGCACGCCGGCCATCACCACCGGCTGGCCGGCGGACGCGCCGCGCGTGGTCAGCGTGATGTCGAGCAGCCGGTTGGCCTTGCGGGCGTCGTCGTAGAAGACCTCGTAGAAGTCGCCCATGCGGTACAGCAGCAGGGTGTCCGGGAAGTCGGCCTTCAGGCGGAAATACTGCGCCATCATGGGCGTGTGGGCGCTGTAGTCGACGGGCGCGCTGGAGGATTCCACGGGGTGTTCGGTTGGCATCGGCGACAGGGGGCGAGTGGGCTCGCCGTGGTTCGGAAGGGCCCGCGGGCGGCGTCGGGATCCGGATTATCTCGTGCGCAGGGGGCAGCTCCGCGATGCCGGATGCGCCGTGTCGGCCGCCCGGCGTAACGGCGGCGTCACGCGAATCGGCCTAGAGTGGCATCGAACGGTCAGGCCCCGATGCGCCGATCAGGGCGGGCGACCGTTCGTGCGCGCAGCGCCGCCCTGGGCACTTCAACTTCAAGGAACTTCCATGACCGCCGTGCTGGATCCCGAACAAGCCGCCCCTGCGGCAGAGACCGCCACCGCACTCCGCGACCATCGCCTCGGATTCTGGGACGTCGTCGCCGACCTGTGCGCCGGCGCCGAGCAATTGCTGGCGAGCGCCGAGGCCGCGAAGGCCGTGCTTCCCGGCGGCAGGGCGTTCCACGAGGAAATGGTGCGGCTGAGCGCGTCGGTCCAGGCGCTCGACCTCCACGCACGTCGCTTCGACGTCCTGCGCGACGAATACGAACGGGGTGTCCACCGCTGAAGGGGGACATCGGGGTCGCGGATGCCGCGGCCGTTCCCGCGGCGGCGACGCGGCCGGTAGCCCGCCCGGCGACCCGGCATGCCGGGTGCGCTGCGTGTGGCGCCGCGTCGCGTCCTCAGCGCTGGCGGGGCGTGCGGGGGCCGCTCACCTTGAGCGCCTTGCGCGGCTTGACCGGCTCCGGGGCGGCGGACGGCAGCGTGGCTTCGGCGAGGAACGCGTCGGTGGCGTCGGTCGGGGCGGCCGCACCCTCGGCCGGGGTCGAGCCGTCGTCCTTGATCACCCGCGTGTAGGGGGCCAGGATGCCCACGAGCTGGCCGTAGACCTTCGGGTTGCCGGCGACGACCTCGCGCTGGTACAGGAAGTCGGCCTCGCCGCTGAAGTTGCCGATCAGGCCGCCGGCCTCGGTGATGATCAGCGAGGCGGCCGCGATGTCCCAGGGGCTGAGGCCGGTCTCGAAGAAGCCGTCGTAGTAGCCCGCGGCCACGTAGCACAGGTCCAGCGACGCGGCGCCCGGGCGGCGCAGGCCGGCGCACTGCTGCGAGATCTCCTCGAACATCTTCATGTAGCGCTTGAAGTTGTCCCCCTTGCGGAACGGGAAGCCGGTGCCGATCAGCGAGTCGGCCAGGCGCAGGCGCTTGGACACGCGCAGGCGGCGCTCGTTGAGGTAGGCGCCGCGGCCGCGCGAGGCGATGAACAGGTCGTTGCGCGACGGGTCGTAGACCACCGCCTGCTGCACGACGCCGCGCCAGGCCAGCGCGATCGACACCGCGAAGACCGGGAAGCCGTGGATGAAGTTGGTGGTGCCGTCCAGCGGATCGATGATCCACAGGAATTCGCTGTCCTTGGCGCCGAGGGTGCGGCCCGATTCCTCGGCGAGGATCCCGTGGCCCGGGTAGGCCGCGAGGATGGTCTCGACGATGACCGCTTCCGCATGCTTGTCGACCTCGGTGACGAAGTCGTTCACGCCCTTGCTCTCGACCTGCACCTTCTCGATGTCCAGCGAAGCCCGGTTGATGACCGAACCCGCCAGTCGCGCCGCCTTGACGGCAATGTTGAGCATCGGGTGGAGGGTCAGGGACATGGGCTTTCCAATGGGGTGGCGTTGCGACGCTCCACGCGGAGCGCCGGCAAGGGCAGGGAATCAGGGCGGCAGCGACGAAAGAACGGTGCGGATGCCGTGCGGCGGCCAGAGAAAGGCGGGCGGCGCGACAATGCGGGCAATCCCCATTCTATCCGGCCCCGCCCGCGGAAGTCACGCGCGCGCCCGGCCCGGCCTCCTGGAGCGGTGCAGTTCTTGACAGATTCGACGCGATTCATCCTGGTCGATACCAGCCATCCCGGCAACGTGGGGGCCGCGGCGCGCGCCATGAAGGTGATGGGTTTCCGCGACCTGGTGCTGGTCTCCCCGCGCTTTGCCGACGTGCTGGCGCAGCCCGAGGCGATTGCGATGGCCTCCGGCGCCACCGATATCCTGGAGGGCGCCCGCATCGTCGCCACGCTGGACGAGGCCCTGGACGGCACGACCTTCGCCTGTGCCACGGCAATGACGCCGCGCGACTTCGGGCCGCCCACGCGGGCCCCGCGCGAGGCCTTCGCGGAGCTGGCGCGAAGCGAACATCGCGTGGCCTTCGTGTTCGGCGGCGAGCGCTTCGGACTGTCCAACGAGCACGTCTACGCCTGCCACCTGTGCATCAGCATCCCGACCCAGCCGGAGTACGGCTCGCTCAACCTCGCCCAGGCGGTGCAGCTGCTGTCCTACGACTGGCGCCAGGCGCTGGGCGGCTTCCCGGTGGTCGAACGCACGCAGGCGCCGGTGCAGGCCGACGCCGCCGCCGTGCGCGGCCTGCTCGGCCACTGGCGCGAGATGCTGGTGGAGATCGGCTTCCTCGACCCGGCGGTGCCGCGCAAGCTGATGGCGCGGCTGCACCAGCTGGTCAACCGCGCACAGGTGACCACCGAGGAGGTGCACATCCTGCGCGGCATCGCGCGCGAGGTGCGCAAGCGCGCGGGCCGCGCGCCCGACTGACAGCACCGCCCGCGGGGTCGATGCCGACGCGACCCGGCAGGCGCCAGGGCTGCCGATACACTTCCCGTTCCATCCGACCGAGCCCACACCGCATGTTCGACCGCCTGCGCGAAGACATCACCTGCATCCTCGAGCGCGACCCCGCCGCGCGCTCGCGCCTGGAGGTGCTGCTCTGCTACCCGGGCCTGCACGCGCTCGCCTGGCACCGCTGGGCGCGCTGGTTCTGGACGCACGGCATGCGGGTGACCGGCCGCTTCATGTCGCACCTGGGGCGTTTCTTCACCGGCATCGAGATCCATCCGGGCGCCACCATCGGGCGCCGCGTGTTCATCGACCACGGCATGGGCGTGGTCATCGGCGAGATGGCCGAGATCCACGACGACTGCACGATCTACCAGGGCGTCACGCTGGGCGGCACCTCGCTGGTCAAGGGCGCCAAGCGGCACCCGACGCTGGAGGCCGGCGTGATCGTCGGCGCCAACGCCAGCGTGCTGGGCGGCTTCACCGTCGGCGCCGGCGCGCGCGTGGGCTCGGGCGCGGTCGTCACGCGTCCCGTGCCCGCGGGCGCGACGGCGGTCGGCAACCCGGCGCGCATCATCGCCGCCGAGACCGACGCCGCGCGCGAGGCCACGGCCGCGCGCCTGGGCTTCTCGGCCTACGGCGTGACGCAGGGCGACGACCCGGTGGCGCAGGCGATGAAGGGCCTGATCGACAACGCCGCCGCGCACGAGCACCAGATCGCGCTGCTGTGGACGGCGATCGAGCGCGTCCTGGCCGACGGCGTGGCGCAGGCCCGCGACTGCGTGCCCACCGATGCGCAGACCGCCGAGAGCTTCGATGCCGAGGGCCTGAGCCGGCTGGTCAAGTGAGCGGCCGGCGGCCCGCCGGCCCGGCCGTCACTTCAGCAGTGCGTCCGGCAGCAGCGCCCGCCAGGCCTTGTGCCAGTTGCTCTCGACGTCCACCCTCACGGCGTCGCTCCAGGCCGACTTGAAGCCGTCCGGCTCGACCAGGCGGTAGCGCGCGTAGTAGGTGCCGGTCGCCGGCCGGGCCAGGCGGGCACCGGGTGCGGCGAAGTCGCCGCGGGCCACCACCTGGCGGAAGGCGGCGTCGCCGGCCAGCTCCACCTCGGCGCGGTCTTCCGGGCGGCCGCCCCAGCTCAGCTCGATGGCGCTGCCGTCGGGGCTCTCGCGCCCCATCGGCACGCGCGGCGTGGGCCGCAGGACCAGCGCCTGCGTGTCGCTCCAGGCGCCGCGGCGGCCGGTGGCGTCCACGCTGACGACGTGCCACCAGTAGACGCCGTCGGCCGCGCCGAAGGCGGTGTCCGCCGGATGGAACACGACCTGTTCGGCCCGCACCTGCTCGTCGCGCAGCGCGACCTGGCGGAACTGGTCGTCGCGCGCCACCTCCACCACGTAGCTGGCGGCGTCGGGGTTGTGCGTCCAGCGCAGCGTGACATCGCCCACCGGTCGCTTGGCGTTGGCGGGCGGATCGAGCAGGAACGGCGATTCCGGGCGCGCCAGCAGCCGGAAGTCGCGCACCGCGTCCAGGCCCTCGAGCCCGTCGGGGCTGATGGCGCGCACGCGCAGGTGCCACGACCCGTCGGCCAGCTGGGGGATGCGCACGTCGTCGCCGGCGCCCACGTGCAGGTCCAGCTGGATGTGGTCGAAGCCGGCGTCGTTGGCCACCTGCACCCGCAGCGGCAGGCCGGCGCCCAGGTGCAGGCGGATCGGCAGGTGGTCGAACACGGCGGGCACGGCGGCGAGGTCGGGCGCGGGCGGCAGCGGCTGCACCACCGGCTTCCTGCTGGGCTCCAGCGCGACGCCGAAATGGGCCGGGACGTCCACCGACTGCGCGGCGACAGCACCCACCTGGGCGTGCACCTGGCCTTCGAGCACCTCGGTGGCCGACGCGTCGACCGCGCTGGCGGCGGCGGTGGCCGGGGTCACGTCGTTGCGCACCCGGTAGGTCGTGCCGCGCACGCCGATGACGGCCGTGGGCGTGCTGACTTCGAGCGGCCGCGCGCGCAGGACCTTGCTCGCGAACACCTCCACGCTGCCACTGATCAGGCGCAGCGACGCCGCCACCAGGCCGTCGTCGACGGCCGCGGCCGTGGCCTTGATCCGGAAGCGGCGCTGCTCGTCGAGCCGGCCCTCGGTGGCCGGCGCGAGGCGGATGTGCGAGCCGTCGGCCAGCTGCACGACGGCCGTGCTCGAGTCGCCGGTGCGTATCGTCTCGCCGACCGCCAGCGCGGCGCCGGCCACGGCGGGCTTGCCGCCGATGCGCACGTCGCCGAAGGCGCTCAACAGCTGCGCGGGCACGACCTGGTCGTGCAGCAGGCGCGCCGGCACCAGCAGCACCTGGCCGGGCTGGATGCGGTTGGAGTCCGGCAGGTGGTTGATGCGCGAGACCTCCTTCCAGGCGCCCGGCGCGGCGAACAGGCTGCGGTTCAGGCCGATCAGCGTGTCGTGCGGCGTCACGGTGTAGGGCAGCAGCATCTCGTCGGGCGCGGCCGGCGCGGCGGCCGGGGCCGGCGCCGCGAGGGCGCCCGGCAGGGCCGCCGCCAGTGCGAGCGCCAGCAGGGTGGGGCGCGGGATCGGGAACCTGGACGTCAGCAGCATGGTCACCGGAGGCTGGAAGTGGCGAGGGTCGCTCACGCGGCGCCGGTCGGCGCGCGCTGGGCGGATTTGGGGCGGAACGCCTTGCACAGCGCCGGATCGGTCTCGATCCAGGGGCCGCCGACCAGGTCGATGCAATAGGGCACCGCGGCGAAGATGCCGGGCACCGGCGGCACCGCCTCGGGCAGGCCTTGCAGCGTCTCGGCGATGGCCTTGGGCTGGCCGGGCAGGTTCAGGATCAGCGCCTGGCCGCGGATCACGCCCACCTGGCGCGACAGGATCGCGGTGGGCACGAAGCGCAGGCCGATCTGGCGCATCTGCTCGCCGAAGCCGGGCATCTCGCGGTCGGCCACGGCCAGCGTGGCCTCCGGGGTGACGTCGCGCGGCGCCGGGCCGGTGCCGCCGGTGGTCAGCACGAGCGCGCAGCGCGCCTCGTCGACCAGGGTGCGCAGCGTGGCGCTGATGGTGGGTGCGTCGTCGGCGATCAGCCGCTCCTCGAGGACCAGCGGGTTCCGCACGGCGCGGGCCAGCCAGTCGCGCAGCGCCGGCAGGCCCCTGTCCTCGTAGACGCCCGCGGAGGCGCGGTCGCTGATCGAGACGAGCCCGACGCGCACCGGCTCGAGCGCGGGCGCCGCGGGCTCAGTCATCGTGCGAGGGATCGGTTGCGGGCGCTGCGTCGGCGGCGGCGGGCACGTCCAGCATCTGCTCCTTGACCAGCTTGAACAGGTCGCGGTAGGCCCGGCCATGGCGCTCGCCCGGCTCGAGCTTCTCCTTGCGCGCCGAGCGCACCAGGCTGCGCAGCTGCTGGACGTCTGTGGCGGGGTATTCCTTGACCCAGTTGGCCAGCGCCTCGTCGGCGGCCAGCAACTGGTCGCGCCAGTACTCGGCCTGGTGCAGCGCCAGCGTGTCGGTGGCGCTGCCCACTCGGTACGAGGCGACGGCCTCGCGCAGCGGCGCCGGGTCCTCGTGCTTCATCAGCTTGCCGATGTACTGGACCTGGCGGCGCTTGCCCTCGAACGAGCGGGTGCGGCGCAGCTCGTCGATCGCGTCGCGCAGGCGCTCGTCGATCTTGAGCTTGTCGAGGCGCTCGGGCGGCAGTCCGGCCACGGCCTCGCCGAGCTCCTGGAGGTCCTGCATCTGCTTCTTGAGCTCGTTGCGGCTCGGCAGGACGCCGTCGATGGCCATCTGGCGGCGGCTGGCCGGCAGGTCGTCATCGATCTCCTCGACCTGGCGGTTGGAGGCGTGCTTGGGCTCGCGGGGCATGGTTCGAAGGACTCTCTGGGATCGCTATGATTGCCCGGATTGTCCTGCAATTGTCGCGGTTCGCCAGAGCGGGCGGGTCCGACCCCAACAACTCCAAGCAAGGAAAGCCGATGGCCGTCACGAAAAACCGAGGTTTTGCCTTCGAACGGGAGCAGTTCCAGCAGATCATCGACGACGTGCTCCGGATCGCCAAGGCCGCCGGCGCGACCGACGCCGCCGCCGAGGTGTCCGAGGGCAGCGGGCTGTCGGTGTCGGTGCGCAAGGGCGAGGTCGAGAACGTCGAGCGCAACCGCGACAAGTCGGTGGGCGTGGCCATCTACATCGGCCAGCGGCGCGGCAACGCGAGCACGTCCGACTTCTCCACCAAGGCGCTGGAGCAGACCGTGCGCGCCGCCTACGACATCGCGCGCTTCACCGCCGAGGATCCGGCCGCCGGCCTGCCCGAGGCCGAGGATCTGGCCACGCCGGCCGAGGCGGCGATGGACCTGGACCTGTTCCATCCCTGGGAGGTCGACGTCGCCCAGGCCACCGCGCTGGCCAAGCGCTGCGAGGACGCCGCGTTCGCCACCGACCGCCGCATCACCAACTCCGAGGGCGCCGGCGTGTCGGCGCAGCAGTCGCACTTCTGGACCGGCAACAGCCGCGGCTTTCGCGGCGGCTACGCGAGCTCGCGCCATTCGCTGTCGGTGGCCCCGATCGCCGGCAAGGGCAACGGCATGCAGCGCGACCACTGGTACAGCTCGATGCGCGACGCCACCGAGCTGTCGGCCCCCGAGGCCGTCGGCCGCTACGCGGCCGAGCGCGCGTTGTCGCGCCTGAAGTCGCGCAAGGTGGCCACCTGCGAGGTGCCCATCCTGTTCGAATCGAGCCTGGCGGCCGGGCTGCTGGGCGCGTTCGTCCAGGGCGTCAGCGGCGGCGCGCTGTACCGCAAGGCCAGCTTCCTGCAGGACTGCCTGGGCACCGCGGTGTTCCCCCAGGACGTCGACATCTTCGAGTTCCCGCACGAGCCGCGCGGCAAGGGCAGCGCGCCGTTCGACGACGAGGGCGTGCGCACCCGGGCGCGCGACGTCGTCAGCGGCGGCCAGGTGCAGGGCTACTTCCTCTCGAGCTACTCGGCGCGCAAGCTGGGCATGAAGACCACGGGGCATGCCGGCGGCTCGCAGAACCTGCGCATGACGCATCGCCGCACCCAGCCGGGCGACGACCTGCCCGCGATGCTGCGCAAGCTCGACCGCGGGCTGTTCGTGATCGAGCTGATGGGGCAGGGCGTCAACTACGTCACGGGCGACTATTCGCGCGGCGCCGCCGGCTTCTGGGTCGAGAACGGCCGCATCGTCCATCCGGTGGAGGAGGTCACCATCGCGGGCCACCTGCGCTCGATGCTGATGGGCATCCAGGCGATCGGCGCCGACACCTACAACTACGGCGCCAAGACCGTCGGCTCGGTGCTGCTGTCGCCGATGAAGGTCGCGGGCTCCTGAGCCCTTTCGCCTGTTGATCCGGCCCCGGGTGCATCGTGCGCGCCGGGGCCGTCGTCCTGGAAGGGAGTCCGCTTGCTCGATGTCGCCGCCGCGCTGCTCGTCCTCACCGCGTTGCTGTCGTGGGCCAACCAGCGCTGGCTGAAGCTGCCCACCACCATCGGCGTCATGGCCACGTCGCTGGCGCTGTCGCTGTCGCTGGTCGCGCTCGACGCGGTGGGCCTGTCGGCCGGGCTGCACGCGCGCGAGCAGTCGCTGATCCGGTCCATCGACTTCTCCGAACTCCTGATGCAGGGCATGCTGTCGCTGCTGCTGTTCGCCGGCGCGCTGCACGTGGACGTGGCGGCGTTGCGCGCCTACCGCTGGCAGGTGGGCGTGCTGGCCTTCGCGGGCACCGCCGTCTCGACGGTCGTGGTGGGCGCCGCGCTGTGGCTGGTGCTGGGCGCCATCGGCTTGCCCGTGCCGTGGCTCGAGTGCCTGCTGTTCGGCGCGCTGATCTCGCCCACCGATCCGATCGCCGTCATCGGCATCCTGAAGTCGGGCGGCGCGCCGCGCAACCTCGAGGTGGTGATCGCGGGCGAGAGCCTGTTCAACGACGGCGTGGGCGTGGTCATCTTCTCGCTGCTGCTGGGCATGGCGCTGGACGGCGCCACGCCCACGCTGGCCCACGCCGGCGCGCTGCTGCTGCAGGAGGCCGGCGGCGGGCTGCTGTTCGGCTGGGTGCTCGGCGTCGTCACGCGACGCCTGCTGCGCGGCATCGACCACTACCAGGCCGAGGTGCTGCTGACGCTGGCCGCCGTGGTGGGCGGCTACGCGCTGGCCAACCGGCTGCACGTCTCGGGCCCGCTGGCCATGGTCGTGGCCGGGCTGATGGTGGGCAACCAGGAGCGCGACGACGCGATGTCGCACGCCACCCGCGGGCGCGTCGACCTGTTCTGGGAACTGCTGGACGACATCCTCAACGCCGTGCTGTTCGTGCTGGTCGGCATGGAGGTGATCACGATCCGCTTTCCGTTCGGCGCCGTCCCGGCGCTGCTGGCGGGCGCCGCCGCCGTGGCGATCACGCTCGTGGCGCGCTGGCTGACGGTGGGCCTGCCGGTGGAACTCGGACGCCGCGTGTTCCGCCTGCCCGCCGGCGCCGGCGGCGTGCTGACCTGGGGCGGGCTGCGCGGCGGCATCTCGATCGCACTGGCGCTGTCCATTCCGGCCGGCCCGTGGCGCGAGACGCTGATCGCGCTGACCTACGGCGTGGTCGCGTTCTCGATCCTGGTGCAGGGGCTGACCTTCGCGCGCCTGGTGCGCGCGACAGTGCGCGCGGACGCCTGACGCACGGGCAGTCAGCGACGCCGGGCGGGTCTAAGACGGGCCGGAATCGGGCAAGCCGGCGCGCGTGTGAAAATCGCGGCTTCGAGAACAAGACAAGGACTGGCTGTGGACCTGAAGGTACCGATCACGATTGCAGATGAACTGAGCGAAGACATCATCGCGTCGACCGGCCTGCTCGACCTTGCGAGCGGTGAGATCCACCGCATCGAGTACGAGGACTACGACCTCGCGGGCCGCGGCCTGCCGGCCGACAGCGCCGACTACGAGTTCACCGTGGGCACGCTGTCGAACAACGGCAAGGACGTCGAGTTCCGGGTCGACGTCAACAAGGTCACCGGCCAGTACTCGGTGAGCGCCAGCGAACTGCTGGAGATCAAGGTGCGTGCCGCCGCGTTGTTCGCCGGCATCAGCGGCAAGGACATCCTGCGCAACGTCGATGCCAAGGCCGCCGCCACGCCGCCCGGCGGCGCCAAGGGCCGCGGGCGCAGCAGCCTGCACTGAAGCGGCGCGGCCGCGCCGACGACGAAGGGCCGCGCGAGCGGCCTTTCGTCGTTTGCGGCGGCTTCGACCGCGCGGTTGCCGATCAGTGGTGCCAGCCGCCACCGCCGTGCTCGCCGCCGCGGTCGCCGCCGCGATCGCCACCGCGTTCGCCGCCCTGGTAGCCGCCACCCTGGTAGTAGTGGCCGCCGCCGTAGTAGCGACCGCCCCAGGGGGCGATGCAGCAGCCGCTCATCAGCGTGACGAGCAAGGCCAGCGCGCCCCAGCGCACGATTGTTCGATTCGAGTTCATCCGGGTCTCCTGAAGGCTGCGTCAGTGCCGCCTGGTCTGTTCAACGCGGGGTGTCATCGACCGATGACAAGCATCGGGTTTCCGCTTTGCAAAGCCTCGTAAACGCCTGCCGGACCCGTCATGGGTGGCGCGTGTAAAGCAGGCCTTCCTGCTCGGCCGCAACGGGTGGGGGCGGTCAACGTGCCGTGCGACGGGCCCGTTGTCGAGACACAGGGTGCGCGCCTTGCCCGGGACCCTCGCGGCGTCATCGGCGCCAGGTGGCGCGCCTCAACGAACCGAGAAGGACTCATCATGAAGAACGGTCTTGCGATCGTCGTCGCCGGCCTCGCGCTGGCCTCCCTGTCCGCCTGCATCGTGGCCCCGGCGCGTCCGTACTACGGCGGCGGTGGCGGCTACGTGGCACCGGCGGGTGTCGTCTACGTGGCCCCCGACTACGCGGCGCCCGGCCCGGGCTGGGGCTGGGAATACCACGCGCGCTTCGGCTGGGGCTGGCACCATCCCCAATACGGCTGGCACCGCGGCTGGCATTGATCGCGTGAACGGCGCGTGGCGGTTCGCCGGCCGCGCCCGGCCCCGCAGAAAAGGACGCGCCCGCGCTCGCTGACGAGCCGGGCGCGTCCGCTTGCGGCACCCGCCGGTCAGCGTACGGTGTAGCCGCGGCCTTCCATGCAGGCCTCGGTGGCGCGCTGGAACACCTTGGCGTCGGCCATCGCGCTGGGCTGGGTCGTCGCCCAGGTGTTGCAGTCGCGGCGGTCGGCCTCCGTCTGCGCGGCGCTTTGGTTGTTGCGCGGGTAGAAGATCGGATCCGGCGCCGCGGGCGCGGCCTGCGCGGTCTCGGCACCGGCCGGCGGCGCGACCACGACATAGCCCTGGCCCGGTGCGCGGCCGTAGTAAACGCCGTCGGCGTAGTAGTAGGGCGCGCCGCCCACCCACACGGTGGCGTAGTCGGACGGCAGGATGGGCAGGAAGATGCCGATCGGCGGCTGCACCACCACGTAGCGGCCGCCCCAGGGGCGGAACCAGACGCCGCCGTGGAAGAAGTAGTTGCCGCCGCCGAAGCCGACGCTCACCGCGCCGACCGGCAGCGAGCCGTAGACGAAGCCGCGCGACGGGTAGTAGTGGTTGTGGCCGTAGCGGCCGTCGAAATCGACGTAGCCGCGCGCGTGGCCGCCGCTCCAGGCCGGACCGCCGCGAGCCGGGCCGGGGCTGCCCTTGGCGGGGGGCGGTGCACCGCGATCGTGGCCGCCGCGGTCGTGGTCCTGCGCCCCCGCGTCGGTACCCGCGCAGGCGAGCAGGACGAGGGTCGCGACGAGGAGGGTCTTGCGCATGATGTTGGCCTCTGGGTGACGCGAAGCGCGGCAGTCGCCGCAACGTCATTGTCGAGCCTCGACGTAACCTGCCGATTGCATCATGTCAACGTCGCGTGAAGCGAACGGGCTGCCCGGCGCGGCTGCGCTGCCGACACGTGCCAGGCCGCCGTGCGGCTGGACCGCATCGCGTCCGGCGGCGGCAGCGCGCGCCGAACGGGCCCGCAGACTCAGCCGTGCGCGAGCTGGTACAGGTGCGCCGAGCGCGTCCCGGAGCGGCAGAACGCCAGCAACGGGCGCGGCAGCTCGGCCACCAGGGCGCGGAACGCGGCCACTTCCTCGGGCGACTGGTAGGCCCCGCTGACCGGCAGGAACCGGTACTGCAGGCCGGCGGCGATCGCGGCCGCCTCGACCTGGGCCGAGGTCGGCTGGCCGGGGCCGTGCTCGAAGTCGGGCCGGTTGTTGACGACGCTCCTGAAGCCCAGGCGGGCCACCTCGGCCATGGCCGCGGCGTCGAGTTGCGGGGCGACGAACACGTCGTCGGCGATCTGGCGCAGGGGCAGGTCGGTCTGCATGGCGGCTCCTTGGGCGGCGTCGTGCCGGGTTTACTTGTTCAGGGCGGCCTTCACCGCGGCGGACACCAGGCCCATGTCGGCCTTGCCGGCCAGCCTGGCCTTGACCGCGGCCATGACCTTGCCCATGTCGCCCGGGCCCGCGGCGCCCAGCTCGGCGACGATGGCACCCACCTCGGCGGCGATGGCGGCGGCGTCCAGGCGCTCGGGCAGGTAGCCCAGCAGCACGTTGAGTTCGCCCGTTTCCTTGTCGACCAGGTCGGTGCGCCCGGCCTTGGTGAACGCGTCGATCGAGTCCTTGCGCTGCTTCACGAGCTTGTCGACGATCGCCACGATGTCGGCGTCGCCCAGCTCGATGCGCTCGTCCACCTCGCGCTGCTTCATCGCGGCCATCAGGTTGCGGATCGCGAGCAGGCGATCGGCTTCCTTGGCGCGCATCGCGGCCTTCATGTCGTCGGAGATTCGTTGCTTGAGCGTCATGGATCGGCTTTCAGGGATTCGTTGCCACTGTAATACGGGACGGAAATGACAAAAGCCCGCTACGGCGTCCCGCACGGGCTTTTTCGGCTCGGTGCCGGCGCTTGCGCGCCAGCCCGGAGGAAACGAGCTCGAGAGCTCCCGGAAACTCTCAGTAGAGCTTCTTGGGCAGCTGCATGCTGCGAACGCGCTTGTAGTGGCGCTTGACGGCCGCGGCCTTCTTGCGCTTGCGTTCGGCCGTGGGCTTCTCGTAGAACTCGCGGGCGCGCAGTTCGGTCAGAAGACCCAGCTTTTCGATGGTGCGCTTGAAGCGGCGCAGGGCCACGTCGAACGGCTCGTTTTCCTTGACACGGATGGTGGTCATTTAGCGAAGAATCCTTCGGGAGAGATATTGCGCTCGGAGTCCTTGTCCAGACCCGCTGCGTCCGTCTTGGACGCCCCGGTTTCTAGAAGTTGGACAAAGATCGACACGCGGTTTGCCAGCAAAGCCTAGGATTCTACCCTGAAAGAGTGGAATGCGCTAGCTGGTCGCAACGAGCGCCTCTGCACAGGCGTGGCCGCTGGCCCAGGCCCACTGGAAGTTGTAGCCACCCAGCCAGCCGGTGACGTCCACCACCTCGCCGATGAAGTGCAGGCCCGGGGCGCGCCGGCTTTCCAGGGTCTTCGAGTCGAGCTCGCGGGTGTCGACGCCGCCGGCCATGACCTCGGCCTTCTTCCAGCCCTCGGTGCCGGTGGGCGCGATGCGCCAGGCCGCCAGCGATTCCGCCAGTTGGCGCAGCGGCTTGTCGGCCACCTCGGGCATGGGCCGTTCGTCGGGCAGGCCGCCGCGCGCCAGCCAGGCCTGCGCCAGGCGCTGCGGCAGGTGGGTGGCCAGTTCGTTGCCGAGCTGGCGGCGCGACGTCGCCTTCGCGCGCGCGAGCGTCTCGGGCCAGTCGGTGCCGGGCGCGAACGCGATCTGCAGCGTCTGCCCCGGCTGCCAGTAGCTCGACGCCTGCAGCACGGCCGGGCCGCTGAGGCCACGATGCGTGAACAGCAGGTCCTCGACGAAACGGGCCTGTTGCCTGCCGCTGCCCGCCGCGATCTCGACCTCCAGCGACACGCCCGCCAGCGTGACGAACGGCGCCCACTCGGCGGCGTCGAACACCAGCGGCACCAGCGCCGGCCGCGGCTCGACGATGGCGTGACCGAACTGCCGGGCCAGCCGCAGCCCGAAGTCGGTGGCCCCGATGGCCGGCACCGGTAGCCCGCCGGTGGCCACGACGACGCTGCGCGCCTCGACCGGGCCGCGCGCGGTCTCGAGCTCGAAGCGCGGCGCGCCAGGGGCCGCGTCGGCGCGCGCGCGCACCGCGCCCACCGCGCACGGCTGCCAGCGCTCGACGTTGCCGGTCTCGCACTCGCGCAGCAGCAGGTCGATGATCTGCTGGCTGGAATCGTCGCAGAACAGCTGGCCGCGGTGCTTCTCGTGGAAGGCGATGCGGTGGCGCTGCACCAGCGCGATGAAGTCCTGCGGCGTGTAGCGGGCCAGCGCCGAACGGCAGAAGTGCGGGTTGCGCGAGTGGAACTGCGCGGGTGACGCGTCGCGGTTGGTGAAGTTGCAGCGGCCGCCGCCTGAGATGCGGATCTTCTCGGCCACTTTCTGGGCGTGGTCCACCAGCAGCACCCGGGCGCCGCGCTGGCCGGCCTGGGCAGCGCAGAACAGGCCGGCGGCCCCGGCGCCGATCACGACGACGTCGACGCGCTTCAAGCGGCAGGCTTCACGAGCGTGGCGATCGCGGGCTTCGCGCCGAGTTCGACCAGCGCGGCGATCACCGCCTGCCACTCGGCGGGCGTCACCGGCGTGATCGACAGCCGGCTGCCGGGCTTGAGCAACTGCATGGAGGCGAGCTCGGGCCGCGCGCGCATCGCCTTGAGCGACAGCAGCGGCGTGGTGGCCAGGTGCCGCACGTCGACGTGCTGCCAGCGCGGGCGGGCCGGATCGGACTTCGCGTCGAAGTACGGACTCGTGCGGTCGAATTGCGAGGCGTCGTCGTAGGGCGCGCTCGCCACCGCCGCGATGCCGGCCACACCCGGCTCGGCGCAGCTCGAATGGTAGAAGAGCACGCCGTCTCCGATGCGCATCTGGTCGCGCATGAAGTTGCGCGCCTGGTAGTTGCGCACGCCGATCCACGGCACCCGGTGGCCCGGGGCGTCGGCAACGTCGGAGATCGAGCACTCGTCGGGCTCGCTTTTCATCAGCCAGTACGCAGGCATCTCGATCGAAGGAATAGGGTGTCCGCCGCGAACCTCGGGCCGCATTCCTGAACCCAGGGGTGTTCAGGTGGGCGAGGTCAGTCTGGAATCGGGTTCATCTGACGCGAGACGATCACACCAACCAGACGATGTTCCAAGCCCTAGCTCAAAGAGCATCGGTTCAAGGAAATATAAAACCCTCGCGAACGCGACGGACGAATCCATTCTATGCGTCCGGGCGCCGCCGATGCGAGCATCAAAGACGTAAAGAGGGCCTACAAAATCACTTGACGAACGCGAATTACAGGAGCTGTCCGTCTTCGCTGAGCGCGGTGTCCAGGCGGGCGATCAGCGTGTCCACCTGCGCGGCCGCGGCGCGTCGCGCCGCGCTGGCTTCGGCATGCTCCAGGTGCGCCCGCGGCGCGTCGTCCGCGAGCGGGGCGGCCGGCGCCGCGGCGGCGCGCGGCGCCTCCGCGAGGCGGTAGGCGAGGTTCAGCGCGGCGAGCACGGCGATGCGCTCGCGCGCCTTCACCTTGCCGGCGTCGCGGATGCCGCTCATCTCGCGGTCGACCGAGGCCACGGCCGTCTGCAGCAGCGCCTCGCCGCCTTCGGGGCAGGCGAGCAGGTAGCTCTGGCCGAGGATGGTCACTTCGACTTGTTTCATGGCTGCACGCTCCGGGGGCTGTCGCCGGCGTCGGCGGGACTCGCCTCGACAGCGTGGCCGCCTTCCGATGCCGGCAGCCGATCGATCAGCGCGTCGATGCGCGCGCGCGCCGCGGCCAGCCGCGACCGCAGGTTGTCGCGCTCGTCGGTGACGGCGCGCAACTGCTGTTCGAGCAAGGTGTTCGTACGCTTGCACTCTTCGTGGCGCAGCAGCAGGCGTTCGATGCGTTCGGCTAGATCCGGCAGTCGTGACATGGGGCGGGGACGCTGGGACGGCAAAGACCCATTGTAGGGGCGCCAGCTTCGCGCAAGGCCGCTCGCAAGCCCTCGAATGAAGTCCTGCACGAAGCCGGCGCACGGCGTTGCGCGGGCGCCGCGCGGGGCCGGCGTCGACGTGCCGGATGGTACGATGTGCTTCTCAGTTGGTGCTCCGGACGGCCTGTCGTGCTGTCCGAGTCAAACGGGAATCAGGAGGGTCGTCTTCATTGCGAAGCATCGGCCCGACCTGAGCTGCCCCCGCAACGGTCGCGGAGGATGGCGTCGCCCCCGGGCGATGCCATCGGCTGTCGTTCCTCGTGGTCACTGTGCGTTCGCAAGAAGGCATGGGAAGGCCCTCGACACGCTACCTCTCCGCCAGCCCGGATACCGGCCAATTGCCCGGGGTCGTCCGCGCGCGAGCGCGGCCGGCTGATCGGTGGCACCTGCGGGGACGCTGGCCGCCACGTTTGCATCTGAAATGTTCCCATGAAGTCTTGTCACACCGGGTCGGTCGCACCCGTGAACGGTCGCGTCGCGGCGTTGTCCGTCGTCCTCTCCACCACCGCCGCCGTGCTGCCGCTGATCGCGGCGCCGGCCGTGTTCGCCCAGGCATCCGCCAACGTCCCCGAGCAGCAGGTGGTGGTCACCGCCGCCCGCGTCGAGCAGAAGCTGCCCGATGCGCTCCCGGCCACCACCGTCATCACCCAGGCCGACATCCAGGCCGCCAACGCCACCGACCTGCCCGGGCTGCTGCGCGAGCTCACCAGCCTGGACATGGCCCAGACCGGCCCTGCCGGCTCGGCCACGAGCGTGTTCGTGCGCGGCGCCGCGTCCAACCGCGTGCTGGTGCTGATCGACGGCGCGCCGCTGTCGCGCGCCGACTTCGGCTCGGCGCCGTGGGAACTCGTGCCGATCGGCGACATCGACCATGTCGAGATCGTGCGCGGCAACCTGTCCAGCCTCTACGGTTCGGCGGCCGTCGGGGGCGTGGTCCAGATCTTCACCCGGCGCGGTCCGGGCAGCAGCGTGCTGTTCGGCGTGGGCAGCGACGGCCAGTTCGTCGGCAGCGGCTCGATCGCCGGCCGCTGGGGCGACAGCGCGCATCCGTTCGACCTGGGCGCCAGCTTCTCGGGCACCGCGAGCGACGGCTTCAACGCCACCAATCCGGCCACCAACCCGGGCTACAACCCCGACCGCGACGGCTCCCACCAGGCCGGCGCGGCCCTGCGCGGCGGCAAGACCTGGGCGCCGGGCCAGCGCACCGAGTTCTCCGTCTCGCACACCGACACCGACACCCGCTACGACGCCTACGGCGGTGCGTCGGTGGACGACCACATCAGGACCAGCCTCGACGCCTACAGCCTGCAGTCGCACCACGCGATCGGTCCGGCGATCAACTTCAACCTGAGCGCCGGCGAGACCTTCATCCAGTACCAGGATCCGACCAACGCCTACACGTCCGGCGGCACCGCCCGCACGCGTCTGCTGGGCGCGGACGTCAACCTCAACGTCGCCCCGGAGCAGGACGTGCAGCTCGGCGTGGAGGGCAAGAACGAGCGCTACAGCGACACCACCACGCCCGAGGAAGTGCGCCTGACGAAGTCGGTGCGCGTGGGCTACCTGGGCACGTTCGCCTCGGCGTTCGAGGTGCAGGCCAACCTGCGCCACGACGACGCGGCCGACTACGGGCGGGCCGACACCGGCCTGCTGGCCCTGGGCTGGCGCTTCTCGCCCGCGTGGAAGATCGTCGGCCAGGTCGCGACCGCGTTCGCGGCGCCGTCCTTCGTCGACCAGGCCTACGCGGTGGCGGGCACGTCCCTCAAGCCGGAGCGTTCGCGCAACGCCGAGGTGGGCGTGCACTGGACCGGCACCGGCTGGCTGGCGCGCGCCACGTTCTTCGCGCAACGCCAGAAGGACCTGTTCGTCTACACCTACCCGCAGGGCGAGGCCAACATCGGCCGCGCCCACAACCGCGGCATCGAGCTGGGGGCAGACGGCAGCGCCGGCCCGGGCACGCTGGGCGTCGACGCGACGTTCCAGGACCCGCGCGACGACAGCGCCGGCACCGGCCTGAAGCGCCGCGCGCGCACCAACGCGTCGGTCAACTACCGGCTGCCCCTCCTCGGCTGGGAGACCGGCGCGTTCGTGCGCTACGCCGGCAGGCGCCCGGACACCGACCCCGTCACGTTCGGCGCCACCACCGCGCCGGCGCGCACGGTCGTGGGCCTGACCGCGTCGCATCCGCTGGCGCCGAACTGGACGATCGCCGCCAAGGTGGACAACCTGTTCGACAACCGCCGCGCCGAGATCGTCGGCTACGCCACGCCCGGCCGCAGCCTGCTGTTCACGCTGCGCGGACAGTGGCGCTGACCGGCTGACCGCCCATGCCCTCGCGCGACCCCGCCTTCCTGCGCATCGCCGTGCTGGCGCTCGCCACGGCCCTCGTGGCGGCGCTGGCGCTGGGCCTGGGCTCGGGCGGCTGGGACTGGCCGCTGATCGTGTCGCTGCGCGCGCCGCGCGTGGCGGCGGCCGCGGGCGTGGGCAGCCTGCTGGCGCTGGCGGGGCTGAGCCTGCAGGTGCTGCTGCGCAACCCGTTGGCCGATCCCTACGTGCTGGGGCACTCCAGCGGCGCCTCGGTGGGCGCGCTGGCGGCGCTGCTGCTGGGCGTGCACCTGTGGATCGGCGCCGCCGCCGGCGCGCTGGTGGCCGGCCTCGCGCTGCTGTGGCTCGCGCGGCCGGCGCTGGCCGTGGCCGACGACGCGTCGCCGCGCCTGATCCTGCTGGGCGCGATGCTCGCGGCCATCTTCGGCAGCATCGCCACGCTGCTGCTGGCGCTGGTGCCCGACGAGCGGCTGCGGGGCGCGATCTTCTGGATGGTGGGCGACCTGTCGGGCGCCGACGCGAGCCTGTGGAACCTGGCCGCCGCCGGCCTGTTCGTCGCCTGGCTGTGGTGGCGCGGGCGCTCGGTCGATCGGCTGATGCTGGGCGCCGACGCCGCGTGGCTGCTTGGCGAGCCGGTGCGCCGGCTGCGGCTGGAATTGCTGCTGCTGGCCTCGGTGGCGGTGGGGCTGGCGGTGGCGACGGCCGGCGCGATCGGCTTCGTCGGCCTGGTCGTGGCGCAGGGCTGGCGGCTGGCCGGCGTGCTGCGCACGCGCGAGCTGGCGCTGCTGTCGGCGATGTCGGGTGCGGCGCTGCTGATGGCGGCCGACCTGCTGGCCCGCATGGTCGCGGCGCCGCTGGAGCTGCCCGTGGGCGCGGTGATGGCGCTCATCGGCGCGCCGTGCTTCATCTGGTTCCTGGCGCGGGGTGTCAAATGAGCGCACGCACGGCCGCTCCGAAGGGCGCTCGCACCGCAGGCCGCAGGCCGGAGGGTTGCTGAATGAACGCGACCCCGCTGCTCGAGACCCGCACGCTGACGCTGCGCGCCGCTGGCCGCTGCCTGGTCGAGGGGCTGGACTGGCGCGTGCAGGCCGGCGAGCGCTGGTGCGTGATCGGGCGCAACGGCGCCGGCAAGAGCCTGGTGCTGCGCGCGCTGGCGGGCCTGAGCGTGCCCGACCGGGCGGGCGAGGTCCTGTGGCAGGGCCGCGCGCAGCCGGACTGGCCCGTCGGCGCCGCGGCCGCGCTGCGGGCGCTGATGCCGCAGCAGGCGCAGGACCGCTTCGCGCTGACCGTGGAGCGCACGCTGGCCCTCAGCGCGGTCGTGGCCGACGCGGGCGTGCAGGGCACGGGCGAACTGATGCATGCGTTGGACATCGCGGGGCTGGCCGGACGCCGGGTCGACCAGCTCTCCGGCGGCGAGCGCCAGCGCGTCGCGCTGGCCCAGTGCACGGTGCAGGGTGCCGCGCTGATGCTGCTCGACGAACCGGTGTCGTTCCAGGATCCGGCCCACCAGCAGGTCGTCGGCCGCTGGCTGGTCGACGCGGTGCCGGCGGGGTCGGGCCGCCAGGCGTGGATCGCCACGGCGCACGACCCGAGCTGGATCGGCCGCGTCGCCACCCACGTGCTGGCGCTGTCCGGCGACGGTCGCTGGGAGGCCGGGCCGGTCGACGCGGTGCTGTGCGCGCCGGTGCTGGCGCGCACCTACGGCTGTGCGTGGCGCAGCGTCGAAGGGGCCTGGCTCCCGGTCTAGGGCTTCATGGCGCGGTCGGCAGCACCCGGGCCGCGGGCGCCAGCGCCATCTCGCGCCGGAGCGCGGCGCCCAGCTCGATGACGGCCATCGCGTAGTAGCTGGACCAGTTGTAGCGCGTGACCGCATAGAAGTTGCGCGTGCCGGCGATGTAGGTGGGCGGGTCGTCGCCGTTCTGCAGCTCGACGAACGCGAGCGGGCCGTCGAACTCGCGCGCGCCCTCGGGCAGGCGGGCGCCGGCGGCGGCCAGTTGCGCGGCGTTGAACGTGGGCACGATGTCGGGCGCGACCAGGCGGGCACGCGACTCGATGTCGGTCGGCGGCTGCACCGGGAAGTACGTCGGCACGCCGGGCTGCCAGCCGAACGTGGCCAGGTAGCCGGCGACGCTGCCCACCACGTCGTCGCCGCCCGCGGCGACGTCGACATGGCCGTCGTGGTCGAAGTCGATCGCGTACTTCAGCAGGCTGCTGGGCATGAACTGCGGCCAGCCGATGGCGCCGGCGAACGAGCCGCGCGCGGTGTCGGCCTCGCGGCCCTCGAGCGCGCACCAGACGAGGTAGGCGCGCAGCTCGCTGCGGTAGAACGCGCTGCGGTCCGAGCGGCCCGACGGGAAATCGAACGCCAGCGTGGCCAGCGCGTCGAGCACGCGGTAGTTGCCGGTCATGCGCCCGTAGAAGCTCTCCACGCCGACGATGCCGGCGACGATCTCGGGCGGCACGCCGTAGCGCTGCTGCGCGTCGGCCAGCGTGGCGGCGTGCGCCTGCCACCACTGCACGCCCGCGGCGAGCCGCTTGGGCTCGATGAAGCGGGCCCGGTAGGCGGCCCAGTTCTTCGCGTTGCCGGGCGCCGCCGGCATGATGGCCTTGGCCACGCTGGGCAGGTAGCGCGCCCGCGCGAGCTGGGTCTCCACCCACGCACGGTCCAGTCCGCGTTCGTCGGCCACCTGCGCCGCGAAGGCGAGCACGTCGTCGCGGCGGCCGTAGACGACGCTGTCGGGCGCATCGTCGTCGCGTGCGACGACCGGCTTGCCCTTCTTCTTGCCCTTCTTCGCGGGGGCCGGCCTGGACTTCGCCACGCGGTGTGCCGCGTGGGCCGGGCTCGCGCTCGCCGCCAGGGCGCTCGCGCCCGCCTGGGCGGCGGCCGTGCCGCAGGCCAGGACGAGGGCGAGCACGACGGCGGCCAGCGGCAGCGGCCGGGGACGCCGGGTCGCGCCGACCTCGCGGTTCGTTGGAGGGGACGGGCGGAGCTCGGGCGCGGGAATCATCGGCCCAGTTTAGCCAGCCCGGCCGCCGCCGCCGTGGCGCCGCACGCCGGGTGTCGCGTGCACGCCGCGTCCGCGCTCAGGGGCGGACGGGCGCGCCCGGCGCGTCCCGGGTGCGCGCCGCCTGCGCCAGCGCGGCTGCCAGCGCGCGCGCCCCCGCCTTGATGCCGCTCCAGTCGGCGCTGGCGGCGGCCGCGGGCGGCCCGTAGCGCAGGCGTTCCAGCGCGTCGAGCCGGCGCGCCAGGCCTTCGGCCGGTGCACCGAAGCGCCGCCGCAGCGCGGCCGCGACGACGCCGGGCGATTCGTGGCCGGCCACCCGCACGCCGTGCGGCTGCAGCGGGCGCAGCGCCGCCGCCAGCCGGCGCGTCTGGCGCTGGCCCGGCGTGCGCCGGTGCGAGTCCCACCACGCCGCGCCGGCGCCGATGACCGCGGCCACGCTGATGACCGTCATCAGCGCGCGGCCCAGGTCGTCGGAGTCGGGGCTGCCGACCCCCATCTTCCTGAGCAGGTCGAACTGGGCGTTGCGGTTGTAGCCCAGCACCCATTCCCGCCAGCGGTTGTCCAGCGTCTCGCGCCAGGCGCGCAGGCGCTCCACCATGCCGGGGCTGACCGAGTTGATGGCGGTGCCCACGAAGCCGGCCGCCGGCTGGATGGCCCGGCCGCGCTCGATGCGGTCCGGGGCGACCGCGGCGGTCGGGTCGGCGCGCACCCAGCCGCGGCGCGGGTTCCAGTACTCGGCCCAGGCGTGCGCGTTGCTCTGGCGCACGATCAACCAGCCGTCCTCGGGCTGCGCGTCGGCGCCCTGGTAGCCGGTGACCAGGCGCGCGGGAATGCCCATCGAGCGCAGCACGACGACGAAGGCGGTGGCGAAGTGCTCGCAGAAGCCCACCTTGCGATCGAGCCAGAACTCGTCGACCGGATCGTGTTCGTAGGCACCTGGCGACAGCGTGTAGGTGAAGCCGGCGCTGCCGATGTGGCGGTACAGGCTCGCGACCACGGCGTCGGGGTCGGCCGGTTCGCCCTGGCGTGCGAGGCCCCCGTGCTCGCGCAGCCATTGCTGCGACCAGGCGCGCGTGCGCGGGAAGAACTGCGGTGGCAGCCGCAGGTTGTCGCGCAGGTCGGTGGCCGTGGCGCCCACGATGCGGTCGTCCAGCCCGGCGACGGCGCGCAGGTGCAGGCGCTGCGAGATGGGCCGCCGGGTGCGCCATTGCAGGTCGAGGTCGGCCAGCGGCCGCGCGTCGCCGCCGTCGAGCACCTGCACGCCTTGCGCCGGGTCGCCGTTGCGGTCGGTGGACTGCGGCGGCGTGAGCTCCAGCAGCGGCAGCCAGGTCAGCTCGGTCGGCTCCAGCGTCATCTCGTAGGGCGTGGGCACGCCGCGTTCGTCGACGCTGACCGATCGCGGGCCCGTGTTGCGCCGCACCCGGCCGTCGAACAGCGACTGCGCGCGCCACTCGTGGCCGTCGGTGTCGACCAGCACCGGGCCGCGGAAATACATCTGCGCGGCGGCCGGCGCGCGGCCCGCGAAGCGGATGCGCAGCGCGATGCTGTCGTCATTGGCCAGGTCGGCCACGTTCCCCAGCTCGAGGTGGTCCGACAGGCCGGTGCGGTTGGCCGAGTTGACCGACGGCCACAGCGGGCCGATGCGCGGGAACAGCAGGAACAGCGCCACCATCACCGGCGTGCCGATCAGCGCCGCCCGGCCCGCCAGGCCGGCCGCCTGGCGGATCGTGGGCCGGCCGGCGGGGATGTGCGCCAGCGTCAGCGCGGTGAGCCAGCCCCACACCGACACGCCGGTGCCCAGCGCGGTGAGCAGCGACTGCGAGTACAGGAAGGTGGTCAGCACCAGGAAGAACCCGAGGAAGAACACCACCAGCGCATCGCGGCGCGCGCGCAGCTCCAGCGTCTTCAGCGCCATCAGCACCACCAGCAGGGTGACGCCGGCATCCTTGCTGACCAGCGTCTTCTCGGCCGTGAAGGTGAGCACCGCGGCCAGGCCCAGCAGGCCCAGCACGGCCGCGCGGCCGGGCAGCGGCCCCTGGCGCCACGCCAGCCAGCCGCGCCAGGCCAGCACCACGCCGGTGAGGCCGGCCACCCACAGCGGCAGGTGGAACAGGTGCGGCGCGATCGTCCAGCCGATCAGGGCGAGCATGAACACCGTGTCGCGCGCCTCGCGCGAGGGGGCGCGCCAGCGCGGATGCGCGAGGACGACCGGGCCGCGGTCGGCAGCGGAAGGGCGTGCCACGGGCATCACCAGGCGGCTAGTGCCTGCAGCGCGGCGTGCCGGTGCGCGCTGCCGTTGTCCGGCGCCAGCTCGGTGCCGGGCAGGCTCAGCCCCCAGTCGTGGCCGGCGGCGTCGGCGGCGAGGATCCAGGCGGCCAGTCGCGCCAGTCGCTCCTCGGTGTCGAGCCCGGCCGCCTGGCCCCACTGCAGCCACAGCTCGCGCTGCACGGCGCCGGCGGTCTCGCGGCTGATCATCTCGCCGGTGCGGGCGGCCTTCTTCCACACCACCTGGCGCAGGGTGTCGCCGCGGCGGTACGCGCGCACGCCCTCGAACTCGGTGCCGTTGCCGCGCGCGGCCGGCCGGTCGTCCCCCTGCGCGGCGTCGGTCTGCGGCCAGGGTGGCGTCGGCGCCTCCGGGCGCGGGTAGACCCACTGCCGGCCGGCCGGTCGCCAGATCGTCCAGGCGCGGAACAGGCCGAACGGGTAGCGTGACTCGATGCGTACCAGCGGCAGCGCATGCAGGCCGCGCCCGGGCGCCAGCCAGCCCAGGTGGACCGCGGTCTGGCCCTGGGCCGCGATCTCGGCGTAGGCGAGCGGGACGGGGTGCGCGCCGAGGTCCAGGCCGAAGCCCACGCCCAGGCGGCTGGCGCCGGGATTGGTGACCACCACTTCCAGCACCGCGGCGTCGCCGGCGAAGGCCGGCAGCAGCGGCTTCAGGTGCAGCGTGAGGCCGCGCAGGCTGCCGTGGGTCATGTGCATCGAGGCCGCCGCGCTGCCCGCCAGCAGGAAGGTGAGGGCGAAGCCCAGGCTCAGCTGGTAGTTGATGGAGACCACCAGCAGCAGCAGCAGCGTCAGGCAGAACGCCAGGCCGGCGCGCGAGGGCACGATGTAGATGTTGCGCTGGTCCAGCGTCTGGCTCTCGCGCGGCTGCATGCGCGCGCTCCACCACGCGCGAAAGCGCCCGCGCACGTCGAGGAACGCGGGCGGGGCGGCGGCGGGCGAGACGGCGTCGGACATCCCTCAGGCCCTCACGGCAGCGCCACCGACTCGATCATCGCCCGCACCTGTTCGCGCCGGCCGCGGCCGGCGCCGGGCACGGGCAGCAGCCGGTGCGCGATGGCCTGCGGCAGGATCGCCTGCAGGTCGTCGGGGCTGACGAAGTCGCGTTGGGCGAGCAGGGCGCGGGCCCGCGCCAGCCGCAGCACGCCGATGCCCGCCCGCGGTGACAGTCCCTCGCTGAACCAGTGGCCCGAGCGCGTGGCGGCGATCAGCGCCTGCAGGTAGTCGAGCAGCGACTCCGACACGTGCACCTGGCGCACCGCGGCCATCGCCTCCACCAGTTCGGCCGGCGTCATCACCGGGGTCAGCCGGGCGACCGCCTCGCGGCGATCCTGGCCGGCCAGCAGCTCGCGCTCGGACTTCGCGTCGGGGTAGCCCAGCGTGATGCACATCAGGAAGCGGTCGAGCTGCGACTCGGGCAGCGCGTAGGTGCCCAGCTGGTCGCCCGGGTTCTGCGTGGCGATGACGAAGAAGGGCTGGGGCAGCGGGCGCGTCTGGCCGTCCACGCTGACCTGCTGCTCCTCCATCGCCTCCAGCAGCGCGCTCTGCGTCTTCGGGCCGGCGCGATTGATCTCGTCGGCCAGGAGCACCTGGGCGAACACCGGTCCGGGGTGGAAGACGAAGGCCTCGCGGGTGCGCTCGTAGACGCTCACGCCCACCAGGTCGCTGGGCATCAGGTCGGCGGTGAACTGCACCCGCGAGAAGCTCAGGCCCAGGGAGACCGCCAGCACGTGGGCCAGGGTCGTCTTGCCGACCCCGGGCACGTCCTCGATCAGGAGATGGCCGCCGGCCAGCAGGCAGGCCACCGCGTCGTCGATCTGCGTCGGCTTGCCGACGATGATCGTGCTAATCTGGCTTTTCAGCCTTGTCAGACGTGCTTGCAACGATGAGGTCATGACCCGACGATAGCCGAACGGCAGACAGCGCGTGTGCGCGAACAGGCAGACGAGATGAGAACGACCGATCCGAGACAGGCCGGCGCGCCGGCACGGCGCGCGGGGAGCCCGCGATGAGCACCGCCTTCTTCAGCCATGCCGACTGCCGGCGGCACGACATGGGGCCGGGCCATCCGGAGTCGCCCGCGCGGCTTGACGCCATCGAGGACCACTTCGTGGCCACCGGCCTGGCCGACGTGCTGGTGCGCCACGACGACGCCCCGCCGGCGCGGCTGGCGGACCTCGCCCACGCCCACGCGAGCAACTACCTGAGCGAGCTCGACGAGGTGTTCGCCCGCGTGGCGGCCGACGGCGCGCCGGCCGCGGTCGACCCCGACACCACCGCCTGCCCGCACACCCGCGCGGCCGCGCTGCGCGCCGCCGGCGCCGCGGTGGCCGCCACCGACCTGGTGCTGGACGGCCGCGCCGACAACGCCTTCTGCGCGATCCGCCCGCCCGGCCACCACGCCACGCGCGACGCCGCGATGGGCTTCTGCTTCTACAACAACGTGGCCATCGCCGCCCGCCACGCGCTGGACGTGCGCGGTCTGCAGCGGGTGGCCATCGTCGACTTCGACGTCCACCACGGCAACGGCACCGAGGACATCATCGCCAACGACGAGCGCGTGCTGATGGTGAGCTTCTTCCAGGACCAGCTCTACCCGTTCAGCGGCAGCGTGCCGCAGGGCGAGAACATGCTCAACGTGCCGGTGCCGGCCTACACCAAGGGCGCCGAGGTGCGCGAGATCGTCGAGTACCAGTGGCTGCCGCTGCTGGAGAAGTTCCGGCCCGAGATGATCTTCGTGTCGGCCGGCTTCGACGCACATCGCGACGACGACCTCGGCCGCATGGGGCTGGTGGAAGCCGACTACGAATGGATCACGGCGCGCCTGGTCGACCTGGCCCGGCGCCATGCGCGCGGGCGCATCGTCAGCTGCCTCGAGGGCGGCTACAACCTGGGCGCCCTGGCGCGCAGCGCGGCCGCGCACGTGCGCGTGCTGGCGGGCGTGTAGCGCGCGGCCGGGTTCAGGCGCCCACGCGCGCGCGCATCGCGGCGATGTCGCCCACCGGCCGCACCTCGATCGCCCCGTACCGGGTCCATGGCAGCGCGTGGGCCATGCGCACGGCTTCCTCCATCGATTCGGCCTCCACCAGGTTGAACCCGGCCAGCATCTCCTTGGTCTCGGCGAACGGCCCGTCGAGCACGGTGGCGCGGCCGTCGCGCACGCGCACCGTGCGGGCCGTGGCAGGGGGTTGCAGCTGCTGGAAGCCGAGCACCTTGCCCTCGGCCGCCAGCGCGTCGGCGTGCTGCAGGCAGCCGCGCATCTCGGTCTCGAATTGCTCGGCCGGCAGCTTGTCCATCAGGTCGGCATCGGTATACACAAGCAGCAGGTATTGCATGGCGGCTTTCGCGAGGTTGGGTCGGTGGCGGTGGCTGCGATTCTGCCCGCAGGCGGAAAAGAAGTGGGCCCGCCGGCGCACGGGTGTCGAAACGCGGGCGCGCCGCTCGTCGTGGCAACAGGAGGCGGCGGACGGATCGTCGCCCGCCATCGTCCAACGACAGGAGAACCCCAATGCGAGTCATGGTCATCGTCAAGGCGAACGAGAACTCGGAGGCAGGCGTGATGCCCGATCCGCGGCTGTTCATCGCCATGGGCAAGTACAACGAGGAACTGGCCAATGCCGGCATCCTGCTGGCCGCCGACGGCCTGCATCCGTCGTCGCGCGGCGTGCGGGTGCATTTCTCGGGCGCGACCCGCAGCGTCACCGACGGGCCGTTCGCCGAGACCAAGGAACTCGTGGCCGGCTTCTGGCTGTGGGAAGTGCGCTCCATGGAGGAGGCCGTCGAGTGGGTGCGCCGGTGCCCGAACCCGCACGTCGGTGACAGCGACATCGAGATCCGTCCGGTGTTCTCGGCCGAGGAATTCGATGCCATCGTGCCGCGGGAGGTCGTCGAGCAGGAGGCCCGGCTGCGCGACCGGATCGCGTCCGGCGCCCGATGAGCACGTGCCCGCCGGTCGGAGGCGGCCCGCATGGCGCGTGACCTGCATCGCGCCATCGACGCCGTGTGGCGCATGGAGTCGGCGCGAATCATCGGCGCGCTGGCGCGGCGCGTGCGCGACGTCGGCCTGGCCGAGGAACTGGCGCAGGACGCGCTCGTCGCCGCGCTGGAGCACTGGCCGACCGACGGCATCCCCGACAACCCGGGCGCCTGGCTGATGACCACCGCGAAGAACCGTGCGCTCGACCGCCTGCGCCAGCTCGCGCTGCATCGCGCGAAGCAGGAGGAGCTGGGCGCCGACGCCGACGCGCGCGGCGACCACGTGGTGCCCGACTTCAGCGATGCGCTGGACGACGCCAACGACATCGGCGACGACCTGCTGCGCCTGGTCTTCACCGCCTGCCATCCGGTGCTGTCGCGCGAGGCGCAGGTGGCGCTGACGCTGAAGCTGCTGGCCGGCATGAGCACGGCGGAGATCGCGCGCGCCTTCCTGCAGCCCGAGCCGACGATCGCGCAGCGGATCGTGCGCGCCAAGCGCACCCTGGGCGATGCGCGCGTGCCGTTCGAGCTGCCGCGGGGCGACGGCCTGCGCGAGCGCCTGGCCGCCGTGCTGGAGGTGGTCTACCTGATCTTCAACGAGGGCTACGCGGCCACCGCGGGCGACGACTGGACGCGCCCGGCGCTGTGCGACGAGGCGCTGCGCCTGGGGCGCATCCTGGCGCAACTGGCACCCGACGCCGCCGAGGTGCACGGGCTCGTCGCGCTGATGGAGATCCAGGCCTCGCGCATGGCCGCCCGCCTGGACGCCGACGGCAAGCCCATCCTGCTGCTGGCCCAGGATCGCAGCCGCTGGGACCCGCTGCTCATCGGCCGCGGCCTCGCGGCGCTGGCGCGGGCGCAGCAGTTCGAGGGCGAGCCGGGCCCGTATCAGCTGCAGGCGGCGATCGCGGCCTGCCATGCGCGGGCCCGCACGCCGGAGGCGACCGACTGGCCGGGCATCGTGGCGCTGTACAGCGAACTGATGGCCTGCACGCCGTCGCCGGTCGTGGAGCTCAACCACGCCGTCGCGGTGAGCATGGCCGCCGGGCCGGTGGCCGCGCTGGCGCTGGTGGACGGCCTGGTCGCCGGCGGCCGCCTGGCGCGCTACCACCTGCTGCACGCCGCGCGCGGCGACCTGCTGGTGCGGCTGGATCGCCATGCCGAGGCGGTCGCCGAGTTCGAGCGCGCGGCCGCGCTGACGGCCAACGAGCGCGAGAAGGCCTTGCTGCTCGAGCGGGCGCGCGCGGCGCGCACCCGCTAGCGCGCGTCGCGCGACGCGCGCACCGGCCCGCTCACGCGGCCGGGCTGCAGCCCTCGACGGGCGGCTGAGTCTTCATCGCCTCCGCGATCTGCGCCATGGTCAGGTTGCGCACCTGCGTCGCGATCGACCACAGGTGGCCGAACGGATCCTGCACCAGGCCGTAGCGGGCGCCCCAGAACATGTCCGTCACCGGCATGCGCGACGTGGCGCCCGCGGCCGTGGCGCGCCGGAACGAGGCGTCGGCGTCGACGACCGCCAGGTGCAGCGTCACCGCCGAGCCGCCCAGGGCCTGCGGGCCGAGCGCCTGCATCTCGGGGTACTCGTCGACCAGCATCAGCGCCGAGTCGCCGATGCGCAACATCGCGTGCATCAGCCTGCCGTCCGGGCCGGCCAGGCGGTCCACCTCGACGGCGCCGAACGCCTCCTTGTAGAACTCGATGGCGGTGGCGGCCTGGCGGCACACGAGGTGCGGCGTGAGGGTGTGCATGCCGTGCGGGATGGGATCGACGGTCTCGGTCATGGCGGCTCCTGGGTGGGTGGGCAAGGGAATGCGAAGGCGGTTCGCGACCGCGGCTTCATTCCCACGACGGGCGGCACGGCGCCGATTCGACAGTCCGGGCCAAAATGGTCCGATCCCCGCCCGGAGCGGCCCGGCGCCGGCCGGGCCACCGGGGTCGTCCCCTGGTCGCGCTCGCCGTCGCCGAGCTCCCGCACAATCGCCGCATGGAAAACTGGTTTTCGCCCGAACTCGTCGCCCTCATCCGGGAGGCCGAGCAACCCTATGCCTACATCGCGCTGCTGCTGATCGCCGGGGCGTTGCCGATCGCCTGGGCCATTCCGCGGCTGCTGCGCGGCCCGGTGCCGCGCCACGGCTCCATCATCTTCGGCGGCCGCATCTTCGACGGCGTCATGTTCCCGGCGCTCTGGCTGGGCCTGGTGTGGATGGCCCGCATGTTCTGCCTGCGACAGCACCTGCCGCTGGCCGTGTTCAAGGTGGTGGTGCCGATCCTGCTGTCGCTGCTGGTGATCCGGCTGACGATGCGCGTGATGCGCGTGGCGTTCCCGCTCTCGGGCGTGGTGCGCATGGTCGAGAAGACCGTCTCCTGGCTGGCCTGGGGCGGCGTGGTGCTGTGGATCACCGGCGTGCTGCCGTCGGTCATCGACGCGCTGGACGAGGTGCACTGGAAGATGGGCTCGAGCACGATGAGCCTGGCCACGATCCTCGAGGGCGCCATCGTCTCGGGCATCGTGCTGATGGTCACCCTGTGGATCTCGTCGACGATCGAGACGCGCCTGCTCAAGGGCGCGACGGGGCAGCAGCTGTCATGGCGCAAGGCTGCGTCCAACGTCGTGCGCGCGCTGCTCGTGTTCATCGGCCTGCTGCTGGCGCTGTCGGCGGTGGGCATCGACCTGACCGCGCTGTCGGTGCTGGGCGGCGCGATCGGCGTCGGCCTGGGCCTGGGCCTGCAGAAGCTCGCGGCCAACTACGTCAGCGGCTTCGTGATCCTGGCCGAGCGCGCGCTGCGCATCGGCGACACGGTGAAGGTGGACGGCTTCGAGGGCCGCATCACCGACATCACCACGCGCTACACGGTGATGCGCGCGCTCAACGGCCGCGAGTCCATCGTGCCCAACGAGATGATGATCACGCAGCGCGTGGAGAGCGCCACGCTGGCCGACCCGCGCGTGGCCCTCAGCACGGTGGTGCAGGTGGGCTACGGCACCGACCTCGACGCGCTGGTGCCGCAGATCATGGCCGTGCTGCCCGGCATCGCCCGCATCATCGTCGACCCCCAGCCCTCGGTGCAACTGAGCGCCTTCGCCTCCGACGGCCTCGAGCTGACCGTCACCTTCTGGATCACGGACCCGGAAAACGGCACGGGCAGCGTGCGGTCGGACGTCAACATGGCGTTGCTGCGGCTGTTCAACGCCAATTCGATCGAGATCCCGTTCCCGCAGCGGGTGGTGCGCGTGCTGCCTGTGCAGGGGGGGGCGGAGGCCGAGGGCGTGGTTCCCGGTGCGCAGTCGTCTCCTTCGTTGGCCACGTCGTCGGCGCCGGCGGCCAGTGCCGGGGAACTGGCGGATGCGCCCGCGTCGCGGGGGCAGGGGCCCGGGTTGCTCGAGCCGGGGGGCGCGGCGGGGGGCTGACAGGGCGAGCCGAGGCAGCGAGACCGGGTCTGCCTGCAGTCGCCCGAAGCAGTCTTCGAATGCGCCCGGAAGGCTAGGTTCGATCCGTCGACATGCGATCGGCTGCTTCCGATCAGTCGATCCTGGCGTCCAGCGCGATGTAGACGCGGCGGGCACTCTCCGGGATTCCGCCGACGCCGCTCAGCACATGCCCCCAATCGGCCGACAGCGACAGGCGCGTGTTGATCGTCCAGCGCGCGCCCAGGCCCGCAGCGACTGCCCCGGGTCGCGGTGCGCCTCCCTGTCGCGCCTCGTGCACGCGGCCCGCATCCAGGAAGGCCAGCACGCGCAGCCCCGCGACCCACTCGGGCGACCAGGCCTCTGCACTGGCCTGCCAGCCGCGATCGCCGTTGAACTGCCGCACCTCCAGCGCCCGGATCGAATCCGAGCCCCCCAGCCCGACCTGTTCGCCGGTGATCAGTGCGTCGTGCGTGAACTGCGCCGACGCATGCGTCACCAGCGCGGCGCCCGAATCAAGGCGTACCGAGGCCTGGCCGTTGATGCGCACGACCTGCCAGTCGGCGTGCGCGTCCTGGCGTGACGCGGCGTAGGCCGCATCGTTGTTCGCCGCGCCGCCCGTCAGGTTGGTCGCCGCCTGGGCGCCCAGCGTGGCACGTACCCTCGGCGTATCCAGGTCCAGCGTGGCGCCCACCGTCAGGGGACGCGAGCGCACCACGCCGCCGGCGGCCTGTCCGGCCACCGCAGAACCATTGTCAAAGCGCTTGTCGTCGATCGACAGGCTCCATGCCGGGATCCACGGACCTGGCGCGCGCAGGCGCTGCTTCATCGACAGCCCGGCGAAGCGTCCGCTGCCGCTGACCGAGATCAGGCCGGCCACGGCCGCCCCGGTACGCGACGTCGAGCGGAAGGCGTAGGCGCTGAGCGAGGCGCCGGTGTCGTACCACGGCAAGGTGTAGAAGGCGCCGTACTGGCGCAGGTCGTCGACCGCGCCCGGCGCCGTCGTCCATGTCAGGCTGGCCACGTGGCCAAGATCGAACAGGTTGGCGTACGCCAGCACGCCCTGCAAGTGCCAGTGGGTCGGCGCGGCCGGCCCTTCGTTGTTGACCTGCAGCGACGCGACCCAGGGCGTCGCGGCAAGCTCCGGCGTGGCGACGACGTCGACCTGCCCGGGCGCGGCCGCACCCGCATCGGCCTGCCTGAAGTTGAGCGTCGCGTGGCGCACCGGGTTGTCGTTGACCAGGGCGATGTTGCGCGCCACGGCCTGGAGGTCCGGCGACTCGCCCTCGACCAGGGTCGGCAACAGGCGGTGGAGGCGCTGCTCGTCCAGCACCGCGGGGTTGGACGACTCGAGCCTGCGCAGGATCACGGGCTGCACGCGCAGGTGCACCACGCCGTCGGTGAGATCCTGCGGCGGCAGTGTGACGCGCACCAGTCGACCGCGGTCGTGCAAGGTCGCTTCGAGTGCCGCCGTGGCGTCGTTCAGGTCCGCCACGGCCACGTGGTCGCCGATGAATCGCTGCAGCCGCGCGAGCAGCGGCGCCGGATCGTCGGAGGCGGCGAGGCCGTCGATCGCGAAGCTGCGCACGGCGAACGTCGCATCGATGGGCGTCGCCGCTGCGCACTGCGCCGGCGCCGCGATGGCAGCGGCCGCGAGGCAGGCACAAGCGACCTGCCGGGCGAGCCCAGGGAAATGAAGATCGGAATTCACGGTGTGGCGACGGGAACGCCGTGCAGCGCTCCTGAGATGGGGGTGGGACGGTGCGTCAGGAACAGCGGCTTGCGGGCGAAGGTCGGGGTCGGCGGGTTCATCAGCAGCTGGAACTGGCCGAACGAGAAGGCCGCCAAGCCGATCTGCGTGATGCCGGCCATCGGGACCACCACCACGCTCGACGGGCTCGTGAAGCTGCGCTGGCCGGACGGCAGCGCGATCGACCCGAAGGTTCCCATCTCCGAGGCGTAGGTGATGGCGCTGAAGCCGTTGCCGGGCAGTGGTGCCAGCGACGGGGCCGAAGCGGTGACCAGCAGCGCGCCCGCCAGCGTGGCCGTGCCCGAGACCGCGAGCAGGCTGTTCGAGCCGCCCCCGTTCTCGCCGATGACGATGGTACCGGTGGCCTCCTCGACGAGGTTCCCCTTGATCGCGAGCGTGCCCGGCGCGCCGGCGGAGCCGGGCGCGAGCGTGCCTTGGTTGACGAGGGTGCCCGTGCCGTTGCCGACCTGGAGCGTACCGCTGCCCTGCAGGCGCGTGCTCGGCGTGTTGACGAAGCCGTCGGCCACGGCGAGGGTGGCAGAGGGGGCGATGTCGATGATGCCGCCGGTGACGGTACCGGCCAGCGCGCTGGCCACCGCGTCGGCATCGATGGC
>CAYQMX010000004.1:237493-282744 GCA_964418745.1 uncultured Vitreoscilla sp.
TGCCGCCGGTGACGGTACCGGCCAGCGCGCTGGCCACCGCGTCGGCATCGATGGCAAGGGTGCCGGCGCTGGTCACGGTGCCTGCCAGCGAGCTTCTCTCGAGGGCCAGTCGGCTACCGCCATGCAGCTGCGCGCTGGTGGCCGTGATGCCGACGTTGAACATCGCCAGTTGCCCGTCGACGACCAGGTCGTCGACCGCGAACGCGTTCTGGCCGGTGTTGCCGTCGAGCAGTGCACGGGCTGTGCCGGGGATGACGAGGGTGCCGGCGCGCACCTGCACGCCCCGATCGAGCGTGTCGATCTCGGCACGGTCGTCCAGCGTGTAGGTCCCGGTGGCGGTGATCGTGCTGCCGGTCCCGACGGTGGCCAGGCCGGTCTGGGTGATGTCGCGAGCGGTCAGTTGGCCCCGGTTGAAGGTGGGACTGCCCATCGTGACGGCCCCGCCCACGGCAAGGCTGCCGGCGATCGTGCCGCCCGCGATGCGGGCATCGCCCGACACGGTCATGTGCCCGGTGAGGCTGCCACCGAGCTGGCGCCCGATGTCGCTCCAGCTGAGCGAACTGGCCGCCACGCCACCGTACGCGGCGATGTTGCCGCCGACCCAGTTCAAGGCTCCGAGGCTGTTGGCGTCGGCTCCGTAGCCCACGTTGAGTGCGGTGCCGGCCATGCGCGTTGCGTCGAAGGCGCTGTTGGCGCCCGTGATGTTGAGCGCCGCGCCGCTGGCGATGTCCAGCGTGCCGCCGGTGACGGTACCGGCCAGCGCGCTGGCCACCGCGTCGGCATCGATGGCAAGGGTGCCGGCGCTGGTCACGGTGCCTGCCAGCGAGCTTCTCTCGAGGGCCAGTCGGCTACCGCCATGCAGCTGCGCGCTGGTGGCCGTGATGCCGACGTTGAACATCGCCAGTTGCCCGTCGACGACCAGGTCGTCGACCGCGAACGCGTTCTGGCCGGTGTTGCCGTCGAGCAGTGCACGGGCTGTGCCGGGGATGACGAGGGTGCCGGCGCGCACCTGCACGCCCCGATCGAGCGTGTCGATCTCGGCACGGTCGTCCAGCGTGTAGGTCCCGGTGGCGGTGATCGTGCTGCCGGTCCCGACGGTGGCCAGGCCGGTCTGGGTGATGTCGCGAGCGGTCAGTTGGCCCCGGTTGAAGGTGGGACTGCCCATCGTGACGGCCCCGCCCACGGCAAGGCTGCCGGCGATCGTGCCGCCCGCGATGCGGGCATCGCCCGACACGGTCATGTGCCCGGTGAGGCTGCCACCGAGCTGGCGCCCGATGTCGCTCCAGCTGAGCGAACTGGCCGCCACGCCACCGTACGCGGCGATGTTGCCGCCGACCCAGTTCAAGGCTCCGAGGCTGTTGGCGTCGGCTCCGTAGCCCACGTTGAGTGCGGTGCCGGCCATGCGCGTTGCGTCGAAGGCGCTGTTGGCGCCCGTGATGTTGAGCGCCGCGCCGCTGGCGATGTCCAGCGTGCCGCCGGTGACGGTACCGCTCAAGGTGCTGGCGGTGCCGGACGAGGCGACCTGCAGTGCGCCGGCACTGGCGATCGTGCCGCCGAGCGTGGCCTGGGCCAGCGTGACGCTGGCGCCGGCGTCGACCTGGCCACTGGCGATCAGTGTCGTGTTGTTCAGCGTCAGGGTCCCGCCCGCAACCTCCAGGTGATCCGCCGTCACGGGTGCCGCGTTGAAGCCGTTCAAGGAAGCCGGATCGGACCCCGTCTTGACCAGGCTCGCGGCATGCACGTTGCCGGGGCCCAACGCACCCGCGTCCAGGGCCGAGCCTCCGGCCAGGGTGTAGGTGCCGCTTGCGTTGACCGTGCCCGACACCGTCACCGTGCCGGTCTGCAGGATGTCCGTGGCGATCAGCCGGCCTTGCACGTCGAGATTGCCGAGCGTCGTGGCGCCGCCGACGACGAGGTCGCCCTGCAGCAGCCCGATCGTGTCGACATGCGCGGCGTGGGCGACGTGGAGCGTGCCCGTGAGCAGCGTGTCGCCGCGCCAGTCCAGCGACTGGGCGCTCGCCACCAGGCCGGCGTTGTCGAGGGCCAGCGACGTGCCGTTGCTGGTCCAGGTCAACGCGCCGAGGTCGTTTCCGCTGGAAGCCGGGCCGAAGCCAAGGCTGCCGGCGAGGTTGGTCGCCGAAAACTGGTTGTTGCCGCTGTTGACCTGCAGGTTGCCGCCAGCATCGACCTCCAGCGTCCCGCCGGTGACCGTCCCTGCCAACGTCGTCAGGCCGCTCGAGGCGGCGACGCGGAGCGTGCCCGCATTGCTGATCGCCCCGCCCAGGGTCTGCCCTGCCGCCGTCGGTTGCAGCGTCAGCGTCGCACCGCCGAAGATGTTCGCGTACGGCAAGGATGCAGAGCCCGTCAGCGTGCCCGCGCCCATCACGTTGAGCGTGCTGGTCCCCATCGTCGACGCGGCGTCGAGCGTGATGTGGCCCCCGTGCAGGTTCCATGCGGCGTAGGTCGACAGCGTGGCGGCGCTCAGCGTCGCGTCGCCGTACTCGTCGATCGTCGAATCGATCCCCACCGATGCATGGTCGATGCGCACGCCGTTGATCACCGCGTCGTAGCTGTGCAGCCGCGCGCCGGCGTTGACCAGCCCGCCGTTGAACGTGGCATCGGCCGCAGAAACCATCGCCCACGCCTGCGCCTGGCCGTTGGAGGCCCCGACGATGCCGGTGGACTCCAGCGTCAGGTGGTTGACGCTCAGCGGCGTCAGGGCCTGCAGCGTGCCGGCGATGTCGAAGGCCGCGGCGTTGGTGCCGTCGTAGCCGGGGGCGCCGGTCGAATGGATCACCAGCGTCGCGCCGGGTTCGATGGTGGTGGCGCCCAGCTGCGAGGCCACACCGGACAGCGTGGTCGTGTAGCCGGTCACGTCGACGAGGCCGCCGCTCTGGTTGTCGATGCGCGCGCCGATGGCGGCGCTGTCGATGTTGAGGGTGCCCACGTTGGTGAGTGTCTGGCCGCCGTTGACGACGCTGTCGGCGGCGATGTGCAACTGGCCCTGGTTGAGCAGCGCGCCATCGAGCGTCACCGGCCCGCCCACGAGGTTGCTGGACGCGTAGCCCAGCGTCACGGTGCCGCTGCCGGCGATGTGCCCGCCGCTCCAGGTCAGGCCGTGGTCGATGCCTATGAAGCCGCTGCCGGCCAGCGTGCCGTTGCGCAGCGAGACGTCGTGCAACAGGGCGCCGCCGTTCATGTTGAGCGTGCCGCCGTCGATGATCAGGTTGGAGTCGCTGGTGAGCTCCCCGGCCACGCTGAGGCTGCCGCCGTCGATGCGCAGCACCTTGCCGACGACGCTGAGGCTGGCGACCGATTGATCGCCGGACACGAGATCGACCTGGGCGCCCGCGCCGGCGTGGATCAGCACCGGATCGGCGGCGGTGGGCAGCGTGTTGGTGTTCCAGTTGGCCGCGGTCGTCCACAGGCCGTCGCCGGAGTCGTTGTCCCACGAGACGCCGGTGAAGCTGCTGTGCGTCAGGCTCAGCTGGTTCGGGCCGTAGCTGTGGCCGAAGGCTGTGGGCAGGGCGAACGTGTCGAAGTTGCCGCTGCGGCTGCCGAAGCTCAGCACCGGGACGATGTCCTCGCCGGGCGTGTAGCCGGGCAGAAGCGTCGCGGCGAGCCGGCCGCCCAGCACCGCCGTGCCGCTGACGGCCAGCAGGTCGGCCTGCCCCGCTCCCGTGCCGCCGAGGTCGATCGACAGCCGGCCGTCGCTGGCCTGCAGGTAGTTGCCGGTGACGCTCAGCGTGCCGGCCGCGCCGTCGCCGCCCGGCGCCACCGTGCCGTGGTTGGTGAGTGTGGCGTTGCCCAGGGCCAGCGTGCCGGTGCCGTCGATCAAGCCGGTCGCGGCGTTGGTGACTGCGCTGTTGACGGTCAGCGTGGCGCCGTTGCCGATGTGGAGGGCGCCACTGTTGCCGCCACTCGGGCCCCCCAGCAGGCTCACGCTGGAGTTGCCCGGGCCGACATTGACCGTGCCGGCGTTGGACAGGCCACCCGTGATGTCGGCGCTGCCCAGTGCCAGCGTGGCGCCGGCGGCATTGGTCAGGCCGCCGCTGGCCACCACGTTGTCGACGAGCGTGAGCGTGCCCTGGTTGGTCAGGGGTGCGCTGATGATGGCACCCTGCTCGACCAGCATCGCGCCGGTGTTCGTGGCCGTGTTGGCCTGCACGGCCGTGAGCTCGGCGCTGCCGCGGAACACGACCTGGCCGGCGCCGCCGAACGTGACGTTGCCGTTGGCGTAGTGCGTGCCGCGCGCGAACTCGATGCTGGCACCCGCGTCCGCCACAAAGCTGGTGCCGTTGTGCGTGCCGCCACTGGAGGCGGCGACGAAGCCGGCGTCGAAGACGAGCCCGCCCTGCGTGTCGTGCACCGTGCCCGTGGTGTCGGCCGCGACGGCGATGTCGAAGACTTCGCTGCCCGTCTTCGTGATGCCGCCGGCGAAGCTCACCGACGACGGCGCGCCGGCCATGCTGTTGATGCCGAAGAACGTGCCTTGCGCACCGCTCGTGTCCAGCACGGTCGGTCCGAGCGCGAACAGGTGCGCGCCGTCCAGCATGTCCAGCCAGCCCGAGCCGGCGACGGTGAACGTGCCGCCCACCGACATCGTGCGGCCGTCCAGCTGCAGCGAGCCGCCCAGCGTGTTGTGGATCGTGGCGTTGCCGCCGATCTCGATCATCGGGTCGGCGTTGCCCGAGATGACGCCTCGCGACCAGTCGAGCGTGTTGGCCGTGATGGCACCGTGTCCTGCCAGGGTGCCGCCGGAGACGATCAGGGCGTCGAGCGCCGTCGTGCCGTTCGCGTTGACGCGCCCGCCCGGCGCGATCGTCAGGCTGCCGTCGGTCATCGTGAACGCGCCCGAGACGCTCAGGCTGCCGCCGGTGACGCTCAGGTTCTTGTGGGCGACGAGCAGCGACGTCATGCCCTGGTCGCCGCTGGCCAGCGTCACGCCCGAGCCCGGACCGGCGTTGATCGTCACGGCGTCGGCCGCGGCCGGCAGCGCGTTGCCGCTCCAGTTGATGGCGGTGGTCCATTGGCCGTCGCCGGAATCGTTGTCCCAGAAGATGCTGGCACCACCGCCAGCGCCCTGGTACAGCGTGAGGTCGTTGGCGTTGTAGACGTGGTCGATCCCGGTGGGCAGCGTGAGCGTGGCGAAGGCGCCGCTGCGGCTGCCGAAGGTCACCATCGGGACGTCGGCGGCGAGCGTCGGGGTGGCGAGGCTGGACGAGACCGTCAGGGCGCCATCGAGCGTGGCGGCCCCCGTGACGGCGAGTTGGTCGAACTGGCCGGCGGTGCTGCCCTGCAGGCGCGTTTCGACGGATGCTGTCGGGCCGAGGACGAGGTTGCCGTTGACCTTGAGCGTGCCCAGCGCATCGGCGTTGGGATAGTGCACGCCGGGCTGCAGCGTGCCGGACACGCTGAGTGTGCCATCCGCGGCCGAGACGTCCACGGTGCCGATGCCCGACAGGCTCGTGCCGGCGGACACCGACAGGCTGCCCTGCACCTTCGTGATCATGGGCGTGTCGGCGGTGGCGCCCTGGAACACGTAAGGGTTCGCCGAGAGCACGACCGGGATGTCGCCGCGCAGGGTCAGCGCGCCGGTGCGCACGCCGGCGTTGTTGTCGACCAGGAGCGCGGTGTTGCCGGCCAGGACGCTGTTCTGCGTGTAGTCGACGGTCATCGCGCCGAGCGAGCTCGCCGCGGGGTCGGTATCGATGGCGAGCGAGAGCATGCCCACGACGTTGTCGGGCGCGTTCAGTGCCACGTTGTGTGCACCGATGACCAGTTGGCGCGCCTGGATGGGCGCGTTGGCACTCTGGGTGATGCTGCCGCCTTCGGAGACGAGCGTGACCTGGCCCAGGCTGTCCACGCCGGACTGGTTGAACCAGACCCCGGTAGTCGCACCGACCTGGTAACCCCGGGTGTCGCCGCGGAAGTAGATCGACGACAGGTCCGCCGTGTCCTTCGTGGCGGCGGTGAAGACGCCGACGTGGTTGATGCCACCGAACGAGACCTGCGAGTGACCAACGACCGCGAGTTCGTCGGCCGTGATGCTCGCGCCGGCGTCCTCCAGCACGGTCGTGCCGGTCAGGTAGAGCTGGTGCGCGACCCCGGTCATGTCCACCGGGCCGACCACGTGCAGCGGGTTCGTGATGACGCTGCCGCTGTTGAACGCGTCTCCGATGTAGACCGCGCCGGTGGTGTGCAGCAGGCTGATCTCGTGTTGCGTCAGTTCGATGCCGCCGTTGCCGGGCTTGGCCACGCCGTCGGGCAAGCCGACCAGGTACGTCGGCCAGTTCGGATCGCCCGCCCGCGTGCCGGTGTTGCGGCCCAGCATGATGCCTTCTGTACCGGCGCTGACCTGCGCGTTGATGTCGACCGTGTCGGCGTTGAAATCGATCAGACTCGTCGGGGCGCTGAGCGTCAGCGGCGCATCGACCCGCACATGCGTGCCCGTCTGCAGGACGCCGACCGTCGCGCTGCTGATGGGCGCGCTGACATGCACGTCGGTGCCGAACAACTGGAATTCACCCACGGTGATGCGGGAGAATTCGTCGCTCGTGATGCTGAGCCGGGTGGGGTCCTCGCTGCCCAGGTCGATGCCGCGCGTCGCGGTGAACGGCTGCAGCACGAGCAATCCGGACGGGGCGAAGGGACCGTCGATCTGCAGGTTGTCCGTCGTCATGCGCAGGTAGCCGATCGGCCCGAGCGATGAACTGGCTGTGAAGGTGACGCCAACGTCGGGTGCCAGCGAATCGATCTCCATGGTGGCCCCGTAGGAAGGATCGACAAGGTCGACCGTCCCGCTCACGACCACGTCGCCCCAGGACTGCAGCGTCAGAAGCTTGCTGCGGCCCAGCAGTGCGTGGGTCAGTTCGAGCGGTCCGGCGCCGGGAAGCGTGGCGAAGCGACCTTCGGGATAGGTGGTGTTGCCGGGATCGTTCAGCGTGACGTCCAGCTTGTTGACCTGCACGTATAGCGGCACCGTGTCGGCGAGTGTCGTGTTCCAGGCCACGGGCCCGCCGGTCGTGACCGTCAGCTTGTCGGCGATCACGTCGGGCACCTGGCCCACGCTGCCCGCTTCGGATTCAATGCCTGCGGGCACGGCCAGCGTCACCATGCCGGCGGCGACCAGGCTGGTGGTGCTGCCGCCGGCGTTGTGCAGCGCCAGCTTGCCGGTGCCGGAAGTGATCGCAATATCGCCCTGGCGCGAAGTGGCAGTGCCCCAAAGGCTGATGTCGCTACCCGCCGTCAACGCAATGGTGTCATTGAACTCCAGGCCGCCGGCGTTGATGTGCCCGATGCCTGCCAGCGCGGTCGGCGTCTCGACGCCGCTGCTCTCGTCCCAGCCCGCCACCATCGTCAGGCCGCCGTGACCCACGCTGTTGACCAGGGTGCTCCCGATCTGCTGCGTGATGTCGTTGTGCGCCAGCAGCGACAGCGAGTTCGGGCTCGCGAGCGTGTGCGAGTCGGCCAGGCTGATGTTGCCCGAACCGCCGCTGCCGCTGGTCGTGATGACCAGGTTGCCGTTGTTCAACAGGGTGTCGACAGTGGTCCACGACACCTGCGACGGCCCTGTGAAGCCGCCGACCACCGTGTCGCCGGGGCTGGTGCCGGGCGCCTCGAAGGGCGTCAGGTCGGCCGGCGAGTCCGCGGCGTTGGAGATCAGAACGTCGCTGGGATCCAGCAGCAGGGTACCGGCGCGGCCGCGCGCGGCCGACAGGTCCGTGCGCGCGTGGAAGTCCAGGTGCTGGTGGCCGGACACCTCGGCGAAGCCGCCGTCGCCGCCCCCAGCGCCGCCGCGCGCGCTGACCCCGCCGAATGCCTGGGTCGCGCGGTCGGACCAGACGATCACTGTGCCACCGTTGCCGCGCCCCGTGGCGTCCGCGTTCAGCGTCGCGCCCGCGCCGACCAGCGTGGTGTCGGCGTTGGGCAGGCTGGCGTTGGCGCCGTGCAGGTCGCCGCCGACGCGCAGGCGGCCGCCGCCGGTGGCGCCGGACGCGGACAGCGTCGCATTGCCGTCGATGCCGATATCGTGCCCGAGGACATCGATGGCACCGCCGGTGCCCGTGGCGCCAGTGGCTTCGACGTCGCCGCGCACCACCGTCGTCGCGCCTGACTGGATCACGACCTGTCCGCCGCGCGAGCCGGAGGCCGACGTCGTGCTGCCATCGGTCAGCGTGGTGTCCGCAATTGCCTTCAGCACGATGCGTCCGCCCTCGCGCGCGACGCCGACCGCCTCGACCTGCCCCTGCTGGCTCAGCGAGCCGGCGAACAATCCCACGGCACCTCCGCTGATCCGGCCCAGGTTGACGGCGCGGTCGCCGGCGGCCTGCACCTCGAACGTGATGCCGTCGAGACCGGACTGGGCCAGCGTCACCTTGCGTCCCGCGGCCAGCACGACCGAGCCGCCGCGCGTGGCGATGTCGCCCTGCTGGACGATGTCCGGGCTGACCAGCGTGACATCGCCGCTGCCACCATCGATGCGGCCGGCGGCCTGGATGGAGCCTCCGTCGCCCGCGAAGGCGAGGCGGCCGGCACGGAAATCGGCATCGCTCATGGAAAGCGTCGAGGCGAGGAAGCCTTGGGTGTCGACGCGGCTGCCGGCCCCGAAGATCACGCCGTTCGGGTTGACCAGGAACACCTTGCCGTTGCTGGTGAGCGACCCCAGGAGCGCCGACGGGTCGCGGCCGGTGACCCGGTTCAGCACCACGCTGGCGGCGTTGTTCTGCTGGAAGCGCGTGGTTTCGCCGGCGCCGATCGAGAACGATCCCCAGTTGATGATGGCGCCCGGCGTGTTGGTGACCGTCAGTTGCTTGCCGGCCGTGGAAAACGTGGCGCCGCCGTTGACGACGACCGGGGCGGCGGGGTTCGCTTGGACGGCGGACGACCAGGCCAGCGCGATGCCCAGGGCCAGCGCGGCCGGTCGCAAACCGGCCGCGCCGCGCCGTCCCGCAGGCCGGCCGGGCCGCTGGCCGCCGCCGCTGTCGGCATGGCTACGGGCACATTCCGGGACCGGCACGAGTCGCCCCGTCGCATGCTGGATCACCAGACGATAGCAGCGGCTGTTCATGTGCTCTCCCTCCCTGTCGATGTTGTTCGCCAACCGTCCGCGGCCCGGTACGGCATTGCATGCGCAGCCGTGCGCCGACGCCTGCGCCCGTTGTACTCAGCAGGGCGTTACGCGAGCGTTACGCGCGCCGTCACGGTCGGACACCCGGCGAACCCATTGTGAAAGTGGCTGTGGGAGCACGGTTTGACGCCGGGCAACCTGGCGCGGAATTCAACGCGCGGCACGCGGCGTTGTGGCGCGGTGACTGACCAAATGCAGCCAGTTCGGCTGCCTTGATTCCAGTGCGGGACCACTACAATGAGAATTCAATTTGGAAATACGGATTTGATGACGCGGGCTGCCACATCGGCATCGATTGAGAAGGTGGATATGCGCAGATTGGGAGCGTGCTTGATCTGCGCTTTGCTTGCCGCGTGCGGCGGAGGGTCTGGCAGCAATCGAACAGGTCAGCAAGCCGGCGCCTTGTCGATCGAGGTGACGGAGTCGCAAGGGGCACCGCTGGCGCAGGTGGCCGTGAACTTGACTGGCATGAGTTCGTCGAAGGGCCTCACCGGGCCAGACGGAATCCGTGTGTATTCATCGCTCATGCCTGGCGATTACACGGTGACGCCGGCGGGATCCTCCGGGATCACATATTCACCAACGAGCGCGACGGTGACTGTCAGTGGGAATTCCATACAGACAGTGTCGTTTGTCGCCACTTACGCAACCACTGCCCAGATCGAGACCTATGCGGCGGAAACCCACGCGCAGATGGTGAACGCTTTCCTGGCAGACGACCAAACGATCATCGATCAATATACGGCAGCCGGAGACCCTGCCGGGCTGGCCCGCTATCAGGCTGAAGCGACCGATTTCACCGGACGGGTGCAGGCCTTCGTGAGTGATCTGCTTGCCGAGGTTCAGTTGCAGTCGCAGACCATGCCAGTCGATGACCCCGCTGTGTCCGCGCTGCTCTCAAGCTATTCGACAGAGGATGCGAGGACGGTATCCGCACTTTTCGGCAACGTGGATTACCTGCAATCGCTCAGGGACAATACAAGAACGGCAATTGGGACGATCTACACAAGTGCCGAGTCCACGTTGCCCTAGAAGTCAGGTCAACCGCCTTGTTGCCGAAATTGCCTTCGGCGAAGCGGGCGCCCGGGCAGGCATGCATTCTCCCTCGAAGCAGTGAACCGAGCTTCTTCGAAGCTGCCGATTCGCCGTGAAGCGTTCACAGGCTTGACGCTGCCGCAGTTGCCGCCTTCGGCGCCGGATCGCGCAGGATGAGCCACGCGGTCAGGCCGCCCATCGCATCCACCGCGGCGTGCAGCACGATGGCCGGCCACAGGGATCCGCTCAGCAATACGATCGCCGTGAAGACGAGGCCGATCAGGCCCGTGCGGATCATTCCGGCGACGCCCTGGTACGCGTGGGCCGCGCCGAACAGCAGGGCCGCCAGCGCCACCGCGAGCCACAGGCCGACCAGCGGCTGCAGCGCCCAGATCAGGAAGCCCCTGAACAGCACTTCCTCGCAGAAGCCAGCCGTCACCGACACGCCGAGGAACGCAGGCAGCTCCTGCGCCGTGCGAGGAAATATCGGTGCCACGCCGCCCAGTTGGGCGCGCAACTTGTCGCTCGGCGCAGCAGGGCGCGAGAGCTTGACCGCACCGCGGGCCTGCAGCGCAACGAAGGCCCCGCCGAAAACCAGCGGCCCCCACAGGCGCCATCCTGCGGGAAGGCCGAGGCCGACGGACGCCACCGGCACGCCGGTGGCGATCCACAGCCACAGCACCAGGCCCGCGGCGGCCCACATCAGCAGTGCGCCGCGCAGCCAGAGCGCGTGCCGGGCCTTCGTGGCGTCGACGCGCGCCTCCTTGTTGAAGGCTCGCCACAGGACGAAGTGATCGGAGGCGATCATCACCAGGACCAACCCCAGCACGAGCCACTGCAGATGCATGCGCAACCCTCGACGTCCAACGAGGCGGCCAGTCTACAACGTGCCTCCGCCTCGGCGTCCCCCGCCTCAACGACGTCGAACGATGCGCGAGGACGGTTGCGTCGCCGCCGCGTCGGCAGCGACCTCGGGCGGACGTCGGCCCGTGTAGGCCGCGCGCGGCCGGATCAGCACGTCGGCGCGGCGCTGTTCGATCGCGTGCGCGAGCCAGCCGACCGTTCGGCCGAGCGCGAACACCCGGTAGGCATGGCCTTCCGCGAGTCCCAGGCTGCGCCGCAGAGCGACGAGCGCGTAGTCGATCGACGGGTGCATGCCGCTGCGCGCCAGCACGGCCGCCATCAGGCGTTCGTTGCGATCCTGCCGCGGTATCGCCGCCAGCAGCGCCTGGGCGCGCGGATCGCCGTCGGGATACAGCGGATGGCCGAAGCCAGGCACGGCCTGGCCCGGAACGCCCGCGCCGTCGGACGTGCCGGGGCTGTCGTACGCGTCCAGCAGCCGATCGAATGCCATTGCGCTGCGGCGGGCGGCCAGCGAACGCGCCCACAACGCTTCGATCGCCGCCGTGATGCCGCAGTGGCGGGTGCCGGAGAGCGCCGCGAGGCCGGCCGTGACGCACGCGCCGAGATCGGCACCCGTGGACGCGACGCAGCGTGCCGCGAAGCTCGAGGCGTTCAACTCGTGGTCGGCGCACAGGACCAGCGACTGCCGGACCAGCTGGGTGCCGCGTTCGTCGAGCCGCCATGCGCGCGCGAGCTGGCGGTGCACCGGCGTTCGCGCGGGCACGCGGCGCGTGACGACCGCCGTCATCAGGCGCAGCAGCCGGGTGCACGCCATGGCGGACGAAGCGGTCGCGTCCTGCGCGTCGCCACCGTCATCCAGGCCGTGCAGCCAGGCGAAGCCCGCCGTGCAACCCTGCACCGGATCGAGTCGTTCCAGCTGGCGCAGCACCGAGCGGTCGACGCGTGGCGGCGGCCCCGAGGCGAGGTCGCGCGGATCGCAGTCGAGAAGCAGGGCGGCCGCGTCTTCCAGGCAGGCATGGCGCGACAGCTCGATCGCGTCGCGGCCGCGGTAGTACAGGCGGCCCTGTTCGATCAAGGTCAACGCCGAGTCGAGCACCGGGCGCCCCCAGTCGAGGCTGGCGCGCGCCACCATCGCCGGCTTGCGCGCGCGGTCGCGCTCGACGACCAGGCGCTCGATCTCGCGCCGACGATAGCGGCTCTGGTGCGTGCCCGAGGTCGGCGCCGAGCGCACGAGGCCGCGGCTGACGTAGGCGTAGAGCGTGGAACGCGTCACGCCCAGCGCGGTCGCCGCCTGTTCGGCCGTCATCCAGTCATCCATCGTCGGGCAGGTCCTTCCTTCGTCGGTGGCGTTCGCCGGCATGTCACCCGGTCACCGGGTTGCGTGATCGAGGTCGGCCACGATAGCGCAATCCGGCGTTGATCGAGCCGATCAATCTTGACGCGCGGAATGCCGTCAACGTGAAATGAACGTCATCGCATCAGCACGCCTGACCATGTCCACGCTCTCGAACTCGCGTCCGCCCGACACCGTCGAGCCATCGGCGGTACCCGCCGGTGCCCTGTCCGCACTGACCGCGCTCTGGCGCAATGCCGGCCTGCCCGACGCGGCGCTGCCGCACCTCGACCTGCGCGGATCGGCGCCCGGGCTGCCTTCGAGCTTCGCGGTCGGGGACGCCGCCCAGGCCAGCCTCGCCGCCGCGGCGCTGGCTGCCGCCGAAGTGCGCCACGTGCGCGGCCAGGGCCGGCAGCAGGTCGCCGTCGATCGCGCGCATGCGCTCGCCGAGTGCGCCGCCTGGTTCTCGATCGACGGCGTCACGCCACCGACCTGGGACAGGATCTCCGGCCTGTACCCCTGCGGCGAAGACGCGGGCGCGCGCGGCTGGGTGCGCATCCACGCCAATTTCGCGCATCACCGCGACGGCGCCCTGCGTTTGCTGGGCTGCGCGCCGGGCCCGGAAACCGAGCGCGCAGCCGTCACGTCGGCGCTGCGGCGCTGGTCCGCCGAAGCCTTCGAGACGGCGGCCGCCGAGGCCGGGCTGGTCGTCGCCGCCGTGCGCAGCTTCGACGAGTGGGATCGCCACCCCCAGTCGGCCGCCATCGCCGCGCTGCCGGTCGGCCTGGAGCGCCTCGACGACGACACCGAAACGCCGCCGCTTGCATGGCCGGCGCTGCAGGCGACCATGCGACCGCTCACCGGCCTGCGCGTCCTCGACCTCACGCGCATTCTCGCGGGCCCCGTGGGCTGCCGGACCCTCGCGGCGCACGGTGCCGACGTCCTGATGGTCAATTCCCCGGACTTGCCCAATGTCGATGCGATCGCGGAGCTCAGTCGGGGCAAGCGCTCGGCACATGTCGACCTGAAGTCCGAGGCGGGTCGCGCGACGTTGCGTACCCTGGTGGGCGGCGCGCATGTCTTCGTGCAGGGATATCGCCCGGGCGGTCTCGCCGACCGGGGCTTCGATCCACGGACGCTGGCCCGGCTTCGCCCGGGCATCGTGACCGCATCGCTCTCGGCCTACGGCCCGTCCGGTCCGTGGGCCGGCCGGCGCGGCTTCGACTCGCTCGTGCAGACCGCCACCGGCTTCAACCATGCCGAGGCCGCGGCGGCCGGTGCGAAGACGCCGCAGGCCCTGCCGATCCAGATCCTGGACTTTTCTGCGGGCTTCCTCCTGGCATTCGGCGTCCAGGCGGCGCTGATGCGCCAGCAGCGCGAGGGCGGCAGCTGGCACGTGCAGGTGTCGCTGGCCGGTGTCGGCCGTTGGCTGCGCGGACTGGGCCGCGTCGCCAACGGGTTCGACGTGCCGCGATCCGAGGGCGTGCCGGCACGCTTTCTCATGAGCGAGCCGTCCGGCTTCGGGCACCTCGTCGGCATCCGGCATGCGGCGGACATGGGTGAGACGCCGCCGCTGTGGCGCCTGCCGTCGATGCCGCCCGGGACGCACCGCCCGGCGTGGGTGGATTGACCGGTGCGAGCGCTGCCGACGGTCGATCGCCAGCCGGCAGATGCCCGCCGTGCTGCCCCGGGTCGCCCATGAAGAAAGCCCGCGGGCGCAAGCGCCGGCGGGCCTTCGGGAGGCGGCGAAATTCAGGCCACGGCCACCGGGATCTTGCCGATCCTCGCCTGCCACTCCCTGGGCCCCGTGATGTGCGCCGACGTTCCGCCAGAATCGACCGCCACCGTCACCGGCATGTCGACGACGTCGAATTCGTAGATGGCTTCCATGCCCAGGTCGGCGAAGCCCAGCACCTTGGCGGACTTGATCGCCTTGGACACCAGGTAGGCCGCGCCGCCCACGGCCATCAGGTAGGCTGACTTGTGCTTCTTGATCGCCTCGATGGCCGTCGGGCCGCGTTCGGCCTTGCCGATCATCGCGATGAGGCCGGTCTTCGCCAGCATCATCTCGGTGAACTTGTCCATGCGCGTGGCGGTGGTCGGGCCGGCCGGGCCCACCACCTCGTCGCGCACCGGATCGACCGGGCCCACGTAGTAGATGACGCGGTTGGTGAAGTCCACCGGCAGCGGCTCGCCCTTGGCGAGCATGTCCTGGATGCGCTTGTGCGCGGCGTCGCGGCCGGTCAGCATCTTGCCGTTGAGCAGCAGCGTCTCGCCGTGCTTCCACGAGGCCACCTCGGCCGGCGTCAGCGTGTTCAGGTCGACGCGGCGGCTCTTGTTGTAGTCGGGCGCCCACTTCACGTCGGGCCACAGGTCCAGGCTGGGCGCGGCGAGGTAGGTGGGGCCGGAGCCGTCGAGCACGAAGTGCGCGTGGCGCGTGGCCGCGCAGTTGGGGATCATCGCGATCGGCTGCGACGCGGCGTGCGTCGGGTAGGTCTTGATCTTGACGTCGAGGACGGTGGTCAGGCCGCCCAGGCCCTGCGCCCCGATGCCCAGCGCGTTGACCTTCTCGTAGAGCTCGATGCGCAGCTCTTCCAGCTTGTTGGCCGGGCCGCGCTCCAGCAGCGCGTACATGTCGATGTCTTCCATCAACGATTCCTTGGCCATCAGCATCGCCTTCTCGGCGGTGCCGCCCATGCCGATGCCCAGCATGCCCGGCGGACACCAGCCGGCGCCCATCTGCGGCACCGTCTTGAGCACCCAGTCGACCACGCTGTCGTTCGGATTCATCATCGCGAACTTGCTCTTGTTCTCCGAGCCGCCGCCCTTGGCCGCGACGGTGACGTCGATCCTGTCGCCCGGCACCAGCTCCATGTGGATGACGGCCGGCGTGTTGTCCTTGGTGTTCTTGCGCGTGAAGATCGGGTCGTCCAGCACCGACGCGCGCAGCACGTTGTCCGGGTTCAGGTAGCCGCGGCGCACGCCTTCGTTGACGGCGTCGGCGATGGAGCCCTTGAAGCCCTCGAAGCGCACGTCCATGCCGATCTTGAGGAACACGTTGACGATGCCGGTGTCCTGGCAGATCGGGCGCTTGCCTTCGGCGCTCATGCGCGAGTTGGTCAGGATCTGCGCGATCGCGTCCTTGGCTGCCGGGCTCTCCTCGCGGGCGTAGGCGCGCGCGAGGTGGGCGATGTAGTCGGCGGGGTGGTAGTAGCTGATGTACTGGAGCGCGGCGGCGACGCTCTCGATCAGGTCGTCGGCTTTGAGGATGGTCGTCATGGTGTCTGGCCGGGTTGCTGGGGGCAGTCGGGCATTATCCGCCGCGGCGTTTCCGCAGCGCCGGCGTCGGGCACTCAGTGCGGCGGCGCGTGCTGCGGCAGCAGCCGGTCCACGTAGGCCAGCGCCATCGCCGAGAGCAGGAACGCGAGGTGGATCAGGGTCTGCCACATCAGCACCTTGGCGTCGTAGGCGCTGGCGTTGATGAAGGTCTTGAGCAGGTGGATGGAGCTGATGCCGATGATGGCGGTGGCCAGCTTGACCTTCAGCACCGAGGCGTTGACGTGGTCCAGCCATTCGGGCTGGTCGCGGTGGCCCTCGAGGTCCAGGCGCGACACGAAGGTCTCGTAGCCGCCGATGATCACCATCACCAGCAGGTTGGAGATCATCACCACGTCGATCAGGCCCAGCACCACGAGCATGATGACGGTTTCGTTGAGCGAGGTGACCTCGGCCAGCGGTACGCCCGTTTCGCTCGGCGCCGGGTGGTAGGCGATGCCCTGGACGAGAATTTGCAGTGCATGACCATCGCCGAAGGTGGCCTGCAGCAGATGTACCAGTTCGGCCCAGAAGTGCACCACGTAGACACACTGCGCCAGGATCAGTCCCAGGTAGAGTGGCAACTGCAGCCAGCGGCTGGCGAAGATCAGCCGCGGCAGGGGACGAAGGCGGGGAGGCGGCGTTTGCGGGGTCATGGGGCCCTGAGTGGTGTTGGGGGTCGGGGGAGGCGGCGAGCCGATTGTAGGGAGCCCGACCCTCGTCAGGGTAGGGTAAGAGCGGAGTCCTAACGTGAGCCCCGCGGGTCACGTGCCGGACAAGCGCCTTCCCCCCGCCGGTTTCAAGTTGCAGAATCAGACAAGGGACCTTCAGGTTCCAGATCGCCAGGAGACAGAAACGATGAGCGCCGCAGAGCACACCCCGCACGAGTTGCAAACCTACTTCCCGCCCGCGGAACTCCAGGCCAACGCCTGGGTCAGCGGCATGGACGCGTACAACGCGCTGTGCGCCGAGGCGGAGGCCGACCATGAAGGCTTCTGGGCGCGTCACGCGCGCGAGCTGCTGAGCTGGAAGACCCCGTTCACCAGGACGCTCGACGCCAGCGAGGCGCCGTTCTTCAAGTGGTTCGAGGACGGCACGCTCAACGCCTCCTACAACTGCCTGGACCGCCAGGTGGACGCCGGCCTGGGCGACAAGGTGGCGCTGATCTTCGAGGCCGACGACGGCGCCGTCACCCGTGTCACCTATTCGCAACTGCTCGACCGCACCTGCCGCATGGCCAACGCGCTCAAGGCGCGCGGCATCAAGAAGGGCGATCGGGTCATCATCTACATGTCGATGTCGGTCGAAGGCGTCGTCGCGATGCAGGCCTGCGCCCGCATCGGCGCCCCGCACTCGGTGGTGTTCGGCGGCTTCTCGGCGCAGAGCCTGCGCGACCGCATCGAGGACACCGGCGCCGTGGCGGTGATCACCGCCGACGAGCAGCAGCGCGGCGGCAAGTCGCTGCCGCTGAAGTCCATCGTCGACGAGGCGCTGGCGCTCGGCGGCTGCGGCGCGGTCAAGGACGTCATCGTCTACAAGCGCACCGGCGGCACCATTCCCTGGACGTCGCGCGACCTGTGGATGCACGAGCTGACGGCCGCGGCCGCGGCCACCTGCGAGCCGGAATGGGTGAGTGCCGAGCACCCGCTGTTCCTGCTCTACACGTCGGGTTCCACCGGCAAGCCCAAGGGCGTGCAGCACTCCACCGGCGGCTACCTGCTGCACGCGATGCTCACCACCAAGTGGACGTTCGACCTCAAGGCCGACGACGTCTTCTGGTGCACGGCCGACATCGGCTGGGTCACCGGCCACACCTACATCACCTACGGCCCGCTGGCGCTCGGCGGCACCGAGATCGTGTTCGAGGGCGTGCCCACGTACCCCGACGCCGGCCGGTTCTGGAAGATGATCCAGGACCACAAGGTGTCGAAGTTCTACACGGCGCCCACGGCCATCCGCTCGCTGATCAAGGCGGCCGAGGCCAACGACAAGGTGCACCCGAAGTCCTACGACCTCAGCAGCCTGAAGATCCTGGGCTCGGTGGGCGAGCCGATCAACCCGGCCGCGTGGGAGTGGTACCACCAGCACGTGGGCGGCGGCCGCTGCCCGATCGTGGACACCTTCTGGCAGACCGAGACCGGCGGCCACATGATCACGCCGCTGCCGGGCGCCACGCCTCTCGTCCCGGGCTCGTGCACGCTGCCGTTCCCCGGGATCGCCGCGGCCATCGTCGACGAGATGGGCCACGACGTGCCCAACGGCACCGGCGGCCTGCTGGTCGTCAAGAAGCCCTGGCCGTCGATGATCCGCACGATCTACGGCGACCCGGAGCGCTTCAAGAAGAGCTACTACCCGGCCGAGCTCAAGGGCTACTACCTTGCCGGCGATGGTTCGATTCGTGACGCCAAGACCGGCTACTTCACCATCACCGGCCGAATCGACGACGTGCTCAACGTGTCCGGCCACCGCATGGGCACGATGGAGATCGAGTCGGCGCTGGTGTCGTGCACCGAGCTGGTGGCCGAGGCTGCGGTCGTCGGCCGCCCCGATGACACCACCGGCGAGGCCATCTGCGCCTTCGTCGTGCTCAAGCGCTCGCGCCCCACCGGCGACGAGGCCAAGGCGATCGCCAAGCAGTTGCGCGACTGGGTGGGCAAGGAGATCGGCCCGATCGCCAAGCCCAAGGACATCCGCTTCGGCGACAACCTGCCCAAGACCCGCTCCGGCAAGATCATGCGGCGCCTGCTGCGCGACATCGCCAAGGGCCAGAAGGTGACCCAGGACGTCAGCACGCTGGAGAACCCGGCCATCCTGGACCAGCTGTCCGAGAACAATTGACGTTCGCGGGCCCGCGGGCCCGCCGCGCGGTCGCGCCCGGTGCAGCGTTGCTGCTACATTGAGACGATTCGTCCTTTCAACGTGAAACCGGACGCGTTCCCGCGCAGGTCGCAGCGGCCGCCAGGCCGTGCTCCAGCGCCGGGCGGCGTCAGGGCAGGGGTACTCGCATGTTCTTCGTGGTCGTCGGCGTCATCCTGGTCATCTGCAACCTGATGGAATGGGGCCCGATGGGCGGCTGGAACTGGGAGTTCACCGGCGACCTGTGGAAGTTCGTGCTGCCCTTCCTGCTGGCCGTGGTCTGGTGGATCTGGTCCGACGCCAGCGGCTGGACCAAGCGCAAGGCCATGGCCCGGGACGCCGAGCGCAAGCGCGACCGCCACGATCGCAACATCGACGCCATGGGCCTGGGCCACCTGCACAAGCACCGCGACGGCAAGACCCGCCCCAAGCAGTAGACCGGCCGCATGCCCCTGAAGATCGCCGCCACCGAGACCTGGACGGTCGGCCAGCCGCTGGTCGTCGACGCCGATTCACCCGCCGGCCGCTACGCGACGGTGTTCGAGGACGACGGCGAGACCGGCTGCTTCTACGCGGTCGACACCGACGTCGAGGACGGCAACCCGGTGCAGGACGCGCTGCTGGTCTACGTGGTGGCCGACGTCATCGACGGCGACCGCGCCTGCACGCTCGAGATCGGCTGGTCGGACGACGGCCGCAAGGCCCTGCTGCTGATCAACGACGCGCCGCACGCGGCGTTCGATTTCGAGCGGCGCCAGGGCTGGTGCCAGCGGGGACTGCCCGAGGCGGCGCTGTCCCCGGCCTGGTCCACGGGCTCGCGCCAGTGGAGCGAGGCCGTCGAGGCCCTGTTCGACTGACGCTGGCGCGCTCGCGCCTTTCAGCAGCCCGGATTGGCGGGATCCCAGTAGTAGAACTTCGCCGCCGGGTGCCACGGGTGGCCGACGCGCAGCTGCGTCGACAGGAACAGCGACAGCGCCAGGAAGTCGGGCCGCGCCTGCGGGCGGATGACGAAGTCAGGCTGGCCGTCGCCGTCGAGGTCGCCCACCCAGACCAGCACGTCGTCCACGCCCAGCATGCCCTGCTCGCCGACGATGGCGTCCGGCCACAGCGTGGCCAGCGTGCGCTCGGTGGGGCCGAAGCGTACCTTCCAGGCGAGCGCGCGCGTCGGGCAGCCGGGGCCGCTGCACTCGGGATCCACGCCCTCCAGCCAGTGGCCGGACACCTGCACCGTGTCGCCGGCGATCGGCACCGTCCGGTCGAGGCGACGGCGCGCCGGCGCCATCGCGGCGGGATCGGGCGCGGCCAGGAAGCGTTCGTTGACGTACCAGGTCTGGACCGGGCCGGCGGCCAGGCCCGGCACGCCCTGCACCAGGAACAGCGCGTGCGTCTTCAGGTCGGACTGCAGCACCGGCAGCGACTCGGGCCCGTCGTGGGTGGCGACGTCGCGCGGGCCGATCGAGACCTGGGCCGGCACCAGCGCGCAGGCCGACTTCTCACAGGTGACCGCCAGGTAGCGACCGGCGGGGTAGGTGGCGGCATCGACGGCGTAGCCTGTCGCACCTGCATGCACGAGCGCGATGGCCGCTGCCGGCTCGTCCGGGGCGGCGCCGGCGCGCAGGCACGCGGACAGCATCAGGGTGGTGGCGACAAGGGTGCGAAGGCGGGCGACGGGGCGCATGGCGTTCATCAGGGGGTTGGACATGCACGCAGCGTAGGCCGTCGCGCACGAGCATTCACCGGTGGCGGCGCGAGGAAACGGCGCCGGTGCGCGGAGACTTTGCTCACGCGCCCCGCCACGCGCGGGTCAGGCCGCGGCGTCCGGATGGCGCGCCCGCCAGGCGCGCAAGGCCTGCCGGTACGCGTCCATCGCCAGGTCGTGCAGGTCGAAGATGCACGGGTCGCAGCCGTTGCCGCAGCACAGCTCGAAGTCGGGCTGCGGCGGCGCGACCGGCATCGGGTCGGCGTCGACGGGCGATGGCGGCGGGGCGGACGAACTCATGCCGCGATTGTCCAGAAGAAAAGGCACCCGCAGGTGCCTTGGGGTTTCGCGGGCGGCGGACTCACTCGAACTTGTCGAGCACCGCCCCGAAGCTGGCGCTGGACGAGTGGTTGGCGAACTTCGCCAGCACGCCGCGGGTGTAGCGCGGCGCCGGCTTCTTCCAGGCGGCGCGGCGGCGCGCCAGTTCGTCGTCGGCCACGTGCAGTTGCAGCAGCAGCTGGTGGGCGTCGATGGTGATGGTGTCGCCTTCCTGCACCAGCGCGATCGTGCCGCCCTCGTAGGCTTCGGGGGCGACGTGACCCACCACCATGCCCCAGGTGCCGCCGGAGAAGCGCCCGTCGGTGATCAGGCCCACCGATTCGCCCAGGCCCTGGCCGATCAGCGCGCCGGTGGGGGCCAGCATCTCGGGCATGCCGGGGCCGCCCTTGGGGCCGAGGTAGCGCAGGATCATCACGTCGCCGGCGACGATCTTGTTGGCCATGATGGCGGCCAGCGCCGACTGCTCGTCCTCGAACACCCGCGCCGGGCCGGTCATCACCGGGCTCTTCAGGCCCGTGATCTTGGCCACGCAGCCCTCGGTGGCGAGGTTGCCGCGCAGGATCGCCAGGTGGCCGTCGGCGTACATCGCGTTGGCGATCGTGCGGATCACCTTCTGGTCGGCGCGCGGCACCGAGGGCACGTCGGCCAGCGTCTCGGCCACCGTCTTGCCGGTGATGGTGATGCAGTCGCCGTGCAGCAGGCCGGCGTCGAGCAGCAGCTTCATCACCTGCGGGATGCCGCCGGCGCGGTGCAGGTCGATGGCCAGGAACTGCCCGCTGGGCTTGAGGTCGCACAGCACCGGCGTGCGCTTGCGGATGCGCTCGAAGTCGTCGATCGTCCACTCCACCTCGGCGGTGTGGGCGATGGCCAGGAAGTGCAGCACCGCGTTGGTGGAGCCGCCGGTGGCCATGATCACGGCCACGGCGTTCTCGATGGACTTCTTCGTGACGATGTCGCGCGGCTTCAGGTCGGCCTTGACCGCCTCGACCAGCACGCGCGCCGATTCGCGCGTGTTCTCGATCTTCTCGCCCTCGACGTTGGCCATCGTCGAGGAGTAGGGCAGGCTCATGCCCAGCGCCTCGAACGACGACGACATCGTGTTGGCCGTGTACATGCCGCCGCACGAGCCCGGGCCGGGGATGGCGCGGCGCTCGATCTGGCAGAAGTCCTCCTCGCTCATCTTGCCGGCCGAGTACTGGCCCACGGCCTCGAACACGCTGACGATGTTGAGGTCCTGGCCCTTGTAGTGGCCCGGCATGATGGTGCCGCCGTAGACATAGATGGCCGGCACGTTGGCGCGCAGCATGCCCATCATGCCGCCGGGCATGTTCTTGTCGCAGCCGCCGATCACCATCACGCCGTCCATCCACTGGCCGCCGACGCAGGTTTCCACGCAGTCGGAGATGACCTCGCGCGAGACCAGGCTGTACTTCATCCCCTCGGTGCCCATGGCCATGCCGTCCGAGATGGTGGGCGTGCCGAACAGCTGCGCGTTGGCGCCGAATTCCTTCAGGCTCTCGACGGCGGCGTCGGCCAGCGGCTGCAGGCCGGAGTTGCACGGCGTGATGGTGGAGTGGCCGTTGGCCACGCCGATCATCGGCTTGCCGAAGTCCGTCTCCTGGTAGCCCATCGCGTAGTACATCGAGCGGTTGGGGGCGCGGGCGACGCCCTCGGTGATGTTCTTCGAGCGGCGGTTGCTGGCGGACATGACGGTCTCCTGGAGTCTTCGCAAAACGGGCGAGACCGGAGTATCCGGCGCGGCAAAATGCGTGTCCAATAGATTCATCGTGCTCGATTGATACGTTTTGTGAATCAATGATCCACCATGACCGATGCCCCGTTCGACCTTCGCCAACTGCGCCAGTTCGCCGTCCTCGCCGAGGAATGCCACTTCGGCCGCGCCGCGGCGCGCCTGGCCATGACGCAGCCACCGCTGACGCAGGCCATCCAGCGCCTGGAGGCCGCGCTCGGCGCGCGCCTGTTCGAGCGCAGCCAGCGCCGCGTGGCGCTGAGCCCCGCCGGCGCGGTGCTGCTGCCGCTGGCGCGCAAGCTGCTGGAAGGCGCCGATGCGCTGGCGCCGGCGGTGCGCGCGGCCGCCGCGGGCCTGTCAGGCCAGCTGCGGCTGGCCTTCGTCTCCAGCGTCACCTACGGCCCGCTGCCCGCATGGCTGAGCGGCTTTCGCGCCGCCTATCCGGACGTCGCGCTGAGCCTGCGCGAGGCGACGCTGGACGTGCAGCTGGAACTGTTCGCGGCCGGCGAGGTCGATGCCGGCTTCGTGCTGCACGCGCCCGGCGCCGTGCCGCCCGGCTTCGAGCACCTGCGCGTGATCGACGAGGCGATGGTGATGGCGCTGCCCGAGGGGCACGCCGCCTGGCCGTCGCCCGCGGGTCCGGCCGGGGCCGCGGGCGCGATGCCGCGCCTGCGCTGGCGCGACGTGCGGGCCGAGCCGCTGGTGATCTTCCCGCGCCAGATCGCCCCCTCGCTGTACGACGCGCTGGTCTCGGCGTACCACGCGGGCGGCGCGACGATGCGCGTGGCGCAGCAGGCGATCCAGATGCAGACCATCGTCAACCTCGTCTCCGGCGGCATGGGGGTGGCCTGGGTGCCGGAGTCGCTCACGCACCTGCAGCGCGCCGGCGTGCGTTACGCGCGCGTGAGCGGGCTGCCCGGGCAGGCCTTGCGCTGCGAGACCAGCCTGGTCTGGCGCGCCGGCGCGGCCCCGGTGGTGGAGCGCTTCGTGCAGCATGTGCGACACGGTCGGGCACGCGTTTCGCAAGGGCGCTGACAGGCGCAACGGCAGCGACATCCGGAACAGCGACAATCGCTGGTTGTTCAAGGAGTTGAGTAGATGGCGCTGGAACATCCCCACATCGATCCCGTGGCCGTGTCGCTGGGGCACTGGCAAGTGTTCGGCCACGACTTCGCCCCGGCGATCCACTGGTACGGCCTGACCTACATGGTCGCGTTCGGCCTGTTCGTGTGGCTGGCCGGCAAGCGTTCGGCCTACCCCTGGTTCGCCCGCGAGGGCTGGGTGCGGCGCGACGTCGAGGACCTGCTCTTCTACGGCGTGCTGGGCGTCGTGATCGGTGGACGGCTGGGCTACGTGCTCTTCTACAAGCCGCTGTACTACGCGGACCACCTGCGCGAGATCGTCGCCGTCTGGAACGGCGGCATGTCGTTCCACGGCGGCATGCTGGGCGTGCTCGTCGCGATGGCGTTCTTCGCCTGGCAGCGCCACCGGCCGTGGCTGCAGGTGACCGACCTGATCGCGCCGTGCGTGCCGCTGGGGTTGGCCAGCGGGCGCGTGGGCAACTTCATCAACGGCGAGCTGTGGGGCCGGTTCGCCGACGCGTCGCTGCCGTGGGCCATGAAGTTCCCCGAGTCCGGCTCCGACCTGCCGCGCCATCCGTCGCAGGTCTACCAGTTCCTCGGCGAGGGCCTCTCGCTGTTCGTCATCCTGTGGATCTTCGGCAAGAAGGAGCGCGGCCGCGGGCAGGTCTCCGGCCTGTTCCTGATCGGCTACGGCTTCTTCCGCTTCGTCGCCGAGTACTTCCGCGCCCCCGACGACTTCATCGGCGACAAGACCACGCTGGTCGGCGACCCCGCCACCCACCTGCTGGCCTTCGGCTGGAGCGAGGGCCAGTGGCTGTGCGTGCCCATGGTGGTCGCCGGCGTGCTGATGTTCTGGTGGGGCATGCGCCAGCCCCGCGGCCCGGCCACCGCCGCGGCCTGACGCGCCTTCGGCGGCCTGGCCGGCACGCGCCGCGCGCCGCGACGGCCCCGTTCTCCTGCGAGAATCCGACCAGCACCCCACGGAACCGACATGCGCCAGATCTTCCTCGACACCGAAACCACCGGCCTGAGCCCCGAGAGCGGCGACCGCATGGTCGAGATCGGCTGCGTCGAGATGGACAACCGCCGCCTCACCGGCCGCCACCTGCACTTCTACCTGAACCCGGAGCGCCGCAACGGCGAGGGCGCGGTGGCGGTCCACGGCCTGACCGACGAGTTCCTCGCCGACAAGCCGCTGTTCGCGCATGTGGTCGACGAGGTGCTGGAGTTCCTGGGCGGTGCCGAGATCATCATCCACAACGCCAGCTTCGACGTCGGCTTCCTCAACGAGGAACTGCGCCGCTGCGGCCGCCCCAAGTTCAGCACCCACGTGGCGGCCATCACCGACACCCTGGCGATGGCGCGCGACCAGTTCCCGGGCAAGTCCAACTCGCTGGACGCCCTGTGCAAGCGCCTGGAGGTCGACAACACCAACCGCACGCTGCACGGCGCGCTGATCGACGCCAACCTGCTCGCCGAGGTCTACATCCGCCTGACCCGCGGCCAGGACTCGCTGGTGATGGACATGACCGAGGAAAGCCGCGGCGGCATCGGCGACATCGGCGGCCCGGTCGACCTCGCCGCCTTCGTGCTCCCCATCCTCGTCGCCACCGAGGCCGAGCTCGGCGACCACGAGCGGGTGTTGGGCGAGATCGACAATGCCAGCGGCGGAAAGACGGTCTGGCGTGCACAACAGCAAGAAGCTGTGGCATAATCCAAGGCTGTCCTGATGTCAGGACAACCGGTTATAGGGTGGTTAGCTCAGCGGTAGAGCATTGCCTTCACACGGCAAGGGTCACAGGTTCAATCCCTGTACCACCCACCAACAAATACGTTGGGAATCAAGCACTTGGCGGCGACGCCAGGTGCTTTTTTCTTGGGGGTACGGAAAAAGTACGGAAAAGCGCATCGGCTGCCGTCACCGGTCGTAGGTTCATCGGAGCGCCTCGGCGGTGTTCGTCGTCGCATGGGGTGCAAAGGGTCGCGAGTTCGAATCCCGCCGCCCCGACCAAGAGATTCAAGGGTTAGCAACGAAGCAGTTGCTGACCCTTTCGTCTTTCTGGCTCCCAAATCGGGCTCTGGTGCCTACATGGTGCCCATATGCGGCGAGCTGGGTAAGCGCAGCTTCCGCAGTCGGCCACAAGCGGAAGTTCGCGAACGGCTGGTCACGGGGTGTCCACCGAAATGGCAGCAACCCAGAGCTTCAGCGTCGAAGCGGTGCTCAGCGGCGCAGCCTCCTCGAACTCGGTGCCCCGCCCAGTACAGCTTGGGAGTCTGCTGAAGTGAGTCGCTCCGGGCAATCTGCGGGAAGCAGGCTCGACAGGCCTGGCGTGACCAGCTTGTCCATCGCATTAGGGCACCGGATTTCGATCCTGACCAGCCGTTCCGATCGCGTCTTGCTCGATCACAAGCGTGTCGTAGAGTGTCAGGCGACCGACGCGTTAGGATCGCGGCCCGGCAAATCCGGATCTGCGGCGAATACTTAGCGTACCCCAGCGAAAAGGAGTCACGGTTGATGCGACCACACCCGACACGGCCAGCAATCGACACAATGAACAGCCATCGCCGTCGACTGTTGTTGCGACTCGCCGCACTCGGCGGCGGCGGCAGCCTGATGCCCGCCTTCGTGCCGCGTGCGAGAGCGCAGGACGCGGTGCTAGGGTCTGCTCCGGCCCTGTTCACCGCCGGTCAGGACAGCCTGTGTGACTTTGATTGGGCCGTGCACTATGGTGACGAGGCAGATCTCCAGGTTGCAGAGGTCCAAGGCCCCGCGTGGAAGCCCATCAATCTGGGCATTGCCTGGGAAGGGCAGGGGATGCGCAATGGCGAGATCACTTGGCTCAGAAAGGATGTTCTGCTTCCGCCCGAGTTGCGTGGCAGGGTACTGCGCCTGTGCGTCAGGATGGTGGCGGTCGAAGTGACCGTCTATTGCAACGGCCGGCTCGTCGGGCGAAACAAGGCAGCCGGTCAGCCAGCCGAATTCCATTTGCCGCCTTCGGCCCTGAAGTGGGGTCAGCCCAATCGACTGGCGTTGAGGGTGGACGGGCACTGGTGGACCGGCGGCGTCAACGAAGACATCGTCAAACTGCTCACGAACGAATCTCCTGCTGCCGTTGACGTCAGGGAGGTACTTGCTCCAGCGGATCACATCTTCCCCATCGAATCCGATGCCGCTTTCGATCTCAGAATTGAGAGCCGCGCCGGTGATGGCGTCAAGCTGCACCTTGACGTCGAGGTGGTTTCGGATTTCCATGCGCCGATCTTCGCGCGCTCGTCGCTAGTCCAGACCCGCGGCGGCGTTCAAGCCTGCCGATTCAACCTCGGACGACTCCAGCCCGGGTTCTATCAAGTCATCGCACGCTACAGTCAGGCTGGCAGGCACGGGCAACACGTTTTCTGGTTCGGTGTCGCTCCTACCCTCATTGAACCGGTCCACAATCGCCCCGCCGACTTCGAGGACTACTGGCAGCGCGCCCTTGGTGAACTTTCCCGCGTCAGACCAGAGTTCAAGATCGTGCTGGACGAGGGGCGCAGCACACCCACCCATCGGGTTTACTCGGTTGAAATGGCTTCGTTCGATGATGTGACCGTGCGGGCCTGGTACATCGTGCCCTCCAAGCCGGGTCGCCATGCCGCCGTACTGAATGTGCCTGGATATTCCGTTGCCCAGAATCCGGAGTGGTTTCAGGAAGACGACGACATCATCCATTTGGCACTCGACGTGCGTGGCCAGGGGCGCAGTACCGACGTCATAAACCCCGGCTTCGGCATTCCCGGCCTGTTTGGCTATCGAATCAACGATCCCGAACATTACGTCTACAAGGGGATGTATCTCGATTGCGGACGGGCGCTCGAATTTCTCAGCTCCCGACCCGAAGTGGATAGCTCTCGAATAGCTGTAGCGGGCGGCAGCCAAGGGGGCGGTCTGGCGCTTGCATCTGCTGCGCTGTATCCCGACATTGTGAAAGCATGCATCGCCGGATCGCCCTACCTCGGCGATTTCAGCGACCATATGCGGATCAGGGATGTGTACCGGTGGGAATTGCAAGGTCATGTGGATCGTCTTCATGGCCTGACATGGGACCACGTCTACCGCGCGATGAGCCTTGTCGACACGGTCAATCTCGCGCCGCGAATTCGTTGCCCGGTGCTCATGGGAACTGGCCTGTTCGACGACGATTGCCCGCCCCATATCGGGTTTGCCGTATTCAACGAAATCTATGCGCCCAAGGACTATCTGGTCTATCCGAAGCTGGGCCACATGCTCTGGACGCAGTGGGAGATGGATTCGAAGCTCTGGATGCGGCGTCACTTCCAGCTCTGATGGACCGGCTTGGCAGACGCCAAACGGCACCAGAAGCGGCCAGTCGCCACCGTCCGCTTCGTGGCAGATTCTTGGATGTCAGAATGAACCAGATCGCTGAGTATCGATCGTTACTCGACTACTACGAACAGGGGTTGTACACCTGGGCAGAGGTTGGCGGCCAGGCGCTGCGGCTGCTTTTCTTGAGTGACGATCGCAGCGCGTTTTGGGATGCGTTGTCGCCGAAGCACCGCGAACCAATGGCCCAATTGCTGACCGAGTTCGATGAGTCCGCCGAGCCTATCGCCATCAAGGCGGATCCGATCCAGATTTGGCGTGAGATGGCCGACCTCCAAAGATGGTTCGCAGCGCGGTAAACGCCGCTACCGGCCAACAGCGGGCATTCGCGAGTGTCCGCTTCGCGGTACGTTGATTTGAACGAATCACCTTCAGCCGAAGGTGGAGATGAACAACGCGTTGCGGGCGTGTGTCGGATCTGGTCCCCTCGAGTCTACGTACGCCTCCGCCAGCCCGGACGCGAGCGCAGTCTCGCGTCGTGTGCGTTTGGAGATCCTCCGCCGCGACCAGCGTTGCGGCATGGCCGCGTCCCTGCAGATGGGTATGAACCGGTAGTCGTCCCCCGGCGCCGCCGACCGAGGTCGGCAGCGCCGGACAGTGCACGCGATCACAGCATCCCTCAGCCGTCCGCGAGCAGCTTGCCAGCCTTGGCCCACGCCTCGCGCGGAACTTCAGTGATGACGATGTCCACGCTCTCGGGCGGGCACTTCAGGATTTCCACCGTCGCGCGCGTGGCCTCGCGCACGAACTCGCGCTTCTGTTCAGTCGTGCGGCCAGGATGCATTTCCAGTCGAAGGATGGGCATGTCAATCTCCTTGATTCGGGCCCGGCGACGTGCCAAGCGTGCCGCCAGTCTCCGCTCGATCGCCCGCGGGATAAACGTGCGAGGATTGCTGACATTCCCAACCCGGAGGTTTTGAATCATGGACAAACTCGCCGGCATGGAGATGTTCGTGCGCGTGGTCGAGGGCGGCAGCTTCGCGGCCGCCGCGGCTGCTTCCGGCGTCTCGGCCACGATGGTCGCGAAGCAGGTGCGCGCGATCGAAGATCGGCTCGGCGTTCGCCTGCTACACCGCACCACGCGCCGCCACCAGCTCACCGAAGTCGGCCAGCTCTACCTCGAGCGCTGCCGTGCGGCATTGGCGGGCGTGGCACTGGCCGAGGCGAGCGCCCACGAGTTGCAGAAGGCGCCGCGCGGCGCTCTGCGGCTGGTCGCACCGGTGGGCTTCGGCACTCGCGCCCTCGCGCCGGCACTTGTCGGCTACCTGGCCGCACACCCGCAGGTCACAGTCGACCTGGCACTCGATGACCGCCCCGAGGAGCGCGTGCGTCAGGGTCATGAACTGGGCGTCGTGATTGGCGACCTGCGCGATGATGGCCTCGTCGCCCGCCCGCTGCAGCCCTATCGCCGCATTCTTGCTGCTTCACCTGCGTATCTTGCAGCTTGCGGTGCGCCGCAACATCCGCGCGAGTTGGTCGAGCATGCCTGTCTTGGCCTGACCTACTGGCGGCACCATGACCGCTGGCACTTGGTCGGTCCCGGCGGGGAGACCTGCGTCGTGTCGGTCACTGGCCGCTTCACTGCCGACCAGGGCGACGCACTTCGCCACGGCGCCATCGCCGGTGCCGGCATCGTGCTGCAGCCGGAAGACGCACTTGCCGAGGCCCTCGCCGCAGGCTGGCTGCGGCCGGTGCTGCCCGCCTGGTCGTTCCGGCCCACGCCCATGCACCTCGTCTACGCTCCTGACCGACGGCCGACCGCCAAGCTTCGCAGCGCGATCGACTTTCTCGTCGAGCGTTTCGGAGTCAGGCACCCGTCCGGAGCGCGTCAGGAAATTCAGACTTGAAAGGAAAGCGCTTTGAAAACGCGGGCTCGAAGAAGGCACCGGATTTCTCAGGTCAACACCCGGCCGCGCAGCGGTCGTATGCGAAGGTCATCTCGGGGGCCGTCCCCACTCGGGCCAGCCGGGCCTCAGCGGTACCGAAAGGTCTCAAGGAAGGCGTACCAGAACGAGTCGCCATAGCGGATCGCCCCAACGACGCATACGAGAACTGAAACCAGCAGGGCGAGGATGGCCTCGGTCGCGCTGAGTGGCCCCCAGCGCAGCCAGAAGCCCGCAACAACGAGAACACCCAGCAATGCCCCACAGACGGCTCGCACGTTCTTGGTGAACGAGTCGAGCTCCGGATCTGGATAGACTCTGGGCGGTGTTGCCATGCTCAGCAATGTAGTTCGTCAGTGTGGCGTTGTCACGAGCCACCGGTGGAAGTCAGTGGTCGGCCCAGAAGCGGTCGTCCGCGGGTGTCCGCTTCGGAGAAAGTGGCAGCACCTCCCGCTCGCCTCGATGCTCAGCAGACAGCCTGATCAAGACTTCCCAGTTGCGTCGGACGGCGCCGGCTTCCGCGCGTCGTCCGGCTCGAACCTCCGCCCGGTGAATTCCTTGCCCGTCGCCGTTCGGCGTGCCACTAGAATTCAAGCCGCCGCGACCAGGCGCAGACCACGAGTGCAGGCGCAGTTAGCGCAACGAAGAATCATCCCCGGGGAGGAACCATGAAATACAACATGCTTACGGCCGCCGCCGCCATGGTGGCACTCGCGTGCGCCTCGATGGCCGCGTCGGCCAATTCGATCACGCCCTACACGGTGCCAGGTTCAGTGTCCACGGCACCGTGGAGCGTGAATGACCACGGCGTACTGGTTGGCGCCGACGACGAGGGCGGCTTCATCGACGACCACGGGAAGGTCACGATAGTGAACCTGCCCGGCTCGCCCGGCTACGTCGCTGGCATCAGCAACGACGGACTCGCGGTGGGCTCCGACGGCACCACCTCGTTCTTCTACCAGGCGGGCGTCCTGACGCCGTTCACCATCGAAGGCGAGGCGCAGACCTTGTTCCGGGGAATCTCGGCTAACGGCCGCTACGTCGCGGGCGTCGCCTATGCCGCGAACGGCAGCTCCGAAGGATTCGTACTGGATACTCAGAGCGACAGGCTCTCCACGATTGCACCGCCCGCCGGGAGGGAATTCACAGTCGTCCAGGGTGTCAACGACAGCGGCGTCGCCGTCGGGAGCCTGAACCAAAGCGCTGGATCGTTGCTGTTCGACAGCGTGAGCGGCGTGACCACCTATTTCTCCGTGCTCGATGGCCTGACGAATCTGCGTGTCCGGGCGATCAACGACGAAGGCGACCTCGGTGGCTGGGCCTTCGACACCGACGGCAAGGAGGTCGGCTTCGTCGAGGCCGCAGGCGCGGGCATCACGACGTTCGCCCTGGGCAGCTCGACCCTGATCTACGGGCTGAACAATGCCGGGCTGGCCGTGGGCTCCTACCAGAACGATGACGGCATCGACCACGGCTTCGTGGTCAACCTCAGCGCAGTGCCCGAGCCGTCCACGACCGGCCTGATGGCCCTTGCCCTGTTGGCGGCCGGCGTGCGCCTCGCGCGTCGCCGCGCATTGACGAGCCGGCTGGTGCGATGAAACCCGGGCTCTGGGAGTCAGCTTCCGGCCGCCCTTCGCCAGGCCGCTGAAGGCGGCCGAGGGCGGCCATGCGGTGCCCGTCGCCCGGACGCCGATCCGGTCGCCATAGGGCAGTCAGGTGGTCGTCGCTGGAACGCACGTCGGCCACTGTCGCCGCGCTGCAGATGCCCGCCACAGCGCAGCGGGATCGGCTCGACAAAGGTTCGCACCGTGGCGTCAGCATTGCGATGAGTGAGGCCGCCAGCGGCGGCACGCGGCCCAAGAGCCGGCGTTCGCCAGGGGCAGCTTTGGGGTAGGCTTTCGAGATGACCGGCATCTATACGTTGGACCGAATAATCGTCGCTCGCCTTGGAGGAGACGAGACTCGACTGCTCAGCTCTTCGCCACTCGGGAGGTATTTGATGCGCCCCGGGCCGAGGGGCGGCCGTCGGACTGGTACCACTTCGAACCGAAGACCTACGACGGACAGTACTTCGTGGAGACCCCCGATGCCTTCGAGGTCTATGAGCAGGATCGCGGGTCAAGATCGGCAATCCGGCGCTTCGATACTCTTCGAGGCGCCGCGCAGGCATTTTTGAGTGAAGCTGAAACGTGATTCCGCAGAGTCGACCTCCGACGCTGGACGGTCGGGCGCGACGTTCGGCTCTGCTGCGCAGAGCGGTCAGACGCACAGGCGTGACCCTACGAACGACCTGACGACGGCCTTCGAGGACGCTTTTCGGCCCAGGTCCGGTCGGTCGCGTTCGGCTGCTTTCGGGCACACTGGTTGTGCACGGGTTAACCCGCCACGAGAGGAGTCGGAGATCATGGGAATCGAGTACAAGATCAAATTCGCAGTGCCCAGCGACTACGACCCAAGCTCGTTGTTCAGGAAGCTGCCGAGCCCGATCGATCGACGGGCCATGACCGAGATCTACAACTACTCCGTCGAGAAGGACGGCTTCTACTTCGTAGATCGGCTCGTAATTCGGGACATAACCTTAGACATGGCCTCAGCAGTAAATCAAGCGACGGAGACCGCACATCGTTGGGCCAAATGGCTCGAGGTCGTTCCCTTGGTCGTCTTCCTGGTGGCCTCGCAGGTGGCCAGGCACGAGGAATCTCAGATGTTCGCCGCTGGCAACAGTGTCCAGAGCACCGCACGACCGGCCACGCTCAATCTGAAAGGAAAGGTCTTCTACGTCACCGACGATCAGAGACGCATGCACCAGGCGAGTCAGAGCGTTGCATTCGTCTCGCTGGCTGCGCTCTTTGGGTGGCTGATGTGGATTCGTCGACCAGGTCGTCGAATTGGACCGTCGGCAGGTCCATGAGCCGTCCGGCTCATGTCGGCCAGAAGCTGTCTGTCGCGGCCGTCCGCTTTCGAGCAGGCTGGCACACTGCTGGCTTTACACCTACGAGAGACTCCGATGGTCTTTGTTGCGACCACTTCCGCTGGCCTCGCCGAAGCTCTCCGCCGCGCGGACGGCGACGATGCAATCTGGTGCGGCAGCGACGTGATTTCCGAGGCCGAGTACGTCCAGCTGCGGCGCTCGAACCTCAGTCGGTTCGATTACAGCCTTGCCGACTTGCAAATGGACGACGGCACGCTTGGGACGGTTGAAGGACACCATCCCGGTCAGACCATCTGGGTGGAAGCTCCTCGGCAGCCATGATGAATACGATCGGCGCCCGCCCGGAATGCGCGGCTCGTGCGCCGGTTTCGGCCACGACCAGCCGTTCGCGAACGGCAGCTTGGCGGTAGCCTGGCACCATCCACAGATCGTTCGTCCCCACAACCATCGGAGCCAAGAGGTCGATGACGTTTCGACGCAAAGCCCTTCTCCTCGCCGCTCTCACTCCTTTGTTCGCGATGTCTGACGCACACGCTCAGGAATTCATTGCAGGCCAAGTCTGGTCATATCACACGCGCCCGAATGAAGTGGGCTCCACGCTGCTGATAGACAAGGTGGAATCCGATGCCAAGCTTGGATCCATCTATCACATCAGCGTCACAGGAGTGAAGGTCAAGAACCCTCGCGTGCCTGATGGTGCGACCCGGGAGCTCCCGCACTTTCCCGTTTCGAGAAAAGCGCTCGAGGACAGTGTTGTCAAACTCGTGGGCAACGCGGCGCCGGATCCGAAGTACCTTGAAGGCTATGCGACCTGGAAGCAAGCGTTCGACGCTGGGAACGCCGGCATCTTCACTATCCCGGTGGCTGAGATCGTTGACTTCATCGAGAAGACGTTGAACCAGTGATGATGACTGCGCCGGTATCGGCCAGCACCTGACGGTTACAGGGGTCGGCTTCTGAGGAATCCGGTGCCGTCTCGCGCTCGGCGGTACCGGCCCACTTGCCGACATTCGTGCCCGTCGGCTTGCGAGAAGATCAGGCAGCGGATCCTCACCCCATTCGGAAGGTTGGCCCATGAGATTCAGTCCCAGTCGACGCCAGTCGCTCGCCCTGCTTGCCACGGCTCTTTCGATGCCCGCAATCGCCAGGCGCGCCGCCAAGCTCGAGGCCGGCCAATCGGACGGTATCGCGGCCGAGCGCGAGCCGTTCCTTGACCTGATGCCCGATTTCTGGACCGTGTACGGAGATCCCTCGAGGGAAAACCTGCCGGAAAGGGCGCAGAGACTCTTCGATGGCTTTTTCCGCAAGCATCACGACGTGTACCGACTCGCGGGCGTCGAGGTCAAGCTGGACGATGTCGTGCGATGGCTGCCCGGTTTCGACGGTCGCGCTCCGGGTGCCCATGTTGTGCACATGCGCTTTGCACGTGACTACGCCGGCAACCTGGGTCGATTTCGATCCGCGCTGCCCGACTTCGATGACCGCGCGTCGCCCGTCACGCTGTTGCCGTCGCTCATGCACTTCGACGCTCACCTCCAACCCAACGGCACCAGCTTGCCGCTGTTCTTCGGCCCCGACGCGATCGTCTATTTGCACGGTGCCGATGCCGACCTGGCCGTGTTGTTCTCGCACGAGCTGTTCCATTGCTACCAGGGCCAGATGAATCGGGCGATGTGCCTGGATCCAGCCGCGCCGCTCTACGCCAGCCTGTGGATGGAGGGCACGGCCACCTATGCCAGCGAGCGCCTGAATCCCGGCACCACGCCCCAGCGCGTGCTGCTGGACGACGCGACGCTGGCACATTTGGAGATTTCGTCCATGCGCGCGGCCGCGCAGGCGATGCTGTCGCACCTGGACGCCCGGGACGAAGCCACGCAATCCCTGTTCTTCGAGACCGGCCATCATGGCGAAGGTTGGCCACCCCGTGTGGGCTACGCGATCGGACTGCAGATCGCGCGAGGCCTGGGCGTGGCGATGTCACTGCCGCAAATGGCGGCTTTGCCGGCGCCGGGCGTTCGCGAGACGCTCGCGCACGCGCTGCAGCGGCTTGTCTAGGTCGGGCTTGATTGGTGGCGGCGATCGGCCACAACCGGACTGTTACAGAGGTCGGCTTCGGGGGCAGTCTGAATACGGTCTCGGTCGGGCAGCCTCCCAAGACAACGAACGAATCACATGATCAGGATGACGCCCGCCAGAGTCGGACTACTTGTCTTTGCTACGGCGCTCACGTTCCATTGGACATTGCTGAACGCGACTGGCCCCGGATGGGTTGCCTGGTATAGCCTTGAGAAAGTTGGGCAGGCTGCAGTTGCGACGATCACGGGGATTCAGCCTGAAATTCATCAGAGGTGTTCGTTCAAGTTCACCGTCGCTGGCGTTGAACATCACGGCCAAGGAGATGGTTGCTCGCCCCGTGGCGTCGGCGCTGCGTTGCCTGTGACCTATTTGCCAACCGACCCCGCATTCGTCAGCACTCGGAACCCGGGCGAATAGCTACTGCTCGAAATTTTCGGCCCCCTTGGTCTTGCCGTAGTTGGGGGCCTCGGGTCCGCCTGGAGATTCAGTAGGTGGAAGCGGTCGCGAGCTACGTGCCATGCACCGAGTGCCAGAGGTCATCCCGATCCGACCGGTAGCGTTTCGGCGTCGAATTCGCGGGCTCGAATGTTGTTGATGGGTCGGGCCCTGCTGCTCAGCCCCCGGCGTCGACGGGTAGGTATGCTGCGGATAGCGGTCGGCCGACGGCGCGTCACTCGGCCAGGTCGCCAGCCTCAGGGACGCAAGTCGGCCAGAAGGTGTCCGTCGTGAGCGACCGGTTCCGCGACGCTTATAGTCGACGATTCGTCGCTTCCAACCGCCGTATGGATCGCCAACTGACCATCATTTGTGCGCTGACGTTCGTCATCCACCTCATCGGTACGCTTGCCTACGCGGTGCGCATCGCAGGGGTGCGAACGGGGCGGATCGCGGTGTCGTTCGCATTGTTCAACATTCTCGTCTTGGTATCGCGCACTTCGAACTCGTTTCAAGGCCCGTTTCTCGCAAAGCGGATCGAGAGAAACATCAGCAATGGCATCACTCAGGGGCTGCTGACGGACTTTCGTTGGATCCTCCTGTCAGCAACTGTGGCGACCTTTGTCGGGGCACTGTTGATTCCGACATTCCAGCGAGTTTTCAGTCGCGCAGTGCTGCATTTTCAGATGCACCGTTCCGTCCCTGCGTTGCTGATGCATGGCTTCTTCAAGGGCGGTCTCTCTCAGCTCAGAGAGAACGCCAGCATGCCTTCGGTCGCAAACATGACCGGATTGCGCCGAGGCCACGGGATTTCAGCGACGATGCTGTCGATGAATGTCTTGGCGGTTGCGCTGTGGACGATCGGCGTCTTTGCGGCACTGTATGCCGGCTACTTGAATCCGGCGCTGCGTGTGACGTCCAGCTCGCTGTCGTCCGTGGTCAATGGCATCGCGACAATCATGATGTTCGTTTTCATCGATCCGCATATGTCGGTGATGACAGACGATGTCGTCGACGGACGTACGTCGCAATCGCAATTCAGGCGCGCCGTCGTGTGGTTGGTGGGTACTCGTCTGGCGGGCACGCTCCTGGGCCAAGCGCTTCTCGTCCCGGCGGCCCTGGCGATCGTCTCCGTAGCAAAGGCGATGTAGTGACATGGTCAGGGCTCTGGCAGAGCATGCGCTTGCGAACGCCCTCTCGAATGGCGGTGCAGCAAGCTTGCGACAGAACCAGAGAAGCCGCTGCGCTGCGCCTCCGCACCGATACGCAGCCGGAGTGGCTCTTGTCGGCGGTTGCTGCCGTTTGCGAAGGGCAGGTTTCGGCGACGCTCGGGGCCATGCCAAATGTGCGTCCAGGCTTAGGCAGGACCCGGGCGCCAGAACCTGCCAGCAAAGACAATCCCATAGATCCAGGTCCCACAGAGGGCAAAGCGGTTCCTGCGGAGAGGACACTTTCGGCATACAGGGAGAACACGTGGCCAGATTCCGCAATGAGTCAACTCAGCAGGACTCGCTCAAGCAAGAGACGACAACAGCGAGGCAGTTGCGAGTCAACGCTGCGCGTTTTGCGCCCGGCGCTAACGCGCAGGGCATCGTGAACGCGATGATCCTGGAAGCTCAGAAGAGCAAGATCCGCCATGCCAACGGGGTGACCCTCCCGACCAGCGCTGCTCGGCTGCTCGCAGACGCGCGTCGGAATGATCTGAAGCACTCGGTGATCTTGGCCTTCAACATGGGCGAAGCGAACAACGACCGGCCAAAGGGCGTCGCAGCGCATCACATCGTCTCGCGTAAGCCGGCGCTGGCGCATCCTTCGCAGATGCTCCTGTTCGCATGGGGAATCGGTATCAATGATGTGGACAATGGGGTTTACCTCCCGCGGTTTGCGAAGGCGGTCGTGCCCAGCCTGCCTAACGCATCAAAGCACTCGAAAATCCACACTGGTGTGTATCACCTCGCGGTATTCGATCGACTCGTCGAAGTGAGAAAGCAGCCAAGCGGCGTGGGCCGGGAGGTTCTTCTTGGAATCAAGGCCGAACTTGAGGCCGATACCTTTCCCTACCGACCGGAGGATGTTGAATGAACGTGTACGAGATCAAGACAGGGCTGGTGGATCGCGTCGCGCTCTTGGTGATCCCTGAAGCCGAACAGACGCTGGACGGTGCGGAGCGTTTCCTGGGCGATGGACAGGACATCTCCTGGACGCAGCCTCAGAGGCTGACGTACTACTCCGAACCGAAGAAGAAGGCCTTGCCTCGGGCGGATGTCAGTCCGTTCCTGCCGGGTTCGCTTGTACTCAACGAGAAGGCCAAGCAGGCGCTTGGATCGCTATTGTCCCGTTTCGGCCAGTTGCTGCCAGTCGATGTCGACGGCGAGACTCAACACTTTTTCAATGCGACGACGGTCTTGCGTTGCATCGACCGATCAACCTCGCAGATCCGGCCTGGCGGCGCCGTTGGCAAGGAAGCGTTCATCGAATCCGCGATCCCGCTTGAGCCCACCATCTTCAAGGATCTGGCCACCGCCTCCACGCGGCTCTATGCCAATTCAGCTGCTCGACAGGAACTGGAAGACGCTGCTGCGGCGGCGGGTGTCTCCGGCCTCGTCTTCAAACAAGCCGGCCTTTGATTGCCGTCGCGCAACCCAGGCCGTTCGGAGCAATCACGAGCGTGGGCTGGAACCTTCAAGCTCTGAAAGTGGTCAACGCGCCCGTATGCCTTTCGCCGAGGGAGTTCAGGCAACATCAACTGCGAGTTGCTCAGGTCGAACACTCGCTACATTGCGAATAGATCGTGTCCGGTTATGCGGGGGCAAGATCAGTTTCGGGTGTCCTGCCGCTTGAAGTCGTCTTGGCTCGGCGCTCGAGCTTCCCGCCAGATGGCCGCAGGTGAATGCAGAATGCCAGTTCCCTAGGTCGGACAGGTCGGACATGCTCGAACAACTACGTGACGCGCTGGCAGTTTTGGATGTGAAGGAAGGCGACGTCCCTCCGGTCGTTGACTTCAATTTGTTTTTCGAAGGCAACGCGGAGGAAGAGTCGATCGCGCCCAATGGATGGGGCTATGGACGTCCCCCGATTCACGAGCTGTACAGCCGGTTCAAGACGATCGCATGCAGGACAGATGTCCACCAGATCCTTGTTGGCCTGCACCACGAGTGGAACGATGCAGAGTACGCAGATACGTACCCTCCGGCCGAGAATGTCCACATCATCACGTCCGCCGGGCGCGAGGATGTGGAGCAATGGATCGATGGACTGGGTGCTGACGGTGTCGTTGTCGGGTGGGCGCAGGGTAAGCCGGTGAATGCTCCCGCGCCTCCCCCGGGCGATGTCGTCTACTCCGTCTGCTGGGACTAACGGCAGCCGTCAGGCCTGCAACCGGCCAATACCGGCCTGTTACAGACGTCGGCTTTAGAGCAGTTCGAGTGCGGACGCAGCCTGCCGTCCGACCCGCACGCGGCAGACGTTGTCGACAGATGCTGTGCCCGCATGATTGGTTTACGGTGCGCCGGGTGTAACGCCGCACTTCAGCGACCGAATCGGAAATCCCCGCGCACCAGAACTATCAGTCGGACACTAAACGATATTGCCCTCGGGCGACGCGCTTCAAGTCCCGGTAAACGACGTCATGGTTCGGGGGCATCCAAGCCGCCTCGTCGAGGCGGGCCGCGCAGCGTCCAGGTGCGCCGCGCCGCGGCTTAGACCCCGCTGTACCTGCGCGAAGGCCAACTCGTCGCGATGCAGCCCGGCGAGCGCACTACGCAGTTCAACGACCCGGCCGACATCGAGCTCCACTTGATCCTGGGCGCTGGTTGCGCGGACGACGCCGTGCTCGACTACGCATTCGACGATGGCCCTAGCTACTGCTACGAACGCGGCGAGCGTGGCGTGGTGCGCCTGCGCGCCACGCGCAGCGGCGACGCGCTCACGCTGTACGTGCAGGTGATGCAATCACTGGCGCCGGACACCTGGACGTTCTCGGGCAAGCCGCTGGCCGTCGCGCGCGGGGACGCCGTCGTGATCTGAGCGCGCGGGCCCCTTGTTCGAGGGGTTTTCCCTCATCGGATAGGCGCCTGATCGGTGGCCGCAGAGGGCATCATGGGCCATGAGCCCCGATCTCGCCGGTCCTGCGCCCGTGGTCGCAGCGTCGGAGCCGGCCGCCAGCAACGATGCGTTGTTCGCCCGGCTCTACGACGAGCTTCACCGGATCGCGCGCCGCGAGGCGGCGCGATCGGGCCCCGACGCGGTGGCCAGCCCGACCACGCTCCTGCACGAGGCCTATCTCGACATGGCCGTCCGGGGCTCGCTCGTGTTCGCCGACCGCCCGCAATTCCTGGCCTACGCGGGTCGCGCCATGCGGGCCCTGGTCATCGACCGCGTGCGCGCCCGGGGCGCGCTCAAGCGCGGCGGCGACCTGCACATCACGTCGCTCGACACGGATGTGGCCGAAGCCGTGGTCCAGCCGCATCAGCTGTCGGCCATCGGCGCAGCGCTCGACGACTTGGCCGAGCTGGAGCCGGAGCTCGCCACCGTGGTCGACCTGAAGTTCTTCTGCGGCTTCAACGTGGCCGAGATCGCCGCGCTGCAGGGGCTGTCCGAGCGGACGGTGCAGCGGCGCTGGGAGAAGGCGCGCCTGCTCCTGTACCGCGCCCTCGGCGGGGCCGCATGATCGTTCCGGAGGCGTGGAAGCGGGTCAGCCCGCTGCTCGACGAGCTGCTCGATCTCGAACCGGGACCGCGGTCGGCGCGCCTGGCCGCATTGCGCGCGCAAGACCCGGCGCTGGCCGACGAACTCGCGTCGCTGGTCGCCGACGCCGAGCGTGCCGAGCACGCGCATTTCCTGGCCGGCACGGCCGCGCCCGAGCAGGGCGCCGCCGAGGCCACGCTCGCCGGCCAACGCCTGGGCGCCTACCTACTCGAGGCGTCGATCGGCCAGGGCGGCACCGGCACAGTGTGGCTGGCGCGCCGCGCCGACGGGCGCTTCGACGGCTCGGTCGCGATCAAGCTGCTGCATCCCTCGCTGGTCGGTCGCATCGGAGCCCTGCGTTTCGAGCGCGAAGGCAAGGTGCTGGCCTCGCTGGCGCATCCGAACATCGCGCGCCTGCTCGACGCCGGCGTCACCGACGGCGGACAGCCCTACCTGGTGCTCGAGCTCGTGAAGGGCGACCGCGTCGATCGCCACTGCGACACGGCGCAGCTGGGCGTGGCCGAGCGCGTGGCGCTCTTTCGTGTCGTGCTCGACGCCGTGGCCCATGCGCATCGTCACCTCGTGGTCCACCGCGACATCAAGCCGGGCAACATCCTGGTCGACGGCGAAGGCGGCGTGAAGCTGCTCGACTTCGGCATCGCCAAGCTGCTGCTGGCCGATGCGGCAGGCGACGCCGATGAGCTTACCCGCGAAGGCATGTGCGCCCTCACGCCCGACTACGCCGCCCCGGAGCAACTGCGCGGAGAGCTGGTGAGCACCGCCACCGACGTCTACTCGCTGGGCGTGCTGCTCTACCAGCTCCTGACCGGACGCCATCCCACCGCGTCGCCGCAGGCTTCGCCCGTGGAGGCCTTGCGCGCCACGCTCGACGTCGATCCCGGTCGCCTCACCACCGCCGTCACCGTCACGAACGACCAGACCTCGCACCTGCTCAAGCGCATCGCCGATGCCCGCAACACCTCGCCCGGCCGGCTCAAGCGCCAGCTGCGCGGCGATCTCGAGAACATTGTGGCCAAGGCGCTGCGCAAGCTGCCGGCCGAGCGCTATCCGACGGTCGATGCGTTTTCCGAAGACCTGCGCCGCTGGCAGGCGGGCGAGCCGGTCATGGCGCGGCCCGACTCACTGGCCTATCGCGCCTCGCGTTTCGTGGGCCGCCATCGCGGTGCGGTGGCGGCGGCAGCGTTCACCGTCGTGGCGATCCTGGCCGGCCTGGCGGGCACGATCACCCAGACGTTGCGTGCCGAGCAGCAGAGCGAGCGCGCCACGCGCGAGGCGGCCCAGGCCAAGCTCGAGCGCGACCGCGCCGTGGTCGACGGCCAACTCCAGCGTGGTACCAACGAGTTCCTGCAGCTCGTGCTGAGGGACTCCGCTGGCACGGACCCCGGTGCGGTGCGTCGGCAGCTCGATCGCGCCAGCGAGCTCATAGCCAAGACGCCTTTCGAGCAGCCCATCGTCAAGGTGGCCCTTCTGCGCCAGATCGCCGGCCGCTACATGGAGCTGGGCGACGTCGCGGAGGCCCGCGCGCTGCTCGAGCGCGCGATCGCCGCCACGGCCGGCACCGACCTCGCGCTGCCGACCAGCGGCGTGCCGGTCAACCTGGCCTGTTCGCACGCGCGCTACCTGCACGAGATGGACGAGCAACTGGCCGCGCTAGCCGAACTCGACCGCGCCGACCGGCTGGTGGCCGCGGGCGCCGACGTCGGCGTGCCGAGCCGGGTCGCGTGCATGCTGCCGCGCGCCTACGCCGAGAGCGTGCTCGGCCACCACGATCGCGCCGTCGCCATCTCGCGCGACGCGTTGAAGCAACTGGAAGCCGCCGGCATTGTCAGCGGCGAGCAGCATCGCCTGATGCGCAGCGCGCTGTCGCAGATGCTGGCCGAGGCGGGCCACTACAACGAGGCGATGGCCGTGGCGCGGCCGCTGCTGGCCGAGAGCACGGCCGCGCAGGGCCGCAGCTCGTTCGCGGTGCTGCGCCGATCCGGCGTGGTGACCTCGCTCACCCGGCTCGGCGGCGACCCGCTGGCCGCGCTGGCGCTCTCCGACGCCGATCGCGCCGACGCAGCCCGCGTGCTGGGCCCGGCCCATGAAGACGCGGCCTTCGCGCTCGAACACGGTCGGATCCTGCTGGCCCTGGGCCGCGGCGCCGAGGCGGCCGCCGCCCTGGCCGGCGCGCGTGCCGAATCGCGTCGCACGGGCCGCATCGCGTACTCGTTGGCATCGGGCATCGCCGAGGCGAATGCCCGTACCGAGGCCGGCGACCAGCGCGGCGCCGCTGGCGTGTGGACCGACCTCGCGCCGTTGCGGGAAAAGGCTGTCGCCGAGGGGCGGCCGGTGCAGGTCGACCTGCTGCTGCTGGAGTCGCGCCTGGCCGCGGCACACGGCGACGTGCACGCGGTGCTGGCGCCGCTGGAGGCGGCACAGGCGCGCATCGATGCGGACGGCGGGGCGACCAACCCGATGGCCTGCGCCGTGGCACTGGCGCGCGGCGAGGCGATGCTCGCGTCCGCGGCGCCCCCAGCGGACATGCTCGCCGTCGCCGAGAAGGCCCTGGCCGCCGCGCACGCCGGCGCGCTGGATCCGGCGCGTTCGAGCCTGGTCGGCCAGGCGCTGTTGCTGAAGGCGAGGGCGCTCGCCCGCGCGGGGCGCGCCGATGACGCGCGCCGCGCCGCCGCCGAGGCCGCCGGCCAGCTGGCGCCGACCCTGGGCGCGGCGCATCCGTCGACGCGCATGGCGCTCCGGCTGGCCGCGACGGCCTGAGCCGCCGGGGTCGCGCGCGTTCCAGGCGGGCTGCTGGGCCCGCACACCACGTTCTAGGGCCCCCTGCGTGGCGGGTTTTGTCGTTCGAATCCGCTTCTCTCTTCAAGGCGGTTCGCAGCACGACTCCGCCGAAACAAGCATCGCCATCCAGGGAGACTCTCATGCGTTCACCGACCGCCATCGCCATCGCCGTCGCCGGCCTCTTCTCGCTCACCTTCAGCACGCTCGCGGCCGGCGACGACCGCTCCCGGGACGACGGCGCGGAGCTGCACCGCAACGAGAGCGGCGAGGCGCTGACGCTCAGTTCGACCGGGCGCATCGACCGCAAGAACCCGTTCTTCGCCAACCTCGGCACCAACGGCCGCTCCTGCGAATCGTGCCACCAGGCCGCCGATGGCTGGACGATCACGCCGCGCGGCGTGCGCGAGCGCTTCCAGGCCACGGGCGGCAGGGATCCGATCTTCCGCCTCGTGGACGGCGCCAACTCGCCCAACGCGGACGTGTCGACCCGGGCCGCGCGCGAGAAGGCCTACAGCATGCTGCTCACGCGCGGCGTCATCCGTGTGGGCATGGCCATTCCGGCCACCGCCGAGTTCGAACTCGCGGCGGTGGACGACCCCTACGGCTACGCCTCGGCTACCGAGCTGTCGCTGTTCCGCCGGCCGCTGCCCACGACCAACCTGCGCTTCCTGAGCACCGTGATGTGGGACGGTCGCGAGACGTTCAAGGATCCCGCAAGTACCGACTGCATCTTCAACACCACCACCTGCTTCGCCACCCAGCACTTCGATCTCGTCGACCAGGCGAACACGGCGACGTTGAATCACGCCCAGGCCGCGACACCGCTGACGACCGCCCAGCGCGAGGCGATCTTCGCCTTCGAGACGAGCCTGACCACCGCGCAGGTGCGCGACGACGACGCAGGCAGCCTCATGGCCTACGGCGCGCTCGGCGGGCCGTCGTTCCTGCAGGGCCAGGTCAACTACTTCGGCATCAACGACACCCTGGCCGGCGACTACCGCAGCCATGCCAGCTTCACGCCCGACGTGATGGCGCTGTACGCCGGCTGGCAGTCCTACATCTTCGACGCGCGCCGGCCGGACGCGGAAGGCCGCAGCCGCGAGGTGGCGGTGGCGCGACGCGCCGTAGCCCGCGGCGAGGCACTGTTCAACACCAAGCCGATCAACATCACCGGAGTAAAAGGCCTCAACGACGACCTGCACCTGCCGGCCATCGCCGGCACCTGCACCACCTGCCACAACGCACCCAATGCCGGCAACCACTCGGTGCCGCTGCCGCTGGACCTCGGGCTCACCGACGCCAGCCGACGCAGCGCCGACCAGCCGCTCTACACGTTGCGCAACAAGACCACCCGCGAGACGGTGCAGACCAGCGACCCCGGCCGCGCGCTCGTCACGGGCCGCTGGCAAGACATCGGCCGCTTCAAGGGGCCCACGCTGCGGGCGCTGGCCGCGCGCGCGCCGTATTTCCACAACGCGTTCGCGAAGAACCTGCCCGAGGTCGTCAAGTTCTACGACGACCGCTTCGGCATCGGGCTCACGCAGCAGGAAAAGGACGACCTCGTCGCGTTCCTCAAGACTTTGTGAAGCGTGCCATGGCGCCGGCGTTCCCGCCCGACCGGGAAAGCGCCGGTGACCGAGGCGCGAACATCCGGTTTCGGGCGAAGAGTTCGCTGCGCGCGAAGACCGCTTCGGGTCGGCCTCCGCCGCCCCGCGATTGGCCTCGAAGGGCAGGTATGCTGCGCACAGCAGACATTCGCCGTGGGGCGATCGTCGATGGCGCCTTGTCCAGCCTTGCCGGGGCGTCGTGAGGCTCTTGTCGGCCAGGTGCGGTCGGTCGGGACTGTCCGGTATCAGGTAACGTACGGCTGGGTGCAACATATCCCTTGGCGCCGCCTGGAACCCTACCTCGATGACCGACTCATCCAGATTTAGATGCCCGGCTTGTGGTTTTACGGTCTTCAACCGGCGAATCGCAGCTTGCGAGTCATGCAAGGCGCCGCTGCCGGCAAACTTGATGTTCACCGGCAAGGAGCTCGCGCGACTCGAGGAAGAATCTGCGCGGATCGCAAAGATTCGAGCTGATATGGCTCGGGAGGCCGAGCGTCTGGAAGAGGAGAGGCAGCGCCGCCGGGGCGACGGTGGGTGACCAGGCCCCTCCGATCTCCGCAGTCGGCCATAAGCTGACGGCGAGAATGGTCCGCTCGCGGGCAATGACACTCATGCGCAAGTTGGGAGGAACTCCTTTGGACATGCACTCGGCCTTAGCCTGGGAACAGGCGCTCGCAGCATTGAACAAGCCATCAGGTTGGGACTATTCGTTGTCCCGTTTCGACGGCTGGCGATTGCAGATTTCAGCCGGTACATCAGAGGAGGCACAGCATCCCATCGCATTCCTGGGTGGCGTGTCATACCTTTCGTGCCCGTTGGTGTTCAGCCACCCGAGATTTCGTCTCGCCCGTGGCGCAGAGGTGGCTGCGGTGCGTGCCGTTGTTCCGGTTGACGATGACGACCAGGTGCTCGCGATCGATGCGGAGACCATGGCAGGCACGACCTCTCACGTCTTCTTCATAGTCGCGCAGTCCATCGAACTCGTTTCTCACTAGGGAAATGCTGATTTATTCGGGCGGACCAGAATAGCCGACGAACGCGACGCG
>CAYQMX010000005.1:0-275783 GCA_964418745.1 uncultured Vitreoscilla sp.
CGCGCGGCCACGGGCGCCGGCGGGTCGCCTCGGCACGCGCCGGCCCACGCCCGGGCGTGGCCGGCCTACCCGACCCGACCGCCGCCTTCCGCCACCCTGCGCTACACGCTGGTGCAGGGCGGCACGGCGCTGCCGGCCACCGGCGACGCGGAGCTCGAATGGCGCCGCGACGCCGGCACGTTCTCACTGCGGCTGGCCACCGCCCTGGCCGACCGGCCGCCGCGGGAGTGGCAGAGCACCGGCGGCTTCGACGCTGCCGGCGTGGCGCCGCTGCGCCTGGTCGAGCGCGAGCGCGGGCGCGACCGGCACGCCCTCAGCTTCGACCGCGAAGGTGGGCGCGTGCGCTTTTCCGGGGCGTCCGGTGCACCGGCCATCGCCCCAGGCGCGCAGGATCGCTGGAGCTGGATCGCCCAGCTGGCCGCCATCGCCGAGGCCGACGCGCACCGCGGACGTCGCGCCGCCGCCTGGGAACTGCAGGTGGCGGGCCTGCGCGGCGAACTCGAACGCTGGACGTTCCGCGTGCTGCCCCCCGGCGCGCCGCCGCCGGAGCTCCCGCAGGAAGGTAACGATACGTCAGCGGTGCCCGGACAGGCCCCGGCCTTGCTTCATGTCTTGCGTGCTGCCGAGCGACCCTACGACCTGCGGGTCGAGGCGTGGCTGTCGCCCGCGCTGCACCACCTGCCCGCCGGGCTGCGCATGAGCACGCCGCCCTCGGCCTGGTCGCTGTCGCTGTGGCAGCGCCGCTCTTGAAACCCGACCGTCCGCCTTCAACTGGAATTCGAACCCACAAGGAAGCCGTCATGCCCACCATGGTCTACAACTCCGACAACTTCGTCGTGGTCGAGCTCGACGTGCCGGTCGCGCGCGCCGCGGGCGACACCCTCGAGGCCAGCGACACCCCGCTGTCGCGCGGCGGCTACGAGATCGTCGACAAGTTCGCCCGCAAGGAGATCTACCTCGAAGGGGCGATGGCCCAGCACTTCCGCGAAGGCGTGGAGGAGCTCGCTCGCAACGAGCCGACGCAGGACCAGGTCGAGGAATTCATCGGCCGCTACACCGGACTGCCGCAGCAGCCGCTGATCCTGCACTGACGCCGGCGCCGGCCGTCTCCGGTGGCCCGGGGCCACCGAGGGGCCGCCCGACGAGCCGCCGGTCCGGCTTGCCATCCGCCCGGCACCGCGACGCGCATTTGTTCGCGGCGCCCGCATGAACGCAGCGAAATGCGAGGCCGACGCTAAGGTTTGGCCGCGGTGCTCCGAAACAGAAGGCCATGCCTTCCCGCCGGGAACGTGCCGGGAGTCGCCTTCCGGCGCAACCCGGCCTCTTGTCGGAACCCCTCGTGTCTGCTTCCCTGGCCTGGCCGCTGTGCGCCCCGATGGCGTTGCTCGGCGTGCTGACGTTCGCGTTGCTCGGATGCTCGCTGCGACGCATGCGCTCGCGCGATCGCCTGACCGTGGTCGTCTGGTGGTTCGCCAGCGTGTGCTGCGTCGGCGGCGGCCTGTGGAGCACCTGGGCGCTCGGACTGTCGGCGCTGGCCTCGTCCGCGCCGCTGATGCAATTCGAGCCGCTGGCGCTCGCCGGCCTGGCGATCGCGGCGGCCGTGATCGTCAGCGCGCTGCACCTTGTCGCCCGCCTCGACTGGCCCGAGAGCCTGCGCTGCGCCGTCCACACGGCGATCTTCGCGGCCGGCTGGACGGCGATGTTCGAGATCGCCCGCCGCGCGCCCAGCGGGGGCAGCGCCACGGCGGCCCCGTTCCACGGCCTGCCCGCCGTGGCGGTGTCGGCCGCGCTCGAGGCGGCCGGCTGCGCCACTGCGCTGTGGCTCGTGTTCGGACGGCGCTGGCGCGATGCCGGCCAGGTGCTGGCGCGCCTGTGGCTGTGCGCGGCCACGCTGGGCGCCTGCCATGCGGGCGCGCTGCTGCTGGCGTTGGGCGCCCTGCGCCTGCCGGTCCCGCCGGTCGAGGCCGTCGATGCGGTGCCCGGCCACTGGGCGCTGGGCGCGGGCACGCTGGTACTGCTGAGCGGCTTGTCGGCGGTGCTGGTGGCCGTGAGCCTGTTCGCGTCCTGGCTCGACACCCACGCGCACACCCGCAACCGCCAGCTGGCCACCTCGCTCAACGACGCCAACACGCGCCTGCGCGAGCTGGCCCATTCCGACCCGCTCACGCGCATGCCCAATCGGCTGATGTTCGAGGAGCGCATGGCGGCGGCGCTGGCCGCGGTCGGTCGCGAGCCGCAGCCGTGCGCGCTGGCCGTCATGTTCATCGACCTCGACGGCTTCAAGCCGGTCAACGATTCGTTCGGCCACGTCGCCGGCGACACGGTGCTGCGCGAGATCGGCCGCCGCCTGCAATCGATCGCGCGCCCGGAGGACACCGTCGCCCGCGTCGGCGGCGACGAATTCCTGCTGATGACGCTGCGGCCGGGCCACGAGGCCGTGGCCGCCGCGATCGCGCAGCGCGTGCTGGAGGCGCTGACCGAGCCGCTGACGCTGCCCAACGACGTCGTCGTCAACCTGTCGGCGTCGATCGGCATCGTGCTGTACCCCGAACACGGGCACCATGCCAAGTTGATCGCCAACGCCGACGCCGCGATGTACGCCGCCAAGCGCGCCGGCGGCTCCACCTACACGTTCTTCGAGCCGCGCATGGAGCTCGACGCGCGCGAGCAGCTGGCGCTGCAGAACGACCTGCGCCACGCGATCGAGCGCCACGAGCTGCAGCTGTACTACCAGCCCAAGATCCACGCCAAGTCCGGCCAGATCACCGGCGTCGAGGCGCTGCTGCGCTGGCAGCACGCGGTGCGCGGCTTCGTGCCGCCGAACCTGTTCATCCCCGTGGCCGAGCGCTTCGGGCTGATCGGCACCATCGGCAACTGGGTGATCGACGAGGCCTGCCGCCAGATGAGCGAGTGGAAGAAGCAGGGCCTGCGCATGCGCGTGGCCGTGAACCTGTCGGTGCACCAGCTGCGCCAGGAGGACCTGGTGCAGCGCGTGCGCATCGCCGTCGACCACTTCCGCGTCGACCCGGCGCTGCTCACGTTCGAGATCACCGAATCGGTGGCGATGGAGGACACGCAGGAGACGATGCGCGCGTTCTCGCAGCTCGCCGCCGTCGGCGTCAGCCTGTCCATCGACGACTTCGGCACCGGCTACTCCAGCCTCGCCTACCTGCGCAAGCTGCCGGCGCGCCAGCTCAAGATCGACCAGAGCTTCGTGCAGGACCTGGGCAGCAGCCAGGACGCGCTGGCGGTGGTCGACGCCGTCATCAAGCTGGCCCACGCGCTGGGGCTGCACGTGGTGGCCGAGGGCGTGGAGACGGCGCGCCAGCGCGACATCCTGCTCACGCTGGAGTGCGACGAATTGCAGGGCTACCTGTTCGCCCGTCCGATGGCCGCGCGCCTGCTGACGCTGTGGGCGATGGGCGAGGCCCGGACCGTCTCCCACACCGCCCCGGACGCCACGTCCGGCCGCGACGACTTCCGCGACTCTCTCTATTCGCCCGACGGGCCCGACACGGTCATCGACGTCCTGCAATAATTCGGGCATGTCCAAGCCCTCCATCGCCTTCACCCGCGGCGCGCGCCTGCCCGAGCTGCTGCGCCAGCGCATCGTCATCATCGACGGCGCGATGGGCACGATGATCCAGCGCTACAAGCTGCAGGAGGAGGACTACCGCGGCGACCGCTTCCGGGATCACCCCAAGGACATCAAGGGCAACAACGAGATGCTGCAGCTCGTCAAGCCCGAGGTGCTGCGCGAGATCCACGGGCAGTACCTCGCCGCCGGCGCCGACATCATCGAGACCAACACCTTCGGCGCCACCAGCGTGGCGCAGGACGACTACGGCCTGGGCCACCTGGCCCGCGAGATGAACGTCGCCGCCGCCCGCATCGCCCGCGAATGCGCCGACCAGTACGCCACGCCCGACAAGCCGCGCTTCGTCGCCGGCGCGCTGGGCCCGACGCCGCGCACCGCCAGCATCAGCCCCGACGTCAACGACCCCGGCGCGCGCAACACCAGCTTCGACGAGCTGCGGGCCGCCTACCGGGAGCAGGCCGAAGGCCTGGTCGAGGGCGGCACCGACCTGTTCCTGGTCGAGACCATCTTCGACACCCTCAACGCCAAGGCCGCCATCTTCGCGCTCGACGAGCTGATGGACGAGACCGGCATCCGCCTGCCCGTGATCATCTCCGGCACCGTGACCGACGCGTCGGGCCGCATCCTGTCGGGCCAGACCGTCACCGCGTTCTGGCACTCGGTGCGCCACGCGCGGCCGATCGCCGTCGGCCTGAACTGCGCGCTCGGCGCCGCGCTGATGCGCCCCTACATCGAGGAGCTGGCCAAGGCCGCCGGCGACACCTACGTCAGCTGCTACCCGAACGCCGGCCTGCCCAACCCGATGAGCGACACCGGCTTCGACGAGACCCCCGAGGTCACCGGCGCGCTGATGGAGGAATTCGCCCAGGCCGGCTTCCTGAACCTGGCCGGCGGCTGCTGCGGCACGACGCCCGAGCACATCGCGGCCATCGCGCGCCGCGTGGGCGCGTACCGCCCGCGCGGGCTGCGCGACCCGCTGTTCTCGCCGCTGCTGGCGGCTGCGGCTGCCTAGCCGGCCGGTCGCCGGGCGCTCGACGGGCGCTCAGGTCCGATCGGGGTGTGCCGGTGCGGCGTCGGCGGCAACGCGCGTCGCGGGGGGCTCCGGCAGGCTCGCGGGCCGTGGCGAACGCTCGCCCCGGCCCCGCTTCAGCGCCCACCTCGTCCAGGCCGTCAGGCGCCCCTCGAGGGCGATCGACATCAGCGGCCCGAGCACCAGCGTCGACACCACGAAGGCGAGCCCGGTGGCCCAGGCCGGCAGGCTCGTCCGGGTCATGAGCTTGACGGCGATCCACAGGCCGTAGGGCTGGATCAGGTAGAGCGAATACGAGTAGTCGCCCATGCGCAGCAGGAACTTCGGCCAGGCCACGCCCGCCCTGCGGTCGCGATGGACCACCAGGATGACGAGGCAGACGCCGAGCAGCCCCCAGGTCGCGGCGCGGCGGGCGCCGGCCAGGTAGTCCGCGACGAAGTCGCCGAACGGGTCGTGGTCCTGGCCGGCGATCCAGCCCAGGACCGACAGCACGACCACGCCCACCACGGCGACGCCGGCCAGGGTCGGGGAGGTGCGGTCCCTGAACCGGTAGATCAGCATGCCGGCAGCGAATTCCCAGGTCAGGGGGCTGGCGGCGAAGCGGGGAAAGATCCAGTCGCCGTGATAGAAGAGCCCGACCAGCAGGGACGCCGCGAGCAAGGTTCCCAGCACCCAGCGCCAGGCGTGCCGGCCGGCCGCCAGCAGGGCGATGGCGAACAGCGTGTAGAACCAGAATTCGAAGCTCAGCGACCAGCCCATCGGGTTGATGGGGGCGCTCAGGCCGCCGACATCGACCAGCGGCAGGAACAGGAACGAATTGACGAAGCTGCCCAGCGCCGGCGTCTTCCCGTTCTTCACCAGCGACAGCAGCAGGGGCAGCGTGGTCAGCCAGTACAGCGGCGCGATCCGGGTGAGGCGATTCTCGAAGAAGCGCGACGGGCTGAAGCCCAGGCTCTCGGCACTGGCGCAGATCACGAAGCCGCTGATCACGAAGAAGATGTCCACGCCCGCGGAGCCGGCGTGGCTCTGGATCCAGGAGACGCCGGAGAAATCGCCCGCGTATTTCAGGTGCGTCAGGACGACCAGCGCGACCGCCAGCGCACGCAGCACCTGCACGCCTTCGTAGCGCCGCGGCGGGCTCGTGGTTGCGAAGGGCATCGGCGCTCCAGGCTGTTCAATGGGGGTCCCCGACCGCCGCACGCGAAGCTCGGGCGCGGCGATGTCGTCCCGCATTCTCGTCGAGGCGAGCGTGCAGCGCGCACCTGGATTTTCGGCGGCCCCGCGCCAGCTCGACGGGGGCCAGGCGGCCGACCCGGTCGATCAGGCCAGCTTCTCGAGCGCGTCCAGGTTGGGCCGCACCTTCACCTGCGCCGCCGGCACCGCGCCGGTGACGGCGAAATCGGGCAGGCGCGTGTTGCGCAGCGCCGGCACCTGCAGCGGCATGCCCGAGCGGCTGACCAGGCTGGCCACGATGGGTGCCTTGGCGATGGGGGTGCGCCGCAGCACCATCGCGATCTCGCCGCACTGCAGCTTCACCCACACGCCCGGCGGGTAGACGCCCAGGGTGCGGATCAACGCCTGGCCGGCCTCGTCGGTGTGGCCGCCCTCGTCCAGCAAAGCCACCTGCGCGGCCGCGGTCGCCGACGAGGCGGCGCGGCTCTTGCGCGGGCTCAGCCGGGCGGCATAGCGGTCGGCGCGCCGGATCAAGCGCGCGATGGTCTCCTCGGGCGTGCGGCCGGACATGGGCCCGGACGGCGCGGTGTGGTGGTGGCGCACGGCGTACAGCCACATCGGATCGACGACGCCGATCGCGGCCAGCAGCTCGGCGGCGCGTTCGGGGTGGGCCTGCACCGTGGCGCGCTGGGTGTCGCTGAGCGGCCCGGCCTGGCGCGCGAGGTCGTCCTGCATCTGGGTGAAGCCGATGTTCATCGTCAGCGCGGCGAGCGTCAGGGCGTCGGCCCAGGCCGGCTGCCAGCCGGGCAGCTGAGCGCAGGCCATCGACGCGAGCACGCAGACGAACACGCTGTGGTTGGCGCTGTAGTCCTGGAACTCGCTGCCGGCGTCGAACATCAGCCGCATCAGCGCGCGGTCCTGGCTGCGCTCGGCCAGCGCCAGCGCGTCGTCGCGCAGCGCGCGCAGGCGGCCGATCCAGTCGGTGGCGTGCGGATCGACCAGCAGCAGGCGCAGGCGCATCTGCAGGTTGGGCCAGTCGAGCGGGCGCTCGGCCGGGCGGGCGACGCCCGGCAGGGGCAGGGATTCGTAGTCCGGGCGGGCATCGGCGATGCGGCCGAGCGAGACATCCTGGCGGAACATCTGGTCGAGCTGGCCCGCGTAGGCGCGCTGCACCGACTCCATCTCGGCCATGTCGATGAAGATGGTGCGCGATCGCAGCAGCTCGAGCTGCTTTTCGGTCTGGATGGACGCGCCGCGGGCGAGAAGCACCGCGCCCGCGCCGTCTCGCACGGAGAACGGAAGGGGGCGGCCGACGCGCAGGCCTTCGGCGGACAGGGGGACGACCTTCATGGGACGGATGGCAACCAAAGAGAGTGTCAGAACCGGCATATCGACCATACGAAGGCTGCCCTTGAGGACAGCCACCTACAATTTGCGACATGTCCTCCCCTGAAAACGCCGTCGGCGACGCCGCGGCCCCGACCCCCCCGCCGATGAAGCTGTCCGGGCTGGAGCCCGTGACGCTGGGCGCCGGGCACCTGTTCGTCAACATCGGCGAGCGCACCAACGTCACCGGCTCGAAGGCGTTCGCGCGCATGATCCTGGCCGGCGAGTTCGAGAAGGCCCTGGCCGTGGCGCGCCAGCAGGTGGAGAACGGCGCCCAGGTGATCGACGTCAACATGGACGAGGCGATGCTCGACAGCCAGGCGGCGATGGTGCGCTTCCTGAACCTGGTGGCCAGCGAGCCCGAGATCGCCCGCGTGCCGGTGATGGTGGACTCGTCGAAGTGGAGCGTGATCGAGGCCGGCCTGAAGTGCCTGCAGGGCAAGGGCATCGTCAACTCGATCTCGATGAAGGAAGGCGAGGACGAGTTCCGCCGCCAGGCCCGACTGGTGCGCCGCTACGGCGCCGCGGCGGTCGTGATGGCGTTCGACGAACAGGGCCAGGCCGACACCTTCGAGCGCAAGACCGAGATCTGCGCACGCGCCTACCGCATCCTGGTCGACGAGGTCGGCTTCCCGCCCGAGGACATCATCTTCGACCCGAACATCTTCGCGATCGCCACGGGCATCGAGGAGCACGACAACTACGCGGTCGACTTCATCAACGCCACGCGCTGGATCAAGCAGAACCTGCCCGGTGCGAAGGTGTCGGGCGGCGTGTCCAACGTCAGCTTCTCGTTCCGCGGCAACGAGCCGGTGCGCGAGGCGATCCACACCGTGTTCCTGTACCACGCGATCCAGGCCGGCATGGACATGGGCATCGTCAACGCCGGCATGGTGGGCGTCTACGACAACCTCGACCCGGTGCTGCGCGAACTGGTGGAGGACGTCGTCCTCAACCGCAGGCCCAGGCTCGACGGCACCGAAAGCGCGGCCGATGCGGCCAAGACGCCCACCGAGCGGCTGCTGGACGCCGCCGAGGCCGTCAAGGGCGCGGTGCGCGACGACTCCGCGCGCCTGGCCTGGCGCGCCGGCACGGTGGAGCAGCGGCTGTCGCACGCACTGGTGCAGGGCATCACCGATTTCATCGCCGAGGACACCGAGGAGGCCTACCGCGCGATCCTGGCCAGGGGCGGGCGACCGCTGCACGTGATCGAGGGGCCGCTGATGGCCGGCATGAACGTGGTCGGCGATCTGTTCGGCGCCGGCAAGATGTTCCTGCCGCAGGTGGTGAAGTCGGCGCGCGTGATGAAGTCCGCCGTCGCCCACCTGGTGCCCTACATCGAGGAAGAGAAGCTGCGCATGGAGGCCGCCGGCGACGACGTGCGCTCCAAGGGCAAGATCGTCATCGCCACCGTCAAGGGCGACGTGCACGACATCGGCAAGAACATCGTCACCGTCGTCCTCCAGTGCAACAACTTCGAGGTCGTCAACATGGGCGTGATGGTGTCCTGCAAGGACATCCTCGACCGCGCCAAGGTCGAAGGCGCCGACATCATCGGCCTGTCGGGCCTGATCACGCCCAGCCTGGAGGAGATGCAGTACGTCGCCTCCGAGCTGCAGCGCGACCCCGACCTGCGCGCCCTCAAGATCCCGCTGCTGATCGGCGGGGCCACCACCAGCCGCGTGCACACGGCTGTCAAGATCGCGCCGTTCTACGACGGCCCGGTGGTCTACGTGCCCGACGCGTCGCGCGCGGTGGGCGTGTGCGCCGACCTGCTGTCCGACGACCGCGGCGAACAGTTCCGCGAGGAGCTGGTGGCCGACTACGCCCGCGTGCGCGAGCAGCACGCCAACCGCAAGCAGGTGCCGCTGGTGACGCTGGCCGCGGCACGCGCCAACCGCACGCCGCTGGACTGGAACGCCTACACGCCGCCGGCGCCCAAGTTCATCGGCCGCCGCGTGTTCAGGCAGTACGACCTCGCCGAGATCGCGGCCTGCATCGACTGGGGTCCGTTCTTCCAGACCTGGGACCTGGCCGGACCCTACCCGAAGATCCTCGCCGACGAGGTCGTCGGCGAGGCCGCGACCAAGGTGTTCGCCGACGGCCAGGCGATGCTCAGGCGGGTGGTCGAGGGCCGCTGGCTGACGGCCAGCGGCACGATGGGCTTCTGGCCGGCCAACACCGTCGACGACGACGTCATCGAGGTCTACACCGACGAGTCGCGCACCGAGGTGCTGCTGCGCTGGGCGCCGCTGCGCATGCAGACCGAGCGCCCGCTGATTCCCGACGCCGATGGCGTCGAGGTGCGGCGCCCCAACCGCTCCCTGGCCGACTACATCGCGCCCAAGGGCACGAAGCCGGACTGGATCGGCCTGTTCGCGGTCACCGCCGGCCTGGGCGTGGAGCGGCGCGAGGCCGAGTTCGAGGCCGCGCACGACGACTACTCGGCCATCATGCTCAAGGCGATCGCCGACCGTCTCGCCGAGGCCTTCGCGGAGCGCCTGCACCAGCGCGTGCGCACCGAGCTGTGGGGCTACGCCGCCGACGAGCACCTGTCGGTCGACGAGCTGGTCGCCGAGAAGTACCGCGGCATCCGCCCGGCGCCCGGCTATCCGGCCTGCCCGGAACACGGCGTCAAGCGCGACATGTTCCGCGCGCTGCAGGCCGAGGAAGTCGGCATGGCGCTCACCGAGAGCCTGGCGATGACGCCGGCGGCCAGCGTCTCGGGCTTCTACCTCGCGCACCCGCAGGCCAGCTACTTCAACGTCGGGCGCATCGGCGAGGACCAGTTGCGCGCCTGGGCAGCCGCCGTGGGCGTGGACGAGGACGCCGCGCGACGCCGCCTCGGCGCGTCGTTCGAAGGCGGGCAGGCGGCGGCCTGACGGCCGGGGACTAGGTCTATCGGCCCCGGCGGGTCGACGTCGACGGCGATCTGCGTGATTTCTTCACGCGCGGCCGCGCTCCGCGCGTGCCGCCCCTCTCCCGTACGTAACCGATTGTCAATACAGTGCCCTCAGGGTCGCGCCGGACGCGCGCTCCACCAGACATGCCGGACATCGGCAGGAGGGATTTCGATGAACAGGATTCAAGGACTGCTTGCCGCCGCTGCGACGACGCTTGCGCTGGCTGCCTCCCCGGCGCACGCCGACACCGTCTGGAACTTCACCTATTCGGGCGGCGGCGTGTCGGCCAGCGGCTCGTTCGAGACCGTGGGCAACGGCGCGACGCCGACCGCTGTCGAATGGGTCACCGGCACCTATTCGGACGGCAGCCTGAGCGGCGCGATCAGCCTGATCCCGATCACCGCGACGCCCTACACCCCGGAGCCGGGCCAGTTCCTCAGCGCCGATGGCGCCTACTACTACGACAACCTGTTCAACGCCGCGTCGGGCTTCGACGACGGCGGCCTGCTGTTCGCCGTCGGCACGCACGAGGTCAACCTGTACCGCAGCGGCGCCATGATCAACCTGACGAGCGGCGTGCAGACGGTCGTGCAGTTCAGCGCCGTGGCGGTGCCGGAACCTGCCCCGCTCGCGATGCTGCTGGCCGGCCTGGGCGCGCTGGGTTTCGCGAGCCGCCGCAAGGCACGCGCCTGAGCCCGCGCCGCGCCACGTTCGCCCCCGAAGCCCCGCCGCGCGGGGCTTTTTCGTTCCTGCGCCGCAACGCGCGGCCACGGGGCGCCGCGTCGTCCGCGGTCGAGCACACGCACTGTTAGCATCGCTCGTTTGATCCGGGTCGAACGCTGCCTCTCCAGATGTCGGAAACCACTGCATTTTCCCGGGCGCGCGCGACGCTGCACCACGTCCTCCACGGCAAGGGCGCCAGCCTGGCGGTGCGCGTCGTCCGGGGCAGCGGCTGGACGATCGCGGGCAACTTCGGCGGCCAGGGGCTGCGGCTGGTCAGCAACGTCTGGCTGACCCACCTGCTCTATCCGGCGGCGTTCGGCCTGATGGCGATCGCGCAGGCCATCATCCTCGGCGCGAAGATGCTGTCGGACGTCGGCCTGCAGCAAAGCATCATCCGCAGCGAACGCGGCCACGACCCCGTCTTCCTGAACACGATCTGGACCCTGCAGGTGCTCAAGGGGCTGGCGATCTTCGTGCTGATGGCGCTGGTCGCGCCCTTCGCGGCCGCGGCCTATCGACAGCCCCTGCTGGCGTGGATCATCCCCGGCCTGGGCCTGGCCTCGCTGATCAGCGGGTTCGCGTCGACCAAGATCGTCGTCCTCAACCGCAACATCGAGATCGGCAAGATCGTGTCGATCGAACTCGGCACGCAGGTCCTGGGCATCCTGGTGATGGGGCTCTGGGCCTGGCTCTCGCCGACGCCGTGGGCGCTGGTGGCCGGCAACATCGCGACCGCGCTGGCGATGACGCTCGCCACGCACCTGCTGATCGCCGGCACGCCCAACCGCTTCGCGCTGCAGCGATCGACCGTCCGGGAAGTCTGGGGCTTCGGCGGGTGGGTGATGGTGTCGAGCGGACTGACCTACCTCGTCGGCGAAGGTCGCAACCTGCTCAACGGCTCGCTGGTGGATTCGAAGACCATCGGCCTGATGGTCATCGCGACCACGCTGACCATGGTGATGTGGACGGCCATCCAGTCGGTCAGCGGCCGGGTGCTGTTCCCGGCCTATGCGACCGTCTGGCGCGAGCGTCCGCAGAACTTCCCCGCGGTGGTCGAGCGCTCGCGCCGGATCCAGCTGCTGGCCGGCTGCGCCGTGGCCGTCGTCTTCGCGCTCTTCGGCGACCGGCTGGTCAACCTGATCTACGACAGCCGCTATCGCGGGGCGGGCGCCTTCCTGCAGATCATGGCCGTCGGCAGCATCACCGGCTTCCTGAGCAGCTCGTACGGCGGCGTCCTGTGGGCCAACAACCGGCCCCGCGTCAGCATCGTCCTGCTGGTGGCCCAGCTGGTCGCGACGATCGCGCTGATGGCAGGCGGGCACGCCCTGGGCGGCGCGCTCGGGCTGATCGTCGGCCTCTCGCTCAACGGGGTCGCGACCTATCCGGTCAACGCCTATGTCTACTCCCGCATGGGCCTGTTCCAGCCGAAGACCGACTTCCTGCCGTTCCTGATCTCGATCGCCCTGGCGGCCTGGGTCTACCAGTTCGGCGCCTGGCGGGGCATGAGCTTCTGACGGTGCAGCGGCCGGCTCACGCCGCCGGCGCGCCCCAGGCCGCGAAGTCCGGGTTCTCGAAGCCGGGCTTGCCGTAGGCCAGCACCCGGCCGTCCAGCGTGCGCACCGCGCCGCCGGCAGCGCGCAGCACGGCGTCGCCGGCAGCGGTGTCCCACTCCATCGTGCGGCCGAAACGCGGATAGACGTCGGCCGCCCCTTCGGCCACCAGGCACAGCTTCAGCGACGAGCCGACCGTGCGCCGGCTGGCCACGCGGCGGCCCGCCAGCAGGGCCTCGACGGCCGCGTCGTCGCCGTGATGGCGGCTGCCGACCACCGTCAGCCCGGCCTCGGGCACCGGACGCACCGCGATGGCGCGCCGACCCTGGCGATCCTCGACCCAGGCGCCCAGCCCGGCGGCGCCGCCGAACAGCCGCCCGAGCGCCGGCGCCAGCACCAGGCCAAGCACGGGCAGGCCGTGGTCGACCAGCGCAATGTTGACGGTGAACTCGCCGTTGCGGCTGATGAACTCCTTGGTGCCATCGATCGGGTCGACGAGCCAGAAGCGATTGCTCACATCCGGAATATCGCCTGCAGAGGCGGCCTCCTCGCCCACCACGGGGATCCCCGGCGCGATGCGGTGCAAGCCCTCGAAGATGACCTTCTCGGCGCACTGGTCGGCCAGCGTGACCGGCGATTGGTCGCCCTTGATCTCCACCTGGAAGTCCGTCGCGTAGACGCGCATCACCAGTGCGCCCGCCTCGTGGATGAGCGGCACCAGCGCGGCAAGAAGGGGTTCGAGGGACAACGGGCCGGCGGTCATGATGCTCATAAGGGGTATGCGGATCGCGCTCGATTATGACAAAATCGCGCCACTAAATGTTTTAGTGTCTCGATTCCTTTTCGACCGCCCTCCGTCCGTGCCCGCCGTCACCGCCAACTTGTCGCAACTCAACGCCCAGCGCCGCCGCGCGGTGCAGCTGCGCGTGGACGGCCACAGCCTGACCCGCGTGCGGGCGGAGACCGGCCTGAGCGTGCCCACCATCATCAGCGCCTTCCGCGCCTTCACCGCGGGCGGCTGGCACGCGGTCGACGTGGGCGCGCGCGGGCGACCGCAGGGCACGGGCCGCACGCTGACGCAGGCCCAGGAGGCCGAGCTGGCCCTGCTGGCGCTGTATGGCCTGCCGGAGGCGGCCGGACTGCCCCCGGCGCTCTGGTCGGCCGACGCCGTGCGCGACGTCGCCCGCCGGCTGTTCGCCGTGGAACTGCATCCGCGCGCGGTGGCACGCTGCCTGGCGCGCTGGGGGCTGACGCTGGTCGCGCTGCGCGACGCCACCGGGCATTCGCCCGCCCACGCGCAGTGGCTGGGCGCGCAGCAGGCGCCCGGGCGCGGCGGCGGCACCGCGCGCACCTGGTGGTGCGGCGGACTGTCCGCCCCGGCCACGGCGGCCGTGGGCACTGCGCGCGGCCTGCTGGTGGCCGTGGACGCCCGCGGCCAGATCGCCTGGCTGCCCGTGGCCTCGCTGGGCCTGCAGGACGCCTACGTCGACTTCCTCGCGCGGTTGCAGACGCAGACGCCCAGCCCGGTCGTCGCGTGGCTGCACGGGCTGGACCTGCGTCGCGCCACCCGGCTGAACGACTGGATCGCGGCGCAGCCGCGGCTGCAGCTGCTCGCCTGCCCGATTCCGCTCGCCCGCCGCGCGGCGCCGGCCGACGAAATCCTGGCCCTCGTCCCGCCGCCGCTGGCCGGCGACCCTTTCCAAGAACCCCCCGCCGTCACCTCCCCTGCCCTGGCCCCGTCGCCTCCGGCGACCGGACGGCCCTTCATCACGCCGCTGGCGTCGACAACGGACCCTTCCATGAACCTCACCCACCTGCAGCGCCTGGAGGCCGAGAGCATCCACATCATGCGCGAGGTCGTCGCCGAGAGCGACAACCCCGTCATGCTCTATTCGATCGGCAAGGATTCGGCCGTGATGCTGCACCTGGCCCGCAAGGCGTTCTACCCGTCGCCACCGCCGTTCCCGCTGCTGCACGTCGACACCACGTGGAAGTTCCGCGCGATGTACGAGCTGCGCGAGCGCATGGCCAGGGAGTCCGGCATGGAACTGCTGGTCTACCAGAACCCGGAAGCCGCCGAGCTGGGCATCAACCCGTTCACCCACGGCTCGTCCATCCACACCGACATGTGGAAGACACAGGGCCTGAAGCAGGCGCTGGACAAGTACAACTTCGATGCCGCCTTCGGCGGGGCGCGCCGCGACGAGGAAAAGTCGCGCGCCAAGGAGCGCATCTTCTCGTTCCGCTCGGCCCAGCACCGCTGGGATCCGAAGAACCAGCGCCCCGAGCTCTGGCGCCTGTACAACGGCCGCAAGCACAAGGGCGAATCGATCCGCGTGTTCCCGATCTCGAACTGGACCGAACTCGACATCTGGCAATACATCTACCTCGAGAACATTCCCATCGTGCCGCTGTACTTCGCCTCCGAGCGGCCGGTGGTCAACCGTGACGGCACCCTGATCATGGTCGACGACGACCGCATGCCGCTCAAGGCCGGCGAGGTGCCGATGATGAAGAGCGTGCGCTTCCGCACGCTGGGCTGCTACCCGCTGTCGGGCGCGGTGGAATCGACGGCCGCGACGTTGCCGGACGTCATCCAGGAAATGCTGCTGACCAGGACGTCCGAACGCCAGGGCCGCATGATCGACCACGACTCCGCGGCCTCCATGGAGAAGAAGAAGCAGGAAGGATATTTCTGATGGCACATACCTCTGACCTGATCTCGACGGACATCGAGAAATACCTCAAGCAGCACGAGCGCAAGAGCCTGCTGCGCTTCATCACCTGCGGCTCGGTCGACGACGGCAAGTCCACCGTGATCGGCCGCCTGCTGTACGAATCGAAGATGCTGTTCGAGGACCAGCTCGCGGCCATCGAGAGCGACTCGCGCAAGTGGGGCACGCAGGGCGGCGACATCGACTTCGCGCTGCTCGTCGACGGCCTGGCCGCCGAGCGCGAGCAGGGCATCACCATCGACGTCGCCTACCGCTTCTTCTCCACCGACCTGCGCAAGTTCATCGTCGCCGACACCCCCGGCCACGAGCAGTACACGCGCAACATGATCACCGGCGCGTCCACCGCCGACGTCGCGGTGATCCTGATCGACGCGCGCAAGGGCGTGCTGACGCAGACGCGCCGCCACAGCTACCTGGTGAGCCTGATCGGCATCCGCAAGGTGGTGCTGGCCATCAACAAGATGGACCTGGTGGACTACTCGCAGAAGGTGTTCGACCGGATCGACGAGGAGTACCGCGCGTTCGCCGCCCAGATCGGCCTGGCCGACATCACCTCGATCCCGCTGTCAGGCCTCAAGGGCGACAACATGATCGTGGCCAGCGACAAGACGCCCTGGTACCACGGCCCGACGCTGCTGGGCTTCCTGGAAACGTGCGAGGTCGACGAGACCCGGCTGCAGAAGGAGCCCTTCCGCATGCCGGTCCAGTGGGTCAACCGCCCCAACCTCGATTTCCGCGGCTTCGCCGGCGTGGTCACCAGCGGCATGAGCCGCCCCGGCGACCGCGTCATCGCCCAGCCCTCGGGCAAGGAGAGCAAGGTCGCGCGCATCGTCACGATGGCCGGCGACCTGCCGCTGGCGGTGGCCGGCCAGTCGATCACGTTGACGCTGGAAGACGAGATCGACATCTCGCGCGGCGACGTGCTGTCGCTGGCCGAGGCGCCGGCCGAGGTGGCCGACCAGTTCGAGGCCTCGCTGGTGTGGATGACCGACGAGCCGATGCTGCCGGGCCGCCCCTACCTGATGAAGATCGGCACGCAGACGGTGACCGCCTCCATCACCGAGCCGAAGTACAAGATCAACGTCAACACGATGGAGCACCTGGCCGCCAAGCAGCTGGGCGTCAACGAGATCGGCGTCGTCAACCTGGCGCTGGACCGCCAGATCGCCTTCGACGCGTACAAGGCCAACCACGACACCGGCGGCTTCATCCTGATCAACCGGATGACCAACAACACGGTGGGCGCGGGCATGCTCAACTTCGCGCTGCGCCGCTCGCACAACCTGCGCCCGCAGCACGTCGACGTCGACAAGGCGCTGCGCTCGGAGCTCAAGCACCAGCGCCCGGCCGTGCTGTGGTTCACCGGCCTGTCGGGTGCCGGCAAGTCCACGATCGCCAACCTGGTCGAGAAGAAGCTCGCCGCGCTGGGCCGCCACACCTACCTGCTCGATGGCGACAACGTGCGCCACGGCCTGAACAAGGATCTCGGGTTCACCGAGGCCGACCGCGTCGAGAACATCCGCCGCGTGGCCGAGGTGGCACGCCTGATGGTGGACGCCGGCCTGATCGTGATGACCGCCTTCATCTCGCCGTTCCGTTCGGAACGCGCGATGGCGCGCGGCCAGATGGCCGAAGACGAGTTCATCGAGATCCACGTCAACACGCCGCTGGCGGTGGCCGAGGAACGCGACGTCAAGGGCCTGTACAAGAAGGCGCGCCGCGGCGAGATCGCCAACTTCACCGGCATCAGCTCGCCCTACGAGGCGCCGGAGGCACCGGAGCTGGTGGTCAACACCCACACGCAGACGGCCGAGGAGGCCGCCGACCTGATCGTGGCGAAGTTGAAGTCGCTGGGCCTGATCGGCTAGGTTCGTCCCGGGCGGCGCTCAGGCGCCCGGGCCGGAGCCCGCCAGCGCCGGCGCCGCGGCCGGCCGGTGGCGTCGCCGCATGATCGGCGTCTCGAAGTACTTGAAGCTGAGCGCGGCCACCCCGATGGCCAGCATCGCGACCAGCGCGAACAGCGCGAACGGCGCCAGCTGCACGTGGCGCGACGCGCTCGCCCGCTCGATGAACCAGATGATCATCGTGTGGTACAGGTAGATGCCGTAGCTGATGGAGCCCAGCCAGGCCAGCACGCGGGACTGCAGCGTGCGGGCGAAGATGCCCTGCGGGTTCACGACCATCGCCAGCAGCGCCAGGCAGAACAGGACGTGGACCATCGGGTACGTGATGCCGCGCAGGCCGCTCGAGTACTCGCAGACCAGCATCGCCAGCGCCATCAGCAGCGGTGGCGCCCAGCGGTTCTTCAGGAGTGCCGTCAGCCTCAGGCCGGTGCGGGGATCGTGCATCGCGTGCGCCGCCAGCACGCCCAGCAGGATCGGGGTGAAGGTGATGAGGAATACTGGCCGCCGCGGCCCGGAGGGCCCGTAGAGCGCGGTCAGCGCATGCTCGAAGAGTCCAAAGTTGCACAGTTGGTTGACCACGATCAGCAGCAGCAGGACCGGCACGATCCAGGCGCGGCGCAGGAACCGCTCGATGCCGGGCCAGACGAGGTAGAACTGTTCTTCCATCGACAGCGACCACGTGTGGTACAGCACCCCGAGGAAGATGGGAACGAAATCCTGCAGGTACAGGAGGAACACCAGGAACGATCCCTTGTAGGCATCCCAGGTCTTGGGCGAGTGGCCGTACGTGGACACCGCCAGCACGAACAGGAAGCCCACCAGCAGGTAGTAGATGGGGAAGATCCGCCGGGTGCGCCGGAGGTAGAACTGCTTCAGGTCGATGCGGCCCGCCGCGTCGCGCTCGCGCAGCAGCAGCGTGACGATCAGGAAGCCGCTGATGACGAAGAACATGTCGACGCCCAGGAAGCCCCACCCGATCATCCGCGGCTCGCCGTCGATCGCCCACTGGGCATGCACCTTGATGACCATCAGGGCGCAGATGGCCCGGATCCCGTTGAGCGACGGGAAGTAGGTCGCCTTGCGGAAGGCGGCGTAGGTGTCGGCGGTGGCAGTGGTCGTCATCGGGATCCTCGGGTTGGAACCGGACCGCCGGCGCGCGCCCGGGAGGCGCGCGCCGGGCGGCCGATTCGCATCAGTCGAAGCGCGGCAGGCCGGAGCGCGCCGCGCCACCGCGGCCCGCGAGCGCGCTGTGGCCCAGCAGGTCGCGCAGGAAATGGGGCACGTGCTCGCGCAGGCGGCCGAGCAGCGCCGCCTTGGCCAGGCCCAGCGCGCCGGCCGCCAGGGCGAGCGCATCGGCGGTCGCGGCATACCCCGGGCCGTACGCCAGCGTGAAGAACAGGCGCCGCGAATCGAACCAGTACGCCGGCAGCCGGCGCGGCCCCACGTTGCGCTCGGTGACCTTGGTGCTCTGCCCGGCGATGTGGACGACCCGGCTCGCCGGCACGTACCAGACCTCGAAGCCGGCGCGCTTGGCGCGATGGCAGAACTCGGTCTCCTCGAAGTAGAGGAAGAAGGACTCGTCGAGTCCGCCGATGCGGGCGAAGACCTCGCGCCGCACCATCATCGAGGCGCCCGACACCCAGTCCACCGGGGCCGCCGCGGCCCCCATGGGCATCGGCACGCAGGCGCCCGCCAGCAGCTTCGAGACCAGGCCCAGCCGCACCCCCTGCTCGATCTCGCCCAGCAGCGAAGGAAAGCGGAACGCGATCGCCCACTCGCTGCCGTCGCCGTTCTCGAAGGTGCCGCCGACGATGCCGGCGCGCGGGTGCGCGGCCAGGAAGTCGACCAGTGCCGCGATCGCGCCGGCGTGCAGCACGGTGTCGGGGTTGAGCAGGTGGACGAAGTCGACGCGGCCGTCGCGCTCGAGCTCGCGCAGGCCCAGGTTGTTGCCGTACGCGAAGCCGCCGTTGCGCGGCGCGACGACCACGCGCGCCCACGCCTGCCAGCCCTCGGCCGCGATGGCCGCGGCGATGGTCGGCGCGTCGCCGGACGCGTTGTCGATGACGACGCAGCGCAGGCCGCCGGCCAGGCGCTCGCGTTCCAGCGCGACGGAGCGCAGGCAGTCCACGGCCAGCGCCGCCGACTTGTAGCTGACGATCACGACGCCCACCGTGCGCGCGCCGCCGCTCATGCCGTCCTCCCGCCGGCCGCGCCGCCCAGGTGCGGCGCGATCGCCGCGGCCAGCGCCGCCGCCTGCGGCTCCTGCAGCATGCTGGCGTGGCCGCCCGGCACGTCGAGCACGACCAGCCCCGGAACGAGCGCCGACCAGCCCAGCGTCGGATCGGTGAACACCTGCACGTAGGGCCTGTCGTCGCCGGCGCCTTCGGTGGCGCGCACCAGCACGGCCGGCACGGTCGACGGCGGCGGCCGGTAGGCGTGCTCGGCCTCGTTGTAGATGGCCCGGAAGTCGAGGCCCGGCAGCGCGGCCGGCCACTCGCCGCCGTCGGCGAGCACGCGCCGCAGCGTGGCCAGGCGCCGCCGGTCGCGGGCGCGCTCGCGCCGCTGGCCGATCTCCCATGCCACCAGGCCCGCCACCTTGCGCGCGACGACGCCCGCCGCCGCGACGGCGCCGCCGAGGACGCCGCAACCTCGCCGCGCCGCCGCGACGGCCTCGCGCAGGCGCGACGAGCGCTGCGCCGTGGCGACGTCGCGCCGCCCGGCCTGCGGCGTGGCCGAATCCAGCATCAGCACGCGCTCGACCGCGGCGCCGGCGGCCTGCAGCTGGCGCGCCATCTCGAAGGCGATCAGGCCGCCGGCGCACATGCCGCCCAGCAGGTACGGGCCTTCGGGCTGCTCGGCGCGCAGCGTGCGCACGTAGGCCGCGGCCATCTCCTCGATCGACAGGTGCGCCAGCGGAACCCGGGTGCGACGCTCCGGCTGGATGCCGAACACGCCCAGCGAGGCGGGCAGGCGGTTGGCGAGGTTGCGGTACAGCAGCGTCTCGCCGTCGCCGTCGTGGACCAGGAACAGGCGGCGCGGGCCGGCCTGGCGCAGCGGGACGAGGCCGCTGGGCGCCGCGACCGCGCCCTGGTCGACCCGCAGAGCGAAAAGGCGGATGGTGGGCGACTCGACGATGGTGGTCAGCGGCAGCGCGACGCCGCGCCGGTGCGCGAGCTCGGCGACCATGCGCGCCGCCAGCAGCGACGTGCCGCCGAGGGCGAAGAAGTCGTCGTCGATCCCGACGCCCGACAACCCCAGCAGTTCCTCCCACAGCACGACCAGCGCGCGCTCGGTGGCCGTGCGCGGCTGCACGCCGGCGGACGCGGGCGCGCGGGCCGCGCGCGTGGCGGCGCGCAACGCCTGCATCACGGCCGGCCCCGTCGTGAGCTCGGTGGCCAGGCGCGCGTAGCGTGCCGAGCGTCCGCGCACCGCGGGGGTCGCCGACTGGGGCGCCTTGGCCGCGTCGGCCTTGCGCGCCGCGACGACCGCGGGCGCGTCCTCGCCGGCGCGGTGGACGATCGCGGCGGCGCGCTCGGCCGGCACCTCCCAGACGACCCCGTCGTCGACCGCGCGGCGGAACTCGCCCACGACGGCGTCGGCGAACGCGAGCGCCGGCTCGTTCTTCGGCGTGCGCACCAGGCGCAGCCGCACCAGCGGCTTGCCCCGCTCGAGGGCGAGTCGGCCGAGCCGGGCCAGCATCTCGTGCTCCACGCCGCGACCCAGCACGCGACAGCTCAGCAGCAGGGTGTCGACCTCGATCGCGTCCGCCGATGCCGTGGCGACGACCACGCCGACCAGGCCGTAGTCGCCGAAGCGGTCGCTCACGCGCACCGCCTGCACCGTGGCGTCGCCGCCCAGCGCACGCAGCTCGGCCTCGCTGCGGCGCCGCGTGGTGAAGTTGAACTGGTTGGTACGCTGGGTCAGCTGCGACACACGCGCCCAGTCGGCCTCGGTGGGTGGCGCGACGGCGATCGCCAGCTCCAGCGTCGCCAGGAAGGCGCCGATGTCGGCGGTCGACGACTCGAGCTGGTCGCGCCGGGCGTTCTGGCGGTACATCTCGGTGCGACGCTGGTCCTCCTCGGTCACGGTCGCCTTGTCGAAGGCCCAGAGGTTGGCCAGCAGTTCGGCCGCGCCGTCCGGCGAGCGCAGCTGCAGCGTGACGACCTCCGGCAGCGTCTCCTGCATCAGGCCGCATTCGACCGGGTTGTCGTCGAGGAAGACGAAGGCATCGAGCCCGAGGTTGAGCTCGTGCGCGAGCGCGCGCACGTTGGTCGACTTCGGCTCCCAGTTGATCCGGTGCGCGACGACGTGGCGGCGGGCCAGGTGCATGTCCGGGCGCTCGTCGAACACGCGCAGGACGTCGGCCTCGGCGTTCTTGCTGGCCAGGCACACGAGCACGCCGCGGGACTCGGCGGCGACAGCGTAGTCCTGCACCGCCAGGAAGCCCGGGTCCAGGCCGATGCCGTCCACCCCGTCCTCGCCGACGACGCCGCGCCAGATCGTGTTGTCGCAGTCGAGCACCAGCACCTTGTGCGCCGCCACCTTGCGCAGGTGGACCTGGCGCGCGACGACGATCGCCAGCGCACCGAACCAGTCGTCGGAATACGGGATGTGGGCCAGCCGGTCGGCCACGGGATCGTGGCGCGTCGTCGGGCAGAGCGCGTCGACGGCCTGGCCGCCGAACACCGCCACGCCGGGCAGGGCCTCGAGCGCCGCGGCGAGCTCGGCCGAGCAGGCGTCGACGACGGCCGCCAGCCCGGGCTCCACCGTCGGCGAGGCCCGCAGCACGAACACCAGCAGCGCGGGCCCCGGGCGCTGGGCGAACTGCCGGAACGCGTCCGCGAGCTCGCCGGCGACGCGGGTCACCGCCGCGGACCGGTCGACATCGGCGCCCGCGTCGCGCACGAAGTCTTCGAGGCGCAGCAGCACCACGCCGACGCCCGCCACGCCGGCATGGCGCGACAGCACGCCGGCCGGCGCCAGGAGTTCCTGGAACACCTGGTGGTAGGGCGCGAACGCGATCTCGCCGGCCAGCCCGGCCGCCTCGAGCATGAACGCCAGCGGCGCCTCCAGCCCCTCGGCCGTGAACGTCGCGGCCACGGCGACATGCACCGGCACGGCGGCGGCGGCGGGCCCCGGCGGGACGGTGGCGTGGGCGGATGATTCGGTGGCGACGGTGGTCGTCATGCAGGAGGCTCAGGCAGCGGGCCGCGCGCGGCGGCGAGACGGACAGGAAGGGGCGCCAGGCCCTGGCATTCGGCCGGCCCGCCCCGGCGGACCGGGCCGGCGGCGCGACGGATCAATAGGCTCCGCGGTCGAAGAACACGACCTTGATGCTGCGCGCGATGATCAGCAGGTCCAGGCCCAGCGTCCAGTTGCGCAGGTACTCGAGGTCGTATTCGATGCGGGCCGCCATCTTGTCGAGCGTGTCGGTCTCGCCGCGCAGGCCGTTGACCTGCGCCCAGCCGGTGATGCCTGGCTTGACCTTGTGGCGGGCCATGTAGGCCTTGACCAGCTTGCGGTACTGCTCGTTGTGCGCGACCGCGTGCGGCCGCGGGCCGACGATGCTCATGCGGCCCTGCAGCACGTTGACGAACTGCGGCAGCTCGTCGAGCGAGGTGCGACGGATGAAGGCGCCGAAGGGCGTGATGCGCGGGTCGCCGCGCGTGGCCTGCACCACCACCGGGCCGTCGTCGGTGGTGCGCATCGAGCGGAACTTGAACACCTCGATGATCTCGCCGTCGAGGCCGGTGCGGCGCTGGCGGAAGATCACCGGGCCGGGCGAACTGATCTTGACGCCGATCGCCAGCACGGCCAGCAGCGGTGAGATCAGCAGCAGGATCAGCAGCGAGAGCACGATGTCGCTGCCGCGCTTGATGAAGCCGTTGATGCCCGTGAACGGCGTCACCAGCAGGCCGACGACGGGCACGCCCCCCATGTCCTCGAGGCGGCCCTGGATCACGCTGACCCCGAAGATGTCGGGCACGAAGTGGATCGACGCCGTGGTGTTCTGCAGCGACTCCAGAAGCGACTGGATGCGCGGCTGCGAGGTCAGCGGCAGCGTGATGAAGACGTCCTTGACGCCGCGCTGCTCGATGAACTCGGGCAGCTGCTTGAGCGGGCCCACCAGCACCACGTCGTCGGGCAGGTTGACGCGGTCGGCCGAGCGGTCGTCGAAGAAGCCCAGCAGGTCGTGGCCGAACGCCTGGCGCAGGCGCAGCATCTGGGCCACGCGCAGGCCCATGCGGCCGGCGCCGATGATCACGGCCGGGCGGCGCGCGTCGGGCAGCGAGGCCATGTGGCGCTGCACCGCGGTGCCGATGGCCACCAGCGCCCACTGCACCAGCGGCGTGGCGATGGCCCAGGCCACCAGCATGTCGGGGTCGAACGTCGCCAGCGTGTTGGTGGCGTAGCCCAGCAGCGCCAGCACGCTCAGCACCCACGTCCACGACAGGATGATGTCGATGCCCACGCCGACGCCGGTGCGCCCGAAGCGGTTGACGCCCGGGAACATCAGCACCAGCAGCAGGATCGCCAGCGCCATCGCGACGCCGTCCATGCGGTAGCCGTAGATCTCGTGGCAGACGCCCAGCATGCCGGCGGCCACCACCGGCTCGAGCAGCGACGAGATCGTGCTCCCGATCGAGGGCGGGGCACTGAGGAACTGCTTGCGGGCGCTGCGCTCTTCGAACATGTCAGCCCGCGCCGCGGCCGGCGAGGCACGGCGCCGGACGGATCTTCAAGGTTCGCGCCATGTCAGGTGGTACGGCCATACGTATCCTCGAAGCGGACGATGTCGTCCTCGCCGAGGTAGGAACCGGACTGCACTTCGATGATCTCGAGCGGCAGCTTGCCGGGATTGGCGAGCCGGTGCGTCTCGCCGAGCGGGATGTAGGTGCTCTGGTTTTCCGTGAGGATGGTCTTGCGGTCGCCGCAGGTGACTTCCGCGGTGCCCTGCACCACGATCCAGTGCTCGGCCCGATGGTGGTGCATCTGCAGGCTCAGCGTGGCGCCAGGATTGACCATGATGCGCTTGACCTGGAACCGCGGCCCGGCGTCCACGCTGTCGTACCAGCCCCAGGGACGATGCACCTTGCGATGCAGCGCGTGCTCGGTGCGCCTGTCCTTGTCGAGCCGGCTGACCAGCTTCTTGACGTCCTGGCTGCGCTCGCGGTCGGCCACGAGCACGGCGTCCGCGGTCTCGACGATGACCACGTTGTCGAGCCCGAGGGTGGCCACCAGGCGCCCGGTGGCGTGCACCAGCGTGTTGCGGCTGTCCTCGAACATCACGTCGCCGACGCCGGAGTTGCCCGCGGCGTCCTTGGCGGCGACCTGCCAGACGGCATCCCAGGCGCCGAGGTCGTTCCAGCCGGCGTCCAGCGGCACCATGCGGATGTCGAACGCGCTGCCGGGGCAGCGTTCCATGACGGCGTAGTCGACCGACTCCGACGGCACCGCGAGGAACGCCTCGCGGGTCGGGCGGATGAAGCGCTCGTCGGGGGTGCGCCCGCTCCAGGCCGCCTGCGTGGCGGCGAGGATGTCGGGCCGGAACTGCGCCAGCGCCGCCAGCCACACCGAGGCGCGCAGCACGAACATGCCCGAGTTCCAGGTGTAGCCGCCCTCGGCGAGGTAGCGCGCGGCGGTGGCCGCATCCGGCTTCTCGACGAACTGCGCCACCTTCTGCAGGCCCTCGCCGGTGGTGCTGCGGATGTAGCCGTAGGCCGTCTCGGGGCTGGTGGGCGTGACGCCCAGGATCACGATGGCGCCGTCGGCGGCGCCGCGCACCGCCCGCTGCAGTGCCGCGGTGAAGGCGGGCGCGTCGGTGACGGTCTGGTCGGCCGGCGACACCACCAGCACCGGATCGGCCCCGCCCTCGCGCGCGGCCAGCGCCGCCAGCGTCAGGGCCGGCGCGGTGTTGCGCCCGATCGGCTCGAGGATGACCGCCGCCGGCTCGACGCGCTTCTCGCGCAGTTGCTCCAGCGCCAGGAACCGGTGTTCGGCGTTGCCGACGATCAGCGGCGCCTCGACGGCGATGTCCGCGCTCGCCAGCCCCATGAGCCGGGCCACGGCCTGCTGGAACAGGCTGTCCTCACTGCCCAGGCAGAGGAACTGTTTCGGGAAACCCGCGCGCGACAGCGGCCACAGGCGCGTGCCGCTGCCGCCGGCCATGATGACGGGTTGGATGGAGATCGACGCTGCCATGGGTTCGCTTCCGGTAGGTGATGCGGGCCGCCCGCCACGCCAGGGTGTCGCGGCGGCCGCCTTTGCAGCGAATCAGGCGCGTGCGTCGCCCCAGCGCAGGACGTTGCCCTCATCGCCGGGATAGGTGGTGTTGCCGTGCCGATCGACGCAATAGTGCGGCGACACGATCATATCTTCGAGCGTCTCGCCCTTGGACAGGCGCGTGTAGTCGAACAGGATGCTGCGTATGAGCTTGCTGCCCTCGCGCAACACGCAGCCGTTGCCCAGCCACGCCGGGCCGACGATGGTGGCACCCGGCTCGATCTCGCTCGACGAACCGATGTAGACCGGCCCGGAGATGTCGACCTTGTCGAAATCGATGCTGGTGTTGAGCCCCACCCAGACCCCGGGACGCACCTCGCGGCCCGGCATGTCCATCTGCGCCACCTCGCCGCGCAGCACCCGCTGGCAGACCGCCCAGTAGTCGGTGACGCGGCCGATGTCGATCCAGTTGAACCAGCGGCTCTGCGCGTAGAACGGCAGGCCCTTTTCCGCCAGCAGCGGGAACAGCTGGCCGCCGATGTCGAACACCTGGCCCGACGGGATCAGGTCGAGCGCCTGCGGCTCGAAGATGTAGATGCCGGTGCTGGCCATGCGCGACTTGGCTTCCTCGGGCGACGGCTTTTCCTGGAACTGCGTGATGCGGCCATGCGAATCGCTGACGACCACGCCGTAGTTCTTGACCTCTTCCAGCGGCACTTCCAGCGTGACGACGCTGGCGAGCGCCTTCTTGCTGGCGTGCTCGTGCAGCGCCGCGCCGATGTCGAGGTCGATGATCGCATCGCCGCACAGCACGATGGTGGTCTCGTCGAAGAACCCGCTGTGATCCTGGATCTTGCGCATGCCACCGGCCGACCCCTTCGGATTCGGCACGATCTCGCCGTGGTCGCGCTTGCCCTCGAAGGAATAGCCGATCTCGACGCCCCAGCGGCTGCCGTTGCCGAAGTAGCTCTCGATCTTCCAGTGGGAATAGGCCACGTTGATCATGATCTCCTTGACGCCGTAGCGCGCGAGATGCTCGATCAGGTATTCCAGCACCGGCTTGCCCAGGATGGGGATCATCGGCTTGGGCATGTACTTCGTCAGCGGCCGCACGCGGGTGCCCTGGCCGGCGGCAAGAATCATGGCTTTCGCCATCGCAGTTCCTTTGATCAGTGTGTAGGCGGACGACCGGATGCAAGAAATGGCCCACCGGCCGTCGTCGAAACGTAACGCCACGCTACCGCGCGAACGTGACAGTCCTGGTGGGCGATTGTCGCAGCCCCACCGCCCAGTTCTTGTAGGCCGAAATCCCTTCCTAGGGGAGGTCCCTCAGACCACCGGCGGCGGCATCCTTGGCGGACAGCGTGGGCGCCACGCCCAATGACGGCCACGCGATCGCCAGGTCGGGGTCGTCCCAGCGCACCGCCCCCTCGTCGGCCGGGGAATAGAACTCGGTGGTCTTGTAGAGGAAATCGGCGCTGGCTGTGAGCACCAGGAAGCCGTGCGCCAGGCCCGGCGGCACCCACAGCTGGCGGTGGTTCTCGCCGCTGAGCTCGACGCCCACCCAGGCGCCGAAGGTGGGGCTGTCGCGCCGGATGTCGGCGGCCACGTCGAAGACGGCGCCCGCGGCCACCCGCACCAGCTTGCCCTGCGCCTTGGCGCCGCGCTGGAAATGCAGGCCGCGCAGCACGCCGCGCGCCGAACGCGAATGGTTGTCCTGCACGAAGTCCACGTGCCGGCCGACCGCGGCGTCGAAGGCGTCCTGGTTGAAGCTCTCCAGGAAGAAGCCGCGCGCGTCCCCGAAGACCTTGGGCTGCAGCACGAGGACGCCCTCGATGGCGGTGGTCTCGACGATCATGGCGGGGGCTCGGGTGAAGTCGGGGGGATGCGCCGGCACGAGGTTCGCGCGGCGCTCAGAACACGCGGTCGGCGATCAGCCGCTGCAGGTACTGGCCGTAGCCGCTCTTGGCCAGCGGCGCGGCCAGCGCGACCAGCTGCGCGTCGTCGATCCACTTCTGGCGCCAGCAGATCTCCTCCGGGCAGCACACCTTCAGGCCCTGGCGCTTCTCGAGCGTGTGGACGAACTGGCCGGCCTCCAGCAGCGAATCGTGCGTGCCGGTGTCCAGCCAGGCGTCGCCGCGGCCCAGGATCTGCACGTCGAGGCGTCCGTCCTCGAGGTAGCCGCGGTTCAGGTCGGTGATCTCGAGCTCGCCGCGGGCGCTCGGTGCGAGCGCCTTCGCTCGGGCGACGACGTCGGCGTCGTAGAAGTACAGCCCGGTGACCGCGTAGCGGCTCTTGGCCTTGGCCGGCTTTTCCTCGAGGCTGATCGCGCGGCCGGCGCCATCGAACTCCACCACGCCGTAGCGCTCGGGGTCGGTCACCGGATAGGCGAACACGGTGGCGCCGTCGACGCGCGCGTTGGCGCTCGCCAGCCGGCTGCCCAGGTCGTGGCCGTAGAAGATGTTGTCGCCCAGCACCAGCGCGCTGGGCGCCCCGGCGAGGAAGCGCTCGCCGATCAGGAAGGCCTGGGCGAGGCCGTCGGGGCTGGGCTGGACGGCGTACTGCAGGTCCAGGCCCCAGCGCCTGCCGTCGCCCAGCAGCTGCTCGAAGCGCGGCGTGTCCTGCGGCGTGCTGATGACCAGGATCTCGCGGATGCCCGCCAGCAGCAGCACGCTCAGCGGGTAGTAGATCATCGGTTTGTCGTACACCGGGATCAGCTGCTTGCTGATGGCCAGCGTGGCCGGGTGCAGGCGGGTGCCGGAGCCCCCGGCGAGGATGATGCCTTTGCGGTTCAAGGGGAAGTCCTTGCGATGGTCGCCCTCAGGCGGGGAGGATCTCGTCGAGCATGCGGCGCACGCCCGACTCCCAACCCGGCAGGTGCACGTCGAAGCGCTCGCGCAGCTTGCGGGTGTCCAGGCGGGAGTTCAGCGGGCGCGCCGCGGGCGTCGGCCAGGCGCTGGTGGGAATGGGGCGCAGGGCGCCTGGCGGCAACGCCAGCGCGACGCCGCGTTCGCGCGCGGTCTCGATGACCAGGCGGGCATAGCCATGCCAGCTGGTCGCGCCGGCGGCCACCGCGTGGTAGGTGCCGCCCAGCTCGGGCTGCGCCCGGGCGGCACGCGCCATCAGCGCGGTGAGGTCGGCCAGCAGGTCGGCGCCGGTGGGCGCGCCGATCTGGTCGTCGATGACGTCGAGCCCGGACTTCGTCGCCGCCAGCCGCAGCATCGTCCGGGCGAAGTTGCCGCCGCGCGCCGCGTGGACCCAGCTGGTGCGCAGGATCAGGTGATGGCAGCCGCTGGCACGGATCTGGGCCTCGCCATCCAGCTTGGTGCGTCCGTAGACGGACAGCGGCCCGGTGGGCGCCTGCTCGTCGCGCGGCTGGTCGCCCGAGCCGTCGAACACGTAGTCGGTGCTGTAGTGCACCAGCCACGCGCCCGCCGCGGCGGCGCTGCGCGCCAGCACGCCGGGTGCGTCGGCATTGATCGCCTGGGCCAGTTCGGGTTCGGACTCCGCCTTGTCGACGGCGGTGTGCGCGGCCGCGTTGACGATCAGGTCGGGCCGCACGGCCGCCACCGTGGCCGCCAGCGCCGCGGGCCGGGAGAAGTCGGCGGCGAGGTCGCGGGAGCGGGAATCGAGCGCGAGCACCTCGCCGAGCGGCTGCAGCGAGCGCTGCAGCTCCCAGCCGATCTGGCCGTTGCAGCCCAGCAGCAGGATCCTCATGGGCTCAGGCCTTCGCGTACTGGGTGCTGACCCAGTCGCGGTAGGCGCCGCTCTGCACGCCCTGCACCCATTCGCCGTTGGCGAGGTACCACTCCACCGTCTTGCGCAGGCCGGTCTCGAAGGTCTCCTTCGGCCGCCAGCCGAGCTCGCTGGCCAGCTTGCCGGCATCGATCGCGTAGCGCCGGTCGTGGCCGGGGCGATCGCGCACGAACGTGATCAGGCGCTCGCGCGGGCCGGCCGGATCGGGGCGCAATTCGTCGAGCAGCGCGCAGATGGCGCGCACGATCTCGATGTTGGTCTTCTCGTTCTCGCCGCCGACGTTGTAGGTCTGGCCGACGCGGCCCTCGGCCAGCACGGCGCGGATCGCCGAGCAGTGATCCTTCACGTAGAGCCAGTCGCGCACGTTCAGGCCGTCGCCGTAGACGGGCAGCGGCTTGCCGGCCAGCGCGTTGACGATCACCAGCGGGATCAGCTTCTCGGGGAAGTGCAGCGGCCCGTAGTTGTTCGAGCAGTTCGTGGTGAGCGTGGGCAGGCCGTAGGTGTGGTGCCAAGCGCGCACCAGGTGGTCGCTGGCCGCCTTGCTCGCCGAGTACGGGCTGTTGGGCTCGTAGGCGTGCGTCTCCGTGAACGGCGCCGCATCGGCCGCCAGCGAGCCGTAGACCTCGTCGGTGCTGATGTGCAGGAAGCGGAACGTCGACTTGTCGTCGCCTTCCAGCGTGGCGTAGTGGCTGCGCGCCGACTCGAGCAGGTTGAAGGTGCCCTCGATGTTGGTCTTGAGGAACGCGCCCGGGCCCAGGATGGACCGGTCGACGTGGCTCTCGGCCGCGAAGTTGACGATCGCGCGCGGCCGGTGGTTGCGCAGCATCGCGTCGACCAGGTTGCGGTCGCCGATGTCGCCGTGCTGGAACACGTGGCGCGGATCGCCCTCCAGCGACTCCAGGTTCGCGCGATTGCCCGCATAGGTGAGCGCGTCGAGGTTGAGCACGTGCTCGTCGTGGTTCTCGAGCCAGTCGAGGACGAAATTGCTGCCGATGAAGCCGGCGCCGCCGGTGACGAGGATCATGTCTTTCCTTCCAGGTCGCCCCGCCCCGCGGCGAAGCGACGTTGCAGCGCCCGCTCAGGCACGGCCGTAGTATCGTTTGAACCAGTCGGTGAAGCGGCCGATCCCGACGGCCAGGGGCGTGTGCGGCGAGACGCCCGTCCACTCGCGCAACGCGGACACGTCCGCATGCGTGGCCACCACGTCGCCGGGCTGCATCGGCTTGAACTCGCGCCGCGCCTGCACGCCCAGGGACTGCTCGATGGCCGCGATGAAATCGCCCAGCTGCACCGGATCCTGGTTGCCGATGTTGAACACGCGGTACGGCGCGCGCGAGCGGCCCGGGTGCGGCGCGCGGGCGTCGAAGGCCGGATCGGGCGTCGCAGGCTTGTCGAGCACGGCGACGACGCCGTCGACGATGTCGTCGATATAGGTGAAGTCGCGCATCATCCGGCCCTCGTTGAACACCGTGATCGGCTTGCCGTCGAGGATGTCGCGCGTGAACGAGAAGTACGCCATGTCGGGCCGGCCCCACGGTCCATAGACGGTGAAGAAGCGCAGGCCGGTGGTCGCGATGCCGTACAGGTGGCTGTACGAATGCGCCATCAGCTCGTTGGCCTTCTTGGTGGCGGCATACAGGCTCACCGGATGGTCGACGCTGTCGGCCTCCGAGAACGGCATCTTCGCGTTGCCGCCGTACACGCTGGAACTGCTCGCGTAGACCAGGTGGGCCACCGGGTGGTGGCGGCAGGCCTCGAGCACGTTGAGGAAGCCGGCCAGGTTGGCGTCGCCGTAGGCCAGCGGGTTGTCGATCGAGTGGCGCACGCCGGCCTGCGCGGCCAGGTGCACCACGCGGTCGAACTTCTCGCGCGCGAACAACGCGGCCAGCGCGGCGCCGTCGGCGATGTCCAGCGTCTCGAAGCGGAACGCGCCCAGCCCGGCCAGCTGGGCCAGCCGCGCCCGCTTGAGCGACGGGTCGTAGTAGGAGTTCAGGTTGTCGATGCCGACCACGGCGTCGCCGCGTTCGGCCAGCCGCTGCACCACGTGCATGCCGATGAAGCCGGCGGCGCCGGTGACGAGGACTTTCATCGAGTCTCCTGCGGGGTCGCTGCCGCCCGGACGGGCGGTCGATTCCGTGCGTACTGCAACCGGGCCGAGTCAGTCGAACCGGATCGAGGCGGCACACTGCACCGTGTTGTCCGTGTAGGCGGGCGTGAGGCTGACGTCGACGCCACCGACCGTCTGCGTCAAGGAGGCATCGGTGCGGCGCGTCTCGCGCCCGCCGCCGCAGTTCAGGTCGATCGTGCGCGTCGGCTGGTAGTGCGCGGACAGGTAGAAGTTCGAGGTGCGCGTCGAGCCGCTCGCGTTCGAGGTGGCGCTCAGCTTGACGTCGGAATACTTGCGCTGGGTGTAGGCGGCGCTGGCGTCCAGGCTGATCTTGGCGGTCAGCGCGTACGTCACCTCGAGCCGGGCGACGTTGTTGATGGACGTGCCGTTCAGGTTGTTGGCGTTGACCACGCCCGTGCTCGCGCCGGTGGACGACGAATCGACGTCCGAGCTGCGCTTGAGCCCGACGGCCACCGTGAAGTGCGACGGCGGCTTCCAGGTCCAGTTCAGCGACCCGTTGACGAAGTCGCGCTTGCCCGACAGCGCGTCGTTGGCTTCCGCGGTGTAGCCGACACTGGCGTCGAGGGCGCTGTTGCCGCTGGCCTGCCACCGGGTCGTCGCGTTGAAGGAGCGGGTGCTGAACCGCGACGGGGCGTCCGCGACGCTGGTGGAGCCGTGCGGATACTCGCCGTTCACGTAGGTGCCGACCAGGCCGAACGACAGGTCGGGGCTGGTGGCGTAGCGCGTGCCCGCGTTGGTCGACCACTGACGTTCCTCGTTGGCCCGGAAACCCGAGTCCGAGAACGTGCGCTGGTTGGCGTCGGCGCCGCCGAACAGGGTCCAGCGCGACGGGCCGCCGAGCGCCAGGCTGGCGAAGGCGTGGTTGTCGGTCTGCAGGTTGCGCACATCGACGAACCGCACCGTCTGGCCCGTCGCGCCCGGAACGAGCTCGGCCGTCTGGCCGGAGACGAACTGGCGGCGGGCGGAATTGGCGCCGAGCGTGCCCGACAGGTCGCCGACCGTGTTCCAGTCGAACTCCGCCGCCGCCCGGTATCCAAGGGCGTTGAGGCTGTGGGCATGCTTGTAGCGATTGAGGTCGACGGCTGCCGAGGCCAGCAGCTTGTCGCGACCCAGCGCCTGGTCGAGTGCGGCGCTGAATTCGGTCGTCGAGATCCAGTCCGAACGCCGGGTCGAATCGTCGGTGTGGTACAGGTTGCTCTGGTGCTGCACCGTCTCGCTCGCGCCGAACGAGAACGGCTCCAGGGCGGCGCGGGCATGGCCGGCCAGCAGGCAAAGGCACAAGGGCGACAGGCTCGCCAGGATTCTGGTGTTCAATTCATTCTCCTGCCGTGCGGTGACGGCGTCGGTTCATCGCGCCTGCGGCGCCGCAGCGCCGCCGAACGGATCCTTGTAGCGACCGAGGCGGTCCATCAGCATCCACCAGACGAACTTCGAGCTTCGCACGTAGCGCATCAGGTAGCGCTTCGGCTCGGTCGCGACCCGGTAGGTCCATTCCAGGCCGAGGCGTCGCAGCAGCACGGGCGCGCGTCGGACTGCGCCCGCTTCGTAATCGATGGTGGCCCCCACGCCCATCATCACCCGGACCTGCGGCAGCCGATGGCGCACGCTGGCGATCCAGATCTCCTGCTTGGGCGCGCCCAGGCCGACGAGCAGCACGTTGGCGCCGCTGGCCTCGATCAGCGCCAGTGCGGCGTCGATCTCCGCCGCATCGTCGACGAAGGCCATCGACGGCCCGTGGGCCCCCACCACCAGCGCGCGGCCGGCCCGGGCATTCATGGACTCGAGCGCGGCCTGGGCCACGCCGGGCCGCGCGCCGAGCAGGAAGATGCGCATGGCGGGATCGGCCGCGCCGCGGGCGCACAGCGCCGGCACGATGTCGGAGCCCGGCAGCCGATTGGCCACCGGCCGGCCCAGCAGCCGCAGCGCCAGGCGCACGTAGTGGCTGTCGACCGTGATGATGTCGGCCGACCGGTAGGCGCGCACGAACTCCGGGTTGTGCTGCAGGTGGTACAGGTGGTCGGGATTGACCGTGAAGACCACGCCCCCGCTGGACGCCAGGCGCGCCAGGAGCTCGTCCATGGTCAGGTCGTCGGCCCACACGTTGAGCAGGGGCTGGCGCGGCCATTGCAAGGCGCGCTCAGCCATGGTGCGCCGGCCGTCGTCGCGCAACCGGAGCGGCCGAGGGGCATGCTGCTGGATTGCGGAAGGTGTTGTTCAAGGGCGCACTCGCAGGCTCGGTCGTCGGACAGGCGCGGCAAGGATCGTCGACGCCGTGCCCACCGCCGCATCCGGCATTTTGCCATGCCGCCACTGGCGGACGCGGGGCGGCGGCGCGCCGGCGCGCGAGCGGGCGGGGCCGCGACGCCGCCATGCGGCGGCGGCCGCGTTCAGGGCGAATCGCGGTCGGTACGCACCCAGCGCCGCTCGCGGCGCACGACGAATCGGACATAGACCGGCACCTTGGCGGCGATGTAGAGGGGAATGGACAGCAGCTCGAGGAAACGCACGAGGTCGCGCCCGCGCGCCCACCAGGCGAGCAGCACGGCCACCCCGAAGACCGCCAGGAGCAATCCGTAGGCCAGCCCCAGTGCCGGGCTGCCGATCCACCACGACACCAGGCCTGCGGCGACGCTCCCGGACACCAGCAGCGCGCTCAGCAGTGCCAGCGGCGGCACGCACAGGTCCAGGGCCATGCCCAGCAGCCGGCCGTCGCGGCGGCGCCAGGCGGCGCCCAGCAGCCCCGGCAGCTCGCGCAGGATCATTTCCAGATGGCCGTGCTCCCAGCGCGTGCGCTGGCTGGCGGTGCCGGCCGCGCTCTCGGGAAACGCGCTGGTGACCAGCGCGCGCGGGCAGAACACCGGCGGGCGGCCCGCGGCCCCCAGGACGATGCCCAGCTTCATGTCCTCGACGATCGAGGCGTTGGCCAGCGGCGCCTCGCGCAGCATCGGCCAGGTGAAGGCCATGCCGGCGCCCATGAGCTGGCACGGCAGGCCCAGGCGCCGCCAGCCGGCCGGGCGCACCCAGTTGCGCACGCGCCAGGCGAACTGGGCGATGCGGCGCGGGAGCCGGGCATCGGCCGGCGCGGTCATCAGGTACAGCGCCTGGGCCGGCCGGTCGCTGGCGAGGACGCAATCGGCCAGGGCGTCGAGCGCGCCGGGCGCCAGGTCGCAATCGGCGTCCAGGATCACCACCAGCCCCGGCGGATCCGCCCGCAGGGCATCGACGCCGAAGGCCAGGGCGAACCCCTTGCCGCGCTCGGTCTCGTGGTGGCGCTCGACCACCTGCGCGCCGGCGGCCCGCGCGATCGGCGCCGTGTCGTCCGAGCAGTTGTCGGCCACCACCAGCACGCGGTCGGCGGCATGCAGCTGCGGCAGCACCGTGGCGAGCGTGCGGGCGATGCCGCCGGCCTCGTCGTGGGCGGGCACGAGCACCGCGATGCGCGCACGCACGGGGTGCGCCGGGCTGCGCGCCGGCGCCGCGCGTGCCGGCAGGATCGCGGCGACGACCTGCAGCACGAAGACGCCAGCGACCAGGGCCAGCGGCAGCGCCGCCAGCGCCAGCACGGTGCATGCGGCGATGGCCAGCCCGCTCATCGCCCTCCTCCCGCGCACGGCGCGCTCGTTTCACTTGTATTCAATGAGGGCACTCCTGCGCTGCATCATGCGACCCCACCAGAATCGCAGCGCGCCCGCGGCCTCGGCGAAGCGCCCCTGGAGGAAGAACGCGGACTGGGTCCACGGGATCGGCTGGCCGGCGCGGCGCAGCCGCAACGCCACGCGCAGCCACTGCAACGGGTAGGCGAGCCACAACCAGGCGAGCGGCCGCCACCAGGCCGTGGCCAGCAGCAGCGCGAGGGGCAGCACCAGGCCCCACAGGACGGCGCGCCGGGTCTCCGCGACAAAGTGGCGCTCCGGCGGCGCGCCGTGCAGCCACGCGCCTTCGGCGAACGCGTGGCCCGAACGCAGGTTGCGGCGCCACCACTGCGCCCAGCGCGTCATCCCGGCGTCGTGCCAGGTCATGTCGTGGCCCAGGCGCCAGATCGTGCCGCCGGCGGCGCGCAGGCGCACGCACAGTTCCGGCTCCTCGCCCGCGATCAGGTCGTCGCGGTAGCCGCCGGCCGCGGCGAGGGCCGGCGCGCGGATCAGCACGTCACCGCCGAACGCGCGCGCCGCGCCGACGGGAGTGTTCCATTCGATGTCGCACAGGCGGTTGTAGAGCGACGCGTCCGGAAATCTTTCCAGGCGCCGGCCGCACACTGCGGCAATTTCGGGATGGTCGTCGAAGCAGGCGTTCGCCGCGGCGAGCCAGCCGGCCGCGAGCTCGCAATCGCCGTCGAGGAACTGCACGCGCGCCAGGCCCGGATGCAGCCGCATCAGCGTCGCGAAGCCTTCGTTGCGGGCCCGCGCCGCGGTGAAGGGGATCGCCATGTCCAGCGCGACCACGGTCGCCCCGAGGCCGCGCGCGGCCGCGGGCGAACCGTCGGTGGATCCGCTGTCGACGTAGACCACCGGGCCGCCCTCGCGCACGCACGCCTGCAGGCAGCGCACCAGGCGCGCGCCCTCGTTGCGCCCGATCACGACCATGCCGACGCCCGCGCCGCGTGCAGGCGCGCCAGGGTCGTTCGGGGAGGTCGTCGTTTCGGGAGCCATCGCGTCGCCATCTGGAAGGAAAGGGGTGCGACCGCCGCCGCGCGAGGAGCGCAGGCAATTTCGCCGCCATGGTGGCGTCGCACGCCGAGCCGGGCAACGCCGGCGGCGCGGCGGCGATGCGGCTCGCTCGCCCTTCGTGCACCCGGCATCCTATACGATAGCCCGCCGTGGCCGGTCGCCGCGCGGAACGCCGCTTGCCTCGCTGCGCGCCGCGTCCGACCGGTCGCGGCCCGGCGACGCAATCCCGCGCGCCCTCGTTCCTCCGCCACGATGAAAATCACCTTTGTATGCCCGCCGCTGAACATGACCGGCGGCATCCGCGTCATCGCCATCTACGCGAAGTACCTGCAGGCGTTCGGGCATGACGTGCTGGTCGTCGCGGCGCCGGGCAGGTCGCTGGGACGCCTGGCCCGGCTGCTGCAGAAGCTGCGCCTGCCTGCGCTGCCGGCGCGACCCCAGCGGCCGTCGCACCTGGACGGAACGGGCGTGCCGAAGAAGATCCTGAACCGGCCGCGGCGCGTGCGCGAATCCGACGTGCCCGATGCCGACGTGATCGTCGCGACCTGGTGGGAGACGGCCGAGTTCATCGCGCCGATGGGGGCCGCCAAGGGGCGCAAGGTGTACTTCGTGCAAGGCCACGAGGTGTTCAAGGGCCAGCCGGTCGACCGCGTGGTCGCGACCTACCGTTCGGACATGCGCAAGATCGCCGTCGCGCGCTGGCTGGCCGACGCCATCGAGCGCGATGGCAACCGGCAGGGCTGCAGCGTGGTCCCCAATGCCGTGGATCGCACGCTGTTCTTCGCCCCGCCGCGCACGCGCAACCTCCGGCCGCGCCTGGGCACGCTGTTCAGCGAGAACGACAACAAGAGCTTCGACGTCGCGCTGGCGGCGATCGCCGTCGTGCGCCGGGCGGTGCCCGACCTGGAGGTGGTCGCGCTCGGCGAGCTCGCGCCGGTGAAGTACCGCGACCGCGTCGGCGACATCCGCCTGACGCTGCAGCCCGCCCAGAGCGCGCTGCGCGACATCTACGCGAGTTGCGACGTCTGGCTGTGCTGCAGCAAGACCGAGGGCTTCAACCTGATGGCCATGGAAGCCATGGCCTGCCGCACGCCGGTGGTCTCCACGCGCACGGGCTGGCCGGCCGAGGCGATCGTCGAAGGCGTCAATGGCGGCCTGGCCGATGTCGACGACGTCGAGGGCCTGGCCCGCGCGGTGCTGCGGGTGCTGGGCGCCGACGCGACGGCCTGGCGCGCGCTGTCGGACGGCGCCGCGCGCACCGTCGAGGACTCGAGCTGGGAACGCTCCGCGCGGATGTTCGAAGCTGCGCTGATTCGAAACGAAACGATAGCGGGAAGCTGAAGGCGGAGGTTCGTTTCGCGCGGGAGCGCGATACGGCATCCCGTATCTTCGGCGAACGCGCGCGATTGCGGGATCACCCCCGTGCGGACGGCCCGCAGCGGCGCCCGCGGGCGCCCGTTTCGGTGCCTCGGACCGGCGCGGAACGCGAGGCCCGTCGCAGCGCGAACCGGATACATCGAGATACGTCCGTGAACGTCCGTGCGGCCAATCACTCGGCACCATCCGCCTGCGCTTGAAGCGCCGGATTCGAAGGGAGATCTGGACAAGGTGCCAACGCTCGCGTTGAAAGATCGGGCGCACTCGAACTAATGCCCGAATGCCGCGCTTCTCGCGCTTTCGGGCACTTCATCGAATTCCGACGGCGCCGATGAAGGGAGCAGGCGACACGGAGACACACCAGTGCCTCCCAGCCTGCCCGACCACTCACAGACATCCCGTTACAAGGCCGCCCCGATACGGCCGCGCCGCCCGACGCGCCACGGATCCGCCGCAAGGCCGCCCCCAGGCGCCAGCAACAGCAACTGCGACTGCAGCGCACCCAGATTCAGACCACAATCCAATGTCACTCCGCACCTCCCGCTCCCGCATGGCAACCAGCATCGTCCTGACCATGACCGTCGCCGCCATCACCGCCTGTGGCGGCGGTGCGGCGGACGCGACCGCGTCGACGACCGCCGGCACAACCGCCGACACCACCGGGGTTGCCGCCGGCGATACCTTCGTGACCACCAACACGGCCGCAGTGGCGGCCGTCTCGGACAGTCCGACCTCCGTGCCCGCCGCCGCGCCGGACGCCAGTGCCGCGGGCACCGGCGACGCCACCCCGACGATCGTCGCCGGCGACACCTCGCCGTCCCAGGGCCAGCCGCTGGGCGTGCAGGCTTCCCCGACACCCACGATCGGCACGACCGCCACGGCGCCCGTCGTGCCGCGCCCGGCCGGCAACACCGGCACCGGCTTCTACGTGGTCGGCAGCAAGCTGTACGACGCCACGGGCAGCGAGTTCCGCATCCGCGGGCTCAACCGCAACCATTGGGACAGCTACGGCAGCCCGGCCGGCCTGCCCCTGAGCGGCGCCAACACCGAGCGCGTCGTGCTGAGCTTCGCCAAGCCGACGAGCTACAACTGGGACATCGTCTCCAAGGAGATGCTGGCCAACAAGATCGTGCCGATCCCCGGCAACTGGACGGGCACCTGCAAGTCCGACGTCGCCACGCTGACCGCCATCGTCGACACCTGGGTCGCGCAGGCGTCCACCTGGACGGCGCTCAACAGCAAGGGCCTGATCAACATCGCCAACGAATGGGGTCCGCCCAACAGCACCGTCTGGCGCGACAGCTACATCACGGCCATCGCCCGCATGCGGGCCGCCGGCTACACCGGCACGCTGGTCGTCGACTCCGGCGGCTGCGGCCAGGATGCGCAGGACATCGTCAAGTACGGCGCCGCCGTGCTCGCCGCCGATCCCGAGAAGAACATCCTGTTCGACGTGCACGTCTACGGCGGCTTCCACTACCCGGCCACCGCCTCGTGGATGCAGGACTACGCCACCGCGATGGCACAGCTGAAGGCCACGGGCCTGCCCATGATCCTGGGCGAGTTCGGCCCCGGCAAGAACATCGGCCCGAGCCCGACGATGGTCAAGCCTGAACAGATCATCGCGACCGCCGAAGCCAACGGCTGGGGCTGGATGCCGTGGTCCTGGGACGACAATAACCTGCCCAACTGCGGCTCCGACGACAACGGCTTCAGCATGACCTTGAAGTGCGGCATCTTCAAGTCGACGGCCGACCTGACTGCCTTCGGCAGGACCATCGTGCCGATCCTGCAATCGACCGCCGTCAAGGCCAGCGTCTTCAACTGACGCGGTGCCGCCGCGCCAAGGCTGATCGCAAGAGGCGAGTCGTCCGGCGGCTCGCCTGGTTCAGCGTCTCGGCTTGATGCCCACCAGCAGGAGCGAGCGCCAGGCCTCGACATGCCCGGGACTGGCCATCGCGGCGCGCCAGGCCGTTCGCAGCGCACCGGATCGGTCGCCCGCCTGGAATCTTTTCCAGGCCTCGCCCACGAGCAGTTGCGAGATCTGGCGCGCCGACCGGTCGGCGCGTTGCCCGCCTCCCTTGCCTTCGGGGAGCGCGATCGTCTCCCCGCGCATCAACGCATCGGAGCCGGTGGCCAGGCGGTCGCGCGCCATCCCGTAGGCCGATGCCTCGAAGAACTGGCGCAGGACGGACGCCTGGGTATGCGTGATGGAGGCGTCGTGCAAGCGATAGGCGTAGGCACTTGCCGGAAGAAATCCGACCGGCCCCGCCGCGGCGAGCCGAAGCTGGAAATCGATGTCCTCGGCCGTCTGGAAGAACGGGCGGAACAGGCCGATCCGGCCCAACGCCGAACGGCGGAACCCGAAGGCGCAAAGATGCGTCCGCAGCCGGTTGGCCAGGATATCCGCGGCCACGTCGTCGCCGGTCGTCGACGGCGCGATGCGCGGCGCTGCGACATGCTCGCCGGCCGGCCCCGTCATCGTGAACGGCCCGCAGACGCCGACGAAATCCGGATGCGCCTGCAGGAATTCGACCTGCGCCGCGATGCGTCCGGGCGGATAGAGGTCATCCGAGTCGCATCGCATCACGACCGCGCCGCGGGCGAGCTCGAGGCCCCGATTCATGCAGGCGGCGATGCCGCTTCGCGGTCCGTCGACCATCCGCACCCGGGGATCGGCCAGCTGCTCGACGTACGCGCGGCTGCCGTCGGTGGAGCCGTCGTCGATGACCAGCAGTTCGAGCCGGGTGCCGACCTCGGCGAGGACGGAGGCGACCGCGTCCTCGATGAACCGGCCCGGATTGCGCATGGGCATGAGCACGCTGACCTGGAGCTCGCCCGCCTGGGCCGGCTCACCGCCCGGCGCGACGACATCGCTCGCCGTCATCGCGTCACGACTTCAGGAGCGCCGACGGCGCGATCGGCAGGCCGGCACGACGGCGCGCGGGCAGGCCATCCTGCAGCCCCGCCAGCGCCAGGGCGACGATCCACACCAGCAGCGAACGGATGATCGAGATGGGCGACACCGTGAAGACGGCGGCCATGATGGCCAGGGTGAACGGTATCCAGACCAGGCGCTCGCGTCGCAGTGCATACGGCTCGGAGGGCAAGCTCGAAGACAGCCGGGTCAGCACGACCAGGAACGGCGTCAGGAACAGTGCGAGACCGACCACCCCGACGTTAAGCGTCACGATCAGGTAGGTGTTGACGAGGTCGACGATCCCGTCGCCCTGCACCAGGTTGCCCATGTGCTCCAGGTAGTTCGGCACGCCCCACCACGGGCTCTGCTCGATCAGGGCGATCGAGGTCCGCAGCAGTTCCTGTCGATACAGGACATTGAAGTCCGCCGTCTTGTCGACGCCGGAGACATAGTTGATGGCCGCCAGCACCGCGTCGCCCAGGCCCGCGTTCCACGACGCGGAGACGATGACGGTGGTCACCGCGCTGAGAAGCAGGAACCGGCGCGCCGACATGTAGCGCAGGCAAGCCAGGCCGACGACCAGGATCAGCAGCGCCAGGATCGGGCCCCGGCTGAACGTCGCGAGCATGCCGCCCAGCAGGATCAGGCCGACGATCGTGTAGGGGCGGGACTTCGCGGCAGGACGCAGGACGAACCAGACGCCGAGCGCGAACAAGGCCAGCATGGCCAGCACCAGCGGGCCCGGCATCGCGGCCTGCGCGCGCACCCAGTCCCCCCGCGTCAGCGCGCCGATGATGTTCCACCGGATGCCGTACAGGTACTGCAACTGGCCGTAGAACACGTGCCGCGACAAGCCCTCGGCCGTCGCGACGAGGCATTCGTAGGTTGCGCCGAAGAGGATCATCGACAGCACGCGGCGTCGCATCTCGGGTTGCACGCATCCGCGCGAGAGGACGTAGTAGGGCAGCAGCGTGTCGAGCGCGATCTGCAGCGACTCGCGCGCCAGGGCCGATCCGCTGAGGTGGCCGAACAGCTGCAACGCGAAGTAGGCGGTGTAGATGCTGGTCGCCAGGTCGCTGGCGATCAGCCACGGGGGCGCGCTCGGTCGCTCGCGGCGGGCGAGCAATCCGATGGCCGCGGGCACCAGGATGAAGATCTCGACGATGCGGAACGCGTCCAGGCGCAGGACGTCGCGCAGCGGGCCGATGTCCTCGAGCTCCATCGAGAATTGCGGACAGATGCAGGCGAGCAGGACGTAGGCCGGCAGGCGCCCCTCGCCGGACTTGCCGAGGAACCGCGGCGCGAGGATCGCCCACAGGCTCAGCGTCACGAAGAAGAGCGGCACGCGCCACGAGAAGCACGAGACGACGAGGGTGCCGATGACGACCGGCCAGGCGCCTTGCCAATCCTGCGGCGACATGACCTGGCGCAGGCCCGGGCCGGCCACCAGGCGCAGCACCGCCAGGATGAGGAGGAGCGCCGCGAAGATCTTGACCGCGTAGACGACGTTCATGCGACCCTTTCCGGCGCGCCGTGCGCCGCCGCGCCTGCGGGGCATCCGGGCCGAGGCGACCTCACCGGGCAACTGCAAGCGCTTCGAATCGTTTTCAAGTTGTCATCCATCGTCTCTGGGGCGCGGCGCTTCGCTTCCTGCGGTCGCCAGGGCCATTGCATCGTGCGCTGCTCGCCGGCGCGAACGCTCAGCCCAGCCCGGCGAGCTGCCGCCGCGCCTGCGGCGACATCGCCGCCACGATATCCCTGATGAAGGCCTGCTGCACGTCGAAGCCGTGCTGCGAGTCGCGGTCGATGCTGGAGACGCGAAACAGCAGGCCGTCGACGATCTCGCCGCGCAGTCCGTGGCGGATCTCCGAGAGCTTGCGATCCCAGCCGCCCAGGCTCTGCTGGTCGCCGATGATCGTCCAGTAGGTGACCGGCTCGAAGCGCGAGTCGCTGAACTCGGTCTCGAGGCGGCGCACGTGGATCACGCCCTCGGGCAGCACCACCTGGTCGACCCGGTTGCTCTTGACGCGAAAGCCTTGCGCCGGATAGCAGACTTCCGGGTAGTGCAGCTGCACGTCGTCGTCGGCCTGGTCGGCGCCGTAGGCGATCGACAGCATGATGCGGCGGCCGTCGGCGTCGAAGTAGACGCGGTCCAGCATCTGGCTGTAGAGCTTGTTGAGCAAGGCCTCGGTCTGCGGATTGACGATGCCGTTGACCGCGCGGGTGTCGACCTGCCAGCCGGCGAAGGTCGACGGCACGATGTCGGCCAGGCTGAACGGCCCGCGCAAGGCCGCCATGCGCCGGGTGGGTACCATGGCCTGGCCGCCGGCGGCGGCCGCGGCCATCAGCACCGCGGCGATCGCGGCGCGCCGCGTGAGACGGGCGTCATGCATGGCGGGACCCCGCGCCGGCACGCGCCGCCAGCCAGCGCAGGCCGCTGTCGGTGGCGATGATGAACATCAGGGCCGTCATGAACAGCACCATGCCGGCGAAGCCGTGCAGGAAGCCCTGGCCCGCCTCGTCGCCGAAGTAGTAGGTGATCAGCGCCAGCACCATGACGCGGATCACGTTGGCCATGAACGAGATCGGCACGATCAGGATCGCCAGCGCGATGTTGCGCAGCAGCGAGGAGTGGCGCACCACGTTCAGGTAGAGCAGCCCCATCGCCTCGAGCGAGAACAGGGTGTGCAGCCCGGCGCAGGCGTCGGCCACCAGCAGCTGGTACTGGCCGATCTGCAGGATCACGCCCGTGCGGGCGATCGGGTAGCCGGCGGTGAACAGGACGGACGTGGCCACGCTCGAGACCGCCAGCTTCAGCGGCTGCGTGACCGCGTCGACCATGGTGGCAGGCAGCGGCACCAGGAAGATCATGAAGAACAGCGCGAAGGCCGCCGCCTGCAGCTGCCGGGGCCCGCGCAGCAGCAGCAGCAGGCCGGGCAGCATGAAGACCACCGACAGGGTCTGCGCGCTGAGGATGCGCTGCGAGCGGCCGAACACGTACAGCAGCAGCGCGATCGCGACCAGCAGCCAGCCCAGCGCCGGGCGCGGTGCGCTCGTCGAGGGATCGTCGATGCGCGCCCAGGCGCGCCAGACCAGCCAGGCGCAGATCGCCAGCACGATGGGCCCCTGGCTCTGCTCCTCGGTCGACCAGATGTTGCGCACCAGGTCCACGACGGTGGGCACGTACAGCGCCAGGAGGCCGGCGACGCAGATCCACCAGGGCACCGTACGCGGCGCGGTCAGGTTCCTGAAGGCGCTCATCCGGCGATCACAGTTCGTTCATGATCACGCCAGCCAGGCGTACCTGCCCGGCCTGGAGCGAGCTCACCATCTCCTGCAATCGCGCCACCTTGTTGGCATCCTTGCGCGTGATCACCAGCGCCGAGCCGCAGCGCGAGGCGATCACCACCCCGTCGCTGCCGAAGCAGGCCGCCGGCGTGTCGACGATCACGTGGTCGAACTTGATCGAGACCTCGCGCAGCAGCATGCCGAACGACGGGCCCTCGACGAGCTCGAGCGGATTGGGTGGCTGCACGCCGACCGGGATCACGTACAGGTTGGGAATGCCCGGCACCGACTTGACAACGCCCTTGCCGCCGCGGCCGGACAGCACGCCCGACAGGCCGGCGCCGCCGGCCACGCCGAAGACCTGGTCCATGCGCGCGCCGCGCATGTCGGCGTCGATGACCACCACCTTGCCGCCGAGCTGCGCGAGCGCGACCGCCAGGTTGGCGCAGAAATAGGTCTTGCCGTCGCCGCTGTCCGGGCTGACCACGGCCAGCGGGCGACGCTGGCCCTTGTTTTCCTGCTGCGTGCGCATCAGGATCTGGCTGCGGATGGCGCGGAAGGCCTCGGCCTGGTGGCCGAACGGCTGGTTCAGCATCACGAGCTCGGGCGCCGACTTGCGCGTCTCCTCGTCGGCGTAGGCGTACTTGAACTGCTGGGCCAGCGCCTGCAGCACGTCCTCGGTGTCGGCCAGCCCCAGCGCGATCGCCGCCTCGCCGAAGCGCAGGTCGTTCTCGCGCTGGTACCGCCCGATGCGGTCGAGGTCGTCGGCCGACAGGTTGCGCGCGTCCTGGATCAGTTCGCCGATCGCCTTGGTCTTGGCGCCGCCCTCGGGCGACTGGCCTTCGCCGATGAAAAGATCCGGCCCTTCCAGCTTCCCGTTCATGCTTGCCCTTTGTCTGGTGCCGCCAGCCGCCGTCCGGAGACGACACGGTCCTGGATCATCGCCATCTGGCCCTTCAGGCGGCGGTTCATGGTCGGGCTCGGCAGGATGCCGATCACGGGCAGGCCGAGGAAGTCGAACGCATCCGACGTGGTGCGCATGCGCTTGTCGAACTGCTCGAGCACCAGCGCCATGCCGATGCCCAGCACCAGCGCCCCCACGAAGCCCATCACGAGCACCGAGGCCACCTTCGGCGACGACGGCGCGGACGGCGTGATGGCCTGGCTGATGACCGTGGCGTTGCTCTGGCGGTTCTGGCTCTCCAGGTTGGTCTGGCTGGCGCGGTTGTAGACGAGGTCGTACGAGCGCTGGGCGTTGTCGACGTCGCGCTGCAGCACCGCACCCTGGTCGCGCGTTTCCTTCAGCGCCAGCACCCGCGTGCGCTGGGCGTCCACGGCGGCCTGGATCTCGGCCTCGCGCGCATGGCTGACGCGGGCGTCCACGCCGATCGCGCCGGTCACGTCGCTCGTGGCGTGGGCCAGCTTGCTCCGGAGCTCGGTGACGGCCGCGCGGGCCTGCTGCACCTGCGGATGCTTCTCGCCGTAGCGCGACGACAGCTCCTGCAGCCGGAGTTCGGCGGCCGACAGGTCGTTCTTGAGGCCGCTGACCGTGCCGTTGGACAGCACCTCGGACAGCTGGCTGGCGTTGCCGACCTGGCCCTGGCGGGTGGACGCATCCACGCGCGCCGTCTGGATCGCCACCAGTTCCTGGGTAAGCGCCGTCAGGCGGCTCATCTCGAGGTCGAAGCGGTCATCGGTGCCGATGATGCCCTTCTCCTTCTGGAACGCAGAAAGCTTGTTCTGCGCCGTCTCGAGCGCCGTGCGGGCGTCCTTCTGCTGGTCGGTGAAGAAGCCGCTGTACTGCTTGGCCGGGTCCACGCGCAGTTCGATGGAGGTCTCGAGGTAGGCCTGCACGTAGGCGTTGGCCACCGTGGCCGCGAAGCGGGGGTCGGCGGAGTGGTAGGCGATGTTGATCACGTTGCTGCCGGGCGAGCTCACCTTCGGGTCGAGTCCGCTCTCGATGAAGTCGGTCAGCCATTCCTGGATCGTCAGGCCGCTCTTGGCCGAGGCCCAGGCCGAACGCATGTCCGCCAGCTCGGTGAGCTTGAGGTTCTGCACCACGCGCTGGGCGACGCGGTCGCTGCGCAGGATCTCGATCTGGGTGTTGATCAGCGCCGGCGTGGCGCCGCCATAGAGCATCGTGCTGACCGGGTCCGGCTTGGCGTCGATCAGCAGCGAGGCGGTGGCGGTGTAGACGCGGGTGGTGAACACCAGGTACAGGATGGCGGCGGCCAGCACGCAGCCGAACACGATGACGGCGCTGAGCCAGCGCGCCCGGAGGACGGCAAGGAAATGCGAGAAATTCATGACTCGGCTCCGGCGGTCAGAACAGGCTCTCGCGAATGAAGACGACATCGCCGTCCTTGAGAGCGTCTTCCATCGAAGGCTCGACGGTCTGCATCTTGCCGTCGGCCCCGCGGCGGGTGACCTTCAGGCCCTTGAGCGTGCCGCGCGGCGTCGCGCCGCCGCCCGCCGCCACGGCCTGCATCACGGTCATGCCGCGCTCCAGGCGCATGACGCCCGGGTGCTGGATCTCGCCGTACAGGTAGATCTGCGGCGCGCGGTCAACCCAGACGGTGTCGCCGGGCGCGACGACGATGTCGCCCGTGTTGCCGCCGGGCGTGAACAGGCGCGGCAGGTCCACCTCGTGGCGGAACGGGTGGCCGTCGCGCTGGCCGGTCAGCACCACGGTGTCCGAACCGGCGCCGGCCACGACGCCGCCCGCCAGCGCGATCACCTCGGTCAGGCGCATGCCCACCAGGTCCAGCGGATAGCGGCCCGGACGGCCCACCTGGCCCAGCACGTTGACCTGGTTGGCCCGCACCTGGGTGACCACGATGATGACCTGCGGATCCCGGACGAAGTCGCGCCGCTTCAGTTCGGCCGCGATGAAGGCCTCGGCCGCGTTGACCGTGAGGCCGGCCAGCTGGACCCGGCCCAGCAGCGGATAGCTGATGGCCCCGCTCTCGTTGACGCGGGTCTCCAGGCTCAGGTCGGGGCTCTGGTAGACGGTGATGCGGATGGTGTCGCCGGCGCCGATGCGCGACTGGTCGGCCTCGACGGGCCTGGCGGCCGCGGCCTTGGGCGCCGCGTTCTGCGCCTGCGCCAGCGGCAGCGCGCCCAGCAGCGCCAGGGACAGTCCAAGCGTCGCGATGCGCAGGAGACGGCGGGCGACGATCGTCGGGAAGAGGTTCAGCATGGCGGGGTCCTGGTTATTTCCTGGGCGCGTCGGTCGACGGCAGGGCGGGCAAGCGCACTTCCACCGACGACGCGGGTGTTGAGGGCAGGCTGACGCGCACGCCCTGCGTGGCCGGCAGGCTCACCTGCACGCCGGAGGTCGCATTGACCGCGGGCAAGGTGACGTGGGTGCCGCTGGCGGCCGTGATCTGCGCGGTGGCGTCGATGTCGCGGATCGTGCCGAGCGCCGGGCCGGAGGCGGCCAGGGCCTGGTACGGCGCGCTGTAGGCGATCCTGGCCGAGGTGCGCAGCGCCGCCATGTTGGACTCGGTCACCTTGCGGCGCGCCTCCACCGCGAGGAACTGGCCGATCGCCGCCTTGGCCTTGTCGAAGGTGACCGGCTGCTGCGCGCTGGCGGTGACGTAGGTGACGTGGACCTGGCCGCCCGCGGCGGACACCAGGCCGTGGCCGTCCTGCACGGCCGCCAGCGTCGCGAGCGAGGTGAGCGGGATCTGTTCGGCCGGATGCGTGCCCTGCTGGCCACGGAACGGCGCGCCCTGCGCCTTGAACCAGGCCTCGGCCTCGACCGTCGGGCGGCCGCCCTCGACCAGCGCGCGCAGCGCCGGCACCTTGTCCTCGGGAACCTTGGCCAGGTATTCCTGCAGCGTGTAGATGCGGCGCTGCGCGAACAGCGCCGGGTTGGCGTCGTAGTAGGCGTGCATGGCGGCGTCGGTGGGCGCCGCCACGCTCTGCGCGGCCTGCTCCACGTAGGCGCGCGCCAGCACCTCGCGGCGAGCGGCGTCCATCGCCTGGCGGGCCGCGGGCAGCTCGTCCATCTTGACCTTCTCGGCGCGCTCGACGATCAGTTGCTCGTCGATCAGCTGCTCGAGGATCTTGCGGCCCGCCTCCTCCTGCTGCTCGGGGCGCAGGCCGCGTTCGCGCTGCAGGCGGTAGTTGATCTGGTGCACCGTGATCTCGGTGCCGTCCACGCGGGCCGCCGACTGCGTGGCGTCCTTCTTGTGGCCGGTGCAGGCGGACAGCAGCAGCGCCGCGGCCAGCGCACCCGCCGTCCAGGCCGTGCGGCGCATCGTCTTCGTCTTGTCGGTCATCGCAGCACGCTCCCTCGTCATGGACTAGACCCGCCCGATCGGTTGATAGTCGACGCCGGCATCGCGCACGACCTTGGGCTCGTACAGGTTGCGGCCGTCGAAGATCACGGGCGTCTTCAGGGTGCTCGCGATGCGCGCGAAATCGGGGCTGCGGAACTCCTTCCACTCGGTCACGATCGCCAGCGCGTCGGCGCCCACCAGCGCGGCGTCCGGGTTGTCGGCGTAGGCGATGCGCGGCTCGTCGCCGAAGATGCGGCGCGCCTCGTCCATCGCCACCGGGTCGTAGGCCGTGACGGTGGCGCCGCGCGCGAGCAGCTCGCCGATCAGCACGCGGGCGCTGGCCTCGCGCATGTCGTCGGTGTTGGGCTTGAACGCCAGGCCCCAGATGGCGAAGCGCTTGCCGCCCAGGTCCTCGCCGAAGCGGCGCACGATCTTCTGCACCAGCACCTGCTTCTGCGCGTCGTTGGCGTCCTCGACGGCCTGCAGCACCTTCAGGTCGCGACCGTTCTCCGCGGCCGTGCGGATCAGCGCCTTGACGTCCTTCGGGAAGCACGAGCCGCCGTAGCCGCAGCCGGCGTACAGGAAGTGGTAGCCGATGCGCGGATCCGAGCCGATGCCCTGGCGCACGAGCTCGATGTCGGCGCCCAGGCCTTCGGCCAGCAGCGCCAGCTCGTTCATGAACGAGATGCGGGTGGCCAGCATCGCGTTGGCGGCGTACTTGGTCAGTTCGGCCGAGCGGACGTCCATCACCACGAGCTTGTCGCGGTTGCGCTGGAACGGCGCGTACACGGCGCGCAGCAGCTCGATGGCCCGCTCGCCCTCGGCGCCGACGACGATGCGGTCGGGCTTCATGAAGTCGTCGACGGCCGCGCCTTCCTTCAGGAACTCCGGATTGGACGCCACCGAGAACTCCAGCGCCACGCCGCGCGCATCGAGCTCGGCCTGGATCACGGCCTTGACCTTGTCGGCGGTGCCCACCGGCACCGTGCTCTTGTCGATGACCAGCTTGTAGTCGGTCATCAGGCGGCCGATGTTGCGCGCCGCCGCCAGGACGTACTGGAGGTCGGCGGAGCCGTCCTCGTCGGGCGGCGTGCCCACGGCGATGAATTGCAGCGTGCCGTGCGCCACGGCCACGCCCACGTCGGTCGTGAACTGCAGGCGCCCCGAGGCCGCGTTGCGCTGGACGACCTTGTCCAGGCCCGGCTCGTGGATCGGGATGCCGCCATTGTTGAGCATGTCGATCTTGCGCGGATCGACGTCCAGGCAGACCACGTGGTTGCCCATCTCGGCAAGGCAGGCACCGGAGACCAAACCGACGTAGCCGGCGCCGATCACTGTGATTTTCATGGGATGTGAATGCTGAGGAAGGAATTCAGTGGCGCGCCGGGACGGGGCACGCAGGGATCACTGCGACGCGCCGCTGGCCGGGGTCGGCGCGTTGGCGGCAGGGGCAGTCTTCGTGCCCGGGGCGAACTTGCCCAGGTAGTCGATGCGGGCCTTGGCGCGCAGCTCGCGGGTTTCCGCCAGCAGCGCTTCGCGCTTCTTCTGGTTCCAGAGCAGCTGCTCGATGCTGGCATGGGCCTGCTCCAGCGTGACCGGCTGCGGCTTGACGTCGACCACGGTCAGCGCGCTCAGGCCCTGCGGCTGCGGAATGGCGATGGTCTGGCCGACGGCCATGGTGGAGATCTTGGGCAGCAGCGGACCGAGCGCCTCGGCCGGCTGGGCCGACTGGGTGACGTTGACCGCGGCGGCCTTGGCCTTGAGCAGCTCGGCGACCGCCGTCGCGCCGCCGGCGGCCTGGGCGGCGGCGGCCAGCGGCCCGGCCTGGTCGGCCGCCACGCGGGCGTCGGCCTTCTGGATGAGGTAGACCTTGCGTTGCGCGAAGTTGGCCGGGTGGCCGTCGTAGTACTGCCGGATGTCGTCGGCCGCGGGCTTGGGCACCTTGGCGGCGAGCTGCTCGATGTAGTAGCGCGCGAGCGCGTCCTTGCGGGCGGCTTCCAGCGACTGCAGCACGCCGGGGTTGCGATCGAGCTTGTCCTTCTCGGCCTTCTGCACCGCCAGGCGCTGCTCGACCAGCCCTTGCAGGACCTGCGCGGGATCCGGCGCGGAGGCGGCGGGGCGCGCCGCGGCGATCTGGCCGACCGCGAAGTCGAGCTGCGCCTGGGTGATCTTCTCGTCGTTGACGGTGGCGACCGCGGGCGAGGTGTCGTCGTTCTTCTTGCCGCAGGCCGCCAGCAGCACGGTGGCGCACGCCACCGCGAGCGCGAGATTGAATGCCGGGCGCGCCTTCATTTCGCGGCCGCCGGGTTCTGCGAGGCCGCCGGGGCGGCGGCGCTGGCCGCGGGCGCCACGGGAACGGCGGGCGCGGACGCGGGCAGCACGCCCTCGCCGCCGACGGGCGCCAGCGCCGCGAAGCGGCCCTTGTACTCCACCTTGGCGCCGTCGCGGATGGTCTTCTGCAGGTTCATGATGAGCTCGCGCCGCCCCTGCGACGACAGGTACTGCTCGATGGCCGGGCGGGCGTCGGACAGCGTCTTGGGCGCGGAGGCGCTGGAGATCAGCGTCAGGGCCGAGACGCCGAACTGCGACGGCACCACCGTGGACTGGCCTTCCTTCATCGTGGCCAGTTTGTCGAGCACCGTGGGCGGCAGCTGCTCGGACGCGTCCTGCTCCTGCTTGGCGGTGAACTGCAGCTTCTGCGATTTCAGCCAGTCGGTCAGCTCGGCCGGGGTCTTGAGCGACTCCACGTGCGCGTCGACGTCGGTGCGGCGATCGTCCGGAGCCTGGATGTCCAGGCGCTGCAGCGTGTAGACCTTGCGCTGGGCGAACAGCGTGGGCCGGCTGTCGTAGAACTTCTGCACCGCGTCCTCGGCCGGCTTGCCGGCGGTCTCGGCCGCCTGCTCGATGAAGCGACGCGCCAGGATGTCGCGGCGCGCGGACTCGAGCTGCTGGACGACCTTGGGATCCTTGTCGAGCTTGGCCGCGACGGCCTTCTGGGCGACGATCTGCTCGTCGATCAGCTGGTCGAGCACCTGCTTGGAGGCGGCGTCGCCGGCATCCGGGCGCATGCCGCGCTGCTTCTGGATCGCGATCGTCAGCTGGCCGGCGGTCAGGTCGTCGCCGTTGACCTTGGCCAGCACCTCGTCGCCGGCGTCGGCCGCGGCGACGTCCTTCTTCTGGCCGCAGCCGACCAACAGCGCGGCCGCCAGCGCGGCCAGGGCGACGACGCCGACACGGGCGCGGGAGGACATCATTTCGGAACGCAACATCGACGGGAGCCCCTCATGGCCGTTTCCGGCCCGTGCGTGGCGCTTCGCGCCACGAGATTCATGGCGGGCGCGCACGTCAGACATGCCTCGCCCGGCCGCAATGCGGCAAGACGGGCGATTGTAGAGACTAACCCGCGTCAATCTCGCGACGGCGACGCCGGGAGCGCAAAGCCGCCGCGGAATGGTCGGGATTGCGCAAAAGTACCGCCGTCCCGGGCACTCAGCGGCCGAATCGTTCCAGGAAATCCCGGTAGGCCAATGCAATCCCCTGCTTCAGGTCGACACGGTGCTTCCAGCCGAGGGCGTGCAGGCGGCCGACATCGAGCAGCTTGCGGGGCGTGCCGTCCGGCTTGCTGGCGTCGAAGACGATGCGTCCCGGAAAGCCGACCACCGCCATCACGGTCTCGGCCAGCTCGCGGATGGTGACGTCCTCGCCGGTGCCGATGTTGACCAGCGGGCCGTCGTAGCCCCGGTTCATCAGGTGGACGCAGGCGTCGGCCAGGTCGTCGACGTACAGGAACTCGCGCATCGGCGTGCCCGAGCCCCAGACCACGTACTCGGTGTCGCCGCGCACCTTGGCCTCGTGGGCCTTGCGGATCAGGGCCGGCAGCACGTGGCTGGTCTGCAGGTCGTAGTTGTCGTTGGGCCCGTACAGGTTGGTGGGCATCGCGCTGACGTACTGGCGGCCGTACTGGTCGTTGTAGGCCTCGCACATCTTCACGCCGGCGATCTTGGCGATCGCGTAGGGCTCGTTGGTGGCCTCCAGCGGGCCCGTGAGGAGCGAATCCTCGCGGATCGGCTGCGGCGCCAGCTTCGGATAGATGCAGCTCGAGCCCAGGAACATCAGGCGCTGCACGCCGGCCTGGTGGGCCCCGGCGATCAGGTTGTCGGCGATGGCCAGGTTCTCGTGCAGGAACTGCGCGCGGTAGGTGTTGTTGGCATGGATGCCGCCCACCTTGGCCGCCGCGATGAAGATGTAGGCCGGCCGCGTGCGCTCGAGGTAGTCCCGCGTGCTGGCGGCGTCGAGCAGGTCGAGCTCCCCGCGCAGCGGGCCCAGCACGTTGGCATGGCCGGCGGACTTCAGCCGCCGCACCAGGGCCGAGCCGACCATGCCGCGGGCGCCGGCGACCAGGATGGGTTCGCCGAGGCCCGGCGCGCGGCCGTCCTCACTCATGGTGGCTGAAGGTCTGGAAGCCGGCCATGCTCACCAGCGCGTCGCGGCGCGCGGTGTTGTAGTCGGCGTCGATCATCTCGGCCACCAGCTCGGGCAGCGTCGTCGTCGGCGTCCAGCCCAGCTTTTCCTTGGCCTTGGTCGGGTCGCCCAGCAGCGTCTCGACCTCGGTCGGACGGTAGTAGCGCGGATCGACGCGCACGATGACCTGGCCGGGCTTGCACCTGGACTTGTCGCCCGTGACGGTGTCGACGATGCCCACCTCCTGCTCGCCGGTGCCCTCGAAGCGCACCGTCATGCCCAGGCGCTCGGCGGACATGCGCACGAAGTCGCGCACGCTGTACTGCACGCCGGTGGCGATGACGAAGTCCTCGGCCTTTTCCTGCTGCAGCATCAGCCACTGCATCTGCACGTAGTCGCGTGCGTGGCCCCAGTCGCGCAGCGCGCTCATGTTGCCCAGGTACAGCGAGTCCTGCAGGCCGAGCGCGATGCGCGCGATGGCGCGCGTGATCTTGCGGGTGACGAAGGTCTCGCCGCGCAGCGGGCTCTCGTGGTTGAACAGCACGCCGTTGCAGGCGTACATGCCGTAGGCCTCGCGGTAGTTCACCGTGATCCAGTACGCATAGAGCTTGGCCACTGCGTACGGGCTGCGCGGGTAGAACGGCGTCGTCTCGCGCTGCGGGATCTCCTGGACCAGGCCGTACAGCTCCGACGTGGAGGCCTGGTAGAAGCGCGTCTTCTTCTCGAGCCCGAGGATGCGGATCGCCTCGAGCAGGCGCAGCGCGCCGATGCCGTCGGCGTTGGCCGTGTACTCCGGCTCCTCGAAGCTGACCGCCACGTGGCTCTGCGCCGCCAGGTTGTAGATCTCGTCCGGCTGCACCTTCTGCACGATGCGCGTCAGGTTCGTCGAATCGGTCAGGTCGCCGTAGTGCAGGACGAAGTCCCGGTTGTTGACGTGCGGATCCTGGTACAGGTGGTCGATGCGGTCGGTGTTGAAGGACGAGGCCCGTCGCTTGATGCCGTGGACCTCGTAGCCCTTCTTCAGCAGGAATTCCGCCAGATAGGCGCCGTCCTGGCCCGTGACACCGGTGATGAGCGCTACTTTTTTATCGGTCATGCCTCATATTATCGCGCCCGGATGACGCCTTGACGAACAGCGCCTTGAGCTGCGCGGCGGAGGTCGCCACGTCGTGGCGCTCGACGGCCCGACGCCGCGCGACCTCGCCCATGGCGGCCAGCCGCTGCGGGTCGGCCGCCAGCGCATCGCGCATCGCCGCGGCCAGCGCCGCGACGTCGCCGGCGGGCACCAGCCAGCCGCAACTGGCGTCCACCAGCTCGGGAATGCCGGCGATCCAGGTCGAGATCGCCGGGCGCCCGAGCGCGAACGCCTCCATGATGACCACCGGCAGCCCTTCGGCGAAGCTGGGCAGCAACAGCGCGCGCGCCTCCACCAGCGCCTGGCGCACTTCCACGTTGGACTGCCAGCCGCGCAGCTCGATCATGCCCGCCACCCCGTGGCGGGCGATCTCGGCCTGCAGCCGCGCCCGTTCCTCGCCGTCGCCGATCAGCACCACCTTCAGCGCGGGGAATTCGTCCCTGACCGCGGCCACCGCGGCCGGGATCAGCAGCAGTCCCTTCTGGGAGTTGAACCGGGCCACGTTGACCAGCACCTGGTTGGCGGGATTGGGCGCGGGGGAGAAATCGGGGATCGCCAGGCCGCAGTGCACGATCTCGATCTTGGGCCAGTGATCCCAGCGGCTGGCGCGCACCAGCTGCACCCGGCAGAAGCTCGAGATCGCGGAAATGAACCGGGCGTGGCGCATCTTCAGGTCGATGCTCAGGCGGTCCGAGTTCTCGAATTCGTCCGGACCGTGGGACGTGAAGCTGTAGCCCGGGCCGCCCAGCACGTGGGCGAGCAGCGCGATGGCGGTGGCGTTGGTGGCGAAATGGGCATGCACGTGGGTCACGCCCTCGCGCCGCGCCTGCTGCTTGAAATGGACGGCCTGGAGCAGATAGGCCGCGTGGCGCGCGAGGCCCGAGCGCGCATTGCGCCACAGCGCGAACGCCACCGCCAGCGCGCGCGCCAGCCCGAGCGGATTGACGACGAGCTCCCGCAGCAGCGCCATCGACAGGCTGGACAGGTTGCCCGGCAGCAGATATCGCGTGCGTTCGCGTTCGGCACGATCCAGCGGGTCCACCAGCGCCTCGCCCCAAGGCCGCGACGCGAAACGGACCACGTCCACCCCGTCCGCCACCAGCGCCTCGATCTCGCGCCGGATGAACGTCGTGCTGGTCATCGGGTATGAGTTCAGGAGATAGGCGATCTTCACGGGTTCAACCTGCCATGGCCAGATCCGCGCCGAGCCGGGCGGCGTCGACGACACGCAGCACGTCGAGCGAGGTCCCGGGCGGCATCAGCTCGCTCGCCAGGGCCCCCGCGTCGAGCAGGCCGACGAAGTGCGACAGCTGGGGCGCATAGCGATCTGCGCCGAAGGAATGCTCGCCGGCACCGCCGCCGGCCAGTGCCTCTCTCAGCCTGCGCGCCCAGCGCTGTCGCCGCAATGCCGCCATCGCGCGCTGGCCGGCACCGCCAGTGGCGTGCGCCGGCGTCTGGATCGGTGTCGTCGCGCGACAGTGCAGGCGTTCCGCCCCCATCACCGGCGAATCGAGCTGGACATTGCCATGCGTGCAGCTCAGGGAAGTCCGATTGGGCAGCGTCGCGACGAGCGAGGCCGCCAGCTGCGACTGGCCGCCGCCGGCATGAACGAGCTGCAAGGAGGCGTGGACGTCCACGCCCGCCGCATTGCGCTCGATCGCCGCGTGAACTGAACGCACCGGGCCCAGCGCCTGCAACGCGAGCACGATCGGGTAGACGGCGAAGTCGAGCAGCACGCCTGCGCCCTCGCCTTCGAAGAGCCGGCGATGCGATGCGGGATCGAGCGCGATCCCGAACTCCGAATGCAACTGCAGCGGCGCGCCAAGGGTCCGCCTGGCCGCGATGCGCAACAGCTCGCGATAGGCCGGCAGCGCGGTCGTCCACTGCGCCTCCATGAACAGGCGCCGATGCTGCGCGGCGGCCCCCAGCACGCGCAAGCCCTGTTCGGCGCTCGTGGCGAACGGCTTCTCGCACAGGACGGCCTTGCCCGCCGCGAGCGCCGCGATCGCATGGGCGGCGTGGTCGCGGGTGGACGTGGCGATGTAGACGGCGTCGATGTCGGTGCGCGCCAGCAGTTCCGCGAGGCTGCCGTGCGAGTCGGGGACGCCGAATCGCGCGGCGAAAGCCCGCGCGCGCGCCGCGTCCGCAGACGCCACCGCGCGCACCGCCACGCGCGCGTCGAGCGCCATGCAGGCCATCATCGTGGCCGACATCGATCCCGTTCCGACGACACCGAAGCGCCAGACGCGCGGCCCGCTCACGAGTGCGACTTTCGGGGCGAGGCCGCCAGCGTCCAGGGCAGCGGCTCGACCGGACGACAACGGGTGGTCATGACCTGCACGCCCGTGTCGGCGCGCGCGTTCTGGATCGCCAGCGTGACCTCGTTGAAATGCAGGGCGAAATCGGCGCCCAGCCGGCACGGGCGCCGCTCCTGAAGCGCGCCGATCATCTCCGCCGGCCCGAGCGCGAAGTTCATGGACGCCGCGCCGCGCCGGCCCACCTTGGGATCGGTGGCAGCGCCAACGTTCACGCGCCGGGCGAACGGGCTGTTCAGCTGGCGCCGGCGGAAGACATGACGGCGCCGCAGGCGCACCGCCGCACCGTTGTGCCAGCACTCGTCGATCTCGATGACGCCGCGCTCGCCGATCACCCGCAAGGCGTGGTTGTGGGGGGCGACGATGCTGCACGTCAGGCGAGCGACGACTCCGGTCTCGAAAAACAGCGTGGCGCAGGAGTAGTCGGGCGCGGTCGGCGCGCCATCGGCCAGCTTGCCCGCGACCAGTTCGGCCGATGCGGCGACCACCCGGGTGACGTTGCCGAACATCGCGATCAGCCAGGACAAATAGTAGCCGGCGTGCTCCACCGTGCAGCCGACCTCGAACTCGTCGCGGTACGGCCAGGGAGCGCCCGACTCGCTGATCCACTTGCGGTACGGGGCGGTCGCGATGTAGTCGTCATCCAGCTCGGCGTAGACCAGCAGCGGCTTGCCGGCATCCTCGCGCCGCACGCTGGCCCACAGCGTCTGCGCGGCCTCGCCGAGCAGGCTGCACGGGGCCGAGGCCAGCATCAGGCCGCTGGCCTGCGCAAGGTCGTGCAGCGCCTTGGCGTCGCCCATGTCGGTCGCCAACGGCTTTTCGGAATAGACGTGGCGTCCGGCCTGCAGGCAGGCCCGGCTCACTCCGAAGTGCGCAGCGGGATTGGTGAGATTGAGCACCAGTTCCACGCCGGGCAGGTGCAGCAGCTCGTCGAGCGATGCGCACCGGCGCACGCCCCAGTAGGCGCAGAACGCGTCGAGGCGCGCGCCGTCGATGTCGAACGCGCCGGCGACCTCGATGTGGGGAAAGGTCTTCAGCGAGCGCATGTAGAGGTCGGCGACGAAACCGGTACCGATGATGCCGACTCGCGCGGTGCTGCTGTGCATGAAGTTCGTCGATCGACTCGTGTGTAGTGTTCGGTCGCCGGAGCGACCCGTGTTCCGTGCGGTGGCGCCGCAGGCGGCGCTCGTGCCGCGGATGGCGCTGTCGAGACGCCGCATGGCAAGTCCCGGACCCGCAGGCTCGATCGGGCCGTCGCCCGGCCAGGCCGCGATGCGCCGCAGTATGCCCGAGGCGGGGCATGCGGCGTCCGCGGGTCAGCCGCCAGGCAGGCCGCGCCGGTATTGCACCGCCTCTGCCATGTGCACGGCCGCCACGTCGGGCGCGCCCGCCAGGTCGGCCACGGTGCGGGCGACCTTGGCCACGCGATGCAGGCTGCGCGCCGACCAGCCCAGGCGATCGGCCACCTGTTCGAGCAACGCGCGCGACGCCTCGGACAGGCGCAGGCCGGTCTCGACCTGGGCCGCGCCCAGCAGGGCGTTGGGCACGCCCTGGCGCGCCAGCTGGTGCTCGCGCGCCGCGCGCACGCGCACACCCACGACCGCCGAGGCCTCGGGCGGCGCGGCGGCGGCCTGCGTCGCCCGGCCGGCGGCCGAGGGCAGCAGTTCCGCCGGACGCAGCGCCGGTACCTCGATCTGCATGTCGATGCGATCGAGCAGCGGGCCCGAGAGCCGCGCCTGGTAGCGCCGCACCGCGTCGCCGCTGCACAGGCATTGCCGGCCGCTGGCCGCGAAGGCGCCGAGCCAGCCGCAGGGACACGGGTTCATCGCGGCCACCAGCTGGAACCGCGCCGGGTACTGCGCCTGGTACGCGGCGCGCGAGATGGTGATGTGGCCCGTCTCCAGCGGCTCGCGCAGGGCTTCGAGCGCGCCGCGCGGAAACTCGGGCAACTCGTCGAGGAACAGCACCCCGGCATGGGCCAGCGAGATCTCGCCCGGCCGCGGCGGCGAACCGCCGCCCACCAGCGCCACGGCGCTGGCGCTGTGGTGGGGCGAGCGCACGGGGCGCTGGCCGAAGCGGCGCGCATCCAGGCCCTGGGACGACACGCTCAGCAGCGCCGCGCTCGCCAGCGCCTCGGCCGGCGTCATCGGGGGCAGCAGCCCTGCCAGCCGTTCGGCCAGCATCGACTTGCCGGCGCCGGGCGGCCCGATCAGCAGCAGCCCGTGCGCGCCGGCGGCGGCCACCTCGAGGGCCCGACGGGCGCCGGCCTGGCCCTTGACGTCCGCGAGGTCGGGCAGCGTCGGCGGTGCCGGTGCGGCTTCGCGGGCGGGGCCGGGCAGGTCGCGCGCAGCGGTTTCGCCCGCACCGGGCACGAAGGCCGCCACGACCTCGCCCAGGTTGCGTGCCGAGCGGATATCCACGCCCTCCACCCGCGCCGCCTCCGCCGCGCTGGGCGCCGGCAGCACCAGGCAGCGCGCGCAGCCGCTTTCGCGCACCGCCAGCGCGAGCGCGAGCGCGCCGCGCACGGGCCGCAGTTCGCCCGCCAGCGACAGCTCGCCGGCGAATTCGCAGCGCGCGAGGCGGACGGTGTCGAGCAGGCCCTGGGCCGCGAGCACGCCCAGCGCGATGGGCAGGTCGAAACGACCCGACTCCTTGGGCAGGTCCGCCGGGGCCAGGTTGACCGTGATCTTCTTGTTGTGGGGAAACGCGAAGCCACTCTGGGCGAGCGCCGCGCGGACACGCTCGCGCGCCTCCTTGACCTCGGTGTCGGCGAGGCCGACGAGCGTGAAGCTGGGCAGGCCGTTGGCGAGGTGGACTTCCACGACGACGTCGGGCGCATGCAGCCCGACCAGCGCGCGGGTGTGGATGACGGCAAGGGACATGGCGGGCAGGGACGGTGGGCGGGACGCCGGCGGCTTCGCACGCGCGCCTCTTTAATAAGGGGTCAGGGTCGAGAAAATCGTGCCGCCTCGTTCCTGGCGCGCGATTTGCATGGCCCCATTTCGAAAACGGCTGTCAACGGGCCGCTGGCCCGGGTGACGGGCCGGTTTTCCATTCTGCGGGCCCCCTGCACGCCCTTCCGGCGCGCCCGGCGCGGTTTGGTCGCCCCTGCGCGCACCATTGGGGTGCGTCACATTTGCTTGCACAGGGTCATCGCGCGCCAGGACGGTGCGGCGACGCCGGGTCGCCCGCCCCGGCACCCCCGGCGTGGCCGCCGCCCCCGCGGCCAGGCCCCCGGCCGACCGGCGTCGCACCGCCCGCGGCGCGATGCACCGGAATCGCCGCCGGTCGGGCTGCCGCGCTTCTTCTAGCGCCCGCCCCGGGCGCGGGTCGCTGCCCTTCGCCGACCTTGCACGCTCGACCGCGTGGCACGGAACCTGCGTCAGCGCTTCCGCAAAGCAGAACAGATCCCACCCACCCTTTTCCCAAACTATCGGAGATACCTGATGAAGAAATCCGCGCTCGTCACCGCCGCAGTCCTCGCCATTGTCGGCGGCCCCTCGATCGCCTTCGCGGAGGACGCACCCGCGGCCAGCCCGATCACGTACAACATCGGTGTGGTGTCGGACTACCGCTATCGCGGCATCTCGCAGACCAAGATGAAGCCGGCCCTCCAAGGCGGCGTCGACTACGCCAACGGCCCGTTCTACGCCGGCACCTGGCTGTCGACGATCAGCTGGGTCAAGGACTCGATGAAGGCCTACAACGTGAACGGCGCAAAGGCCGCGCAGCAGAACGAGACGACCTTCACCCCGGTGTCCGAAAAGGGCGCGCCGGTCGAATGGGACCTCTACGGTGGCGTCAAGGGCGACATCATCAAGGACACGCTGACCTATGACGTGGGCGTGCTGGCCTACGTCTACCTGGGCCAGAAGTTCCACGACATCGGCCTGTCCAACCCCGACACCGGCGAGTTCTACGGCGCGCTGACGTACGGCGTGTTCACCGGCAAGGTCTCGATCAGCGCCACCCCGCTGTTCGGCGTGCCCAAGAGCAAGGGCAGCCAGTACTACGACCTGAGCGCCAACTTCGATCTCGGTTCCGGCTTCACGCTGACCCCGGACATCGGCTATCAGAACATCGCCGGCTCGTTCGCCAAGGACAACGGCTACGACAGCTACTCGTACACGACGTACTCGGCCACGCTGGCGAAGGACTTCGGCAAGGGCCTCAGCGCATCGCTGCAGGTTGTCGCTACGGACGCGAGCAAGAACGACTACGTCACTTCCGCCGGCAAGTTCACCGGCCGCACCGGCGTGGTCGCCGGCGTGAAGTACGCGTTCTGAGCATCGCTAGATTCTCTCGTGGGCCCGGGGCGACCCGGGTCGTTTTGTTCGACAAGAAGCGGGGGCAGCAGCGCCCGCAAGCCTGGAGATACCGACCATGAAGATGGTGACTGCCGTCGTGAAGCCCTTCAAGCTCGACGAAGTGCGTGAGGCCCTGAGCGCGATCGGCGTGCAGGGCATCACGGTGACCGAAGTGAAGGGCTTCGGTCGCCAAAAGGGCCACACGGAGTTGTACCGCGGCGCCGAGTACGTCGTGGACTTCCTCCCCAAGGTGAAGATCGAAGCCGCCGTCGACGACACGCTCGTCGACCAGGTCATCGAAGCCATCGAGACCTCGGCCCGCACCGGAAAGATCGGCGACGGGAAGATCTTCGTCTCGACGCTCGAGCAGGTGGTGCGCATCCGCACCGGCGAGACCGGCAAGGACGCCCTCTGAGGCGCCCGGCTCCAGACGACCCCCGCACGTTTCAAAACGCCACACGCTTCCAACTCCTGAAAGCCTTGCAACCATGAGAAAGCTTCTCGCTTCCCTCGCCCTCGGACTTGCCGTCCTCGGGTTCTCCGCGACGTCGTTCGCGGCAGACGACGCGGCCGCCGCGGCATCTGCCCCGGCCGTCGCGACGGCCGCTGCCAGCGCTCCCGCCGCCGACGCCTCGGCGCCGGCCGCCGCGGCTGCCGCCTCCGGCGCGGCGTCCACGCCGACCATCGTCGAGACCGTCAACAAGGGCGACGTGTCCTGGATGCTCGTGTCGACCGCGCTGGTCATCATGATGTCGATCCCCGCCCTGGCGCTGTTCTACGGCGGCCTGGTGCGCAGCAAGAACATGCTGTCCGTGCTGATGCAGGTCTTCGTGACCTTCTCGCTGATCGTCGTGCTGTGGGCCGTCTACGGCTACAGCTTCGCGTTCACGCAGGGCAGCGGCTGGTCGTCGCCGTTCTTCGGCGGCACCTCGCGCGTGTTCCTGCATGACACCTTCGACGCCTTGAAGGGCACCTTCTCGAACGCCGCGACCTTCAGCAAGGGCGTCGTGCTGCCCGAGCTGGTGTTCGTCGTGTTCCAGGCGACCTTCGCGGCCATCACCTGCTGCCTGATCGTCGGCTCGTTCGCGGAACGCATGAAGTTCTCCGCCGTGCTCGCGTTCATGGTGCTGTGGTTCACCTTCAGCTACATCCCCATCGCGCACATGGTGTGGTTCTGGCAAGGTCCGGACGCCTACACGGGCAAGGACGTCGTCGACGCCACCAACGCCACCGCCGGCCTGATCTGGCAGTGGGGCGCGCTGGACTTCGCCGGCGGCACCGTGGTGCACATCAACGCCGCCGTCGCCGGCCTGGTCGGCGCCTACATGGTGGGCAAGCGCATCGGCTACGGCAAGGAAGCCTTCACGCCGCACTCGACCACGCTGACGATGGTCGGCGCCGCCCTGCTGTGGGTGGGCTGGTTCGGCTTCAACGCGGGCTCGGCCCTGGAAGCCAACGGCACCGCCGCGCTGGCGTTCACCAACACCTTCACCGCCACCGCTGCCGCGGTGCTGGCCTGGTGCGTGGGCGAAGGCCTGATGAAGGGCAAGGCCTCGATGCTGGGCGCCGCCTCGGGCGCCGTCGCCGGCCTCGTCGCGATCACCCCGGCCGCCGGCAACGTCGGCCTGATGGGCGCGATCATCCTCGGCTTCATCGCCGGCTTCGCGGGTCTGTGGGGCGTGCATGGCCTCAAGAAGATCCTCGGCGCGGACGACACGCTCGACGTGTTCGGCGTGCACGGCGTGTGCGGCATCGTCGGCGCGCTGCTGACCGGCGTGCTGAACAACCAGGCCCTCGGCGGCCCGGGCATGGTCACCGACTGGGTGACCGGCACCGTGGGTTCCAACGGCATGTGGGCGCAGTTCATCATCCAGCTCAAGGGCGTGGCCGTCACGGTCGCCTGGTCGGGCGTGGTCTCGGTGATCGCCTACAAGCTGGTCGACCTGACCATCGGCCTGCGCGTGTCGGAAGACGACGAGCGCGAAGGCCTGGACATCACGTCGCACGGCGAAACCGCCTACAGCAAGTAAGTGTCGAGAGGGGTTCTGTCGCGGTTCGCCGCGGCAGGCCGAGAGAGCTTGGGGCTGTCCGCGAGGACAGCCCCTTTTTGCTTGTGGGCGAGCCTCAGCGCGCGCGCCGGCGCAGCCGCCAGGCCAGCGCGCCGAGCGCCGCGAGCGCCGTGGCGAAGCCGGCCGGTTCGGGCACGGGCGCCGGGTCCGCGCTGTACGCGTCGATCGAGCCGAAGAACAGGCCGTCGGCCGCGCCCGCCGCCAGGTTCTCGAACGAGATCTCGATGCGGTGCGCATCGGTCGTCGCCGAGGGCGGCGCGCCGAGCGTGCTGGCCTGCTCAGCGGACACGCCGTCGGACACCGCGTCGCCCTGCCCCGTGCCGTCGGTCAGTTTCAGGAACACCGAGGCCCAGGTGTCCGCGTGCAGGTCGTCGAAGGTCGACATGGCGCTGGCGCTGGCATCGGCCGTGATGACCAGGCGGGTGTGCGCGGACAGCGTGAACGGCACGACGATCCCGCCGTCGCCGAGCTGCACCGTGCTGGCGCCGGAGTCGCCGGCGCGCTTGGCCGACGCCGAGGCCGTCGCGCTCGCGCCCGCGCCGAACGCGTCGCCCGACAGCGCGGCGTACGCCGCTGCCGTACCCTGCGCGCTGGTGGCGACGGCCGGGCCGAAGACAAGCCCGGCGAAGAGCGCGTCCGTGACGACGCCCGGCGGCGTGCCGGTCTCGGCGGCGACGAACGCGCCGCCCTCCAGTTCCTGGAAGACCACCGACGGCAGGATGCCGTCGGCCGGGTCGAGGTCGACCAGCCGGATCTGGAAATCCGCCAGGCCCGCCTCGGCGGTACTGGCCAGCGCCGGTGTCGCCACCGCCGAGAGAAGCGCCGCCACGATGGCGGCCATGACATGTTCCTGCATGGGGTCCCCTGTTGACCGCGTCACTCCTCGCGAGACGGCGACGCCGGCCAAGTCTATGACCGCGGGCGTGTGTGTCGAACTCGACCGTCGCAACGGCATGTAGGTTTTGGTCAGCAAATGCCGCGCGCGCCAACCGGCCCGGGGGGGCCCGGTACGCGGCTTGCCGATGCGCGGGGCCGCATTGCCGAGCCGCGCATCGCAGCGGCATGCCCTGCACATTGTTGCAATGCAGCATGTGACGCCCCGCCCACCCCAGAAAGAAGAGCCTCCGTGCAGGACTCCCCTTCCGTTCCAGAGCCGGGCTCGCCCCGGCACTCCGTGCTGCTCGACAACTGGCGCGGCTGGGCCATCCTCTTCGTGCTGGCCGGGCATTTCGGCCACGTCCCGGGCGCCGATGTCGGTCGCGTGGGCGTGGAGCTGTTCTTCGTGTTGTCGGGCCGGTTGATGGCGGACCTGCTGTTCGTCCGCCAGACGGCGCTGCCGACATTCTTCTACCGGCGGTTCTCGCGCGTGCTCCCGCTGTCGCTGCTGTTCGTGTTCACGGCGTGGATCTCGTTTCCTCCGGGGCTGCTGTTCCTGTCCGACAAGGCGGCCCTGGCGTCGGCCACCATGGCGGTGAACTACACGCAGCTGATCGGCATCAGCGCACCCGTCACCGGCCACTACTGGTCGCTGTGCGTCGAGGAGCACAGCTACCTCGTGCTGGCGCTCGTGGCCTGGCTGGTGCGTCGGCGCGGCGGCTCGACCCTGCTTGCCGCCGCCATCTGCCTGGGACTGGCGGGCCTGATGATCCTCAACGGCGCGCGGCTCTGGGCCGCCACCCACGACTACTACCTGACGTACTGGCGCTCCGACGTGCGCGCCGCGTCCATCTTCCTCAGCTTCGGGCTGCGCGTGCTGCACGCCGACGGCAGGCTGGCCGTACTGCGCCGGGCATGGATGGCGCCGGCCGCCTTCGCGCTGGGCATGGCACTGAGCTGGCACCACGTGCCCGAGCCGTTGAAGTACAGCCTGGGCTCGCTCGCGATCGCCGTCGCGGTGAACTCGCTGGACCACGCGCCCGCCTGGGGTCGGCGCCTCCTCAGCTCGCGCTGGATCGGCTGGATCGGCACGATCTCGTATTCGCTCTACATCTGGCAGCAGCCGTTCTACTGTTCGATCGATCGCTTCGGCGCGCTCCCGATGCTGGCGTTCGCGGCATCCGTGGCCGTGCTCAGCTACTACCTGGTCGAGAACCCCGTCCGGATCCACCTGAACGCGCTGCGGCGCGGCCGTGGCGTGCGCCTGGTCCAGGCCGCGGGCTGAAGCGCGGGCGTCCCCCGGCGGGAGCCGGCGCGCGCGAAATTGCGCTTGCATTGCGGGACGGCGCCCCCAGATGCGCCTGTCGCGTTAACACCTAGAATCAACCTCCAGCCTCCCCAGGATCCCGTCATGGTCCCCCACCTCGTCACTGCGTTGACCGGCCCGATCAACGAACTCGAGCAGCGCGTGCTCGAGTCCATGCCCGCGATCGAACGCTGGTTCCGGCTCGAATGGATGGAGCACACGCCGCCGTTCTACACGTCGGTGGACATCCGCAACGCCGGCTACAAGCTGGCCCCGGTCGACACCAACCTGTTCCCGGGCGGCTTCAACAACCTCACCGAGCAGATGCTGCCGCTGGCGATCCAGGCGGCGATGGCGGCCATCGAGAAGATCTGCCCGGAGGCGAAGAACCTGCTGCTGATCCCCGAGAACCACACGCGCAACTCGTTCTATCTCACGAACGTCAAGCAGCTGGTGCGCATCTTCTCCAGTGCCGGCCTGAACGTGCGCCTGGGCTCGCTAGACCCGGCCATCACCGAGCCGACCGAGCTGCAGCTGCCCGATGGCAGCTCGCTCACCTACGAGCCGCTGGTGCGCACGCCACGTCGGCTGGGGCTGAAGGATTTCGACCCCTGCACCGTGCTCCTGAACAACGACCTGTCGGCCGGCCTGCCCAAGATCCTCGAGAACCTGCACGAGCAGTACCTGCTGCCGCCGCTGCACGCGGGCTGGGCGGTGCGCCGCAAGACGAACCATTTCCACAGCTACGAGGAAGTGGCCAAGAAGTTCGCCAAGCTGCTGGGCATGGATCCCTGGCTCATCAACCCGATGTACTCGCACTGCGGCCAGGTGAACTGGGCCGAGGGCGCGGGCCTGGACTGCGTGCAGACCAACGTCGACGCGCTGCTCACCAAGATCCGCCGCAAGCACAAGGAATACGGCATCGCCGAGAAGCCGTTCGTCGTCGTCAAGGCCGACAACGGCACCTACGGCATGGGCGTGATGACCGTGCGCGACGCCAAGGAGCTCGACGAGGTCAACCGCCGCACGCGCAACAAGATGGGGGTGGTCAAGGACGGCCAGGAGGTCACCGAGGTGATCATCCAGGAAGGCGTGCCGACCTACGAGCGGGTCAACGAGGCCGTGGCCGAGCCGGTGGTCTACATGATCGACCGCTACGTGGTGGGCGGCTTCTACCGCATGCACGCCGAGCGCGGCATCGACGAGAACCTGAATGCGCCGGGCGCGAGCTTCGTGCCGCTGGCCTTCGCGGAAAGCGCGCACCTGCCGCGGCCGGGCGAGAAGCCCGGCGTCAGCGCGCCCAACCGGTTCTACATGTACGGGGTCATCGGACGGCTGGCGATGCTGGCTGCGTCCTACGAGCTCGAGGCGACGGATCCGGAAGCCGAGGTCTACGAGTAGGCCGCGGGACGGGTTCGGGCGGCGGCGTCAGCCGCCGGTCTCGAACAGCCGCGCGAGCTGGTCGACGAAGTGGCCGCCACGGGCGTAGCGGTGCATCGCGTCCCAGGCGTTGTGCACGATCTCCAGGCGACGCCGATCGTCGCCGAGGAATGACGCGACCACGTCGTCCAGGTCGTCGAAATCCCAGCGGATGGGCACGTAGGTCTCGTGGGGCACGAACACGTCGGGCTCGGTCACGAGGTGCGACATGTCGGGCTTGACCAGCAGCGCACCCGAGAACACGGCCTCGTAGTCGCGCCAGCAGACCTCGCCGTAGCCGAACGGGCTGAAGCAGATCCGCGACTGCCCCAGCTCCCGCATGTAGGCCCGCTTGTTGACGAAGCCCTGCGGCGTCACCGACACGTTCTTCAGCCCGCGCACGCGCTCGAACGCCTGGGTGCGCATCTTTTCGTACCAGCTCTTCGACCCGATGCCGCCCAGGCGCGCATGCAGGTCGTAGCGACGCGTGCCGCCCGCGGGTGCCTGCGCGACGGCGAAGAAGCGCGGCAGCATGTAGGGCGCGGTGACGAAGCTCGGGCCGACCAGCAGCTTGTCGCGGAATCCGGCGGGCAGCGCGAAGTGGGTCTCGGGCAACGGCTCGCCGTAGTAGTCGCCGTACCAGTGCGTCAGGTTGGTGTCGCCGTGGGTCGGCCGGTCGTAGGCGTCCAGGTCGCGCAGCACGTGCTTCTTCACGTAGAAGTCGATCTCGCTGCCGACTGCCGCGGCGAAGCGCAGGTCGGTCGGCGCGCACGGGTCGAGCAGCGCGATGCGTGCGGCCGGATGGTGCTCGCGCAGCAGCGCCACGATGGCGCGCTGCTGCGGCGGGGTCTGGTCGATCCAGGCCTGGAAGCAGACCAGGTCGGCCCCCCGCGGCGCGAGTTCGGGCTCCGCCAGCAGTGTCTCCAGGCCGATCTCGCGCACCTCCCAGCCCCAGCGTTCGCGCAGCGTGTCCTGGTAGAAATGGAAGGGATGGATCTGGCTCTGGCAGATCGCGTCGGGCCGCGACACGAGCAGCAACCTGCGGCGGGCGCCCGGCGAGAAGTGCGCCGCGGCGCCGGGTCGCTGGCGCGCGGCGGTGCCGCGCACCCAGGCCCAGGCACGCAGGCGCAGTCTTGCCAGGAGCAGCGATTCGGACGGCGTCATGGTCGATCGGGGCGGTTGGAGGCGATGGCCATGGCGGGCAACGTTATCAGGTCGGCGCGGCGGGCCAGCATGGTGACTGACCCGCCAGGCCAATGCGCTGACCGCGCGAGCAAGCGGCGAGCCCGACGCGGGGTTTCACCATGGCGCCGCGGTCCGCACCCCACTAGTCTGGTGCTGCTGCCGTCCGCCGCGTGCATTCCACGCCGCCCGGCCAAGCCCATCAGCCCGGTGCCGTCCCCATGTCCAAGCCTCCGTCGTCCTCCCTCGCCCTGCAGCGCCTCTACCACTGGGAGCGAACCGCGCCCGAGCGAACCGTGTTCACCCAGCCGATGGGCGGCGGCCTGCTCCGGGAGTTCACCTGGAAGGACATGGTGGAGGAAACCCGCCGCATGGCCGCCTTCCTGCAGCAGCAGGGCTTCGAGCCGGGCGCGCGCATCGCGATCCTGTCGAAGAACTGCGCCTGGTGGATCATGGCCGACTTCGCGATCTGGATGGCGGGCTATGTCTCGGTGCCGCTGTATCCGACGCTGGCCGCCGGCACCGTCAGCCAGATCCTGCAGCACAGCGAGGCGCGGCTGTTGTTCGTCGGCAAGCTCGACGACTGGGAGGCGATGCGACCGGGCGTGCCGGCCGGCCTGCCGTGCATCAGCTTCGCGCTGTCGCCGGCGGACGTCCGGGAACGGGCGGACATGCGCTGGGACGAGATCGTCGCCCGCACGGCACCGCTCGCGGGCAATCCGGTGCGCGAAGGCGGCGAGCTCGCCACCATCATGTACACCTCGGGCACCACCGGCATGCCCAAGGGCGTGATGCACAGCTTCGACAACTTCGCCTGGGCCATCGACGCCGGGCTCAAGCGCATCACGCTGGACTCCAGCGCCCGCATGCTCAGCTACCTGCCGCTCGCCCACGTGGCAGAGCGCGCGCTGCTCGAGCACGGGCTGCTGTCCAGCGGCATGCACGTCTACTTCGCCGAGAGCCTGCAGACCTTTGCGCGCGACCTGCAGCGCGCGCGTCCGACCACCTTCTTCTCGGTGCCGCGCCTGTGGGTCAAGTTCCAGCAGGGCATCCACGCGAAGATGCCGCCGCAGCGCCTCGAGCGCCTGCTGCGCATCCCGGTGGCGGGCCGCTTCCTGCGCCGCAAGATCCTGAAGGCGCTGGGCCTGGACGCCTGCCGCTTCGCGGCCGGCGGCGCCGCGCCGATGCCGCCCGACCTGCTGCGCTGGTACTCGATGCTGGGCCTGGACATCATCGAGGTCTACGGCATGACCGAGAACTGCGGCGTCTCGCACGCCACGCTGGCCGACATGCGCCGCCCCGGCACGGTGGGCCTGCCCTACGACGGCGTCCAGTCGCGCCTCGACCCGGTGACCGGCGAGATCCAGGTCAAGAGCGGTTGCCTGATGCTGGGCTACTTCAAGGAGCCCGAGCTCAGCGCCGCCGCGTTCACCGCCGACGGCTGGCTGCATACCGGCGACAAGGGCGCGCTGGAGCCGGACGGCTGCCTGCGCATCACCGGCCGCGTGAAGGACCTGTTCAAGACCAGCAAGGGCAAGTACGTCGCCCCCGCGCCGATCGAGGACCGGCTGGTCACCAACCCGGCGGTCGAGGCCTGCTGCGTGGTCGGCGCCAACTACCCGCAGCCGTTCGCGATGCTGATGCTCAACGAGGAAGCCGTGGCGAAGTCCCGCGATGCCGCCGGACGGGCCGCGCTGGAAGACTCGATGGCCAACCTGCTCCTGACCGTCAACGACGGACTCGACCCGCACGAGCAGCTCGAGGTGCTGATCCTGATGGCCGAGCCGTGGACGGTGGAGAACGGCCTCATCACGCCCACCTTCAAGGTCAAGCGCAACGTGCTGGAGACGCGTTACGTCGCGAGCTTCGACAAGTGGACGTCGAGCGTGCGCAAGATCGTCTGGGCGGCCTGAGGCTCCGGCCCGCGCATGAAGAAAGCCGCCCGCGGGCGGCTTTTCCGTTGACGGAGACGACGCTCAGAACGTCGATTCCTCGTACAGCGGCAGCGTGAGGAACTCGGCGAACGCCTCGTCGGTGCTCATCTTCTCGAAGATCTGCGCGGCGCGGTCGAATTCGCCGACGGCCGCCGTCGCCTTGATCTTCGCGAGTTCCTCGGCCACCAGCGGACGCACCATCGCGGCGGTCACCTTGCGGCCGTCGTCGAGCACGCCCTTGGGGCTGCGGATCCATTGCCACACCTGCGAGCGGCTGATCTCGGCGGTGGCCGCGTCCTCCATCAGGTTGTGGATGGGCACGCAGCCGTTGCCGGCCAGCCAGGCGCCCAGGTAGTGGATGCCGACGTTGATGTTGTAGCGCAGGCCGGTCTCGGTGATCGGCGTCTCGGGCTGGAAGTCCAGCAGCTGCGCCGTGGTGACGGCGACGTCCGGACGCTGCTTGTCCCACTGGTTGGGCCTGTCGCCCAGCACCGCGAGGAACTCCTTCATCGAGGCTTCGACCAGGCCCGGGTGGGCCACCCAGCCGCCGTCGTAGCCGTCGGTGGCGTCACGCCGCTTGTCGTTGATGATGCCCTGCATGGCGATGGCGTTCTTCTCCGGATCGTTCTTGATCGGGATCAGCGCGCTCATGCCGCCGATGGCGGGCGCGCCGCGCTTGTGGCAGGTCTTGAGCAGCAGCAGTGCGTAGGCGCGCATGAACGGCGAGGTCATCGTGACCTTGGAGCGCTCGGCCAGGCAGAAGTCGGTGTCGAGCTTGAACTTCTTGATGCAGCTGAAGATGTAGTCCCAGCGGCCGGCGTTCAGGCCGGCGCTGTGCTCGCGCAGCTCGTACAGGATCTCGTCCATCTCGAACGCAGCCAGGATGGTCTCGATCAGCACGGTGGCCTTGATGGTGCCCTGAGGCAGGCCCAGCTTGTCCTGCGCGCGCACGAAGACGTCGTTCCACAGGCGCGCCTCGAGATGGCTCTCCATCTTGGGCAGGTAGAAGAACGGGCCGGCGCCGCGCGCGATCTGCTCCTTCGCGTTGTGGAACAGGAACAGGCCGAAGTCGAAGATGCCGCCGGACACGCGCTGGCCGTCCACGAGCACGTGCTTCTCGTCCAGGTGCCAGCCGCGCGGGCGCACCTGCAGCGTGGCGATGCGGTCGTTGAGCTTGTAGCGCTTGCCGTTCTGCTCCAGCGTGAGCGTGCGGCGGATCGCGGCGGCGAGGTTGACCTGGCCCTGGATCTGGTTCTCCCACTTCGGGGCGTTGCTGTCCTCGAAGTCGGTCATGTAGCTGTCGGCGCCCGAGTTGAAGGCGTTGATGACCATCTTGGCCTCGACCGGGCCGGTGATCTCCACGCGGCGGCACGCCAGCGCGGCCGGCAGCGGGGCCACCTTCCAGTCGCCTTCGCGGATGTGGCGCGTCGACTCGAGGAAGTCGGGGCGCTCGCCGGCGTCCAGGCGGGCGGTGCGTTCGACGCGGGCGGCCAGCAGTTCCTGGCGGCGGCCTTCGAACGTGCGGTGCAGGTCGGCCACGAAGGCGAGCGCCTCGGGGGTGAGGATGGCGTCGAAGCCGGGCTGGATGGCGCCGCTGATGGTCATGCCTTGCGGCAGCTTGAGGCTCATGGGTGAACTCCTGAAGGTCGGATTGGAAGGATGTCGAAGGGGGAAGCAGGCGTGGCGGCCATCGTGCGGCCGGAGTCGTCGGCGGGTGGGTAACCCGGGCCGACGCACGCTCAGAAGAATTCGAGGACGTCGCGCAACGAGTGCCCGACGCGGGTCGGTGCGATGCCCAGCTGCTCCATCGGCGCGCCGGCGCGGTTGACCCACAACGTGGTGTAGCCGTGCCAGGCCGCGCCGATGGCGTCCCAGCAGTTGGACGACACGAACAGGATCTCGGCCACCGGCAGGCCCAGCGCCGCCGGGCCCAGCGCGTAGGCAGCCGGGTCGGTCTTGTAGCGGCGCGTGGCGTGCACGCTGAGGACGGGGTCGACGAGTTCGGTCAGGCCGGCGCTGCGGATCGCCACCGCCAGCATGTCGGGGTCGCCGTTGGACAGCACGCCGGCGCGGATCCCGCGCTCGGCCAGCGCCTGCAGCACCGCGCGGTTCTCGGGGAAGGCCGACAGGTGGCGGTATTCGTTCATCAGGCTGTCCTCGCCGGCGCTCTCGAGCGTCAGCCCCAGCGCCGCCGCGGACACCCGCAACGCGTCGCGCGTCAGCTGCCAGAACGGCCGGTAGCGGCCGCTCATCGACACCAGGCGCGAATACTCGACCTGGCGGTCGCGCCAGGCGCGCGCGAGCCGGTCGCCCGCGCCCGGGAACATCTGCTCGGCGCGCAGGCCGACGCTGTAGACGTCCAGCAGCGTGCCGTAGACGTCGAACAGCACCGCCTTGGGGGCAGCGGGCAGGTCGGTGGTGGCGGCGGCGGTGGAGTCCATGTTCGAAATCTATTCCATCCCTGGATAGCCATTCCCACCATAATCTGCGATTGATTGATGACTTTTTTGCAAAACTGACGCGATCGCCGCCATGGACAAGCTCAAGCAGATGGAATCCTTCGTGGCGGTGGCCCAGCGCGGCAGCCTGACCGCGGCGGCGCAGGCAGAGGGCGTCGCGCCGGCGGTGATCAGCCGCCGCCTTGACGGCCTGGAGGCGCGCCTGGGCGTCAAGCTGCTGGCGCGCACGACCCGGCGCGTCTCGCTCACGCACGAGGGCAGCGCCTTCCTGGAGGACTGCCAGCGCCTGCTGCTGGACTTCGCCAGCGCCGAGGCCAGCGTGTCGGCCGGCGGCGTCAAGGCGAGCGGCCACCTGCGCATCACCGCGCCGGCCGGCTTCGGCCGGCGCCACGTCGCGCCGCTGGTGCCGCTGTTCCTGGCCGAGCACCCGGACGTCAGCCTGTCGCTGAACCTGGCCGACCGCGTCGTGGACATCGTCAACGAGGGCGTGGACTGCGCGGTGCGCGTGGGCGACCTGCAGGACTCCAGCCTGGTGGGCGTTCGCCTTGCCGACAACCGCCGCCTGTGCGTGGCCTCGGCGGCCTACCTGAAGCGCGCCGGCACCCCGGCCACGCCCGCCGACCTCGCCCGCCACGCCTGCCTGACCCTCAGCTCCGAGGCCAGCCAGCCGCGCGGCTGGGCCTTCACCATCGCCGGCGAGCCGACCCACGTGCGCCTGAACGGCCGCCTGGACTGCACCGACGGCCAGGTGCTGCACGACTGGTGCCTGGCGGGCCTGGGCATCGCCTGGCGCAGCGCCTGGGAAGTGCGCGCTGACCTCGCCTCAGGGCGGCTGGTCAGCGTGCTGGACGAGTTCGCGGCGCCGCCCAACGGCATCTTCGCGGTGTTTCCGCACGCGCGCCACCTGGCGCTGCGCGTGCGCCTGTGGATCGACTTCCTCAAGCACACCTACGGCGACCCGCGCTACTGGAACCGCCAGGACGCGGCGGCCACTGCGTCCTGACGCGCCCGTCGCGCCCGGCTCCGGCACCCGGAGCGTCGACTCGGGCGCCGCGGCGTTGACCCGACCCGTGCTCTGCATCGGAAACGCGAAGCGTGCGCGCATGACGCGGCCCCGCGCTTCAGGACGTGGCGGCCGGCCGCGCCTTGCCCGACAGGCACTGCTTCATGAACGCGCGCCGGTCGGGACCGTGCAGGTCCTTGGCCTTGGCGTCGACGTTGCAGGCCTTCATCTTCGAGCGCTGCGGCGTGCCGGGCTGGGCGCTGCCGGCGGTGGCGGCGGCCACGGTGGAGGGGTCGGAGGCCGCGGCCGCGGGCGCATGCGCGGCACGCGCGCAGGCGGTGCCCGCGGCGAGGGCGAGCGACAGGACGACGATCGATTGCTTCATGGATTTCCTCGAATGACGGTGAGTGGACGTTGAACGCGCAGCCGGGCCACAAGCTCGGTGGTGCGCGCAAGGTCATGCTCGGGCCATTCGGGAAGTCCGGGCGGCGCGGATCGGGCGCATAAGCAGCGGCGCGCGGCAACGGAGGCCGAAATCGCGCCGTGCGCGCCGCGCGGCCGGATCGGCGGCCTCCAGGAACGACAAACCCGGCGCGCGGCCGGGTCTGCAGGCAGGCGTCCCGCGCGGCGGGAGGCCCGAAGAGCCAGGGTCGGTCAGGCCGACAGGCAGGCCTTCTGCGCCGCCTTGTAGTCGTCGCCCTTCTTGCCCTTGTTCTGCTTGGAGCAGGCGGCCATCTTTTCCTTCTGCGTCAGCGGGGCCGACGGGGCGGCGGCCGGGGCCGGGGTGCCGGACAGGCAGGCCTTCTGCGCCGCCTTGTACTCGTCGCCCTTCTTGCCCTTGTTGGCGGCCGAGCAGTCGGCCATCTTCTGCTGCTGCGCCGTCAGCGGCTTGCTGGCGGCGGCGTCGGCCGCGAAGACGCCGGCGGCGGCGAGGGTCAGGGCGAGGGCGGTGATGAGATGCTTCATGGGGTGTCCTTGTCGTGACGAATCAGTCGTCGGCTTGGGCGGATGGGCCGGATGCACCGCCCAGGACCCTCCCTGATCGCGGCACGCCACGATTGAAGCAAAGGCCGCACGCCACCACAAGCAGAAGTTGTCCCGTCAACCACAAGGATCATGACACGTTGATCCGCCTGTGGCTGCGATCCGACGGGATCGTGACCAATCGTCAGTTCGTCGCGGCCGCGCGGCCGCCGTCGATCGGGATCACAGCACGCGGCGCGGATGGGCCAGCGTCTCGTGCGCGGCGTGCAACCGGCGCACCAGCACCTGGATGAACGCCTTGTCGAAGCGCATGCGCGATTCGGCGCTGAGCTGCGTCAGCGTCTCGGGCGTGAACGAGATCGTGGTGCACGGCTCGGACACGATGATGTCGGCGCTGTGGCGGCGCAGGTCGGGGCTCGGCGCCAGGTAGGCCATCTCGCCCACCGAGGTGCCCGCGCCCAGTCGCGCCACGCGCTGGCCGTCGCGAAACACCTCCACCTCGCCCTGGGCGATGATGTGGAAGGTGTTGCCCTCCTGGCCGCGCCGGTAGACGCGGTGGCCGTAGTGCAGGCGCTGCCACTTCGCGCGGTGCACCACCTCCCACAGCTCGACGTCGTCGAAGTCGGAGAAGAAGTCGAGCGAGCGCAGCAGGTTGAAGCGCTCCGAGTCGAGCACCTTCTGCAGCCGGCCGCGCGGCACCTGGTGGTTGACGATCAGGCCCGACAGCGCCTGGGCGAAGGTCTCCCAGTCCTGCGGCCGGGCGTCCTGGCCCTTGGCCAGCGCGCCCAGGATCACCCCCTCCAGCGCGGGCGTGACGCCCTCGCGCAGGCTGGTCAGCGGCGGCGGGTCGTTGTGGAAGATCTGGTTCATCAGCGCGACCTGGGTCTGCGCGTCGAACGGCGGCCGGCCCGAGATCAGGTGGTACAGCACGGCGGCCAGCGCGTAGATGTCGGTGCGGCAGTCCAGTGTATTGCCCTCGATCTGCTCGGGTGACATGTAGGCGAGCGAGCCCACGCGGTGGATCTGGGTACGGTCGGAATTGGTGTTGAGCACGCTGCCGAAGTCGCTCAGCTTGACGTCCACCACCTCGCCGTCCTGCACCACGGCCAGGATGTTGGCGGGCTTGACGTCGCGGTGGATCAGGCCCTGGCGGTAGACGTAGCCCAGCGCCATCGCGCACTTGAAGCCGATCTCCACCACTTGCTCCAGCGGCAGCAGCTTGTCGGGCCGGCAGAACTCGCGCAGCGTCACGCCGGGCACGCATTCCATCACCAGGTAGGGCACCTGCGCGTCGCTGAACGCCTCGTAGAGCTGCACCACGTTCGGGTGGTTGAGCCGGCCGACCAGGGCGGCCTCGGCGGCGAAGAAGCGCGACCAGAAGTGAGCGTCGATGGCGGCGGTCTCGGACGACAGGCGCAGCCGCTTGATCGCGACGTCGCGGTTGTTGGCGTCGTCGTGGGCGCGGAAGACCTCGCTGGTGGCACCGTCGCCCAGCCGGCCCAGGATCGTGTACTTGCCGATGGTCGACGGCATGTCCCCGTGCACCAGGTCGGGCTCGGTCTGCGCGGCGTTGAAGGCGGGGTCGCTCATCAGGAGGGTTTTGTTGTCAGGGACGCCAGTGCCCGGCCGGGCGCCATGTGTCAGGGTCGATGGTGATGGCTGGCCGCCTCGACCGATCGGGTGAGTAATGGCGGCTTTGTCGGGCTGTTCGGTCGCTACAGCCCGACTGTCGGCCTGCCCGGCCCGGCCGCGAACCGTAGAATCCCTGGATGATCCAAGCCAAATCCGAGCTGGCGCAGGCCTTGGCGGCGGCAGTCGCCCTGGTCGCGCCGGACGTCGCGCTCACGCCCGCGTTCGAATCCCCCAAGCAGGCCGCCCATGGCGACCTGGCCATCACCGTGGCGATGCAACTCGCCAAGCCGCTGCGCCTGGCGCCGCGCGCCGTCGCCGAGCAACTGGTCGCCGCGCTGAACGCCCAGCCGGCCGTGCAGCGCTGGGTGTCCTCGCTCGAGATCGCCGGCCCCGGCTTCATCAACCTGCGCCTGGCGCCGGCCGCCAAGCAGGCCGTCGTGGCCGAGGTGCTGGCCGGCGGCGAGCGCTTCGGCATCCGGCCCGCCAACGGCGACAAGGTGATCGTCGAGTTCGTCTCGGCCAACCCGACCGGGCCGCTGCACGTCGGCCACGCCAGCCAGGCCGCGCTCGGCAGCACCGTGTGCAACCTGCTCGCCAGCCAGGGCTGGACGGTGCAGCGCGAGTTCTACTACAACGACGCCGGCGTCCAGATCGGCACGCTGGCCAACAGCACGCAGCTGCGCATCAAGGGCTTCAAGCCGGGCGACGCCTGCTGGCCCACCGATCCGGCCAACCCGGACAGCAAGAAGTTCTACAACGGCGAGTACATCGCCGACATCGCCGCCGACTTCCTGGCGAAGAAGACGGTCAAGGCCGACGACCGCGAGTTCACGGCCTCGGGCGACCCCGACGACCTGGACAGCATCCGCCAGTTCGCGGTCGCCTACCTGCGCCACGAGCAGGATCTCGACCTGCAGGCCTTCGGCGTGCACTTCGACCACTACTTCCTCGAGACCAGCCTGTACACGAACCACCTCGTGGACGCCACCGTGGCCAAGCTGGTCGCCTCGGGCAAGACCTACGAGCTCGACAACGCACTGTGGTTGCGCACCACCGAGTACGGCGACGACAAGGACCGCGTCATGCGCAAGTCCGACGGCACGTACACCTACTTCGTGCCCGACGTCGCCTACCACCTCGACAAGTGGGAGCGCGGCTTCAAGAAGGCCATCAACGTGCAGGGCAGCGACCACCACGGCACCGTCGCCCGCGTGCGCGCCGGCCTGCAGGCGGTGGGCGAAGGCGTGCCGCAGGGCTGGCCCGACTACCTGCTGCACAAGATGATCACGGTGATGCGCGGCGGCGAGGAGGTCAAGATCTCCAAGCGCGCCGGCAGCTACGTCACCCTGCGCGACCTGATCGACTGGACCAGCCGCGACGCCGTGCGCTTCTTCCTGGTCAGCCGCAAGGCCGACTCGGAGTTCGTGTTCGACATCGACCTGGCGCTCAAGCAGAACGACGAGAACCCGGTGTTCTACGTGCAGTACGCCCATGCGCGCATCTGCTCCGTGCTGCGCCAGTTCGCCGACAAGGGCGGCGACCTGGCCCGGGTGGACGGCGCCGACCTGGCGCTGCTCGTCGCGCCGTCGGAGGCCGCGTTGATGCTCAAGCTGGCCGAGTTCCCCGAGGTGCTGGCCGCCGCCGCGCGCGACCTCGCGCCACACGACATCGCCTACTACGCCCGCGGCGTGGCGGCGAGCTTCCATTCCTACTACGCCGCCGAGCGCTTCCTGGTCGACGATCCCGCGCTCGCGCTGGCCCGCCTGGCCCTGCTCAAGGCGTCGGCCCAGGTGCTGCGCAACGCGCTGGCCATCCTCGGCGTCAGCGCCCCGCAGGCCATGAATCGCGACGAGCCCGTCGCCGCCGCCCCGATTCCTGCCGATTCCTGAACCCGGAACCCCGTCGTGAAACCTTCCTTGAAGAACCAACGGGGCGGCTTCGCCCTGGGCCTGATCGTCGGCCTGCTGCTGGGCCTGGCCGTGGCGCTCGCGGTGGCGCTGTACGTCACCAAGACCCCGGTGCCGCTGATGAACAAGGGCCAGCAGCGCACGCCCGAGCAGGACGCGGCCGAGACGGAACGCAACAAGAGCTGGGATCCGAACGCGGCGCTGGCCGGCAAGGCGCCGGTGCGCTCGGTGGCGCCGGCGCCGTCCGCCCCCGCCTCCGACACGGCGGTGGTGCCGAGGGTCGCGGCGCCGGTGCTGCCGACGCCGGCCGACAACGGCAAGGTCGTCCCGCTGTCGGCGGCCAGCACGCCCGGCGCGCATGCCGACACGCCGCGCAGCACGCGCGACGCCGCCGCCATCCTCAACGGCCAGCCGGGCGACAGCGTGGCGACCGCCGCGCTCGATCCGTTCATCTATTTCGTACAAGTGGGCGCCTACTCCAAGCCGGAAGATGCCGAGCAGCAGCGCGCCAGGCTGGCCCTGGCGGGGCTGCGCGCCACGGTGTCCGAACGCGAACAGAATGGCCGCACTGTCCACCGCGTGCGACTTGGGCCGTTTGACAGGAAGGACGAGGCCGAAGCGCAGACCGAGCGCGCGAAGGCCATCGATCCCGACGCATCGCTGGTGCGCGTCGAACGCTCGAAACAATGAACTTTGTGGCCGGCCGACCGCTCTACAGGCATCCCGGCCCCACCCCCCACTGAAAGGATCTTCATGAACCGGCGCGAGTTTTCCCTGCAACTGGCTGGCGTGGCCGGCATGGCGGCGCTGTCCGGCCTGGGCCTGCCCGGCGCGGCGCTGGCGTCGCCCGCGGCCCCGGTCGACGGGACGGACTACACCCGGCTGAAGACGCCGATCAACCTGCCCCGCACCGGCAAGGTCGAGGTCATCGAGTTCTTCTGGTACGGCTGCCCGCATTGCTTCGCCTTCGAGCCGACCATCGAGCCCTGGATCGCCAAGCTGCCGGCCGACGTGCACTTCCGCCGCGTGCCGGTGCAGTTCGACGCCCTCAAGGAGATCCACCAGCAGGTCTACTACACGTGGGAGGCGCTGGGCCTGGTCGAGCAGATGCACACGAAGACGTTCAATCGCTTCCACCTGCAGCACAAGCCGATCAACAAGGAAGACGACATGCTGGCGTTCGCGCAGGAGAACGGCCTGGACGTCCCCAAGGTCAAGCAGGCGTGGGAGAGCTTCAGCGTGCGCACCAAGCTGGCCCAGGCCAAGCAGCTGTCCGACGACTACGGCGTGGACGGCGTGCCGATGCTGGGCATCCACGGCCGCTACACGACCTCGCCGTCGATGGGCGGCATGAAGGAATGCCTGGCCACCGTCGACACGCTGGTCGCGCAATTGCGCAAGACGGCCTGAGTCCGGCCACGCCGCACGGAGATCCCGCGATGACCACGCTGCACCGTCGCCGCTTCGCGTTGAGCGCGGCCAGTCTCGCCGGCGCGCTGGCGTTGGCCGGCAGCGGCCTGCCCGGACGCGCACGCGCCCAAGGCGCCACCCCGCTGGAGGGCCGCGACTACGAGGCGCTCGCGCGGCCGATCGCAGTGCCCGCCAACGGCAAGATCGAGGTCATCGAGTTCTTCTGGTACGCGTGCCCGCACTGCTTCGCCTTCGAGCCCGCGCTCGAGCCGTGGGTCCTGCGGCTGCCGGCCGACGTGCATTTCAGCCGCGTGCCGGTCGGCTTCGACGCCCGCAAGGAAATCCACCAGCGCATCTTCTACACCTGGGAAGCGCTGGGCCTGGTCGAGCAGATGCACGTCAAGACGTTCACGCGCTTCCACGTGCAGAAGAAGCCGATCGACAGCCTCGGCGACATGGTCGCCTTCGCGCAGGACAACGGCCTGGACGCCACGAAGGTGCAGAACGCCTGGAACAGCTTCGGCGTGCAGACGAAATGCAGCGCGGCCAGGCGCCTCGAGGACGACTACGGCATCGAGCGCATGCCCGAGATGGCCATCGGCGGCCGGTTCGTCGCCGTGGCCCAGCCCAGCGCCGGCCCGGACAGCGTGCTGGCGACCACCGACTGGTTGGTCCAGCGCATCCGCCGCGGCGCCTGATTCGCCGCCCGCGAAAGCTGCTCGCGCACTCGAGAAGGCTGGCCCGGCACAGCGTTGGCTGCGGCCGACAGGCGTGCAGCCCGGCACGTTAAAGGCCTACACGACGCGCAGCGGCGTTGCACGCGGGCTAGAATGGTCTGCAATTTCCGTGCCGATCCATATGCGCCCGCTCACCTCCCTCCACCTGTCCCGAGTCCCCCGTGCCGTCGCGCCCCGGCGCACGGGCGTGGCCGGCCGTTGCGGCGCCCTCGCCCTGCTGGCCGCCCTGGCGGCGGCGGGCCCGGCCGCGCACGCCGAGCGCGCCGACCGCAGCAAGCCGATGAGCGTGACCAGCGCCGGCGAGAACCCGGACGTGGTCGACCTGAAGAAGCACAGCGCCGTCTTCGTCGGCAACGTGGTCATCACGCAGGGCACGCTCGAGATCCACGCCGACCGCGTCGAAGTGAGCGAGGACCCGGACGGCCAGCGCCTGGGATTCGCGTTCGGCTCGGCCACCCACCCGGCCACGTTCCGCCAGAAGCGCGATGGCGAGGACGAGTACAGCGAAGGCGACGCCCAGCGCATCGAGTACGACAGCGCCGCCAACCGCGTGCGCTTCGTCGGCGCGGCGCACTTGCGCATGCTCAAGGGCACGGTGGTCACCGACCAGGCCAACGCTGCGCTGATCACCTACGACACCGCCACCGACACGATCAAGCTGGGCTCCGGCGATCCCGGCACGCCGTCCACCGGCGGACGCACCACGGTCGTCTTCACGCCCAAGTCGCCCGGCTCGGCGCCGGCGCCCAAGCCGCTGGAACTGCCGACCCCGGCATCGGGGCCCGCGAGATGAGCGCCCCGCTTCCGGACACGGCGCAGGTCAAGCCTGGCACCGCGGTGTCGCCGTCGGCCACGCCCGTGGCGGCACCGCCAGTCAACGCCAGCCCGGCGCTCGGCGCGGCGCTCGCCGACGGCTCGCGCAGCCGGCTCGAGGCCACGGGCCTGCGCAAGTCCTACGGCGCGCGCGTGGTCGTCAAGGAAGTGCACCTGGCCGTCAACGCCGGCGAGGTGGTGGGTCTGCTGGGCCCCAACGGCGCCGGCAAGACGACGACGTTCTACATGGTCGTCGGCCTGGTGCGCGCCGACGCCGGCGATATCCGCATCGACGGCCAGCCGATCTCGGCCAAGCCGATCCACCAGCGCTCGCGCCTGGGCCTGAGCTACCTGCCGCAGGAAGCATCGATCTTCCGCAAGCTCACCGTGGACGAGAACATCCGCGCCGTGCTGGAGTTGCAGTACGACGAGGCCGGCAAGCCCCTGAAGACGGCCGAGATCGACAAGCGCCTGGACGGCCTGCTGGCCGATCTCAGCCTGACGCACCTGCGCGAATCGCCGGCGCCGGCGCTGTCGGGCGGCGAACGCCGACGCGTCGAGATCGCCCGCGCGCTCGCCACGCAGCCGCGCTTCATCCTGCTCGACGAGCCGTTCGCCGGCGTCGACCCGATCGCGGTCATCGAGATCCAGCGCATCATCGGCTTCCTGAAGGCGCGCGGCATCGGCGTGCTGATCACCGACCACAACGTCCGCGAGACGCTGGGCATCTGCGACCGCGCCTACATCATCAGCGAAGGCCGGGTGCTGGCCGAAGGCACGCCGGCCGAGATCGTCGAGAACCCCGACGTCCGTCGTGTCTATCTCGGCGAACACTTCAGAATGTAGAGGCCGAGCCTGATGAAAGCCTCGCTGCAGGTCCGCCTGTCGCAACACCTCGCGCTCACGCCGCAGTTGCAGCAGTCCATCCGGCTGCTGCAGCTCTCGACCCTGGAATTGCACCAGGAGATCGAGCAGATGATGGAGCAGAACCCGTTCCTCGAGCCGGAGGAAGAAACCATCCTGCCCGAGGCACAGTTCGAGGGCCTGAACGCGAGCACCTCGGCCAGCGCCACCGACAGCGCCAAGACGGCGACCGACACCGACGCCGACGGCCGCACCGGCAACGACACGGTGGACGAGCCCGCGGGCGTGGACGCCGCCGAGTTCGGCACCACCGAACGCGACGACTGGGAAAACGGCACCGAGCGCGACGACTTCGACGGCATCCGCGAGCTGCCCAGTTCCGGCAGCGGCCAGTCGGGCGACAACGACGACGACTTCGAGCGCCAGAGCCGCGCCGGCGCCGGCATCAGCCTGGAAGACCACCTGCGCAGCCAGCTGAGCAGCCTGCGCCTGTCCGACGAGGACGCGGCGGCGGTGCACGTGCTGATCGAGTCGCTCAACGAGGACGGCTACCTGGCCGACCCGCTCGAGGAGATCGCCGAGCGCCTGGCCGAGGTGCTGGGCATCGAGGGCGAGGACGAGCGCGAGGACCTGGTCTCGCGCCTGCAATGCGGCCTGAACTTCCTGCAGAGCATGGAACCCACCGGCGTGGGCGCGCGTTCGCTCGGCGAGTGCCTGTGCCTGCAACTGCGCCAGAAGCCGCCGGCGAAATCCACCGCGGTCACGCTGCTGGCCGCGCTCAAGATCTGCACCGACCACCTGGCGCTGCTGGCGCGGCGCGACTTCCGCAAGATCGCCCAGCTCATCGAGATGGACGAGGCCACCGTGCGCGCCGCGCAGGGCCTGATCGTCACGCTGGAGCCCAAGCCGGGGCGCCCCTTCGCGCGCGCCGAAGAGCAGATCATCATCCCCGACGTCATCGTGATGAAGGTGGCCCGCCAGTGGCGCGCCGTGCTCAACCCGGACGTGATGCCCAAGCTGCGCGTCAACGACCTGTACGCGCAGGCGATCAAGTCGCAGCGCTCCAGCGGCAGCGCGCTGACGGCACGGCTGCAGGAGGCGCGCTGGTTCATCCGCAACATCCAGCAGCGCTTCGACACCATCCTGCGCGTGTCGCAGGCCATCATCGAGCGCCAGAAGAACTTCTTCAGCCACGGCGCCATCGCGATGAAGCCGCTCGTGCTGCGCGAGATCGCCGACGAGCTCGGGCTGCACGAGTCCACCATCTCGCGCGTGACCACCGCCAAGTACATGTCCACGCCGTTCGGCACCTACGAGCTGAAGTATTTCTTCGGCTCGTCGCTCAACACCGACGCCGGCGGCAATGCCTCGTCGACCGCGGTGCGCGCGCTGATCAAGCAGCTGGTGGCCGCCGAGAGCCCGGCCAAGCCGCTGTCCGACAGCCAGCTCGCCGAGCTGCTCGAGGGCCAGGGCATCCAGGTGGCGCGCCGCACGGTGGCCAAGTATCGTGAAGCCCTGAAGATCGCGCCGGCCAACCTGCGGCGCACGGTCTAGCCACGAGCCAGTTCCATCAAGTCTTCCCGTCCCTGCCACGACGCTCCCGGCCGCCACGCGCGCGGCCGCTCCGGAGCACGGCGGCCTGAGCCCCTCGGGGGCGGCGAGCGGCAGCGAGCCAGGTCGTCTTGAATTGCCAAAGGGTGCACCCGCCATGAACACCAAGCCAGACTTCCTCTTCGTCACGTGCGCCAACGGCAGCGAGGAACTGCTCGCCGAGGAATGCATCCGCATCGTCGGGGCGAACCAGGGCGTCGTGGCCGGCCGCGGCGGCGTGATGGTCGACGAGAGCGTCGAGAACGCGATGCGCCTGAACCTGCGCAGCCGCATCGCCCAGCGCGTGCTGTGGCCCATGGTGGACGGCGACTACCGCGACGAGCACGACCTGTACGACCTGGGCCGCCGCATCAACTGGTCGGAGTGGATCACGCCCGACGAGACGATCCGCGTCGACGTCACCGCGCAGCGCTCGCCGCTGCAGAGCCTGAACTTCGCCGCGCTGCGCATCAAGGACGCCGTCTGCGACGTGATGCGCGAGATGGCCGGCGCGCGGCCCAGCGTGGACACGCGCTTCCCCGACCTGGCCATCAGCCTGCACGTCGACCCGACGCACGCGTGGCTGGCCATCGACCTGTCCGGCGAGGCCTTGTTCAAGCGCGGCTGGCGCGAGCAGCAGGGCGAGGCCCCGCTGAAGGAGACGCTGGCCTCGACGATGCTCTACGCGGCCGGCTGGCATGGCCGCGAGTCCGACGGCGGCCTGCTCGACCCGTGCTGCGGCGCCGGCACGATCGCCATCGAGGCCGCGCAGATCGCCTGCAACGTGGCGCCGGGCCTGACGCGCCGCTTCGCGTTCGAGCGCCTGCGCCCGTTCCTCGAGCACGCGACGGATTGGGGCCGCATGCAGGTCGAGGCGCGCGAGGCGATCGTGCGTCCCGCGGTGCCGATCTGGGCCGGCGACGTGTCGTTCCGCATGACCGACTTCGCCACCCGCAACGCCGAGCGCGCCGGCGTCGCCCACGCGATCGAGTTCAAGACGGCCGACGCGCTGCAGCGCCCGGCGCCGGCCGACCACGGCACCATCGTGATGAATCCGCCCTACGGCGAGCGCATCGCCGCCAAGGGCCGCGGCAGCAGCGCCGCGGAGGCCCCGCGCGCGCCGCGCACGTTCGCGGCCCCGCGCGCACCCGAGCGCGCGCGCGGACCGGGCGCCGACGCGTTCGAGCGCGAGAACCCCGACGCCGCGCGCCGCGGCGCGCGCGATGCGCCGCAGTCCAGCGGCGGCCGCGAATCGGCCGTCGTCGACGGCGGCGGCGCCAACGAGTTCTTCGCGCAGCTGGCCACCCACTGGAAGCGCCACTACAGCGGCTGGACGGCCTGGGTGCTGAGCCCGGACATGAAGCTGCCCACCGCGATGCGCCTGAAGGAGAGCCGGCGGGTGCCGATGTGGAACGGGCCGATCGAATGCCGGCTGTTCCGCTTCGACATGGTCAGCGGCTCGGCGCGCACCGGCGCGCAGGCCGCGACGCCCGAGGGCAGCTGACGCCACTGCGGGAGACAACCCCGAGACGCGCAACCTGCGCAACCGCATCGTCGAGCAACTCGACCTCGCGCTGGAAGCCACGAAGCGCGCGATCCACGACGTCGAACAAGGACGTTGAGCGGACGGCGCCCGCGCGCGGCGCCGCCGGCGTGTCAGGCGTCGCGCAGCAGCACCGCCATCTGCGCGAGCCAGGCCAGCGGCGCCGTGTCGGCGCGCAGGATCAGGCTGCCGAGGCTGATGCGGGTGAAGCCGCGCGCGACGGCCGCGGCTTCCTCGTCGGGCGTCAGCCCGCCCTCGGGCCCGCTGAGCGCCAGCCAGCGCCCGTGCGGCGCGCAGGCCACGACGTCGGCCAACGCCGGCGCGCTGCCGGTGCTCATGACGAAGCGTCCCCCCGGCGCGGCATCCGGCGGCTGCGCCGCGAGCCACGCCCCGATGCCGGTCACCGGCGCCACGACGGGCACGCGCGTGCGCCCGCTCTGCTCGCTGGCGCCCACGGCCACCGCCTGCCAGTGGGCGACGCGCCGGGCGGCGCGCTCGCCATCCAGCCGCAGCACCGAGCGCTCGGTCTGCAGGGGCTGGATCGCGGCGACGCCCAGTTCGGTGGCCTTCTCGACCAGCGCGTCCATGCGCTCGTTGGTGGGCATGCCCAGCGCGATCTCCAGGTCGAACGGCAACTCGCGCGCGACGGCCTCGTGCGCCTCCACCCGCACGTCGACGTCGCGCTTGCCCATGCGGGTCACGCGCGCCCGCCATTCGCCGCCCGCGCCGTCGAACAGCCGCAGGTCGTCGCCCGGCTGCAGCCGGCGCACCTGCACATGGCGTGCGGCATCCTCCGGCAACCCGAATTCGAGGTCGGCGGACAGCGGGGCATCGACGAACAGGCGCAGCGACATGGGGACGGCGGAACACGGCAAGGCCGCCAGTGTGCCGCATGCGGCGAGCGCCGGTCGCGGCAGCCGTCAGCCGAGCGCGAGGACGGCGCGCACGATGTCGCGCGAATAGGGCGCCGCGACGTCGCGCACGAAGCGCTGGAAGTCGCCGTGCGCCGCGTCGTCGGCCCGGTCGGAGACGGTGCGCACCACGCCGAAGGGGCGCGCGAAGTCGTGGCAGACCTGGGCCACCGCGGCGCCTTCCATCTCGACGGCCAGCGCGTCGGGCAGGTCCGCTCGCAGGCGCTCGCTCTCGGCGCGGGTGGCGACGAAGCGATCGCCGCTGACGACGAGGCCGGCGTGGGTGGCGGCTGCGGCCGCGTGGGCGCCGTCGGCGGCCAGCGCGCGGCTGGCCTGCACGAGGCGGGCCGTCCAGCCGGCGTCGGCGTCGAAGCGGGCGCGACCGGTCAACGGCACTTCCCAGCGCGGGAACAGCGGCGCGGCGTTCATGTCGTGCTGCAGCAGCGTGGTGGCGACGACGATGTCGCCCACGCGCACGCCGTCGCCCAGTCCGCCGGCCACGCCGGTGAACAGCAGCGCGCCGGCGTCGAACGCGTCCAGCAGCACGGCGGTGGTGGTGGCCGCGGCCACCTTGCCGATGCCACAGCGCACCAGGATCACGTCATGGCCGTCGAGGCGGCCGAGGTGGAATTCGCGGCCGGCGCGATGTTCGACGCGCACGTCGGCGAGGCAGGGCCGCAACGCGGCAATCTCCTCGTGCATCGCGCCGACGATGGCCAGGCGCGTCATGCGCGGCCCCGCGCGGCCGGCCCTGCGGCGCACGGCCGCAGCGCGCGCGGCGGGAGCGGATCAGTCCGTTGCGCCAAGCTGCTTGCGAAAGCGCGCGGCCGATTCCTCGCCGTGCGCCTTGCGGATGTGTTCGACGAACTCGAGCGCCACGGCCTGGATGCCCGCCAGGTCGGCGCAGCCCTCGATCTTGAGGATCAGGCGATAGCCCTTGATCAGCCCGAAGCGCTCCTTGGCCTCGTGCGTGAGCAGCGTGTACAGCGCGTCGTAGGTCCAGTCGCGCACGGCGACCTCGACGGTCACGCGCTGGTGCACGGTCTTGGCGCCGGCGCCGGCCTGCGGGGCGATCAGCCTGGCCGCGAGCAGCACGTCGAGATCGGCGGGCGTGCTGCCGTTGACCTTGGCGATCCATTCCTGGCCGGTGCACGAGGCGTCGATCACCATCAGCAGGTTGCGCGCAGGCCGCGTCAGCTTGACGCCGTGGGCGCGGATCTCGGCCTTGCCGGCTTCGGTGCGGACGTAGGGCTCCGCATGGGTCGTGGTCGTCATCGAAGTTCCCAGGTGGTCGGGCGGCGGTCAATCACTTGCCGTCCCGCAGCTGGCGCCGCAGGATCTTCCCTACATTGGTTTTCGGCAGGTCGGTCCGGAACTCAACGATCTTCGGTCGCTTGTAACCCGTAAGATTTGTTTCACACCAGGCGCGCACGTCGGCCTCGGTGAGCGCCTGATCCTTCTTGACGATGACGACCTTGACGGCTTCGCCGGCCTTGTCGTCGGGCACGCCGACCGCCGCGCATTCCAGCACGCCGGGGATCAGCGCGACCACGTCCTCGACCTCGTTCGGGTACACGTTGAAGCCCGAGACCAGGATCATGTCCTTCTTGCGGTCGACGATCTTGAAGTAGCCGCGCTCGTCGACCTCGCCGATGTCGCCGGTGCGGAAGAAGCCGTCGGCGGTCATCACCTTGGCCGTCTCGTCCGGGCGCTGCCAGTAGCCGGCCATCACCTGCGGGCCGCGGATCGCGATCTCGCCGCGCTCGCCGGGGCCCACCTCGGCACCATCGTCGTCGAGCAGCACGACGTCGGTGTCGGGCATGGGCATGCCGATCGTGCCGCTGTAGGCGGCGGTGTTGACCGGGTTGCAGGTGGCCGCGGGCGAGGTCTCGGACAGGCCGTAGCCCTCGCAGATCGGGCAGCCCGTCTTCTGCAGCCACAACTGTGCGGTGGCCTGCTGCACGGCCATCCCGCCGCCCACCGACATCACGAGGCTGGACCAGTCCACGGTGTCGAAATCGGGGTGGTTGGCCATCGCGCTGAACAGCGTGTTGACCGCCGGCAGGCTGTGGAAGGGCTGGCGCTGCAGGTCCTTGAACATGGCCGGGATGTCGCGCGGATTGGCGATCAGCAGGTTGCACGAGCCCATGCGCAGGCCCAGCATCATGTTCGTGTTGAAGCCGAAGATGTGATACAGCGGCAGCGCGCAGATGGTGACGATCTGCACCCCCGGCTTGACCTTGCTCAGCGCGGGCTGGTACCAGGCGTCGGACTGCAGCACGTTGGCCACGAGGTTGCGATGCAGCAGCACCGCGCCCTTGCTCACGCCGGTGGTGCCGCCGGTGTACTGCAGCACCGCGATGTCCTCCGCGCCCACCTTGACGGGCTTGAAGGTCGCGCGCCGGCCGAGGGCGATCGCGTCGTTGAAGCGCACGGCGCCGGGCAGGTCGAACGCGGGCACCATCTTCTTGACGTTGCGCACGACGTAGTTGACGAGCGTGCCCTTGACCAGGCCCAGCATGTCGCCCATCGACGCGAGGATCACCTTCTTCGTGGGCACGTCGGCGAGGACGTGCTGCAGCGTGGTGGCGAAGTTCTCGATGATGACGATGGCCTTGGCGCCCGCGTCCTTCAACTGGTGCTCGAGCTCGCGCGGCGTGTACAGGGGGTTGACGTTGACAACCACCAGGCCAGCGCGCAGCAGGCCGGCCACGACGACCGGGTACTGCGGCACGTTGGGCATCATGACGGCGACGCGATCGCCCTGCACCAGGCCCAGCGACTGCGTGTAGGCCGCGAACGCGCGCGACATCTCGTCGACCAGGCGGTAACTGTAGTCCCGGCCCATGAACTTGTAGGCCGCCAGGCTGGCGTACTTCGCGAAGCTGTTGTCCAGCAGTTCGACCAGCGACGCGTATTCGTTCGCGTTCACATGAGGCGGCACCCCGGCGGGGTAGTGCTTCAACCAGTTTCGTTCCATCAATCTTGTCTCCGGCGTGCGGGTCTTTTGCGAGTATGGGAAAGGGGAATTCTTGGTCTGGACGGTCCGCGCTGCACGGGATCGGTCGGCGGCCGCCTGCCTTATTCGACGGCCTTGAGCATGTCCTCGACGACCTTCTTGGCGTCGCCGAAGACCATCATGGTCTTGTCCATGTAGAAGAGTTCGTTGTCGAGGCCGGCGTAGCCGGCCGCCATCGAGCGCTTGTTGACGATGACGGTCTTGGCCTTGTAGGCCTCCAGGATGGGCATGCCGTAGATCGGCGAGCCCTTGGTGAGCGCGGCCGGGTTCACGACGTCGTTGGCGCCCAGGATGATGGCCACGTCGGCCTGGCCGAACTCGCCGTTGATCTCGTCCATCTCGAACACCTGGTCGTAGGGCACCTCGGCCTCGGCCAGCAGCACGTTCATGTGGCCCGGCATGCGCCCGGCCACCGGGTGGATGGCGTACTTCACGCTGATGCCCTTGGCGGTGAGCTTGGCCGCCAGTTCCTTGACGGCGTGCTGCGCGCGCGCCACCGCCAGGCCGTAGCCCGGCACGATGATCACGGTCTCGGCGTTGCCCAGGATGAACGCGGCATCGTCGGCGCTGCCGCTCTTGACCGGCCGCGCCTCGGTGGCGCCCGCCGCCGCGGTGCCGGGTTCGGCGCCGAAGCCGCCCAGGATCACGCTGAAGAACGAGCGGTTCATCGCCTTGCACATGATGTAGCTCAGGATCGCGCCCGAGCTGCCCACCAGCGAGCCGGCGATGATCAGCATCGCGTTGTTCAGCGAGAAGCCGATGCCCGCCGCGGCCCAGCCGGAGTAGCTGTTCAACATCGACACGACCACCGGCATGTCGGCGCCGCCGATCGGGATGATGATCAGCACGCCCAGCACGAAGCTCAGCGCCAGCATCGCGCCGAACGCCACCGGACTTTCCGTCGCGACGAAGGCGATGCCGCAGCCCAGCATCGCCAGGCCCAGCACGAGGTTGAGCATGTGCTGGCCGGCGAACTGCACCGGCGCGCCCTTGAACAGGCGGAACTTGTAGGTGCCCGAGAGCTTGCCGAAGGCGATCACCGAGCCGCTGAAAGTGATCGCGCCGATGGCCGCGCCCAGGAACAGCTCCAGCCGGTTGCCGGTGGGAATGGGCTCGCCCTTGGCCAGCCCGTGCTCCATCGCCGACGGCTCGGCCACCGCGGCGATCGCGATGAACACCGCGGCCAGGCCGATCATGCTGTGGAAGAACGCCACCAGCTCGGGCATCTTGGTCATCTCGACCGTCTTGGCGCGCCAGGCGCCGTAGCCGCCGCCGGCGACCAGCCCCAGCAGCACCCAGCCGAGGCCCAGCGGCGAGCCGGCCAGCTTCCAGATCAGCGCGCCGGTGGTGACGGCCGCGATCGCCATGCCCGACATGCCGAACAGGTTGCCGCGGATCGAGGTGGTGGGATGCGACAGGCCCTTGAGCGCCTGGATGAAGCAGACGCTGGCGACCAGATACAACAACGTGACGAGGTTCAAGCTCATTGCTTCCCACCCTTTTGCATGTTCTCGAAGACCGCCGCGATCAGCCCGACGAGCGAGTCGGTGAGCGCCATGGCCCCGGCCGCCAGCAGCGCGGCGATCAGCACGAAGCCGACGCGGTCGAACGGCATCGGCGCCAGCAGGCGCAGCGCGTAGAGGAACAGCGCCACGCCGGCGATGACCTGCAGCACGCGCCAGAACGCGCTGCGCGGCGGCGCGGACGGCGGCGAGCCCGGCAGGAGCGCCATCATTGCTTCCCGTCCTTCGGCGCGGCCGGCCGTTCCTTCTTCCGGAACATCTCGAGCATGCGCCGGGTCACCAGGAAGCCGCCGAACACGTTGACCGCGGCCAGCGCCACGGCCAGCACCCCCATGGTCTTGGCGAACGGCCCCTCGGTGAGGCTCGCGGCCAGCATCGCGCCGACGATCACGATCGCCGAGATCGCGTTGGTCACCGCCATCAGCGGCGTGTGCAGCGCCGGCGTGACGTTCCACACCACGTGGTAGCCGACGTAGATCGCCAGCACGAAGATGATCAGGTTGAGGATGGTGGGGGAGACGATGTCCATGCGGACTCCTCGAGGCTGTGGATGCGCGGGGGGCGTCGCGCATGCGCGCGACGCGGGAGGATCACTTCTTGCGGACTTCGCCGTCGTGCGCCACCAGGCAGGCCGCGACGATGTCGTCCTCGAGGTCGAGCTTGAAAGCGGCCTCCTTGGTCAGGACCAGCTTCAGGAAGTCGAGCACGTTGCGCGCGTACAGCGACGACGAGTCGGCCGCCACCAGCGCCGGCAGGTTGGTCTCGCCGACGATGGTCACGCCGTGCTTGACGACCGTGCGGCCGGCCTCGGTCAGCGGGCAGTTGCCGTCGATGCCCGAGGCGCCGCGGCCGGCGGCGATGTCGACGATCACCGAGCCCGGCTTCATCGACCGCACCATGTCCTCGGTGACCAGCACCGGCGCCGCGCGGCCAGGGATCAGCGCGGTGGTGATGACGACGTCGGCCTGCGCGACGCGCTTGGCCACCTCCACCTTCTGGCGATCCAGCCAGGCCTGCGGCATCGGCTTCGCATACCCGCCGACGCCCTCGGCCGCTTCCTTCTCCTCGGCCGTCTCGGTGGGCACGTCGATGAACTTGGCGCCCAGCGACTCCACCTGCTCCTTGACGGCGGGGCGCACGTCGGTGGCCTCGATCACGGCGCCCAGGCGCTTGGCGGTGGCGATGGCCTGCAGGCCGGCCACGCCCACGCCCAGCACGACCACGCGCGCGGCCTTGATCGTGCCGGCCGCGGTCATCAGCATCGGGAACAGGCGCTGGTACTTGTCGGCGGCGATCATCACGGCCTTGTAGCCGGCGATGTTGGCCTGCGACGACAGCACGTCCATGCTTTGCGCGCGGGTGGTGCGCGGCGCGGCCTCGAGCGCGAAGGCCGTGAGCTTCGCATCGGCCAGCTTCTGCAGGCCGTCGCGGTCGAACGGGTTGAGCATGCCCACGAGCACGGCGCCCGGCTTGACCAGGCCGAGTTCGTCGGCCAGCGGCGCACGCACCTTGAGCACGAGCTCGGCGCCGAGCGCGGCGGCGCGGTCGACGATCTCGGCCCCCGCGGCCACGTAGGCCTCGTCGGTGGCGCTGGCGGCCACGCCCGCGCCCGACTGGACCCGCAGCACGTGGCCCTGGGCCTTGAGCTTCTTGGCCGTCTCCGGAGTGACGGCCACGCGCGTTTCGCCCGCCGCGGTTTCCAGCGGAACACCGATCAACATGGAAGTCTCCTCACCGACGAAATCGTCATGGTTGCCGCGTGGACCGCTCCGGGACGGTGCCACGGCCGGGCACGCAAGCCCGTGGAACCGGGTCGGCTGCGCAATATCGGCCCAAGCTTACACAGTTTGTCAGCTGGCGTTTAGTGGCATGCCTCGGGGCAGCACGGACGTCAACGCAACGCCACACCCGGCGCCCGGGCGCGCCGGATTCGCTGGCCGGCGCGCCCGGGCGCCGCGACAATCGGCTGCCATGGGAGCTGAACGTTGGAAACCTAGCGTCACCGTGGCCGCCGTCATAGAGAAGGACGGCCGCTACCTGATGATCGAGGAGATGACGCGCGACGGCCTGCGCATCAACAACCCCGCCGGCGGCCTCGAGCCCGGCGAGTCGCCCGTCGCCGGCGCGATGCGCGAGGCCCTCGAGGAGACGGCCTGCCACTTCACCCCCGAGGCGTTGCTGGGCGTCTACCTGGCACGCAATCCCGATTCCGAGCGCGGCCCCGGCGTCACCTACCTGCGCTTCGCGTTCTGCGGCACGGCCAGCGATCCGGTGCCCGGCCAGGCTCTCGACAGCCCGGTGGTGCGCACCCTGTGGATGACCGCCGACGAGGTGGCCGCCGCCCGCGATCGCCTGCGCGGCCCGCTGGTGCTGCAGTGCATCGAGGACCACCGCGCCGGCCGCCGCCTGCCGCTCGAGGCGGTCTACACGCACCCCAGCGTCGCCGCGCCCGACGCAGCCAGCGTCACCTCCGAACCGGACGACGCCAAGGCCTGAGCAACCCTGCCGCGGCGCGCCGGCCCCCCGTTTCCTACAATCGGGGCATGTGTGCGAAGCGTGTGGTGGTCGGCTTGTCCGGCGGTGTCGATTCGGCGGTGACGGCGTACCTGCTGAAGAAGCAGGGGCACGAGGTCGTCGGCATCTTCATGAAGAACTGGGAAGACGACGACGACGACGAGTACTGCTCGACGCGCCAGGACTTCCTGGACGCCGCCAGCGTGGCCGACGTGCTGGACATCGAGATCGAGCACGTCAACTTCGCCGCCGAATACAAGGATCGCGTCTTCGCGGAGTTCCTGCGCGAGCACCAGGCCGGCCGCACGCCCAACCCGGATGTGCTGTGCAACGCCGAGATCAAGTTCAAGGCCTTCCTCGACCACGCGATGCGGCTGGGCGCCGATCGCATCGCCACCGGCCACTACGCGCGCGTACGCCTGAACGAGGCGACCGGCCGCCACGAGCTGCTCAAGGGGCTCGATCCGGCCAAGGACCAGAGCTACTTCCTGCACCGCCTGAACCAGGCCCAGCTGGCGCAGACGCTGTTCCCCGTGGGCGAGCTGCACAAGACGGAGGTGCGCCGCATCGCCGACGAGATCCGCCTGCCCAACGCGCGCAAGAAGGACTCGACCGGCATCTGCTTCATCGGCGAACGCCCGTTCCGCGAGTTCCTGAACAAGTACCTGGCCCACGACCCGGGCCCGATCATGGACGACCGCGGCCGCACGCTGGGCCGCCACGTGGGCCTGAGCTTCTACACCCTGGGCCAGCGCCAGGGCCTGGGCATCGGCGGCGTCAAGGACAAGCGCGGCCAGCGCGGCGGCGGCGAGCACGCCCCGTGGTTCGTCGCCCGCAAGGACATGGAGACCAACACGCTGCGCGTCGTCCAGGGCCACGACCACCCGTGGCTGCTCTCGCACCGGCTCGGCGCGATGGACCTGAGCTGGGTCGCGGGCACCGCGCCGGCGCCCGGCGCGCTGGCCTCCAAGGCGCGCTATCGGCAGGCCGACGCGCCCTGCACCCTGGAAGTGGCCGCCGACGCGGTGGCGATCACGCTGTCGTTTCCCGATGCACAGTGGGCAGTCACTCCTGGGCAATCGGCCGTGCTGTATGACGGGGAGGTTTGCCTGGGTGGGGGCGTGATCGAGTCGGCCGTGACCCTGGGCTGAGCGTGCGCCCGGCGGCGGGTCGTCCGATGAGCTCGCGGCCCGGGGCAAACCCGCAGCATGTCGCCTTGGCGCCGCCGGGCGACAAGGCCGCGTGGCATGCTGCTCGACCACGCTCCAACAAAGGGTCCTTCCGATGCTCGCCACCGCTGCCAATGTCTTCGTCGCCCTCATGGCGCTGCTGCACGTCTACATCCTCGTGCTGGAGATGTTCCTGTGGACGACGCCGCGCGGCCGCAAGGCCTTCGGCCTGACGCCCGAGTTCGCCGAAGCGAGCCGGACGCTGGCGGCCAACCAGGGCCTGTACAACGGCTTCCTGGCCGCCGGCCTCGTCTGGGGCCTGTGCCTGGGCCCGGCGGGCTACGGCGCCAAGCTGTTCTTCCTCGGCTGCATCCTGGTGGCCGGGCTCTACGGCGCGGCCACGGCCACGCGCAAGATCCTGTTCATCCAGGCGATTCCCGCGGCGATCGGCCTGGCACTGGTGCTGGCGGCAGGCCGGGCCTGATATCCGTTTTCCGACTATGGTGCTGCGTAATAACAATCGTACGCATATCGAGTAGCGCTCGATAATCGTTCTTCAGATAACGACCGCACCCGTCCCGTCATGAATTTCCAGCAACTGCGCTCCGTGCGCGAAGCCGTCCGTCGCGGCTTCAACCTGACCGAGGTCGCCCAGGCGCTGCACACCTCCCAACCCGGCGTCAGTCGCCAGATCCGCGAGCTGGAGGAAGAGCTGGGCGTCGAGATCTTCGTGCGGGTGGGCAAGCGCCTGACCGGCCTGACCCAGCCCGGCGTCGCCGTGCTGCCGTGGGTGGAGCGCCTGCTGCAGGACGCCGAGAGCCTGCAGCGCGCCAGCGAGGAATTCACCCAGGGCACCAGCGGCGTGCTGACGATCGCCGCCACCCACTCGCAGGCCCGCTACGCGCTGCCGACCGCCGTGCGCGACTTCCGCGCCGCCCACCCGAACGTCCAACTGCAGCTGCACCAGGGCTCGCCCGAGCAGATCGCGCAGATGCTGCTGACCGGCACCGTCGACATCGGCATCGCCTCGCACCTGCTGGCCGAGCGCCCCGAGCTGGTGGCGCTGCCGTGCTACCGCTGGACGCACTCCATCGTCGTGCCCGAGGGCCATCCGCTGGTGGCCGACGGCGAGGTGACGCTGGAGCGCCTGGCCAAGTACCCGATCATCACCTACGACATCGGCCTGACCGGCCGCTGGAGCATCGACGCCGCGTTCAAGCGCGCCGGCCTGCGGCCCGACATCGTCATCACCGCGATGGACGCCGACATCATCAAGACCTATGTCGACCTGGGCCTGGGCGTGGGCATCCTGGCCTCGATCGCGATGGACGAGGACTCGCCGGGCCGCCTGCGCGCCGTCGACGCGCGCCACCTGTTCTCGATCAACACCACCAGCGTGGCCGTGCGGCGCGGCGGGCTGCTGCGCGGCTATGCCTACGACTTCATCCAGACCTTCGCGTCGCACCTGACGCGCGAGGTCGTCGAGGCGGCGCAGGCGGCACCCAGCGACATCGAGCAGGCGCCGCTGTAGCGGTCGCGCCCGGGCGCGGAAACGAGAACTTTCCAACGCCCGGGCAGCTTCGCCAGGCCTGGCTCTCTCAAGAACGGCCGCGGGCGGTCGATCCAACGGATGGCGGTGCCCCGTTCCAGGGGGCATCGCCCTGCCCCGAGCCTGCCTTGACCACCCCTCGTCCTCCCGCCGCCGACCGGCACCCGCCCCCTGCCGCCAGCGCACCCGCGCCCGACGCGGCCGCGCTGCTCGAGCAGGCAGATTGGCAGCTCTACATCGACGGCTGGCGCGCGGGCGAGCTCGGCCAGGCCGCGCTCGACCTGACTGCCGACCGGCCCACGCTCGCCCTGCGCGGCGACGCGCACTTCCACGTCGGCCTGGCGCTGTTGCGCGCCCGCCGCTTCGAGCCCGCGGTCGAGGCCAACGAGCTCGCCCGGGCCTCGTTCGCGGCCCACGACGACGCGCGCGGCCTGCTGATGTGCGACCAGTTCGACGCCACGCACCTGCACGTGCAGGGCCGGCTGCGCGAGTCGCTCGAGCTGCACCTGCGAATCCTGGCGCGCAGCGCCGGCGTCGCGCGCCGGCCCACCGACCTCTACATCTGCCACAACTCGCGCGCGGTCACGCGCAAGCTGCTGGGCCAGCACGACTACATGCTGCTGGACTTCTACGAGGCGATGAACGCGGCCAAGGCCTGCGAGTCGCCCGGCCCGCACATCAACGCGATGGCCAACCTGGGCGGCAGCCACACCGACCTCTGGAACCTGACCGAGGCCCAGCGCCTGTCGGAAGAGGCCCTGGACCTGGCGGAAGCCGCGGGGGCCTGGACCGCCTACGCCGTGGCCGTCTTCAACCTGGCCCAGGTCTACGACGGCCTGGGACTGGTCGCCCCGAGCGCCGCGCTGCTCGAGCGCATCCGCCGCAACGAGTCCCGCATGCCGGCCGGCGTGCTCGGCCAGAACACCTCGCTGATGGCCATCGCCCACCTGGGCGCGGGCGACCTCGCGGGCGCGCGCGCCTGGCTGGATCGCGGTGTGACGGCCATGTTCACCGACCATGACGGCAAGACCGACTACGCCCGCGCGCACGCCACCTGGCTGATGGCCACCGGCCGGCCCCAGGAGGCCCGCGACGTCGTCCAGGCCCGCATCGCCGAGAGCGACTCCAACGTCCTCAAGGACCCGCCCTACGCCCGCATGCGGCTGCTCCAGGTGGCCGCCGACGTGTGCGAGCAGTTGCACGACCACGCCGCGGCCCTGCGCCACCTGCGCGAGGCCCAGCGCCTGTACGAGACGCTGGTGGGACGCAGCGCGCGCGCCGGCTACATCGCCACGCAGGTCGCCCACGAGTACGCGCTCGCGCGCGACGACCGCGACCGCGCACGCGAGGCGCAGGAGCGCGCGGAGCTGGACCGGCGCCGCCTGGCCACGCTCAACCTCGCGCTCGAGGAACGCATGGGCGAGTCGCAGCGCCTGAACGAGGCGCTGCAGCAGAAGATCGCCGAGGCCGAGGCGCTGCAGGCGCAACTGCGCGAGCAGGCCGTGCGCGACCCGCTGACCGGCCTGTACAACCGCCGCTTCCTGGCCGAGACCAGCGTCGCCCGCATCGAGCTCGCACGCCGACAGGGCACCGCGATCGCGCTGGTGCTCATCGACATCGACCACTTCAAGCAGATCAACGACCGCCACGGCCACGCGCTGGGCGACGAGGTGCTGCAGCAGTTCGCCGCCCTGCTGCGCGAGCGCATGCGCCGCAGCGACGTCATCTGCCGCTTCGGCGGCGAGGAGTTCCTGCTGCTGGTCGACGACTGCGACGACGCCACGCTGGCGGGCATCCTCGACGGCCTGATGGCGCAGTTCCGCGCCCTGCGCCTGGGCAGCGCCGACGCCGCGCCCGGCGCCTGCACGTTCTCGGCCGGCGTCGCCGTGCTGGACGTCGACGGCGCCGACTTCGAGGCGCTGGCGCGGGTGGCCGACGCGCGCATGTACCGCGCCAAGGCCACGGGTCGCGCGCGGGTCTGCTTCCGGTAGCACCCGGGCCGGCCGTCTCGGGGCGAGACGCCGCCAGGCCGGCGAGCCGCCGGCCGCACCGCCCTCGCTGCGATCCGCCCCGGGACTGCCGGGCCGCTTCCGTACGGCATGGACAACGACGTCGCGCGCGGCATGAGGATGCTGCACGAGCGCGGCGCCCGTGCCGGCCCCTTACGCGGCAGCGAAGCGCGTCACGTGGCGCGGCTTGAGGAACACGCGGGTGCCGGGCAGCAGGCCCAGGCGGTCGCGCGTGGCCACGAACTCCTGGCGCGTCAGTTCGACGTCGACGAAGCTGCCGTCGTCGTCGCGCTTGAACTCGATGCGCGTGTTCGGGCCCACCGTCAGCATCTGGCCGACGGTCACCGACCAGGTGTCAGGAGCCGGCGTGGCCACGATGTCGATCTCGTGCGGGCGCACGTAGTCGGTCTCCGAACCGCGCTTGAACAGGTTGACGTCGCCGAGGAACTGCAGCACGAACGGCGTGGCGGGATGGTCGTAGACCTCGTGCGGTGCGCCCTGCTGCTCGATCTTGCCGTCGTGCATCACGACGACCCGGTCGGCCACCTCCATCGCCTCTTCCTGGTCGTGGGTGACGAACACGCTGGTGACGTGCATCTCGTCGTGCAGGCGGCGCAGCCAGCGGCGCAGCTCCTTGCGCACCCTGGCGTCGAGGGCGCCGAAGGGTTCGTCCAGCAGCAGCACCTTGGGCTCGACCGCCAGCGCGCGGGCCAGGGCGACGCGCTGGCGCTGGCCGCCGGACAGCTGGTGCGGGTGGCGGTCGGCCAGCCAGTCGAGCTGCACCAGCTTGAGCAGGTCGGCCACCTTGGCGCGGATCTCGCGATCGGACGGCCGCGTGGCCTTGGGACGCACCCGCAGCCCGAACGCGACGTTCTCGGCGATGGTCATGTGGCCGAACAGCGCGTAGTGCTGGAACACGAACCCGACGTTGCGGTCGCGCACCTCGGTGTTGGTGGCGTCCTCGCCGTGGAACAGCACGCTGCCGGAATCGGGCACTTCCAGGCCCGCGATGATGCGCAGCAGCGTCGTCTTGCCCGAGCCCGAGGGCCCCAGCAACGCGACGAGCTCGCCGGCCGGCACGTCCAGGCTCAGGTTGTCGCAGACGGCCAGCTTGCCGTAGCGCTTCGTGACGTTGCGGACCTCGATGCTCATTGGAACCCCCGGTGCGATGGGTACATTGCCCCGCCCCCCGCGGGGGCGCGGGCCTTCTCGGGAGCGGCCCGTCGCACGGCCCGCCCGGATTGATGCTCGCTTCGCTCGACTTTCATGCCGCTTTCTCCACGTCGTATGACGCCTTCGCGCGCTGTTCGACGATGTACTTCAGGACCAGGGTGACCAGAGCCAGCGCTGCCAGCAGCGACGCGACGGCGAACGCCGCGGCGAACTGGTAGTCGTTGTAGAGGATCTCGATGTGCAGCGGCAGCGTGTTGGTCTGCCCGCGGATGTGGCCCGACACCACGCTGACCGCGCCGAACTCGCCCATCGCCCGCGCGTTGCACAGGATGACGCCGTACAGCAGCGCCCACTTCACGTTGGGCAGCGTCACCCGCCACAGGATCTGCCAGCCCGAGGCGCCCAGCACGCGCGCGGCCTCCTCCTGCTCCTGGCCCTGCGCCTGCATGAGCGGGATCAGCTCGCGGGCGATGAACGGGAAGGTGACGAACACGGTGGCCAGCACGATGCCCGGCACCGCGAAGACGATCTTGAGGTCGTGGTCGCGCAGCCAGCCGCCGCACCAGCCCTGCAGGCCGAAGATCAGCAGGTAGATCAGGCCGGCGATCACCGGCGACACCGAGAAGGGCAGGTCGATCAGCGTCAGCAGCACGTTCTTGCCGCGGAAGTCGAACTTGGCGATCGCCCACGCGGCCGAGACGCCGAAGACGAGGTTCAGCGGCACCGAGATGAACGCCGAGAGCAGGGTCAGCTTCAGCGCCGAGACGGCGTCCGAATCGGTCAGCGCGGCCCAGTAGACGTCGACGCCCTTGGCGAAGGCCTGCACGAACACCGCGACCAGCGGCACGAACAGGAACAGCGTGAGGAAGGCCAGCGCGAGGCCGATCAGCGTGCGGCGCACCCAGGCCGGCTCGCTGACCGCATCGGCCACCCGGGGCGGCGCGAGCGGGCGCAGGACGGGGGCGTCGACCGGGGCGGTGTCGGCCAGCGGCAGGCGGGCGACGGGAGGAATGACGGCGCTCATCTCAACGTCCCTGGCGCTTGCGGGCCCAGGCCTGCAGCAGGTTGATCAGCAGCAGCAGCAGGAAGGCCGCCACCAGCATCACGACCGCGATGGCCGTAGCGCCCGCGTAGTCGTACTGTTCCAGCTTGGTGATGATCAGCAGCGAGGTGATCTCGGAGACCATGGGCATGTTGCCGGCGATGAAGATCACCGAGCCGTACTCGCCCAGCGCCCGCGCGAACGCCAGCGCGAAGCCGGTCAGCAGCGCCGGGGCGAGCGCCGGGAAGATGACGAGCGTGAAGGTCTGCAGGCGCGTGGCGCCGAGCGTCGCGGCCGCCTCCTCCAGCTCGCGTTGCAGGTCTTCCAGCACCGGCTGCACCGTGCGGACGACGAACGGCAGGCCGATGAAGGTCAGCGCGACGAACACGCCCAGCGGCGTGTAGCTGACCTTGAACGGCAGCCACTTGCCGATCCAGCCGTTGCTCGCGTAGAGCGTGGTCAGCGCGATGCCGGCCACCGCGGTTGGCAGCGCGAACGGCAGGTCCACCAGGGCGTCGACGATGCGCTTGGCCGGGAAGCGGTAGCGCACCAGCACCCACGACACCAGCAGGCCGAACACGGCGTTGACCGCGGCAGCGAGCAGCGACGCGCCGAAGGTGAGGCGATACGACGCCACGACGCGGGGCGACGTGACGGTGGCCACGAAGGTGCCCCAGCTGACCGTGAAGGTCTTCAGGAACACCGCCGACAGCGGGATCAGGACGATGAAGCAGAGGTACAGCAGTGCGAAGCCGAGGGCGAGGTTGAACCCGGGCAACACGCTGTGCCGCCGCAACAGCAGGGCGCGCGTGGACATGGCGTTGGAATGGACGACGGGGAACGAAAAGGCCGCACGACCCTGACGGGGGCCGAAGTGCCGCAGACATCCACTCTAGGGGGCCATGCTGCGCCGCGGCAACGAAGCGATGTGCGCTTCGTTATTCGCGTTTCGTTCCACGCCCCGTCCGCTGCCTCGAACGGCGTCGCCAACGCAGCGGCCGCGCGATGCCCGCGGCAAGGCTCGCTTTCCCGGGCGCGAAGGCTGGCGCCATGGCGGTGCGCGGGGGCGCGCCGCCGCGGCAACTTTCAGCGCACCTTGGCCAGCAGCGCCGTCAGTTCGCCCAGCACTTCGCCGATCTGCTTGCGCCCGCGCGCGTCGCCGCCGAGGCGGCTGCCGAGCTCCTGCTCGACCAGGCTGACGGTCATGTGCACATAGGTGCTGTCCAGCGCACGGCGTACCGCCACGAGCTGGCTGGCGACGTCGATGCCGGGCTGGCCGGACTCGATCATTCGCTGGATGCCACGCAGCTGGCCTTCGGCCCGCTTGAGGCGGTTGAGCAATTCACTGCGGCTTTGTTCGTCGACAAGCACTGACATTTTTTGGACCCTCCAGCGGCAGCGCTCCAACGGCGCCACCGCAGCGCCATTGTGGTCATTTCACACATTTTGCATAGGTGGTGCGGTACCCGCGCGCAACGAAAACCCGGGAAATATCGGGGGGGGACGTCGGGGGGGATGGGTTTGCACCGGCGCGGCGTCGCGCGCGCCCGCCTTCTGGAAACGCGAAAGCCATCGATACCGAAGACCGTATCGTCCCGGGCTATCGGCCACGCGCCAGCAGCGTCGCCACCTCGGCCGCTGAACGCACGCCCAGCTTGCCGAACACGCGGGCCCGATGCACCTCGACGGTCCGCACGGAGATGCACAGCTCGTCGGCGATCACCTTGTTCAGCTTGCCAGCCGCGACGCGCTGCATTACCTCGCGCTCGCGTTCGGACAGGCTGGCCAGCCGCGCCGCGGTCTCCTCGTCCTTGGAATCGGCATCCTGGCGCGCGGCGTCCACGGCCAGCGCGCGGGTGACGCGCTCGACCAGCGCCGCGTCGCCGGACGGCTTCTCGACGAAGTCGAACGCCCCCTTCTTGAGCGCCTCCACCGCCATCGGGATGTCGCCGTGGCCGGTCAGGAACAGCACCGGCACGCCGCTGCCCCGCGCCACCAGCGCGTCGTGGACCTGCAGGCCCGACATCGGCTCCATGCGCACGTCCAGCACGATGCAGCCGGCCAGCGGCGCTTCGTCGGCGGCGTCGAGGAACTCGGCGCCGCTGGCGTACGCGCGCACGGCCAGGCCGTGCGACTGGAACAGGAAGGCCAGCGCGTCGCGCACCGGGGCCTCGTCGTCGACGAGGTGCACCATGGGTTCGGGCGGCCGGGCATTGAGCGGAGTGGCATTCATGGACGATCCTCGGGTTCCTCGACCGGCAGGGCCTCGTCGGGCGTGAGCGCCGACGACGGCCAGGTGCCGGCCACGGGCAGCGTGAAGGAGAAGCGGGCGCCGCCGAACGGGCTGTCGGCGGCGTCGAAGGCGCCGTGGTGCGCCTCGACGATGGAGCGGCAGATGGCCAGGCCCATGCCCATGCCGTCGGCCTTGGTCGAATAGAACGGCGTGACCAGTTGCTCGACGCTGCGTCCGCGCAGGCCGGGGCCGGCGTCATCCACGTCCAGTCGCAGGAAGCCTTCCGCGTCGCTCGCGCCGGGCCGCGCGCTGGAGCCCGCGCGCGCGATGGCGATGCGCAGGCGGCGCTGCGCGGCCGGCACGGCGGTCATCTCGTCGCAGGCGTTGCGCACGAGGTTGAGCACCACCTGCTCGATGAGCACGGGGTCGGCGTCAACCAGCGGGAGGTCCGGCGCGACGGCCCACTCCACGTGCAGCTGCAGGCGGCGCAGGTCGCGCCCCAGCAGGGCCAGGGCGCGGCGCGCGGCCTCGCCGAGATCCATCGACTCGCGCTGGGGGCTGCGCCGGGTGAGGAACTCGCGGATGCGCTTGACGATGCGGCCGGCCTCGGCCGCCTGGTCGCCCAGCCGGGTCATCGCGTCGACCAGCCGCGCGTCGGGCTGGCCGGCGCGCTCGAGCAGGCGCTTGACGCCCGCGGCGTAGCCGGTGATGGAGGTCAGCGGCTGGTTCAGCTGGTGCGCCAGTGCCGAGGCCACCTCGCCCAGCATCGTCAGGCGGGCCTGGTGCGCCATGGAGTCGGTCTGGTGGCGCTCGCGCTCCTCGAGGCGCTTGCGCTCGGTGATGTCGAGGATGGAGCCCATCCAGCCGATGTGGCGGCCGCTGGCGTCCACCAGCGGCGCCTCGAACAGCATGACGTCGATCGGCCGGCCGTCCTTGCGCACCCAGCGCGCCTCGTAGCCGTCGCGCGGCGCGCCGCCGGCCATGTTGCGCAGGTGGCGCGACATGCTGTCGGCGATCGCGTCCGGCGGCCAGTAGGGCATCGGCGTGGCGCGGCCGATCAGCTCCTCGGGACCAAAGCCCACCAGGTCGCAGAACGCGCGGTTGACGTAGACCAGCGTGCCGTCGGTGTCGCGCGCGCGCAGGCCCACCGTCAGCGAGTCCTCCATCGCCTGGCGCCACGCGGCCTCGGTGCGCAGCGCAGCCTGCGTGCGCAGCACCTCGTTCATCTGCCAGCGCAGCAGCGCCGTGGCCACGCCGATCATCAGCAGGAACACGCCCATCATCACGATGGGCAGGCGCAGCCACCACGGCCGCGGCGACTCGTGCAGCGACAGCTCGAGGTAGGTGTCGGGCATGGACGGCTCGAGGCTGTGGCGGTGCGACTCCTCGGGCCGCGCCTCGTGGTCACCGGCGTTGAGCGGATCGGCCACCACCTGCCCGTAGCCGTCGACCAGCCGCACGTCGTACTCGTGCGCCAGCCACCACGGCACCGTCTGGCGCAGCAGCACGGCCGGCGCGTAGCGCACGACGAGGTGGCCGGCGGGCCGGCCGAGCGCGTCGTGCAGCGGCGCGCTCAGGTGCGCGCTCAGGCCGGGCCGCTCGGCGGTGCCGATGCCCTCGGGCACGACGACCACCAGCCGGGTGTCGGCATCGACCCAGGCCACGCTCTGCCACAGCCGCGCGAGGCCGTCGACCACCGCCTCCTCGTGCGCCAGCCCCTCGGGCGGTCGCGTGACGTCGAAGCCGCGCGCGAGATCGTTGAGCAGCGTCTGCTCTTCGAGGACGCGGTCGGTGATCTGGCTCTCGAGCGACAGCGAATCGGTGATCAGCTGGCGCTGGCGCGACTCGAGATCGGCGCGATCGGACAGCTCCAGCCACGTGGCCACCGACACCGTGAAGAGCACCGACAGCACCAGCGGCACCCACCACCACGCGCCGCGCCGCGCGAGCGCGCGCGCCCAGCGGCGGCTCACCGGCGCTGTGGGCGACAGGCTGGGCGGCGAGGGCAAGGCGGTGAGCATGGCGGCAGTCTATGTCGATGCGCGGCGCCGGGCGCGTGCGGCGCCGCCCTCATGTGGGAGTCCACAATTTCCAGCGCCGCCATGCGCTGCCGACAATCCGTCACCCGCGACAAGCCCGCGTGCCCTCGTCGATGCCCGCAGCAGGCTTGCGGCAGGCTGAATCCGACAACGAATCCAAATGGCCCTTCAGGAGACCTGCATGCACAACACCTCTCGCCGCCAGATCCTCGGCGCGGCCGCCGCCCTCGCGACCGTCGGCTTCGGCACGGCGCGCGCACAAGCGCCGATCAGCATCAAGTTCAGCCATGTGGTCGCGCCGGACACGCCCAAGGGCAAGGGCGCGCTGCGCTTCAAGGAACTGGCCGAGCAGCGTACCAACGGCAAGGTGAAGGTGGAGGTCTACCCGAACAGCCAGCTGTACAAGGACAAGGAAGAGATGGAGGCGCTGCAGCTGGGCTCCGTGCAGATGCTGGCGCCGTCGCTGTCGAAGTTCGGCCCGCTGGGTGCCAAGGAATTCGAGGTGTTCGACCTGCCGTTCCTGTTCAAGGACACGGCCGCGTTCAAGGCCGTCACCGAAGGCAAGCTGGGCGCCGACCTGTTCGCCAAGCTCGAGCCCAAGGGCATCCGTGGCATGGCCTACTGGGACAACGGCTTCCACATCATGAGCGCCAACCGGCCGCTGCACAACGTGGCCGACTTCAAGGGCCTGAAGATGCGCATCCAGTCGTCGAAGGTGCTCGACGCCCAGATGCGCGCCCTCGGCGCGATCCCGCAGGTGATGGCGTTCTCCGAGCTGTACCAGGCGCTGCAGTCGGGCGTGGTCGACGGCACCGAAGGCACGCCGTCGAACTTCTTCACGCAGAAGATCTACGAAGTGCAGAAGCACATGTCGCTGTCCAACCACGGCCACCTGGCCTACGCGGCCATCGTCAACAAGAAGTTCTGGGACGGCCTGCCCGCCGACATCCGCACGACGCTCGACAGCTGCATGAAGGACGCGACGACCTACGCCAACGCGATTGCCGCCACCGAGAACGTGCAGGCGCTCGAGAAGATCCGCGCCAGCGGCAAGGTCACCATCTACCAGCCGACGCCGGCCGAGCTGCTGGAGTGGAAGAAGGCGCTGATGTCCGTGCACAAGGACATGGAAGCGCGCGTCGGCAAGGACACGGTTGCCGCCGCCTACAAGGCCACCGGCTTCGTTCCGGTCTGACCCTGTCGCGGGCCCGTCGTCGGGCCCGCACCGATTGACGAGGCGCGCCCGCGCGTCGTCCACTCTGACACGCATGCACCGCCCGCGCGGCGGTGCGGCGGTGTCCTTCGCCCCCGCCCCTTCGCGTCCGCCGCGAGAAAGGCTCCAGATGTTCGGTCGCATCCTCGACCACCTCGAAGAGTGGCTCATCGCGTTCCTCATGGGCGCGGCGACGCTGCTGATCTTCGTGGCGGTCGTCCATCGTTACGCCGCCGGGGCGCACTACCCGGCCTTCCTGCAGCCGGTGCAGGACCTGCTCCTCAAGATCAACCTCGGCTGGGCCCAGGAGCTGTGCATCTACATGTTCATCTGGATGGCCAAGTTCGGCGCGGCCTACGGCGTGCGCCACGGCACCCACGTGGGCGTGGACGTGCTGGTGCGCGCGGTGTCGCCCGCCAAGGCGCGCTGGCTCACCATCATCGGCCTGTCGGGCGGCGCGCTGTTCACGGTGGTCATCGGCACCATGGGCGCGGCGCTGGTCTGGGACGACGGCCTGCACTACGCGCTGGTGCATGCGCTGGGGCGCCCCGAGGGCGACCTGTCCGAGGGCGCCACGACGCCCGACCTGGAACTGCCGGTGTGGATCGAATACCTCGCCATCCCGCTGGCCTCGTACCTGATGTGCTTCCGCTTCCTGCAGGTGCTGGTGAAGTTCGTCCGGACCGGCGAGCTGCCGCACCATGAGGTCGCGCACGTCGAGGGCCTGGAAGACGTCGACAACTACGAACCGACGCCGCAAGGGAGCATCACGAAATGAAGCATTCTGTGTCAACCCTTCTGCGGGCCGAGCGCCGGGCCGCCCCAAGCCGGCCCCCAGTCCCCTCGGGGGACGGAGCGCCGTACCCGGCGCGGGAGGGGCTCCGCCTGCGGGCCGAGCGCCGGGCCGCCCCAAGCCGGCCCGCAATCCCCTCGGGGGACGGAGCGCCGTACCCGGCGCGGGAGGGGCTCCAATGAGCGCGCTCATCATCTTCTCGCTGCTCGTCGTGCTGATGCTGACGGGCATGCCGATCTCGATCGCGCTCGGCCTGACGGTCATGAGCTTCTTCTTCTTCCTCAGCGACGTGCCCATGGCCAGCGTGGGGTTGAAGCTGTTCGAGGGGCTCAACAGCTTCCCGATCATGGCGATCCCGTTCTTCATCCTGGCGGGCAACTTCCTCACCAACGGGGGTGCGGCCAAGCGGATGATCCACTTCGCCTCCACCATGGTCGGCCACATGTACGGCGGCCTGGGGCTGGCGGGCGTGCTCGCCTGCGCGCTGTTCGCCGCCATCTCGGGCTCGTCGGTGGCCACCGTGGTCGCGGTGGGCACGATCCTCATGCCGGCCATGCAGTCCGCGGGCTATCCGAAGCGCTTCTCGGCCGGCGTCATCACCACCTCGGGCGCGCTGGGCATCCTGTTCCCGCCGTCGATCAACCTGGTGATCTTCTCGATCGCGACGTCGGGCATGAGCGCCACCGGACCGCACGGCGAGGCGGTGTCCACGGCCTCGGTGGGCGACCTGTTCATCGCCGGCGTGGTGCCGGGCCTGGTGCTGGCGATGCTGCTGGGCGTGACCACGTTCTACCGCGCCAAGAAGTTCGACTACCCGCGCATGCCGCGCGCCAGCTGGGGCGAGCGCTGGAAGGCGTTCCGCGAAGCCTCGTGGGGCCTGGCGCTGATCGTCATCGTGATCGGCGGCATCTACTCGGGCATGTTCACGCCCACCGAGGCGGCCGCCATCGCCGCGGTCTACGCGTTCCTGATCTCGGTGTTCGTCTACGGGGACATGAAGCTGGCGCAGGTACCGTCGGTGCTGCGCAACGCGGCGGCGATGAGCTCGATGCTGCTCTACATCATCACCAACGCGGTGCTGTTCTCGTTCCTGCTGACGTCCGAGCAGATCCCGCAGGCGATGGCCTCGTGGATGGCCGCGCAGGGCTTCGGCGTGGTGGTGTTCCTGTTCCTGGTCAACATCATCCTGCTGGCGGCGGGCAACTTCATGGATCCGTCGGCCATCGTGCTGATCATGGCCCCCATCCTGTACCCGGTGGCCGTCAAGCTGGGCGTCAACCCGATCCACATGGGCATCCTGATGGCCGTCAACATGGAGGTGGGCATGTGCCACCCGCCGGTGGGCCTGAACCTGTACGTGGCCTCCGGCATCACGAAGATGGGCATCTCGGAGCTGACCGTGGCCGTCTGGCCGTGGCTGCTGACGATGATCGGCTTCCTGGTGGTCGTCACGTATTGGCCCACGCTTTCACTGTGGCTGCCGCATCTGCTGATGCATTGATCGCTACGATCGAGGCCCCGGCCGCGCAAGCTGCCGGGGCTTTTTCACTTGGGCCCCTCGTCTCGTCGCAAGGAGATCCGTCATGCGCACCGTGCTTCGCTTCCTGGGCGCCCTGCTGACCTGCGCGGCGCTGTGCGCCCGCGCGGACGACGCCGGGCCGCCGCAGCGGGAATACCTGCCCAAGGTCGGCACGGGGCGCGTCGTGGTGGTGATCTCGGGCCAGACCGGCGCCTCGAACTACACGTCGATCTCGGAGGACTTCGCCGCGGCCGGGTACTACACGGTCCTGGTCGACGGCAACGACCTGTGGATCAAGGGCGGCGGCGGCAACGCGCTGCTGCAGGGCGTGATCGCCCGCGCCCAGGCGTCGCCGCACGCGTTGCCGGGCAAGGTCGGCGTGGTCGGATTCTCGCTGGGCGGCGGACCGTCGCTGACCTACGCGGCGCGCATGCCCGAGCAGGTGGCCACGGTGGTGGTCATGTACCCGCTGACCAGCTACATCCAGAACCCGGCCGACTTCATGGGCAAGATCCGGGTGCCGGTGCTGATGCTGGCCGGCACCGCCGACACCTACAAGAACTGCTGCACCATCGAGACGGCGCGCGCGCTGGCCGACGCCGCGAAGGCCAACCCCGACGTGGCGCCGCTGTTCGTGCTGCACGAGTACCCGGGCGCCGAGCACGGCTTCAACATGAACACGAGCCACCAGCGCGCGCTGGTGGCCGATTCGCGCGACCGCGCGATCGCCCAGCTGCGCCAGTACCTGGCGGATCGCTGAGGCGCCGATCCGGGGAGGCGGTCAGGCTCGCGACGGGCGCTCCGCGGCGCGCCCGCTAAGATCGCGCCTTCCGCCCCGCGACATCCTCGTCTCCATGCGTCCCTTCCTTCCTGCTCCGCGCGTCGCCGCACGCGCCGTCTTCCGCCTCGCGCCCGTCGCGCTCGCCTGCAGCCTCGGGCTGCAGTCCGGCGCCGCCCGGGCGCAGGACACCCTGCCGCTGGCGTCCGACCCCCATGTCGGCAGCGTGCCCGAGCGCAGCCTGGACGCGCGGGTGCGCATCGGCGCCGAGCACGTGCGCCTGCCCGTGGGCCAGGGCATCGGCCTGGTCGGTCTGACCGAGCTGCTCAACGTGGGCGGGCAGTGGTGGGTCGGCCCGGGCGTCTACGGCGCGGCCACGGGCCGGCGCGGTGGCCTGTTCGTGCCGGGCATCGAGGGCGCGTGGTCGCACCCGATCAACAACTGGCTGGCGGTGGACGCCGGCCTGTTCGCCGGCGGCGGCGGCGGCGCCGCGGCGCCGGTGGGCGGGGGCCTGATGCTGCGCCCGCACCTGGACCTGGTGCTGCGCGCGCGCACCTTCTACACCGGCCCCACCCTGTCGACGGTGTGGTTCCCGAGCGGCAAGATCAGCTCCACCCAGCTCGGCTGGATGCTCAACGTCAACTCGTCGTTCCGCTACCGGCCGGCCGACTACGCCGACGCGGGCACCGACGGCAGCGCGACCGGCCTGGGCTTCGACCACGTCGACGCCATGGCCACGGTCGCCCGCCCGCGCCGCTCGCTGACGACCTCGGGGGCGCCGCTGTCCCGGCAGATCGGCCTGGTGGGACTGCGCGCCGAACACACCATCGACGGCCCGCTGTGGGCGGGCATCGAGACCGCCGGCGCCGCCTCCGGCGGCGTGGCCGGCTACGCCGAGGTGCTGGGCACCGCCGGCCTGCGCTGGCCCGTGCTCGGCGACCGGCTCAGCGCCGGCGTGCGGGCCTCGATCGGCCTGGGCGGCGGCGGCGGCATCGACACCGGCGGCGGCGTGCTCGTGAAGACCGCCGTGGGCGCCACGCTGCGGTTGACCGACACGCTGGGCGTCGGCGCCGAGCTGGGCCTGGTGGACGCACCACAAAGCCGCTACCGGGCGACGACGGGCGCGCTGTCGCTGAACTGGGCGCTGGACGTGCCGCGGCACGACCTCGGCGGCTGGGCCCCCGCGCGCATCGGCAGCCCGACGCGCATGGAGTTCGCCGCCGGCGCCGAACGCTACCGCGCCGCGCGCAAGGACGGCCACACCCAGGCGCTGGAGGCGGTCGTGCTGCAGATCAACCGCTTCGTCGCCCCGAACGTCTACCTCACCGGCCAGGCGCACAGCGCCTTCGGCGGCGGCGCCGGCGCCTACTCCGTGGGCCTGTTCGGCCTGGGCGCGCAGGTGCCGCTGGGCACCCGCCTGCGCCTGGGCGCCGAGGCGCTGGCCGGCGCGGCCGGCGGCGGCGGCGTCGACACGAAGGGCGGCGCCGTCCTCCAGGGCCGCGCCTATGCCGACGTCGCGCTCACCGATTCGCTGTCGCTGCGCGTGGGCGCGGGCAGGATCAAGTCGGTGCACGGCGGGCTGGACGCACCGGTGGTGGACGCCGCGCTCGTGTTCAGCTTCGGCGTCGACCGCGCCAACCGCCGCTGAGGCGCGTCCGGGCGCGGCGTTTGCCGCGCCTGCGGGCCGCGCCCGTTCGCGCGGCCAGGAGACGCCATGCCCCGCTCGATCTGGAAAGGCGCGATCGCCTTCGGCCTCGTCCACGTCCCCGTGGCGCTGTACCCGGCCGCGCAGGAGGACGACATCGACTTCGACTGGCTCGACAAGCGCTCGATGGATCCGGTGGGCTACCAGCGCGTCAACAAGCGCACCGGCAAGCCGATCACGAAGGACTACATCGTCAAGGGCGTCAGGCAGGACGACGGCAGCTACGTGCTGGTGGACGACGACGAGATCCGCAACGCCTATCCGAAGACGATGCAGACCATCGAGATCGAGGCCTTCGTCAAGGCCGCCGAGATCCCGTTCGTCTACCTGGAGAAGCCGTACTACCTGGAGCCGATGGCCAAGGCCGACAAGGTCTACGCGCTGCTGCGCGAGGCGATGATCGCGCAGGGCGTGATCGGCATCGCGCGCGTGGTGATGCACACCAAGGAACACCTGGCCGCGCTGATGCCCGACGGTCCGATGCTGGTGCTCAACACGCTGCGCTGGGCCTCCGAGGTGCGCGACTGGGACGGACTGCGCATCCCCGCCGCCGGCAAGGCCGCGGCGAGCCTGAAGGACGCCGAGCTGAAGATGGCGGGGCAGCTGGTGTCGGAACTCACGGTGAAGTGGAAGGCCGACGCGTACCGCGACCACTTCGCCGAGGCCATCCACCATCTCATCGAGGCCAAGGTGGCCGCCGGCCACACCCACGAGGTCACGCCCGTCGAGGCGCCGGTGGACAACGCGGCGCCGTCCAACGTGGTCGACCTCACCGCGCTGCTCAAGAGCAGCCTGGGCCAGCGGCGCGGCGGCGCGGCGCCGGCCGCGGCGCGCAAGGCGGCGCCCAAGGTCGCGACCAAGGCCGTCCCGGCCCGCGCCCGGCCGGCCGCGAAGAAGGCCGCCCCCGCGCGCCGCCGGGCCTGAATCCGGGCGCGCCAGCCTGGGCACGCGACCTGCCGAACCGCGCCATGGCCACCGCCCCCGCTTCCACGGCGCCGCGCCGCGGCGCCCGCGCTGCCCGCGCGAAGGCGTCCGCGCCGCGGTCCCGCGCGCGCCAGCCCGGCGCCGGCGACGATGCCCCCCTGGCCCGCTACCGCGCGAAGCGCGATTTCACGATCACCTCGGAGCCGGGGCCGGTGCGCACGCCGCCGGCCGCGCAAGGCTCGTTCGTGGTGCAGAAGCACGCCGCCACGCGGCTGCACTACGACTTCCGCCTGGAACTCGACGGCGTGCTGGTGTCCTGGGCCATTCCCAAGGGCCCCAGCCTCGACCCCAGGGCGCGCCGGCTCGCCGTGCACGTGGAGGATCATCCCGTCGCCTACGGCGCGTTCGAAGGCACGATCCCGAAGGGCCAGTACGGCGCCGGCACGGTGATCGTGTGGGATCGCGGCACCTGGGAACCGGTGGGCGACCCGCACGCCGGCCTGCAGGCCGGCAAGCTCGTCTTCCGCCTGCACGGCGCCAAGCTGGGCGGGCTGTGGGAACTCGTGCGCATCGCCAAGCCCGGCGACCGGCAGGAGCCCTGGCTGCTGTTCAAGAAGCAGGACGACTGGGCGCGGCCCCACGCCGAACACGACGTCGTCCAGGCGCTGCCGGACAGCGTCGGCGCGCCGCCGGCCGGCGGCCCGGTGGCGGCGGTCCGGCGCGCGGGTCGCACGGCCGCCGCCGTGCACCGGGCCGCGCCGGCGTACGACGTCGCGGCGCTGGATGGCGCGCGCAAGGCCGCGCTGCCCGCGACGCTGTCGCCCCAGCTGGCGACGCTGGCCAAGGCGGCGCCGACCCACGGCGACTGGCTCTACGAGATCAAGTTCGACGGCTACCGGCTGATGACGCGCATCGCCAGGGGCCGGGCCACCATCGTCACGCGCGGCGGCCACGACTGGACGCACAGGATGCCGCCGCTGGCCGACGCGCTGGCGGCGCTGGGCATCGCCAGCGGCTGGCTCGACGGCGAGGCCGTGGTGCTCGACGCCGACGGCGTGCCGCGCTTCAACCTGCTGCAGAACGCGCTCGCCTCGCCCCGGGCCAGCGAGGCCATCGTCTACTACGTGTTCGACGCGCCCTTCCTCGACGGCCACGACCTGCGCGGCGTGCCGCTGCACGCGCGGCGCGCGCTGCTCAAGCAGGTGATCGCCACGCACCCGGGTGACCGCGTGCGCTTCAGCGACGACTTCCCGGCCGCCGCCGCCCAGGTGCTGGACACCGCCTGCGGGCTGGGCCTGGAAGGGGTCATCGCCAAGCGCCGCGACGGCCTCTACACCTCGGCGCGCTCGACCGACTGGCTCAAGCTGAAGTGCCAGGCGCGCCAGGAGTTCGTCATCGGCGGCTTCAGCGACCGCAGCGACAATCCGCGGGCCGTGGGGGCGCTGATGCTGGGCTTCCACGACGACGACGGCACGCTGCAATATGCGGGGCGCGTGGGCACCGGCTGGAGCGCCGCCGAGGCCGTGGCGCTACGCACGACCCTGGCCCGGCTCGTGCGCGACAAGTCGCCCTTCCCGCCGGGCACGACGCGCGCGACGCGCTGGCTCGCCAGGCCGGCGGCCGCCGACCACTGGGTCCGGCCGACGCTGGTGGCCGAGATCGCCTTCGCCGAATGGACGCCCGACGGCAGCGTGCGCCACGCGTCGTACCAGGGCTTGCGCGAGGACAAGGACGCGAAGGCCGTCGTGCGCGAACGTGCGAAGGCGCCCCCCACTTCGGAGAAGGCCGTGACGACAACCAGCAAGGCGCCGACCCCGCCCCGCCCTCCGGCGGCCGGCCATGCCGAGGTCGAGGGCGTGCGCATCACGCACCCCGAGCGCGTGATCGACGCGTCCACCGGCCGCACCAAGCTCGACCTCGCGCGCTACTACGCCAGCGTGGCCGACTGGATGCTGCCGCACCTGAAGGCGCGCCCGGTCTCGCTGGTGCGCGCCCCCGAGGGCGTCGGCGGCGAGCTGTTCTTCCAGAAGCACGCCGACGTGCGCACGATGCCCGGCGTGCGGGAGCTGCCCGGCCTGTGGGCAGGCCACGGCCCGCTGCTGGAGGTGCCTGGCGTGCGGGCGCTGATCGCCGCCGCGCAGATGAATGTCATCGAATTCCACACGTGGAATTCGGTCAAGCGCACGATCGCCAAGCCCGATCGCATGGTCTTCGACCTCGATCCCGGCGAAGGGGTCGCCTTCGCGCAGGTGCGCGAAGGCGCGCAACTGCTGCGCACGCTGCTGGAGGAACTGGGCCTGCGGTGCTGGCTCAAGACCAGCGGCGGCAAGGGCCTGCACGTGGTCGTTCCGCTGGCGGCGCGCCTGGACTACGACACGGTCAAGGGCTTCTCGCAGCAGGTCGTGCAGCACCTGGCGGCGACGATCCCGCAACGCTTCGTGGCCAGGAGCGGCCCGGCCAACCGGGTGGGCAAGATCTTCGTCGACTACCTGCGCAACGGCTTCAACGCGACCACCGCAGCGGCATTCTCGGCCCGCGCGCGGCCCGGCCTCGGCGTGTCGATGCCCATCGCCTGGGACGAGTTGCCCGAGGTCACGAGCGGCGCGCACTGGACGATCGCCGATGCGCGCGACCGGCTGTCGCTGCAGAAGGTCGATCCGTGGGCGGACTACGCGGCCTGCCGGCAGGCGCTGGGGGCGGCGATGAAGGCGCTGGGCGCGGGCGCGTAAGTCCCGAGCGCCGCGCCGGCGCACGCACCGGAGAATGGGCGCTCCCCCACGTCCTGTCACGGTGCCCATGAAGTTCCCGGAATACCTGGCGTGCGACGCCACGCAGCTGGCGGCGCTCGTCGCCCGGCGCGAGGTCACCGCCAGCGAGCTGCTCACGCTCGCGCTCGACCAGCACCGGCGCACCCACGCCCGCATCAACGCGATCTGCCGGCCGATGGAGGCCGCGGCGCGCGCCCGGCTGGCCGGCCCGCCGCCCGACGGCCCGTTCGCCGGCGTGCCCTTCCTGCTCAAGGACGGCGTGCAGGACGTCGCGGGCGTGCCCACCGGCTACGGCAGCGCGGGCATGCAGCGCATCGTGCCGAAGGCCACGGCGCACGTCGTGCGTCGATACCAGGAGGCCGGCCTGGTGGTGTTCGGCAAGACCAACCTGCCGGAGTTCGCGCTGAAGGCCGTCACGGACTCGCGCGCCAACGGCCGCACCAACAACCCGTGGAACCTCGCCCACACGCCCGGCGGGTCGAGCGGCGGCGCGGCAGCGGCGATCGCGGCCGGGGTCGTGCCGATGGCCGCGGGCGCGGACGGCGGCGGCTCGATCCGCATTCCGGCCGCCTGCTGCGGCCTGTTCGGGCTGCGGCCCTCGCGCGGCCGCGTCTCGAGCGGGCCGGAGCTCGGCGAAGCCTGGTTCGGCGCATCCAGCGAGGGCGTGATCTCGCGCAGCGTGCGCGACACCGCGCGCGTGCTCGATGCGATCGCCGGGCCCGAACCCGGCGATCCGTTCTCGGTCGCGCCGCCGGCCACGCCGTACGCCGAGGTCATGCAGCGCCCGCCGCGCCGCCTGCGCATCGGCTTCACCACCACGTCGCCGCTGGGCACCGACGTCCACCCCGAAGCCGTCGCCGCGGTGGCCGACGCGGCCGCGCTGCTGACCTCGCTGGGCCACGATGTCGAGGAGGCTGCGCCGGACATCGACGGCCCGCTGCTGGCGCGCTGCTACCTGCACATCTACTTCGGCCAGGTGCCCGCGGCGATGGCGCGCGCCTTCGCCGCCGGTGCGAAGCGCAGCGAGTTCGAACTGCTGACCCGCATCATCGAGACCCTGGGCAAGGCCACCTCCGCCGCGACGCTGACCGCGCACCTGGGCCTGTGGAACCAGCACGCCCGCGCGCTGGCCGCGTTCCACCAACGCTTCGACCTGCTGCTGACGCCCACGCTCGCGCACCCACCCGTGCGCCACGGCGCGGGCGACCCGCCGCCGGCGCAGCAACGGGCGCTGGACCTGCTCGATCGCACCGGCCTGCTGGGACTGCTGGCGCGCAGCGGCGCGCTGGCGGCGACGGTCGACGAGATCGCCACCGACAGCCTGCAGTACGTGCCCTTCACCCAGCTCGCCAACCTCACCGGCACGCCGGCGATGAGCGTGCCGCTGCACTGGACCGCCGACGGCCTGCCGCTGGGCGTGCAGTTCGTGGCGCCGTTCGGTCAGGAAGACCTGCTGCTGCAGCTGGCGGCGCAGCTGGAGCAGGCGCGGCCGTGGTTCGGGCGCCTGCCCGGGTGGGTGGCCGAGGGCCGCTAGGCGCGATCGGAGCGATGCCGTCCGCCCACGAAAAAAGGCCTGCGGCTTGCGCCGAGGCCTTTTCGGTGGAACGGGGCGGATCGCCCGGTCAGAACGGAATGTCGTCGTCCATGTCGTCGAACCCGGTCGCGGCCTTCGGGGCCGGACGCGGGGCCGGGGCCGGCGCGGGGCGGGCGGCCGGGCGGGCCGGGCGGTCGTCGCCACCGTCGATGCCGTCGCGCGGGGCCAGGTAGCGGCCGCCGCTGCCACCGCCGCTGCCGGCTTCGTCGCCGCCGCTGTCGCGGCCGCCGAGCATCTGCATCTGTTCGGCGACGATGTCGACCGTGTTGCGCTCGATGCCGTCCTTGTCGGTGTACTTGCCGTACTTCAGGCGGCCCTCGATGTAGACGGGCTTGCCCTTCTTCAGGTATTCGCCGGCGATCTCGGCCAGGCGGTCATAGAAGGTGACGCGGTGCCACTGGGTGTCTTCGATGCTTTCGCCGCTGGCCTTGTCCTTGCGGCGGCTGGATGTGGCCACCGAGACGTTGCAGATGGCGGTGCCGCTGGGCGTATAGCGAACTTCCGGGTCGCGCCCGCAGTTGCCGATGAGAATGACCTTGTTGACTGACGCCATGTGCGTACTCCAGGAATGGGGGACGGCTCCCCCGTGGCCGGCCGCCGGGACAGGCGGCTACTTGGATCCGGGGCCGGGGCGGCGCGGGCCCGTCGGGGAACGCGCCTTTCCGGCGCCGGAAGGTGAGCCTGGATTATGCCGGGACGGCCGCCGCGGCGGTCGGCGCCATCCCGGTGATTTCCCCGCCCCCGCGCGGACGAGGGGGATCAGGGCTCGTCGTGCCAGTAGTCGAGGTCCGTGTCCCGGTGGGTCATGCGCGCGAAGCCGAAGTCGTCGCCGGCGACCCGGGCGCTGGCCAGCACCTTGCCCGAATCGGGGTACTCGACGACCTCGGGCACGTCCTTGGTCGAGATCGACAGGTACTTCAGCGGCGCGTCCGACGTGTTGATCATCTGGTGCGGGTAGTCCGGCCCCGGCGGGACGAACACGACGTCGCCCGCCTTGACCGCCAGCATCTCGCCGGCCACGCGCATCGTGCCGTGGCCCTCGAGCACGATGAACATCTCCTCCTGCGCGTGGTGCAGGTGGTACGGGCAGCCGCGCTTGCCGGGCTGCAGGATGTCGATGCTGGCGCCCAGCTTCAGGGCGGCGGTGCCGCGCGCCAGCCGGGCCCCGCGACCGTCGTACAACGGCTCGCGGACCTCGTGCACGAGGGGCACGTCGTCGAAGTTGCGGATGAGCTTGGCGCGGAGTTCTTCGGCTCGGGAGGTCATGGTCGGCTCCGGGAGGGTTTCAGGCTGCTGCAAGCCATTCTGCGATACACAGCTTTACCCTGTCCCGAGGGGATCCCTATCAACCGGGACCGTCGACGGGCCGTTGATCAACGAAAGTCCACTCCGCCCGATGACCCGCCTGCCACCCACCCACCGCACGCGCACGGCCGCGTTCGCGCATGCCCGCCTGGCCGCGCTGGTGGCGGCGGCCGCACTCGCCGCCTGCGGCACGCCGCCCGCCGCCGGCCCGGTGCCGGGGCGCGCACCCGGCCCGGCACCGGCAATCGTGCCGCCCGACACCCACCAGGAGGCCGACGCCATGCGGGTGAGCACGCTCGACGCCCAGCGCGTCGACCGCGCCAGCTTCGGCGCGGACGCGACGGCGCTGCAGCAGGTGGGGCGCCTCGGCTGGGCACGCTGGGTCGACGCGCAGCTGCACCCGGCGCCGTTCCTGCCGCCCGCCGCCGTGGCCGATCGGATCGCGCAGATGAAGATCGAGCGCGAACCGCTGGTGGCGCGGCTGCGCGAGGAGGTCGCCGCGAAGAAGGCCGCCGACGCGGTGGACGACGACGAACAGAAGAAGGTCGCCCGCCAGGCCTACCAGAAGGACCTGAACGCGCAGGCCGACGAAGCTGCGCAGCGCTGGCTGCTGATGGCGGTGGACTCGCCGAACCAGGTGCAGGAGCGCCTGGTGTGGTTCTGGCTGAACCACTTCAGCATCGCGCAGGGCAAGGCCAACCTGCGGCTGTTCGCGGGCGACTACGAGGCCACGCTGCGCGTCCATGCGCTGGGCCGGTTCCGCGACCTGCTGGAAGCCTCGGCGATGCACCCGGCCATGCTGCGCTACCTCGACAACGAGCGCAACGCCGCCGGCCAGGTCAACGAGAACTACGCGCGCGAGCTGATGGAGCTGCACACGCTCGGCGTGGACGCCGGCTACACGCAGGCCGACGTGCAGGAGATGGCGCGCGTGCTCACCGGGCTGGGCGTGCGCATCGACAAGGACGATGCCCGGGTGCGCCCGCAACTGCAGGCGCAGTACCTGCACGTCGGGGCGCTCGAGTTCAACCCGAACCGCCACGACCAGGCCGGCAAGCGGGTGCTGGGCCAGGCGGTGGCGCCGGGCGGCATCGCCGAGGTGCGCCAGGTGCTGGACCGCCTGGCGCGCGAGCCCGCCACCGCGCGCCACGTGAGCGCGCAGCTCGCGCAGTACTTCGTCGCCGACACGCCGCCGCCGGCGCTGGTCGAGCGGATGGCGCAGCGCTGGCTGAGCACCGACGGCGACATTGCCCAGGTGATGAGGACGCTGCTCACCGCGCCCGAGTACGACGCGTCGCTCGGGCAGCATTTCAAGGATCCGTGGGCCTACGTGGTCTCGGCCACGCGGCTCGCCTACGACGGCAGCGTCGTCGTCAACGCGGGGCCGCTGCTCAACGCGCTGCGCCAGCTCGGCGAGCCGCCGTTCGGCCGCGAGACGCCCGACGGCTTTCCGATGGTCGAGGCCGCCTGGGCCAGTCCGGGCCAGATGACCGCGCGCTTCGACATCGCCCGCAACCTGGTGGGCGGCAACGGCAACGGCAACGCCGCCCTGTTCCGCATCGACGGCCTGGCGCCGCCGACGCCCCTGCCCAGGCCGCGCGTCGAGAGCGCGGCGTGGCTGCGCACGCAGGCGCCGCGCGCCTCGGTGGCCACCCGCCAGGCGCTGCTCGAGACGCTGCAGGCGCATCCGGGCGAGTGGGCCTGGGCGGCCATCGCGTCGCCCGAGTTCATGCACAACTGAAACGGTGAGGGCCGCCCCATGCTGCGACGACGTCATTTCCTCCAGGCCGGCACGGCCGCGACCCTCGGCGGCGGCCTGGCGCTGAACGCCACGCGCACCTGGGCCGCGCCCGCCGGCTCCGGCGTGGACACCCGGCTGCTGGTCGTCTTCCTGCGCGGCGCCTACGACGCCTGCAACGTGCTGGTCCCGCAGACCTCGTTCTACGCCGAATCGCGCCCCAACATCGCCATCGCGCGGCCCGGCGCCGGCGCCAACGCGGCGCTCGCGTTCGACGCCGACTGGGCGCTGATGCCCGCCCTGCAGGCCACGCTGTACCCGCGCATCCAGGCCGGCGAGGTGGCGTTCGTCCCGTTCGCCGGGATCGACGACCTGTCGCGCAGCCACTTCGAGACGCAGGATCGCGTCGAGCTGGGCCTGCCCCTGCCCGGCGATCGCCTGGAGCCCGGCACGCCGCGCCCCGACTCCACCCAGGGCTTCCTGAATCGGCTCGCCCAGGAACTCGGTGCCCGGCTGGACTCCGACCAGCGCGTGATGGCGTTCACCGACCGCCTGCCCACCGTGCTGCAGGGCCGGCGCATGGTCGCCAACACCAGCCTCGCGCGCACCGGCAAGCCCGCCACCGACGCCCGCCAGGCCGCGCTGCTGCAGAAGATGTACGCCGGCACGCCGCTCGAGCGCGGCGTCGCCGAAGGCCTCGACACGCAGCGGCAGGTGGCCCTGGAGATGGCCGATGAGATGCAGCAGGCCAGCCGCAACGCGGTCTCGGCCAAGGGGTTCGACCTCGAGGCCACGCGCATCGCGCGCCTGATGCGCGACCAGGTGCGCATCGGCTTCGTCGACGTCGGCGGCTGGGACACCCACGTCGGCCAGGGCGGCGCCACCGGCGCGCTGGCCGGGCGCATCGGCGACCTGAGCCGCGGCCTGGACACCTTCGCCCGCGAGATGGGCCCGTCCTGGCGCGACACGGTCGTCGTGGTCATCAGCGAGTTCGGCCGCACCTTCAAGGAGAACGGCAACCGCGGCACCGACCACGGCCACGGCACGGCCTACTGGGTGCTGGGCGGCGGCGTCCGGGGCGGCGTGCGCGGCGAGCAGGTGGCGCTCACCGGGCCGGCCGCGCTCAACCAGGGCCGCGACTGGCCGGTGCTCAACGAATACCGGGCCATGTTCGGCGGGCTCTTCCAGCGCCTGTACGGGCTGGACGCCGCGCAACTGCAGCGGGTGTTCCCGGGCGGCCGGCCGCGCGACCTGCAGCTGGTCTGAGCCGCGGACGGCGGCGCGCGGCGCGCATTTCCGCCGCTTGTCCCGGCCGCGGCGCCGGCTCGGCTTCACCGGCCCCTGTACCATGGAGGCCTTGTCTTCCGGCCGTCGTCCGCCCGCGCTCCGCGCGGCCGCCCGATGCGCCCGCACCGGCCCCTTTCCGTGTCTGATCTCGACTACGACTACGACTTCGATTCCTTGCCGACAACCCGCCCCGCGGGGCCGGCGGCCAGCGAGGCCGTCCGCGTCGCGGCCGATCCGGCGCGGCGCCGCGCGGCCAGCGGTCAGGACCTGCACGCCATCCTGCAGGAAGTGTTCGGCTACGGCGCCTTCCGCGGCGAACAGCAGGTCATCATCGAGACGGTGACGGCCGGCGACGACGCCATGGTGCTGATGCCCACCGGCGGCGGCAAGAGCCTGTGCTACCAGGTGCCGGCCATCGCCCGCCACCGCGCGGGCCTGGGCGTCACGCTGGTCATCAGCCCGCTGATCGCGCTGATGCACGACCAGGTAGGCGCGCTCGAGGAGCTGGGCGTGCACGCCGCGTTCCTCAATTCCTCGCTCTCGGGCGAGGCCGCGCAGAACGTCGAGCGCGAGATGATGAGCGGCCGCCTGGTGCTGCTGTACGCGGCGCCGGAGCGCGTCACCAACCCGCGCTTCATGGCCATGCTCACCTCGCTGGACGAGCGCGGCCTGCTGAGCCTGGTGGCCATCGACGAGGCGCACTGCGTCAGCCAGTGGGGCCACGATTTCCGCGAGGACTACCTGCAGCTCGCGCAGCTCCACGAGCGCTTCCCCAACGTGCCGCGCGTGGCGCTCACCGCCACGGCCGACGACCACACGCGCGCCGACATGCGCGAGCGCCTCGCGCTGGCCGGCGCGCGCGAGTTCATCTCCAGCTTCGACCGCCCCAACATCCGCTACACCATCGTCGAGAAGGACGAGGCCAAGAAGCAGCTGCTGCGCTTCCTGCGCGACGAGCACGAGGGCGATGCCGGCATCGTCTACTGCCAGAGCCGCAAGAAGGTGGAAGAGACCGCCGCTTGGCTCACGTCGGAAGGCATCCCGGCGCTGGCGTACCACGCCGGCCTCGACGCCGACGTGCGGCGCCGCCACCAGGACCGCTTCCTGCGCGAGGACGGCCTGGTCATGTGCGCCACCATCGCGTTCGGCATGGGCATCGACAAGCCCGACGTGCGCTTCGTGGCCCACCTGGACCTGCCCAAGAACATCGAAGGCTACTACCAGGAGACCGGCCGCGCCGGCCGCGACGGCGAGCCCGCCGACGCCTGGATGGCCTACGGCCTGGCCGACGTGGTCAACCAGCGCCGCATGATCGACGAGAGCCCGGCCGGCGAGGATTTCAAGAAGCTGCAGCGCGGCAAGCTCGACGCCCTGCTGACGCTGGCCGAGGCCCACGACTGCCGGCGCGTCCGGTTGCTGGCCTACTTCGGCGAACAATATCGAGGCCAACACCCCGACGCGGATCCGGCATTCCCGGGCCGCGGCGAGCCCCCTCGGGGGGCAGCGACCGCAGGGAGCGTGGGGGCCTATTGCGGCAACTGCGACAACTGCCTGAATCCGCCGGCCACGTGGGACGCGACCGAGGCGGCGCGCATGGCGCTGTCCACCGTCTACCGCTTCCGCCAGCATTCGGGGCTGAGCTTCGGCGCCGGCCACCTGATCGACGTGCTGCGCGGCAAGGTCACCGACAAGACCACGCAGCACGGCCACGGCACGCTGTCCACGTTCGGCATCGGCGCGAAGTGGTCGGAGCAGCAGTGGCGCGGCGTCATCCGCCAGCTGCTGTCGCTGGGCCACCTGCGCTCCGAGGGCGAGTACACCACGCTGGTGCTGACCGACAGCGCGCGCGCCGTGCTCAAGGGCGAGGTCACCATCACGCTGCGCGAGGCGCGGGAACTGCCGCGCGGGGCGGGCCGCACGAAGCGGGTGCGCACCGAGGGCGGCCGCTCGTCCAGTCCCGCGGCCGCGGCGCTGCAGGCCCGGCTCGACGAGCCCGCCAAGGCGCGCCTGGCTGCGCTGCGCGCCTGGCGCGCCGAGGTGGCGCGCGAGCACAACCTGCCGGCCTACATCGTGTTCAACGACGCCACGCTGGCGCAGATGGCGCTGACGGCCCCGTCCACGCTGGACGAGCTGTCGGGCATCAGCGGCGTCGGTGCCAAGAAGCTCGAGGCCTACGGGCGCGAAATCCTGCGAGTGCTCGAAGCTTGAGCCCGGCCTCCCGCGCGAGCCGGTTCGCGCCGTTCATCCCGCTGTTGTTCGTCGTCCTGTGGAGCACCGGCTTCATCGGCGCCAAGCTGGGCCTGCCCGACTGCGAGCCGCTCACCCTGCTGAGCCTGCGCTACGCCGCCGTGCTGCTGTTGATGGGTGCCGTCGTCGTGCTGACGCGCGCGCCCTGGCCGGCCACGCCGCTGCAGGCGCTGCACATCGGCGTCTCGGGCCTGCTGGTGCACGCGGTCTACCTCGGCGGCGTGTTCACCGCCATCCGCCTGGGCCTGCCGGCCGGCGTCACGGCGCTGGTGGTCGGCCTGCAGCCGGTGCTCACCGCGCTGGGCGCCGGGCTGTTCCTGCACGAACGCGTGCGCGCCACCCAATGGGCCGGCCTCGCCCTGGGGCTGGGCGGTGTCGTGCTGGTGGTGGCGCACAAGGTGGCCGGCAGCGGCGGCCCGGCGGCCGCCACGCTGCTGGTGCCCGCCGCACTCGCCCTGCTGGGCATCACCGCCGGCACGCTGTACCAGAAGCGCTTCTGCCCCAGCTTCGACCTGCGCACCGGCTCGGTGATCCAGTTCCTGCCCTGCCTGCTGGCCACCGGCGCGCTGGCGTGGCGCACCGAGACCGGGGTCGTGCACTGGTCGCCGGCGCTGCTGTTCGCGCTCGGCTGGCTGGTGCTGGTGCTGTCGGTGGGCGCGGTGAGCCTGCTCAACGTCCTCATCCGCAACGGCAGCGCCGTCAACGTGGCCAGCCTGTTCTACCTGACCCCGCCCACCACCGCGCTGATCGCCTGGGCGATGTTCGGCGAGACGCTCACCGGCCTCGCGCTGGCGGGCATGGGCCTGACGGTGTTCGGGGTGTGGCTGGCGCGCAAGTAGCGCGCGGCGTTCACGCGCGACCGCGCATCGCCACCAGGACGTCGTCGAAGGTCGGCACCGACGCCAGGGCCACCAGGATCGCGGCCAACGGCACCGTGGCCACGTAGCCGGCATGCTCGAAGGCGAGCGCGCCCGCGACGGCGCCCACGAAGAAGGCGCCGCCCAGCCAGGCCAGGCCGACCAGCCGCGCGGTGTTCGGGCGCACCGGCGCCAGGTCGGCCGCCGCTGGCGAATTCCAGTACAGCAGCTTGCCCAGCTCGATGCCGATGTCGGTCACGATGCCGGTGACGTGGGTGGTGCGCATCTCCCCGTACGAGAGCTTGGTGATCAGCGCGTTCTGCAGGCCCATGATGAAGCACAGCAGCAGCACGGTGATGGGCACGAACAACGCCGAGGTGCCGGCCAGGCGCGCACCGAGCAGGCCGAAGACCAGCAGCAGCACGGCCTCGAGCAGCAGCGGCGCCGCGAACACGCTGCGCAGGCTGCGGCGGCGGCCGAAGTTGACCAGGATCGCGGAACAGGCGGCGCCGGCCAGGAACGCCAGCAGCGCGGCCAGCCCGGCGGCCGCGAGATCGAGCGAGCCGGCCGCCAGGTTGTCGGCCATGGACGAGACGATGCCCGTCATGTGGGACGTGTACTGGTGCACCGCCAGGAAGCCGCCGGCGTTCATCGCCCCGGCGACGAAGGCGAGCGTGGCGCCCAGGCGCCGGTTGTCGGCGGCCGTGCGGTCGGCACCGACGAAGCGGCGGGCGAAGTCGAGGGGCATGAACGGGGTCCTGGTGCTAGGGATGCCGGTGCATCGGCAGCGGGCCGCCGCACCTGCGCGACATCAGTTGTATTCGCGCACGTCGCGCGCCTTCAGCAGCTTGGGCGTGATCTCCACCGTGTTGACGGTGTCCGAGACCCACACCATGCCGTCCTGCACCGTGATCTGCCAGGCCATCGTGCGCGCGCACATGCGCGCCAGCGCCTGCGAGGCCTCGGGGTCGACGGACCACACCTCCACCTTGGGCGCCCGGTTGAGCTTGCCCACCAGGGCAGCCCACCAGATCGGCGTGCTGGCGATGTAGCTGTAGACGGTCACCTTCTCGGCCCGGCTGCTCGCCTTGGCCAGGCGCCGGTCGTCGGGCTGGCCGACCTCGATCCAGTGGATCACCTGGCCGGTGAGGTCGACCTGCCAGAGATCGGGCTCGTCGACGTCCCACAGGCTCTTGGCGAGCACCAGGTCGCCGCGCTCGCGGTCGGCCGGCACGTTGAGCGCATAGGCCAGCACGCGCATCAGCATGCGCTCGTCGGTCTCCGACGGGTGGCGGGCGATCGTCAGCTCGTGGTCGCCGTAGATGTTGCGGTCCATGTCGGCGAGCTGCAGACGGACCTTGTGGATCGTTGCTTTGAGGGCCATCGCCCATTGTCCCCGCAATCGTGCCGGGCCACCCGCGCGCGCGGCGGCGGCCTAGAGCGAGGCGTCGCCGCACAGCACCAGCGTGCGCCCGCCCATGTCGAACTGGATCGACACGGTGAAGCACATGCGCGAGCCCTGCAACGTCATGTAGGGGCGCGTCACCTGCGCGATGTTGGGCGAGGACTCGGCGCCGCGGAAGTAGGCGCGGCGCGACCAGCGCGCCTGGCGGGTGTCGTGCAGCGGCGCGAAGCGTTGCACGCTTTCGAGCGGCTGGCGGTGGGGAAGGTCGGCGCGAAACGCATTGCCCACGACCTGCCGGCCCTGCTTGTCCAGCAGATAGCACATGTCCGCACCCGGCTGGGTCAGGAAGCGCTTGCAGGCGTCGTCCATCGAGACGCCGCCGGCCAGCAGCACGCTGGCCAGTTCGATCGACTGCTTGTAGGGCGACATCTGCTCCTGCCAGAGCCGGTCCTCGGTGGCCGACTGGCGGTCGAAGCGATCCCAGGCGGCGCGCAGCGCATGCAGGCCGGCGCCGCCGGCGAGTGCCGGCGCGGGGCGGCCGAAGTGGTAGCCCTGCACGAAGTCGACGTCGCAGCGCAGCGCCGTGTACGCGCCCTCGTCGGTCTCGATGCCTTCCATCAGCACCAGGCAGCCGCACTCGTGCAGCAGCGAGACCATCTGAGAGGCGATGCGCCGCGCATGCGCGTCGACCTCGGCGCGCACGACCACGCTGCGGTCCAGCTTGACGATCTCGGGCCGCAGCCGGAACACGCGGTCGAAGTTCGAGTGGCCGGCGCCGAAGTCGTCCAGCGACACCAGGCACCCCAGTTCGCGCAGTTCCTCGATGCGGCGATCGAAGTCGGGGTCGTCCGGCAGCGTCGATTCCAGCACCTCGATGACCACCTGCTCCGGCCGCAGGCCGTGCGCGGACAGCGCGGCGTCGAGGTCGCGGATGCCGGGGCCGCCCACGGAGGCGAGCGAGCGCGGGTGCACGTTGAGGAACAGCCACTCGTTGGCGTCCTTGGCGGCGTAGGCGGCCAGGTGCTGCCACAGCGCGGCGCGATCGAGGCCGACGCGCGCCGCATCGCCGTCGGCGCGGCCGAACAGATCCATCGGCGGGACCGGCGTGCCGTCGGCGATGACCGTGGCGCGCAGCAGCGCCTCGTGGCCGACGGCCCGGTGATGCGTCAGGCTGTAGATCGGCTGGAAATGGGAGCCGAGCCGATACCCCAGGTAGTCGGAGGTCGTCGCGCCGCCGCCGGCGGCGGGCGACGCGCTGGCGCCGTGGGCGGCCGGCAACGGCGCGTCAGGGGTCGGGTCGATGGCGGCGGGCATGGAGGACGGTGGAGCCATGGCGAGGCGGGGGAATCGCCGGGAGCCGCTCGTGGCGGCTTCCGGGCCGGGGGCATTGTCGACGACGGGGATGCAAGAACCCGGCCGGAAATCGCGCCGCCGCGCACGCGGAGCGCGATTGTGCCAACTCGGGCACGGATGCGCGGCGCCGGCCGTCAGTCCTGCATGCGCATCAGGGTGTTGATGCTGGCGGCCGACTCGAGCAGCCGCGGCAGCAGGCGCTTGCGCATCTGGTCGGGCGGCATGCGCTGGTCCTGGGCGCTGACGTTGACCGCCGCCACCACGCGGCCCGCGCGATTGACGACGGGCGCCGCCATCGACACCAGGCCTTCCTCGAGTTCGCCATGCACCAGGGCGTAGCCGTCGCGGCGCACGCCATCGAGCAGCGCCATCAGGGCGTCGACGTCGGTCACCGTGCGCGCGGTGCGCGCGACCAGCGGCACGCGCGCGAGCCGGGCGCGCCGCTCGGTCTCGGGGAGGCCGGCCAGCAGCACGCGACCCATCGCGGTGCAGTAGGCGGGCAGCCGGCTGCCCGGACCGAGGCTGATGGCCAGGATCTTCTTGGCCGGCACGCGCAGCACGTAGACGATCTCGTCGCCATCGAGCACCGCGGCCGACGACGATTCGTGGATGTCCTGCACCAGTTCTTCCATCACCGGCTGTGCCAGGTGCCACACCGGCTGCGAGCTGAGGTAGGCGAAGCCCAGTTCCATCACCCGCGGGGTCAGCCGGAACAGCCGGCCCTCGGCCTCGACGTAGCCCAGCTGCTGCAGGGTCAGCAGGATGCGCCGGGCGCCGGCCCGCGTGAGCCCGCTGCGCTCGGCCGCGCCGCTGAGCGTCTGCGCTGGTGCGTCGGCACCGAAGCTGCGCAGCACCGCCAGCCCGCGGGCGAACGACTGCACGAAGGCGTCGCCGGGGCGGCCGGCGGCGGCCGGTTCGGGTTCGGTGGCGGCAACGTCGGGCTGGTCGGGCATGTGCCGATTCTCCCTCGGCCGCGCGTCCGCCCCGCGGGAGGCCGGCACGCGCGCGACCGGTGACGCTTGGCAACGCCAATTGACGCCGCCGGCACGCAATGCGTAAATCCACGAGGCTTCGTCGCCGGCCCGCGGCGGGGCGCGTCCCCGCCACCGTCCGAGAGTCCGCCGCGCCATGCCATTCCGTCGTCCGCCGTCCGCCCCGTTCGCCGCACTCTCGATCGCCCTGTCCACGCTGCTGGCCGCCTGCGGCGGCGGCGCGCCCAGCGGCGCGAGCACGCCGGTGCCGCCCGCCACCACCTACACGGCCACCGCGGGCGTGGCGCAGAAGGGGCCGCTGGCGGCCGGCTCCAGCGTGAGCGCGCGCGAGCTCGGGCTCAACCTGTCGGCCACCGGCAGCCTCTACACCTACACCACGTCGGCCACCGGCGCGTTCGTGCCGGACGCCAAGTTCGCGTCGCCGCTGCTGGCCGTCACCGCGGTCGGTCCCTACACCGACGAGGTGACGGGCGCGGCCTCCGACGGCCCGGTGACGCTGCAGGCGTACGCCAACCTGCAGACCGAGACGGTGCTCAACGTCAACGTGCTCACCACGTTGGCCCATGCGCGCACCAACACCCTGCTCAATACGAACGGCCTGGCCTTCGCCGACGCGCGCGCGCAGGCCGAACGCGAGGTGCTGGGCGCGTTCGGCATCGCGCTGGGCGCCTCGCCGGGCGCCTTCGGCGCGCTCGACGCCGGCGCCGCCACCCCGGGCGGCCGCCTGCTGGCCGCGCTGTCCAGCGTGATCGTGCAGGGCCGCACGGCGGCGCAGGTCGATGCGCTGCTCGCGTCGCTGCAGTCCGACATCGCCAGCAACGGCGCCAACATCTCCGACGCGCACCGCCAGGCGCTGGCGCTCGGCGCGCAGGCGCTGAACCTGAACAAGGTCGCCGCCCACCTCGCCAGCCTGTACGGCGCCGGCGTCGACGCCGCGGCGCTGGCCGAATGGCTGGACCAGGACGGCGACGGCGTGGTCGCCCACGACGAGTTCCGCGTCGACGACGCCACCGCCGCCTCCACCTTCGCGCTGCCGGCCGACTTCGTCGCGGCGCGCGCCGGGGCCACCGTGTCGACGACCGCGGGCCAGCTGCTGGTCAACGGCGTGGCCGCCACCACCTTCAAGGCCGGCGACACCGTGGCGCTGGCCGCCCCCGCGGCGCTGCCCGACGGCGTGCTGAAGGCCTACCTGCAGGTCGGCGCCACGCGCATCGCCCGCGTCACCTTCGTCAAGGGCCTGGCCGCCCTCGCCGTGGCGCCCGCCACCGGCACGCTGCCGCTGGGCATCTCGCAGCGCTTCACGGCCACCGGCACCTTCGCGGACGGCCACAGCGCCGACGTCAGCGACGCCGTCACCTGGACGTCGAGCGCGCCCGCGGTCGCCGACATCGGCGCGGCCACCGGCCTGGCCGATGCGCTCACGCTGGGCACCACCACCGTCGCCGCGACGTCCGGGACGACCAGCGGCACGCTGACGCTGACCACGGTGGCCGCGACGATCCAGTCCATGGTCATCGCGCCCGCCACGCTGCAGACCGGCGTGGGCATCACGCGCCACTTCACGGCCACCGGCACGTTCTCCGACGGCAGCGTCGCCGACGTGACGGCCAGCGCCGCCTGGACCCCGCAGGCCGCGGGCATCGCCGCGGTGGGCAACGGCGCCGCCACCGGCCTCGCGCTCGGATCGACGGCGGTGACGGCGACGATCGGCAGCGTGTCGGCCGGCGCCGCGCTCAGCGTCACCACCGACACCTGGACCGCCGCGCCGCAGATGCCCACGGAGCGCGTGGCCGGCCACGCGGCGACCCTGCTGGCCGACGGCCGGCTGCTGGTGACCGGCGGCGTGGCCGCGGACGGCACCGGCACCGCGGCGGCCGACCTGTTCGATCCCGCCGCGGCGCGCTGGAGCACGGTCGCGCCGATGAACGTGGTGCGCGCCTCGCACACCGCCACGCTGCTGGCCGACGGCCGCGTGCTGGTGGTGGGCGGGTCGACGGTGGCCACCGCGACCCGCCAGGGCTACGTCAACGACGCCAGCGCCGAGATCTACGATCCGGTAGCCAACACCTGGACGCCCACGCCGCCGATGAGCGCGGCCCGCTCGCACCACACCGCCACGCGCCTGGCCGACGGCAAGGTGCTGGTGGTGGGCGGCGAGAACCTGCTGTACCTGGTGGAGCCGACGGCCGAGATCTACGACCCGGTGACCAACACCTGGTCGACGCCGCGCGCCGGGCCGCTGGCGGCGCGCTCGCAGCACACCGCCACGCTGCTGCCCTCGGGCCGGGTGCTGGTGGCCGGCGGCTTCGACATCGTCGACGGCCTGCTCACGCCGCTGTCCAGCGCGGAGCTGTACGACCCGGTGCTGCACACCAGCACCAGCACCGACAGCCACGGCGTGACCACCACGGTCGTCACCGGCGGCCAGGACTTCACCGCCACCGCCAGCATGGCGTCCACCCACTACGGCCACAGCGCCACGCGGCTGGCCGACGGCCACGTGGTGGCGGTCGGCGGCAACACCACCGCCACCGAGGTGTACGACCCGGTGGCCGCCACCTGGACCCCCGTGGGCGCCACCGCCGCCACGCACACCTCGCACGGCGCGGTGCTGCTGGCCGACGGCCGCCTGCTGGTGGCGGGCGGCACGCAGTTCGCGCTGCCCACGGCCGAACTGTTCGATCCCGCCACGGGCCAGTGGACGGCCGCCGCCGCGATGCGGGTGATACGCGCCAATCCCACCGCCACGCGCCTGCCCGACGGCTCGGTGATGGTGTGCGGCGGCGCACCCGACAGCGCGGGCGTCGATTGCGAGACCTGGTGGTGAGCCGAGCCTAGCGGGTCAAGCAGGGGGGGCCTGCGCGGGCGCGCCGGGCAGCGCGCGCGGCACGCCTTGTTGTAGGGATAGTGCCGGGCCGGCGCCGGGAGGATCGTCGACCCTCTCTGCCCTCACACCAAGGAGACCTCATGGCCGCAACCCTGCGCGCGCTCGTCAGCGCCCTCGAAGACGATCCCTACTGCGGCACGCGCCCGCCGCACTGGCCGGGCGGTCCGCTGCGGCCGGGCACCATCCAGGAAATCATCGCGTCGCGCATCGCCGCGGTCGAGATCAATCCGCAGCCGCTGCCGCCGGGCGAGCGCGCCGCCGCCGCCGTCGCCTTCCAGCAGGTGCGCCTGTACCAGCTCGGGCAGTCGCTGCACGCGCAGGGCGGCCCGGCCGCCGAGATCGGCGGACAGATCAGCGGCTTCGCGTCCGAGGCGTTCGACGACGGGTGCGGCAGCGTGCCGCTGAGCGTGCTCATCGCCTGGCTGCTGCACCACAACCCGCCGCCGCCGCCGCCGTCCTGGCTGGACGACATCTCGCAGGTGGTCACGCAGCTGAACCTGGCCGCGCGCATGGAAGGCAACGTCGGCGGCGCGATCCAGCACGCCGCGCTGGGCCTGCTCAAGGAGCAGCTCGGCGCATTGCGCGCGCAGAAGGCGCAGCAGCAGGCGCAGCGCTGAGGCCGCCGCGACGGCGCGCACGCCGCGCCGCGCGAACCAGGACGCCGGGCTCGTGCCCGGCGTCGTCCGTTTCGGGGCTGCCGCGGATGCGTCCGGAAACATCTGCGCGAACCGCGTTACGTTGCGATACCCCCAGCTGACGAATCTCTTGCCCCGAGGTGTCGATTTACCACTCTTCACACACGTACGCCGCCAAAGTCGCACAGTAGGAAGTCTCCGGTGCCGGTTCGCCCGGCACAAGAATGCGTGGAGGCTCCCATGAAGACAGCAACGACCCTTTTCGCCCTGTCCGGCGCGCTCGCACTGGTCCTCGCGGCGTGCGGCGGCGGCAGCGCTTCCAGCCCCTCGGACGGTACGTCCGGGCCCAGCGGCGCCGCGTCGTCGGCCACCACGTCGGGCGCGATCACCGCCTTCGGCAGCGTGTTCGTCAACGACCACGAGTTCGCCACCGCCAACGCGCAGGTGGTCGATGACGACACCGGCGCCACCGACACCCGCGTCGCCGCCCTCGAGGTGGGCCAGGTGGTGGACGTCCAGCCGGCCAGCGGCAGCACCAACGCCGCGCCGGTGGCGCAATGGCTGCACGTGCACCCGCTGGTGCGCGGCAACGTCGACGCCTGGGACGGCAGCGCCAACACCCTCGGCGTGATGGGCCAGACCGTGAGCCTGGACAGCGCCACGCTGTTCTCCGACCACCGCGCCTGCCTGACCGCCGCCGCCAGCCCGTGCAGCCCCATCACCGACGCGTCCGGCCTGACACTGACCGCCGGCAGCACGCCGGGGACCTACGTCAGCGTGGAGGGCTACCTGTTCGGCGCCACGGGCGGCAACACCAACATCGTGGCCACGCTGGTCTCGGTGCGCGACACCCCCACCGGCACCGCCGGCGCGCCCTACAAGGTGGAGGGCGTGGTCAACGCCACGGCCGCCACGGCCAGCAGCGTGGCCATCACCATCGGCAGCCTGCAGGTGACGCTCGACGGCGCCACCTGCCGCGCGGCCGGCAAGACCACGGGCTGCGTGGGCGCGTTCCACGTCGGCGACGTGGTGTCCGCGTTCTCCACCACCGCCCCGGCGCTGCCCGCCACGACGTTCGCCGCCAAGGTGGCGCTCAAGCGCGACCGCCTGCCGGTGCAGACCGCCGGCGCCACGGTGGAGTTCGACGGCAAGGTCTCGTCGTTCACCGCGGCCTCGGGCAGCACGGCCGCCAGTTTCGTGGTGCGCGGCATCGAGGTCGACACGGCGGCGCTGCCCGCTGGCACGTCGCTGCCCGCCGTGGGCGACATCGTCAAGGTGACCGGCACGGTGTCCAGCGACGGCCTGTCGGTGGCCGCGAGCGCGATCCGCATCCTGCGCGCCGCCCGCAGCGCCAGCTACGCCTTCGCCGGCGACGCCGCCGGCGTGGCGGCCGGCAGCACCGCCAACACCTGGACGCTGGGCGTGCTGGGCGAGAGCATCGTGGTGAGCAGCCAGACCCGGCTGGCCGACCGCTCGACCGCGCACTGGTTCGAGCACGACCCGCAGTCCAACCCGTTCAACATCACCACGTTCCAGGCCTACCTGGCGGCCAGCGCCTCGCAGCACCTGTTCGTCGAGACCGCCAAGGACAGCGCCGGCGTGCTGCAGGCCCTGTCGGTGACGATCCTGCCCGCCTCCACGCTGAGCCAAGTGGCCGGCCCGGTGGACGCCAGCCCGGCGCCGGTGACCGGCTCGGCCACCACGCCCACCACGTTCTCCATCGACGGCCTGCCGGTGAGCGCTGCCACCAGCGCCGTGACGTTCCGCCACCGTGCCAGCACGGCCATCGCGGCGGGCGACGAGGTGCTGGCGGGCGGCACGTTCACCGCGGGCGTGCTGGCCGTAGCCGCGACCCCGCGCGCCACCAACTTCGTGCTGGACCTGGGCGTGCCGCTGTCGTTCGACATTCCGGGGTTCTGAACGAACGGCGGCGCGACCTCCCGGGGGAGGCGCGCCGCAGGGGTTCCAGCCGAGGCGCCGTGGGCGCCCGTCGCTCAGCGGTGGGCCGGCGTCGCTTGCTGCGGTCGGATGACCACGGTGCGCTGGGCGGCCTCGTCGTCCGCCGCATCGGCCTGGAATTCGGTCTCGAGCTGGTCGAGCAGGCTGCTCAACTCGTCGTCGGCCACGTTACGCCACAGGCCGATCCGGCGCTGGCGCAGTTCGGGCTTGCTCAGCATCGCATCGATGTCGAACACGAAGCCCGTGGCGCGCCGCAATGCGAACCGGATGCGGGCCCGCAGGATTTCCTGGTTGGGTTTCAGTGCATAGCTCATCTTGTTACCCTCCGCGCGCTCCCCGGCTGATGGTCGCGCCTCTCGACCCCAAGAGGCTGTTCCGTCGCCGTTGCCGCGATAGTTGTGTCTGACTGAAGTCTAGGGCGAGGCCGCCATTTCTGGATTCCCCCACATGAGGGAGTCTTGGCCGAATCCCCCCCGACGCCCCCCCCGAAACCGGTAAAAAGCGGCCGGGGTCCGACGTCGTTTCGGGGGGCCCCCCGGCCCTGGACGGGGGGCGCCAGGGCCATGGAGCATTCCGTGCGCCCGCAGCGGCCGGCGCGGCACGCTCCGGACCCCCTAGATCCGAGGGCGGCGATGGGCCCGGCAGGGGGCGATCTCGGCCAGGTTTATGCTTCGGCTCGGAGCGGCCCTGTCCCGCTCGATCCGCGGTCGAAGGACGTGCCAGTCCCGAACTTCCCGTACCGCGCTCCCCTCCGCCCACGCCCCATCTCCGCATGCCCGACTCGTTGGCTGACCTCGTCCTGCAGCTCGATCAGTTCGCCAAGGCGCGCGACTGGCAGCAGTTCCATTCGCCCAAGAACCTCGCGTCGGCGCTCGTCGTGGAAGCCGGCGAGCTGCTCGAGCACTTCCAGTGGCTGACCGAGGCGCAAAGCCGGGCACTCCCGCCGGACAAGCGCGATGCCGTCGGCGCCGAGGTGGCCGACGTGCTGCTGTACCTGATCCAGCTGGCGACCGCGCTGGGCATCGATCCGGTGGAGGCGGCGCGGGCGAAGCTGGAGGTCAATGCGGTGAAATATCCGGTGGAGCGGGCGCGGGGTACGAGCAGGAAGTACGACGAGATCTGACTGGCGGGCCGGCATGTGGCCATGCGGCCGGCGCTCCCGGCCCGTTGATTCCTGAGCAGTGCGAGCGTCGACCTCACGGCGCCGCCTGCGACAGCCACAGGTCGTCGGCCTGCGTCGGATCGACGACTTGCGGGCTGTGCGTGCCGAGCGCCGTGCCGCGGTAGATCCAGACCGGGCGCTTCATCGACGGTCCGAGGGCGCCCAGCAGCTTGTCGAGGATGAACTTCTCGTCGGCCTCGCCCGGGGCTGGCGGTTCCCAGGCGATCACCACCGCCTCCTTGGCCGTCTTCATGAGCGCGTCGAACAGCGGCCCGGCCAGGTCGCGCGCTTCGCTGACCCGGATCGCCAGCAGCAGGCCGCCGTTGGGCGGATCGACCCAGGAATCGGTCAGCGACGGGCCGACGTTGCAGATCACGATCGCGATGCGCGCGAAGCGGCCGTGTCCGCTCCACAGGCCGGACTGCGTCACGGCCTGTCGCAGCTGGGCCTCGGTGTCGCCGCCGAAGACGCGGATCAAGTCGGACTGCATGTCCGGATTGATCGCGCCCATGCCCAGGCGCGCGCCGGCGCAGGTCGCGATCCACGCCAGGATCTCCGGCGTGGCGTCGGTGGCGAGCCGCGTCGGCGATGCGGAGTGCGCGAGGCTTCGCAGCATGGCGCGCGTCCAGTCGAGCGGGGTCATGGTGCCGAGCGCGAAGGACAGGAGCTCGAACGGGCCTTGCCTGCGCACCGCACAGACGACCTCCGCGGCGGAGGCGAGCGGCATCGGCATCGGCATCGACGGGTTGCTCGAGAAGGCCTTGAGGCGCGCGACCACCTTGGCCCACGCGAGCTCGGTCTGGGTCGTCATGCTGGTCGAGGATCGGGCGACCATGCCGGCGCTGGCAGCCTTGGTCACCGCGTCGCGCAGCACGGGTCCAGCGGCCCATTCGCCCGGGTTGAAGGCGATCGGCTTGACGAGTTCGCCCTGCGCGGCGATGCCGCTCGCGGTGAGTTCGCTCCACAGGTCCACCAGGCGCCGCGCGGCCTCGGGCAGGCTCGCATCCGACAGCTGCAGGCCGTCGGACAGCGCGCCCATCGCCTTGTCCAGCGGGAAGGGCTCGGCCTGGAGGACGGCGTTGGCGAGGAAGGTCGACACCAGCAGTGTCGCCTGCACCGCGCGCGCCGCCGGCGCGCTGCGGATCATGTCGCGGTACTCGCGCAGCGTCGTCACGTCGCGCCGCAGGGTTTCCGGATTGCCGACCTTGTCGCGCGCATGATTGATGTTGGTGCGCGCGCTCGCCACCGACTCCCAGGCGGGCGTGGCCGGCAGGATCCGACAGCGCGCCAGCATCGCCAGGATGTGCTGCTCGCCGATGTGCACGAACGGGGTGGCCTCGCGCACGAGCCGATCCAGGTCCGCGAAGTAGTCGAGGTCGCGGTCCTCCTCGTCGACGTCGTCGACCAGGCTCTGCAGCGAAGGCGGCGGCGCGGCTTCGCCAGACGGGAGGTAGCGCCACTTGAAGACGAGCCGGTCGGGCACGTCGTCGGCCGGGTAGAGCAGCGACTTCGTCGGGCCCAGCCACAAGGCGTCGAACAGCGACTGGGTCGGCGTCGACATCGCGCCCGCCCGGCTCTGCTTCACGCACTCGTTCCAGCGCAGCCGCAATGCCCCGATGTCCGTCGTGAACGCCATCGTGAGCGCGACGCCGACGGCGACGCTGTAGAGGATGCTCAGTTCCTGCTCGGTAAGCGCCATCGCGTCGCGCAACGCGCGCTGCTCCCTGACCTCCGCAGCCCGCGTGACGACGTCGTCCTCGCGCAGGTTCATGCGATGGAGCAGGTAGGCGCGGAACGCGTCGCGGCCGCCGGGGCCCAGGTCGATGGTGTCGAAGCCGGCGGCGCGGGTCTCGCCGAGGACCTTGCCCGCGCGATCCTGCTCGAGCCAGCGCCGCGACACGTAGTAGGCCGCGTCGATCATGGGCTGCTGCAGGCGCGGCCGCTTCTCGACCCAGGCCGCGAAGCGCGGGTTGCCGAGCTCGAGCTCGATCGCGAACTGCAGCGTCATGTCGATGCGGTAGCCCTCGTCCGTGCGCAACGCGCCGCCGCTGGGCAGCATCATGAGGTCGTCCTTGCCGCGCAGCGCCTCCACCAGCCGGTTCAGCGCGAGCACGTTGAGCTGCGAGCGATGCAGCAGCACCCAGCGGATCAGCTCGGCGTCGATCTCGTCGAGGCTGTCCGTGGCCGGACTCGCCGCGGGGCTGCCGGTGGGCACGATCTCGATCAGGCGGCTCAGGTAGTCGTGCAGGTCGACCGGTTGGAACGCGACAAAGACGCGGTGCGAGAAGTACGAAAAGTTGCGCCCGTGCGCGCTCTCGCGCACGAGGCTCTCGCTGGAGGCCGCCGGATCGGACGCGGCGGTTCCGCCCGCCGGCGCGGACCCGGGGCGCTGCGATGCATCGTCCGTCATGGTGGCGCGACCCCCGGGGCCGCGCCCGCGGCAGCGCCCGGATAGGGCCGCGCGGCAGGCAGTTGCTCGAGATCCTCGCGAATCATGAGGTTCTCGTAGAACCCGCGATCCACCAGCAGGCAGGTGCACGAGCGCTCGGCGAACAGCTTCTTGAGGTTGCGGACCAGCGGATAGATGCGCCGTTCGAGGTCGTTGACCTTGTCCAGCTCGTCGACGATGAACACCGGCGCGAGGCCGGCGTCCTGCAGGCGCTCGATCAGCGAAGGCAGCAGGCGGTGCAGCGTCTTGATGCTGAGGTCGGGGATGAACGTGCGGTCGACCAGGCGCTCGCGCTTGTGCGACGTGGTCGTGGACACCCGCAGGAACAGTCCGGCCGCGAGCGTGGTGAGCAGGCCGAGCCCGAGCGCCGTGGTGCTCGAGCCGTGCACCGCCGTCGCGCTCGCCACCGCCGCCCCGCTGAGCACCGACAGCAGCGGCTTGAGCATCTCGACCATCTTGCCTTCGTAGCCCGTCGCGACCTCGGTGCTCTTGCTGCGGCCGGTGCGCTGGTCGTCCTGCTCCTTCAGCTCGCCGGACACGCGCTGGTGCGCGTGCGTCACCCCCGTGAGCGCGACCAGCTCGCGCATGCCGTGCCGAACCCGCCAGGGCGCGACGGTGTCGAACAGCACGCCGTCGCGCGCCCTGCCCGCGAGCTGCCAGAACTCGTGCAGCCGCGACGGCGGCGGGGCCTCGGTGAGCTCGATCTCGAACTGCGCCGCGATCTCGCACAGCTCGTCGATCTCGGCCGCCGTCTTCAGGTCGGGCACGCGCGCCTGTTCGTGGAAGCGATCGACGAACTGCTTGGCCACGGCCTGGTGCAGTCCCAGCACGACCTGGATCAACACGCGGTGCATCAGGTCGTCCTCGCCCTGCGACGGCGGCGGGGTGGACGGGGCGGCGTTGTTGTTGATCATGCTGACCGTCAGCGCGGGTGGCTGCGACGGGGCGGGATGCACCTCTGGCGGGGCGGAGGCGGGTCGCCCGTAGGCGGCGTCCTCGTCATCCTCCTCGAGCAGCGTCGGCCCCAGCAGGTACACCGGCAGCGGTTTCATCAGCAGCTCGCCCGCAGCGGCGTCGATCTGGAATCGCAGGAGCGCGTCATCGACCAATGTCGTCTTGCCCGAGCCCCGGTGTCCGGCGATGAGGAAGGAGCGGCCGCGCACCTCGCCGTTGCAGTAGCGGCGCAGCTCCTGCTTGAGCAGCCGGCCGCCGTTGGATTGCGCCAGGATCGGCTGGATGACCTGCCGTCCGGGTCGCGCCTGCGGGCTGAACGGCTCGGCGTTGGGGCGGATGTGCAGCGGCATGGCGCGGTGGTGGTCAGTGGGCCGGCTTGGCGGTCCTGGCGGCCTTGGCCACCGCGGTGTCAGCGCCAGCGGGCGGCCGCGTGTCGGTGCTCTGCAGCAGGCCGGCGACGATGACGCAGGCCGCCAGGGAGAACACGCCCGCGACGGCCAGGCTGATCGCCGGCGAATCGAGTTCCCAGCCGGTGCCAGAGCCGCCGAAGCCGCCCCAGTGGCTCCGGAACCGGATGCGGCCGAGACGTCGGGCCTGCAGCACGGCCAGGAGCCCGAAGACGAGTGCGGCGAAGGCCAGCGTGGAGGCGATGACGCCCGAGAGGTCCAGTACCCATGCGCGCATCGGGGCCGCGGAGCCCGCGAGCGTTTCGACGGCAGCCTTCGCCTCGGCCGCGCTGGCCGCGGCAGACTGGGCGAGAACGGCACTGCTGGCCGCAGTTCCCTTGGCGATCTCGAGCGCCGTCACCGCGCTCGCGACCACCTGGCTCGCCGCCGCTGCCGCCGCGAGGGCCTGCTCGGCGCTCGACGCGGCGCTGCGTGCGTTCGCTGCATTGCTCCTGGCGGCGGCGCCAACGATGAACGTCGCCAACGCCATCGCCACGATCGCCGACATCCACCTGCTCCGACCCCGCATTGGCTTGTGCCTCCCCCGGTGCGCCACACGGTCGAGTGCCGGTGCCAGCAGATGCTAGGCAGGGGCGGGGCGAGTGTCCATGTGCGAGCGTGTGCAAATTAGGGGGCGACAGGGGGTGAGGGCTCCCGAAGCGCGCCCGGGCCGCGCGCCTGAAGCCGGGCGGCTCAAACCGGCAGGGCATGCGGCCGCGGCGCGCGCACACGCGCGAAGCACAGCAGGGCCGCCGTCGCGAGAACGACGGCGGAGATGCCGAGGCTCGCATAGCCGAAGCCCTGGACCAGCGTACCCGCGATCACGGGTCCGCAAGCCGCGCCGATCATCACCATCGCGGCCGTTGCGGCGGTCGTTCGTCCGCTCGGGTCGAGCCGGGCGAGCATGCCGAACGCGAAGGTATGGGTGAACAAGACCGGAAACACGCAGACCGCGGCAGAGATCGCGTAAGGCGCGGCCCCGTGGCTTTGCGTCAGCGCGATGAAGATGATCGCCTGGACGACAGGCCCGGCCAGCAAGGCCGTGCGGCCGTGCATGCGCGTCTCCAGCACCGCCGCCAGCAGCGCCGGGACGAGGTTGACCACGCCGAGGGCGATGAGCACGCCTTGCACGAACGGCGCCCCGAATCCGCGATCGATGCCGATGCGCTCGACAAAGCTGAAGACCATCGCCTGGTTGAGCGCGATCATGGTGACGCCGATGACGAGGAACCAGACCTCCGGATGCATGGCCGCCCTGCCCGCCGCGACGGACGGCGGCGGCAGGTCCGGCCGGGGGAAGGCCATCAGCGACAGCAGCGCGGCCGCGCCCATGACGGCCGACAGCGCTGCGAACATCGCCTCGCCGCCGAGGCGCTGGACGAGCACGGGCACGATGCCGAGGAAGAGCAGTGCGAACAGGCCGAGTGCGAAGCCCGACAGCGCGAACAGGCGGTGCGGATGCATGCTGCGGCCGATCGTGCCGTGGGTGGCGCTGGCAGCGCAGCCCACCGCCACGCCGGCGAGCACATGAAGAAGCGCCATCGGCCCGAAGGCCGAGGTTCTCGTCAACGCGAAGAAGAGCGCGGACGCCGCGGCGAATCCGGCAGTGGCCAGCACACGTCCATTGGCGCGGTGGAACAACGACGCGCAGACGATGCTCGCCGCCACCGCTCCGCTCAGGAACAGGGTGACGAGCCCCCCGGCCTGCTGCGGGTTGAAGCCGTAGTACGCCACGAGTGCGCCTATCCACACCGGCAATGCCGCCATGTCGGCCATCGCGGCGCAATGCCCGAGCAGCAGCGCCGCCCTGCCGGATCTACGCGGAGAAGCGGGTACTGTCGTCATTGCGTTTGCTCCATGCCGGTTGCCCGGCGAATCAGGTTCTCGGGCGAGCCGTCGTCGCGCAACCCGAGGGCGCGCGCTGCGCTGTCGTCCAGCGGTGGATAGCGGCCGAACACTGCCTCGAGCTTCTCGTTCGGCTCGAAACGAACCCGGTCACGGCGATCGTCGCCGAACATCGTGGCGCAGGTTTCGATCACCTGCGCGATCGAAAGGCGCAAGACGGGCATCGGCCAGGCACGTGCCGGATCCGCAGCTGGGACTTCCATCGCTGCAGCGTGCACGATGTTCTCCGCACAACGCGGCGCGGACATCCACCACCCCGTGGCCTGAGGCGACACGGGACAGGTGAATTGTTCACCGGCGCGCAAGGCATGCAGCAGGTCGCTCATGAACGCCGACGCGAGTCCCGAAGGTTCGCGCGGCCGCGCGACGATTCCCGGCAAGCGGATCGAACGGCCGTCGAGCAGGCCCCGGCGGCTGAAATCGGCCAGCAGGATTTCGCATGCGAGCTTGTGCGCGCCGTAAGTGAGCGGCGGTCGAAGCGGCGTCTCGGGCGTCACGACCTTCGGCAAGTCCGTACCGTACACCGCGATGCTGCTCGCATACACCACGACGGGCGGCTTGTCGCGGTTCGCGAGCCGCTCGAACAGCGCGAGCGTGGCGTCGAGGTTCACGCGCCGACCGAGCGCGTAGTCCGACTCGGCCGCGCCGCCGGGAATGGCGGCGAGATGGAAGACGACGTCGGGCCGGAAGTCCGCGATGCGGTGCAGCACCGACGCGGACGCCAGATCCCCTTCGAGCACGAGGGCACCTCCCGCAACATCGGCCAGGCGGCGATCAGCCAACGCCAGCGCACCGATGCGCCTGTCGCCGACACACCCGCGCGCGCGCAGCAGATCGCCCAGCCGCGAGCCGATGAATCCGCCTGCACCAGAGACCAGGACCCGCATGTCAGTCCTCGAAGATCGCGACCGCGCGCGTCCAACCCGCGGATGCCCCGCGGATCTTGTGCGGGAAGCAGCTGATCGTGAAGCCGTCGCCCGGCAGGGCCTCGAGGTTGTGCAACTTCTCGAGGTGGCAGTAGCCGATGTCGCGGCCCGCCTTGTGGCCTTCCCAGATCAGCGACTTGTCACCCGTCTCCTCGATCTTCTTCGCGGTGTAGGAGAACGGCGCGTCCCAGCTCCACGCGTCGGTGCCGGTCAGGCGCACGCCGCGTTCCAGCAGGTACATCGTCGCCTCGTAGCCCATGCCGCAGCCGGCCGACAGAAAGTCCTTGTGGCCGTAGCGCGAGCCGGCGCGCGTGTTCACGACGACGATGTCGAACGGCTTCAGCACGTGCCCGATGCGCTCGAGCTCCGCTTCCACGTCGGCCGCCGTGCACACATAGCCGTCCGCGAAATGGCGGAAGTCGAGCTTCACGCCGGGACGGAAGCACCAGTCCAGCGGCACCTGGTCGATGGTGATCGACGGCTTCTTGTCCCCGAGCTTCGCATCCTGCGTCGAGTGGAAGTGATACGGCGCATCGAGGTGGGTGCCGTTGTGCGTCGTGAGCGTGACCCATTCCGCGGCGGCGGCCTCGCCGTCCGGAAAGTCGGCCTCGGTGGTGCCCGGCAGCATGGCCATGAATTCCTTGAGCGTGTCGGTGTGCTTCTGGTACGTGATCTTCGGTGCCAGTGGGGGCGGATCGGAGAGCACGTCGTTCTCCAGATAGATGGAAAGGTCGACGAAGCGAGGCATGAGGGTGTCCTTCTTTCAGAGATCGAGTACGGGCAGGGGCGTCGCCGACCGCGAACGGCACGGCGCGAACCGGGCGCCCTGCGCGCGCTCCGCACCGGTGAAATGGGCGTCGCAGTGGCGGGTCATGGCGTTGCGGCGCGGACCACGCGCTGGTCGATCGCGCCGAAGACCGGGGCGTCGCGCCAGCGCGCTTCCATGCGCACGCGATCACCGAACTTCAGGAACGCCGTCGCGGGCCCGCCGCTCGCGATGGCTTCGATGGCGCGGCGCTCGGCGATGCAGGCCGAGCCCTTCTTGCCGCCCGCGTTCGACACGGTGCCCGACCCGATGATCGTTCCCGCGCGCAAGCGCCTCGTGGCAGCGGCATGCGCGATCAGCTGGTCGAAGCCGAAGTTCATCTCGCTGCCGTTCGGCTCGCCGAAGCGCTGGCCGTTGTGGGCGACGTGCAGGTCGAGGCAGACGCGGGCGTCGCGCCAGGCTTCGCCGATCTCGTCGGGGGTGACGGCCACCGGCGCGAAGCTGGACGACGGCTTGGCATGGAAGAAGCCGAAGCCGGTGCGCATCTCGCGCGGGCCGAAGGCGCGCAGGCTCACGTCGTTGATCTGCACCAGCAGCAAGATGCGCTGGCGCGCGAGCTGCGGCGCGCACGCCATCGGCACCTCGTCGACGATGACGCCGAACTCGCCTTCGAAGTCGATGCCGTGCGCTTCATCCGGCAGCGGAATGTCGTCCATCGCGCCCAGCATGTCGTCCGAGGCGCCCTGGTACATCAGCGGGATCGAGTCCATGTCGGGAATCGGCGCGATGTTGAAGGCCTTCTCCATCAGGTGTCCGTGGTTCAGGAAGGCCGATCCGTCGCACCACTGCGGCGCGCGCGGCAGCGGTGCGGCCGCCTCGCTCGGAACGAAATCGAACGCACCTTCGGCCCGGCCCTGATTCACGCGCTCGTACAGCGCGAGCAGGCGCGGCGACGAAGTCGCCCAGGTTTCGACGGCGGCCAGCAGACTGGGGGCGATCGCACTCGCGTCGACGGCGCGCTTCAGGTCGCGCGAGACGACGACGAGTCGACCGTCCTTGTGGTCGTTGCGGAGGGTGGCGAGTTTCATCGTTCGTTCCAGTGCACGAGAGGGAGCCCGGCGACGGGCGAGCGGAAGCTGGGCAAGGTCGTTCCGCGAAGGCTGCCGAGGAGCACGGTGCGCAGGTCGGGGCCGCCGAAGGTGAGGCTCGCCATCCAGGGCGCGAGCGTTCCCGCGCATGCCCCCATGATCTCGGGCGTGAGCGTGCGCGCTTCGTAGTGCTGGTCGAGGCGGCGCGCCGCCTCCGGATTGCTGTCGTCCAGCAGCGTGAGTACCTCGCCTTCGGGCGTGATGGCGATGAGCTTGTCGGTCATCACGAGCGTGACCCACAGGTTCCCGTGCGCATCGAAGGCGAAGCCATCGGGAAAGCCTTCGAGCGTGGCCGGCCCGTAGACTTCCCGTCCCGTCAGCGAACCGTCTTGCTGGATTCGAAGCCGCGAGATGCGCCGCCCGTTGCTTTCCACGACGTAGAGCCACTCCTCGTTGGCATCGAGGCGAACTTCGTTGGTTCCTTCGAAGCCGTCGGCGACGATGCGCACGCCCTTCTCGTCGATCAACGCGATGTAGCCGTCGCGGGCGCGCGCGTTGATCGAATCTGTCCACGGCTGCATGCGCGTGGTCACCGTGAGCCATACGCGGCCGCGGCTGTCGCGCAGCACGAAGTTGGCCTTGCCGAGCGGCCGGCCGTCGATCGTGTCGAACAGCCGCTTCACCCGGCCATCGCGCGTCATCACCTCGACGGCGTCGCTGCCCCAGTTGGCGACGATGAAGTCGCCGTTGGCGAGAAAGGCCATGCCGTTGGGAAGCGAACCCTGGCTTTGCACGTAGCGGGTGTTGAAATCGGCAGCCGACGGCGTCCCGGCCGGCTGCTGCGGCACGACGAGTCGCTGGCCGCCATCGGCTGCGATGCGCATCACGCCGCCGCGCGCATCCGCGGCCCAAAGCGTGCCGTCCCGTTCGGCGAGGATGCATTCGGGGCGCTGCAGGTCGCGGCCGACGTGACGGATGGCGGCGCGGTCGACCTGCCAGCCTTTGAGTGGATTGGGCTTGTTCATTGCATCACCTGGTCGACATGGAGGGAACCGTCTTCGGTTTCGATCAGCGGCACGTGCTCGAGCGCCTGGCCGGGGCACGGCCCGATCAGGCAGACGCCCGTCTCGATGTCGAATTGCGCGCCGTGCGCGGAACACACGATGCGCGTCGCGTCAGCGTTCAGGTAGGCGTCCTTGCGCCACGGCATCGAGGTGCCTTCCCAGTGCGGGCACGCGTTGCGATAGGCGTGGAATCCGTTGCGTCGCACGACGAACAGGGTGTCGCGGCCGTGCGAGTGCAGATCGAACCCGCGCGCGCTCCCCTCGGCCAGCTCGCTGCCATGGCACAGGCGTACGACTTGTCCCATGCGCTCAGGCCGTCCTTCCGCCCAGGGTTTCGGCGACCCAGTCCGCGATGTAGTGGCCCGGGTTGATGGAGTTGTCGAAGCTCGCGTGCTGCGCGCCGCCCTCGCGGTCCGTGAAGATCTTCAGCTCGCGCTTCGGGCTGTTCACGAGTTGCTCGTAGGTGCGGTGTGCCCACTTGAGCGGGATCTGCGAGTCCTTCTCGCCATGGGTCACGAGGAAAGGCACCTTGATGCGTTCGACGACGCCATCCAGGTGCACGTTCTCGGCGATCTTCATGAACTCCTCGACGTCCTTCGCCCCCCACACCCAGCACACGTGCGCCCAGTAGTGCGGCACCGGGAAGTTGCCTTCCTTTTCCAGGCGCTTCTTCTGCACGTCGCGCCAGTCGTGGTTGGCGCCAAAGGCGACGCCGCATGCAAAGCGCGGCTCGAATGCGACGGCGCGCGGACAGTAGTACCCGCCCAGCGACACGCCTTCGCAGCCGATGCGCTTCGGGTCCACGTCGTCGCGCGTCTCCAGCCAGTCGACGACCTTGCTCGCCCAGTGTTCGGCGTCGAAGCGCGCCGGCAGGCCGTGCAGGCGCAAGGCCTCGCCCGTTCCGGGCTGGTCGACGATGAGCGACGACACGCCGCGCCTGGCCAGCCACCCCGGAAGGCCGACCAGGTACTTCATCTCCTTCGTGGAATCGAGGCCATTGAGCTGCACGAGCACCGGGGCGCGGCCTTGGACGCCTTCGGCGCGCACGTACAAGGCGCTCAGGTGACCGCCCTCGTAGGGGATCTCCACGCGCACGCAGTTCTCCTTGGCCAAGGCGACGCCACGGGTGAAAAGATCGAGTTCACGGCCGTACAGCTCCATCCGGCCCGGCGCGCCATGTGCCTGCAGCCGTTCGCACGTGAGCAGGTAGGAAGCCGCGCGCTTGTATTTCTCGCCGGCAGACAACAGGCGCCCGCGCGCCTCGTCTTCTTCCGCGAGCGAACAGAGCTTGTCGGCCATCCTGGCCCAGGTCTCCCGGAAGGCCTTCGTTCCGGAGGCATCCGGCGCCTTGGCCGCCTCCTGGAGCGGGGCGCACATCTCTTCGATCTCGCCGATGCGCGCGCCCATCTCGATCGCGAGGTCGACGGACAGGTTCCAGACGTAGTTGGTGGGGAAGTAGCGGAACAAGGGGTTCTCCGGAATGAAGTGGGGGGTATCAGCGGCAGGAGCGCATCACGCCTTGCTCCGTTCCGCTTCGATGAGCGCCGCGAGCTTGCGCCGCGCACGCACGGCGCCTGCATCGGGCGTCAGCAGCACCGGCTTGAGCGACCAGAAATCGGCGTCGCCCATGCGGCTCTGCTGCGCTTCGAGCATCGGCTTGTCCTCGCCGCGAAACACGTTCTCCACCATCGGCCGGATGAACGCGTTGGCCTCTGCGGAAACGGCGAAGTCGCGGGTAGACCAATACCAGTAGTGCGTGTGACCGGGGCGTTCGGGCGTGCCCAGATGAAGATTCAGGGTGGAGATGCCCTGGTTGCGGGCTTCGCCTTGCAAGGTGGCCCCCACCGACAGCAGCATGTTCGACGGTGCGGTCCACGTGACCTCGGTCCACTGATCGGTAGGCCGGCCCTGCTCGCGCAGTTCCCTGTCGAACGCGGGCGGGGCAAGGTCGCCGCTGGAAATCCAGGAGACCTTGAGACTGCGCTCGGCGAGGTCCTCGACCGTCGCTTTGGTGCGCGAGATTGCGCCGCTGCCCAGCGTGCTCGGGTGCAGATAGTCGACGTGCGACAGGTCGAGGATGTTGTCGACCAGGAGCATCGTGTCGCACGCGGTGGGCAGGTAGCCGCGGAAGCAGGCGTCTTCCGGCGCGGCCGCCACGGCGCCGAAGTCCGGGATCATCGTTTCGTCCGCGCTCGCCGCGTCGCTCATCCAGATCCAGAGCAGGCGATGGCGCTCGCGCAACGCATACGGCTTCACGCATGCAGCCTTCGGAGCGGGACCGTGAGGGTTGCGAACGCAAGCGCCGCCCGCGTCGAAAGTCAGGCCGTGGTATCCGCACTGGATCGCGTCGCCCACGAGCTTGCCCGCCGACAGCGGCGCGAAGCGGTGCGGGCAACGATCCTGCAGGGCCCTCGGCGTGCCGTCCGACGCGCGGAACAGAACGACGTTCTCGCCGAGGTAGGTACGGGCGAGCAATTCTCCCGGCCGGAGCTCGTCGTCGAAGCCGGCGACGTACCAGGCGTTGCGAAGATATGTCATCGTGAGGCCTCGTTTACGTGTGCCGACCGTGCGCCCACCGGCTGTGCGTCGGCACTCGTGCGCCGCTCGGGAGCGAGCAGGAAGTGGGCGAGCGCGGGAATCAGCACCAGCGCGCCCAGCATGTTCCAGAGAAACATGAAGGCCAGCAGCAGGCCCATGTCGGCCTGGAACTTGATCGGGCTCGCGACCCAGGTGACCACGCCGATCGCGAGCGTCACGCCGGTGAGCATCACGACCTTGCCAGTGAAGAGCAACGCGCGGTAGTAGGCCGCGGACAGGCTCGCGCCGGCGCGCAGTTGCGCCAGCGTGACCGACAGGATGTACAGCGCGTAGTCCACGCCGATGCCCACACCCAGCGCGATCACCGGGAGCGTCGCCACCTTCACACCCATGCCCAGGGCCACCATCAGCGCTTCGGCGAGCATGGACGTCAGCACCAGGGGAACCACGGCGACCAGCACCGCGCGCCAGGAGCGGAAGGTCACGAAGCACAGCAGCACCACCGCGGCGTAGACCAGCAGCAGCATCTGGTGCCATGCCTTCTTGACCACGATGTTGGTCGCGGCCTCGATGCCGGCGGATCCCGCAGCGAGCAGGAACTTCACGTCCGCGGTGTCATTGGCAGCGGCGAACGATTCGACGTGCTCGAGCACGCGATTGAGCGTCTCCGCCTTGTGATCCCGCAGGAACACGTAGACCGTCAGCAGGCCGCAACTCTCGTTGTACAAGCCCCGCGGCGCTCCGGACGTGACGGTGTTGAGCATGTCCTGGTTCGGCAGGAACTCGTACCACTTCGGATTGCCTTCGTTCAGGCCGGTGAGCACCCGGCGGTTGAGGAGTGCGAGCGTGTTGGTCGTCTCCACGCCGTCGAGCTGCCTCAATTCCCATTCGAGCGCGTCGACCTTGTTCAGCGTGTCGTACTTCGAGCACTGGCCTTCGGGCGTCTTCACGAGCACGGCCAGCACATCGCTCGAAGCGCCATAGGCGGCGTTCATGAACGCGACGTCGCGGTTGTAGCGGCTGGCCGGCCGCAGCTCCGGCGCCCCGGGATCAAGATCGCCGATCGACAGTCGCGTGCTGGCCGCGAAGCCCAGCGATCCGAGCACCAGCGCACCCGTCACGGCAATCGCGGCGTAGCGCCGCTGCGTGAAGCGGTCCAGCCAGGCCCACAGCGGATGCTTGGCTGCACCGCCGGCATCGCCTTCTTCCGCGCGCAGGCTGCGGCGCGCCGCCTTCGGGCTGACGCCGGTGTACGACAGCAGGATGGGCAGCAGGATGAGGTTGGTGAAGATCAGCGCGGCGACACCCAGCGACGCGGCGATCGCCAGTTCGCGGATCACCTGGATGTCGATCACCAGCAGCACCGCGAAGCCCACTGCGTCGGCGAGCAGTGCCGTCAGCCCGGCCAGGAAGAGTCGGCGGAACGTGAAGCGCGCCGCGACGAGCTTGTCGATGCCGCGACCCACGTCCTGCATGATGCCGTTCATCTTCTGCGCGCCGTGGCTCATGCCGATCGCGAAGACGAGGAAGGGCACGAGGATCGAATACGGATCGAGCGAGTAGCCCAGCGTGGGCAGCAGGCCGAGCTGCCAGACGACCGCCACGAGCGATGCCGCGACGACGAGCAGCGTGGAGCGGATGCAGCGCGTGTACCAGAACACCATCACCGCGGCGATCACGACGGCGAGTCCGAAGAACGCGAGCACCGCGCGAACGCCGTCGATCAGGTCGCCGATGATCTTGGCGAAGCCGGTGATGTGGATCCGTACGCCCTGCGATTCGTACTTCGCGCGCAGGCTCTCCATGCGCTCGGCGAACTGGACGTAGTCGAGCGGCCGGCCTTCCGCATCATTGCCAAGAAGTGGCACGTAGATCACGCTGGACTTCCCGTCGAACGCGACGAGCTGCCCGAGTTCGCCGGAGCGTTCGATGTTCGCGCGCAACTGTCCGAGCGAGCGCGCCGAGCCGTCGTAGCCGTCCGGGATCACGGGGCCGCCTTCGAGCCCTTCCTCGGTCACGCCGACCCAGCGCGTCGTCGGCGTCCACAGCGACTTCATCTGGTTGCGCGCCACCCCGGGCACGACGAACACTTCGTCGCTGAGCCTGCGCAGCGTGTCGAGGTAGCGTGCGTCGTAGATCGTTCCGGAGGGGTTCTCGACCGCGATTCGTACCGCGTTGCCCAGGCCGTTGAGCTCGCCCTGGTACTTCAGGAAGTTGCCGACGTAAGGCTGGTGGGTAGGGATCGTCTTTTCGAAGCTCGCGTTCAGGTGAAGCTTCGTCGCCTGCCAGCCCAGTACCGCAGTCAACACCAGGCACAGCACCATGACGAGGACGCGGTGGTTGAACAGGGCACGCTCGACGACGGAGCCGGAGCGTGGATTGAATTCGGTGGTCATTGCGATGCGCCTTTGCGGGCGTCATCCGCGCCTCTGGATTCGACGAGCTGCAGGCCCTGGACCGTGAACGCGAGCACGCGCGAACGGTCCAGCGCCAGCACGAAATTGACGGGCGGCAGCGGGATTGCGTTCAACGGCAGCAGCGCTCCGCCCTGCGCGCCCAGGATCATCCCGGCCTGGTTGGCGAAAAGCATTTCGCCGTCCGCGCGCAGCGCCGATGCCGTGATCGACACGGGCATGGGCGACGCCACCTGGCCCCAGCTGGCGCCGTCATCGGCGGAGCGCCACACGTTGCCACGCAGGCCCGCGACGACGATCGTCCCGTCGTCGGGCAGTTCCGCCGTGAAGAAGCTTCCGGCGTACGGCACCGCAAGCCGCTTGAAGCTGGCGCCGCCGTCGAGCGACTGCAGCACGAGGCCCTGCTCGCCCGCGATGGCGATGCGCCCTCCTCGTTGCCGGACCGCGTACAGATGCAGTTCCTTCGGATTGTCGAGCCGCGCGCACCAGGAGCTCCAGCTGGCGCCACCGTCCTCGGTGAAGAGGGCGATGCCATAGGCACCGACCACGAGGACGCGCTTCGCATCGAACACGAGCATGTCCAGCAGCGGCTTGTCGGGCCCGTCGTTCACCAGGCGATCGGCGGACTTCAAGGCCGCGGCGTTGCCGCTCGCCTTCGCGGCCGCCAGCATCACCCGGCCGATGAGGCGGCCGTCGAGCAGGCGCTTCCAGCGCCGCCCGCCGTCGGCCGTGCCGAGAACGACGCCACCGTGGCCGATTGCGTAGCCAACGTCCTTGTCCGCGAACTTCACGGCGGTGAGCGTGACGCTGACCGGCGCGCCCGCCTGCTTCCAGTGCCGCGCCTCGTCGTCGGACACGATGACGATGCCACGCTCGCCCACGGCCACGATGCGCGAGCCGGCGCGGGCCGCACCCAGCAGCACCGCCCGATCGGGGTTGCGCACCGACAGTGCGGGGCGGTCGAGCGCGTCGGCAACGGGGCCTGCTTGCGCCGGCCAGGGCACGAGCGCGATGGCGGCGAGCAAGAAGGCTGACCGGCGAAGCACGGCTTTCACTTCAGCGCACACTCTCTGCGGCGAGGGCGTCGCCGGTGAACGCGCTGTCGGGATAGCGCGGCTTCAGCGGATATTGCGACGACTTGCTGTTGTACAGGTTCGACACATAGGCCGCGCCAGAGAGCAGGTCGTTGAAGCCGAACGAGAAGCTCACCGCGCCTGGCAGATCCGGGGCCACGAAGCTCGCCATCCACAGCGTCTTCCAGAGCTGGCCGTTCGCGTCCCAACGGTCGCCCAGCACGCACATCCACGTGTCTTCGTCGCAGTAGTAGCGGCTCTTGGGCGTCTGGTGCCGCTGCCCGGCACGCAACGTGGCATCGACCACCCACACGCGGTGCAGTTCCCAGCGCATGTGATCCGGATTCACGCCGTGCTTTCCCAACACCTCGCTGTCCGACTTCGGCTGCATCAGCCTGTTGTCGTTGTAGGGGATGAACATCTCCTTCTTGCCCTCGATCTTCCAGTCGAAGTGATCGAGGCGACCCGTCCACACTTCGATCTCGTCGAAGCCGAGCACGCCCGCCGCCGCCGGTGTGGGCGTGTCGCAGCACGGGTTCGGCAGCTTGCGCACGCGCCGCTGGCCGGTGAGGTAGACCCAGGCCTCGTCTTTGGAGCCGTCGAGCTTGGTGCCGCCGGCGATCGCCTCGCCCGCGCGAATCGCCGGCCCGACGTTGAGCAGGCGGACTTGCCAGTACGGCCCGCCCGACTTCTCGAATGCCTCCACGGAGCCGTCCGGGAAGTAGTACGGCATCTGCTGGTCGCCGATACCGTCCGAGGTCATCACGGCGCGACCGTCGGCGGTGATCTGGTACTGCGCTGAAATGAATTGCCACGACGTGCCGCGCCAGTGCAGCATGTGGTTCCACATCACCTCGGCGCCGCTCTTCGGGATCGGAAACGGGATGCCGCCGTAGCCGCCGTGCTCGATGTCGGCGTCGAGCTTCGCACGGGTCGCGTTCTTGAACGTGTTGTCGTACACCCATTGCGGCGCCGCGGCCGTGCGGTGCGTCTTGTACACGTCGATGTGGTAGTCGGCGTACTTCTTGAGCAAGGCACGTTGCCCGTCGGTCAGCTTGTCGGCATATTGAGCCATGTTCGCAGCCGTGATCGAAATCAGCGGCTTCTCGTCCTTGAACGGATCGCCGCGTCGCCCGCCCGGCTTGTCGCCGGCGATCGGCGTCGTGTAGCCGCCGGTCCATGCCGGGATGCTGTCGTCCTTGTTGCCGGCCCGTTCAGCGCCCAGCGGCGTCAGCTCCGACTTGAGCTTGGCGGCGTCTTCCGCACCGACCGCCGCAAACGCGGGGATGCCCACAAACGCGGCCAGCGCGGCCGCCACCAGGATGTTTGGCTTCATGCTTGTCTCCATTTTCTGAATCAGAAGGTCCGCCGCAGCGACAGCGCGATGTTGTTGCGGTCCGCCAGCGCGTTGCCCGTCGCATAGATCGGCGCGCCGCCCGTGAGCAGCGGCGAGAACTCCACGAAGGGTGTCGCCTTGCCGATGAACTGCGTATACGTGGCGCCGAACTGCCACACCCCGAGGTAGTTCCCTTCCACCCCGATCGTCGCGCTCCCGCTGCCGCGCGGATCCCAGGAAGTGACCGCCGAGCGGCCGTCCAGCGTGTAGCGCACGCCCACCGGCACGTTGAGGTCCAGTCCCGGCAGGATCTGGCGATAGCTCGGGGTGAACACGAATTGCACGGCGGTAGCGCTGCGCGTGCGGCCGGCGTCGAGCTCGGCGGCCGGGTCGTCCAGGCTCGCGACACGGTTCCAGGCGAGTTCGCCGACGAAGCTGCTCTCGCGCGCCAGGAAGTTCGGGCCGAGCGACGCCAGCCACGACAGGTTCACGTGTTCGGTGCGGCCCGTTGCGTAGGCGGGTTCCGGTGCGAGCGCACCCGGATAGACCATGTTCGTGCTGCGCAGGGGCATGTTCCAGCGCATCGACGCCTCGACGGCGAAGTTCACGTCGCCGACGGAATGGCTCGCGCTCACGCCGGCGGTCTTGATCGCCTCGGGAAAGACGTAGTACCAGTTGCTGGCATTCGGCGCAGCCACGTTGAGGTTGCCGTACAGCTGGCCGTCCTTGGCGTGGTAGCGCGCGGCATAGACGCCGAAGTCGGTCTCCGCCGCGCGCCACTTGAGCTGCGCGCCGAACTGGCCCGTGTCGCGCGGGTGCACGTCGCCGCCGGGCGCGAGCACGTAGTTGCCGGCAAGCGGCCCAGCGCTGATGCCCACGAACTCCGGCTGCGACGAGCCCCACGGGGTGTTCGCCGTGGAATAGAAGCTGCCCGCCGGCGGCAGGCGGTCGGCCTCCCAGCGGAACTGGTAGTAGGCCCCCACCGAAAGATCGGGCGACAACTGCAGCTGCCCCGACACCTGCGGCACCGGGCGGATGATCTCCTTGAACTGGGCATTGGGCGAGGACAGCAGCTTGAAGATGTCGGTGGGTCCTTGCGCGCTGGCGATGCCGTTGTCCCCGAAGAACAGGCTCTCGCCATACAGCACCGAATGCTGGCCCAGGCGGGCCGTCACCTTGCTGCCTTGCCCCAGGTCCCAGCCGCCGAACACGAAGGCGTCGAGCAGCTCCGCCTTCCGCCCCGCGAGGTCGCGGGTACCCGACGGAAACTCGTCGATCGGCGTCTGGCCGTTGGTGGCATCGGTCGCGTCGGTCCTGCCACGATAGGACGCGTCGTACCACCCGGCGCCACTCACGCGCAACCCGAAGTCCCGCCGGTACACGGCATCGAATTCACTGAGCAGGTCAATGCGCTTCGACACGAAGCCGCGATGCCGGAAGTTGTCGTCGCCTGCGTTGAAGTTCAGCGCCTGCGGAAACGCCGAAGCGGGCACGCCCGGCACGAGCAGGCGAAACGAATCGGCCAGCACCGGGTTGGCGGACTTCGTGCGATAGATCGTGCTGGCCTTGACGGTGTTGTCGAAGCGCAGGCTCCAATCCGGATTGTCAGTTTCGATCTCGGTGGCCCAGGCATTGCAGGCGAGCAATGCGGCCATCGCCGCGAGCGTGAGTCGCAGTCTCTTCGGGTCGTTCATGATGTCTCCTCTTGTTATGGATCCGGGTTGCGTCAGATCGGTTGGGCAAGCGCCATGAGCGAGGTGCGCATGATCTGGGCGTGTTCTTCCTTGTCGCCGCCGGCGATCTCGATCTCTCCCAGGCGCGCAGAGTTCTCGACCACCATGCGGCAGCGATCCCAGCGCCGGGCCTCGAACGCACCGAGGGCAGCCTCGACGTCGTCGTGGCGCGCAATTTCTTCGGCCAGCACGATGGCGTCCTCGATGCCGATGCAGGCGCCCGAGGCGAGATGCGGCGTGGTCGCGTGCACCGCGTCGCCGATCAGCACGCCACGGCCGCTGAACCAGGGGCGCGGCATCAGCAGGCCTTCGAGCGGGCGGTAGATGACTTGGGAATGCGGCCCGAGCCCGGCGCTGATCGCCCGCAGTTCAGGCGCGGGGAAGTCGGCCAGAAGGGCACGCACGCGCTCCACGAACGTGGCGGGATCGAGGCGCTCGTTCTCCGCGCGCGGCTCGGTGATGAACAGGTACATCTCGGTCCTGGAGACCGGGTTCACGCCAGGCTTGACCTTGGGGCCGACCCACATGGTGCACGTTGCCATCTCGGGCGGCCGCGGCACCACCGCACGCCACACGCCCTGGCCGCTGTAGCGCGGCGTGGGCGCTGCCGGAAAGAGGGTCTGCCGCAGCTTCGAGTAGAGACCGTCGGCGCCGACGACGAGGTCGTAGCGCCCGCGCGTGCCGTCGGTGAAGGACACATCGATGCCTTCGGCGTCCTGTTCGATGCTCTTGAAGGTGCAGCCCAGGCGCACGTTCGTGCCAGCCTTGCGCGTCGCATCGGCCAGGATGCGCCCCAGAACGGGCCGCATGATCGCGCCGCCGCCCGGCACGTCGGCACCCGCCAGCCGCGGCGTGGGCAACTGGCCGACCTCGATGCCGTGGGGCAGCCGGATCGAGACGCCGTCCTGCGCACTTCCCAGCTCGAGGAACTCGTCCAGCACCCCGAGTTGGCGGAACGCGCGCAGCGTCGCGCTACCGAGGCTGATGCCGGCGCCGTAGATGCTCCAATCCGGGTCGATCTCGACGAGGTCGACGTCGATGCCGTGCTTGCGCAGTTCGATCGCGGCCGACATGCCGGAGAAGCCGCCGCCGACGATGAGGATTCGTTGGGCTCTCATTCAGCGTGCTCCCTTCGGCGGGGGACCGCCTGGCGCCCACTTGTCGCGATACTGGAAGAGGAACGCCTGCGACTGATCGGCGCCCATGGCCGCTTCGCGCGCAGTCCACTTGGCGTCATGCAGGTCCATGTCGGCGTCGTATTCGACGTGGCAGCCGAACGGGCTGTTGAAATACCAGAACCAGTTGCTGCCGAACTTGTGCCTGCCCGGACCCCAGAACGACTCATAGCCCTTCTTCACGAAGCGCGTGCCCGCCAGCATGACCTCGGTGGGGCCACCCAGGTGGAACGTGAAGTGCTCGACGCCCTTCAGGAACGGCGGCGTCTGGATCATGAACAGCGTGTGGTGGTCGAGCGTGCCCGCCGGCCTCAGGAAGGGACCGCAGTCGGTGAAGAAGTCGGTGCGAACGAAGCCCAGGCGCGCATAGAACGCTTCGGCACGGACAATGTCCGGCACGAAATACACCACGTGCGAGAGCGTGCGCAGGCCGAATTCCGCGTCCTCGGACACGCCGACGACGTTCGGCGCGCGCGCCGCCGCGGCGCCCGGCGCATTCGCTGCTTCGGAGGCCATCTGCAGCGGCTTTCGAACCGTCACCTGGAACGCGAGCGCGAAGCCCATGTCGTCGAAGCAGCGCAGAACGCCACCCTGGCGCGTCACCTTGCGGTCGCTGCGCAGCTCTTTCTCGATCTCGTCCAGGGTGGCCGCATCGGCGACGCCGTACACGGTCTCGCGAAGCGCGCTGCCGGTTTCCAGCGGCTTGGGCAATGCCGCGTCGTCCTTGGCCCTGACGACGATCGCCGTGCCGTCGAGGGCCTCGAAGCGGCCGTCGCCCGATGGCTCGAGGCCGTAGTCGGTGAGGTATTGCGCGCAGGCGGCGACGTCGTCCACGCCGAACACCAGTGCATCGAGTCCGATGATTTTCATGGTTGCTTGCCTTGTTGAAAGATCGGGATTTCCGTCGTGTAGAGGAAGAACGACCGGGATGGCTGATAGAAGGCGCGCTTCGGATCCGCATTGATCTCGAGCAGCGCGCGCTCGTACGCGCGGAACGCGCCAATCGACGACACGTCGTCGAACCACAGGCTGCCCACGCCTTCGTAGAAGACGTCCGAGCCGCCGAAGTACGCGAGCATCTTGTTGAACTCGGGAATCTGCCGGCTGTGGACACAGCGGCGAATGGCCTCGGCCGCAGCCGGTGCCGCCGAAAGTGCGCGATCGTGCGCGCTGGCCCAGCGTTCGACGAACTCGGGCAGCGCCAGGTCCTGCGCAGCGCGCATGAAGTGCATCACCTTGGCCCCTGCGCCACGTGCGGGCTGCCGCACCGGCTGTTCGACCTCGAGCGCCACCAGGCTCAGCGCCACGTCGAGGTCGCTGAAGTTCGCGCCGTCCGGGCCGACCCGGGTGCGCACGTGTTCGTGCGCGAACGTGTCGGCCATGTCCTTCGGGCTATCCCAGTACAGCTCGGTGACCGAGTCGCGCGCCGGCACCAACGAATGCGCGTGATCGTCGCCACCGCCGAACGCCGCGTCGAACACGTGGTTCTGCACGTATCGCCGCAGGCCTGCCGGGTGCTCGGTGGCAATGGCGCCGTGCACGTGCTGCACATAGGCAGCGTACTCGGCATGCGTCATTCCGGGCCGGCGGCAGATCGCCGCCATCATCTTGATCATTTGATCGCTCCTTTGTTGGGTCAGGCGGGCCGCGCGATGACGGCGTCGAGCTCGCGCGCGAGCTCGAGCAGATTCGTGGCGGGTTCGGGCTGCGACATCCACCGCTGCGCGCGTTCGAGGAGTTCGTGCACCCGACCGGCACGCGCGCCCCGGCGGAACATGTATTGCTGCTGCAGCGACGCGCGATCGAGCTTCGCCGCGACCAGTTCACCCAGCACCGTTGCGTCCTCCAGCGCTTGCGCGGCCGACTGGCCGAACGGGGGCGGCACGGCGATCGCGCACGCGCCCGCGCAGACCACCGCGCCGCGGTACCACGGTGGATCGAGGAAAGTGACGTTCGCGGTGCGGATGGTCGTCGGCGTCTCGGGCTGCATCAACTGCGCCAGGCGCCGGGGCAACCGGCCCCACCCGGCGAGCGTGTCGCGCAACGCCGAACCGTCGGTGCGCGGGTCGATGGCTGGGGTGCGAATGACGGCCACCCCCGCGCGTGCCATGTCGACGGGCACCAGGAGCAGACGGCGCCCCGGACCGCCGGCCATCCAGGTGGTGCGCTCGAGTCCTGTCGGACGCGGCAGAAGCGCGTGCCACCACGATTGTGCGGGCGTGCTGCGCCAGCGGGCGCCGAATACCTGCGTCGCGAGCGCCGAGTTCGCGCCCGTGGCCAGGATGATGAGATCGGCGTCGAGGGAGTTGCCGCCGACCATCGCGACACGGCCGCCATCTGCATCGACGCCGTCGACACGGTCACCCGAAACGATGACCGCGCCGGCGGCCTGCGCGGCGGTCCGCAGCACATCGAGTGCCTCGTCGTAGGCGATGCCGGCGGCGCAAGGCAGGTGAACGCCGGCCAGGCGCGGCGTCGGAACCTCGAAGCCGTGCTGGCCGTCTTCGTTGACGACCGCCAGCCCGTGATAGGCGAAGCCGCGGCGAACGCATTCCTCGGCGATGCCCAGCCGCGCGAAGTCGCGCAGCAGGTTGGGCACGATGTCCAGGTGCGCAGGGATGGGCGCCGACTCTGCGCGGGCCTCGAGCACCGTGACGTTCGCCCCGGCGCGCGCGCATGCCAGTGCGCAGGCCAGGCCGGCGACGCCGGCACCGACGACCACGATGCGCGACACGGGCCGCGTCACGCTGGATTTCGCGGGCGCGATGACGCCCCTCGCCTGGCCGACGGCCATTCGTTGTCTCCGATCTTTTGTGCCGCCGTGATGGCAGCTATGGAGCGAAGCTTAGGGGGGCGAACGTCTTGTGAACAACGCTTTCGATGAAGCCCTGCTTTCGGTGGAACCGAATGATCGAGGGTTAGCCCTAGATCGAAGATCGTCGCAAAATGGCGCTCATGAGATTCAAGAAGCTCGACCTGAACCTGCTCGTGGCGCTCGACGTGCTGCTGAAGGAACGCAGCGTGAGCCGCGCCGCCGAAGTGCTGAATCTCAGCGCATCGGCGGCGAGCAACTCGCTCGGGCGGCTGCGCGACTACTTCGACGACGAACTGCTCGTGCAGATCGGCCGCAAGATGGAGCTCACGCCACGAGCCGAGAGCCTGCATGCGGCCGTGCGCGACGTGCTGCTGCGCATCGACAGCACGATCGCCGACCCGCCCGAGTTCGATCCGAGCGGCACCGACCGCGTCTTTCGCATGTTGGCGTCGGACTACACGCAAATGGTGCTGGCGCCCGCACTGCTCGCACTGGCTGCGAAGGCGCAGAGCACGGTCCGTTTCGAATTCCTGCCGCAGGTTTCGGCGCCGCACAAGCAGCTCGAACGAGGAGAGGCCGACCTCCTCATCGTTCCCACCGGCTTCATGTCGCCCGACCATCCGCGCGAGGTCCTCTATCACGAGGACTTCGTGTGCATGGTGTGGCGGGGCAGCACCATGGCGCAGGGCGAGTTGACGTTCGACCGCTACGTCAACGGCGGGCACGTGGTGATGATGCCGGCCGGCGGCCAGGCCGATGCGTTCGAAGGCTGGTTCCTCAAGCGCTACGGGGTGACCCGCCGCGTGGCAGTGTCGACCTACAGCTTCGTCACGCTGCCTGCCATGCTCGTGGGCACCGAGTACATCGCGACCGTCCATGCGCGCATCGCGCGCCGCATGATGCAGGCGTTTCCGCTCGAGATCCGGCCCACGCCCATGCCGTTCGACCGCATGGAGCAGTCCGCGCAGTGGCACAAGTTCCGCACGAACGACCCGGGCCTGGTCTGGCTGCGTGGCATGCTGGCAGCCGCGGCCAGGCACATGGACGAGATCTGAGCGCGGACGATGCCTCCCGGCAGACCGTCGTCGATGCGGGGCGACGCGCCGGACGAAGCCTGAAGATCCGCCCTCATTCGGCCTGCAGGCCGTCCCAGCAGAGGTACTTCGCCTCCACGTACTCGTCGATGCCGAGGTGGGATCCCTCGCGCCCCAGGCCGCTTTGCTTGATGCCGCCAAACGGCGCCACCTCGTTGGACATCAACCCGCAGTTGATGCCCACCATGCCAGCCTCGATGCGCGCGGCGTTGCGCCAGATGCGCGCCGCATCGCGGCTGTACAGGTAGGCCGCGAGCCCGAACTCGGTGTCGTTGGCCATCGAGATGGCCTCGTCGTCGGTGTCGAAGCGGAACAGCGGCATCACAGGGCCGAAGGTCTCCTCCCTCGCGATGCGCATCGCGGGCGTCGCATCGGCCAGCACCGTGGGCTCGTAGAAGTTCCCGCCCAGGGCGTGGCGGCGCCCGCCGTGCAGCAGCCGCGCGCCCTTGGCCAGCGCGTCGGCCACGTGTTCCTCGACCTTGTCGACGCCGGCAGCGTCGATCAGCGGGCCGAGGTTCACGCCCTCTTCGAGGCCGTTGCCGACGCGCATCTTCGCGACGCGCTCGACGATGCGCGCGGCCAGCGCGTCGTAGACACCGGACTGCACCAGGACGCGGTTGGCGCCGATGCACGACTCGCCGGTGTTGCGGAATTTCGCCGAGATGAGGCCGTCGGCGGCGGCGTCTAGATCGGCGTCGTCGAAGACGATGAAAGGCGCGTTGCCGCCGAGCTCCATCGAGCACTTCTTGATCGTCTGCGCGGCTTGCGCGAGCAGCACGCGACCGACCTCGGTGGATCCGGTGAAGGTGATCTTGCGCACCAGCGGATTCGCGGTGAGCTCGCCGCCGATGGCGCGCGTGTCGTTTCCGGTGACGACGCTGAACACGCCTGCCGGCACGCCGGCGCGCTCGGCCAGGACGGCCAGCGCGAGCGCCGTCATCGGCGTCTGGCTGGCGGGCTTGACCACCATCGTGCAGCCCGCGGCCAGCGCCGGACCGGCCTTGCGCGTGATCATCGCGGCCGGGAAGTTCCAGGGCGTGATGGCCGCGCAGACGCCGATGGGTTCGCGCAGCGCGATGATGCGCTGCGTCTCCTTCACGCCGGGGATCACGTCGCCGCGCACGCGCGTGGCCTCTTCCGAGAACCAGCGCACGAACCCGGCCGCGTAGTCCACCTCGCCGCGCGCCTCGGCCAGCGGCTTGCCTTCCTCGAGCGTGATCAGCGTCGCCAGGTCCTCCCGGTGCAGCACCATCAGCTCATACCAGCGGCGCAGGATCTCGCCGCGCGCCTTGGCCGTGCTGCGCCGCCACGGGCCCCAGGCGGCCTGGGCAGCCTCGATCGCGCGCCGGGTCTCGCCCTCGCGGCAACGCGGCAGTTCGGCGAGAAGCGTGCCATCGGCCGGGTTGTGCAGCGCATAGCGGCCGTGCGGCGTCTCGGCCAGCCAGGCGCCGTCGATGTACGCGGCCTCGCGCCAGAGTGCGGCGTCCTTGAGCAGGTGTTTCATGGTCGGTACTCCTTCAGCAGGGATGGCGACCGACGATGAACGCCGCATCGGGGTCGGACGTGACCTCGCAGCCGGAGGCCACGAGGCCCTGGCGCAGCGACTTCATGAAACGGTCGGGGATGCGCAGCGATGGCGCGCGCAACGGCCCGCCGTTGAAGCCGGCCAGCCAGTCCTGGTACTTCCACTGCGTGCGGTTGAGCGCCCCGATGGCCGGGGCCGATGCGGCCGACGCCGCCGTGTTGGCCTGGCGCGCGGGGTTGACCTTCCAGTACATCTGCATCGCTTCCTCCCAGCGCCCGGAACGGGCCAGTTCGAACGCGCGCGGGTAGTAGTCGCCCATCCACTGCGTGTTGCTGGTGCCGGAGAACTGCAGTTTCATCAGGCTCATCAACGGGATCGCGTCGGCCTCGATCGGGCAGCTGATCACCACCTCGTCGCGGAAGTGGTGGTACATCTCGCAGATGCCGGCCGGCAGCGGGAATCCCTGCTCCGACTTGATCGCGACGACGTTGGCACAGTCCTTCACCAGGCGGCGCATCAGCTCCAGCGACATGCCGGCCGGGTGTACGCGCTCGAAGCCCCAGGTCGGGATGGGGAACAGCATCACGCCCAGCTCGGTGGCATCGCAGAAGGCCTTGGTGTAGTCGTAGATCTCCTGCTCGCTCGTGGGCCAGAAGGTCGACGGGTACGACAGCAGGACGAGGTCGGCGCCGGCCTTCTCGGCGAGCCTGGCGGCCTCGATGTTGTCGGCCAGCGTGCCGAACGCCGCGTGGAAGAACAGCCCCAGCCGGCCGCCGGCGCTGTCGCGCGCCCAGGCGGTGAACTGTGCGTTCTCCTCGGCGGTGATCGCGACCTCCGAGCACAGCAGCGTGTACTTGAAGCCCTGCTGTATCACGCGCTCGACGTCGTGGCGGATGCCACGTTCGTTCAGGCGCTTCAGGTCGGCGCTGTAGCTGGGAAGGGTGACGGCCGAGCAGCCGGCCAGGTGCTGGCGGGCCCAGGCGCGGGCATCGGACTTCTTGTAGGCGGGCATTCAGGTCTCCGGTTGAATCACTTGGAAATCGGCACGATGCTGGCGGGCAAGGCCACGCCCAGGCCGAGCTGGCGCGCGCGCGCCAGCAGCATCTCGGCGACGGCGATGTCCTGCAGCGCCGAGCCGACGGACTTGTAGAGCACGATGTCGGCGGGGCCGCGCCGCGGCGCGATGCGGCCGGCCACGAGGTCGCCCAGGGACACCAGCTTGGCCGCGAGGTCCACGCCCGCCTTCGCGGCGGCGATCGCATCGCCGGTGTCGTGCGCCACTTCCTCGGGCATGTCGGCCACGATGCAGGCGGCGCGCGCGATCGTCACCTCGTCGACCTCGCGCTGCTCGGGCAGCGTCGACCCCAGCGAGACCACGGTGCAGCCGTCCGGCAGCCAGGCGCCTCGCAGCACGGGTGATTCGTCCCTGCTGCGCGCCGCACAGAGCACGACGTCCGCGTCCTGCACGGCGCTCTGCGGCGTGGTGACCGCCGCGATCTCCAACCCGGGCCGGAAGCCTTCGGCAAAGCGGTCGCGGCTGGCCGGAGTGGGGCTGAAGACGCGCACCGCCTGCAGCGTGCGCAGGGCCGCCAGGCATTCGAGCGCGTTGCGCGCCTCGAAGCCCGAGCCGATGACACCCACCGTGAGCGGGCGGCGCGGCGCCAGCCGATCGACGGCCAGCGCGGCGGTGGCCGCGGTGCGCAGCCCGGTGACGCGGTTGCCGTCGATGAGGGCCGACAAGGCCATCGTGTCCTGGTCGAACAGCGAGATCAGGTAGCTCGCACGCCGCGCGCGCGGCGACGCGGCGATCAGCTTGCAGCCCATCGTGGCGCCGGACGGCGATACGGCGGTCAGGCTGCGCAGCCAGATGCCGTCGCCGCGCGCCATCGAGCGCGGCGGCACCATCGCGGGCTCGACGTCGGCTGCATAGGCGGCGGCCAGCGCGGCGACGGCGCTGCGCCAATCGGCCAGCGTGGCCACGTCGGCGTCGGAAATGAACAGGGTGGACGCGCCGGGGGGGCTGGCAGGGGTGTCGGACATGGTGCGTGGGACTCGGTAAAGGAGTACGCACCATAGGGGCGAATGCGCCGCACCGGCAGTGCCGGAGGTCGATAGCAGCCTTGCAGGATCTCGATGGCCGGGCGCGCCGGGGCCGTTCAGGCCTGGTCCGGGACGGCTGCGAGCGCACAGACCAGCGCCATCACCTCGCGCGTAGCGCGCGTGTGCGGGCGGCGCGGCGACTCGGCCAGCACGACGAAGCGCTCCAGTTCAGGCTGCACGATGCGCGCCGCCGCGAGTCGGGCGTCGCGCATGCCCGCGGCGAACGAGGCGATGGCGTAGCCGGCACCGGCCGCCGCCACCTCGTACTGCAGTTGCACCGAGTCGGCCTCGCTCGCGACCAGCAACTGCAGGCCGTGCTCGGCCGCCAGGCGGTCCATCCGCGCACGCAGCAGGTGCGGTCGCGCCGGCAGCACCAGCGGCAGCCTCGACAGGCGTGCCAGCTCGATCTGCCCCCCGGCGAGCAGCGCGTCGCCCCGCGGGCCGATCAGGTGCAGCGGCACGCGCGCGATCAGCCGCTCGTCGCGCACGCTGGCAGCGTCCTCGCGCAGCACGACGGCCATGTCGAGCCGGCCCTCGCGCAACTGCTCCTCGAGCTGTGCGCTCGCGCCTTCGACCAGGTGAAGGCGCACGCCGGGCATGCGCTCGCGCACCGCCAGCGCCAACGGCCCGGCGAAGCGACGCACCGCCGACGGCAGCAGCCCCAGCTGCACATCGCCCATCGGCTGGCCGCTCGCGCCGCGCATGTCCTCGACCAGCGCGTCGGCATCGGCAACAAGACGCGCCACGCGCGGCAGCAACTGGATTGCGAATTCGGTGGGCTGCACGCCGCGGCCGGTGCGAACGAAGAACCGTTCGCCGCACTCGCGTTCGAGTTGGGTGACGGTCCGGCTGACCATGGACTGCGGCTTCGAGAGGACGAGCGCCGCCTTGCTCAGGCTGCCGGCGCCGGCCACGCACAGCAATACCCGCCAGCGGGGGTCGACGACGGCCGGGTACGGCCTGACGTCGGGAATCGTCGCTGGAGGGACGTGGGATCGGCGCGGTTCGGCACTCATGGGGGGATCCTACGCGCCGGACCGTGACGGCGCGGTCGTGTCATTGATCTCGCAAGCCCGCCTGGAATCACGGCAATGGCATGATTGGTGAGAGCGCTGTCGCACGCCTCTGGAGCGGCGATGCCAATCGCTTGCCCTGCGCAGCGTCGACTGCTTGCGGTGCTCCCGTTTCTTCCTCCACCCATCTCGGACCGTCCCACGTGCAGAAAGTCGAATCGTCGAAATCCAAGGCCCGATTGCAGCAGGGTGACGCGGCTGGATCGATGCCCGACGTCTCCCTGGCCCCAAGACGCCTTCCCCACCAGACACGGGGGCGCGAAACCATGGAGGCCATCCTTCGCGCGGCTGGAAGCGAGATCGAGCGGGAGGGCCTCGATCGACTCACGACCAAGCGCATCGCCGCGGCCGCGGGCGTATCGATCGGCGCGCTGTACGAGTATTTCCCCAACAAGGAAGCTATCGTCTTCGCCTTGTTGACGGACTGGCTCGAACGCGTCTACAAGGTGCTGGACGATCTCCATCCGCAGCGCGGGGGCTGCCAGGACATGCTGACCTATCTGACTCGGCAAATGGACGAGATGGTGGGTCTCTACGCCGACCAGCCCGGGTTGGGTTCGCTGATCACGGCCATTGCGTCGATGCCGCAGCTGCGCGAAGCCGTGCGCGAACACGACAGTCGAAGTGCGGCCACGACTGCAAGCGCCTTGACGCATTTCGCGCCTCAGGCCGATCCGATGATCGTCTTGAGCACCGCACGGAGCATCGCCATCTTTGCGCACGAGACGCTGAGCGAGGCACTGGTCCGCAAGGCGCCCGACGGGCAGGCGTTGATCGAGAACCTCAAGGTGTGCGCGTTCGCCCTGGCGAGCCGGCTGCTGCTGCGCAGTTCGCACGCGCGTCAGGCGCCTTGACGGGATCTCATCGGTCGCGCGCAGGCAGCGGATCTGCGAATGGCCCGGCGGCCATGACCGTGCGGCCTCCGACCATCGTCAGCAGGACCCTGTTTCTACCGAGGTCCTCGTCGGCGCCTGTCAGGAAGTTCTTGTCGAGCACGATGAGGTCCGCGAGCTTTCCGACCTCGATGGAGCCGACCTTGCCTTCCATCCGCAATTGATAGGCGGCGTCCAGCGTCGCGGCACGCAGGACGTCGGCGCGCGACATGCCGGGCTCCCCGTTGATGGGCCCCCCATAGTCGGCCTGCTGGCTGGCGGGGCTGTTCGGATCTTCCGGGTCGCCCGAACGCGTGACGCCCACCTTCAGCGCGAGGAAGATGTCGTAGGGATCCACCGGCCAGTCACTGCCGTACGAAATGCGCGCGCCAGCCCTGTGCAGGCTGCCGGACGGCTCCATGCGCGAGAACCGTTCCGGCCCCAGGTGGTGCTCCGTGTCGCCGATCGAGTAGGCGGCGCGCTGCGCCCATTGGAAGGACATCGTCGCCGTCGTCTCCAGCAAGGAGAACCGCGCATAGTCCGACGTCGCGACGGTCTCCGCGTGGGCGATGGAGGGCCGGAAGTCGGCCGCGGGCCGGCGGGCGCGAACGCCCTCGATGGCGTCCAGCGCCTGACGCACGGCGCGCTCGCCGGTGGCATGGATGTGGACGTCCAGGCCGGCATCGGCGATCTTGTCGAGAATCTCCCGCAGCTTGTCCGGCGGGTAGTACAGCTCGCCGAGATTGGTGCCCGCGACCCAGTGCGGGTCTGCCGCCGTACCGGAATTGCGGAAGTATGGCGTCAGCAATGCGCCGGTATCGGCAGGGGCGTTGACGACGCCGTCCATGAACAGCTTCACGGTGTGCGCGCTCAGGCCGGGCACCGCAGTGGGCGCGCCCTGATCGATCCGTGCGGCCAGGGCCCTTGCGTCGGCGACGATGCGATCGGGATTCGACGCGGTGTCGCCGTGCGGGAGGAGGATCGCGAAATTGGCGCGCGCGGTCAATTCTCCAGCCTCGTACAAGGCCTTGAACGCCTTGGCCTGGTCCGGCCCGGCCGCGGCGTCCATGAAGGTCGTCACGCCCTGCTGCCGCAAGGTCGTCAGCGCCAGGCGCGCCTGGGTCAGCATCGCGGCATCGGAGTCCGGCGGGATGGCGGCCTTCAATTGCCAACCTGCCGCGTCCTCTGCGATGCCCGTGAGTTCGCCGTTCGCGTCGTGGACGAACTTCCCGCCGGCCGGGTCCGGCGTGGTTGGCGTGATGCCCGCCATGCGAAGCCCGCGCGAGTTCGTCAGCACACTGTGAAAGTCGCTCGAAGTGACAGCGATCGGGCGCGGCGTGTGCAGGCCATCGAGCAACGCCCTGGTGGGATCCCCATCTCGCGAGAACGTCGATTGGCGATCCCAGTTGACGGCTTCCAGCCAGGTGTCGGGACCCTTGTCCCTGGTGGCATCCAGGCAGGCTTGCAGCTTCGAAAGCAACTGCACGTGACCCAGCGACCCGTAGGCCAGGTCGCACTGGAGCAGTGAGCGACCACCCGCCAGCGCGTGCAGATGTGCGTCGACAAGGCCGGGCATCAGCATGTGGCCACCCAGGTCGACGACCCTGGTGCCCTTGCCGACCCATGGAGCGAGCCCGGCCTCGCTGCCAACATAGATGAACTTTCCGTCGCGGATCGCGACGGCCTGCTGGATCGTGTCGCGCGCGTCGATCGTGACGATCGGGCCGTTGCGCAGCACGGTATCGGCCGCCTCCTGTCCGGGCGCGGCGCAACCGGCCAGGCCCGCGCAGCAGAATGCCGCAAGCAGACTGGTGAGTCCGGCAAGTCGGGCGCCACCGGGTGTAGTCCTCGATGTCTTCACGTCAGGTCCCGCGCTGAAATGGAAGGTTGCATCAGAAGTCGTACCCGACGGCCGCTCCGGTCGTCCTCGGGGCGAGCGCGGCGTCGATGTACACCGTATCGGTGGTGAAGCTGTGGGTTCGTGAAACCGTCGTGCGGACGTTGGCCGCGTTCTTGACGTAGACGGACACGTTCCACGCATCCTTGCGCAGGCCCGTTCGCAGGTTGAGCAGGCGCACGCCGGGCGCGTTCCTCACCGCGGGGTCGTACGACACGGTGCCTTCCGAGCCGGTGCGGTAGAAGCCGCCGACGAACTGGTAGTCGGCGCGCGCGAACGCAGCCTCGCCGTGGCTCAGGTGCCAGTCGTACTCCGCCGCGACGGAGGCGGTCCATTTGGGCACGCTGAGCGGGTCGCCCGACTTGGCCGTCACCATCGGACCCGCCACGCCCTGGAAGGTTGCCGACTTCGTGTACCTGGCGTCGTCGTAACCCAGGGTTCCCGCGATCAGCAGCTGGCTCGTCGGCCTGGCCTGGATCTCGAGGTCGAAGCCCTTGCTCGTGGCCGTTGCCATGTTGGTGACGAATCCGAACCCACAGGTGGGCAGCATGACGCTGCCCTGGATGTCGCTCCAGTTGATCCAGAACAGGCTGCCCGAGACGCTGACGGCGCCATTGGCCAGCTTCTGCTTGTTGCCCAGTTCGTAGCTCCAGACCGAGTCGGACTTGTAGGTGGACGGGGCGTCGCTCAGGCCGAGCGCCGCCAGCCCCGACGCACAAGTGGCGTTGCCGGCCAAGGATTCATTGGATCCACCGACGCGAAAGCCCCGCGCCGCTGTCGCATAGATCAGGCTGTCGGGCGTGGCCTGCCAGGACAGTCCGAACTTCGGCGTCACCGGCGTTTCCTTGTCGGCACCCTGGAACGGTCCGTTGGGTGCCCCCCACCATCCGCTTTGCGTGTCGGAGTAGCTGAACCGGGTGCGGGTGACGCGCAGCCCGGTCGACATGGTCAGGTGGTCGCTCAGCTTGTAGCTCGCCTCGCCGAAAGCGGCCGACTCGATTTCCGTCTGCTTGTAGTGTTCGAGATAGCTCTGGGAGCCGGGGGCGATCAAGGTCGGGTCGCCGAAGAAGTTGGCGTACCAGGTCGACAGCGCGAGCACGTCTTCCGCGATGGATTGCGTCATGCCCTGCTGCATCTTCTGGAGATAGAAGCCGCCAACCCATGACAACTTGTCGCTCGCCTTGTCCGTCGAGGTGACCCGGATCTCCTGGTTCCAGTTGTCCTGGGTGTTCTCCGTCGCGGAGGCCGCAGTGAACGTGCCGTTGGCGTTGAGCGCTTCGCGGCCGACAGTGAAGTTGGAGTAGTCGTCGATCCGATTTTCCGTTCGCCCCAGGTGCGAGGTGATCGACTTGACGTTGAACGCGTCGAAGTCGTATTCGGCCGTCAGGGAGGCCAATCCGAAGCGGTCGTGGTCTGGCTGCGCGATGTTGCTGTTGTTTCTGTCGACGCCGAGCGCCTCGCGGAAGACACCGCGATCCTTCTGGTCGGTCTCCTGGTAGTAGAAGGCCGGCGTGATGGTGAGCCGATCCGTCGGGGCGATCTTGACCGCCAGGCGCGCAACCTTCGACTCCGAAGCGTTGGCATCGCGCGCCACCAGTTGACCGCCTTGCGCAGAATAGCGATCGACGTAGCCACCGTCGCGGCGAGTCCACGCGCTGAGCCTGAAGCCCACGATGTCGGCCTTCAAAGGCCCGTCGAGGGTTGCGCCAATCTCGTAGTTCGGACTGCCGCCCTGCGTGAACGACACATCGGAGCGGATGCCCCCGCTGTAGCTTCCGGACAGCTTTGGCGATGACGTGATGAAGCGGATCGCCCCGCCCTCGGAGCTCGATCCATAGAGGGTGCCTTGCGGTCCGCGCAGGACTTCCACCCGTTCCAGATCGAAGACCTTGGGGATGGGGCTGCCCGCGCACAACAGGGCGCAACTGGCCATGTTGGAAACCTGGACCGGAACGTCGTCGATATAGACGCCTGTCGTGGGTGCGCCGACGTTGGACGTGATTCCGCGGATGGCAATCGTGGACTCGCCGCTGGCGTCGGGCGTACCGACGTTCAATCCGGGCGTCAGGCGTCCGATGCCGGCCAGGTCCTTGATGCCTTGCTTTTCCAGCATCTCGGTGTTCATCGCGGTGATGCTCATGGGCACCTTGCTCAGCGCCTGTTCGCGGCGCTGCGCCGTCACGACGACTTCCATGACGCCGGAATTCGAACTCATGGCGTTCGCGCCGGTCTCGGCCGCCGCACCTTGTTCCGGGGCCGCAGCGGACGCAGCGGGCGAGGCCGCCTGCACGGCGGCGGCGCCGCCACTTGCGCCTTGCGACCACGCTGTGGAGACGCACATGGCTCCGGCGACCAGCGCGAAGAGGGATGGGCAGCGTTGCTTGACCTTCATTTGATCTACCTTCTTGAGCACCCGCCTGAAAGCGGCGGCATGGGCTTCGACTCGGGATGTCGACGTTGACGGCGCCTGGCACAGCGCGACAGTTGACCCAGGATAAACCGAACCAACGCTCGGATACAAGCAGAATCTCGTCGGATTTCAAAATTGATTCGCGGCGCACCGTCGATGCGTGCCCAGGCCATGGAAGCGCACCATTTCCATGCTTCTCGCCCCAATTCCGGTAGCAACCAGCGGCAGCGCGGCGCGCGCGAAGGCGCATTCGGACGGGCGGCGTACTCGCCCACGGATCGAAGTCTTCAAGCCGATCTTGAAGTCGGTTTCATGAATCCGGGGTCGGCCTGCAGGCGAGGGGGAATTCCGTCGGACTGGTCCCGGGAGCGAGCCGGCGCACCCGGGACAAGAAGCTCGTGTTGCGGAGGCCGGCCTGGCCTCGGCACAATCGAAGGGCACGAGACTTGCGGCTCGACCTCCGAAACCATGCCATCCAATTCACCGATCGACGTTGGCCGAACGCTCTCGATCTGGGCCTATTCGAGCCTGGCGGTGGTGACGCTCGCCATCGCCCCCGGCCTTGAAACCGCCTTGCGCGGCCAACTGGGGCTGACGACAACCCAGATTGGTTGGATGTTCTTTCTCGAACTGGGCTGCATGGCGCTGGCGTCCTGGCCCTGCGGCCCCCTGCTCGAACGGCTCGGACCGCGACGGCTGGCGCGCGTCGCGCTTGCGGTGTGGTCTGCCGCCAACCTGCTGTCGATTCCCGCGCTCTCGCACCAGGAACTGCTCTGCGCTTGCCGGGGCATGGCAGGCGCAGGCGCGGGCGTGATGATGATTCTCGCGCTCGAGGGAGCAAGCCGATCGCCGCGTCCGCACCGATCGCTGGCGGCCATCGTCGTCGCGCAATTGAGCACCGGCGCCGCACTGCTCGCCCTGCTACCGGCGCTGCTTGCCGCGCACGGGATCGCCGCGCCGTTCCTGCTCGAAGCGACGGCGGGCCTGAGCCTGCTTGCACTGCCGCCGCCGCTCGACATGCTGCCGATGGCGGGCGGCGGCGCAACCCGCGGTGACTCCACCGATACCCGCCGGACCGACTGGAGGGTGGTGTCGGTGGCACTTCCATTCAACGCGGCGATCGGCGCGATCTGGAGCTTCGTGCCTGAATTCGCGCAGCAGGACAGCATGCCCTCCAACCGGGTGGACGATGTCCTCTCGGTCAGCACGCTCCTGGGGATCGCCGCAGCGGCAATGACCGGCCTGGCCTGGCGCCGCTGGTCCGCACGCCACGGCGCGGCCTTGGCCGTGCTGGGCCTTGTCGCAGGAACCGCAACGATTGCCCTGTGGCATAGCCTCGCGGGATTCCTGGCCGGCACGCTGTTGCTCTCGTTTGCATGGAACTTCGCCGTTCCCTTCCTGATGGCCCTCGGTACGGCGCGCAGTTCCGGAAGGTCGTCCATGCGCGAGGTCAACCTGTCATTCGCAGCGGGACTGGCGGTCGGCCCACCGATCGGAGGATGGTTGCTGCAACTCGGCGGCCCGGGTGCCCTGGCCAGCGCATCCGCGCTGGGATTCGCACTGGTGCTCGTTGCACTGGTTGCGTGGCCACCCGACACGGGCGGACGAGCCGGCGCAGGTCGCGCCGCTTCGCGACTCAATCGGCGCGAACGGGCAGGCCAGCCCGACGCGTCATGAGCGTGTCGCGCCCGTGGCGACGTCACCCAGCTCCGTGGCGATCCATCGATCCAGCACGCTTCGCGACCGGACGCCGCCCGCATCGATGTTGAGCATCAGCAAACGCCGCTCCGGCCAGCGCAGCAGGTTCTGCTGCTGGCGTTCGAGCATCTGTTGGTCCTCGGCGAAGATGCGCCCCTGCCCGTCGCGGATCTGCGCGGTCAATGCCTGATCGTCCGGTTTGAAATTGCGCGCCATGCCCCAAAAATACCAGATCGATGTCTCGGTTTCCGGCGTGATGAAGTCCACGACGATGCTCGAGGCCTTCACCTGCGCCGGCGCGTCGTACCCGCCTTGACCGGCAAGTGCGACGCCCACTTCGATCAGGACGTTCCCGGGCGGGGTGAAATGGCAGATCTGCCAGCGGTCGACGAGTTGGTCGTCCGGCAGGCCGTTCATGCGCATGGCCATCTGCCAGAACGGCGGCGGTGCGATGCCTTGCATGAAGCGACTGGTGATGACCTCGTCGCCCTCGACGCGCGTCGTGCAGGGCACCTCGTCGATTTCCTTCTGTCCGATGCTCGTGGCATGGACGTAAGTCTCGTGCGTGAGGTCCATGAGGTTGTCGATCATCAGCCGATAGTCGCAACCGATGTGGTACAGGCCTCCGCCGTAGGCCCACTCGGGGTGGTCGGCCCAGTGCAGCGCCTGGATGGTCGACGGATCAGCACGCTCCGCATCGCCCGGCCAGACCCAGACGAACCCATGGCGCTCCACGACCGGGAAGGTGCGAATGGCGGGAAAGCCGCGCACGCGCTGGCCTGGCATCGACACGGCCTTGCCGTCGCAGCCCATCTCCAGGCCGTGGTAGCCACATACCAGCTTGCCGTCGCACACCTTGCCGAGCGACAGTGGCGCGCCTCGATGCGGGCAGAAGTCTTCCAGCGCCACCGGTGCGCCGCCGGGCCCGCGATGAAAGACGATCGGCTCGTTGCAGATGCGCCGACCCAGGGGCTTGTCAGCGATCTCGTCGGGCGTGCAGGCGACGTACCAGGCATTCTTGGGAAACATGGATCAACTCCGTGCGTTGCGCCGTCACAGATCGAGCACCAGAACGGGCGTCTTCGATCGCGAACAGCAGGGGGTGAACTGGTCGTTGCAGGCCTGCTCCTCGGGCGTGAGATACGAGTCCCGATGCTCGGGCACGCCCTCGACGACCCGCGTCAGGCAGGTACCGCAGACGCCTTGCTCGCAAGAGAACGGCACCGCGATGCCGGCTGCGGCCAGGGCCTTGACCACCGAGACATCCTTGGGCACGACGACGGTCCGGCCCGATCGGGCGAGGCGCACCTCGAAACTCGCCTCCACCACCCCGGGCGCTACCTCCGGGGCGCCGAAGAACTCGCGATGCACCCGCTCCGGCGGCCAGCCGCGTTCGGCCGCCCGGGCCTGGACAGCGTCGATGAAGCCCCTGGGGCCGCAGACGTAGACGTGGCGGCCGGGCCGGGGCGCCTCGAGCAGGCGCGCCAGGTCGAGGCGCTGTGCCGCGTCGCCGTCGTCGCAGTGCACGTGCGCGCGGGCGCCGAAACCGCCATCGCGCAGCCGGTCGGCGAATGCGGCCCGGTCCGCGCTGCGCACGCAGTAGTGCAGCGAGAAGGCGCCGCCCGCGGCTGCCAGGTGCTCGGCCATGCTCAGGATCGGGGTGATGCCGATGCCGCCCGCCAGCAGCAGGCTGTCCTGCGCGTCGGCCGCCAACGCGAAGTGATTGCGCGGCGCGCCGATGCGCAGCGTGTCGCCTTCTCGCACCAGCTCGTGCATCGCCTGCGATCCGCCGCGTGAAGCCGGCTCGCGCAAGACGCCGATCAGGTAGCGGTGTCGCTCCGCCGGCGCATTGCACAGCGAGTATTGGCGCGTCAGTCCACCCGGCAGATGCACGTCGATGTGCGACCCGGCGGAGAACGCCGGCAACAGAGCGCCGTCGACCGGCCGCAATTCGAAGGCGCAGACGTCGCGGGCCTCGCGAGTCTTGCGGGCGACGCGGACGTCGAGGAGGGAGAAGTCCGGCATTGTCATCGGCCCATTCTGAATAAGCATACTCAATCTCATTAAGTGTACTCAATGATTGGCCGACAGAAAGTCTCCGGACCTCAGGGATTTCCATGTCAGGCGACGTCGACGTCGGTCGTCGAGTTGCGCAGTGGCGCCCGGCTCTGCTCGTTGTTGAGATGGACGAACTTGCGCAGCAGGCGCATGAACTCCTTGCGCTCGGCTGCGTCCAGGTTCGCGAGCAAGGTGCGGTTGAGCGTGCGCACGGCCGGAACGAGCGCGGCCAGGACGGCCTCGCCCACCTCCGTCAACGACAGGCTGCGCTGGCGGCGCGCCCGCATCTCGCGCACGATCAGGCCCTTGGCCTCCAGCCGCTTGGCCGCCTCGGCGGTCGTGGAGTTGTCGAGCGCGACGCGTTGCGCGAGCGTGACCTGGTCGATCCCCGGATCGTCCTGCAATGTCCGCAAGATCGCATACTGGATCGGCGTGACCTCGCGGCCTACGGTATCGACGAATAGCGACACCGATATCTGCTGCGCACGCCGGATCAGGTGCCCGGGCTGCTCGTAGAGATCGATCGACAAGGACTTTCGGGACGTTGTGGGCATGGCGCTGCGCGGAGTGTTGCGCCGAATGTAGCTGACCTGCGCGGCGGTTCATCGCCGCGCCGCCAATCGCTCGCGCAGTGCCTGCCCGAGTTGGAGCTGGGCCAGGCGCGCGGCGCCGACGGCGCCGGCCATGCTGATGAACCCGTGCGCCAGGCCGACGTATTCAACGGTGGCGACGTCGCACCCGGCAGCCTGCAAGGCTTCGCCGTAGGCCAGAGCCTCGTCGCGCAGCAGGTCGAAGCCGGCCACCAACAGCAGTGCCGGGGGCAGACCGACCAGCGATTCGGCCAGCAGGGGGGCGCCGCGGAAGTCGGGGGCCCGGCCCGTCGGGCCGAAGGCGTGCCCACTGAAATAGTCCGCTGTGCGTTGTGTCAATGTCGGCCCGCCGGCGTGACGGGCACGGGAGGGAAAGTCGCCGTCGTGCCCGCCCGCGGCCGGCGGGTACAGCAGCGCCTGGAGTCCGATCTGCGGGCCACCTTCGTCACGCGCCAGCAGCGCCATCGCGGCGGCGATCACCGCGCCGGCGCTGTCGCCCGCGACGCCCAGCCGCCCGGAGTCGGCACCCAGGTCGTGCGCGTTCGCCGCTGCCCATTTCAGTGCGGCCCACGCATCGTCGAAAGCCGCTGGGAACGGGTGCTCGGGCGCCAGCCGATAATCCACCGACACGATCACCGTCCCGCTGTCGTGGCAAAGCTGGCGGCAGACGTTGTCGTAGCCGTCGAGGTCGCCCAGAACGTAGCCGCCGCCGTGGTAGTACACGACAAGCGCATGCGGCCCCCGCTCGCGCGGCGTGTAGATCCGCAACGGGACGGCAGCACGGCCATCGACGCTCGCCGGGACGGCGCCGTCGGCCACATCGACCTGCGCGGGCGGTCGATCGGCCCCGGCGAGGATCTGCCGGTACAGCTCGCGGCTGGCCTGCGGCGGCAGGTCGCACAGGTCGGGCATGCGTGCGGCCTGGGCGTGCTTCATGATGGCGTCGAGTTGCTGGTCCAGCATGTTGTTTCTCCGTTGCTTGTGAAATGTTCGAACCGCAGTCGTTCTCGCTGCTGCAGCCTGCCGTCACGCGAGGGCATGCCAAGCTCCAAGAAATCCGATCCCTGGTGATGCACGCGGCCGATGGCGATTGGCTCGGCGACCGCCCATGCACGCTCGCCACCGAACAGCAACGCGAGTGCAGCCAATTCGACGGCGCGACCCACGTGCTTCACGATGCCTCCGCAACCAGGCGGCCTTGCGGGCTCGTTCGCACGTTGCCCGGCAACAGGAACACGCCGAGTGCGGGCAACAGAACCAGCGCGCCGACCATGTTCCACAGGAACATGAACGCCAGCAGGATGCCCATGTCGGCCTGGAACTTGATCGGCGAGAAGACCCAGGTGCCGACCGCCAGCGCCAGCGTGATGCCGGTCAGCATCACGACCCGTCCCGTGAACTGCAGCGCGTGGTGGTAGGCCTCGGGCAAAGTGGCGCCCGACCGCATCTGGGTGAGCATCACGCTCAGGACGTAGAGCGCGTAGTCCACACCGATACCCACGCCCAGCGCGATCACCGGCAGCGTGGCGACCTTCACGCCCATGCCCAGGCCCACCATCAACGCTTCGCACAGGAGGGAGGTCAGCACCAGCGGCACCATGGCCACCAGCACGCCGCGCCAGGAACGGAAAGTCACCCAGCAGAGGAGCGTCACCGTACCGTAGACCCACATGAGCATCTCGTGCATGGCCTTCTTCACGACGATGTTGGTGGCGGCCTCGATGCCTGCCGAGCCCGCCGCCAGCATGAACCGGGCATCCGGCGCGTCATTCGACGCGATGAAGGATTCAACGACGTCGACGACCTTGTCCAGCGTCTGCGCCTTGTGATCCTTCAGATAGACGTTGAGCGACAGGAACGAGCAATCCTGGTTGAACAAGTCGCGCGGCGCGCGCGTTTGCACGCCGCCCAATGCGGCAGCGTTCGGGATCAGCTCGAACCACTTCAGGTTGCCCTCGTTGTAGCCGACCATCGCGAGCTTGGAGAGCGCCGCCATCGAGTTCACCGATTCGACGCCCGGCAACTGCTGCAACTGCCATCCGAGCGCGTCGACCTTGGCCAGGGTGCCATAGCGCGTGCACTGGTCGACCGGCGTCGAGACCATCACGGTCAGGATGTCGGCGCTGGCGGCGTAGTGCGCCGTCAGGTAGGCATTGTCGCGGTTGTAGCGCGAGTTCGCGCGCAACTCCGGGGCCCCGGGGTCGAGATCGCCGACACTCAACTTCAGGCTGACCGCGTAGCCGCCGGCCGCCATCAGCAGGCTGGCCGCGATGGCCACGAGCGCGGGACGACGACGCGTGAAATGGTCGAGACGGCCCCAGAGCCAATGCCCGCGGTCGGCCGGCGTCGACGCACCTGCATCTTCCTGGCGCAGGCTGCGCAGCGCCGCGCGCGGGCTCACGCCCACGTGCGACAGCAGGATGGGCAGCAGCACCAGGTTCGTGAAGATCAGCACCGCCACGCCGATGCTCGCGATCAGCGCCAGGTCCTGGATCACGCGGATGCGGATCATCGCCAGCACGGCGAAGCCGACCGCGTCGCACAGCAGCGCCGTCACGCCGGCGAGGAACAGGCGCCGGAAGGTGTAGCGCGCCGCGACCATGCGATGCGTTCCGCGGCCGACGTCCTGCATGATGCCGTTCATCTTCTGCGCGCCATGGCTCATGCCGATCGCGAACACGAGGAACGGTACCAACACAGAATACGGGTCGAGTTCGTAGCCCAGCAGCGCGAGCAGGCCCAGCTGCCAGACCACGGCGACCAGCGAGCAGGCGACGACGAGCGCCGTGCTGCGGGCGCAGCGCGTGTAGCCGAAGAGCACGCTGGCACAGATGAGCAACGCGAGGCCGAAGAACAGCACCACCTGGTGCAGGCCATCGATCAGGTCACCGACGATCTTCGCAAAGCCGGTCACGTGCAGGCGCACCGGAGCGCCGGCCCTCCCGTCCTCGAATCGCGCTCGCAATTCGTCGACCTGGCGCGACAACGCACCGTAATCGAGCGGCTTTCCGGTGCGCGGATCCTTGTCAAGCAGGGGCACGAAGATGATGCTGGACTTGAAGTCGCTCGCCACGATCTGGCCGATCTCGCCGGAACGCTCGACGTTGGCACGAACCTGCACCAGGCTCTCGGGCGAGCCGTCATAAGACTCGCCCATCACCGTGTTGCCATCGAGCCCGTCCTCGGTCACCGCGACCCAGCGGGTATTCGACGTCCACAGCGACTTCATGAACGGACGATCGACCCCCGGCAGCAGGAAGACCTGGTCGTTGAGCTTTTGCAGGACATCGAGGTAGCGTCGATCGAAGATCGTGCCCTCGGTCGCCTCCACGGTGATCCGCAGCGCATTGCCCTGTCCAGCCAGGTTGCCCTTGTTGGCCAGGTAGTTGGCGATGTAGGGATGCGCCGTCGGGATCGTCTTCTCGAAGCTCGCATTCAAATGCAGTCGGGTGGCCTGCCATCCCAGGACCAGCGTGATCAGGAGGCAGGCGGCCATCACCCACGAACGGTGATTGAAGAGGGCTCGCTCGGGCAGCGTGCCCGAATGGGCGTCGAAGTCTTCGAGGCGGGCGATCACGGGTTGCGAATCGGCGCTGCGGTCGGTGTTCAAGGAATTCTCCCGGTGCGGCGCCCAGCAGCGTCGCGAGATGGATGGGGGAAGCGCGCTGCCCGCCTGCTCAGGCCCTGGCCGCTTCGGCTGTCGGCGCGCGCAGTCCGCGCAACCCGGCGATCACCAGCTCGCCGCGAGAGTTTGCAACGACGGCAGTCGCCGGCGCCGGCTCGCTGGATGGGACTCGCCGGAAGCTGGCGCCGTTGTCCCGGCTGACCAGCACATCGCTGGTCTGAGTCAGCAGCACGAGGCCCTGCGCGCCCAGGTCGATGCCGGCCGACAGCGAGACCGGAACGCCGGTGTCGATGCGCGCCCAGTTCTCGCCGCGATCGACGCTGCGGAAGGCATTTCCGCGCAGGCCGTAGGCGATCAAGGTGTCGCGCGACGCAAGCAACCCGAACAGGCTGCCCTTGTAGGGCGACGCCAGGGCCGTGAAGGTCGCGCCTCCATCGACCGAGCGCAGCAGCAAGCCCTGCTCGCCGACGATGAAGATCGCCCCGCCCGCAAAGCGAACGCCGTACAGGTGCAGTCCTTTCGGATTGGGCAGCCGGGCGGACAGGGGCGCCCAGCTGGAACCGCCGTCGTGCGTGGCGAAGGCCATGCCGTAGGCGCCCACGGCGATCCCGTCGCGCTGGTCCGCGAAATCGACGTCGAAGAAGGCCTTGTCGGGACCCTCCTCGACCAGGCGGCGCGCCCGCGCGATCGCGGCCTCGTCACCCGTTGCGAGCGCGACGTCCAGATGGCGTTGCGCGGCGCGAACGCCATCGAGCTGGAGCGTCCATCGCGCGCCCGCGTCGTCGGTGCGCAGGATCGTCCCGAGGTGGCCCACCGCCCAGCCCGAGCGTTCGCCGACGAAGCAAAGCGCCGTCAGGCTGACCCTGACCGGCACCTGCGCCTGGGTCCACGCATGGCCGTCGTCATCGCTGTGGAGAACGAGGCCGCGCTCGCCGGCGGCCACGAGGCGGCCTCCGGCACGTGCCAGCGCGAGCATGGCTGAATCCTTCGCACGCGCGGTCGCGAGCGCAGACTCACGCAGGACGGCCGGTACCGATACCGTCTCGATCGCGCGCCCAGTGCGCGCGACGGCGCCCAGCGCGAGCGCCACGGCCAGGGTCCGCCGCGACAGTCCCGGCCGCTCCTGGCCGAGCCGGCGCGACATCAGCGAACCCCTTCGTTGGCCAGTTCGTCCGCGCTGAAGAACGAGCGCGGGATCGCGGCGACCGGCTTGTATTGCGACGCCAGCTCGTTGGACGCCATGTTCAGGTAGTACGCCCCCGTCTGCAGGTCGTAGCCACCCCACAGCATGTTGCCAACGAGCGCGGGAATGTCCGGCGCGAGCAGCGTCAACGTGTAGTTGGTGCGCCAGAGTTCGCCCTTCGCGTCCCAGCCGTCGAAGACCATGATCTGCCAGGTGTCCTCGTCGACGTAGTACTTCCGCTTGGGCACGACGTGGCGCTTGCCCGCCTGAAGGGTCGCATCCACTTCCCACACGCGATGCAGCTCCCAGCGCACGAGCGCCGGGTTCAGCGTCTGCGGCGTGACAAGGTCGGCCACCTTGGCCGAGCCCGCACGGTTGTTGTTGTACGGGATGTACATCTCCTTCTTGCCCACCAGCTTCAGGTCGTACTTGTCCAGTGGCCCGAACAGGTTGAACGCCTCGTCGAACAAGCCGATGCCCGACGTGACGGAGTCAGGCGTGTCGTAGGCCACGGACGGGGCCTTGCGCACGCGCCGCTGGCCCACCAGGTACTGCCACAAAGCCCGCGGCGCGGTCGCGTTGATACCGTCATGCGCGAGGATGGCTTCGCCCGCCTTCGATCCCGGCTCGCTCACGACGAACTTGCCCAACGCGTAGTAGCCGTCGAACTTCTCGAGGCTGCCCTGCGGGTCGTAATACTGGCGCCGGAAGCTCTGCGTGCCGCCCGACGCCATCGCGCGCTTGCCATCGGCGGTCATGACCCAGACGCGCACCGGTGTCTGGATATAGCTGCCCGTCCACGCCAGGCGGTGGTTGAGGATCACCTCGTAGGCGTCCTTCGGGATCGGGAACGGCGTGCCGCCGTACGCTCCTTCGACGCCCTGCCCGTTGTCCACCAGCTTGGCATGCGTCGCATTGCGCAGGGTGTTGTCGTAGACCCACTGCGGTGCCGCCGCGGTGCGGTGGGTCGGATAGACCTCGAGATGGAAGTTCGGATACTTCGCCAGCAACGCCTTGGTGCCGTCGGTCAGCTTTGCGCCGTACTCGTCCATGTTCTTCGCGCTGATCGTCAGCACGGGCTTTTCCCCCGGGAACGGGTCGGCGCGAAGATCGCCGCTCTTGTAGCCCGCGGGCGCCTTGGCGAGGCCGCCCTCCCAGGCCGGGATCGTGCCTTCCTTGTTGCCGGATCGCTCCGCGCCCAGCGGCGTCAACGGGCCCTTGAGCTTCGCCGCCTCGTCGGCAGTCACGGCGGCGCAAGCACCGCCCAGGCAGGCCCAGGCGCCCAGCGCGAGAGCGATGTGGGTCGCGACGCCGCGCGCATTGGATGGATGTGTCATGAGTCTTGTCTCCTGGAGATCAGAACGTGCGCGATACGTTGAATGCCATGTAGGCGCGATCCTTCAGCGTCTGGCCGAAGGTCAATTGCCGCGGGGAGCCGGAGCCGGCGACGAGCGTTTCGGTGAACGTGCGCGCCTTGCCGAAGTAGTCGGTGTAGGTCAGGCCGACGTTCCAGACGTTGTGGTATTTGCCCTTGAGGCCGACGCTGTAGTCGCCGGCGTCCGATGCCCCGCCCGCGAAGTTGGCGATGGCCGACGAGCGGCCGCCGAAGTTGTAGCCAACGCCCATCGGGATCGACAGGTCGAGTCCGGGGAGTACCTGGAAGTACTGCGGTTCGAAGATCGTGCGAAAGGCGTAGGCGTTGACGGTGGTGTTCGGATCCAGGCCGCCGATGCCGACGTTGGCGCCATTGACCGCGAAGATGTCGCGCGTGACCTTGAGGCGGTGGTTGTAGGCCAGCTCGCCCACCAACGCGCCCCCCTGCCACAGCGCTGTGGGCTGCAGCACGTAGATGCCCGAGAGGTTCAGGTGAGCCGTGTTGCCAACGGCGTAGCACGGGTCCGCACTCGTGTTGCCGCAGGTCGCGACCGGACCAAGTCCCAGCACCGCAGGGTCGCTGTTCAGCGCAGCATTGGTGCGTACCGAGGCTTCCGCCGCCCAGTTGAGCTGGCCGATCGACGACGTCACGCTGGCGCCGAAGACGCGGGTGTCCTGTGCGAAGGCCAGGTGCTCGTTGCCATTGACGAAGTCGAACACCGGGACGGCCGGCGTCTTGTCGTGGTACTGCGCGGCGTAGAACCCGAATTCGAATTCGCTGCCCGTCGGCGACCAGCGCAGTTGCAATCCGCCCTGCCCCGAATTGCGCGGACGCAGGTCCTTGGCACCGTCGTAGGTCAGCGTGACGGGATTGCCGCTGGCATCGACGCCGAAGTTGACGGTCCCTGTGCCCACGTAGTCCTGGTTCGAGAAATAGCTCCCGACACCCGGGATCCTGCTCGGCTCCCAACGCAGCTGGTAGTAGGCGCCCAGCGACAGGCCCTCGGCCACCTGCAGCGACCCCGATAACTGTGGCACCGGCAAGAGCACTTCCTTGAACTGCCAGTTGGGCACCGACATGATCTTGGCGACGTCGACGGGGCCTTGCGCATTGGCGATGCCGTTCTGGCCGAAGAACAGGCTCTCGCCCCATTGCAGCGTGTGGCGCCCCAGGCGCAGCGTGCCCTTCATGTCGCCGATGTCACCCTTGGCGTAGACGAAGGCGTCCAGGACCTGCGCACCCTCGCCCATCTGGCGGCGCGTCGCGGGCAGGAAGGCGTTGGTCGGGGCACCGGCGAAGGTGTTGGCGGTCTCCACCGTGACGCCCGTCGGAGCACCGACGACCTGGGTCGGACGGTTGTCGTTGGTTCGCGTGTAGACGCGGTCGTACCAGCCGTTGCCGCTGATGCGGGCGCCGAAGTGGCTGCCCGTGACGTCGAGTTCGGCCAGCAGGTCCAGCCGGTTCGACATCAGGCCGCGACGGAAGTTGTTGTCGCCGTCGTCCTCGTTGATCGTGCCCGGGTCGACGGCGGGATCGAAGCCGACGAGTGCCTGCGACGGGTTGTGCAGCCGATACCCCAAACTGTATTTCGGCGTCAGGTCGAGGCGAACCTTGTAGTCGCTGTCACCGGTATCGATGTCGACAGCCCGGGCCGCGCCGGCGAGGGCGAGCAGGGCTGCACCCGCCAGCGTTGAAAATCGCAAATGCATGTTGTCTCCTGGTTTTGATGCGAAAGACTCCCCCGCGACCGGTACGCTGCCGGTCGTCTTGACGGGGAGGGACGGGCGCGAGCCCGGTGCTACAGGTAGGTGGAGGCGAGGCCGCCATCCACCGGCAGGTTCACGCCACTGACCCACCGGGCGGCGTCCGAACACAGGAACGCGATCACCGGTGCGATCTCGTCGGCCAGCGCCGGACGCTTCATCCGGTGTGCATCCTTCTGGACGCGGTCCGCGCCGAGCATGCTGACGAAGTCGCCGAGGATGGGCGTGAACACCGGGCCTGGTGCGACGCAGTTCATTCGCACCGAGCGTTGCAGGAACTGCTTCTGCGATTGCGCGATCGACCAGACGATCAGCGCCTCCTTGAAGTACTGGTAGCAGCTCTCCTGCGCAACCGGGTGGCGCGCGAGCCAGGCCAGGCCCGCCTCGAAGCTCGGCGTCTCCGCCAGATCCTTGTGCAGCGCGAGGCGGGCAGGCCACTCCGCGCCGAGGATCGACGAGACGTTGACGATGGAGCCGCCCGCGGGCATGCGTTCGACCAGGCGCTGGCACAGATGGCGCAAGCCCAGGTAGTTGACGCGCGCCACCTGGTCGACGTTGGCCGTACCCGGCACGCCGGCGACGTTGCACAGGTGGTCGACCCGGTCGGGCAGCTGGCGCACGGCGGCATCGATCGCCGCCTGCTCGGAGAGGTCGACCTTGACGAAGCCGTCGAGCGTGAGCATCGGTTCGTTGCGATCCATGCCGATCACGCGAGCGCCGGCAAAGCGCAGCAGGCGGGCGGTCTCGGCACCGATGCCCGAGCTGGCGCCGGTGATGACGATGGTCTGTCCGTGCAAGTTCATTTCGGTCTGTCTCCTGTCTGTTGTCTTGGATCGCGGCGTGCTTCAGAACGGATACGGCGTGGCTTCGTCCTTGACCGTCAGCCACTGCCAGGTGGTGAAAGCCTCCCAGTCGGCGGCGCCGCCATGCGAGCTGCCGTTGCCGGCGACGCCGGGGCCGCCGAAGGGATTGATGGCGTCGTCGTTGACGGTCTGGTCGTTGACGTGGACCATCCCGGCGCGCAGTTGCCGCGCGATCGCCGTGGCGCGCCCGATCGAGCGCGAGATCACGCCCGCGGCGAGTCCGCCGTGGCTGTCGTTGGCGAGCGCGACCGCCTCGGCGTCGCTGCCGAAGCGCACGATGTTGGCGACCGGGCCGAAGACTTCCTCGTCCACGCAGCGCATCCCGGGCTTGACGTTCGCGAGCACCGTCGGCTGGTAGAACAACCCGTCGTACGTGCCCCCGGCCAACAGCGTGGCACCGGCGCGAACGCTGTCCTGGACGACCGCATGGACGCGATCGCGTTGGCGAGCGTCGATCAACGGGCCAAGCGCCACCTGCGCGCGTGCGCCGTCGCCGACCGGCAGCGCCTTCGCCTTGTCGACCAGGCGCTGGGTGAACGCTTCGGCGATCGCCTGGTGCACGAGGATGCGATTGGAGGCCATGCAGATCTGGCCCTGGTGCAGCCACGCTCCCCACGCCGCGTTGCTGGCCGCCACATCGAGGTCGGCATCGTCGAGGATGACCAAGGCATTGGTGCCCCCCAGCTCGAGCGAGACCTTCTTCAGCAATCCTCCCGCGAGCGCGCCAATCTGTCGGCCGACCGCCGCGGAGCCGGTGAACGAGATCATCGCGACCGCCGGATCCACGACCAGGGCGTTGCCGACGTCGGCCCCGCCGGGCAACACGTGCAGGACGCCGCGCGGCAGGCCCGCCAGCTCGAAGATGCGAGCGATCAGGCAACCGCCGCTGATCGGTGTGCGCAGGTCCGGCTTGACCACGACCGCGTTGCCTGCCGCGAGCGCCGGCGCCACGACGCGCAGCGTGAGGATCAGCGGGAAGTTGAACGGCGAGATCACGCCGACGACGCCGTGCGCGACGCGCCGGGCGAGGCTCGTGCGCCCGGCCGGGCTCGGCAGGCAGTGCCCTTGCGCCGCGAGCGGCATGGCGGCGGCACCACGGCAGAAGGCGATCGCCTCGCGGATTTCGTGCTGGCCCTTGGGCAGGATGCCGCCGGTCTCCCGAGTGACGTGGAGCGCCAGTTCGTCGAAGTGGCCTTCGAACAGGGCTGCCGCGCGGTGGAAGACGTCGGCGCGCGCGCGCGGCGCCATGGCGGCCCAGGCCGCCTGCGCCGCACGCGCCTGCCTGCAGGCCGTCGCGACATCATCGACGGTGGCGACACCGACGCGCGCCAGCACCGCGCCCGTCGCCGGCTCGGTCACGTCGGCCGTGGCCGCGGCGGCACGCCATTCGCCGCTGAAGATCCGGTCGCTCCAAAGCCCCGGATCGAGCAACGGGGTCGTATCGGGAACTGCCATCGAGTTGTCTCCTGTCGGCCTCGAGGCCGCTTGTGTTCGGGGCTTGCGCCAGGTCGGCGCGTACCTGTGAGATGCAGCGCGCGTGCCAGCCACGATCGGCCACGGCATCGGGCATCACCGTGCAGAAGGGGTCGACGCCTGCAGTCACGAGGGCAGCACAGGGTTCGGATCAGGACTTTCCCGAAGCTGATTTGGTGCGCTGCAGCGTTCCTGTCTCGCGCTGAATTCATTGCTCATTTGATGAATTCAAAGTAGGCTTTGGCAAGCCAGAATCGCTCAATTCATGAAATCAAGATCCAGCTCGAAGGCACCCAGAATCTCGCTCGCCGAAGTGGCACGCCAACACGGCGCCATGCTGCGGCGCGGCGACAGCTCGCACTTCGACGGTGGACAGGCCCCGACCCTGGCCGACCTGACCGAATCGCTGTTCTTCTCGCCGGGCGATGGCCGCATCTGGCTCAACGACCAGCGAATGGTCCTTTGGCACAGCTCCTCGTTCGGCCACTTGCGCCGCGAACTGATCGACATGGTGGGTCTCGAACGGGCGCGCGGCATGCTGACCCGGGCCGGCTACGTCTCGGGCGCCCGCGACGCGCAGGTCGTGCGCGAACGATGGCCCGACGGCGACGCGGCCGCGGTCTTCATGGCCGGCACGCGCCTGCACGCGCTGGAAGGCGTGGTCAAGGTCACGCCGCAGACCTTCGACTTCGACATCGACCGCGGCACCTACGAAGGCGAATTCCTGTGGGAGCACTCCAGCGAGGACGACGAGCACATCGCTGGCTTCGGCATCGGCACCGAGGCCGCCTGCTGGATGCAGGTCGGCTACGCGATGGGCTACGTGACGACGCTCTTCGGCCGGCTCGTCGTCTTTCGCGAACTCGAATGCCGCGCCATGGGCGCCAGCGTATGCCGGGTCGTCGGCCGCCACGCGGAGGCGTGGGGTGACGTGAGCGAGGACATCCGCTACCTGCACGCCCAGGATTTCGAGGCGCTCGCAGCCGAAGCCGCCGGCGCACCTGCTCCGACCTCTCGCATTGCGCAGCGCATGCGCGGCGGCGCCGCGACGGCGCGCGCGCGTGCGGCCACCGAAAAGCACGCACTGGTCGGCGCGTCCTCGGCCTACAACTCCGCCTGCCACCAGATCCTGCGCGTGGCCCCAACCCAGGCCACCGTGCTGTTCACCGGCGAGTCGGGCGTCGGCAAGGAGGTCTTCGCGCGCATGCTGCACCGTATCAGCGCACGAGCGGCGCAACCGTTTGTCGCCGTCAACTGCGCGGCGATTCCCGAGACGCTGATCGAGAGCGAACTGTTCGGCGTGGAGCGCGGCGCGTTCACGGGCGCGTCGGTCTCGCGGGCCGGCCGCTTCGAGCGGGCGGACGGCGGGACGCTGTTCCTCGACGAGATCGGCACCCTGAGCCTGGTCAGCCAGGGCAAGCTGCTGCGCGTGCTGCAGGAAGGCGAGCTCGAACGCGTCGGCGGCACGCGCACGCTGCGGCCGGACGTCCGCGTCGTCGCAGCGACCAACGTCGACCTGCAGGCCGAGGTTCGTGCCGGCCGGTTCCGCGAAGACCTCTTCTACCGCCTCAACGTCTATCCGATCCACCTGCCGCCGCTGCGCGATCGTCGCGACGACATCCCGCTGCTGATGAACCACTTCCTGCGCCGGGATACCGAGCGCCACGGCCGCCAGGTCACCGGCTTCACGCCGCGCGCGGTGCGGGCGCTGCTGAACTACGGGTTCCCGGGCAACATCCGCGAATTGCAAAACCTCGTCGAGCGCGGCGTGATCGCCGCCGAGGACGGCGGTGCGATCGACGTGGCGCACATGTTCCGGCGCGAACAGTTGTCGGACGAGCTGCTGTTCTCGATCGGCGAGCACGGCGGCCTGCGCAGCGGCGGCGAGAACGGCGTCGCCAGCCTGACCGAGCACATCGTGACGGGACTCGGACTGCGCGCCGACGTCGGCGGCAGCACGCTATCGCTCGAGGACGTCGAACGTCGGCTGCTCAAGGAGGCCGTCGAACGCACCGGCGGCAACCTGGCCGCGGCCGCGCGCTCGCTCGGACTGACGCGGGCCCAGCTCGCCTATCGGTTGCGCGGCGCCGGCTGATCCGGGCTCAGCGCAAGGCTATCGCGCCCCTGGGGCCACCCGCGTCGGCGCGAAACAGTGCCGCAGGCCCAGGTGTGAGCGCACGCGCACGACCGGTTGCGTGGAAGCTGCGCTCGAGGCCATGCAGGATTGCCTCGGGCAGCCCGCTCATCGCGAGGCCGCCGAGGAAGATCGTGGCGTTGTCCCTCAGAGTGCGCGGACGGAGGCCCCCGTGTTTTCGAGCAGCAGCGCGATGCCTTGCCCGCCGCCGATGCAGGCCGAGCCAACGCCGAAGCGCGCGCCGCGCCGACGCAGTTCGTGCGCGAGGGTCAGCGTCAGGCGCACGCCCGTCGCCGCGAGGGGATGACCCAGCGCGATCGAGCCGCCATTGACGTTGAGGCGCTGGAGGTCGAGCCCGAGCTCGCGCTGCACCGCCAGCGTCTGCGCACCCTGCGCCTCGTTGACTTCGAACAGGTCGATGTCGGCCAGGCGCAGGTCGCAGCGCGCCAACAACGCGCGGATCGCGGGCGCGGGCCCGATACCCATCACCTCTGGCGCCACACCGACCACGGCGACGCCGCGCAAGCGGACCAGCGGCTCGAGGCCCTGCGCGCGAACGACGTCGCCCGAGGCGACCACCGCCGCGGCCGCGCCGTCGACGAGCGCGGCGGAGTTGCCGGCCGTCTGCACGCCTCCCGGGTAGACGGGTCCGAGCCTGGCGAGAACGTCGGCCGGCGTCGCGCGCGGGTGCGTATCCGCGGCCACGTTCTCGACGCGCCGCGGCAGCGCGATGGCACGCGACTCATATCCTGCGAGCTCGAAGACCTCCGTCGCCACCGGCACGATCTCCGCATCGAACAGCCCTTGCGACTGCGCTTGCAGCGCACGCTCGAAGGAACATGCGGCGTACGCATCGACCTCCTCTCGCGAGATGCCGTAGCGCAGGGCCAGGTTCTCCGCGGTCCGGATCATGGACACGCGTGCCGCCGGGTCGTCCAGCGCCTCCCACAGGAAGTCCTTGAACTCCACGGCCGCGCCGAGCTTGAAGCCGCTGCGATGCGTGTAGGCCGCGATCGGGTTGCGCGTCATCGATTCGGCGCCGACGACCAGTGCGAGGCGGGCGTAGCCAAGCGCGATCTGGTCGGCCGCCTGGCGGAACAGCTCGAAACCGGTGCCGCAGATGCGCTGCACCATCAACGCGGGCACCGCGATCGGGACGCCCGAATACAGGCCGATGTGGCGCGGCAGCATGTAGGCATCGAAGTCCGCCTGCGCCATGGAGCCGGCCAGCACGGAGTCGATGGCCGTCGGATCGACTCCGGCACGCGCGATCGCCGCACGGGCGGCCAGGATCCCGAGGTCGGTCGGTGAGACGCCACCGAGGGCGCCGCAGTAGTCGACCCAGGGAGTGCGCGCGCCTGCCAGCAGCCAGGTGTCGTCGAACCTGGCCGCGAAATCGCGGCGCGGATTCACGTCGCTCTCCCTGCAACGGGTGCGATGCGAAGGGCGTCATCCAGCAGGCAGGCATTCATCGGGGCGTCTCCGTGGCGGGCATTGATCAATGCGTCGCGACGCATCGAAGGTGCGTCGATTGCTTTCATCTTTTAGTTATTGTTAGTAATCAAATGGCCTGAGCGCACTTGGCGTTTGCCCGAATACGCTCGATTTTCTTGCTCAAACTTCGGACTTGCTACATCATTGCGCCACCTCGTTACTTCTGTTTTATAACTAAATGACTGACGCCATCGCATCCACGTGGACGCCCGCGGACGGCCAGCTCGGGCAGCTCGACCTGCTGGACACCCGCGTTCTCGGCCCCGTCGCGAATGTGCGGCCGGTGCGCCTCGCGAAGCGCAACGCGACCTCCGATCGGCTCATCCAGCAACTGCACACCGCCACGCAGCGCGGGCCAATCGCGGTCGCGAGCCCTGTTCACGGAATCCCCGATGGCGGCGGCGGCGGAGAGCGCGCCTGAGGCCCAGGAGCGCCTGTGCGCCTTTCTCGACAAGCGCGCCCGCAAGGCCCAGAAAGCATGAACCGCTCGTAGAAGCGACTCCCGGAGACACCGACATGACCTTCCTGCCCGATGATTCCCCGCGCCCGCCGTGCCGTGCCGCGCGCGTCGGCGGCTGCACCGACGTGCGTGTGCACACGCGCCCCGACGGCGTCCAGCTGCTGAACTCGCCTGAGCCGCTCGGCCACCACCCGCGTTCTTTCTCCGAACTGCTGGCCATCTGGGCGCAACGGGCGCCCGAGCGAACCTTCATCGCACGCCGCGACGGCAATCGCCAGTGGCGGCGCATCACCTACGCGCGCATGCTCGAGCGCGCGCGCGCCGTCGGCCAGGCGCTGCTCGGCCACGGCCTGTCCGCCGAACGTCCATTGGCCATCCTGTCGGGCAACGACCTCGAGCATGCGACGCTGATGATGGCCGCCATGTGGGTCGGCGTTCCCTTCGTCAGCGTCTCGCCGGCGTACTCGCTGCTCTCCACCGATCACGCCAAGCTGCGCCACATCATCGGGACAACGACACCCGGGCTGGTCTATGCCGCCGATGCGAGTTTCGCCGCGGCAATCGAGGCCGGAGTGGCACCCGACGTTCCCGTGGTCCTCGGCAGCGGCCGGCTCCCGGCTCGACGATGCGCGAACTTCGACAGCCTCTTGAGCACCGTGCCCGGCAGCGAAGTCGACGCCGCGCATGCCGGCATCGACGCGCGCACGATCGCCAAGTTCCTGTTCACCTCGGGATCGACGAAAGTCCCGAAGGCCGTCATCACGACGCACGGCATGCTGTGCGCGAACCAGCAGATGCTGCGCCAGGCCATGGCCTTCCTCGGCGACGAGCCACCAGTGCTGGTGGACTGGCTGCCCTGGAGCCATACCTTCGGCAGCAACCACAACCTCGGCATCGCGCTGTACAACGGCGGCACCTTCTACATCGACGACGGCCGGCCGACGCCCGACGGCATCGCGCAAACGCTCGCGAACCTGCGCGAGATCGCGCCGAGCATCTACTTCAACGTACCCAAGGGCTTCGAGGAGCTCGCGCATGCGATGGAGCATGACGAGGCGCTGCGAGAATCCCTGTTCAGTCGCGTCAAGGGCTTCATGTTCGCAGCCGCGAGCCTGTCGCAGGCCACCTGGGACCAGCTCGACTCGCTCGCCGTACGCACCTGCGGCGAGCGCATCAGGATCTTCACCGGGCTGGGCATGACCGAGACTGCCCCCTCATGCACGTTCGTGGTTGGAACGCACGCGCGCTCGGGCTACATCGGGCTGCCCTGCCCCGGTGTCGAAGCCAAGCTCGTTCCGGTGGACGGCAAGACGGAGATCCGCTTCCGTGGCCCCAACGTCATGCCCGGCTACTGGCGCAGTCCCGAACAGACCGCCGAGGCTTTCGACGAGGAGGGCTTCTACCGGACCGGCGACGCGGTGCGCTGGATCGACCCCGAACAGCCGAGCCGCGGCCTGATGTTCGACGGTCGCCTCGCCGAGGACTTCAAGCTCTCCACCGGCACCTTCGTGAGCGTCGGACCGCTGCGCGCCCGCATCATGGCTGCCGGCCATCCCTGCGTGCAGGACGCCGTGATCGCCGGCCTGGACCGCGAGGAAGTCGGCGCGCTCGTGTTCCCGCGCCTGCCCGACTGCGCCGCGCTGGCCGGCCTGCCCGCGCATGCCGCAGCAGAAGACGTGCTTGCCCATCCCCGAGTGCGCGACTTCTTTGCGCGCCTCGCCGATCGCCTGTGGAACGAAGGCACCGGCAGCGCGAGCCGGATCGCGCGGATGCAGTTGCTGCTCGCGCCGCCCTCGATCGACCGCGGCGAGATCACCGACAAGAGCTCGATCAACCAGCGCGCCGTGCTGTCGAATCGCGCCGCCACGGTCGAAGCCATGTACCGGAACGACGCCGGCGATCCCTACCTCCACTTGCCCAGCGCTCGAAGACTGGCGACGCCGACTCCCCGCGGAGACACGCCATGAGCTTGCAAGGACAATCCGCCATCGTCACCGGCAGCCGTTCCGGACCCCGCATCGACCACAGCGCGCTGCAACACTTGCTGGGTTATGCACTGGCGCAGGCGCGGGTCGCCGCCAACAAGGCGTTCTTCGACGCGGTCGGCGGCCCGTTGCAGCTGCGGCCGGTCGAATTCAGTCTGGTGATGCTGCTGCGGGACAACGACGGCGTCACGCAGCGAGAGCTCGGCGCGGCCCTGAACCTCAACGCTCCGAACCTGACGACGCTGCTCACGCGCCTGCAGGAGCGCGGCCTGGTGAGCCGCGAGCGCAGCGACAGCGACCGCCGCGCGCAGTTGATCCGCTTGACGGCCGCAGGCGTCAAGCTTGCTGCACAGGCTGAAAAGGCCGCATCCACGATGGAGACGGCCATTCGCAAGCGATACTCGACAGGCGAGTGGACCCTCCTGCTCGAGCTGCTGCACCGTTGCGGCACGGCGTCGTTTTCCGAATGACTGGCTGCGGCCGCTTCCGGTCGCTCGCGGATCAGGAAGGTCGTGCTGCCCATGACCGTTTCCAAACTACGGCCCTCAACGCTCGCCGTCAGCTCGCATCGCGCTCAGAAAGCAAAAAACCCCTGACTCCGTTAAGAATCAAGGGCTTAGCTGTTCTGGTGGCCTGGGGCTCCCGCTGAAGACAGTGGTTAGGCCTTACGGCGCTTGAATGTGACGTTATGGCGGTGGGGGGGGTTGCTGGCAGTTTTCCCGTCGCGCGAAAAGTCGGCTGCGGTGTGGGGTCCAGCGCGCTTAAATATTAAGCACTTTCGGCGAGGATCGCAAGCTGCGATTTCGCCTGCAGTGATCATCTTCCCAACGACGTCTGATTGCAAGTGAGTCCGGCTCGAACGCAGCTCGACGTCAGGCAGGTCAATGCTTCGCGACGAAGGCAGCTCGAACCCGTCCGAGACCTTGTCGAACGGCAGGAGACGCCCTGATCTTCCTGCAATCGCAAAGTGTGTAGAGCCGTGATGCGCCTGCCGACATACGCGTTTGTCTACACCTGCAGAAGCTTCCACAACATGGAAGCGGTCAGGGGTTCGAACCGGTTATCCGGCGACATTTTTCTCCCGAAAATCATCGCTCGCGCATCCCAGCAATCGGCCTAGAGTCTGCAGACCGGTTGAACTCGGAGTCCAAGATGCACTCAGACCAATCCCAACCCGTCGCGTCGCTGCCTGATCAGTCCGCGCCGCTGATGCGCATGCCCACGGTCATCCGTTGGACGGGGCTGGCGCGGTCCACGATCTACCGCCTGATTGCGGAGCAAAAGTTTCCTGCCCCGGTCGTGCTCGCCACACGCGCAGTCGCCTGGCGCCGGACGGACCTTGAGCGCTGGAGTGAAGCACGCCAGCCCGCCGTTCACTGACCAAAGTACGCTTGAGACTCAGGGCCGACGTGCCGTTCTTCCCCGGGGCGAAGTTCCAGCAGGCGGCGAATCGGAGGGTGGGCGGCGTGCGCGTTCGATCGAAGCTCGTGTCCGCGGTCACGGACGCTCGACTGCCACAGGTCGTGCACAGAAACCTGCCATCGCCCAAACGCCACCCTCCGGCACGGCGCAGTGCGGGCACACAAAGCCCACCGGCCATCGCAACGACTCGAGGTAGCCCAAGCAGTCGAAATCAGACTGAAGCCCGGCCGACAATTCGCCGAAGGCGCCGGAAAAGCGAATTCCGGCCTTCGGGAGTGCGATCGAACCGTATGCGGTCTGGGTTCAACACACGGTACCTGCGCTGCATCAGGCAGCGCGGTCGAATCGTCAGGCGTGCGCAGCCGGGAGGTTCAAAGATCAGCCCGCCGTAGCGGGAGCCTCGGTGGCAGCAGGCACCGGAGCCTGTACCGGGGTCTTCTTCGTCGGGACCTTCTTGCGAGCAGGCTTGGCAACCGCCTTCTTCGCCGGTGCGGCCTTGGTTGCTGCGGGTGCCGGCGCAGTTGCCTTCTTCGTGGGAGCGTCCTTCTTCGCGGCGGCCACCTTCTTAGCTACCCTCTTCTTTGCAGCGACCTTGGGGGCTGCGCTCTTGACTGCGCGCGCCTGCTTAGCCGGCTTCGCTACCGCCTTCGATGCCGCACGCTTGGTTGCCGGCTTGGCTGCAGGCGTTTCAACGGCAACGACATCTGCATTTGCAGCTGCGGGCTTGTCGATCAGGAACGCGTCACGGTTCTTCGCCTTCGCGATCCATGCGGGGGTACGGCCGAGTCCGGACCAAGTTGCACCTGAGCGCGGATCCGCATACTTGGCGGGCTTCCTGCCCGTCGAAGTCTTGGCAGCCTTCGCAGCCTTGACACCGACCGACTTCTTCGAAGCTGTCGCTAGGACGTCCTTGGCACCGCCCACCAGGTGTTCAATCGTCACGCCATGATCGGCCATGAGTTTGCGAACCTTGGCAATGGAGTTGCCCAATTCAGCCTTGGTAATACGCTCAACTTGAGCTTCCAATGCGGCGATCTTCTTCTTGAGTGCAGTCAGTTTCGGCATTGTTCTAGTGGAAGTGGAAGGGGATAGGCATTTTATCCCTGTAGGAACCAAAGAGCTACCCAAGCGGCGGTTTTCGCGCCAAATGGCGAGAAGAATTGTATTTCTGTACCTATCGCGTTGCCGCAAGAGTGGCAATTGCTGGACGTACCAGGCGATCTCAAGATCATTCGCGCGCATTCATCTGCTTGTCCGCGAGGAAGAACCCCAACGATGCGGCCATCCGCGCCTCCCGTGGAGGCACCCATCAAAGATCACATTGGTCGGATCGACGGCATGCTGAGGCATCGCTGGCGCTACAGGAAGACTCCTCCGCCCATTGAGGCGACCATGGTCGGCGAATGCAGGTGTTTTCGGAGGAGTGTGCCGGCCGAAGCCTCTGACAAAATGATGCCGAAAGCTAACTGGGGAGGCTGACACACATGGCTCGGCTCGGAATAGCCGAAGCGTTTGGGATGTACGGAGCAACGCTCCGGAATCCACAGTGGTCCGTTTCTTCCTGGGCACCGGACGGAGCGCTCGTCGTAAGTCTTTGGGATCATCATTGCCGCCGAGGTGCGCCAGGCACGATGGACTTTTCCGGAAGACTCGATCGATGGTCGGGGCCAGGAAACTCTGAATTCCGCAGGAATATTGCTCAAGCATACGAAGAGAAGTCGCGAGTACGCTTGGTCATCGTCAAGCCCGATGAGACTGCACGAGTCGAGGCCGGTGAAGACGCCAGCAAAGTGAAAAAGGAATTCTTTGTTCGAAATGACTTGCTCGGCGAAGTCGCGTCGCTAGTTGCCGAAGAGTACGTCTTCCGCTTTCGAAAGCCTTGATCCCGACCGACTGCGGTACCCGCACCCGGCCAGGAGCGGGCCTTGGCGGGAGACCGCTTTTGGGCTTCTCGATCACTTCACCAAGAAGCGCGATGGCATCTCCAAGCCCAACATTGCGCCCGATCCGGCTGCGCTTGCCGTCTCAGGCCCCGCTCATATCATCTGCCGAGCCGTCCCGCTGACGCGGACCGAGCCGCCCGGTTTGGGCCCGATGTCGGCGTGCAACAGCGAGCGCGCACCCATGTCCTCGCCCTGCACAATGTCGATGTGTTCGCCGTGCGGCCAGCCGAGTTCGCGCAGGTAGCCCGCGAGCGCGGCGGTCGCGGCGCCGGTGGCGGGGTCCTCCACCACGCCGCCGAAGGCGAAGACGTTGCGGGTATGCCAGCGCGTCGGTGTTTCGGCGAAGGCGAGCAGGATCGTGACCCAGCCCTCGCGCGTCATCAGTGCGCGGCCGACCTCGAAGTCGTAGCGCATCGCCGCCAGCCTCGCTCGCGATCCGAGCCCGAGCACGAGGTGGTCGGCGCCGGCATGGATGCACGCGGGCGCCAGACGCGGATCGAGGTCGGCCTGGACCAACCCGAACAGTGCGAGTGCCTCGGCCAACACCGGGGGATGAGAGGGGCCGGCTGCCGAGCGTGGCCGGCGACTGCAGCGCTGCGCCGACGAGCGCGCCGTCGCGATGACCCTCTACCGAGATGTCGGCCTGCGAAAGATGCAGCGCGAAGCGGCCGTCGCCGCGGGCACGCGCGAGGGCGGCGCCGAGCGCAATAGTTGCGTGGCCGCAGAACGGCACTTCGGCCGCGGGCGAGAAGTAGCGAACGTGCCAGCCGCCGTCTCCAGTCGGCGCGGCGAACGCGGTCTCGGAAAATCCGACCTCCGTCGCGACGCGTTGCATCTCGGCTGGAGTTGGCATGGCGCCGTCGCACAGCACGACGCCTGCGGGGTTGCCGCCGGACGCGCCGTCGGAGAAGGCTGCAATGCGCTGCACGTGCATATCGGGTTCCTTGGTTGACCAGGCGAAGCGCCCCACAGTATTTGACTTCATCGCCGGCCTAGCCGCCACGATGTCAGAATCAGCCGATGACCCACTGCCTGCTCCCTCGCTCCTTGCAGATGCTGGACGACGCCGGCAAGGTCACATATCGCGCGCCGTGAGTCTTGCGGGGAAGAAAGTGCGCGGACAATGCCGGGGTGCGCGAGGTCGGCCGTTGTCGCTGATCGGCCCAGAAACGGTCAGTCACGATAGACTGGTTTCGGGCAATCCATCAGGTGGTCAAAGCTGTGCGCACTTACCCGCTCTTTCGCAACGACGGATTCATCTTCGCCTTCGAGATCGAGAGCACTTGGATCTCGTTTCATTCGATCTTCGGAGCACTGCGTTCAGTCGAGTGTGTCGCGAACATCAAGCGCAACTATTTCAACGAAGACATCGTTGGGCCTTTGACTCAAGAGATGAAGGATGCGTCCCGGACGGCTGTGCTAGACGAAGCGGCAAAAGCGAGACTCGAGGAAGACAAACCTGATGACGAATCAATGTTCGCTGTTCAAGAAGGTCAACAACACGCTGCACGACCTGCAGGCTGCGACGTCACAGACTTACGAACAGCATTTCCTGACGTTTGCCCGACTGATCGCAGACCCTTCGCTGAAGCCTATCAATCAGCGTCTGACGGCCGACTTGGACGTTGAGGACTTCCTCGATGAGAGCCAAAAGACTCAGAGCAGCATGCTTGGCTCGGCCCAGCTCGTATGGCCCGCTGACCTGGATCATGTGCTCGGGTTGAAGTGGCTTCTGATTCAGAAGCTGGCCGGCGATTCGAGGCTCCTTATCGGCTTTGCTCACTCCTTTTATTTCACCGGCCAAAATCTGACGAATGAGCTCCACAGTCTGACCAGGCAGCTGCTGCTCCCGTTTGTTCGCGACTACAAAGATTATGTGGGGGCCGCGATCCAGTCCGCTGGAGAATCGACTCCAGCGACCTCGGCCACGCGCACGCTCAGCGACGATGAACGAGGCCTGCTCGCAAGCCTTTTGGGCTTGATGCCCGATGCTGTATCCGGCGTGGACGTCAACGAGTTCCGCGCACAGCACCGTCATCAGCGAGCGTTGCTCGACAAGCTTCAACAAGAGCACGTCATCGAACGGTCCAACGAGCGCTATTTCTTGACGATACCGGCGCTCGCGCTGCTAGCTACCCCTGCGGCAAATCGAATCCTGAGTGACGCGGACGACCTCTATGCAGTCATCCTTAAGCGCTACGATGGAAAGGCGCGGGCGTTGTCCATTAATGACCTCGCTCAGGAGGCCAAACTCACGGAGCTCGAGGCACGGCGAGCGCTGTCCTACATGGTTAAGGGCGGGGGATGGCTCCATTCGCATCCAACCGACATCATGGCGACGCCCAACGCGACGATTACCGTCGCTGATGGAGTCCTGGACCACGACAGCTTCCGTGCCATCGTCGCGAAACTTGAGTATCAGCGCACGCTGAATCCGTTCACTGGCGTGCCGATGTCGCCGCTAGGCGAACCAACCGCGCCAGAAGCGGGTGAGGCCGATTCAAGAAGGGTTGCGTCGAATCGAGCTCCGACATGGTTGCCGTCGCTGCCGGAAAAGCTCCGCCTTGTACTGGAGGAGGTGTACGCGGCGATGACAATCGGGCTGAGGGTGTTGCCGGCGATGGGGATCCGAACTGCGCTGGACCTATTGTTTGCGGACGTTCTCGGCGCGGACTGGGGAACGTTCGAGGAGAAGATCAAGAAGCTCAAGGCGCAGAGTTTCTTCAGTGCATCGGATGAGGCGCACGTAATGCCGGTCATTGACAGCGGCAATGCAGCTGCGCACCGAGGCCACGTTCCTGACGAGACGGATTTGGACACCATGCGCGAATTTGCAGAGCGCTTGATCTACGCTCGCTTCATCCTCCCCACTGCAGCGTCTCGGATGGTTGCAAACACGCCACTGCGGCCTCCGAAGCCCGCGAAGACTACCTAGCAGTACGCTAGCCGCCTCCGGCGCACTCGACAGTCTCAGGGCCGAGAGACTGTCAGCAGGCGTTCCTCCTTCCCAACTCGCGAGCTATCAAATGGACAAACTCACCGCGCTTTCAGTCAAGGGCGAGGCATTCCTTCTTCGTCGTGTCGGCTACACGGTCCTCGTAGACAGTGGGTACGGCGCGAAACCGCTGATAGCGGCAATCTCGAAACTCAACGAGCCGATTCAGCACGTTGACATCGCAGTGTGCACGCACGCGGACAACGACCACGCTGGCGGTTTTACGACGTTATTGGACAAGGGTCGTTTAACCGTCGGTGAGTTTTGGTTGCCTGGCTCATGGTCAGAATGGGTACCGCGTTTGCTTCTCCAGCCTGAGGCTGCCTTGGTGACGGTGGTGGACGATCTCCGGCGCATGTCTCGTGAGTTTCCTCAAGCCTTCGAGGGAGAAGGGCCGCGATCTCTCGCGAATGTGCTCAAAAGTGCCGCTGCGCGCGAACTGCCAGGCCCAAACGAAGCGCGAGCGCAAGAGCTTCGAAGAACTGCGGCCAGGGAACTACCGCCGGAGCGTCGTGAGTTGCCAGAGCAGAGGCGCAGAATACTGGGAGAGCGCGGCAATGACCTTCCGCGACCCGTGCTGGCTCGCCCAGAGGAGTCCGAGCAACTCGGAAGACTCCGCGAGCTTCGCGAGGAAATCGCTGAAGCGAGTCATGACATGCCGCGTCGAATCCTGAATGCAAAGGCAAGCGTTCGACGCATAGCAAGGAGTCGTGGATTGAACAGCCAGTGGCAAAGCTACTGGCTGACGCTGATCGATACCGCCGCTCGCATCCGAAAGATTGCTGAACAGGCGATCAAGCACGATGTGCCCATCAGGTGGTTCGACTACTCTTGCTTCGCCACATCAGGAGGCGCCTCAGGCGGGATTGACCCACTGCTGACGCCAATCAACGCCGTAGAACTTATTGAGCCTCCGCCGTTGACCGTAAGCTTCTGGGCGTTTCTTTCGGTCGTCAATCAGGAGAGCCTAGTCTTCGTTTCCTCGACGCGTGGCGGAGCTGACGTCTTGTTTTCTGCTGACTCGCCACTCGGTTCAGGCGCTAACTTCGAGAAATCGTTTTTTGAAGATCACCGATTCTGCAGGCATGGATTGGTCGTCACCGCTCCTCATCATGGCTCGCAGAGCAACGCGATTGCTTACGGTCACATGGAGCGAGCAAGCTGCCGACCGGCTTTGTTCGTTCGAAGCGGCGGCAAGAGCACCCACCCTGGGCGCACGTTTCGCGAACTTCCACCTGCCCAACGAGTGTGTGTGCACTGCCCCTATCGTGGCTACAAACACAGGCAAGCCGAGATTCTCTTGTCGGCTAGCTACTGGCATCATGGGAATCTGCGCATCAGCGGGCATGAGTGCGATTGCTGATGATCTGCGCCAAAGCGAAACGCGGTCCCATCGGTGGGTGCTCCGCGATATTTTCTCGCCGCGAGTTTCGACGCTGCGGCTCTCGAAGCGGACTGCAATTCTCCGGATTCGGATTCTGAGCTCGACACACATACCTAGACTCGATGCGCCCAAGCTGCACACCGTCGCGCCGCAGGACCGCCTACGCGACAGTGACGCGCACGGAGTCCCGCTGGAGATACCCTGGATCCAATGCGAGCAACAGAAGGGCGAGCCGCCCGCCGTCAGGGATTCGGCGCGCCAGGCGCTGCGTTCGCCGGATGAGCTGCAGGTCCTGCTGGTCGACCGCGCAGCCTCGGGAGTCCCGCGAGCTTCTCGAGGAGTCGCTCTGCATACGTGTAACCCATCGCGCGCACTTGGGCCTTGTTGAAGTAGCCAAGCCAGGCCGCCAGCATTGCAAGCGAGACAAGTAGCGTCAGGCCTCCGGACAGGCCTGGAGGCAGCAAGCCGTGGATATCAAATTCAACGGGGTCGAGCTTGATCGCGCCAGCCAGCGCGAGGCCGTAGATAACCCCGATGATCGAAAGAATAACGCCCACGCCCTTCATCGCAAGCATATTTCGGTGGAAGCCGTACGCAATGTTTTCTTTGAGGAGCAGCTTCTTGTCTTCGCGAGTCAGCTCGCGCAACCGGCGCCCAACAGATCGGTACGAGTCGTCGGCGGCGGCATCATCTGCCGCTTCCTCTTTGGCTGTAGGCAGCTGAATGCCCAGACGTTGGAGAGCGTCAAGGTGGTAGCGTCTCTTCGTGCCGCCTTCAAGGAAAGTGTCTCTGTGGCGCAAGATGATGGTCGTAGGGAGCCCGCCCCATTCTTTGACCAGGACCTCCTCAAGCAGTTTGCCGCGGCCACGCGCAATGCTAGCGGCCGCGTAGATCGCGCCGCACGTTCCCAACACTCCGAGGATCCCGGTCAGTATCGGGTTCTTGGTACCGAACTGGCAGACGAGCGGAACCACTACCGGCAGCACTGTCAGGAGCGCCGGCGTAGCGCGAGCTTTGCGATCGTATGGGTCAGTGACGAGGTCGAACAACTTGTCCATCAAACAGTCCAGTGATTGCGGTGGTCGGCCCGTCAACCGGCAAAGGCCGGTCGATCGGTTGCGATTTTCACTCGGGCTCTTGCTCGGTCGGATATGTCGCCTGTGGGATGCCCGACCACCCTGCACGCGAGATACCAAACGAAACGCACACCGACTTCCCTTCGGTCTCAGTCCAGTGCGCGCCACGATGCATGAACGCCCTTTTCACTGACATTTTGGGATGATGCGTGTCTGCCTTTGCGGAACTGCAGACGGCATTCCAGGTTGTTGTCTCAGGTAGCTCATCGAGTACCGGGCCGAGCCAACGATCCAGAACCTCTGAGTTCACGTTGTGGCGACCACCGTGGTGAGGTACCTGAAAACACCAGATTCCTGGCAAAGGTACTCCACGTCCCTCCAGGTAATCGGCGGCTTCCTTTAGGCCGTCGCGCCCGGTGTCGCCGGTGAGCAGGACGCGCTTTCCATTAATAGATGCGTATTGGACGACGCTCATTTCGTTCTCGCTACTCGTTCCGCTGGCGGGGAAGACTTCAACGCCCCAAGCAGCCCGAACCAGACTTGCAACCGCAGCAGCAGCGCGGGCGATGCTGTCCATTGCAGCCTTGAGAAAACCTTCTTGTGCGACGGTCTGAGGCGTCTTCTCGGACTCGGTGACCAGCTGCAGGTATCTTTCTCTTGACGGCGTCAAGACGGTGAACTGGCCGATGTGAGTACCCGTGAAAGCATCGGAAATCGGGATGCCGCGCTCGAGTGCGATTTCCTCCAGCGCCAACGGGCCGCTGTACTCTGTTCGTAGCTTGCGCTCTAGAGCGGCTGCGGACGTGTATGTTGGGAATTTCGGAAGCAGTTCTGCTGCGTAGACCCAAGGCCGATTCATCCAGAGCCGACCGACCTCGCACTTTTCCAGAACAGCGCGTAGGCCGTTGGCGTGATCCTGGTCGGAATGGGTCAAGACGACATGGTCGATCTTGGTAGTTCCGTAGTGGCTGCTCAGATGCGTGATGATCTGATCACCAGTTTCGATGAAACCGCCGTCGACGACATGGATCGACGTGACGCCGTTCACCTCGTAGCGCACAGTGATGGCGTCGCCGCTCTTGCTCGTTTCGACTCCCAAGAAGTCAATTTCAATGTAGTCACTCACGACTAGTTATCCTCCCTGCAACGACGTAGTTTTTGTTCGCCAGCGCTTTTCAAGCGGGTCGGTTCGCTCTATCAATTGGCGCTAACCGACCCGGACGTACCCTCTAAGTCCAATGTATCAAGATGTTAGGCTTTCGGCTACTAGGGTCGTCGAGCGTTATTTGGGACTCGCGGAGTGGGTTGCGTCGAACTCTTAGTCAACCGGCAACGGCTCAATCTCCTGGGCTGTTAACCTGCGACTGCAATAAGATCGAGCCATGACGCGTGCGAACATCCAAGACTACCGGGGTAGTGTTTCGGCAGCCATCACGCGGCGCCTGGAAGGCCGGGCAGCCTATGGGCGACGCACTGCGTGGAGCCTTGGTTGATGCCGACGCACCGGGGATCACCTTGAAGGAGGCGATCTGTGATGCGCTTTGATTGGACTCGCGAGAAGCTTCCCGCCTCATCGCGCGCGCGATCGCGTTACGTGGGGACGGGTCATCTTGAGTGGCAGCTTTTCGGCGATCCGCCCTGCGATGTGAACTTCCGCTTCGGGTCGACAGCTGCCGGCCAGGCCGCCTGACAGCAGTCGTTCGCCGGGTGCGCCCCCTGGGCTCGCTCCGAATCGCCAGCGAAGACGTGTGGGCAAGCCTGTTTCTGGCTCTCAATGCCCGCTCATGACGGCAGCCGATAGCAGTCCTCGAGATCTTCGACGGCGACTCCTCGTACAACATCCGCTGGAGAACGGCCGGGATGGGTCGTACGCCTGCTTCGGGCGCAAAGCCGACTGGGCGGCGGCGGGCAGAGCGTCGGCGGCGGAGGCAGTTCGGACAACGCGTCGTCTTCGATCTTCCGGTGCTACCCCCAGGGGATTGCAACCGACCCGTTCGCTGCCATGGGCGAAGGGTCGACCAGCAGCCTGTCGCCGCCGGCAGTGCCGGCGCCCCGCACCGCATCTCCTGCGGTGCACACCACCAACGTCGGGTCGGCGCCCAGCAGGCTTCAGATCGCGAAATCGCCCACCTTTTTGCCGTTGGCCAACTGCTCGGTGAGCCACTTCGGCTTCAAATCCCGGCTGGTCCAAGTGGCGCCGGTCTCGGGATGCCGATACTTCGGTGCGACCTTGGAGCGGGAGCCTGTATGTGCGCCCGTCGCGTGCTTCTGCGGCGTAGCCAGGTCGGCGGGCGTCAGGCCGTGCAGGGTCATGAGCGTGCGGATTTGCGCGATCGCCTCGGCGCGCGATGCCTTCGTCGCAGCGGAGATCTGCCGTTCGAGTGCGGCCTTCTGGTCTAGAAGCTCTTGCAACGTCGCCACATCTGATTCCTGACTATGAGGGGCGTCGATTGTCCCCCGGTGGCTTCGGAGGAAATCAACTCAGCTCCCTTGCTGGCTGGAAGGTTTGTGCTGTAAGTCCGCTGTCGCATCGGTACCTGACATTTGCGGCTGAACCCGGGACTTCGGCAATCGCTGCATAGCAGTCGGATCGGCGCCAGCGATTTCGACCTATGTAGCCCCTTAAGTCGGCGGCGATCGTTGCAAATCAATGCTCTTCACCTACCTTTGCGTAAGCGGCCACTGCCATTACAGCCTCCCGCGTAGATCGCGAGCAGTTAGCGATCGACAAGGTCGAACCCAACTGTTGACCATCACGAATCACCTTGTACATGAGTGCATGTACAAACGACTGCGTGGCGAAGCGCACATCCTCGAAGTCGATGACCACCATCGACCCAGCGCTCATGCTTGGCAGTATGTCTTCGTCGCGAATTCGCGCTGCCTCTTCGACGTCTTCCTCGAAGACCTTCACGGTGACGATTACGAGTTCGTCATGTTCATCGCCGAGATCGGGAATCCCTTGAATGAAATCGAGTGCAAGCTCGGCCGGGTACTTTTGTGCCTCAGCAGCCAAGCGGCGACACACGGTCAGAATCCCATCGAATTCTGGGATAGTCTCGCGTCGGAGTTGCAGGTACGCGAACGTCCCCGGCCACCCGTTCTGGCGTGCGTTCACGTATGTCTTGTGCTGCTGGCCGTGAGGATCGCCCCAAATGTCCACTAATCCTTTCCGAGAACCGAGAAAGAAGCTACCGCCCGACAGGGAAGCGATCTGCTTGATGAAAAAGAGACCAAGCCCAGCGTTGTCGCTCATGCTTGTGTAACCGCCAGCCTTGAAAGTGCGCGACACGTGCGGCAGCGTTGCAAGCTTGAGCGCTCGCAAGTCAGTGTCAATTTCCGGATACGCCTCATTGATGGTTGCCTTCACGCCCATGCCAACGTCAGCAACGCACACTTCGACCAGTCCCGTGGTTGGGTAATAGTGCGCCATGGCGAGCCCGCCGCCCTTGCTCGCGGAGTGCTGCACCACATTGCGAAGCAGCTCGATTAGGGAATACTGGACAGCCCCGGCCAGCTCATCGTCCTCGATCTGAAGGATGGACATGACAGATGAAGAAAATCTCGGGATCTGCGAGCTTGCAGAGATGCGCGTCAGCTTAACGATTCGATCCGGTCGGTCTTGTGCGCTTGGAAACTTACCCTCATCGAGCAGTTCGAGCAATCCGCAATCTGACAGGTAGCGCCCAGCGACAGTGCTGGCATCCGCCTTTATGTGCACTTCGCAGCCTTTCTCCTCGCGAAGCCACAGGGCATAGGATGCGAACAGGGTCGCCGCATACGGAGCGATGAACGCGCAGGGCGCAAAGTTGATGCACACCGGCGAGTACTGATCTGTGTACCAACGCCAGCCCTTGAAAAACTCTATCAAGCCTTTGTCGACAACTGTCGGCGGTACTTTGAGCTCAAACACGTCATCTCCCGGTCTGTCGATCCAGTCTAGCAAGCAACCATCGAGTTCGCAGCGTGTTGGCGCCAACCCCAGATTGAGCCGCCGCGCCGACTCAAGAATGCGCCGGACGGAGCGGGTGCTCCGTCAAGCACCATGCGGGTTATAAGGACATGAGGTTGGCTCAGACAGTCGTCGGCACGAGGCCAGGAACTGGCTCATTCCGAGGTCGGCACCAACATGCTGTACGGCCCTGGTCCCTCACTATGGACGCTGACGCGGCTGTTGTGTCTCGTCGGCAAAAACCTCTTTTGATTGCCGTGCAAGACCTTGCCTTAACCCGGACTAGCCGCCCTGGTAGTCGATGATAAAAACCGCGCCGAATGACCCTTTGTATTCGTCCGTGTTGAGTCTGAAAGTAAAGTCGATCGTATCGACTTGAGGCTGGCCCACTGACTTTTGTATCAGTGTGAGCAGAAGCTTAGGATCAGGCTTCGACGAAGTAGCTCTGTTGAAGTCCGTATAGACAGACGCCGGATCGATGTCTATGCGTCCACCTGTGATCGTGTATTTGTCATTGATTGTTGCGCGACAAACGATGGGATCGTTCTTTCCGAGAAACGGAATAGGCCTGCCTGTAGGCTCGGTGTAGACATACATCAAGAACGGCGGCGACTTTGCGTGACCATTCCGATGTACCGCCACGTTCTGCTCCAGAGTTGGCCCGTTGCAAACTACCTTGATCTGAGCGTCGTCTTCTGCGGAGGCGCTGCCGATCCACAACAGCATCAGTAGCGCCGCAAGAATTCGCTGCGTCATGCTTCTCTCCTAAAGGTTAATTCGGTCGCCGTCACTGAGCAGCGAGTGGCCGATGCCAGGATTGTTGTCCTGATAGGTCACGATGTCGCCCTTCCCTGCGTAGCTCTCTTTGCAAGTCACGTCCGTCTCTCCATGTGCGTCGATGTAGCCATTGAAGATTACGGCATTCCCCGCATTTGAATCGGTCACTTTGAAGTTGTTCCCGAATGGGTCGCCATTCACAAGCGTCACTACCATGTCGCCTCCCTGTCTGAACGCGGGCTGAAGAGTCGCACTTCGTGGAATAGGTGTACATCCCGTCCCCCTAACTTAGAACAGCAGCGGATCGGGTTCTTCGGCCGAGCGGCCCCGGCAGTGCGGCAGAACTTCGCTAGAGCCTCGCCAGACGCGATGTCGGCTTTGCAGCGGAAGCTGTCGTCCAGAGTCGAGCCTCGGCCGGCTGCTCCCGCTGCATTGCAAAGGCTGGCTGGCGCCGCTGGCCGACAGTAGCCGGCTATAACCGGTCGGTCGCAAACGTCAGCAATCGGGTCGGCCACCGAATTCGGCGCGGGTCAGCTTTATCAAAGCGGTAACATCTCAAACGCCTCGTCGGAAGCTTCGATGGCCCATCGAGCATCCTCGCCGGGACCACCGGCCCACTCGGTCTCGTGAAGCAACCGACCTTCGCCGGTCGGGCCGACCGTACCACCGGCGCCGTCCAACGGCAGCTAACCAGCAGCTGCGAGCCGCCGGTCGCGCATCTGCGACGGGCGGCTGTAGTCTGTGAAACGTGCTGTATTGCGAGCGCGATCGCGGGTGTAAGTTTCGAGTGGGAGCAGCTGGCGATTTCCCATCATCACAAAGAGACCGCTTTCAGGTTGCGGAGCCGTCGAGTACGATCAGAAAAGCTGTGCATCTGGCTTCGATGAACGGCAAGCACATGAAATGGGACGTTGAGCAATGGCGGGAACGCGGCGGTTCGTCAAAGTCTTTCTCGCCTCTCCTGGCGATCTTGTCGCTGAGCGGAAGGTTGCCAAGTCGATCGTTGAAGATTTCAACAGTCAGTTGGCAGACGCGCTCGGGTATCAGGTTGAACTGGTTGGCTGGGAAGACACACTGCCTGGTGTCGGCAGGCCGCAAGCGATTATCAATCGAGACCTCGAAGGGTGCGATCTCTTCGTTGGCATGATTTGGAAGCGCTGGGGAACGCCGCCAGGGACCGATCCCTATACATCCGGCTTCGAGGAAGAATTCAGGCGGTCTATGGCGCGAAACGCCAAGGAGGGGCGGCCTGAGGTAAACCTCCTCCTGAAGGATCTTGATGCCGCGTCGCTTGCCGACCCGGGGGATCACCTTAAGAAAGTGCTCGCATTCAAAGATGAGGTCTTTGCCGAGAGAAAACTGTTAGCCGGCACTTTTGCAGATATCCGGGACTTCGAAGGCAAGTTCCGCAAGTGCATCCAGGGATACGTCATTGCACTCGCCGATAGGGACAAAGCGTCAGAATCCGAGAAAGATCAAGCACCGCTTGTTGAAACGCAATCCACGTCTGCGACCGAGCCCGGACCGACGACGCCACTGTCCGTAGAAGGTGCAAGGTTCCTGAGGAACTTCTTGGCTACAGCTGAGCAGGCCACCGACGAGCGCCCATTGAAGGCCGATGACGTAGCGCGGATGAGACTCCTCTCCATCATCGCGGCCGTCCACGGAAACGATCAGCAGTTGCTCGGCCCGCACGACGCGAACCTTCTCTTCAAAGCGCGGGCGAAGTTTGATTTCGGACGGCGCGAACTTGTCGCACTGCTTGACGACGGCCTGGCCTACTTCAAACACGGGAACGTTCCGCTGTGGCACTGGATCGCGGCGGTCGACGGCTTCAGAAGCAACATGCTGGCCATTTGTTCTGTAGTCGGCACTAGCGACCGGCGTGTCGGTGCGCTGAAATCCATGCGTTTGATAGCGGATTCGATCGTCGATGAGGAGTCTTTTGGTCGCAAAGACATCGTTCCATTGTGGTTCGGAAAGACTGCGGATACAGCGGTGCGTGTGGCGGCTTTGGAGTATCTGAGCGAATTCGGTCAGCCGTCAGATCTACCATTTATCAATGAGGAGTTTGCCAAGAACGAGTCACAAACAACCAGTGCGGCAGCCAATGCCATCATCCGCATTACTCTGCGTGACGACCGTCGTGCGGCGCTGGAGGCGCTCTATACCTTGCAGCCAAGCTCGGTGAAGCAGGATTTGCTGGATTCACTGTTCAGCCGGGACTCTGAATTTGACAATGAGATTCTGCTGCGCGGACTGAATCATCGCAACGCGTTGGTAAGGACGACACTGGTCAAGCTGTTGCAAGAGCGGCGTGCGCTCATCGGGAGCGTCGCCGAATCAATGCTTAACGACAGTGACGCGGATGTTCGATATGAAGCGCTGCAGGCGCTGGTCGCTGGCGGTCGAAGCTATTCCGTTGACCAGGCCAGAGCCGTCCTTGTGCGAAAAGCAGCCAATGCCACCGCATTTGGTTTGTTCGGGCTTAGCCAAAGCGATGCTGAGGGCGAGGCCGTTCTAGAGCGCTACAGCGATCAGGTCTACAGCCGTTTGACAGTGGCGCAGCTTGAAGAAGAAAGTCGATCCGCTATCTTCGACCAGAACGCATTCTTTGCGCTGATACGTCGCGAATTCAAGCTGCGCGGCGACGATCTGCGTAAAGTCGTGGCCAATCAGTTCATTGATCGCTTTGAATCCTTGGTGGAGGAAATGGCTAAGCGGAACGTATCGCAGACTGATGTTATCGAGAAGACCCGCTCGCTTGGCAAGCACTTGCGGAGCACGTTTACGCGTGAAGGCTTGGATATCATTGTCGGTAGGCTTGACGCGACTGACCTGGCACTCGTTCGATCGATGCTTGCGGACGGCGATGTCGACTACTCGGCCGCAGATCTCCGGTACCTAGCGAAGTTCGGGCAATGGTGCGACATTCCGTTGGTCATCGCAGCTCTCGAGCGGCCCGAACACGGTCGTAAGTACGCATCGCTGCTGTCGATTGGAGGCGGCACTAGGTACGCCGATTCGGCGCGTACGTTGTATGCACTCGGTAAGCATAGACTCAATGACCTGCTGGGCTTGCCGATATCCGGATACCTCTTGTCGCGGATCATTCCACTGATACCCGACAAGTCCTTCCAGTTGCTCCCAGAAGGCGTCATCGCTCCCCTGCTGCGGTCGGAGAGTGAGGATGTTCGGAAGTTCGCTGCGCTCAAGGTTATTCGCGCCTTCCCACGGCGCCGGGTGAAGAACTTTCTTGAAGACTATATGGCTGCAGATCAGTTTTTCTACAACGTCATTCATTGGTTGGACTTCGGCATATCTGCTCCAAGAGAGCGGATGCTGCGAGCGGCCGGGAAGGCATTGGCGGACGGGTAGCCGCCGGCGCCCAAGGGCCCTTCTCGGTCAGCTCCGGACTCTCGCGAGCGACCGCTATCTACAGGGACTTCCCGTTTATTCAATAGCAGGTATTCCTTCTTCCTCGCATGACTTGCGTGCCGAAGAGGCAACGCCACACAGAACAGACTGCACATCTACAGGCGGCCTTGTTGCACTCAACGGTGCGGGCCCAGATACAAACCGCTCAGCAGGACTCCATTCGGGTATCGTCGTCGCCATCATGGCGCGGCGGAAAGCTGTACGAGTTCACCTGCTGCCGGTCTGACCTGTGGGGTGCATCTTCGAACGCACGTCTGCGGGGAACGATTCTTTCCTGTTCTCGACGGATGCTCGCAGGTCTTCAGGCCGTAGCCGGCAATCCTGGGTTGATCGACACGTGATTGGGATCGTAGGCCGTGCCCTTGCTCAACACGGCCCACAAGATCCGGGCATTCTTGTTGGCCATGGCAACCACGGCCTTCTGCCAGCCGATCCGATCGATCAGACTCACCATCCATAGCGAGATGCGGTCAGTGCGTTTCTTGGCGTGGACCATGGCCGCCTTGGCGCCCTGGATCAGCAGCGTGCGTAAGTAGCCGTCGCCGCGCTTCGTGATCTGGCCGAGGCTGTTCTTGCCGCCGCTGGAGTTCTGCCGAGGCACGAGCCCCAACCAGGCGCCGAACTGGTTGCCCGATCTGAACTGTTTGAAGTCGCCGACCATCGCTACCAGCGCCGAGGCGGTCACTGGTCCGACACCGCAAAGCTGCGCGGCCGCCTTGGCCTGTTCGTCGGTGCGAACGTGCGCCTCAATGCGCTCGTCGCACCACGCCATATGGCATTCGAGCTCGAGCCAGTGCAGGTGGGCCTGTCGCAGCGCCATGCGTAGCAATGCCGGCAATTCGTTGGTTGCATCTTCAAGTACGTCAGACAGCTCACGGCGCAGCACCTCGGGGCGTTGGGCGAAGACCAGACCAAATTCGGTGAGCAGGCCTCGGATACGGTTGATGCAAGCGTTGCGCTCTTCCTTGTATCCCTCGCGCAGGCGGTGAATGGCTAGCATGGCTTGTTGCGCCGGCGTCTTGAGCGGCACGAAGCGCATCGACGGCCGCGAGGCCGCTTCGCAGACCGCGGCCGCATCGTTGGCGTCGTTCTTGCCGCCTTTGCCCTGCATGCGGTACGGCGTCACGAAGTGGGGCGCCATCATCCGCGCGTCGAGCCCCAGAGCTCTCAACTTGCGCGTCCAATGGTGGGCGCCGCTGCAGGCCTCCATGGCGATCAGCGTTCCCGGCGGCAGCTGCGCACACCAGGGCATGAAGCCGTCACGCGGCAACGCCTTCGCGGCGACGACTCGCCCAGCGGCATCGACCGCATGAACCTGGATAACGCGTTTGGCCAGGTCGACCCCTACCCGCGCGATAAAGCCTCGTGTAACCTCGCTCATGGACTTCCCCTTTCCCGTTGCAGATTGACTTCGCAACATCAATCTTGGCGCATCGACGCCGTTCAGGGATTGCGGGAAGTCCCTTCGTATTCGGGTAGGCTTCGTCGACTTGGGCATTGAACGGGACGCGGAATGCACATGTACGGATACGAAGACACTGGGCAGCCCTTTGGAACAGTGATCCAGGATTCGCTGGCAGAGAGTACCTTGAACGCGACCCCGATCGAACTGCGAGCAAACGAGCTTCCGAAGCCGCATATCTACGCTCGGAGACCTTTTGAACACAGCCTTGCTGTTCGACTCACGAGCAACCCGGATGCGTCGTCCTTTGTGGGATGAAGCCGCCACCGCGCCACCAGAGAGCGGGCAGGCTCCGCCTCCCTCAGTCGTCGCGACGCGCCGATCGGGTTTGAAGGCTGAATCGTCCTGAGTCGCCGCCTTCCAGCCATCGAGCATTTGCTCGTCTGGTTCGTCCACGGCCCGGGGCCGAGAGCGCTGGCCGCCCCCCGAAGCCCAAATCCAGGCGCCACATATCATGGGAGGTCGGTGGATGCACCCGAGTCTTGCCACCGCCGAATTGCGAGGACATCACGTGAACTCCACCTTCAAGCAGCTTCCCGACTATCCCGCCCTCAAGCAACTTCGCGAGTCCCTGAATGGCCATAGCCGCGGGCGAAGGGCAGCCGTCTTGGTCGGTGCTGGATTCAGTCGATGCGGCGCCAATCTGCCTGCCCCCAACTCGGCACAACCTCCCCTGTGGTTGCACTTCGCCAGGAAGATGTGGCAAAACCTCTATCTGAAGGGGGAGTTCTCGAACGCTGACCCGCTTCGCCTGGCACAAGAATACGCAGTAGCGTTTGGCGACGCGGCCGTCGACGACTTGATACGCGAGCTGGTTCCGGACGACGCATGGCAACCGGGTGAATGCCACAAGAGGCTTATGTCACTGCCCTGGGCAGATGTGCTCACCACGAACTGGGACACACTCCTTGAGCGCGCAGCTCGCAGCGTCGCGCATCGACCCTACAGCGTTGTTCGAACGACGGGAGATATGGCCGCGTCCCATGCTCCGAGAATCGTCAAGTTGCACGGAAGTCTTCCTTCGCATGGCCCGTTCATCCTGACGCAGGAGCATTTCCGGCGCTATCCGGACACCCACGCGGCGTTTGTGAACTTGGCGCGACAAGTGTTCATCGAAAACGAGTTGGTGCTTTTGGGCTTCAGTGGCGAAGACCCGAACTTCGTGCAGTGGGCAGGCTGGGTTCGCGACCACCTAGGCGGGCACAACCGACGGTTGTATCTTGTTGGCGTTTTGGACATCGCGCCGAGTCGACGGCAGTTGTTCGAGAAGATGAATATTGCTGCAATCGATCTCGCTCCACTCGTGTCGAACAGGCCAGAGGAGCTACGACACAAGGAAGCGCACCTCGAGCTCCTCAAGTTCCTGGCGGGAGGCCAGCCACTGTCCCCGGCAGACTGGCCTTACTCATCCCGCTCAAATGCACTGCAATTCAAGTCCACCGTAGACGACGTACGTAACTGCATAACGATGTGGACGGCCGATCGCGAGGCGTATCCCGGATGGGTTCGCTGCCCGCATCGAATGCGGTGGAGGATTACCTCCGATGTGCAGTCCTCCCTGCACGTCTTTAAGCGCCTCTTCGCCAATTTGACAGCTTCAGATCAGAACGTCCTGATGCGCGAGGTCGCTTGGCGCGCACACATCGGTGAGCAGGAGTTGCCTGCGTGGCTCTTGGAGCATCTAGAGGCACGAATCGGCTCGATGACTCCAACCACGCCAGTCGAAGAACGTCTCGACGTGGCACTTGCGATCGCAATGGGCAGGCGTGAACTTGGAGACCAGAAGGAATTCGAGAGTGCGCTCGCCGCACTCAATGCAGCCGGCAAAGACGGCTCTGCCTGGTCCTCCTATCTGACCGCGCTGAGATGTATCGAACGACTCGACCTCGAGCGCCTGCCCGCTGCCGCGGATGGTGTAAAGGGAGAAGACCCCTTTTGGATGGTGCGCCGCGCCGGTCTCGTCGCACAGACAGGCCAAATCAACGCCGCCCGCGAACTCTACCTGGAAGCCTTCACAGCACTGAGGGCGAGACACCATCTCGAACCGACCTCCCAGTGGATTTCGTCCCGTCTCATCTGGGCAGACTTTCTCGCAGCGCGCGCGAACATGCTCTCGAGCGGCGCTGCTGCAGACGACACCACCAACTTTGAACTGCCGCAGCTAAGCCAGCCGGTTTTTCGAGATGAGCTCCTCGACCCCTGGAATGAAATAGACGCCCTCGGCGAGGAGCTGCGCAAAGCTGAAAGCAATCGATCGGGTGCGGAACTCCCGAAATTTGAGCCCGGCACGTACGTGCGAAGCATTCAGTTCGAGGAAACGGATGATGGTGGAGACGGGTGGCCGCGACAGATGCGCAGGCTACTTGAATTTCTTGGCAGCGAGGGCGGCATTGGCAACGTGACGTTCTTTCGCAGCCAAGTTCGGCGCGCTGCCCCCTTGGCGCGATTCTCGGATGAGTTATCCTTCAATTGGGCGCTTGCCAGTTGTCGGCAACGCGATGACAAGGTCATAGTCGACTCCCTCTTCAGCAGGGTGGCGATCGCAACCTGGCCCATCGAAAAGGCACTGGAGTTGCGGCAGCGTGTTTTAAGCTCCTGCGCTTATGCGATGCGTCGCTTGTCAGAACTCTCCTCGCGGGCGAAATCGACTTTCGATGAGCGAATCTTCTTCGTCGAACGAGTCGCCATAAGTTTTGAACTTCTGTCGCGCCTGTCGGTTCGTCTCGACGATCAGGCGGCCGTAGAGTGGTACGGGACCGTGCTGTCCTGGGCGTCCGAGCCTTATCTGCCCGAGGAATTCTGGCTACACGAGAACTACATCACCCTCTTGAAGCGAGCGTGGCGCGTTCTGCCGAGACACGCGAGGCTGCAATTCGGGCTTGAGCAGCTAGTCTTCCGGCTAGCAGCCGAACTACCAGGAAAGGTTCCGCACTATTGGCGGGACGTCGTCGATGATGATGTCCTCTATTCCCAGGAGACACGTGCATCCGTTAAATGGACTGAACGGCTTTCCGATCTTTTCAAGATGGCAGAAAGCGGCAGCCAGCCCCACCGTCAGGACTCCATCGGCCGGCTCTTCAGTCTCTTTCGAGGCGGAAACCTCACTGACGAGGAGGTCCGCCGCCTAGCGGCCGCGCTCTGGTCGAAAACTGGGACTGATGGATTGCCAACTGCAGTAAATCTCTGGCACTTCGTCATTTTCGAACTGCCTGAAGTTGCTGATGTGGACCCGCAGGTGTTGTTTGCAGCCCGCTACTTCACCGCCCCGGTTGAGGGTTTTTCCATTCCGTGGGTGCAAAACGTGATTGGGAGCATGGCGTTCGTGCAATCCGGCCGGTTGGCGCCGCCGGATGCGGCAGTGGTCAAGGGTTGGCTCGACGCGGCATTGTCCTGGCGTCCCAAGCCAAGCGGAGCCAGAAGTTTTCCGGACAACCAGGCGTCGCCTAGGGACATTTCGCGTCTGCTCCTACTTGCGGTGTTCCCACTGATCGACGAGAGTTTCCTTAGCGGCGAACTCGCGCAGCGATACGAGGCATTCTGTGCCGATGTCCCGGAGGGTGTAGAGGCGGCATATGCGCTGGCGCAACGTCTATCGTCATTTAGAGTGCGAGGACGAGATCTCGTTCGAAGTGCGCTTTGGAGCTCGGATAGAGAGTCGCTGTTGGCAGGCGTGCAGGCGCTCGCCTCGTGGCAGCAGTCGATGCCCCATGATCTCGACGACTGGAGACCACTTCTAGAAAGTGTCGTAGCCGCATGCGGCGTTCCTGTTCGACTCGGAGCGGGACTCCTATGGCACGTTGTGGTGAAGCTCGTCCCGCGGGTCGCCGTCGATCCCGATCTCGTTCAGAAACTCTGCTTCGCACTGGATCAATTGAGAGCGCCTTCTCAATACAAGGCCCTCCTGGGGGCCAACGCAACTTGGCAAGAAGAGGCGCCGAAGTTAATTGCTGCGGCGGTCAGCACTGCACAGAAGTTGCGTGCCTCGGGCGTGCAGTCCGCGATCGTCGTCGATTGGATTAAGCGAGGAGAGACCGATCCACTTCCGGAGGTTCGTCATGCGGGCGATGAGCAGTGAAGTGCGACACGTCGGCGACGATCTGCGTATCGTTGGACTCACTGAGATACCTACCCGCCGCGTATGTCAAGGAGTCGGGCTTGGTTCGGCCGGCGGCGAGGTTGCCTTGCGTTCGGTCTCTCGGGCCTTGATGCGCTTCTTCGAGTTTGCAGTGGCCTGGGTGACGCGGTAGCTCTCGTTGCCCATCTCAACGATGTGGCAATGGTGCGTGAGCCGATCCAGCAGCGCAGTTGTCATAGTCGGATCCACGAACACGGTTGACCACTCGGCGAAGTCCAGGTTGGTCGTGATCACCACGCTCGTGTGCTCGTAGAGCTTGCTCAGCAGATGGGCGACTTCACGATCTGAAGCCTGCTGGTCGCCGACGCGACGTCGATCGTGCGCCCCGCCGGAGATGCGATGCAGGGCGCCGGCACTGCGGACGGCGACGCGCTGCCCGCCGCCGCCCAGTCGGCTTCGCGCCCGAAGCAGGCGTACGACCCATCCCGGCCGCTCTCCGGCGGATGTTGTACGAGGAGTCGCCGTCGAGGATCTCGAAGTCTGCTATCGCCGCGTACTGCGGTCATGAGCGGGTATTGAGAGCCTGAAACAGGCCTTTCGACAGGTTGTCGCGGGCGATTCAGAGCGATCCCGCGGTGCGCACCCGTCGAATGACGGCTCCCGGGCGGCGCGACCGGCTGTTCCCGACCTGTAAGACACTAAATTAAGCGCGAATGGTCAAATTACGCGCGAACAGGAACGGCGCGCAGTATGAATCCGCGTTGCCAGCCGTGCATGGCGACGACACGGACATTACCCACAAAACGAAATCGCGCAGTGAAAGGCGACATCACAAGGCCCTACTTCTTGGCCGCCGTCGCGATGCCTCGCGAAATGCTTCCTAAAAAGGCTGTTCAGTCATAGTAGAAATCCGGCTGGCGCCACCTCAGGCGCAGGTTAGGGATGGTTTCTGTTGAGTAACGCTTCACCATTTCCTTCACTGCAGGTGGCGCGCATCTGCACTCAATCGAATCAGGGAGACATCCATGTCGAAGGTAAATGTCACGATCACGGCAACGCTCAGCGAAGGTGTGGATGTTTATTCCATAACCGTTCACGACAAGCGGTTGGAGATGACCAACGATCGAGGTTCGATCCGGCTGGACAGCCCGGGCAACTACAGGGTCACCTACCAGTTCGTAGGCACAGGCGGCGACACACTCAGCATCTCCGCCACGACCCAGGGCAAGACGTTCACGGTAGTCAACAAAAGCACCATCCCGTCCGGCGAACACGCCGGCGTTGGTCGCGCAAAAATTGCGATCTGAGACGGCGCATGAATACGTCCAAGGCTCTTTTCGTGCTGGCCGCGGCTTCGCTCTCATCCCTCTGTGTAGCCGAGTCAGACCACACCGGAACGATCGACGACGCGACGGGCAAGATCGGCACACCAAGCGTGGCGAGTCCGCTGGGAGCTGACAACCTGTTCCAGGTACAGGCGGCGAATGGCGACAGCAACGTCTCCATCAAAGCCTCGTCCAAGCGGGTTACAGACACGGACGGCTACCACGTCTTCAGTCTGATCGCTCAAGCGCCTACCAGCAAGGGCGGGAACAGCGGCACCTCGCTAGCCGGCCTTGATGGTCTCGCGAGCGGAACGACTCTTGCGCTGAAGTTTTCACAGTCGACGCTAGAAGGCATCAAGGACGGCCCGGACAAGTGCGCAACCTACGAAACCCTCTTCAAGAGCATCCCGAGCAACAAATCCAAAGACTGGCAATGCGACAACGCGCACGTTAAGACACTGGTCGACAACAAGGAGTTCCCGGCCGGCGAAAAGGCTCTTACCCAACACGACTATGACGAATTCAGATGGGGCCTACTGTCCCCTAAGGCAGGAGTGTTTTCGTACGGCGGAACCGCGAAGGGAGGCTATCAAGACTTCGACTTCTACGATGTAGGAACGCTCGCCGCCGAGAAAAAGCGTGAGGGCCTCTGGTCAGCAAGTGGATTCGTCGGATACCTGTTTCTGGAGCACGCGGCCGCCCTCACCGGCACCTTGAGCATCCAGTCCTCGTACAAGGACGCGAAATCAGCGTCCAAATGCCTCGCAGCACAACCAGACAACGGCACCTTCCTGACCTGCGCAAATGGGCCAGTCGGATCACCAAAACGCAAGACCACGGAGATCTTGGCGCTCGAGTGGCGCCAGGAGGTGGTCGACAAGGTTGCGTTCTCGCTCCAAGCCTCACGAGATTTCCGCAACAAGGTCACGACGGTGCAACTCCCCGTGTACTTCATCCATGACGCCAAGTCTGGCCTCACCGGCGGCCTGAATTTCGGTTGGACGAGCGTCGACCACAAGGCCAATCTGGGCGTCTTCGTGAACCAAGCGTTCTCGCTGTTCAACTGATCCGAGCCGCCTAAATCGAGAGCTGCAACGCTGGCATGGCATTCCCGCCCTTGACCCGCGGGTCGTTCGCAGGGGCGCAGTCTGCGACAGCAGGCTGCCCCTGTCCTCGTGTAAGGCTGCCGCACAATACATGACTGACCCGCCCCCTAGAAATGGACTTACTCTGCGGCCTTCACATGCCGAAGAAGGATAAGAAGCCCAACGCCAAGGAGTCAACAAGTGAGAGATATCGCAGCAGAATCCATCGCGGCCACGGCCATCGGCGCCACCGGTACGATGAGGCCCGATTCCAGACGAGGTGAGACCATCGAGGCGTTCGAATCGGTCGAGAGCGCCGCCAATCTTCTATGTCAGCAAGGCGTCATTCTGATCACGAGCAAGCATCGAGAGCAGATGTCGGGCCGCAGTCTGGTCGACGTCATCCAGTTCGTACGTCTGAGGTAGGCCGCCCACGCCTCGAAACGCACGCAGGGTTCGGACATCCACCGGCATTGTCCAGCGCGTGCTCCCAGCTTCGTTGAGGTCTTCGAACACGAACGACTCGAACGACCGAAGTGTCATCGCCTCGATGCGTTCGATCGGTTGCCCGCAGTCCGCAGCCCGGAGTGCGACACGCGTCGGGCACTTCGGCGGACCGGCAGCGAAGAGCCAGAAGGCCCAGCAAACATGTCGTGTTCGAAAGATGACCCGAAGATCAGCGGTACGACGGCTATGCGGGGACAGCCACCGGTCGCGTTGCCCGGGAGCGGACGTTCGCCAAGTCCTCACCGCGAAATCGCATCAGAACGGCCTGGCCGACGCAGCAGAAGCAGCATTCGAGGCTGCCTTCCCGCCGTCACGACTGCAGTACGCCAAAACCAGACCTCGAGCCCTCCAACAGGCACACCTCGTGGAACACCCAGCCGGCCTGGAGCCGATCAGGGCGTACGACCGCTTCGAGCGCATAGCCGACGGGTTCCCGCGGCGGCAATTACGCGCTCAATGACAGACGCATCGCCCATCCCATCAGCATCATCGCTACGGCGACCTTGCCCCAGCGCCAGGTGGTGAACCAGTACCGATGGTTCATCCAGATCGCCCGCTGCACTCGGAGGATCGCGCTGAGGAGCGCGATGGCATTGCCGACGGCACCGACCAGACCGACCGGCGCTGGCACGTGCCGCAACAGCCAGACCCAGAACAATGGCCACGCGACTGCATCCACGACAGCCAGTTCCCGGCGACCCGACCAGACCGAGGCATCCGGTCGCGACGCAGGCATCATCACAATCCACATCGCGACCTCCCCGCTTCGACCCCGCGCTGGGCGAGGCGCCCCGCGTTGTCACGACCTTGCCATTTCCACCTACGAGATTGAATCGACACGGAAACTATTCGTAACCGCGATCAGCCTTCAGCGGGCGTCACGGATGGGGAGCCGGCCACATGGCCTCAGCCATATCCCGCCATGTTTGTTGTCCCAAGGCATCCAAGCCAGTGCAAGTCGCATGGCAGTACTGGTTGAGAAATCCGCGGTGCGAAAATGCTGCGCATTAGCACAACGTTTTTACAGGCAATTACAAAGATCCTTTGTCCCCTGTAGACAGCGCGGGACCATTTGGTTTCTTCTACGCCTTGTGTGGATCGTGGCCGTGCGGCCGCGCGCAGATTGGGGCCATCGAAGCGATCTGCCCGACCACCTGCTTTTGGGAGGCGACATGCGCCAGTTCTTCGAGGCGACGAGGAAGGCCATCCAGGTCTTTTCGTGTCGGTTCTTGACCGCGTTGGTCACGGACCTCTCGCGCGCCCTGACGCGCCACTGACCGGCGGGCGGTGCGCCATGGCTGGCCCGACTCCTGCCAGGTCATCTCAGGACAGCCGCCGCGCCCTTGCGCCGTGCGACCGCGATGCCGCGAGCGCCAACCAGCGCGCGCTCCAGGCCCAGGGACATCGAGGTGAAGTGCAGTTCTTCCTTCAACGCGTTGCCGGAGGTCTCTATGTCGAACGCGAGGACATCCCCCGACTGGGACTGCACAGCCTCCAGTCCCTGCAGTTTGCCGAGCTCAACCACTTTCGACAGTGGTGTGATGACGACCCTGTCCGATTCGAGTACCCGCGGCTGCACGTCGACCTCAAGCGACGGGGCGAGGAACTCTGGCAACTGGACGTCCGCGACGAGCAACGCGACGACGGATGAGACGCCCGCGCGCCCACCGCTGGCCGTGATCGTCGAGCAACCCGACTACCTCGCGCGCGTCAATGCAATGATCGAGCGCATCGCGGCCGCGCGCGATCAGGCCACGGCGCTGGAGTTGCTGCGCCGCAGTGCGCAACTTCTCGGCGCGGAACACGCCGCTTTCGTCACCTTCGTTCGTGACGATGCGGACGTCGCGTCGTGCCGCTTCATGCTGGCCTGCGCGCCGGGCTGGTGCCAGCGATACCTCGACGCCAACTGCATTGCCCATGATCCGTGGCTCGCCTACGCCGCACATCATGGCGAACCCGTCGTCGCCAGCGCCTTGCGCGTCGGCGACGTCCAGGCCCGGCGCGTCATCGACCTGGCCTCCCAGCACGGCTTCGCCTCGGCCGTCCTGGTGCCCGTGCATTCGGGCGCGGGCCATTCGCGGATCAGCCTGTTGTGCCTGGGCTGCGCACAGGCGGGCTACTTCGAAGGCGACGGGTTCGGCCGCTTCCGGCTCGGGGCCCGGCTGCTGGCCGCCGAACTGCATGACTGGTGGATGGCCCGCCTGCGCCGCGAGCTCGTCGTGAGAGCGCGCATCACGACCGCCGAGCTCGAGTTGCTGCGCCAGGAACACCAAGGCCACAGCAGCAAGCGCATCGCGGCCGACCTGCAGGTGAGTCCCAGTTCGATCAACTCCCGCTTTCAGCGCATCAACATCAAGCTGGGCGTCCCGAACCGACGCAGCGCGGCGCGGCTGGTAGCCGACTGCGGTTTGCTCGACTAGTCGCGATCCACCAAGGTCACCAACGGCAGCCAGGCCAGGATCGCCTGGCGCAGGCCATCGGGCCCGAGCGAGGCCGTGGCCACAACCGGCAAGGTGGGACGGCCCTGCGCGCCCTGGCCATTGAGCATCGCCGCGTCGCGGTCGGCCAGCAACCCGCCCAGCAGATCGTCTGCATCCGGCCAGTCCGCTTTCGCCGCCAGCCACCCGGTCGCGGCCCCAGGCCACGCCGCCATCACCGCCTGCACGATGGCCGCCACGGGTCCATCAAGCAGCGGCTCGTCCTCACGCCAGCGTGCGATACGCTCGGCCAGCGGGCAGACCAGCGTCGCCAGCGGGGCAACCGCCAGCGCCTCCGCCAGGGCCGGCGGCAACACCAATTGACCAAGATACCGCGGCGCCTGCGCCATCCAAACGGGCTGGCGCGGATCGAACTGGCGCAGCGCCTGCAGCAATCGACTCTCGAATAAGCCCTGGGTCGGCGGACTGGACGCCGCCGAGGCCGTCGCGCGGGTCGTCAGTGCGTCCGGCCGCCAACCGGCCAGGGTCGCGACATCGAGCACCTGCTGACCGGCATTGACGAGGCCGGCCAGCACCCGCGCGGATTCGCTGGCCAGTCCCGTGGCGATGACCTGGAATGCAATTGCGCGCGGCACCACCTCGAGGCCCGCCTGCACCCAACGCCGGTAGTTGATCCAGCCACCCGGCAGCACGTCCACCGTCCACCCGCGCCAGCGCAACGCGCGGGCCACCGGCCCGCTGTCGAAGCCACCGCGACCGTCATAGACCAGGATGGCCTGATCGAGCCGGATCTCCGACACCCGCGCCGCCAGCGCAGGCGGAAGGTCGATGGGCCCGGCGCTGTCGCGCGCCAGCAGCTCGGAGCGGCGTCCAACGGCACCCTCGCTGCTGACCAGTACCGCTGGCGGTACGCACACCGCGCCCGGCAGGTGATCGTCTTCGAACTCGGCGAGCGAGCGCAGGTCGACGATCAAGGCATAGAACGAGAACTCCTGAACCTCGATGGCATGCGGATGGAATAAGCCCGCCAACGACTCGAGGTCGGCATCGACCGGGTGAGTCGGGTCCTGTCCCGATGATTTTTGGCCTGAATTCATCGCTCGCAGCAGCGCCTGGCGACTCTAGAGTTTGCACATCGGACGCCCAACGCGTCCGGCCATGACTCCCTTCGGTACCTCACCTCAGGAACATCATGCCCATGACCACGACTCTAGACCTCGGCCTTCCCCCTGCCAAGCCGGGGGCGCGTCTGCCGCGCAAGGCAGGGCTGGCCGCACTCACAGGACTCGCGGCCGTGTTGGCCTTGCTCGGCGTCAGTCCAGACGCCCGCGCCGTCGACGGCTGTACCGTCCTGCTGTGCCTGGCGGCGCCCAAGTGGAGCGCGATCCCGCAATGTGTCCCGCCGATCCGGCGGCTCTTCCACGACCTCGCCCGCGGGCGGTCCTTTCCGACCTGCAGGATGGGCAACGCGGGCAACAGCAGCACCGGCAATACCAGCGCGAGCAACGCCTGGGCCCAGGCGCCCACGCTCTGCCCACCGCAATACACCCACCTGCTGGACGTCGACCCCGGCCCGGCCTACAGCTGCGACTACACCGGCGCAGTCTCGGTCGTCATCAATGGCGCGCTGTTCGCACGCACCTGGTGGAGCACTTCCGGTCAGACAGTCACCGAATTCACCCCAGCGGCCAAGACCCAGCTCGGCGCGTGGGACCCACAGTTCGACGCCGACTACGCGGCCTGGCTGGCGACCCAGCCCACGCCGCTTCCGGGCGTTCCCCGGTGAGGCCGCCGCAATGGATCCCGCCACCTTCCTCGCATTCGCGCTGGCCTGCGCGCCGCAGGTCCACGCCGACACCACGCGCGCGCTGGTGCAGGTCGAGAGTGCCTTCAACCCGTGGGCGATTGGCGTCGTCGGCGGCGGGCTCGAACGCCAACCGCAAGGCCGCACGGAGGCCCTCGCCACCGCCACGTCCCTGCGCCAGTCTGGCTGGAACTTCAGCGTCGGACTGGCCCAGATCAACGTCGCCAACGTCGACCGCCTCGGCCTGACCCTTGAAGAGGCCTTCGAGCCCTGCGCCAACCTGGCCGCCATGCAGGCCGTGCTGCGCGACTGCTTCGATCGGGCCGGCGGCACCGAGCCCCATGCGGGGCATCCGCAGGCCGCGCTGCGCGCCGCACTGTCCTGCTACTACAGCGGCAATTTCACCACCGGCCGGCGGCAAGGCTACGTCCAGCAGGTCGCGCGAGCAGCGCTGCATCCGCGCCTGATCGCCCTGCCGGCCGCCCTTCCGACCGTCCTCCCGACGACCGGCCCCACCGTCCTCCCCACCACACTGAAGGAGCTGCCATGACCCCGATCCCTTCGATCCTTCCGACCCCCGCGGCCCATGCCATCGCCCATCGGTCGGCGACCTCGCGGTGGCCCTCTGCGATCGCCGCATCGCTGCTGGCCATCGCGGCGAACGCCGCATCGGCCCAGGGCTTCGACAAGGTCAACACGACCGTCACCAACGTGAACGCCATCCTGGTCACGATCTCGGTGGCGGTGGTCACGATCGCGATCATCTGGGCCGGCTTCAAGATGATCTTCCAGGGCGCGCGTCTGGCCGACGTCGCCAACGTCCTGCTGGGCGGCACGCTGGTCGGCGGCGCTGCAGCGTTCGCCAGCTACATCGTCAGCTGAGCCACCGGAGCGCTCGTCATGCAACCCGAAGCGATCTACAAGGGCGCCACCCGCCCGGCCATGAAGCTGGGCATCCCGCTGGTGCCGCTGGTGGTGCTGTTCGGCACCAGCATGCTGCTGATCCTATGGGGCGGCGTGCTCGTGAGCTGGTGGATCGCCCTGGCGGTGGTCGCGGCCCTCGTCCCGGCGCTGGGGTGGATGCGCTTCGTGACCACCCAGGACGATCAACGCTTCCGCCAGATGTTCGTCGCCCTGAAGCTGCGGCTGCACGACCGCAACCGCCGCTTCTGGCACGCCCGCAGCTATGCGCCCACCCTCTACCGGGGAGCCCGCGATGCCTGGCACCTCTGACACTCGCCGCACGTCGAAGTCGACGTCCAAGACCTCGCACCCGGCACACACGGTGCGCGCCGCGCGGGCGGGCGTCCGGCTACCGCGGCCGCGCTACTGGGCCCAGGCGCGTATCGAGAACCCGCTGGCGCGGTTCGTGCCGTTTTCGTCACTGGTCAGTCCGCATGACGTGATCACGCGCGGCGGCGACTATTTGCGCGTCTGGCGCCTTGACGGCGTCGCCTTCGAATGCACCGACGAAGCCCAGATCGCCGAACGGCACGAAGCGCTGTGCAGCCTGTTGCGCAACCTCGCTGGCGGCCAGTGGGCGGTCTGGACGCACCGCCTGCACCGGGTCGTCACTGACGAACTGGACCATCCCCCCGGCCCAGGATTCGCCCACGACCTCTCACGCGCCTACCAGGCCAAGCTCACCGGTCACGCGATGATGAGCAACGAGCTCTACCTGACGCTCGTCTACCGGCCCAACGTCTCGCGTGTGAGCCGCGCCTTGCAATCCACGCAGCGCTCACGCGCCGCGATCGCCGAAGCGCAAGTGCAGGCCCTGCGCGTGATGGCCGAGCGCTCGGCACTGGTTGCCCGCGTGCTGCGCGGCTTCGGACCAAGGCTGCTGGGCGCACGCGAACACCGCGGCCGGACGTACTCCGAGGTGACCGAATTCCTCGGCTACCTGCTCAATGGAAGCTGGCGCGCAATTCCAATGACCGCCAGCGCCCTGTACCGCACGCTGCCCACGGCGCGCCTGTCTTTTGGCGGCGACAAGCTCGAACTGCGCCAGGGCAACGCCCGACGTTTCGCAGCCCTGGTCGACATCAAGGAATACGCCGATGCAGTAGAGCCCGGGGTGCTCAACGCCCTGCTCTACGAAGCCAGTGAATTCATCGAGACCCAGAGCTTCTCCATCCTGCCCCGCCGTGAAGCGATGCGCGCGCTCGAGCTCCAACGCGCCCAGCTGATCGCCAGCGACGACGTCGTCGCCACCCAGGTGGCCGAGATGGATGTCGCCCTCAACGAGCTCGGCGACGGCCAGTTCTGCATGGGCGAGTACCACTACAGCCTGGTGGTGTTCGGCGACGACGTGGCCGACGCCGGCCGCCGCGCCGCCCAGGCCATCGGCGCAGTCGGCGAAGCCTCAAGCCTGCAGATGGCGCCGGTCGACCTGGTCGCCGACGCCGCCTGGTTCGCCCAGATGCCGGGCAACTGGCAATGGCGGCCGCGGGATGCCAAGCTGTCCTCGCGCGCCTTCGCCGCGCTGGCCAGCGGTCATAACTTCGCCCGCGGCAAGCGCGACGGCAATCCCTGGGGCGAAGCGCTCGCCCTGCTGCGCACGCCCTCGGACCAGCCCTTCTACCTGAACCTGCACGCCAGCCCCGAAGGCGAAGACTCCGCCGACAAGAAGCTGCCCGGCAACACCCTCCTCATCGGCTCGACCGGGGTGGGCAAGACCACGCTGGAGATGTTCCTGCTCGCGCTCACGCGCAAGTGGGATCCGGCGCCGCGCCTGGTGCTGTTCGACCTCGACCGCGGCTGCGAGATTGCGGTGCGGGCCCTCGGCGGCCGGTACTTCACGCTTGAGGCGGGCAAGCCAACCGGCTGCAACCCTCTGCAGCGCGCGCCGACGCCCGCGCGAGTTCAGTTCTGGGCACAGCTGATCCGCGTGTGCATCGAAACGCCCGCACTCCCGCTGCTGCCGGCCGACGAGCGGGCGATCGCCGACGCTGTCCACGCCGTCGCCATGATGCCGAGTCACCTGCGCCGCTTCTCGACCGTGCGCCAGAACCTACCGAAGGCGGGCGAGAACAGCCTGTTCGAACGCCTGGGGCGCTGGTGCCAGGGCGGTGCGCTCGGCTGGGTGTTCGACCAGGCCGACGACCGCCTCCTCGACCTGGACGCCGCCAGCGTCATCGGCTTCGACACGACCGAGTTCCTCGACCTGCCGGAAGTCCGCACGCCCGTGATGATGTACCTGCTGCAGGTCATGGAAGAGTTGGTCAACGGTGAACGGCTGATCTACGTGATCTCGGAGTTCTGGAAGGCGCTCGACCACACGATCTTCAGCGACTTCGCCAAGCAAAAGCAGAAGACGATCCGCAAGCAGAACGGTCTCGGCATCTTCGACACCCAGAGCCCGTCGGACGTGCTGCGTCACCCGATCGGCCGCACCATGGTCGAGCAGAGCGTGACGAAGATCTTCCTGGCCAATCCGGAGGCCGTCCACGAAGAATACGTGGAGGGGTTTGGTCTGACGGAAGCCGAATTCGCAATGGTCAAGAGCCTCGGCGCCCAGGGCGGTCATCGCTTCCTGGTCAAGCAGGGCCATGCCAGCGCAATCTGCGAACTCGACCTGTCCGGGCTCGAAGACTTCATCACCGTTCTCTCGGCCACAACCGACAACATCGCCCTCCTCGACGACATCCGCGCACGCCATGGCAACGATCCGTTTCAGTGGCTTCCCGTTCTCCTTCAAGAGGTTCAGGATCGCAAGTTTCGAACTTCGAGGAGATCCACATGAAGCTCGCACAACGCATCGCCATGGCCGCCTTGCTTCTCGCCGGCACCACCGCCGCGCACGCCCAGTTCGTCAAAGGAAATGAGGCCGTCCAGGTTCTGTCCGACGGCAGCAGGAAGGTCGAGACGCCACCGCTGCCGAACGCGGGTTTGGGGGTGCCATGCCCTGCCGCCAGGCAGGGCTGTGCGGGAAGCGGATGGAGGATGGTCGAAACCTCAGAAGGACTGCGCGAATGCACCGAGATCTATGCGCGTCCTGGAACCTGTCGCGTATCGAGCTATGGAACCGAGAAGCGGTCCCGCCTGTGGATCGTCAAGACCCAAGGCCGGTGGATGCAATGTCAACACCCGGACGTGGCCAGCAAGTGTGTCAGCACCAAGGATCTGCCCTACAGCGCAGTCCAGTAGCAGTAGGAGAAGTCTCATGTTCACCTGGGTCGGTACGCAGTTCAACAACATCCTCGACACCTATGTGGTGGGAGTCGTCACCTCTCTCATGACTGTGTTGGCGCCGATCGCGTTGTCGGCAATGACGTTGTGGGTCGCGTTCTACGGTTGGGCTGTCCTGCGCAACGAGGTTTCGGAGACCGTACCGACCTTCATGTGGAAGGTTTTCAAGATCGGCCTGGTCTTGACCTTCGCATTGGAGTCCACCTTCTACACATCGAACGTCGCGGACACGGCCAACGCACTTGCCATGGGCGTGGCAAACACGTTCCTGCCGACCACAGTCGATCCATCGACTGTCACTTCGCCGTATGCGCTGCTTGACGCGTTCAACGACGGCGCCAGCCAACTCGTGCTCGACCTGTTGAAAGATGCCGGCATCACCCGCATGGATCTGGTCTTCGCTGCGGTCGTGACGTCCTTCGGCAACGTCGTCTTTCTGTGCATCGCGCTCTACGTCGTCAGCCTGGCCAAGATATTTCTCACCTTTGTCATCGCCGTCGGCCCGCTGTTCATCCTCTGCCTTGCCTGGCGACCGACCGCACGGTTCTTCGACAGCTGGCTGTCGATGCTGCTCAATTCGGTCGTCATCACCTGGTTTGCGTTCTTCGCCCTCGGGATTAGCGCCTTCATGGGCGGCTCTATGGTTCAAGCCGTTCAGGATCACGGTGGCTTCCTCGGCCCCAACTTCAATGTCGTTGGTGAGAGCTTGAAGTACTGCATCGTGATGGTGCTCATGGCGATCATCTGCTTTCAGGCGCCGAGCCTGGCCTCCGCGCTGACCGGCGGGGCCGCGATCCAACAAGGTGTCCAGATGCTGCAAAGCGCCATGATCGCTGGCGGCATCCGGTCGGCGCCGGTGTCCCCCGCCGGAGGTGCGGCCGCCGGCGGTGCGATTCGTGCGGGGGCGGGGCTGCCTTTCGTCGCTGGCCGCGCGACAGGCATGGCGGCAGCCGCCACGGGGCGAGCTGCTGCCAACGTGGCCTCGGGTGCAGTCACGATCGCTCGCGCCGGCTACCAAGGCGCCCGCATCGCCGCTTACCGCCTGGCCGCCCTGCGAGGCCAGTCAAAGCACTAGCGTCTTACCTTCAACCAGGAGCGTGTCATGAACAAGCTCATCAAGTTCATCGCCATCACCTGCGTCTTCGCATCCTCGCTGGGGTCCGGCAGCGCACGTGCCCAGGGCATCCCGGTCATCGACGCCGCCAACCTGATCCAGTCGATCCAGCAGGTCCTGGACGGGGTCACCTCCATCGAGAACCAGGTGCAGCAAATCCGCCAGTTGCAAAGTCAGCTGAGTAGCATCAATGGCCTGCGCAACCTGGGCCAGGTCTTCAACAACCCGCTGCTGCACAACTACGTCCCTGCCGAGGCGTTCACGATCGTCAATGCCGTCGACCGCGGCGGCTATGCCGGGCTGAACGGCACGGCCAAGGCCTTGCGCGACGCGAGCATGATCTACAACTGCCTCGATCGCAGCGGCGATGACCGTACCACCTGCCAGGCCGCGCTCGCCCAGCCGTACCAGCAGAAGGGCCTGCTTCAGGATGCGATGAAGTCGGCGGCAGGCCGGCTCGCCCAGATCAATGCGTTGATGGATCAAATCAACGGCACGCCGGATCAGAAGTCGGTGCAGGAGATCCAGGCCCGCATCGGCGCCGAAAACGCCCTGCTGGCGCACGAGATGACGCAAATCCAGATGCTGCAAGGCATGGCTGACAGCGAAGAGCGCATCGCCCGTTCCCAGGAACGCGAGCGCCAATACCAGATGCTGGATCGCACAGGCAAGGTCGCTGACTACCTGCCCTGAGTCCGCCGCACCACCCACCGGAGTCCCCCATGAATGCCGTCCTGATGCCAGGCGTCGCCGCCGCATTGCCCGAGCGCAGCACCGCGGCGCCAAGATCCCGTCCACACGCAGCGGTCGATGCAGCAGACACCGCCGACGCTGCCGATGCCGTGCTCGCGTCAAACGCGTCCTGGGAGATCGATCGCACGCTGATGCTCGAACGCTCGGAGCGACGCGCTTGGCTCGTGGCCGCCGCGGGCGCAGTCCTGGGACTGATTGGGATTGCGGCTGTCTTCGCGCAGGGGCCGTTGCGCCGCGTCGTCGAGATTCCGATCGTGGTCGACCGTGTCACCGGTGAGGCCACCATCCAGCAGCGGTTGAGTGTCGAGTCCATCCCACCGATGGAGGCGCTGGACAAGCACAACCTGGCCAGCTTCGTGCGCGCCCGCGAGAGCTACAACTGGATGTTCCTGCAGCGCGACTTCAACCAAGTGGCGCGCATGGCGGTGCCAGCGGTCTTCGCCGACTACAACCGGCAGTTCGAAGGCGACGGTGCGCTGCAGAAGAAGCTCGCGGCCACCGAGGACTGGCGCATCAACATCGTCGGCGTGCGGCTAGCCGCGACCGGCCGCGCCGGCAACAAGGGCGACGCCACCGTGACCTACGACAAGGTCGTCCGGCAGACCGATCGCAACCTGCCGGAAGTGACCACGCGCCATGTGGCCAGCATCGTCTACCAGTACCAGCCCAAGGTGCTGGCCAAAGAAGGTGATCGCCTCGAGAACCCGTTCGGGTTCGTGGTCGTGGCCTACCGCTCCGACCCCGAGGTCAACACGCCTGCCCAGGGAGCCAAGCCATGACCTCGACCATCTATGTGGCCACCAGCCTGGCCTTCGGCTACTTCCTGATCTCGGCTGCACCGACTGCTACCGCGGCGCCGAACGCCGTCGGCCCCGCCGATCCCCGACTGCGCGAGGTCACCTACGATCCCCACGCCGTCGTGACGGTACCGGTCAAACGCGGCGTCGTGACGCTGGTGCAACTGGATGCCGACGAAGCAATCGCCGAGGTCGCGGCCGGCCTGGGCGGCGACTGCACCAAGGTCGACGCCGCCTGGTGCGTCGCGGCGCAAGCCGGCGGCCATACGCTGTTCGTCAAGGCCAAGCGCGCGGCTGGCCCGCCCAACAACCTCGCGGTCGTCACCGATCGCCGCACCCACGCCTTTCGCTTCGTCGTTCTCCCGGACGGCGATGCCCGGCCGCCGGTTTACCGTTTGGTGGTCAAGGCACCGCCGCCTGACAGCCGCGCATCTGCTGTCCCGCACCCCACGCCGGTGCTGCTCGCTCTGCCGGCACTGCCACCGGCGCCCTCTCCCCTCGCCATCGTGGCCGAGCGCCTGCAGGCCAAGCCACAGGTTCGCAATACGCGCTACTCACTGGCCGAAGGCGCCGCGTCGACGGAGATCGTCCCGACGCTGGTCTTCGACGACGGCCGATTCACCTACCTGAGGCTGCCCGGCAACCGCGCGGTGCCGGCGGTGTTCCAGGTCGTGGGGGATGGCACCGAGACGCTCGTCAACACCCGCATGGAAGACGACCTGTTGGTGGTCGACCGCGTGAGCCGCCGCCTGACGCTGCGTGCCGGTTCGGCCGTGGTCGGGATCTGGAACGACGCCTTCGACCTCGAGGGCGTGCCGCCCGCAGACGGCACCACGGTCCCGGGCGTGGCCCGCACGATGCAGGCCGAGGGGCCACAGCCCGAGCAGGCCATCGCAATCCGGGAGGCCTCTCATGACTGAACAAGCACACGAACCCGGACGCAACGAGCGCGACGGCTCGTCCGCCGAGGAAGCTGGCGAGGCCCCCAATTCGGACCGCTTCTCGAACACGCTTTCCCCCTTGCGAGACGAGCCGGGCATCCCCGACCTCACCACGCGTCGCTACTGGACGGTGTCCCGCAAAGGCTTGCTGGCCGGTGCCCTCCTGGTCGGTACCCTCGTTGTCGCTTCGGCGTTCGCCATCGAGAAATTTGCCGTCAGCGGCAGGAAACCCGAGGATGGCGCCAGCCAGCGGGTGAGCGATCGGCCAGCGGCCGCGACAGCGGAACCGCGCCATCTCGACGTTCCGCTTCCAGCGCGTGCACCCACGCCTGTCGCCCTGAGCGCGAGTTCGCCGCGCATCCCGGCGCTCATACCGACGGCCGACGAGGCCGCCGAGCCCATTGGCGTGCATCGCACGGGCCAAGGCTCTGCCGGCTCGAGCGCCCACCCCAATGCCATGGCGCCCGAGGACGCGCCGATGCTGTTGGTCTCGGTACGCCCGGGTGCCGGAACCGCGTCCCGATCGAGGAACGGCCGCAGCGATTCGACCGACGCGACGGACGCCAACACCTCGGAGGGGTCAGACGAGTCCGCGGCCACTGGTGACGCCCAGGCGACCAACGATCCGCTCGCCAGGACCACGCGCAGCCTGCAGGGCTACCAGCGCCAACTGCAAGGCATGCTCGACACCCTGAACCGCCGTACGGCGGCCAGCGGTGGCGCAGACGCCACCGGCTTCCCGAGCACTGGCCTGGCCACGGGAATTCTCGCTGCGGGCAACGGCGGCGGCCCGGGGTTGTCGACGAGTACCGCGAGCCGCGCACCGGCGCGCGTGATGGCCACGCGGCTGGACCACCGCAGCCTGACGATGCCCCAGGGCACCGCCTTCACCTGTGCGCTGAAGACGAAGGTGATCAGTGCGACCTCCGGCCCCGTGGCCTGCCAAGTGCAGCGCAATGTCTACGGCGACGACGGGCGCGTGCTGCTGGTCGAGCGCGGCTCGCACCTGGACGGCGACTACCGCATCGCTTCCGTCAAACCGGGTACCGTGCGCATCCCGGTGGTCTGGACGCGGCTGCGCACCCCGCAGGGCGTCGTGGTTGACCTCGACTCTCCCGGAACCGGGCCGCTGGGCGAAGCCGGCATCGATGGCTACGTCGACAACCGCTGGGACGAGCGCATCGGCGCCGCGCTGCTGCTGTCTCTGATCGACGATTCCGTACAGATGGTCATCCAGGAGCAGGCCAGCAGCCAAGGCAACAACGGCCAGACGAACACGGTTCTCCTGCCGTCGACCACCGCCAACACCAACAAGCTGGCGGAGAAGGTGCTCGACTCGACGATCAACATCCCGCCGCTGATCTACCAGAACCAGGGCGGCATCGTCGGCATCGTTGTCGCCCACGATATCGACTTCTCGTCGGTCTACGCCCTGCGCCCATTGGCACTGGATCGTGCGGCCGGCCAGGCCCACATCCCGCCCGAAGAGGCGGCGTCTGACGCAGCGCGGTGAGCCCATGATGGCCCCGCACGACATCACCCAAGGCGCACTCTTCGAAGGCTGCCAAGACGCCTGGCAGGGCGACGCCACGTCCGTCATCGAATTCCTGCGCCCGCTGCGCGAGGTGCTGGATGCGCCCGGCGTGCTCGAAGTCTGTATCAACCGTCCAGGCGAACTCCTCATCGAGACGAACAAGGGCTGGCAAGCCACCTCGGCGCCGGACATGACACAGGAGCGTTGCCTGTCGCTGGCCACCGCGGTGGCCACCTGGTGCGATCAGCAGATCAACCAGGAGCGGCCGCTGCTGTCGGCGACGCTGCCCAGCGGCGAGCGCATCCAGTTCGTCATCCCGCCCGCGGTGGCACGCGGCACGGTGTCGATCACCGTGCGAAAGCCCGCGCACTTGATCAAGCGCCTGGCCGACTTCGAGCACGACGGCCTGTTCGAGCGCACGCTCGCCCCGCATGCGAGAAACGCTGGCGCCTCGATCGACGCCCAGTTGCGCGCACTTCACGCTGCTCGGCGGTATTCGGAGTTCCTGCGCCTGGCCGTTCAGCACCACCAGACCATCGTTGTCAGCGGCAAGACCGGCTCGGGCAAGACGACCTTCATGAAAGGGCTCATCGAGGAGGTGCCGCTGCACGAGCGCCTGATCACGATCCAGGACACCGCCGAGCTCACGCTTCCGCACCACCCGAACGTCGTCCACCTCTTCTACAGCAAGGACGCCCAAGGCACCGCGCGCGTGACCGCCAAGTCGTTGCTCGAGGCCTGCCTGCGCATGAAGCCCGACCGCATCTTCCTGGCCGAAGTGCGCGGCGACGAGTGCTTCTACTTCGTGCGCCTGGCCGCATCCGGCCACCCGGGCAGCATCACCAGCGTGCACGCGGGGAGCTGTGCGCTGGCGCTCGACCAGATGTCGCTGATGATCCGCGAGAGCGGCGCCGGCGGTGGTCTTGGCCTGCTCGAAATCCGGGAGCTGCTCGGCAATGTCGTCGACGTCATCGTGCAGTTCGATCGCGACGAGCGTGGCCGCTTCATCTCCGAAATCGTCTACAAGCCCGGCCAGCGGCGCTGCGAACCTACCGGACGCGATGACGACGATCTGCCGGGGCTGCCATGAGCCACAGCCCGGCGCTCCCCTTCTCCGCCTGGCCCCGGTCGCGCCAGGTGGCCGCCGCCTGCGCGACCCTGGTGGGCGTCACCGCGTTGACCGTGGGGGCCGTCTACCTGTCTGGCGCCCTGTTCCTCGTGCTGAACAAGGCGGATCCGCGCCAGGCCCATTGGGCCAGCATCGTCGACTACTGGCGCTCTTATGCCGACGACGCGCTGCTGCGCAAGAAGCTGCACGCTGCGATCGCCATCGCGGGCTTCGGCACGTTGGTCATGCTGCCCGGTGCCTTGGTTGCTGCCGCGCGTCCGCGGCGCGCCCTGCATGGCGATGCCCGATTCGCCACCACGAGCGAAGTGGCGCGCGCCGGGCTCCTGGACGACCGCATCCGAAGAGACCAACCAGGCCAACGAAGCGATGCCGCCAGGCGCCCCGCGATCCTGATCGGTCGCTACCGCGGTCGGTTCCTCAGCCTACCGGGACAACTGTCGGTGATGCTGTCCGCGCCGACGCGAAGCGGCAAGGGCGTCGGCGTCGTGATTCCGAACCTCTTGAGCTGGCCCGACTCGGTGGTCGTCCTCGACATCAAGGGGGAGAACTACGACATCACCGCCGGATTCCGGGCCGCGCACGGCCAGGCGGTCTATGCGTTCTCGCCGTTCGACGAAGGCGCACGCAGCCATCGCTGGAATCCGTTGTCGGCGGTACGCACCAGCCCGCTGCACCGTGTCGGCGACCTGCTGGCGATCGGCCAAGTGTTCTTTCCCAACGACACCAACGGCACGTCATCCGAAGCCTTCTTCAACGACCAGGCGCGCAACTTGTTCCTCGGCCTGGGCCTGGTGCTGCTGGAAACCCCCAGCCTGCCGCGCACCATCGGCGAGTTGCTGCGCCAGTCCTCCGGTAAGGGCAAGTCCCTCAAGGAGCATCTGGCGGCGCTGATCACCGAGCGCAACGGCACGACCGGTCCGCCTGCGTCTATGCCGGTGAATCGCCACCCGGCGCCGCCGCTGTCGGACGAATGCGTCGACGCCCTGCAACGCCTGTTGTCGAACTCGGACAACACGTTGTCCAGCGTCGTCGCGACCTTCAACGCCCCATTGACGATCTTTGCCGATGCGATCGTCGACGCCGCCACCAGCGTCGACGATTTCAGCCTCGACGACGTGCGCCGAAGTCCGGTGTCGATCTACGTGCGCATTCCGCCCAACCGCCTCGCCAGCGCGCGCCCGCTGCTGAACCTGTTCTTCTCGCAGCTGGTCAACCTCAACACCCGCCAGCTGCCCGAGCAGGATCCCGGACTCACCCGCCAATGCCTGCTCGTCAACGACGAGTTCGCGGCCATGGGCCGCGTGAGTGTCATCTCGTCGGCAGCGGCCTTCCTGGCCGGCTACAACCTCCGCTTGCTGACGGTGGTGCAAGCCATGTCGCAGCTCGATGCGGTCTATGGCGACAAGGATGCCCGCACCTTCGCCACCAACCACGGCCTGCAGATCCTGTTCGCGCCCCGGGAGCAGCGGGACGCCGACGAGTACAGCGCGATGCTGGGCCAGTTCACTGAGCGCGCCACCTCGCACGGGCGAAGCCGCTCGTTCAGCCAGCATGGCCACCGTTCGGTCAGCACCAACGACAGCCAGCAGCGACGCGCCCTGCTGCTGCCCCAGGAGTTCAAGGAGCTCGGCAGCGAGCGCCTGGTGGTCATCGTCGAGAACTGCAAGCCCATCCTCGCCGAGAAGATCCGCTACCACCGCGACCAGGTGTTCCGCGCGCGCCTGCGGCGCCCACCCACGGTGCCGCGCATGGACGTCGAACTGCACTTGGCGCGCGTGCAACAGCGCTGGCGTTACGCCGACGACGAACTGGCGCCGGGCCAGACCCTGCGCGTCGAGATGCTCGCACACGACTTCAGCCATCTGCCGGATCTGATCCACGCAGCGCCTGGCGATGCGGCGGACGCCCTGCTCGATCCGCTGACCCCCCAGGACGGGACCACATCGGTGACAGAGAGCCCGGACACCCCGTCGCCTCACCGAATCGCCGGCGGCTGGATCGAGCCAGCCGCGGACGACGACGGCGTCCTCATCGAGCCGCTGGACATCGACGAACCCACCCCGCACTGAACCACCCGGAGAGTTGTCATGCGCCTTCCAACATGCCCCCCTTCCTGGCGTCTGCTGCCAATACCCTTTGTTGCGCTACTCGGTTCCTGCAGCACGCCACCTAAGCCGCCCACGGTCGACGAGACGACACGTCGGCCCGCCAACACCGCAATGGCAGTCGATCTGCAGGTCTGTCGCAACGATCTGACCAATTCCCGCCTCCTGGCGACCGAGTCGGGCCGGCTGGCGGAGTCCACCGCCGCCGCGCTTGACCGCCTGGCCGCGCAAGCGACGGCCACCCGCGCGCCCGCTGCGGGCTCCGCCAGCACGACCCCCGCGACGCCGTTGGGCAACAGCGTCTACACCGTGCGATTCGACTTCGCCAGCACACATGCCATTGTCCCGGCGGAGGGCGCCGCGGCCTTGATCGCTGAGGCGCGCACCGCGCCACTGGTCGTGCTCCGCGGCCGCACGGACGGCAGTACCGACACGCTCGCCGAGAGCCGCATCGCGCGCGAGCGCGCCGCCACCGTGCGCGACTACCTGGTCAGCGCGGGGGTCGATCCGGCGCGTATCCGGGCGACCTACCAGCCGGTCGGCGACCGCATTGCCGACAACACCGACCCGACAGACCGAGCACTGAACCGGCGCGTCGAGATCGAGGTGTACCGCGCCCTCCCGGTTGCGGTGGCCTGGCCGACCGCGCCCCGCCCTTGAAGTCAACACACCACCCGTTGCACTCCCCGTGGAGGACACCATGGACGCCAACAATGCTCCAGCCCGCAATCCGACGCCTGCCAACGCGACCACGCCGAATCAGGACGCGACCCAAGGCCCGGTTCGTGGTGGCACGGTCGAGCCTGCCAACCGCGCCACGGTCGCCAAGGAACAGTTCCAGACGCCCATCGAGCCGGCCACGCCGCGTTACGAGCTGCGCGATCCGTTCGCGGAAGTCACGTACCGAAGCAAGAGCTTCCCGGAGATCGTCGCCAAGGCCAATCAGTTGGGCAGCAGCCGCTTCGTCGAGGTCGACGAACAGGGCCAGCGCACGGTTGTCCAGAAGTCCAACGGGCGCTGGGAAAGAGCCCCTGCCCCGATTCAGCCGAACCAGGTCGCGCCCACGCCATCGGAACGCTCGGCGTCCGCGCGTGATGACCGGGGAGGCGAGGAGAGCCCCGCCATGCCCCGACGATCTCCCGGCCCGACACGCACGGCCGCGGCTGCAGAGCCCGTGCCATCTCCCGCCCTCGCCGCACTGCCGGCGCTCGATGCCAAGGCAGAGCGCGCGGCGCTGGTCGATCGCCTCGAGGCAGCTCTGGCCGAGCGCTACGTGATCAAGCGCGCGCCGATCACCGTCGGCGACGTCAAGATCGGTCGCACCGAATACCGCTACCGCGGCGACACCACGCGCATCGCCTTCACCGAATCGACCTTCCGCCTCGCTACCGACACCAACAACCCGTCGGTGGCCCGCTCCATGGTTGACGTCGCCCAGGCGCGCAACTGGAAAGCGCTGCGCGTCGCCGGCAACGAGGAGTTCAAGCGCTTGGTCTGGCTGGAAGCCAACACCCGCGGCGTCAAGACGCTCGGCTACGAGCCCACGCCAACCGACCTCGAGCTCCTCAAGCGCGAGCGCGAGGCCCGCCTGGTCAACCGGATCGAACCCGAGCGCACGATCGCCAGCGATACAGCGGGGCCAGCAACGGCGCCCAAGGCAAAGGCCTCCGAACGAGGTGCCGGCGGCCGCAAGACCGTCCTGGCCGCCATCGAGGCCGTGCTCGTCGCCAAGGGCGTGCCGGAGCGCCAGCGCGAGGCGGTGATGGTCGCCGCCGCGGAGAAGCTCGAACAACGCATTCGAGCCGGCCAGGCGCCCCGGGTCAAGATCTACGATCCGGCCGCCCCCTCACAGCGGCCTGTCGTGACCCCCACGTTGGACAAGCAGCGCACCCGGGATCGGGCCGCCCCGACACGGTGAGCCGACCGTGCTGTCCGCCCCACTCGGTCAAGCCACGCCTGGGATTCGCTCGGCCAACCAGGCCTACCTGATCGGTCGGCAGGGCTACGCGACGAGTTCGCCGGGATTTGCGGACGCCGTCGCCCACGCTCATGCCGAACGTCTGCGCCCGCGCTGTCTTTGCCAGCCGAAGGGCGTGGAGATGTACATCGCCCGGCTCTCCGGCCCGAACGACGGCTTCATCGTCAAGCGCATGCCAGAGTCGGGCCACCTGCACGCACCCGACTGCCCGTCCTACGAGCCACCGGCCAACCTGTCGGGCCTGGGCCAGGTGCTGGGGTCTGCCATCGTCGAAGACCCAGCCACCGGCCAGACAACCCTGAAACTGGACTTCCCGCTGACCAGGCGGCGAGGACACTCGACGCAACCACCCGCCGGTGAAGAGAACGACAGCGTGAAGTCGGACGGTACCCGGCTGTCGTTGCGGGGCTTGCTGCACTACCTCTGGGATCAGGCGGAACTCACGCGCTGGCACCCGGGGTTCGCAGGGCGGCGATCCTGGTCAACGGTACGGCGGCACCTCCTGCTCGCCGCAGACAACAAGGTCACTCGCGGTAGTCCACTGCGCACTCGCCTCTACATTCCGGAGGCGTTCTCGGCCGAGCAACGGGAGGCCCTCAACGCGCGACGACTGGCGCACTGGTCGCGCGTGCTGCCACGGCCCGGCCAGCCACCCCAGCGCCTGATCTTGATCGGCGAGGTCAAGGAGATCGTGCCTGCGCGTTTTGGTCACAAAGCAATCGTCAAACACCTCCCCGACCAGGCGTTCATGTTGGACGAACCGTTGTACCGACGCCTCGAACGGCGCTTTGAGGAGGAACTGAGTCTGTGGGGCGCCACCGACCGCCTGCACATGATCGCCATCGCCACCTTCGTGTTGAGCCCGACAGGCATTCCGACAATCGACGAACTGTCCCTGATGCCGGTCACACCCGAGTGGCTGGCAGTTCAGGACGCCTTCGACCAGCAACTGACGCTGCGACTGACGAGCGAACATCGCGCTTTCATCAAACCATTGCGCTACAACCTGTCATCGGACCGGTGCCTGCCCGCCGCCGTGTTGCTCGACACTCATGACGCGCCGACGGCGTTGACCATCGCGCGCACGGCGAGGCCGCTTGAGAACGACGCGAGTTTGCAAACGCACAACGAATCCGGCGATCCGTCGGCCTGGTGGTGGCATGCCACCGACGAGCCGATGCCCAGCCTTCCATCCCCCCGAAAGCGATAGACAGCCGTCGGGCGCCGCAAACGGTGGGAGCACTCAGCGCTCGATTGTCGGATCTTTATCCATGGTCGGCGCACTTGCCGTCGGCCCGGATCTGTCCGGGGTTGAAGGACGGATGGGTCCGTTGAAGCTCCGCTGCGGCCCCAGTTCCTTCATGTACGGCGACTCATCCAGAAAGCGCCGAATGCCTTGCGCCAAGGCCTTGTCCTGGCCGTCGGCCGATTGCTCGAGTGCTAGGGCAATTTGAGACCACGACGTCATGGCCTCATCGCGGCTAAGCTGGTAAGCCTGACCAGACTTACCCGTCGCGCCGGCTTGGCGCAATCTCCCATCCTCGCGCGCCTTCATTCGCCACAGCGGGTCATAGCGCTGGGTAGCCCCGCGGGTGGCTTGCCGAGACGCCTCTGCATCGATTCCCCAACCGCGCAGTTTCTGCGCGAACGTCTCGCGCCAGCGATGCAGGTCGGCCTTGCGTGGATTCAAGCGGGTGCCGTCGATCGCTTCGGCGCGCACGCTCAGGTGAACATGGGGATTGGCTTGATGTTCATGCAGCACCATCACCCAGCGATGCTCTCGCAGTTCCTCCGCGGCGAACTCGCGCGCTGCCACCTTCAACAGCTGCGCGTCGGTTCCCTTGGGCATCGACAGCATGATGTTGAACGCCTCTCGCCGGTAGCCGACCTCATCGATGAGCGAGCCGCCCAGTCGCCATTGCTCCGCCAGATCACCCAATGCCTCCGTCCCTTGATGCGTTCGCTCAAGGTCATCCTCGATATCCAGGCGTCCGTTCTTGCTGATGTAGCGAAAGTGCGCGGCGATCGCTCCCATACCCCGCCCGCCGCCGGTGACCTTCACCATCACCTGCGGCGCCCGACGAGCCACAGTAGCTACGATGCGACGGCGAATGGCCGCCGCGCGCTGCTGCGAGTTCCCATGGAGCCGGGGCAAGGGTGCCGCCTTCACGATGCGATTGCCTGGATAGAACAGGCGCTCGCCCCATTGCACCAGAACGCCATCGAGGGCTGGCACGTTCGTCACCGGGCCTCCCTCCGACCTTCATGTCGAGTCTGCAGACCGGAGGCCCCGTAGCCCGCCGAGACTTCTGCGATGGCACGCGAGGCAAGTTCCAGGTGTCGCCGCACTTGTTGGCTCAACGAATCCAGCGCCATCTGGTCTGGCAACGCCACAACCTGCCCGCTCGCTGTGATCGACCGACGAACCGCAAGCAGCTCGACACACAAGCTGGCCAACTCACTGCTTGAAGCTTTCAGTGCACCCAACACGGCGCGTCGATCGGGAGCTGTCGCCGAAGGCGGCAACCCCTCGACCAGCGCCGCAACGACCGCCCCTTGTGACAAGTCAGCCGCACGAGCCCGGGCGGCGATCTTGGTAGCTGCCGCTGCGGGGAGTCGAAGCGTCACCTTGACCGCGTCAGACGGTGCGCGGTCAGGTCGCAAGAGGGCCGCCCCGCAACCGTCGTCAACCGAAGGCTCGATTGCGCACAAGATCGCCTGTCGGGCCGCCGCCGCCAACGTCATGTGTCGAGCAGCAGCGAGTGCACGTAGGCGGCTTTCAGTTCCGCGCAAATCGATTGTGAGCCGATGGCGTTGCTTGCCCGTTTCGACTTGCGCCTTTCCGATGGTCTTCATACTGCACCTACTTCGCCTTCCGCAGCGACCCGAAGCCAATCTTGCAGGTAGCCGAGCGAAATGACACCGATGAATTGGAAGCCAAATTCATCGCGACCGCGTCGCGATGTCGTGCTGCGGGACGACCGCACACCGCTCGGCAATCGAAGCCGAATCAACGCCCCACAGCAACAGGCAAACGGAGCGACTGCGGGCGGGTCATCTGCGGCCCCACCGCGGCCCTGGGGATCACGTGTCAACAACGAGCGTTAGCCTCTACCTTGGTTGCATAGTCTCGACCGCGCGCGCCGCCAGTCGCGGCCCCCTCGGCATCCGCTGGCCTGGGGTTCGGTCCAAAACCTCGGCTAAGGCGCATGAAGCGGGGCCGCGCGAACGATCGCGGCCGTCACCGACACCATGCGGCAGGTGCAAACCTCGTCCGTGCAGATATCCGAGATCACAGGCGTCATCGACGGCATCGCCTTCCAGACCAACATCCTGGCCTTGAACGCCGCCGTGGAGGCCGCACGCGCGGGCGTGCACGGTCGAGGCTTCGCCGTGGTCGCCAGCGAAGCGCGGGCTCTGGCACACCGCTCGGCCAGCTCTGCCAAGGAAATCAAGTCGCTGATCACCGACAGCGTGGAACGCGTCGCTGCCGGCAGCCGGGTCGTCAGCAAGGCGGATGACCAGATGTCGACCCTCGTGGAGAAGGCTGACCGCATGAAAGGCCTGATGGCGGAGATTCTCACGAGCACCCAGGAGCAGAGCGCGGGCGTCCGTCAGGTCGGCGGCTCCCCCTCCCGGAACGGTCAGTCCTCGAGACTGCTCCCGTGATCCCGCGATTGCTGAGGGCCAGCCTGGCTACGCCGCCTCCCTGTCATCAACGCCCAGGATGAAAATGAACGCGGCCATCTCCTCCAGCTGCCGCCGAACTGCCCCGGCTCGGGATGCCCGAGGCGTCAGCACATGCATGGCCAGGCCTGCGAAGCAAGCCGAGCGCTCAGTCAAATCCGAGTCCAGCATTTTGGCGGCATCACCTTCCCACGGCCACTCGGCAGACATCCAAGCCAAGCTGCTGTCCGGAACCGCTTGGATCTCTCTGGCAGCGATGAGCTGCGCATACATGCTTTCCAGCGCCTCGGGCAGGAAGCATCGCAGCCACAGACGGTAGCCCTCTGGAAAGTCGCACGCGCCCAAATTCTCCCGAGCTCGCATTGCGGCTGCATAGGGGGTCAGACCTTGGTGGGTCATGTACCAACATAGAAGCGTCGTGAACCATGGAGCCAACAGATCGGGGACAGCTCGACCGCTGGCTACCACCATGCGCGATCCTCCCAGCAGGAATCCAGCCGCAGTTCCGAGCGCATTGCCTGATGTGTCGTCCCGCGTTTCGCCAGCGTGGCAGACCGGAAGCAAGGCGCAGGCGGGAGCACGACGTTCTTCAACAATCTGGCGAAAATCGAGCGAGCTTCCGCCAAAGGAGAGTGCACTCGCAAGATGCGCCTCCCGCCCGCCGTGACAGCACGCGACCATTGCCGAAGTCTCTGAGCTCAGTTCGTCCGCGTTGCGAAATGGACGCAGGACGCCTTTCGTCTCGCGCACCATCATCTCCAGAAGATTCGCTTCAAGAGCCGCCATGGGAAGAGGCGCATCGCTATGCCACGCGCAGTCATGTCCGATCTGCCAGGACGCTGCTGAGGGCCTCTCATCGCCTGCCATGGTCGCAAGCCGCAAGTACGGCAGGCCTGGCCAGCTCACGACCTGCAGTCTATCCAGCCTTGGCGGGCGCAAACCCAGAGGAAGCTGGTGGAAGATGCCCTGGCTCGCAATGTTCAGCGGCGTCGACCACGTCTGACTTGCTGTCGGATCATCGCCCAGTCGCCGCATCGCATCTTCGAGCGGCGTCCAGAAGAAGCGCTCCACGAGATCCGCAAGCTCTTGCAGTGAACGCTGCTCTGTCGGAGCGTTGGTCGTTATGGCCACCGGGATGAGGCGCATGCGATTGCTTGGGTCATGATGAGGCTGGAAGCGCTCGAGCCGCTCCATCACGTTGATCAGGCCGTCGAACTCGATGAATACTGGCGGCGCCGAAGGCCTGCTCAGGATGCCAACAGGCGTTGGCTTGTCTTCGTCCCAGAGCGTGAACAAGCACAGGAGTCTGGAGTCGCCTGGCCTAAGCGTGTTCATTTCGCGATGAACCTGGCTCAAGCTCGGAATCTCACCGGCGCTCCTGAAGCGGGCGTCTGATGCCATCAGTGTCTGGCGTGCGCGACCAAGTTCGGCCCGGGCCAACCTCGACTTTTCCGACGCCTCGTCCAATGCCTTGAAGAGCGCACTCGCTTGCTTGCCGTACGCGCCGCGCGCCCCGAACCGCTTGCCCGCCTTTCCCACCTGCTTGGCCACCGGCAGCTGCATCAATGCTCCGTACGCCGCATCCGTCTCGATGACGTCTCGCTTGCTCGCCCTGTACTGCACCCACGCTGGGGCGTTGGTTTCGGAGCTTTGAAGCCAACTCGCAATGCCGGCGCTGTGCAGCGCGACAGGAAGCACCATCACGATCGCATCTGTCTCGTCGCTGGGAAATTGGCGTTGCGACAACAGGCGCCAGACGATCGAGACAATCTTCGTTTGCAGCGCAAGAAGTCGGTCCACGTCCCTCGCATCGCGTGCAACCTCATGGTCGACGAGAAGCCTTCGCAGCAAGGGCGCGTGGAAGGATTCGAGATCGCCATTCCGGTCGAGCCGGCGTGCGATCATCGTCGCCATCTGGCTCCACCCGGTCCGGTCATCAGAGGCCGCATCTGAATCAATCAGGTTGGTGCAGGTCGCCCATATGGAGTCGGTCTGGCGACTGATATTGGACAGGCTTCCGCACTGCAGCAGCATTTGGCCCGCAGCGCGCAACTGGCTGTCGCCTTCGTCGCCACGTCCGACCCGACGCAAAGATTCGCTCATCCCGAGCGAGCAGCGGATGACGCCGAACGGAGACGTCAAGGCTCTTGCATTCAACGAGGCCTGGTACATATTGCTGGCCGACTCAAAGAACGACAGTGCTTCTGCAGGTCGATTGGCCGCCAATAGCGCTTCCGCATGGTCCTCGCGCAAGGACGCGTCGATATCGCCGTTCCAGTGGCGCCCTACGCTTGCGCCACGCTCAGCTCGAATTTCCAGGGCTCGCGTTGTCAGCGACACTTGATCATTGGCGCATCCCAGCCCGCGATAGATCGACGCTGCCATCAGCAAGCCGCCCATGAGGCGTTCAGCGAACTCCGCCGGGTTCGCCTCGCAGGCCTTCTCGAGCATACCCAGACCTATTACGACGAGCTCCTTGGCTGCTTTCAATTCGCCGTCTGTGAGTTCTTCGAAGGCGTCCTGCAGAAAGTCCTCGGCGACTCCGACTCGGCCGGCCGCGCGAAACTCTTCGGTGTCGATATCCGCGAGGAGCTCCCGCGGCAGCAGTGCGGCTAGCTCGGGCGATGGCTCCGCCTTGACACGCGGCATCACTACCCATCCCGAAAGACCGCGCAGAGCGATGTGATCAGGACCCACATCCGGCGGCCCCTCCGGTTGTTCTTCGATGGGTTTGAGCTTCGCGCGTTCCGCCAAGACTGGGTCAACTCGGAAGCCGAAGTCGTTCAGAAGGATGGACGCAGCCGACTCAGCATCGAGAAAGACTGACTGCAGTAGTTCGACTGGGGAGACCTCACCGGGCGCTGAGATCCTGACCGCGCGAGGCAGGCATTCGATGAATTCGTCGGTTTGATTCCATCTGGGACGCCGAAGACCCGGATCAAGGATCAGTCGCTGCGCAGCGACAGCGACGACTTGGTGTTGAAGCGCGTTGGCTTCGATTCCGAGTTCTTGAAGATGTTCGTGCACGCTTGGCTCGCGAAGCATCGCCAAAAGCACAAGGAGCAGATCGACTGCAATGCCAGCGACATCGGCCATGTCGCGAGCTCGCAAGAGCACTGCTTCGACCTCGATCCGTACCTGCTCATCGACTCTTACGAGCGGATGGGCCTGCACTTGCCGCTGCTGGGCGAGAAGCGACCATTCGTCGAGTACCAGAAATGATCTTTCATAGGCACCGAGTGCGAAGGAGGCTCGTCCCAGCAGCTCGAGGCTCTCGACCAACTCAAGAGAAAGAGCTGGCGCTGATTCATGGAGCGATCGATAGGCTTCGACCGCCTCGGACGCCTCGTTGCAAGCGCTTTGCGTGTTGCCTAGCTTCAATTGCAGCGAGGCAATAAGACGTCGAATTTCCGCTTGGCTCAGCCGCGCGTCGAAGTCCGGCTGTTGCAGGAGGCGCCTGACCGACAGGGCGTCCTCGGCCGCCTGCAATGCATCTGGGGTCCTGCCCATCAGTTCGAGCACCTGCGCGCGCAACATGAGTGCCAAGACAAGTGCGGCGCACCCACCGGGCTCGCTGGTCGGACACGCAAGATCGACAATCGCAAACGGACGGGCAAGTTCGGCGGCTTCGTCGAAGGCGAGAAGCGCTTCATCGTTGCGCCCGATTCGATTGCGTGCCTGGCCCAGATAGAACAAGGTCTGAAGCAGATCGTTTAGACAATCTGTGTCGCTGTGTTCATGAATGCGGCGAAATAGCTCCAGAGCCCTCTCGAGATGGGCAACCGCGTTGTGGAGGTCATCCGAGTCGATCGCTTGAATCGCGAGACGCAATGACTCCGTCGCGGATTGGCTCGGATCAGAAGTGTGGTCACTCATGTCGGTTCCGATGCAGCGCTGGCGCGCAGTCCTCTCCCTTCGGGCAGCGGATGTGGCATGGCTTGTCAAGCCGTGATGCGGCGAACGCCGCCCGAATTGGCCGCCCAGTCAGGGTCACCGATCTGGCTCGCCAATCACGGCGACGAGGCGGCTTGCGCCAGGTAGTCGTAGCGCAGGATGCTGCATTCGAACCCGGGGGTCGTTAGGCGGCACGCCAGCCAATCCAGGCGCTCCGGTCTGATGGTGTTCGGGTTTCTGTCATCAAGGCAGATCTGTGGCGCCAAGGGTCCAGGCGTCACGAAGATCATCAGGCTGCGAAGCGCCCCCCAGTTGGACGGAACCTCAAGGGCGTGCTTGCTCGTGTCGGCCGGAATGGTGACTTCGCGAGTCGGTAGATATGTCGAGGGCATGATGGCCCCAAACGGCCCGGGATAGGGAACGAGCGGCAGGAATATCCGATCTGCCTCGACCCGGACTTCCTGGATCACGAAGAGGTGGCAGAACGGCATTGGCCGCGGCGCCGCCTTGGACAGGTCGAGCCCGAAAGCGATCTTCTCTCCGAACGGGATCTTCAGGAGGCCGCCGGCCGAAGTTGCGATGGGATTGGGCGCTCCCATCGGAAGGACGCGTTGATGACCGATCGGTGAGGCCGACTGGCCCGTCTCGGGCCTGAGCAACGCCACGGATCTGCGTCCAGCGGCGATGGCCCTCGAACGGCGCTCAGGTGTGAAGAAGCCGTCCCACTCTGCGCCGGGTGGCGGGCCGGGGCAGTCGCCGCCAGCCAGCCTCAGCCGTGCACGAAAGGCCGGCACAGGTTCGCTGAGCATCTCGAACCACGGCTGGTGGGCGTGCACAGCTTCGTCGAGTTGCGCGGGAACCCCCTGGGCGCCGAACGCAAGCAGAAACGATGGCACGTGCTCGCTGGTCAACGAGCCATTCTTGCGCGCCTTGCTCATTTCACTGCGGTGCAGCGCCTTGGGAACTCCGCCCAGGCGCTGCATCCACGCGCACAAGTCATCGGCCTTCGGCTTCAGGTTGCCCAGGCTCTCTGCGAAGTTCTGCACCGCCGGGACGGTCGCCAGCAAGTCGAGCTTTTCTGCGAGTTGGGCGATCCGAATCTGAGTCACTCTCACTCCTGCGCGATTCGCTGGGCATCCTGGCGGCCGTCCTGCAATATGCCACAGCAAGGTGGCTCGCCGTCAGGGACGGCGTCCAGCATAGTATGGGTTGTCGTCGAATCCCTTGAACGCTGCGTCCTTCAAGTAGTCGAGCTTGCGGGCAATGACGGTGGGCCGTCCTGGCAGATGCACCACCAACTGGTCACTGTCCAACGCGAGCAAGCTCCGCTCGTCGATGTCTCCCAGCTGCGAGCAGACGTCGCGCGCGGCGGATGCCGAAGCGTTGCCGAAGTTGAGCAGCGTTGCATTCTCGATGATCGTGGCATGGTCCAACGGCCAGAGTCCACGCAGCTGAGACATGCTCTGGATGCTCATGACGACCTTGGTCCCAAATCCGCGCAGCAATGTCACCGCCGTCTTGACCGACGGAAGCGCGCCAAGCTGGGGCAGTTCGTCCAGCACGACCAGCGTCGGCCTGGTCGGCATGACGCGACGTCGAGCGATGGCCATGAATGATCGGCCAAGAAGGATACGCAAGATCGCCGCGTGGCTGGCCAGGCGTTCCGGCGGATAGACAAGGAACAGGTCGAATCCCCGATCGGGGTCGGCCAGCGCGGCCAGGGAGAAGTCGCTCGCTGAGGTCGCCTGCTGAATTCGCGGGCTGCTGAACACACGCATGAGGCTGGTCGCAGTGCTTCGGATCGACGTGCGAACCTTCTCCGCTTCGCCTTGCAGGAAGTTGCTGAATTCCTCCCGCACGAATTCGGGGAACCCGGCGCGGTGAGCATGGCTGTCGAGGATGGTGGCCATCCGAAAGGCGAGGTCCTGGGCGCACAGGCTGCGCCAGACGCCGCCCAGGGTGCGGTCTTCCGGGCGGAAACCATCGACAAAGCGCGCCGCGCAGACATGCCAGGCAATATGAGAAGCGACCACGCTCAGCGCGGACACGTGCCAAAACGGATCTGGAAGGCCGGACGGCTGCGGGCCGGCGATGTCTTCGGCCAACGTCATGCAGTCGTCTGCGAAGTCCTCGCTGTCAGGGTCGAGGTCGTCGAGCGGATTGAAGCGTGCCGCGACGAAGCCCCTGTCGGCGAAGGCCTGCTGCTGAACGCCAAATGGGTTGAACGCATGAACCTCGTGGCCAAGCACGTCACGCCTGAACCTGGCGCAGACGAGCCCGTTCTCGCCTTTGAGATCGATCGTCAAGGCCGACCCCTCGTGCGACAGAAGCCAGGGCATGACGCACGAGCGATTCTTGCCGCCACCACTGCGCGACAACACCAGGACGTGTCCCTCGGGATCGTCGCGCAACGCCTTCAGCGGATCGGACGAGGGTGGATGGGGTGTCGACGGTGCGAGAAAGCCCATCGTGGAACTCGTCGCGCGCTCCTCCTGCCACGCCAGGATCAAGCCGCCGGTTCCGGTACGCGTGTCTTCGACTGTCATTGTTGGGTAGTTCGCCAGTTGACGAAAGTCTGACTCTGCACCGCGTCGCTCCCAACGCGTGTGGGAAGCAGTCGTTGAAAACTTCAGGCCATGCGCAGGTCATCGGATCGGCGCGGGAGGTCGGCCTTTTCCGACCGCCAGCTCACAAGGAGGTGCAGTCATGATTTCCGCACTGATCACGCGTCTTGCCCGGCACGGCTGGGATCTGCTCTCGGCTCGTGGTGATGAAGGTTCCGCAGGCGCCCGAGTCGTGCAGTTGCATCCGGCGACCTCCTCGACCGAGCCGCTCGCCGGGCAACGACCCGCAGCGGCGGCCCGCCAGGAGGCACCCCTGGCGTTGCAGGACGATCCCGTGATCGCCGAACTGCGGGCCCGAGACTACTACGAGCTCGGCTACGGCGACGGCACGCGTGCGCCGAATCACGAGGCGCGGGAGGACGGCTGCGCGCGCATCTGCGCCCACCTTTGCGACGGCATTGGCCGCGCGATCGGCATGCGCGTCGTGCTGCTGGACCAGGAGGGCCTGAAGTTGCTGGACGTCGGCGCGAACGGGAGCATGCTCACGCAGGAGCGGCTGCGCGCTCGCATCAAGGCCATCGAGCGGGACATAGATACGCTCAAACAGCAGGCCGAGCTCGCACGGGGCGGCTCCGGCTGGCTGCAGCCGCTGCTGGCCGACTACCGCGCGGGCTTCGAACGAGCGCTGCGCGAGGCGGTCGACGCTGTCTATCAGCCGCGCTGAGGGAGTGTGGCCATGGAACACCACTCCTTTTCCATGAAGTCGCCTCGCCCGCAGCGCGCCTGGCCATCCACGCGACGGCGCCGCGCGGCCATGGTCGCAGCCATCCAGCTTCCGGTGCTGATCTGGCTGGCCTGCAGCTACATGCTCGCGCGCCGGGTCTTCGGCCTGGAGCTGGTGGCGGCACTTGCCATCGCATGCGGGTGTGCCTACGTCATCGGACTCGTCGAGATGTGCGTCATCCGGGCTCGCGCGCACTGGACGATGATCGCAGCCAGGCTCATTCTGACCGTGAACATTGCAGTGCTCGGCGGGGCCGCAGGTGATCTCGTCATCTTCGATGGCGACATCGCCGGTCGGGTGCGCGCGGTCGCGATCTCTCGACAGGAGCTCGTTGTCGCCCGTACCAAGGCCGATTGGGACGAAGCGCTTGGTCGGCTTGACGCCGAACTTGACGGCACCGGCGGTAGCCGCCACCGCGGCTGCGGAGCGATCTGCACGCAGTTGCAGCACCAGGCAGACGTCAAGCGAGGCGACTATCTCGGTGCGCGCGCCGCCCTCGATGCGTTGCGCGCCGGCGACTCCGATCCGCAGGCCGACCTTGCCAAACAGTCCGTCGGCCTGCTGGGCCGCCTGGCTGCGTTGCATGACCTCTTGCAGGCCAATCCGCTGGCGCGCGTGGTCTGGGCGATGTTGGCACTCGTCGTACTGATCATGGAGTCCAGCGTCCTCCTCGTGAAGGTGGCCTTCGGCCACACGCTCGAAGAGCGCCTGGAGGTGCTGCGTGAAGCCGTGGTCATGGATACGGCGCAACGCCAGCAGCGCGCGCTGCTGGCGACAGTGCCGCGGCACATCACCGCTGCACGGCGCACACGCTCGGACGACATCGAGGTGCAAGATGTCTGAAGACAGCGCGCCCGACCTCGACGCGGTCCGCCGCTATTTGCAGCGGTTTCGCGCGACGCGCCCGGACGGAAGGGCTGCGGCTGCAGTCGCGCGGGGCGCGCCGGCAAAGGGCACGGTTCGTGCGGCTCGAGCAAAGCCCGCCCGCGTGAACAATGACGACCTGCCGAAGTTCTTTGCGGTGGACGAAGCGCGGCAACGCCAGGCCGCTGCCCGGATCATGAGCATCGTGGCCCTGGCGTTGTTCGCGGCTGCGACCTACGCGGCGCTGGCGCACCGCAATTTCGTGCTGCTGCCCGTGGGGAGCAACTTCGTCGTCGAAGTCGCACTCGTGATCTGGCCTGGCGCGTGGCCCGTTGCCGTCGCACACGACGTCATGGCGGGCTTCGGCGCCCTGATGGCCGTCGTCGCACTCACGGTCGGGCATGTCGAGTTGCCCGGCGATCCTCGCTTGCCGGATACGTACGTCTGGCGGCGCCAGGCGCGTTTCGCGTGGCCGCACCTGGTTCCCGGGGCTTGCCTGTATGCAGGCGGTGTCGTCCTGGACTTTCACGGGCACCCGGTGCTTGGAGCGCTGCTGCAAAGCCCTGGCTTTGCGCTGTGCACGGCCGCTGGCGCGCAGCTCTGGATTCCGATTGCGCGCGCCTTTCTCGTGGTGGAAACGGACTGGGCGCGGGACGGCGTCTCGAATCGCTTGTCCATTGGCGGCGGACTACGGGGCTTTCGGTACGGCACGATCGTCATCCATCACAGCGACCTGCTGGATGTACGCAAGTGCGCAACGCTCTGGGAATGGTGCTTCGGCCTCGCCTCACTCGAAGTGCGCTTTCGTGACCGCATGGGCCGCGAGCAGGTAATCGTGCTGCGGGCCCTGGGTTCAGCGGCGTTGGTTCAGCGCATCGAGGTCTATCTCAAGGGGCCCTTCAAGGCGGCGCGCCACGAACTGCCGCCCAACGTCCTGTCTGGCAAGCCACCTGCGTGCTGAGTCAATGCCGAAACCATCCTCAACAGCGTCATTCATCCGACATTTCTTCACAGCGAAAGCACACCACCATGAACCACGCCTTTACCGATGCGGCCACCCATGCCGCCAACGCAGCGCTGCACGAGTCCTCCGCTCCCCCGCCGGCCTCCGTTCTGGACGCCTGCATGACTCAGCAGGGAGACATCGCCGGCGGCAACCTGGCCTACGCCGATCTGTCAGGGCAACCGCTCGGCTCGCATCACGACATGCAGGCCAACTACCAAGACGCGCTCACGCATGCCTTGGCCGACTGCCACTTCGATAACTATGTCGGACATGGTTCGTGGAGCATCCCATCGCTAACTAGCCCCACCCAGGCCTTCATCGACGTCGTCAGCCAGACCTCGGAACTCAATGCGAGCGAGGATCGTCAAATCGCCGCGGAGCAGGCCTTTGGCCATGCCTACGATTCGGCCTATCAGCAGACCGTGGACGCGCAGGCCCCGGGACATTCCACCATCGATGCCTCGTCGCCGAGCGTTGACGCCGGCGGTGCGGGCTCCCATGGCGGCGGCTTCGACCAGTCACCCGGCGTGTCCAGCGACACAAGCGGTGGCGATCATGGCGGGGGCAGCTTCTCGGGCGACGGCGGGCTTTGACGGCCTTGGCGCGCAGGACGATCCTTTCGGGGTGCCACAGTCGATCGACCACGCCTGCGCGTCGCCTGGCACTCATGTCTTGCCGATACACCGGCGACTCTCATTGATCCGCAAAGACGGTCGAACCCTGTCCAGCCGCGGCGATCCTCAGCAGATCGTTGAGCTCCAATGCCGAGGTGTCGTGGAGAAAGGCGGGCGCTCCCCGCGTGGAGGCGGCCGAAGCGATCTGTACAAGATCATTGACGTGCAACGCTGCCGTCGAGGTATGAAATCCTCCACTGGCAGAGGCGATTCGAATCAGTTCGTTGAGGGGGAGCAGGTTGAATTGCATGGAGCCTCCTTGTCAGGATGCCGTGTCTCGTTGGCGTCGCGTCTCCGGGAACATCGGAAAGGGCTTCGGTGCCAGATCGATGATCGCTTCGAAAGCGCTTTGATAGTCGTCGCTCGGCATGTCGACTTCGTTGGTGACCGGGTCGACGAGCGACTTCGACGTCGCTGGCGACGGCAGCAACCAACCCCAGGTATTTTTGGGAGTCAGCATCGGGTCGGTCGGTGTAGATGAGAACGTATGGGTTGGTGGTCGAAGCCGGATCGAAGTCCTGGGCACCCTGGGCCCGCCAGAGCTTGGCGCCCGATATCGGATCTCTGACCTCATCATCCCTGTCCAGGCCCAGATGCTCGCGCCACAGAGCCATGCGCAAGGTCTGGGCGAAAGAGTAGGTTCCGGTGGTCATATTGGGCCTGACGTCGATGATCGCCGCTGCGACCTCGCTGTCGAACTGCCTGCCACGCCGGTTGACGTTGGGGCTGCCGATGACGGCCACTTCGTCGTCAGCTGCACTGCAGACCTTGGGCTAACCGGCGAGCCCCGCACCATCTCAGGCGAGGGTTGTCAGAAGCCAAAGCGAATCATGAGACTTCCACGCGCCTCGATGCGCTTCGAGGTGTTTTTAAATGCAGCGACCCGAACGACCAATATCGCTTCCTGCAAGCGGTCCTGCGGAAGCTTGACGGCCGCCAACGCGCGGAGCTCCGACTACGGGCCGGCGGATATTGAGGGTGCGCGATGCACAAGGCGTTGGGTGGGCGACACGGCCGAGCGTACGTTTCGCGAAGCCGGCGAACGCCCGGTCCTCAGTCCGCAATGTCGGTGCCGCTCTCGCGCAGCGCCTTCACCCAACGTCGAATGGTGGCTCGCAAGCGCTTCCTTTCATCGTCGTCGAGCGGCATGCGATCCACGAGCGGCAGAGCCTCCGACGGGGTGACGTAGCCGTGCTCAAGCAGCGCCATGCAGAACGCGCGATCTTTCGGCAAGCGGCCGGCGACGGCCTTGGCCAGGAACAGATCCTTCATGTCCAGGCACCAGCCAACCTTGAGGTCGGTGTTGGAATTCTGGATGCGGTGGGCCCGAGTCATCCAGTCTTCCGGGAGCGTGGCGGTGTCTGGCCCGACGCCCGAGGCGTAGTAGCCATGCGTCGCCTGGAAGTGCGAGCCCTCGCCGATGGCCCCCTCGATCTTCTCGGCCAACTCGGGCGCCGCCAGCGGATACATGTCGGCTTCCATCGAGACCGTGAACGCTGCGGGCGGGTTCGGCACCTGGCCCAGGATTGACTGGCTCCCGACGATCACGAACTCATACTGGTCCGTGATCTCGGCGCAGACGCGGATGAGGTGTTCGAGCTGCTCTCGCGTCATGGCGCCTGCTCGGCGTCGATGGCCGCTGGCAGTGGGTCGCCGCCAAGCTCGATTCCCTGGCGCAGCGCGGCGACTTGGTCGAGGATGCCTTTCCGGGCGCTCTCAGGAAGAACTGTGACCAGGGGCGAGGCTTGTCGCAGCTGCTGAGCCCCGCGTGTGCGGCTGAGCACCTTGCGCCATGCCCTTTTGCGCAACACGTCGATCCACTCCCGCAAGAGGCCGGACGCTCGCGGGTCGCCAGTCTCGATCCAGCGCCGAGCCGTCTCCATCGCCTGCTCGACGAGCTGCGGTTCCGCCTTGACCCGCCGCACCGCTTCCTCATGGAGGGCCATGCTCTGGAGATCCTGAAGCTGGTGTCGCGCATCCTGTGCCTGCACCTGCACCTTGACCACAGGAGCTGAGCGCCGTGATCGTGCAGCAGCGCTGCCTGGAGGCGCCGGCTGCAGGCTATCTCCCGCCAGCAGCGCCAGCTCGCCGCTGATGCCCAGCACCGACATGACGCGCAGGTAGTTGCCAATTGACGGCCCCGGGTCGCCGGCCTCGATCGCACGCAGTGTGTTGCGCGTGATTCCGGCACGCGTGGCCATTTCGACCGTGCCGAGGCGTTGCGCCTGGCGCAGTCGCTTGAGCCGCTCGCCCAGCTGAAGCAGCAACTGCCGGTCGAGCAACGAAGTTACGGATGGCTCGGTCATTTGGTCACTATTTTAACCAAACGCTCATGAAATGGTCAACTTACTGCCCAAATCACCGGCAGTCGCTGTTCAGGGTGACCCCGCTGACCTGACCCTGCGGACACTGCCCGGTTTTTGCCACACTCCCCATCGCACGCTCGACGGGGCTCTATCACCTCGCTCCGGGATGCAATCGCGTCCATCAAAAGGACGGTAGGGAGCCGCGCGACACCTGCCCGGCCACTCCTTGGACAGGTCGGCCGGATGCTCAGTCCGGCCAACGAACGCGTTGGCCCAAGTTCGGGGGGCGATGTCAGACTTCGGTGCGAAGGCGAAGGGCGACTTGCACGCCGGGTGTGCGGCAGGTCGGCAAAGCAGCGAGTGCGGCCGAAAGCTCGAAAGAGCCCGCTGATCCGCCCAAGCAATGCAGTCACAAGTTCGGATTTACAAGCCAACCTTCCGCCGACGGAACGGACTGCGCGCCTAGCTCACTTGGTGAGCTTCCGTCGTGGCATGGTATGTGCGGACTTCAGTTAAGGCGCGGTTTGGGCGCTCTACTCGCATCGCCCGAAATCGTTGATCAACCAATCCCAGGAGTACCCCGATGTCAATTGGTGAAGCGCAGTCCAAGGACTCGAAACTTGTTAGCTCTCTTGGCTTGAGCCTGATCGAGAAGGTTTGGGAGGCTGAATGGGCGCTCCGACTCGTCTTCGGCGCCCTCCTCGTGGATCTCGCACTGCTGTACTCAGGACAAAAGGGACTGTTGAGTTGGTCGGCAAGTCTGGAGGCCTTGAGTTCCCACTGGGGATTGGTGATCGCCTCGGTGGCAGGGGCCTCGTTCTTCGCGGCATTCGTGCTGCCGACTCTAGGCGCGTGTGTTGGGGGGGTGATGCATCTTCTCGTGCGAATCCTACCGTCTTTGCTCTACTCGCCCCGGCTTCCGGACTATCAGCGCGCGCTCGGTTGGGTGCCTATCAATGAATTTCGCAAACTAGCGCTTCGCGAGCAAAGCGCATTTCTCTTGAAGTACCACGACGATCACGTCGCAGCCAAGGCGAGAGCCGAGGAACAACGAAACCGGATCGGCCTCCTGGTTTTCGCAGACGTCGTGCTTGCTGTTGCAGACCTCTGGCTTCCCGGACTTGACCAAGGCGCCACTTCGTTTGTCAAAGTTCTTGCGGCAGCGACCGGAACTTTCGGGATCTTGGCTATGCAGGTGATCGCGATTGGAGTGTGCGCGGTCTTGAAGACCTGGTGGTTTCCGCACTACGTGCCGGACACCATCTACTATCCCCCGCTCGATGCAGAGCTTCGTGAGAAGGAAGCCGAAGGACGACCGTACCGCTATCTATACCGGCAGGGCACAGGACTTCAGGGCGAGCGCGGTTTCGATTCTCACGGCGCCGATCTCCCGGCTATTGACCGATAGCGCAGCTGGCGCCCCTCGCGATGAGGACAGATGGCTGCCGGCGTTGACCGAGCCGGTCTGCCACGAAAACGATTGCATCGCGTGCAACCTGATCCTCGAAATCGAGCAGGGGTTGATCGTGCGGGCTGCCCCTCGATGAAAGCCAGTGGAATCGCCTGGGGCCCAGTGAGGCCGCCTGGGACTCCTGCTGAAGACAGCGGTTAGGCTTTACGACGCTTGAATGCGGCGTTATGAGGCGTGGGGTTGCTGGCAGAATTCCCATCGCTCGAAGAGTCGGCTGCGGTGTGGGATCCAGCGCGCTTAAATATTAAGCACTTCGGCGGGGATCGCAAGCTGCGAGACCGCCTGAGACCATCATCTTCTCAACGTCGCCTGATTGCAAGCGAGGTCGGCTCGAAAGTCGCTCGACGCGAGTCGGGTTTATGCTTCGCCACGAAGACGACTCGAACCCATCTGAGACGTTGTCGAACGGCCGGAGACGCCCTGAGCGTTGGCAGTGCCGCACGATCCTCCTCGAACCTGACCAGCAGCCGCATGCCCGACTCGTTAACTGAACTCGCCCAGCAGCTCGACCAGTTTGCGAAGGATCGCGATTGGCAGCAGTTCCATTCGCCAAAGAACCTCGCCTCCGCGCTGGTCGTCGAAGCCGGGGAACTGCTCGAGCACTTCCAGTGGATGACGGAGTCACAGAGCCGTGAGCTCACGCCGGAAAAGCGCGAAGCGGTCGGCGCCGAGGTGTCCGACGTCCTGCTGTACCTGATCCAGCTCTCGACCGCGCTCGGCATCGACCCCATCGCAGCGGCGCAGGCCAAGCTGCAGATCAACGCGTTGAAGTACCCGGTCGACCGCGCTCGGGGCACCAGCAAGAAGTACGACGAACTCTGATCGCGGCACCCACGGTGATCATCTATCAGGCAACCAAGACCCAGTTTCTTCATCACGCATTGCGCGACGACATAGAGGACGTCGTCTCGCGCCACTTTCGCTCCGCCACCGGTCACGGAGTCGGTCCCTCCGAGATCAACTCCTGGAAACACTCGCTGCTCGAGATGGCGAAGGTGCTTCAAGACGAAGAAATCCCCGCTGAGGCTGGCGTCGCGATCGAGTATCAGCTGCCGCAGACGTCCAAGCGGATCGACTTCGTGATCACCGGGGAAGACGCCGCTGCGCGCTCGAAGGTCATCATCGTCGAGCTCAAGCAATGGTCGGAGTCCCGGCGCAGCGAGAAGGACGGCATCGTGTGGGCCCGCCGCGGGGGGCGCTCAGGTGAGGTGGAGGGGACGCATCCGTCCTACCAGGCCTGGTCGTACGCTGCCTATCTCGAAGACTTCAACGCCGCGGTGCAGGACGGCTCCATGTCCGTGCAGCCCTGCGCCTACTTGCACAACCATCCTCGGGACGGCGAGATCGACCACCCGCACTACCGCGACCACATTGCGCGGGCGCCACTGTTCCTGGCGCGCGAACGCGCGAAGTTGCAGGCCTTCATCCGCGAGCATGTGCGCCACGGCGACCGCAAGGGCGCGCTGTACGCCATCGAGAACGGACGCATTCGGCCGTCGAAGATGCTGATCGACAGCGTGGCCGGACTGCTGCAGGGCAAGGCCGAATTCGTGCTGATCGACGACCAGAAGGTCGTCCACGAGACCATCCTGCAGGTGGATGCGCGCGCCGCCGCGCGCAAGCAGGTCGTGATCGTCCAGGGCGGCCCGGGCACCGGCAAGTCGGTGATCGCGATCAACCTGCTCGGCGCCTTCATCGCGCGCCAGCGCAACGCGCGATACGTCTCCAAGAACGCAGCGCCTCGCGCGGTGTACGAGGCCAAGCTGGCCGGCACGTTCACGAAGACCCGCATCAGCAACCTGTTCAGCGGCTCTGGCGCCTTCGTTGACCTCGCACCGGACACGTACGACACCCTCATCGTCGACGAAGCGCATCGACTCAACGAGAAGAGCGGTCTGTACCGCAACCTCGGCGACAACCAGGTCAAGGAGTTGATCCGGTCTGCCCGCTGCACCGTGTTCTTCGTCGACGACGACCAGCGCGTCACCCTCCTCGACATCGGACACACCGAGGAGCTCCGTCGACACGCGCTCGACCTTGGCGCCGAGGTCACCGAGCTGGAACTTTCGTCGCAATTCCGGTGCAATGGTTCCGACGGCTACCTCGCCTGGCTCGACGACACACTCGACATCCGTGAGACCGCGAATCCTACCCTCGACACGGGCGAGTACGACTTCCGCGTGTTCGACAACCCGGCAGACCTGCACCGCCTCATCGCGCTGAAGAATTCGACGAACAACCGATCACGCGTCGTCGCTGGCTACTGCTGGAAGTGGCCAAGCAAGAAGGATCCCGAGGCATGGGACATCGAGCTCCCAGAATTCGACTACCAACGCCGGTGGAACCTCGATACTGACGGCAGCCTGTGGATCGTCAAGCCAGGGTCGGTCGACCAGGTCGGGTGTATCCACACCTGCCAGGGACTGGAACTGGATTACGTCGGTGTCATCATCGGCCCGGACTTGGCATACCGCGATGGGCGCATCGTGACGGACGCAACCAAGCGGGCGTCCTCCGACCAGTCGGTCAAGGGGCTCAAGAAGATGATGCTGGCGGACGCCGAGCGCGCCAGTGCGCTGGCCGACGTCATCGTCAAGAACACCTATCGGACGCTCATGACGCGTGGCATGAAGGGGTGCTACGTGTACTGCACGGATGCCCCCTTGGCAGCGTACCTCCGCAGCCGATTGCAGTCTACGCAGGCCGTCGCGAGTGCCAAGGATGAAGACGCGACCACTCAGGCAGTGCATGCCACGGCGTCCAACGTGATCCCGTTGCGGCGCGTGTCGGCGGCCGAACGAGCCGCCGGAGTCGCCGCCGCACCTGTCGTCGACCTGCGCTTCGCCGCAGGATCGTTTTCGGACGTTCAGACCTTGGAAGAACGCGCGACCGATTGGGTAGCACTGCCTGACTGGATCCGTCCTCAGCCAGACCTCTTCGTTGCCCAAGTGGTGGGCGAATCGATGAATCGCCGGATCCCGAACGGGGCGTGGTGTTTGTTCCGCGGAAACCCTGGTGGCACGCGACAGGGCAAGGTCGTCGTGGTACAGCACCGCAGCATCGCCGACCCCGATACAGGCGGCCGCTATACCGTCAAGCTATACGCAAGCGAGAAGATCACAGCGGACGACGGCGGTTGGATTCACGAACGGATCACCCTGCGGCCCGATTCCGACCAGGCTGGATTCGAACCCATTGTTCTTCGCCTTCGAGATGGCGACGATGGGTTGGCCGTCGTCGGTGAGCTTCTCACAGTGCTTGATGCAGAGAAATGATCTGTGGAGCGGACAGACCAACGATCCGGTGCATCTGCCTGGCTCTTTCGGTGAGCTTGTGGAGCGCTCAAATTCTTGCTGCTGCCGCGCACCCCGACGGGCCGCGTAGACTAGCGCGCTCGCGCTGGGGGGCGCATTTTTAAGGTAACCTGGCGGACGATGCGCCGCGCAGGGCAGAGCGGCACATCGCTACAAGAGAATCAACGAGCTCCATGCCGCGCAACACTATTCCTGTGATCGACCTGTTCGCCGGACCCGGAGGGCTCGGCGAGGGCTTCTCCTCGATCGTCGACGACGAAGGGCGCCGCCGCTTCGAGGTCAAGGTGTCCATCGAGAAGGAGGAGATCGCCCATCGCACGCTGACGCTACGGGCGCTGTTCCGATCCTTCCCGAAAGGCAAGGTCCCCGACTGCTATTACGACTACCTTCGCGGCTTGATCACACGCGAGGCGCTCTTCGCGCACCCCGACGTCCCCGAGGAGTCGCGGGTAGCCGCTCAGGAGGCCAAGTGTGCCGAGCTGGGTCTGACGCCGCATTCGCGGATCGACGGTTGGATCAAGGCGGCCTTGAACGGCTCAAAGGAATGGGTGCTGATCGGCGGCCCGCCTTGCCAGGCCTATTCGATGGCCGGCCGCTCGCGCATGAGGCCCGGCGACTCGGAGAAGTTCGAGAAGGACAAGCGGCATTTCCTCTACACGGAATACCTGCGCATCATCAAGGAGTTTGGCCCCGCGGTTTTCGTGATGGAGAACGTGAAGGGGATCCTTACCTCGAAGCATGATGGCTCGCCCATCTTTGACCGCATCTTGGCTGACCTGCGAAACCCCGGCAACGGATTCAAATACCGCGTGCGCTCGTTCGTGGTCGACGGTGAGGAGCCCTCTCCGATGGACTATCTGATCGAATCGGAGAAGTTCGGCCTGCCTCAGGCCCGCCACCGCGTGATCCTCTTCGGCATCAGGTCCGATCTCGCGGAGTCGTCCTGGAGGCTCCTCGCCCAGCCGCGACGCTTTCGCCTGAAGGAGGCGGGCAGGACGGTTGGGGTGCGCGACGCGCTGGCGGGGCTGCCGCCGCTGCGCAGCCGCCTCTCCCGCGAGCCCGACAGCCGCGAGGCGTGGCTGTCGGCCGTGAAGGAAGCCCCGAACGGCCTGAAGGACTGGCACGTTCCGCTGCGCAAGACGATCGAGGAGGAGATGGCCCGGGCGCTGCGCGGAGCTCAGAACTGCGAGACATTTGGCGGCGCCTTCATCAAACAGTCGGTTCCGCTCGGCGTCGACATGCCCAAGAAGCTGCGCGACTGGATCGGCGACCCGAGGCTCGGCGGAGTGATCCAGCATGAGACGCGCAACCACATGAGATCCGACCTGGGCCGCTACATGTTCGTGTCGTGCTTCGCCGCAGTGCGGGGCTACTCGCCGAAGCTGCCGGAATTTCCGCCACGGCTGCTGCCCGACCACGGCAACATGGATGCCGAGACCGTGCCTTTCCTCGATCGTTTCCGGGTGCAGGTGGGCGGCGAGCCATCCACAACGGTCGTCTCGCACATCTCCAAGGATGGCCACTATTACATCCACTACGACCCGTCGCAGTGCCGCAGCATGACGGTGAGGGAGGCGGCGCGACTCCAGACGTTCCCGGACAACTACCTCTTCGAGGGCAACCGCACCCAGCAGTATTGGCAAGTCGGCAACGCCGTGCCGCCGTTCCTCGCGCGTCAGATCGCCGAGGTCGTGGTCGACTTCATCGACGCGTCGCGGCGCTGAACTCGCCGACCGCGTCAGCGCTTTCGATCCATTCCGACAGCTTCGCCGAGAGACTGGCGACGACCTCAGGATCGCGCGTGCTGCATTCCCAGACCGTAAGAACGCGCCAGCCCAGGGCTCGCAGGGACGCGACGGTTCGCCCGTCGCGGTCGACATTGCCTTGGAGCTTCGCTTTCCAGAATTCGGGCCGCGTCGACGGCAGCTTCGCGTTCTTGCAGCTGGCATGCATGTGCCAGAAGCAGCCGTGCACGAAGATGGCGACCTTGCGCCCAGGCAGCGCGACGTCGGGCGCGCCGGGCAGGTCCTTCCTGTGCAAACGGAAGCGGTAGCCGGCCGCGAACAGTGCTTTGCGCACGACGATCTCGGGCTTGGTGTCCTTGCCCTTGATGCCGGACATCATGCGACTGCGGACAGATGGAGAGACTACGTCGGCCATGGCTCGGGGGCGGCAGGCGGCGCGCCCACTGTTGGACTAGCTGGCTTCCGGAATGTCCGCGGCTGGCGCCGAGTAGCTGGCCCCAAGCACGGCCTCGCGGCATTCAGGCTTCTTCGCCCACTCGGAGACCATCCGGCCGTTTGCCGTGCGGTGGAGCACGTCGTTGACTTCGCGCGCCCATGTCGCGATCTGCTCCATGAGCTGCTTGGATCCGCCCTGGCCGAGCCAGACCTTGCCGAAGTCGATGCGGCTGCCGAGGTTCTGCGCCAGAAGCGAGATCGTGTAGACGACCACATTCGCTTGGAAGGCGGGGAACATCGGGCGGATGAGCTTCTGCGCGTCCCGGTAGATCTTCGCCTTGGCGATCATCTCCTTGTAGGCGGCGACGTCGGGCTCCTTCGGCTCAGCACCGTTGGCGCCCGAGATCGTATCCATGAAGTCCTCGAAGTTCTTCTGCGAGCCCTTGCTGACGACGTCCGGCCGCATGTTCCACGCCGTGACGTAGCGGGCGAGGTCGGTCTTGGTGATTCGGCGAGCCGGCGGCATCGCCTCTTTCAGCGCCTTGGTCTTGGCTGGCGTCGTGCCTTCGCGCGCGAGCATGGTGTTGTAGCTGCCCGCGGCTCGCTCGTAGAACCAACGGCTCTTCATGTCGGGGCAATAGACCGACAATGAGAGGCGTTCGACGGCGACGTGGAACGGCTTGTTCGCCGACAGGTCCGACTGCTTGACCGCGTTCTGGCTGTTGGCGTAGCGCGAGATGTCGGAAACCAGAGCCTCCTCCATGGTCGGATCCAGCGTCTTCATGACGATGATCTTCGCCGGGACGCGAACCTTCGACAGGTCGATGTCGGAGAACTTCTTCTTGGCGAAATACAGCGACGCCGTCGTCTGGCCGCCGTTGACGATCTGGAGGCCGCGCAGCCAGGCGATGCCGGCCGCACCGCCGCCGGCGTCGCCGAGCCGCATCTCGTCGGCGACCATGACGATGCCATTGTTGAAGGCCATGAAGCGGCCGGGCTGGGTGCGAAGCGTCGACTGGATACCTGCATTCACACCCTTGCCTTTGACGCTGAGGAACGAGCGCACGTTGGCTTCCAGGAGCCGGCCGCCGAACTTCTCATACAGCGAGCGCAGCGCCTCGCCCGGGATCGCCGTCAGCGCGTAGTCGTAGTCCTCGCCATCGCCGGGAACGTAGACGCAGGGAAGCGGAGCGCCTACGGCGTCGTTGAAGTCGACTACTAGTTCGTCGCGCGGCTTACCCTCGGACCAGTGGCGGTGCAGCCGCTGGATGTCCATGACTTCGAGATGGACCGTCTTGCCCGCGATTTCACGCGGCTTGAACTGCGTCGTCTTGACCACCCCGTCGGTCAGCACGTAGATGCGGATCTGCTCCAGGTCGTCGTAGACCGAGCGCAGCCTCTCGGCGAGGACGCGGATCTCGTCCGATGGGTCGAGCTTTGAGGCCAGTTTGCCCTCGGCGCACAGGTTCAGGAAGCGCAGGCATTGCTCAACTGCGATCTTCGTCTCCGAATCGGGCACCGGCGTAAGCTCGTCGTAGCCCTCGTAAAGGCTCACGAACAGGTCGAGGCACTCCTGCTCCTCGGATACCGAGTAGCCGCTGAGGCGAACGTTCGCGGTTCCGATCTTGCGCGAGAAGTGCGCTGGCTGCGGATCGGAGGTCATGCCAATGTCGGCCATGTGCTGCATGACGATCTCGGTGAACGCGGTCTCGGCGATGGGCTGGCCGTCGTCGAGCTGCGAGCGCACGTCCTGCTGGGTCTCGGTCAAGAAGTTCTTCAATTCCATGTCACAGCGCTTTCAGTTCTTTCAGGGCCTCGGCGACCGAGGTCACCTGGCCGGGGGCCTTGTCGAGGTCGATGTCGTAGGAGGCGCGAGTGACGCCAGCCGGAACGGACCATGGAGTCATCCTGGGAAATCCTTCGGCCACGCGAAGGACGCGGCACTCCGCCAGCTCGAAGCGCCGGGCGTATTGGCCAGCGTGCGCGTCGAAGTATCCAGCCGCGATCACGCGCTCGGCCAGCAGCCGCTCGGCCTCCTGCTCGCCGGCCACGATGTCGCGCAGGGTCTCGACGGCGTCAGGCAGCGAAGAGCCGGAGGCGGTCTGACGCAACCGCATCCCAGCGACGAACAACGGCTGCCGGACCGAGTCGTCGAGCTGTTCGAGCGCGCCGACGCGCGCGGGGAAGCCGAGCGACGACAGCGTGCTCTTGACCTCGATCCCGCCGGTGCCAATCTCGAAGTCGCGCAGGCCTCCAAGCGGGCCGCGCCAAGACTCGCACGCGGCGGCGGGCTCGAGGCCCGCCTCGATGATCGCCCGCAGCGCCGCCAGTTCGCCAAAGAGCCCGACCTCGGCCTCGGCCTCCAGCGGCGCCGCGCCCTTGCGCATGAACTCCTGCCAGGCTCGAACGCGACCCAGCAGCGTCGCCAATCCCTTGGCCTCGTCGGCGACCGGGCACGCGTCGAGGGCGTCGGCGATGTCGCGCGCCATGGCGGCGAAGAGCTCGGCGCTACCGTCGGGTTTGCGCGTGAGCGCGAGCCATGCGACGCCGTCATCCTTCGGGTTGGCGCGTTCGATCCGGAAGCCAGCGCCTTCGGGCAGCTTCGTCGCGGCGGGAAGCGTGGCGACGCCGAAGCGCGCGAGCAACGCCTCCGCTCCGCCGGGGAAGCGGCGCCCGGCATGCAGCAGGATCGCCCCGTGCCGCGAGACCGGCGCGCTGCGCCAGCCTTCGGACCCGTCGTCGGCGCCCACGAGCGAGCTCCAGGCGATGGCGAGCTCGTCACTCGGCCGCGCCATATTGCTCCTCCCACAGCAGGTGGTCGACCTTGTATTCGGCCGAGACGTCGAGGCCGCTGGCGGGGAAGCTGGCCGCGAAGCCGATCACCGGCTTGTCCCATCCCGCCGGCAGCGCTCCAGCCACGTCCTTCGGCGAGATCGGGTAGACCAGCAGCAGTCCCCGCGACGCGTCGCCGGACTGCTGGACCGAGCGCAGCTCGCGCAGTGCTCGGCCGTTGGGGGCGGTCGGGGGAGTGTCGCGGCCTCGGGCAGGGTCGCGCTCCCAGTGAGAGACCGCCAACGCGAGGGCCCTGTCCCAGCCAGGGCCGTCGACGTCGATCGCCTCGTCGGCCGGGTCGGTCAGCGTTCCAATCGAATAGCGCCCCTCGACCGTGTTGGCGCCCCGACCCGGCATCGTGTCGACCTTGATGCCGTTGGCGAAGGTGTAGTCGGCTCCTGGCTTTCCCTCCGCGATCAGCGCCACCGTCCACAGCCCGAGCTCGCCCTCGGCGTTCATCTTCTGGATGAACTCGGCAATCACCGGCCCGTTCGCTCGCTCGACGCCCGATGGGGTCGAGTAGTCGCGAAGGAAATTGACCACAGTGTCGGAAGGCACGTTCCGCCACATATGCGAACGGGGGAAGGTGTCGGGTCGCGTCGGCCGGACGCGCGTCGGCGCCGACTCGTCCGGGTCGCCGAGCTCGGCGAAGAGCTGGTCGGCCTGACCGAGATTGTGTTTGAGGGAGGCCTCGTCGTTGAGAAACGCCACGGTCTGCGCCATCACGCCGCTATACGACAGCTTGATGGTCTTGGCCGAGCGCATCTTCATGGGCGCGGTGACGAGCAGGCTAGGATGCGACGCGACCTTGATGCCATAGCTCGATGGCTTGCCCTTGACGGCGACCATCTCGTCGAACTCCTCGCGCAGCTCCTCCGAGGCGTCGGCAATTAGCCCGAAGCTACGGATCAAATCCGGCGTCGTGTAGAGGCGGCAGAGGTCGAGGTAGCCGGGCCTGTATCCGAACCAGCGGCCCATCTGCATGAGCGTGTCATACATCTTGGTCGTGCGGATGAAGTAGCTCGTGGTCAGCCCCTCGAGCGTGAGGCCGCGCGCGAGCTTGTCGCCGCCGATGGCGATGGCTTTGAGCCCCGTGGCTTCCTTCTCGACGTAGTCGAGGGCGTCCTTTGCCGATCCGTTGATCGTCTTGACGACGATGTCGGCCAGGGCGTCCGGCAGCGCCGCCTCGATGTCGGCCCACGGCGTCGCCACTGCCTCGCCGTCGCCTGCCGTCAGCACCCTAGAGACTTTGGCAGTCGTGGGCCCGAAGTCCGTCTCCCAAAGGTCGCGCAGCTCGGCGAGAAGGTCCTCGTGGTCGACCTTGCGCGTCAGCCGCTGCTTCATGCGCTTGACGTAGTCGTCGACTTGCAGACGGACTTCGTTCTGCACGGCGGTGAACCGGGTCACGTGCACGAGCATCGAGCAGTGCTTCGCCTTCTGCCCGCGGCAGGCTCGGGCAGCGCACGTGAGCGCAAACGACTGGATCGCCTCCCGCAACGATGCGGGCAGACTCTCCTCCCCGCCATGCTTCGGGACGTGTGTCTTGTCGTGCTTGGCCGGCATCCATCCGCCACCTTCCGCGTCGGCGTGGTCGTCGATCTCGCGCGTCAAGGGCAAACCGCCGACACGTGCCCCGCCGGGGCCGCGCAGACCGAAGACGCGCGCAGGGCCGACGTAGTTCGACGGCGCGGCCAGGTTGCGGATAAACGACCGCGGGAACAGGTCGTCGCCTTCGTCGTCGGTCTCGCCGCGCCGATGGATGAACACGTTGGCGAACGGCGTCGCGGTGTAGCCGACGTAAGCCGACTTCGCAAACGTGTTCAGGATCTTGCGGATCAGACTGTTGATGGCCTTGGGCTCGTGCTCGGGGTCGGGCACACCGTCCACGAACTCCTGCTCGCCGGTGTCCACCGACGCGTTGTCGGCTTCATCGTCGATGACAAGCAGCGGCAGCTTGTTGACGATCTTGCGGCCCTGTGCGTCGACGCCGTCAGCGACATGGTTGCTCTGCATCCATTTGAGCAGCCGGCTCAAGACGGTCTTGTTCTTCTTCACGACAAACAGCCAGGGTCGCTCCTCGGGCGAGATCGAGAAGCGCTTGGCCGCGGCTGTGTTGAAGTCGCCGTTGTCTTCGCGAGTCGTCGCGCAGTGCGGATGGATGCTCGGGTCGCGGTCCTCGAAGAACACGCCCAGCGGGTTGCCCGGGTCGCGGTTCGGCGATGTCTCGTAGCCGAGGAACGCCTCCTCGAGCCGGATCTGCGTCTGCGAGCGCAGGTTGTTGTGCATGCCCGCGAGCACGACGATGATCTTGTAGCCGGCGTCGGCGGCCTTGCAGATCAGAGCGGAGTAGCTGCTGGTCTTGCCCGACTGGACGTGGCCCACCACCAGCCCTCGGCGATCCCAACGCCCGGGCTTTGTCGGATCTTCGAGCTCGCCGAGGATGCCGTCGGTGGAGCGGTCGAGTGCGTCAACGACGTCGACCGGCAGCGAGCGTTCCAGATAGCTTTGCAGCCGTTGCCAGTAGCGCCAATTCTTCTTCTTGGCCGAGTCGAGCCAGTCGTCGTGATCGTCGGGGTCGCTCAGAGCCGCGTCGTTCGGCACGAATTGGCTGAACCTGCGCACCAGCTCCGCCACGGCCTCGGCCTCGTCGAAGTCGTCGGGAGCGACCTTCGCGGTCATCGCGGCCAGGCGCACGGTGTCGGCGATGGCACTGGGCGAATGCTTCGTCTCGTCGGGTTCGTCGCGCAACAGGATCTGCGCGAGCGCTATGACTTTCGCCTGCCTGCCTGGGTCGAATGGCATGTCTCTCCTCGGGTTTCTTATGGATCGATCCGCAGCGCGCCGACGAGCGCAGCGTAGTCCTGGAATGGTTCGGTCGCGAGGAGCTTCGCTCGGGCGCGCTCCTCGTCCATGCCTCGTCGCGTGACCATGTCCTTGAACAAAGTCTTCAAGACTTTCTGCACTTCCGCGCCGGGCTCGCCGGCGAAGCCAGTGCGCGGCGTCTCCTTATTCTCCGCCGTGTCGAGCCAGATGCGCTGCACCGGCACGGTCTCCTCGACCACTCGGATCATGGCCCGCACGAGGTCGGCTTGTCCCGCGCAGGCTTCGAGCACGGCGGCGACAGCCGGGTGCTTCTCGTCGACGCGGTAGCGCAGGCCAGCCTTGCTCTGCTCGGCGCGCCATGCGAGTTCGATGGCCTCGGCGCCTCTCGGGGCTTGAGGCTTCGCGCGATAGGCGAAGACGTTGCGCGCGCGGTCGCGCGTGTTCTCCGCCAGCTTGGTCAGCCACGGACGCAGCGAGACCGGCGGCCTGGCCGTCGATTTGCGGATGTCGATCTTCCACGCCGCGTCGGCTGTGTTCGGGATGTCGAGACGGATGCGCGCAAGGCGATACGCCTCCTCGCGGTTCCAGGCCCGCCCCTGACCGAGGCCCAGCCAGCCACCGGCGACCAGGAGGCGCTCGTTGCGATAGACATAGAAGCCCTGTTGGGCGGCCCAGCCCGCCGGTCCGCCGTGAAGCTCGAACTCGGCTTCCGTCAGCCTGTCTCTGTGGGGGAGGACGTGGCAACGCACGGCGACCACGCCCGCGTCGGTGTCACGCTTGGCCAACGGCGACTCCCAGGACGTCCCGGACATGAAGGGATCCCAAGGGGCCACGGGGCGACCGTTGATTGAGATTCGCAGCTTCGGGCGCGGCCCCTCGATCAGGCGATGGAAGACCATCGCGAGGTGGCGCTCGACGTCGTCGGCGAGATCGAGGAAATGATCCGGCGAAAACGCCTTGGTCACGATCCGATCCATCGCCTCCCACAGCACGAGCGTGCCCGCGGCGCGGCCGGCCGGAAGCGCCGCGAATGCCTCCGAGCCATCGGCCGGACCTTCGAACAGTAGCCAGCCGCCGCCGGGATCCTTGGCGAGTTCGTCGAGATCCCAACGCAGGCAGGACATGGCGCCGCCCTTGAGCGACGAGACCGTCAGCCTCCGACATTGCGAGAACGACGCAGTCTTCAAGCCCATGCCGAATCGGCCGAGATCGTCCGCAGCGCGATCGTCGAGCGGACTCTTGTCGCCCAGCGTCATCGCGCTTTCGAGCTCGGCGTCGTCCATGCCGCGGCCGTCGTCGAGGATGCTGGCGCGGCTGAGCGCGCCGTCCCAAGCGAAATGAACCTCGACGTTCTTCGCGCCGGCGGCGACGCTGTTGTCGATGACGTCCGCGATCGCCGCGCCCGTCGAATAGCCGAGCCCGCGCAAGGCTTCGAGCATGGCGCCTGCCCTTGGCGGCGCCTCCCGCGTCGAACTCATCTCCGATATCCTTTCCCGGGCTCGCGGACGAAGCCCATTTGCAGCATGTCGCGCACCAGCTTGCGACGGTGCCGATCCGTCTGCAGGAATTCCGCCACGAAGACGCGCGCGCGACTGTCTTCGAACCCGACTTCCACGTCGAGCCCGAGCTCGCGAGCCGCTTCGAAGATGCCGCGCATGGAGGGCTCGAGCGCGTCCGGGTCGGCCGGGTCGCCGCTCGCGGCGACCTCCTTTGGAGCTTGCTCTGTCTTCGATCTGCCTGCCGCATCGGACAATATGGGCGCGGCCTCGCCGCCTTCGCTCTGGTCGCCCTCGTCACCGTCTTCCTCACTGTCGCCTGGCGCAACGGATGTCCGATTGGGAGGCGGCCGGCCTGTCGCGATCGCGAGCTCTTCGCGCGAGCGGACGGACGCAAGGGTTCGCATGGCCTTCGCCTCGATTTGGCGGACCCGCTCGCGAGTGACCTCGAATGCGAGGCCGACCTGTTCGAGGGTGAGCGCTTCGTTGACGCCGATTCCCGTGCGCATGCGTACGACCAACTCCGACCTGCGTTTGAGTGTCGAGATCTTCTCGGACACCAGTCGTTCGATCTGCTGGTCCGCGAGCGCGTCCATAGGATCCGCTTCCGCATCCAAATCGAAGGCCCCAAGCGCCTCGGCATCTTCGATCGACAAAGGCTCCGACGCTGGGCGCGCAAGCGTGTGCAGCTTCGGCGCTGAGACGCCCAGCAGCCCCGCGCGCTCGGCGTCGGTCGGCTCGCGGCCGTTCGCGCGCTCGAAAGCCTCCACCAGGCTGCGCAGCTTGGACGTCTTCTCATGGACGTGCACTGGTAGGCGGATCAGGAATGCCGTGTCCGCGACGGAGCGACTGATCTGCTGCTTGATCCACCACATGGCCATCGTGGAGAACTTGAATCCTCTGCGCCAATCGAAGCGATCGACGGCCTTGAGCAGGCCGATGTTGCCCTCCTGGATCAAATCGTCGAGGGGGACGCCGGTGTAGACGTAGCGCTTAGCGGCCGCATAGACCAGGCGGAGGTTGGCGCGCGTCATCTCGTCACGCCTCGCGATCAAGTCGGAAATCGCGGCGCGGTAGGCGGTGGCTTCGGCGCCGTGATCGTCGGAAGCAAAATCTGCCAGCTTGGCGAGGAAGGGCCTGCGAAACCGAAGCGCTCCGAGCCGTTCGCGGATCCGATCGCCGCGTCCCGGACCACCCGCAGGCGCCTCCGCAATGTCGCGGATGGCCGCAAACGCCTCCAAAGCGTCGGCTATCGATCCCATGGGCTCGGCAACGAACGCCGCTGCCTCGTCGTCCTCGTCCTCGTCCTCTGCCGATGTCGCGACGGGCTGCTCGTTCGATTCGCCAACGTCCGGCTCCGCTTCGGCCTCCTCGCGCATGGTCGCGACGATCGACCCAAGCGCGGCAGGACTCGCCGCTGCTCCGGCGGCCGAGTCGAGCAGCGCGCGCAGGCCGGCAGGCCAGAAAGCCAGGGCGTCGAGCGCGCGCTCGATCGCTGCCTCCATTGCCTTCGCAAGGGCGGCCTCGCGTTCCGCTTTGAGCAACGGCCTGTTGCCGACCGACCGCAGATAGATCCGCAGCGGATCATTGCGGCCCGACCGCAGGTCTTCGAAAAATGCCAGCGCCTCGTCGACCTCCTGTCCTTCCGCAACGGATTCGATCGGATCGACGAAGACCTCGAAGGAATCGTCGCCGACCTGGTGGGCCAAGCGATCGTCCGCGGCGGCCCCCAGCTCGCCGAGCATGACCAGGAGCTGCTGCTCCGCGACGAGGTCGCGCATCTCCGCGTCGCCGCGTTCGGAGAGCAAGTCTTCGATCGAGAGGCGCGGGACGCTCCCTTCGCGCAGTGCCAGGAGCGCGAGCCGCCTGATCCCCGACTGGAAATCCGCATCATCGGCGCGTGGAAGGGGCTTCGAAAATTCAGGCAGGTCGACCTTTAAATCGTCCCACGCGGCGCTGTCGTCGATCGGCGCGTGCTCGACAATGCGTCGCTGCCGGAGCGCTTCGATCTGGACGAGGTCTGGTCTGTTCGCCGGCGGCGTTGTCGTCTCCACCGCCTCCCAGTCGCCGAAGAGGTCCTCGAGGCGCTCCTCCGGCGCATCCGCCACGTCCCATGGGGCCCTGCTGTCGATCGCTTGGTGTCGGCCGATGCGTCGCTGGCGAAGCGTCTCCATGCGCGCGAACTCCGGCGCGTCCGGCGGAGCTTGCGCGGGCTCAGCCGGCTCCCAGTCTCCAAAGATGGCTTCGAAGGGTTCGTCCTCTTCGAGGCTGGACGCTATGCGCCCGGCGGCGACTTCACTCGCTCCTTCCCGAGCGCCGCCAGGCATCGACGCGATCTGGGCAAGGCGGCCAATCGGCTCGATCGAGATGGAAGCTCCGGCGTCGATCGTCGGCGCGATGGCCCCCTGTGGAACCCATCGCGCTATCGCGTCGGCAGCAGCAAGCGCTCCGGCAGCGCGCGCGATCGTCAGCGCGTCCCGGCCTCCGGCATCGAGGGCCGACGCGTCGACTCCCGCCTCCAGGAGCAACGTGCATATTTTCGCGCGGTCGCGCGACGCGGCGACCATCAACGGCGTGAGGCCGCGCTTGTCGGTCCATTCCAGGTAGTCGCCGCGCGCGATGTGCAGGCGCACCTCGGCTTCCGCGCCGGCCGCGGCCGCCATCCACAGCAGCCGATTGACCGGCTGCGGCGACGGCGTCGCGTCCAGCATCGCAATCATTCGCGGCGACGCAGGCCGCGCGATGCGGCGTGCATGCGCAAGCGCGCACTCGGCAATTCCTCCTTCGCCAGGTTCGGCTGCGTCGTCGCGCCGTCCCGTGGTTTGCTTCCCTTGGCCATGTGGCCTCTTTTCAAAAGGATGGACAAATTCTACAGATCGTCCGGTGCTCTATGGCGTGCCGCCTACCGAAGGCGGCCGTTTGTGAGAAATGGGTCTCGGGTCCGGCTGAAGGGGATCGTGCCCCGCCCCAAGCGCATGAGGTGAGCCACTGGGACGCCGATGCCAAGGGAGGCTCGGGCGGCCTCTTGCTGCTCTATAACGGATTCCGCGCTCGGAATCCGACATGCACTATGCAAACTCGGCGCGAACCTTCATCTCGTGCCACTACGTAGGAGTCAATTGGGCTGTCTGCCTCCGGCGGCCCGGCCTTCACCCCTACCACTGAGCGGCGTGGAATTTCAACGCCTTTCGGTGCAGAGGCTGCCGTCGGCGGAGCACATCGGCGCTTTGTGGCAGATCCAGTAGCATGGTGGCCTCTGCGACTGCGTCGAAGACGGTCGCGTTCTTGATATGGCAGTGCACCACAGCTCGAAAATGCCACTGGAGTGGCAGCAATTGATCGTGGCGTCCTCCAGGTCTTTACCGACGCGAGCGCTCTCAGTGTTAAGAGGGTACAGGGATTCGGCGTGCCGGTAACGCCGTCGGCTTTACCAGACTGAAACGGAAGTTCAGCTCAGTGAGGCCAACGATGGCTCCCGCTGCTAGTAGTCCTCGCGACGTTCGACACCAAGTCCGGCTTTTTAATGCAGGACAGCGGAGAGTGCGCTGGAGCGGATTCTTGCAACGGCCGCTCTTGGCGAGCTGTGGCCGTGGGTCGCGCTCGATGGGTGCATCCGGCGGGCGCTGCCGACGCTGGGGAGCTGAACATCTGCTAGCTCGTCGAATGTCCGTTCAAGGGCGTCTCGGATTACCATGCCGGCACTTTGCACTTCTGCGGCCACGGGCCGGACACCTATGAAAATTCAGACTCTCGCGGTCAAAGACGTCGCGGGCATTAAGAATCTGCACCTCCGCTTCGACGAGCGGATGAACATCCTTTGCGGACCCAACGGAATAGGTAAGACCACTGTTCTCGAATGCTGCGCTCATTCGTTTTCAGCTGGTGCCACCTCTGTTCTAAAGAGTCGAGCTCGCGTGGAAGAAGGGGCCGACCTAAAAGGGATGATCGAAACGGGCCTGAAGGATGGCGAGACGCCATCGGTAGTCAGGCTTCAGGTGAACTGCCACGAGCCTTTGCGTCAATCCGAGCCTTTCGGCAATCATGAGAAGGCCGGATACATCCTTTCTCTCAAGACTGGGCGGCTATTCAGTTACCAAGCGCTTGATGCCGTAAAGAAGGATACGGAAAAGAGTAGCCACGACCTCATCGAAAACGTCAAGAACGGCATCTCGTCGAATGACATCAAGAGCTGGTTTGTCAACCGCGATCTTTACTCCACCAAAGACAAGGCAATGTCAGCAGAACAGCTCGCGAACTTCGAGCTGGCAAAGCGTTGCTTCTCAAAATTGAATGAGGCATTCACGTTCTCTCACGTTGACGCAGGCTCTCTAGACATCTTCGTCAAAACACCAGGTGGATTGATCGTTCACGAGTACCTTTCGTCAGGATTCAAGTCATGTTTGGTGATGCTCCTTGGGATCATCAAGGAATTGGAGCTTCGTTTCAAACACACTAAGGTGGAGGAAATCGAGGCCATTGTATTGATCGATGAAATCGAACTTCACCTTCATCCGGATTGGCAGGGAAAAATCGCCGGTGTCTTGACCGAGGTTTTTCCGAAAATTCAATTCATTGTTACGACTCACAGTGCACACGTAATTCAGAGCGCCGAGCGTAGCCAAATCATCGCGTTGGAGTCGAAGGACGGATTTGTCTCACCAAGGGAATTGCCGGAGACTCCGCATGGCTTCAAAGGCTGGACGGTCGATGAGGTGCTCACCGATGTTATGGGGATGGGCGACACGCGAACCGACTTCTTCAACAGTCGCATGAGCGCTTTTGAAAGAGCAGTTGACGCAGACAACATCGAGGGTGCAACAGCCGCCTTCAATGAGCTTGATCCCGCCCTACATCCGCGCAATCCGTTGCGCAAGATATTGAAGCTTCAGCTCGCCGGTGTTGGGGTTAGCCACGATGATTAAGCTGACAAAAGGAGCAGCTCCCGCATGCCTTGGCGCCGCCGAGGTCGCTGAACTCACCAAGAAGTTCAAAGACACTGGAGAATCCGTATGGCACATCCATGAATTGAAGGAAGCTCTACTCAAGACCAGCTTCGGCAAGTGCGCCTTCTGCGAGTGCGCCCTTGGCGAAGAAAGCAAGTACATGGAAGTGGAGCACTTCAAATTTAAAGATAAGTACGATGACGACGTAATGAAGTGGGAGAACCTCTTGCCAGCGTGCCGACGCTGCAATGGGAAGAAGCTTTCACACGATGTGGTTCTTGACCCGATCGTCAACCCGTACGACGATGAGCCGTCAGCGCATTTCTTGCTGCTGAATTACAGACTGAAATCCAAGACACCGAAAGGCCAAGAGTCGATTGAAGTCCTGGACCTGAACAATTCTGGTCGCGTCGTTTTAAGCCGCTTCCGTATCGGTGAGCAGCTTCATGAGATGCTGTTAGTTGCCGGCGAGCGACTTGAGACGTTCAAGGCAAACCGACGCACGTCTTCTAAGAATCGATTCCTGCGCCAGTTGGAAGACTTGCTCAAGGAGTCGCAGCCAAATGCAGCTTATGCAGCCACTACCGCTACGTTGTTGCATGCGGATGACGCCTACGTTGCGCTCGTGTCCGCTTCCAAAGCGTTGAACATTTGGACGGAAGAACTGGAAGCGCTCCACGTCGCATCGATAGCGATCGCGTTGCGCTAACGAGATCCTTCTGGCGAAACTCAGGTGCGCCACATATCCCATTTCGATGCCCGTTGACGCAGGCTCCACGAGTGACGGCCAGACGAAGGGATGCCCAGTCGATCATTCCCGGATCAGCAAGCGAATCTCGATTTGAGTGCGGACATCGACTGCAATTGGCGACGAGCCGACAGGTCCTCATTCAGTGTCCCGTGCCAGGCAGACTCGCCTAGTCTGAGAACCGGACCTTTGCAAGCGCGAGCAGGGAGTACTGCTATGCAACGGAACCCGCCCCCCGGCCAGCGGAGCCGGCCGTCTGCTCCAGGTACAAGGCCGCAGTCAAGCATGCGCTGCGGCATCACATCGGACGAGACCTTCTCCGGCCGATAGCGACTTCGCTCACTGGATTGACGGAAGCACATTCAACTCCAGCGAAGATTTCATTTCTGCGCTGCCCAAACGACTCGCGATGCATCCGGGTAGTCCCGGCGTAAATCGGGCATGTCGACGCCGTTCGTCTGCTTGGCTTTGCGGATCCGGATGACCCGTACATTCTGGATACGCGGCAGGCGCATCGCTCGACTCTCTTAGCGCTCCTCACGTGCCGACGCGCCAAGCGTGCAATCGAACCCTCAACCGACATGTCGGCCATTTGCCAGCGCAAAGCCTATCCTGCACTCACCAATGCATTCAGTATTGCTCTGGATTCAAGCGGAACATCCGATGATTTTTGGCCGAAATTCATCGCGGCGTGCTTTGAAGGTACCTTCAAAGTGATGTGGAAGCGTTGGAAAGTGACCGCAAAGTGCTGTGGAAGTGCAGTGCTTCCGGCGCAGTTCGTTGGAATGTGATTTCAAAGTGAGCGTCAAGCGTTTGGAACCGTTCAGTACCGTTGGAAGCCGATGAATCTTGACGAGAATTCGTCGGAAACTGACGAGCCCTGGCAGCTAACAATGACACCTGTGAAGGAGAAACCGCCATGCTCATCCCGACGGATCCCCCAGGTCGAACCAATCGAAAGGCGCGCGCATTCACTGCTGAGATTGGTCGCCTTTACGCCGAGGGCTACAGCTGCGAGGCGATTCGCCGGTCTCTATCGAACGCTGGCGTTGAAGTAAGCGTGGCCACAGTTCTACGGGAGGCACGGCGCTCCGCTGCACAACAGACGACGGCGTCCCAGCGCATCGCCAGGCACGTCGAGGCCAAGGTTTCGCAATCTCAGGGAGCGAGTGGACCGACGTGCCTGCCGCCAGGTCTCAGTGCACGAGACTTTGCCGCGGATTTCGTGAAGAGCCACATCACGAACCCGCTGATCCCTCAGGCCGACCTGAAATCAAAATGAGTGGCGCGACGCCTCCGGCTGTTCGATGCCGTGAGTAAGCGCCCCACACCACCGACGAGCGCAGCCCGCGATCAAACTTCGATGAATTTTGGTCCGAAATCATCGCTCGCGGTAGTTCCAATCGGCTCAAAACTTCATCATCACCAACAACGGAGCAAAGTGATGATGCTCAACCCGAAAGGCCCGCCTGGTCACGCCAAGCGTAAAGCCCGGCACTTCGAACAGGAGATTGTTCGCCTGCATGGTGTGGGCTATTCCTATCGGGCGATCCGAGAGGCCCCGGCGGAGGTGGGCGTACACGTCAGCACAAGCACCGTCAAGCGTGAGTGCGGAAGGCATGTCGGGCGCCATTCAAAGGTCGTCAGCGATGTGGCAGCCAGTTGCTCCGATGCCTCCGTGGCGCAACCGGGTTCGCACGACGATCCCGCCGATTCGTCGTCGCCGCCCTCTTCGAAGCCTTCACCCAGCCGTGCATGCATCGGAACCCGACGCCGCAGATTCCCCCACCGCGCTGTCCCGCGCGCTGCACTGATTTCCTACAGGTGGCAGCTATGAAGGTCGCCGTCATTAACTTCTCCGGCAACGTCGGAAAGAGCACCGTCGCTCGGCACCTACTGGTGCCGCGGATCAGCGGGGCCAAGCTCATCGTCGTGGAAAGCATCAACGCGGGCGATGGGCGAGCCTCGGCGCTGCGGGCCGATCAATTCGCCGTGCTTCAGGAGTACATGCAGACAGTGGACAACGTCGTGGTCGACATCGGGGCGAGCAACGTGGAAGAGCTGATGGGATTGATGCGCAAGTACAAGGGCAGCCAGGAAGAGTTCGACTTCTTCGTCGTTCCCACAGTCAGCGCGCTCAAGCAACAGCAGGACACGATTGCCACGCTTGCGGAGTTGGCAGATATTGGCGTGACGTCTTCACGATTGAAGATTACGTTCAATATGGTGCGGCACGAACGCCAGATCGCGCAGTCTTTCGAAACGCTGCTCCAGTTCATCGCCGAGCATCCGATTGCTCAGGCAGATCTGAACTGCTGGATTGGCTCCAACGAGATCTACGAGCGAGTCAAGGGCACCAACCTTGATCTGGCCACGTTGTCTCGAGACGAGACGGACTACAAGGCACTCATTACCACAACCGGCGTCACAGCGGAGAGAATCGCCTTCGCTCGCAAGCTAGCGACACGCAGGCTCGCCTCAGGAGTGGTGCCCGAACTCGATGCCTGTTTCGAGGCACTGCGACTTCATCCGGACGACCCCAGGCCAAATGCTTCAATAGGCAGCGCGCCATGAACCCCACCAGCACGATACAGGAGGCATTGCTCACCGAAGTCTTGGTCGACCTGGCTCGGCTGCTCGATCGGGCCGAAGCGTTGCGAGTTGTGAACATCGAATCTCACGATGGCCTGATCGGTGCGCACGCTCAACTGGTCGACCAATTGACCGCCTTCGCAAGCCAGGTTGGCGAACTCACCGAAAGAGCCAAGGTGCAGACGGTCAAGCACATCCTGGCACGCACGGATGAAGCCACGCGCCTCGCAATTGATACACAAGGGAAGGCAATGGCGAAGGCGGCAAACCAACTGTTCGATTCACGGGTCGATCCGCGCATTCAGCAACTTGTCAGTGTCATTGCCCGCCAGGTCGAGCGACTCGACCACCCGTGGGAGCTCTGGTTGACGCATGCGGCAACGGCCGTCACTGCGTCCGCTTCCACGTTGGCAATCGTTGCATATCTCTGGCCACGCTGAAGTCCGGACGCCAGTCTGACAACTCGTCAGTGGTAGTCATCCTCGAGTTGGTGGCGCACGGACAGGACGGTGACCGTGGTGGCGTCGTCGACCTCAAAGAGGGCGACATAGCCAGAATGCCCAAACGAGACCACCAGTTCCCGTAGGAACGGACTCTGGCCCGCCTTGCGGCAGGTGAACGGGGAAGCCTTGAGCGTCGCGATGCCTGCGCGTAGCGCGGCAATTGCACGCTCCGGCAAGGTAAGGTCACCGTCGGCGCGAGCCAGCTCGCGCTCGAGCACGAAATCAAACAGCCGCTCGAGATCCGACTCGGCTTCGCGCGTCAGGCGAACCCGGAAGGTCACTTGGCCTTCTTGACCGCCCGCGCACGCGCGGCGTCGAGCTTGCGCTGGAGCCCGTCCACCACGACGTCGGCATCGACATAGTCGCCCGTCTGCCGGGCGACGTCGCGCGCGCGCAGCCCGCGTGCGACGAACTCCGCCTGGACGCGACGGCGCTCGACGCCGGCCCGGACGGACGCTTCCACGAACTCGGACAGGGTCTCGCCCTCGGCCAGGACGGCCTCCATCTTGGTGCGAAATTCCGGCTCGACGCGAACAGCGGGAATAGTGGCGGTCTTCATTTGGACATTGTAATGCAAATGCATCACAACCAGGCAACCGTCGCGCCGTGGAACGCTGGCGGGACAAGTGAGCTCCCAACACCGAGACACAGGCGGGCCACTGTGTGGCTGGCTGCCCTCGATGGGTGCCAGCCGCACTCCGCGCGCCGGCCGCGCGCTCGGGGCGGACGGCAAGCGCGCCCTTGTCGAGGATTCATGAAAGGGCGCCATGCCGCATCCTCGGACACGGCAGGCGCCCACCAGGGGATGACTTTCGGCGGAAAGTCATCGTTGGCTGTTCAGGCCTTGAGCTTGCGCATCTCTTCGGCCAGCGTCCACAGGGCTCGGTTGAGACTCACGCCGCGATCGATGCTGCCCACGGGGCGGGTCTGCACGCGGCGGCCCTGCGCACTGCGGCCGGGTTGACCACCGCGAATCACGTTCTCCTGGACGCGCTGGAACGTCGCCCACAGGCTGTGGCCAACGTCCTCCATGCGTCGCGCCTCGGTCAACTGCGCCGCGGTCACCGGTGCCGGCACGTGGCCACCGCCCTCCTCCACCGCGCGCTCGCCAAAGCGCAAGGCCAGCGCGGCCGTCGCGAACGCCATTTCCTCGGCGGGCTGCAGGGCCAGCGCCTTCATGGCCTCGGTGTGCTCCTGCACGACACCGAAGTCGTCGAGGACGCGAAATGCGCCCTCGATCACTTCGTGCTGGACATTGCCCTTGTGGGGGATGCGGATGTCGTTGGACATCTCGCCGACGACCAGGCCATTGCAGCAGACGAACCGGAATACGCCGGCCAGCATCTGGTAGGCGCTCGCGCCATCGTGGCTGTTGATCAGGATGATCTCGTTGGCTTCTGTGCGTGCGCCGCCGCCCAAGGCCTGCCCCGCATGGCGCATCCGGATCATGTGCTTGGTGAACGCCGTCTTGCCCTCGATGCGGCTCTTGCTTTGCGCCACCATGAAGGGCTCGAACCCTTCCTGGCGCAGCCCGCGCAGGACGTCGATCGTGGGGATGTAGGTGTAGCGCTCGGACCGGCTGGAATGCTTGCCCTCGGCGAAGATGGATGGCGCGGCGCGGCGCATCTGGTCTTCGACCAGCGGGGCGTCACTGCGGACAACGAACGCGTCATGACCGAAGCGGGCAGCCAGGCGTGGCGACGGGGAAGTTGAAGTGGCGAACATGATGGAACCTCCGAACTGGACATGAAGATGGAGGGGCGGGACGAGGCGATCGCCCGCCCGTGTTGGACTCAGGCGTGTGTGAGTGCGGACGCGCGATCGTGACGAACCTTGCGCGGTCGTTCTTCACCGGCCGCGGTGCTGCGATCGGTGCCCGTGCGCTGGGTGGACCCACTGCCGCGCCGCACTTCAGCATCGGCCCGGCTGTCGAGGTAGTCGATTTCGTCGACGGTGAACGCCAGGCTGTAGACGGTCTCGCCGTCCTTCTCGTAGTTGTTGTTGCGCACCCGCCCGACGATGTTCACGTGCGAGCCCTTGCCGAGGTAAGCGGCTGCGCTCTCCGCCAGCGCGCCCCACAGCGTCCACTGGATGGCGGTCGACTCCTCCTCGCGGCTGTCGCTCGCCGTCCGCCCGGCGCGTCGCGTGTTGCTGATCGCCGTCAGCACCGCCCGGGCCACCTTGCCCTCGCGCCCGTTGACGAGCTCGATCCTGACCGCGCCCGCCAAGTGCGCGTGGCGTTGGAAGACTTGAACGTTGGCCATGATGAAACTCCTTCGCGTGAGCGGTCAGCCGGGCCCTTGAAACAGAAGCCCTGAAAACTGATCCTCTCGCTCGGACTCCTCGCTCCCGCCCACGGGCGGGCGGGGGGTGGGCATGGCCCCTTCCCTCACGGGAAGGGGTGGGGGATGGGTGGGGTACCTTGCAGCGGAAAACAGTGAACCAGTTGCCCGGCCCACCGTTCGAAGATCCCCCCACAAGTCCCCTCACCCCGCTGACGGGGCTTGTGGGGGGATCGCGGTGGGACGACTGGTGCAGGCGCTGCCACGTCGGCCGTCGGCGCAGCGCAGCGGAGGCGGCGGCAAGTCCACGAGCAGCGGCGGCCCTGCGACCGACGTGACACCAAGCGCAGCGACTGGCGCGGCGGTCGAGCCGCTGCGACGCACTTCACAGGCGCTCCTGCTCATCAGTGGCGGCGAGAAGTTCATCTCCGTCAATGGCCGCATTGCACGCGTGGCATCGGCATAGGGAGTACGCGCCATTCGCTCACCGGTTGAGCCAGCCCGCCGCCATCATCCGGTCATGTCCTACCTCGCCAATGATCTCGAGCGCCCATGCTGGTACTGCGTCCACTGGGCCGGCCCGTGCTGGGGCGACCCGTACATGGCCGACTGCCGTCGTAATGACCAGAGGTGTTGCAAGGCGAATGCCGCTCGCGGCTGCGTCCACTGGATGCGCGAGACCGGGGTCGATGACGACCACTGGTCACCGGCCCCCATGGACCGGCCGGATTCGCCGGCGGGCCGCTTGCGCATTGACCCGGCAGCCGTCGCGCTCGCGCGGCGGATCGACCACGCGCACGCCACGGCTAGCACGCCGCATCCTTGAAGGCTGCGAAGTCGTGCGTTCCCGGAGCATCCCTGGCTCGCGTGGTGAGCCAGGCCGTGTGTAGCATCCTGGCATGCCCATTCCGCTTCGCTCCATCATCGCCGTCGCCCTGGCCGCCACGCTCGTCGCACCGGTCGTCCAGGCCCGCAAGTCCAAGTCACTCATCGATCAGGCGGTCAGCGCCTACCAGTCCACGAACTCGTACACCGTGCCGGCTGCGGGAACGGTCGAAGTCGCCTTCAGCCCCAACGAGGGCAGCGAGCACCTGGTCGTCAAGGTCATCGATACCGCCACGACCGAGCTTGACCTCTTGTCCTACAGTTTCACCAGCGTGCCGGTTGTCCAGGCCTTGGTGCGCGCGCGCCACCGCGGCGTGGTCGTACGCCTGGTGGCCGACGAGAAGGACAACGTCAGTGCCGATCGGTCGGGCAAGGCGCGCGCGGCGTTGGGCGCCCTCGCCAACGCCGGTGCCGACGTCCGGACGATCCGCGTCTACGCGATCCACCACGACAAGGTGATCGTTGCCGATCACCAGACAGTGGAGCTCGGCAGCTTCAACTACAGCGACGCCGCAGCGCACAAGAACAGCGAGAACGTGCTGGTCAACTGGAACAATCCGAAGCTGGCGGCGGTCTACCTGGAGCACTTCGAGCGCAACTACCGCCAGTCGACGGCCTTCGTCCCCGCGTACTGACCGTCAGCGGCGCGGCAACGCGCCGCGATGCCACGGTGTACCGCAGCAGACTTTGGCCTGCCCCCATGCAGACCACATCCCGGGCAGCGGGTGTCGCCGGCAATCGCCGCGACGCAGCCGAGGCCCGAAACTTCAATCAGAGTGTGTCTTCAGGCCTGGCATCGAATTCTTCGACAGCCGTCAGGCGGATCAAGGCCTGCGCGTTCTCGTGGGAGCCTTGCAACCAGGTGGCCCAATCCGCCGGGTCGATGGCAATCACGGAGCGTTTGTCCTGCTCGTGCGGCGCCAGCTTTGGATCTGGCTTGTGCATGCGACGCATCAGCGGGTGGGTGTCCGCATTCATGGTCAACATCGTGTAGCTGGGCACCAGCTCGCCCGTCTCCGGGTTCGTCCATTCGCTCCACAGGCCTGCCAAGCCCCACGCGCGCCCGTCAGCGCGCCGGAACCGCCACCACTCGTTCTTGCCGCTCTCCCAATTGGGCTCGTCGAACGATGCGGCGGGGATGATGCAACGTTGACCTCGCGCCCAGGGCTGCTTGAACGTGGCGGCGGTGGGTGCCGTTTCGATGCGCGCGTTGTTGGTGCTGTACTTGAGCGGCAGCGCCTTCGCGAACCACGGGATCAGGCCCCACTGCCCGACCACGGCGTCGCGGGCGAGTTCGCCATGCGACCGCACGAAAACGCCGGGTCGCCGCGGAAAGATGGGGCCCGCCGGCAGGTTCTCCGGCGGCATGGCCAGGAACTCGTCGTAGAACGTGTCCCAACGGGGCGGATGGTAGCGATTGCACATCCGGTGCACTCTAGCGCGATCCCGGAATGAGAGCCTCTCAGGAGTTCACCGTCGAGCTCTCCGGCGCCGCTCCATCGCCGCGTCTCGCCCGGCGCTTGCCGGTCCACCAGCGGCGCGCTGGCGCCCTTGCCATCGACGCAGCGACCGCAACTCGCGGTGGAGCGCTCCGGACGCCAAGAAAAGGCGGGGCCAGGATGCCCCGCAACCGGACGCATCAGAGCAGCCCGCGCTCCGCGAAACTGACGACTTCAGTGACAGTGACGACCAGGTGGTCGAGCACCCGCACGTCCACGAGCGCCAAGGCCGCCTTCAGCGACTGCGTCAGGAATTCGTCGGCACGGCTGGGCTCCGCGCACCCCGACGGATGGTTGTGCGCCAGGACAACGGCGGCCGAATTGAGCACCAGCGCCTCCTTGACGACCTCCCGAGGGTAGACCGAGGTCTGTGACACCGTGCCGCGGAACATCTCCTTGAGCGCCAGCAGGCGATGCTGCGCGTCGAGGAAGATGACGGCGAACATCTCATGCTCCAACGTCCCGATCGACAGGCGCAGGTAGTCCTTGACCGCCTGCGGGGACGACATCGTGGCGCCGCGCCGCACACGCTGCGACAGCACCTGCCGGGCCCGCTGCAAGACCTCGTCGGCACTGGCTTGGCGGTACTGGCCATCCCGATCGCGCACCAGCAGCGCGTTCGAGGGAACAACGTCGGCAGAAGAATTGGACGACGACATGATGATTCTCCGGTCTGAGTCGGGCGGGATTGCCCGAGACCGGAGCACCACGACGCAGCGCAAGCCGTCAGGGTTCGAAGACGACCGCAGGTCGCCAGCGCGAGCGCATGCGAGCGCGCAGACCTTGACGGCGAGAACGTCGTGGTAGCGTGGGTCGACAAGGCAAGCCCCCCACCCCTTGGCCAGGATCGTGATGAACGCCGACGCAGTCGGCCACCGCTGGCTATGGCAGCCGCACGCGCTCAACCCCCGTCCGCTCTGAGATTGGAGCCCGCTACGTGCGATTTGCCCACGAATGAATTGCGCCACAACGATGCGAGCGAACTCGCCCCAAGCATTCTTTGTGTAAACCGCGACGACAGGTGTCGAACTACGACGACGGCAAGTGAAGTGAGTCACGACGATTCAGCGCCTGGCTAAGCTCAGCAAAGCGCAATGCGCTCCAGCCAGCACCCAGGCGGGACGGCTGCACCGCCAAGACATGCTTCGACTGCGGCAAGTTCGGCCAAGGCATTGAGCGCCGTCGCCTCATGCCAGGCGTCCTCTGGGCAGTATGCGCGTATGCTTGATTCACCCGCCTCAAGTACGGCTTGCGCCACGGCAACGCCGCGTTCAAGTTCCTCGGTTGAGGCGTTGGGGACGTGGAGGAGCAGGTGCATGTTGCTAGCCTACGGGGATCGAAGAATCCTGCCAGGCGCGGATCACCCGATTTCCAGGCAATGAGCGCTTGGCAGGGTCTGATCAGGGTCTCGAACTTGCTCCGCTTCGCCTACGCAGTGCCCGCCGCCAGCCGGCGTTCGAGGGCTAGAGCAGATTGACAGCGTTGAGAGCCTGTGCACGACCTCCGTTTAGGCGAGACGGTCAAGACGCCGGCGACTCTGTCGGTTGTTTCCGCCGCACCAAGTCCTGTCAGCCGAGCGGCAGGACGCCTGTGAAGACCCGACTGTTTGTGGGATCTGCGGTGCCAGCGGCGGTTCGGTCACTGGGCAGTCGGGGCGCTCGAGGGGTTCCCCCAAAGTCGCAAACTATGTATTCGGCGCGTGCACCGGGCTATGCCGCTGACCTGATCAGTTCGATATCGGCTTCGGTCAAATCGAACCACTCGCCGTTTATGCGTTTGCTCGCGAAGCTGTCGTGGTAGTGTCGCTCCGCGGCGTGGCAGTCGTCGAACCAGACGCAGAACGGAATCGTGTAGATGAACGGCAGGTGCACGCCGAAGGCGCGCATTCGATCGGGAACACTCTTCGTCGAGCCTGTCAGGAATTTTGTGTGCGGGGCATAACATGACGACCAGGAACATGTA
>CAYQMX010000006.1:0-50259 GCA_964418745.1 uncultured Vitreoscilla sp.
CGGCCGTGCGCCCGCCCGCGGCGCCGCCCGCGCGTGCGCCCGTGCCGGCGCCCGCGCCCGCGCCCGCGCGCATGCCCACCACGCTGGCTGCCGCGGCCGCCTCGATGCAGGAAACGCTGGCCGACCCGGTGCTGGCCGCGCGCGCCGCCACCATCGCCACGCTGGACTGGGGCCCGCTGCAGGACGCCGTCGCGACCTGCACCGCCTGCGGCCTGTGCGAGAGCCGCCGCCAGACCGTGTTCGGCACGGGCCATGCGCAGGCCGAATGGATGGTCGTCGGCGAGGCGCCGGGCGAGCAGGAGGATCTCGCGGGCGAGCCCTTCGTCGGCCCGGCCGGGCAGTTGCTGGACCAGATGCTGCGTGCCGTCGGCCAGTCGCGCCGCGCGGCCACGGGCGAGGGCCGCGAGGACGACCAGGCCGGCGACCCCGCACGGCGCGTCTACATCGCCAACACGCTCAAGTGCCGACCGCCGCGCAACCGCAATCCGGAGCCCGACGAGATGGCGCGCTGCGAGCCCTTCCTGAAGCGCCAGGTGGCGCTGGTGCAGCCGAAGCTGATCCTGCTGATGGGCCGCTTCGCGGTCAGGCAGCTGCTGAAATCCGACGACGCGATCGGCAAGCTGCGCGGCCGCGTGCACCGCTACGAAGGCATCCCGGTGATCGTCACCTACCACCCGGCCTACCTGCTGCGCAACCTGCCGGAGAAGGCCAAGGCCTGGGAAGATCTCTGCCTCGCCAAGGCGACCCTGGACGCCGGCTGAGGCGCGCCTACTTCGGTTGCTTCTTCGGCCGTTCCCAGTTCTCGAACGCCACCTGGCGCGCGCGGCCGATCGCCAGCGAGCCCGGCGCCACCGTCTTGGTGATGGTGGAGCCGCCGCCGATGGTGGCGCCGGCGCCGATGGTCACGGGAGCCACCAGCACGCAGTTGGAGCCCACGTGCACGTCGGCGCCGATGGTGGTGCGGTGCTTGTTGGCGCCGTCGTAGTTGGCGGTGATGCTGCCGGCGCCGTAGTTGACGCGCTCGCCCACCGTGGCGTCGCCCAGGTAGGCGAGGTGGTTGGCCTTGGCGCCGTTGGCCAGCGTGGAGTTCTTGACCTCGACGAAGTTGCCGATGTGCACCTCCTCGCCCAGCGTCGCGCCCGGGCGCAGGCGGGCGAACGGACCGATCAGTGCGCCGGCGCCGACGCTGGCGCCCTCGATGTGCGTGAACGGATGGATCACCGCGCCGGCGGCGATCTGCGCGTCGCGGATCACGCAGTGCGGGCCCACGCGCACGCCGTCGCCCAGCGTCACCGTGCCTTCGAACACGCAGCCGACATCGATCTCGACGTCCATGCCGCAGTCGAGCGTGCCGCGCAGGTCGAAGCGCGCCGGGTCGGCCAGGCGCACGCCGGCCTCCATCAGCGCGTCGGCGTGGCGGCGCTGCAGGCGGCGTTCGAGGTCGGCCAGCTGCAACGGGCTGTTGACGCCCAGCACCTCGGTCTCGTCGCCGGCGGCGGCCGTGCACACCTCGACGCCGGCGGCCACCGCGTGGGCCACGACGTCGGTCAGGTAGTACTCGCCCTGGGCGTTCTGGTTGGTCAGGCGCGCCAGCCAGGGCTTGAGCCGCGCGGTGGGTGCGGCCAGGATGCCGGTGTAGACCTCGGAGATCCGGCGCTGCAGCGGCGTGGCGTCCTTCTCCTCGACGATGGCCTGCACCGCCGCGCCGGCGTCGGCGCCGCGCACGATGCGGCCGTAGCCGAATGGATTGGCCAGCTCCACCGTCAGCAGCGCCAGCCGCGTGCCGCCGCAGGCGTCCACCAGCGCGCGCAACGTGGCCTCGCGGATCAGCGGCACGTCGCCGTTGAGGACGAGCGTGATGCCGTCGTCGGGCAGTGCCGGCACGGCCTGCTGGACGGCGTGGCCGGTGCCCAGCTGCGGCATCTGGCGCACGAACACGCGGTGCGCGCCGGCGAACGCGGCCTCCACCGCCTCGGCGCCATGGCCGGTGACGACGATGCAGCGCTCGGGCGCCAGGGCTTCGGCGGTGTCCACGACATGGCCCAGCAGGGGCTTGCCGCCGAGCGCGTGCAGCACCTTCGGACGCGCCGAACGCATCCGCGTGCCCTTGCCCGCCGCCATGATCACCACGCTGAGTGCCATATGAAATTCCGGTTCGTGTGAGAAACCGCAATTATCGCAAGGCGCGCAGCGTGCCCCGGGCCGGGCGGCGCCGCCAGGTTCGGGGGGTCAGGCCGCCGGCGCGCTGGCGGCCGGCGCCGTGGCCGGCGGCACCAGCGGCAGGTCGACGCGCACGGTGTGCGGCTTGTCGTTGGTGCGCGGGAAATCCTTCATCGCCGCGTCGAACATCGCGGCCAGCAGGCGATCGCCGCCGGCGCTGTAGCCGTCGGAACTCGCCCGGGTCTCGTACAGCGCCTTGCCCGTGGTGGCCTCGCGGATCAGCAGCGCCACTTCGTGCAGGTAGACATCCTGCACGGGCGGGAACGGCGCCCAGATGCCGTGGTGGAAGCCGTAGGGGCCCCAGGGGCCGTAGGGCCCGTACGGCGCCCAGCCGGCGTAGCCGGCGCGGCGCGGGCCGCCCCACCAGAACGGATCGTCCCAGGGCGCCTGCTCGAAGCGTTCGGTGCGTGCGCCGATCTGCACCACCACGGCCGGCCTGGCGCCCTCGGCCACCGGCTTGAAGCCGGCCAGGGCCAGCGCCTGCGCGGCGGCGTTCTCCAGCGCCTGCTGGCGCTGCGGGTTGGCCTCCTGGGACGGCAGGCGGTCGAACGCGTAGGTGCCGGGCGCGGTGTCGGCGGGCCAGGCGCCGAAGGTGGCCACGGAGGTGTCGACCACGCGCAGGCTGGCGCAGCCGGCGAGCAGTGCCGCGCCGGCCAGCGCGGCGACGCCCAGGAAACGTTGGGTGGTTTGGATGATGCGCATGTCGGTACTCCCGGGTGCCGAACACGGCACCGCTTCTGGCGAGCGTAGCGCCCGCATGTAACCCGAGTATGAACCGGCATCCGGCGCGCCCGCCCGGGCGCTTTCCGCAGGCTGTCGCCGGCCTTGCAGGCCCGGTCGGCCCGCCCTCCCGTCCATTCCTGCGCGCGACGTGCCGGTTCAGCGCGCTTCAGACGATGCGGATCACGCCCGGCCTGGGCGTCCCGCAGTGCTCGTCCTCGTCGAACGCGATGTCGCCGTCCGGCTCGGGCCGGCCGCTGGCCTGGATCGTGGTGAACGGGTAGAGCGCGCGGTCCATCATGTGCGAAGGCGTGATGTTGGCCATCGCGGTGAAGATGTTCTCGATGCGGCCCGGGTGCTGCCGGTCCCACTCGCGGATCATCTGCTTGATCTGCACCCGCTGCAGGTTGTCCTGGCTGCCGCACAGCGTGCACGGGATGATGGGGAACGCGCGGTGCTCGGCCCAGCGCACCAGGTCGGGCTCGGCCACGTAGGCGAGCGGGCGGATCACCACGTTGCGGCCGTCGTCGCTGACCAGCTTGGCCGGCATGCCCTTCAGGCGGCTGCCGAAGAACATGTTCATGAACATCGTCACGACGATGTCGTCGCGGTGGTGGCCCAGCGCGATCTTGGTGCAGCCGAGCTCGCCGGCCACGCGGTACAGGATGCCGCGGCGCAGCCGCGAGCACAGCGAGCACATGGTCTTGCCGGGCTCGATGTGCTCGGTGACGATCGAGTACGTGTCCTGCTCCTCGATGTGGAACGGCACGCCGCGCGCCCGCAGGTAGTCGGGCAGCACGTGCTCCGGGAATCCGGGCTGTTTCTGGTCGAGGTTGACCGCGACCAGGTCGAACTTGACCGGCGAGCGCTCGCGCAGCGACAGCAGGATGTCGAGCATCGCGTAGCTGTCCTTGCCGCCCGACAGGCACACCATCACCTTGTCGCCGGCCTCGATCATGTTGTAGTCGATGATGGCCGCGCCGACCTGGCGGTGCAGGCGCTTGGACAGCTTGTTGACCTCGTAGGCGGCCTTGCGCTTCGCGGCGGTCTGCCGCTCGTCGAACACCGCGCCGGCCGGGGCCGCGCCGCCGCCGGCGTCCTCGTTGCGTTCCAGGCTCATCACGCCTCCTTCAATCCGAACACTTCCACGCCCACCGCCTCGCAGTCCGGGTAGACGTCGGGCTTCTCGGTCGACACGCGCGCCGCGCGCACGTTCGGGTGCGCCAGCATCAGCGCCAGCACGTCGTCGCACAGCGTCTCCTGCAGGTGCACGTGGCCGCGCGACATGCGCGTGGCGATGGTCGAGCGGATGAAGTCGTAGTCCAGCACCTCGGCCAGCTGGTCGGCATGCGGCGTGGAGGTGGCCAGCGGCACGTACAGGTCGACGTTGATCAGGACGCGCTGCTCGCCCTTCTTCTCGAACTCGTGCACGCCGATGTTGATCCACACCTCGTAGTTGCGCAGGAACAGCCGCCGGCAGTCCATCAGGGTGGGGTTGAGCAGGAGGCTGTGCATGTCGGGTGTCTTGGTTGAGGGCGGGGGCGTCGCGTCAGCGCGCCGCGGGTTGGTCGTCGCGCGCGAGGAACAGCACGTCGCGCGGCTGGCCCACGAGATGCTGGCCGCCGTCGACCGCGAGGTCGATGCCGGTGATCGCGGGCGATTCGATGAGGAAGCGCACGGCGCGCGCGATGTCCTCGGGCGTGGACGAGCGGCCGAGCGCAGTCAGCTTGTGGGCCTTGGCGAACTCGGCCTCGTCCATCGGACCCGAGACCAGCGTGATGCCGGGCGACACGCCGCACACGCGCACCGCCGGCGCCAGCGCCTGCGCGAGCAGCACCGTGGCGTGCGCCAGCGCCGCCTTGGTGAGCGTGTACGAGAAGTAGTCGGGGTTGGGGTTGTGCAGCTTCTGGTCGAGCAGGTTGACCACGCAGGGCGTCACCCGCGCGTGCGCCGGCTGCGCGGCCACCTGGGTGGCCAGCGCCTGCGCGAGTGCGATCGGCGCGGCCGTGTTGCTGCGGGTCAGCGCCTCCAGCAGTGCGGCGTCGAAGGTGGCCGGGCTGTCGTACTCGAAGCGCGACGCGCTGTTGACCACCGCGTCGACGCGGCCGCAGGCCCGCGCGACGGCGGGCAGCAGCGCCGCGGCGGCGGCCGGGTCGGCGAAGTCGGCGGCGAACAGGTGCACGTCGACGCCGGCGCTGCGCAGTTCCGCGGCGGTGGCGTGCGCGGCGGCCTCGCTGCCGCGGTGATGCAGCGCGATGTCGAAGCCCGCGTGCGCCAGTTCGAGCGCGATCACGCGGCCGATGCGGCGCGCGGCGCCCGTCACGAGCGCCACCGGCCGCGGGCCGTCATGTTCGTACGCGCGCCGATGCGGCGTGCCCGCGGGCGATATTTCGGCGTCAAGGTGGTGGGGGGTGGCCATGATCCCTACAATTTGATTCGATGCAGCGCAATTCCAGGCCCGGCCTTCCGGGCACCACGACAGATTCCTCGACCGCTTCGGCGCCAGCCGACGCGCTGGTCGCGCGCATCGCGTCCCGCATCGCCGCGGCCGGCGGCTGGATGCCCTTCGACGATTTCATGGCGGAGGCGCTCTATGCGCCCGGCCTCGGCTACTACAGCGGCGGACGCCGCATCTTCGGCCTGGGGCCCGAGGGCGGCAGCGATTTCGTCACCGCGCCCGAATTGTCGCCGTTTTTCGGCCGGGCGCTGGCGGTGCAGGTCCGGGAAGCCCTCACGGCAGCCGGCAGCGAGCGTGTCTACGAGTTCGGCGCCGGCACCGGCGCGCTGGCCGAGCAACTGCTGGAGGCGCTGGACGCCGACGACGCCGACGACGACGGCATGCTGCGCGTGCCCGTGGACTACACCATCGTCGAGCTCTCCGCGCACCTGCGCGAGCGCCAGCAGGCGCGCCTCGCGCGCTTCGCGCCGCGCGTGCGCTGGCTCGACGCCTGGCCCGAGGCGATCGAGGGCGTCGTGGTGGGCAACGAGGTGCTCGACGCGATGCCGGTCAAGCTGCTGCACCGCTCGGGCGGACGCTGGCACGAGCGCGGCGTCGTCGACCTGGCCGACCCGGCCTCGGCCGCGCGCGCGGCGGGCCCGGCCAACGACGGCAGCCACCCCACAGGGGGGGCCGATGCGGCTGGCGCCGCACCGCACCGCTTCGCGTTCGCCGACTTGCACGCCCCGTTCTCGCTCGAAGGCGAGACCCAGGCCGCGGCCGCGCTGATGGACGGCTTCTTCATCGACGGCAGCGTCACCGAGATCCACCCGATCGCCGAGAGCTTCGTCACCAGCCTGGCCGATCGCCTGCAGCGCGGCGTGGCGATCCTGGTCGACTACGGCTTTCCCGAACACGAGTACTACCATCCACAGCGCCTGGGCGGCACGCTGATGTGCCACCAGGCGCACCGCGCCGACGGCGACCCGCTGGCGGACATCGGCGCCAAGGACATCACGGCGCACGTCAACTTCAGCGGCATCGCGCTGGCGGCCCAGGAGGCCGGCCTGACCGTGCTGGGCTACACCTCGCAGGCGCGCTTCCTGATCAACTGCGGCCTGGTCGACCTGCTGGCCGCGGCCAGCGTGGCCGAACGCGCCAACGCGCAGAAGCTGGTCAACGAGCACGAGATGGGCGAACTGTTCAAGGTGATCGCGCTGGCGCGCGGGTGCGAGCTCGACCCGATCGGGTTCCGGGCCGGCGATCGCTCGCACATGTTGTGAGCACGGCAGCTGATGCGCTTCCTGCTGGTCATCCTCATCTGCCTGCTCGTGTTCAACCGCTTCGGCGACTGGATGACGCGCCACGGCTTCGGCAAGCTGCCCGGCGACCTGCGCTTTCGCATCGGCAACCGCGTGTTCTTCCTGCCGCTGGGCAGCAGCGCCGTGCTGTTGCTGATCGCCAGCGCGATCGCCTGGATCAAGTGAAGGCGATCTCCGCGGCCGGCACTGCGTCGATCACGACGTGGAAGCTGCTGATGTTGCGCAGCGTCTCGTTCTCGTGCAGCCGGATCTGCAGCCCGGTGGCGTGGGGCTTGTCGTGCGAGGTATGGGCGTCGGCGGCCAGCGTCACGGCGTAGCCGCGCGAGGCGGCGCCGCGCACGCTGGAGTCGACGCAGAACTCGCTCGAATAGCCGCACACGGTCACGTGGCGCACGCCGCGCTCGGCCAGCAGCGCGTGCAGCGCGGTGTGCAGGAAGGCGTCGGACATCGTCTTGCGCACGAACAGGTCGCCCGCTTGGGTGACGAGGCCGGGATGCAGGCGCCAGCCGGGGGTGTCGGCCACCAGGTCGCCGGTGCTCGTCTCGTGCTGCACCCACACCACCGGCACGCCCGCCAGGCGCGCCCGCGCGGCCAGGTCATTGATGCGGGCGACGACGTCCTCGGCCTCGGCGGGCTCGGGGTCGAACAGGATCGTCTGCATGTCGATGACGAGGAGGGCGTTCTGTGCGGCGGGGATCTTCATGGCGCGGGCGGATCGGTGTCGGTGTCCAGGGCGATGGCCAGGGCCGCGACGCGGGCCCGGCGGATGGCTTCGGCGATCGCCGGCCCCTGCAGGCCGCGTTCGAGGGCCTGCGAGGAGGCGGCGCGGCTGTCGACGTCCTGGGCCGTCGTCAGCGCCGCGGCCAGGCGCGCGCGTTGCGGATAGGGGCGATCCTCGAAGCCCAGGCGGCCAGTGGCGTCGCATTCGCAGGCGGCCAGCAGTTGCAGGAAGCGCTCGGGGCGGCGGAACGCGTCGCAGCGCTCCAGCAGCCGCAGCACGGCCGCCGCATCGAGCTTCTCGCTGGCGTGGATGTTGGTGTGCTCGCGCGCGGTCAGCAGCGCCAGCTCGCCGCAGTCCACCGGCACGCGCAGGCGCGCGTCCAGCGCGCGGATCAGCTCTTCGCCGCGTCCCTCGTGGCCGATGTGGCGCGGCAGCACGTCGGCCGCCGTGGTCGCCTTGCCCAGGTCGTGCACCAGGCTGGCCCAGCGCACCGGCAGCGGCTGGGCGGTGGCGGCGCAGCGGCCCAGCACCATCATCGTGTGCACGCCGGTGTCGATCTCGGGATGGTGGGCCGGCGGCTGCGGCACGCCGAACAGCGCATCGACCTCGGGCAGCAGCCGGGCCAGCGCGCCGACGCCGCGCAGCACGTCGAACATGCGCGCCGGGGCGCGTTCCATCAGGCCGCGCGAGACTTCCTGCCACACGCGTTCGGCCACCAGCGCGTCGGCCTCGCCGGCGGCGACCATCCGCTGCATCAGGGCCGTGGTCTCGGGCGCCACGGTGAAGTCGGGCCAGCGCGCCGCGAAGCGGGCCACGCGCAGGATGCGCACCGGGTCCTCCTCGAACGCCGCCGACACGTGGCGCAGCACCCTGGCCTCCAGGTCGCGCCGGCCGCCGTACGGGTCGATCAGCGTGCCGTCGGCGTCCTGGGCGATCGCGTTGATCGTCAGGTCGCGCCGCACCAGGTCGTCCTCCAGCGTGACGTCGGGCGCCGCGTAGACCTCGAAGCCGCGGTAGCCGGGGCCGGTCTTGCGCTCGGTGCGGGCGAGCGCGTATTCCTCGTGGGTGTCCGGGTGCAGGAAGACAGGGAAGTCCTTGCCCACCGGCAGGAAGCCGGCGTCCAGCATGTCCTGCGGGCTCGCGCCGGTGACCACCCAGTCGTGGTCGTTGACCGGCTCGCCGAGCAGGCCGTCGCGCACCGCGCCGCCGACGACGTAGGCCTTCATGGCATGTCCGGCGCCGGCGGCTGCTCGGCGTCGCGCGGGCCGATCTGCGGCCCCAGCCGCGGACGCAGCAACGGGCCCTTGTTGCCCAGCAGGGCGGCGTAGATCGCGGCGTTGGTCAGCACCTTCTTGACGTAGTCGCGGGTCTCGTGGAACGGCACGTTCTCCGTCCACACCTCGGGCGCCAGCATCAGGCCGCCGCGCCAGCGCCGCGGCCGCGCCGGGCCGGCGTTGTAGGCGGCGGCGGCCATCGGGTCGGAGCCGCCGAAGCTGTCGAGCACCAGCTTCAGGTAGAAGCTGCCGATGCGCAGGTTGGTGGACGGATCGGCGATCAGCTCGGGCCGGTACACGATGCCGGCCTTCTTCGCCGCCCACTTCGCCGTGGCCGGCATCAGTTGCATCAGGCCGTTCGCGCCCACGGCCGAGCGCATGTTGCCCATGAAGCGCGTCTCCTGGCGGATCAGGCCGAACACGAAGGCGGGATCGAGCCCGGCGTTGGTGGCCGCCTCGACGATGTCGCGCCGGAACGGCATCGGGTAGCGCTGCGCGATGTCGATCTCGACCTTGGTGCGTTCGCTGGTGTTGATGCACAGCTGCCAGTCGCCGGCGTCGCAGGCCCACTGGGCGGCGGCGATCAGGTCGCGGTCGCTCATGCCGCGCAACGTGAAGTTCCACTCGCGGCGGGCCTCGTCGCGCAGGTCCATCGCGTCGAGCGCCAGCGCGCGCTGCAGCCCCGGGTTGGCGTGCGCCAGGCCGCGTTCCAGCGGCGTGACGGGCGGCGGCCGCGGCGGCAGGACGAAGGACGCGCCCAGGTCCTCGGCAGCCAGCAGGCCGTAGAAGCCGACGGTCGACGACAGCGCCTTGAGCTGGCGGCGCGCCTCGGCGACGGCAGCGTCGCTGTCGGCGCCGGCGGCGGCCTGGGCCAGCGCGAGCTCGGCCTGGGCATGCCAGTAGGTCCAGTGGCTTTCGGCGCGCTCGCTCGGGCCCATCGCGTCGAGGGCGCGCTCCACGTCCTTCCAGCGCTGGGTGCCCGTGCCCGCGCGCAGCGCGGCGCGTGCATGCCAGCCCAGCACCTCGTCGCCCCAGTCCGGCGGCGGCAGCCGTTCGCCGCGGCGCGCCGGCTTGCGGGCCGCCCAGGCGCGGCTGGCCCAGTCCACGGCATCGGGCAACAGCGACTGCGCGCCGTGGCGGGCGATCACCGCCCACGCCCAGGCGGCGTTGTCGGCGCCTATCGTCTGCTGCCAGCGTTCCTGCAACTGCAGCGCCGCGGCGGCGGGATCGCTGGCACCCATGCGGGCCAGCGCCAGCGCGATCATGTCGTTGCGGCGGGCGGTGACGATGTCGGACTTGCGGGCGATGAAGCGCGCCGGGTTGTCCCACATCGTGTTGATGTCCTTGAGCGCCGCCTTGCCCAGCAGGGTGGCGGCCCCGCGCGCAGCGCGCTGGCGCCCGGCCTCGGCGGCCTGGCGCAGGCGGCGCCAGACGTCGTCTTCGGTGAACACCTGGTCGTCGTGCAGGGTCTGGGCCAGCAGCTGGCAACCGTTGTCGGCGTCCTTCTGCGCCAGCCACTGCGCCAGCGCGGCGTCGTGCACGTCCTTGCCGGCCAGGTGGTCGACCAGCGTCGCGTAGCAGGTGACCTCGCGATCGTCGTTCATGCGAAAGCGCGGGTAGTCGCGCTTGAACGCTTCCCAGTCGTGGCGGTGGCCGACCTCGAGCAGCCAGTCGTTGCGCAGTCGGTCCTCCACGTAGCTGCCGGGCCAGCGGGCGTAGAACTGCTCGATCTCGGCGGAGCTCACCTCCGACAGGCGCGTGGTCAGCTCCCAGTAGTCGACCCAGGGTGCCAGTTGCAGGCGGTTGGCGAGCGCGGTGGCGCGCAGCGAGGCGAGGCGGCCGCGGTCGTGGCGCTGGAAGGCGTCGCGCGCATCGCGGACGAGATCCTCGCGGGCGTTGCTCGCATACCCCGTAGGGGCATCGGCAGGCGTCGGCGGCGGCAGCGCGGCCGGTGCCGGCCCCGTGGGCGGCGCCGCGGGCCGGGCCGCGGGCGCCGACGGCGCGACCACCGCGGGCCGGGCCTGCGCGACGGCCGAAGTCGGCGCGGCCGCCGTCGAGGCGCTGGATGGCGCCGGGTCATCGGACGTCGTGGAGGCCGCGGAGGCTGCGGAGGCTGCGGAGGCTGCGGAGGCTGCGGAGACCGCAGGCGCCACGGCTGGCGCGGACGCCTCGGACGCCGCCGATGCCGCCTCGGCGACGGGTTGGGAGCATGCGGGGCTGCCGGACAACAGCGCGAGGACGACCAGGGCAAATGGCGCGAGCTGCGCCAGTGCGGAAGAACGGGAATCGGACATGTTCTTCCAATATACCGAAGGAACCCCGCGCGGCCCGGCGGCCGCGTCGCGTGGCCGCGTCAGTCGCGCGACGTTCGGTACGGCTCCTCGAACTGCAGGAATTCCTTTTCCGCCAGCGCGTCGCGGATCCACGCCGCCGTGCCCTTGGCCGCCGTGGCGCGCGCCATGTAGCCCGCGATCTCGGGCGGCACCGGCAGCGCGTAGGTGCGCAGGCGCATCACCACCGGGGCGAAGTAGGCGTCGGCGATGGAGTAGTCGCCGAACAGGAACGGGCCGCCGGAGCCGGCCAGGGCGTCCTGCCACAGCGCGATCATGCGGGCCAGGTCGGCGCGCACCGGCGCGTCCTCGGCCAGCACGCGCGCGCCGACCTCCGGCAGGGCGGCCTCGATGTTCATGCCGAACGCGTTGCGCAGCGCACCGAAGCCGCTGTGCATCTCGGCGCAGACGCTGCGGGCGCGGGCGCGCCGCCGGGCGTCGCGCGGCCACAGCGCCAGGGCGGGAAACTTCTCCGCCACGTACTCGGCGATGGCCAGCGTGTCCCAGACGGCGAAGCCGTCGTCCTCCACCAGGATGGGCACCTTGCCGGCCGGCGACAGCGCTGCCACGGTGGCCTTGAAGGTGGAGTCGGGCGCGAAGCTGTCGAAGCGGGCCATCACCTCCTCGAACGGGATGTCGAAGTGCGTGAGCAGCACCCACGGGCGCATCGACCAGGACGAGTAGTTCTTGTTGCCGATCAGCAGCTTCATGCGGGGCTCCGGGGCGCGCCGGGCGCCGGTGTCGTGGTTGGGGAAACCCACTGTAGCGGGCGCCGCGCGCACCGACGATGCCGAATGTGCATCGCGATCATGTCGGGCCTGCATCGAACGCTTGCAACTGCACGGGTGAGCGCCCATGGAAGTGCTGCATTTCTGAGCTACGCTTCGCGGTCGCGCGTCGCGCCCTACGTTCTCCCATGACCGAGCTGTTCCGCCGCCAGGCCGTCGATTTCCAGCGTCAGAAGTTCCACGGTGCGATCGTGTTGACGCGCAGCCCGTGGCAGACGGCCGTGGCCGCGTTCTTCGTGCTGGTGGTCGGCGCGCTGCTCGTCTTCGCCGCCACCCAGGGCTTCGCGCGCCGGCAGGCCGTCGACGGCGTGCTGATGCCCGCGGGCGGGGTGCTGAGGCTGGTCGCGCCGCAGGCCGGGGTCGTGGTGGCGACGCCCGCCGCGCAGGGCAGCCGCGTCGCGGCAGGGCAGGCGGTGGTGCAGCTGTCGGCCGAGCAGTCCAGCGCCGCCGGCCCGACCCAGGAGGCCGTGGCGCGCTCGCTCGCGCAGCGCCAGGGCGGCCTGGTCGACGAGCTGCGCCAGCAGGGCCTGCAGGCGCGCCAGCAGGCGGCGGCGCTCGACGCGCGGGTACTCGCGGTCGACGCCGGGCTCGCCCAGCAGGAGCGCGAGATCGTGCTGCAGCGCGAGCGGGTGCAACTGGTGCGCGACGTCGCCGGGCGCTACCCCGAGCTGGTGCGCAGCGGCGCCGTCTCGCCGGTGGAGGCCGCCGAGAAGCAGACCGAGCTGCTGGACCAGCAGGGCCGGCTGTCCGAGATGGAGCGCGCGCGCGGCACCGCCCAGGCCGAGCTCGCCACGCTGCGCGCCGAGCGCGCGGCGCTGCCGCTGCAGTCCGACCGCGAGAGCTCGCAGATGCGGCGCGAGGCGCTGGCGCTGGCGCAGGCGCAGGCCGAGAACGAGGCGCGCCGCGGCACGCAGGTGCTCGCGCCGCAGGCCGGCGAGGTCGCCACGCTGCTGGCCGCGCCCGGCCAGTCCGTCGTCGCCGGCCAGACCCTGGCCACGCTGCTGCCGGCGGGCGCCGCGCTGGAGGCCGAGCTGTGGGTGCCCACCGAGGCCGCCGGCTTCGTGCGCCCGGGCACCCCCGTGTGGCTGCGCGTGGACGCGTTCCCGTACGCGCGCTACGGGCAGTTGCGCGCCCATGTGCGCGAGGTCGCGCGCAGCGCGGTGCCGCGCCAGGACCTGGGCGACGCGGCGGCCGCCGGCACCGCGCCCCGCCCGGACGTCTTCCGGGTGCGGGTGACGCTGGACGCCGACGCGCCCGCCGACCGCGCGCTCGCCTGGCGCGCCTCGCTGCAGGCCGGCATGCACGTGCAGGCCAGCCTCGTCGCCGAGCGCCGCACGCTGGTGCAGTGGGCGCTCGAGCCGCTGGCGGCTTTGCGGGTGGCGGGGCAATGAGCGCCGCCCGGCCGTCCGAAGGCGCTCGCACCGCAGCCGCCAGGCGCAGGGGTGCCCGATGAACGCGGCGATGCAGCGCGACCCGGTGCCCGCCGGCGTGACGCGTCAGCTGGGCCTGGGCCGCCACCTGCCGGTCATCCTGCAGACCGAGGCCACCGAGTGCGGCCTGGCCTGCCTGGCGATGGTGGCCGTGGCCCTCGGGCTGGACACCGACCTGCCGTCGCTGCGCCTGCGCTTCGGGCTGTCGCGCAAGGGCGCCAACTTCGAGGCGCTGGTGCGCGTGGCCGCCGCGCTGGGCCTGGACAGCCGCCCGCTGAAGCTGGACCTGCACAACCTGCGCGAGCTGCGGCTGCCGTGCATCCTGCACTGGGACATGAACCACTTCGTGGTACTGAAGTCGGTCGGCCGCCGCCGCATCGTGATCCACGACCCGCGCGTGGGCGTGCGCTCGCTGAGCCCGGCCGAGTTCGCGCCGCACTTCACCGGCATCGCCCTGGAACTGGCGCCGGGCGAGGGCTTCGCGCCCCAGTCCGAACGGCTGCACTTCACGCTGCGCGGATTGATGGGCCGCATCACCGGCCTGAACCGCGGCCTGGCGCAGATCCTGGCGCTGGCGCTGGCGCTCGAGGTGGTGGTCATCGCGCTGCCGTTCTACCTGCAGTGGGTGGTCGACCAGGCGCTGCTGGCCGCCGACCGCGAACTGCTGGCGGTGCTGGCGCTGGGCTTCGGCCTGCTGGTGCTGCTGCAGGCCGGCATCGGCGCGGTGCGCAGCTGGTGGGTGGCAACGCTCAGCGCGCGCCTGAACTTCCAGTGGCTGGGCAACGTGTTCGGCCACCTGGTGCGGCTGCCGCTGGAGTTCTTCGAGAAGCGCCACGTGGGCCACATCGTGTCGTGCTTCGGCTCGATCTCGGTGATCCAGAAGACGCTCACCACCGGCCTGGTGCAGGCGCTCGTCGACGGCCTGATGGTGGCCGGCACGCTGGCGATGATGGGCCTGTACAGCCCGGCGCTGATGGCCGTGTCGCTGGTGGCGGCCGGCCTGTACGGACTGCTGCGCTGGGCGGTCTTCCGCTCGCTGCGCGAGGCCAGCGCCGAGGAGATCATCCATGCGGCGCGCCAGCAGACGCACTTCCTCGAGACCGCCGGCGGCATCCAGAGCGTGCGCCTGTTCGGCCGCGGCGACCAGCGCCGTGCCGGCTGGATGAACATGCTGGCCGACCAGTTCAACGCCGGCCTTCGCGTCGCGCGGGTGCACGTGGCCCACGAGAGCGCGCAGACGCTGCTGTTCGGGCTCGAGCGCGTGATGGTCGTGTGGCTGGCGGCGCGGCTGGTGCTGGCGGGCGGCTTCAGCGTGGGCATGCTGTTCGCGTACCTGGCCTACAAGGAGCTGTTCTCGGCGCGCGTGGCCGCGCTGATCGACACCGCCTCCGAGCTCGCGATGCTGCGCCTGCACGGCGAACGCGTGGCCGACATCGCGCTGGCCCGGACCGAGCCGGGCGAGGCGCCCGCGGCCGTCGAGGTGGACCTGGGCCGGCGCCCGGCCCGCATCGAGCTGCGCAACGTCGGCTACCGCTACGCGCCCACCGAGCCGTGGGTGCTGCGCGGCGTCGACCTGGTGGTGGAGGCCGGGCGCAGCCTGGCCATCACCGGCCCGTCCGGCTGCGGCAAGACGACGCTGGTCAAGGTGATGCTGGGGCTGCTGCCGCCCACCGAGGGCGAGGTGCTGTTCGACGGCACGCCGATCCAGCGCCTGGGGCTGTCGCACTACCGTGCGCTGATCGGCACCGTGATGCAGGAGGACCGGCTGTTCTCGGGCTCGGTGGCCGACAACATCTGCTTCTTCGACCCCGAGCCCGACCTCGAGCGCATCGAGGACTGTGCGCGGCTGGCCGCGGTCGACGCCGAGATCCGCGCGATGACCATGGGCTTCCACACGCTGGTGACCGACGTCGGCACCGGCCTGTCCGGCGGCCAGAAGCAGCGCCTGCTGCTGGCGCGCGCGCTGTACCGGCGCCCGCGCATCCTGGTGTTGGACGAGGCCACCAGCCAGCTGGACCTGGGCAACGAACGCAGCGTCAACGAGGCGGTGCGGGCGATGCAGCTCACCCGCGTGGTCGTGGCGCATCGCCCCGAGACCATCGCCGTGGCCGACCGCGTCGTCACGCTGGCCGGCGGCCGGATCGCCACGGACAGCGCCGCCGCCCCGGCCGCGGACTGACCGCCGCGGCCAATCTGTGGGCCCTGCCGCCCGGGGGGGTGTCCCGGCCCCCCCTTTTGGGGAAGCGCGGCCGGCGCAGTTCGGCGAAACTTCTCTCATCGGCCAGCCCATCCGCCGGCCGCCAGCAGAATGGCGGACTTCGACACGCTCTTGCTGCCCCGCGATGCACCGATCCGGCGCTTCCTGGGGTCGATCTGCTCGCAAAGTAAGTAGTTCGCCTGCTGTCGAGTCGGGCGCGAAGAGCCGAAAATCTGCCACAAAGGGCGTTTCGTCCGACGAAGACGTCCCGACCCAGCCTCCCGGTCGACGCCCCTGCCGCGCCGTCCGGGGCCCGGGCCGCGCTGAAGTTCGGTGCCGGGAAGCACAGCTCGCCTGACTTCCCACGACGAACCGGCCCCCGGAGGAAAGACATGTTCAAGCCACTCTCCCGTTCCAACAAGAATGCCCCCCGCCCGAGCGCCGGATTCGCGGAAACGCAATTCCTGCACACGGCCGGCGACGAGGACTACAGCGGCTTCGCGCCCACCCAGATGTTCGGCGAGGACGACGCCGCCGCGGCGGCCGAGGCCGGCCTGCCGGGCCCGGCGGCCGCCCGGGACGCGGCGTCCTCCTCGCGCAGCGCGCTGGAGCGCGCCGCCACCGCGCCCGCGCAGGCCGCGGCGCCGGCTGCGGCCGACGAGCCCGCCATCCCGCAATCCTGGGTCACGTCCCAGTGGGTCGCGGCCCAGGAAGCCAAGGCGCACGAGGCCGCCAACCACGCGCGCGCCGTCATCGCCGCCCAGCGCCGCGGCGACGAGCCGGGCGAGGGCGCCCCGGCCGACGACGCGGCCCCGGCGGTCCCGCGCACCGGCCTGGCCCGCCTGCGCGCGGCGTTCGAGCGCCTGCTGCCGGGCGAATTCCGCAGCCTGCTGCCGCTGTGCATCGGCGTGACGGTGACGATGGCGATGATCTCGGCGATGCTGCCGCTGCTCGACAAGCCCTGATCCGGCTCACGGCGCGCCGCCGACGGCGTGCACCAGGCGCGCGATCGCGAACGCCGCCCAGAGCGCGAACCACAGGTAGCGCCAGCCCTTGGGCGTCGACTTCGTACCGCCCAGGTGCACCAGCCGGAACGGCCGGGCCCGCGGTGGTCGCTCGTGCCGCAGCACCTCGCGCTCCTGCAGCCGCAGCGCCTCGGGCACCGAGCGCAGCCGCGGCAGAAACCCCATCCGCGGTCCGAACGCCCGGCCCGCCGGCGGCGCGCCCCGGCGGTCCAGGAAGCGATCGAACTCCAGGCGATGGACCGCCTCGCGCCACAGGAAGGGCCAGGCGGCGACGAGTTCCAGCCAGGCGGCGACTCGCCAGGCCAGCGCCGCCGCGAACAGCGTGGCCGGCGCGATCAGCACCGCGCCCAGCGCGATGGCCGCCGACCCCGGTTCGGGGGCGGCGAGCACGACGGCGCCGACGAACGCCGCCACTGCCGCGAGCACGCCCGCCACGGCCAGGCTGCCGGCCACGCCGCGCACGATGCGACGCGCCCAATGGGTCGGCGCCAGGCCGGCGATGAACTGCAGCACGCGGCGCGACCCGAAGACGATCGCCGTCGCGACCAGGCCGAACAGCAGGCCGTCCAGCACCCCTGCGAGGTCGGGCGCGACGCTCGCCAACGGCAGGCCCGCGCACGCGCCCACGAGCAGGTCGGTGGACGCCAGGCCTTGCAGGCGTTTCAGCGCGCGCGGGTCCAGGCAGGCGGCCAGGGGCTTCGCGTCCGCGTCCTCGCAACCGTGTTGCCAGCGCCGCGCCCAGTGCAGCGCCTCGAGCGCGGTCGGGTGGAACACGATGGGCACGATGCGGCGGCGCGGCGAATGCAGGCGCCGCAGGCAGGCGTTGCCGCTGAAGTGGCGCGCGTAGACCAGGTCGCGCGACAGCGCCAGCCGGGCCTCCATCTGGCGCAGCACCCAGGGCGACAGCCACCCCGACAGCCGCGCCGGGTGGCGGTGCCAGTCGAATGCGCGGCCCGTCTCGAACAGCAGCGTCAGCGGCGGCGCGTCGGACTCGATGAACCAGCGCAGCAGCGCGAATTCGAGCGCCTGGCTGTCGTCCAGCGTGGCCTGCACGCGGGCCTGCAGCAGGTCGCGCAGCGCCGGCAGCCAGGACTCGTCGTCCGTGCCGGTGGCCGCGCCGGCGAGCGCGTGGAAGTGCTGGAAGTGCGTGGCCAGGCGCGGCGGCTCGTCGTCCGGCGCGCCGCGGTCCGCGACGGGCGCGGCCGCGACCGTCGGCGCGGCGGCCGCGTCGGTGGCCACGGGCGGCACGCCGGCGACCGGTGCCGGCGGCACCTCGATGGCGACCTGGGGCCCGGGCATCGCCGCGACCTCGGCACCGGCGGCCGGCTCCCCGGCCGTTGGCGGCGCTTCGGTCCCGGTCTCGGCCGACGGCGTGTCGGCCCACCCCGCCTCCCCGGTCTCCTCGGCCCGTTCCTGCTCGCGCCGGCGCGCGAACGGCAACGCCACTTCGTAGGCCGCGCGGATGCGCGCGAAGTCCTGCGGATGCGTCTCCGGCCGGAACTCCTTGATCAGCGCCGCATAGCGACGCCGCAGGTCGGTCACGGCGACCTCCTGGTCCACGCCCAGGGCCTGCCACGGCGTCATGCGGGGCCTACCAGGCGGGGCCGCGTTCGACCGTGTCGAGCGCGGCCGAGAATTGCGAACGCGCCTCGGCGATCTCCTTGCCGTCCTGGCGCCCCAGCACCGCCTCGAACTGGCTCAGCCAGCGGCCCACCTGCTCGCGCTCGTCGCCCAGCAACTGCTCGTAGAGGCGGTTCGCGCGCGCCAGCACCAGGCGGTTCTGGTCCTGGTCGCGCGGGTGCACCTTCAACGCGGCGAGCTCGACGCGCCGGCGCTCGATCTCGGCGTCGCTGATGTCGCCGGCCAGCTTGCGGATGACGAGGTTGCGCTCGATGCCGTGGTCGGCGACGGCGATGTCGACGTCCAGGATGCCGTTGACGTCGTAGGTGTAGCGCACGTCGACGTGGACGGCGCCCGCCTTCAGCGGCGGGATCGCGAGCTCGACGCTGCCCAGCTCGATGTTCTGGCTGCAGTGGCGCGATTCGCCCTGGAAGATGTCGACGGCCAGCGTGGTCTGGTTGTCGGCCACGGTCTGCACCGTCTTCACGCGGCTCGCCGGCACGACGGTGTTGCGCTCGATGATGGGCAGGAAGACGTCGCCGACGTGGCCGCCGCGGCCGTCCGACTCGCTGATGCGGATGCCCAGCGTGTGGGGACAGACGTCGGTGAGCACCATCTCCTCGAATGCCGCGTCGCGGCTGGTCAGGCCTGCGCAGACGGCCACGCCGAGCGCGATCGTCTGGTCGGGGTCGAGGTGGCGCGCCGGCAGGCGGCCGAACAGCTGCGCGACCAGGCGGCGCACCATGGGCATGCGGCTGGCGCCGCCGACCAGCGCGATCTCGTCGAGGTCGGCCACGCGCAGCCGCGCGTCCCGCAACGCGCGCTCGATGGGTGCCCGCAGGCGCTCGAGCAGTGGCTCGCAGGCCTTGTCGAACTCGGCCTGCGTCACGGCGACCAGGCCCAGGCCCAGGCCCTGCAGGTCGACTTCGCAGCTGGCGGCCGAGGCCAGCGCACGCTTGGCGGACTCGGCGGCGAAGCGCAGCGCGCCGAGGCGGGCCGGGTCGGCGAGCGCCTTGTCGGCGAGCGCCGCCTTGCGCGCCAGCAACAGCACCAGGGCCTCGGTGAAGTCGTCGCCGCCCAGGAAGCTGTCGCCGCCCGTGGCGCGCACTTCCATCACGCCGCTGAAGCGCTCGAGGATCGACACGTCGAAGGTGCCGCCGCCCAGGTCGATGATGAGGAACGTGGCGTCGGCGTCGCGCTCGTGGATGCCGTGGAACAGCGCCGCGGCGGTCGGCTCGTTGACCAGGCGCAGCACCTTCAGGCCGGCCAGTTCACCGGCCAGGCGCGTCGCCTTGCGCTGCTGGTCGTTGAAGTAGGCCGGCACCGAGATGATGACCTCCTCGACCCGCTCGCCGGTGGCGTGCTCGGCGTCCGCCTTCAGGGCGCGCAGCACCAGCGCCGACAGGTCCTCGGGCCGGTAGTGCACGCCGCCCAGCGTCACCTTCTGGCCGGTGCCCATCAACCGCTTGAACGAGGCCGCGCTGCGCTTGGGGTGCGTGACCAGGCGCTCGCGCGCGGTGGCGCCCACCAGCACGCTGCCGTCGGCGTCCACCGAGACGACGGACGGCGTCAGCACGCTCCCGTGCACGTTGGCCACGGGCGTGGGCACGCCGTCCTTGAGCCAGGCGATGAGGCTGTTGGTGGTGCCCAGATCGATGCCGAATATCACGCTTGTCCCTCCCGGACGGAAGGCGCGTTGCGTCGTTCTCGCAGGAACGTTGTATCGCCGCGCCGAAATCGATTTTAGGGGCTGGTCCGGGGGGCGCCGTTCGCGGGTGGGTGCGGCAACATGGATCGCATGCGGCTGGCCCCTTCCCACCTGTTGCGATACCTGGCACTGGCCGTGCTGGCATCGACCCGTCCGGCGGGCGCGGGCGAGCCGGCGCCGGCGGCGTCCCCGGGCGCCGACGTCGCCATCGCCGCGATCCAGGGGCGCGGCGCGCGCAGTCCGTGGGCGGGGCGGCGCGTGGTCACCGAGGGCGCGGTGACGCTGGTTGCGAGCAACGGCTTCTTCCTCCAATCGATGCCGGGCACAGGCGGCGCGCGCGCCTCGCACGGCTTGTTCGTGTTCACGGGCGACGCCCCCGCGGCGGTGGTGGCGGGCCAGTGCGTGCGCGTGGCCGGGCGCGTCGTGGAGTTCAACGTCGGCGCGCCCGACAACCGCGAGACGCTGGCCCACCCGATCACCGAGCTGCACGACCTCGACGTCCTGCAGGTGCGGCGCGCCGGTTGCGACGTGGTGCCCGTGCCCGTCACGCTGCCGCTGCCCGAGGGCGACGACCTGGAACGTTTCGAGGGCATGCTGGTCACGCTGCGCGGGCCGCTGACGGTGCAGCAGAACTTCTTCCTCGGCCGCTTCGGCCAGCTGACGCTGGCGGCCGGCGGACGCGTCCAGGCGCCCACCAACCTTGTGCGCCCTGGCGCGGCCGCCCAGGCGCTGGCGCGCGCGAACGTCCGCCGCTCCATCGTGCTGGACGACGCATCGGCGCGCCAGTTCCCGGCACCGGTGCCCTACCTGGGCGACGACGGCAGCGTGCGCGCGGGCGACACCGTCGACGCCGTCACCGGCGTGATCGACTACGGGCTGGCGTCGGCGCGCGCCGAGGGACCCGGCACGTGGAAGATCCAGCCCGTGCGCCCGCCGGCCTTCGTGCGCGCGAACCCGCGCCGGCCCGCGCCCGACCCGGTGGGCGGGGACCTGCGCATCGCCGCGGCCAACCTCGACAACTACTTCAGCACGCCGGCCGACGGCCGCCATGCCTGCGGCCCGCGGCGGCGGTCGACCGATTGCCGCGGCGCCCGCTCCGCGCGGGAGTTCGAGCGCCAGCAGGCCAAGATCGTCGAGATGCTGGCGGCGATCGACGCCGACATCGTGGCGCTGATGGAGGTCGAGAACAACGGCGCGGTCGCGCTGGGCACGCTGGTCGGCGCGCTCAACGCGCGCGCCGGCATCCCCACGTGGGCGGCGGTCGACACGCCGCCGGGCCTGGCCGGCGACGACGCGATCCGCGTGGCGCTCCTCTACAAGCCGGCGCGGGTGCTGCCCGTCGGCCCCGCGCGAGTCGACGCCGACCCGGTGCATGCCCGCCCGCCGCTGGCGCAGACCTTCGCGACGGCCGATGGCGCGGCGCGCCTGACCGTCGTCGCCAGCCACTTCAAGTCGCGCCGCTGCGACGGCGCTTCCGGCGCCGAGCGCGACCGGGGCGACCTGCAGGGCTGCTTCAGCCACCGGCGCGCCGCGCAGGCTCGCGCGCTGGCGCGCTTCGCGCACGCCGTCGCGCGCGCGACCGGCATCGGCGACACCCTGCTGGTGGGCGACTTCAACGCCTACGCCCGCGAGGATGCGCCCGCGCTGCTGGCCGAGCGCGGCTTCGCCGACCAGGTGGCACGCTTCGACCCGGCCGGCTATTCGTTCGTCTTCGACGGCGCCGCCGGCCGCCTCGACGGCGTGTTCGCCAGCGCGTCGCTGGCGCCGCGCGTGACCGGCGTCACCGCCTGGCACGTCGATGCCGACGAGCCCGCGCTGCTGGACTACGCGTTCGCGTTGCGCGCGCCCGGCGCCGCGGCGTCGGCACCGTCGACCTGGACGCCGACGCCGTGGCGGGCGTCCGACCACGATCCGCTGGTCGTCGGCCTGCGGGTGGCGTCGTCGCCGCCGCCGGTCGCGAGCGCTCCCCGCGCGCCGCCGTGAGGGCGCGCCGCTGCTTCAGTCCCGCAGCAGTCCGGCGCCCAGCGCCGCCAGCGGTCGCACCATCCAGCGCCGCAGGCCGGAGCCGAGTTGCAAGGGCTGGATCGCCATGCGCACGGCGAGCTCCATCGGCAGGTGGCTGCGCACGCGTCGGTAGGCCTGGCGCGTGAGGTCGTCGGCCGTCGCCGGCACGCCGGCCGACGTCGGCGCGAACGCGGCGCCCTCGCGCCAGGCGGCGGCGTGGCGCAGCGCGATCGTCGTGTCCTCGCGCCGCAGGTCGAAGGCGCGGCGCACCAGCGCGGCCAGCACATGGCGCCGACCCAGGCGATCGCGACGGCGGTATTTCAGGAAGAACGCGTGGAAGTGCTTGTAGTGGCGCACCTCGTCGCCGCGGATGCGCCAGGCCAGCGCGCGCAGCACCGGCTCCGCGCAGGCCGCGTGCAGCGCCTGGTAGTAGGTCGTCGTGCCCATCTCGACGATGCAGCGCGCGGCCATTTCCTGGCCCCGGGTGGGTTCGAGGTCGTCCGGCGTGCACAGCCGGGCGTACTCGGCCAGGAAGCCGGCGTAGGCGCCGTCCCAGTCGAATTCCGGCCACACGCGGCGCACGTAGGCCTCCAGGGCCCGCCCGTGCTGGAGCTCCTCCGGCTCCCAGTGCGCGCGCAGCCAGTCGGCCACCTCCGCATCGGCGGCGAAGCGCTCCACGAGGTTGCAGGCGTAGGTATGGCTGGCGCTCTCGACGAACGATGCGCCGCAGACGAGCAGGAACAGCGTCGCGTCGTCGCGCACCTGCGCCACCTCGACGGCGGCGAAGTCGATGTCGGCGAGCGTCCAGGGCAACTGTCGGGTGGGGGGCGTCATGACCGGGGGCGGCAATCGGCGTTCTCGCCGTGGGCGATTCTGCCGGCCGGGCGCCGCTGCGGCGTGCCGGCGTTGCACCTGTTTCTCCACTGCCGAGCAAGATCCAGGCGCGCGCCGTCGGCGGGTCGCCCCCGCGCACCGTCGACGTCGCGCGGCAGCCGGGCACCCGGTAGGCCCGCGGCGCGCTGGCACTATTTCACGCGGGTGTTTCATCCGCGGCGACGTTCGGGGCCGATGGCGCCGGGTAGGGCACGCGCGCCGGGTTTTAGTGCCGGCACCCTCGGTCCGCTGGCGCCGTCCGGTGCGACAGTCCGGCTCGCGCTGATGGAGCCGCGACGTCGTTCGTCGAGCGGCAGATCCATCGGCTCCTTGAAACCTTCGAGAAGCATGATGAATCTGTTGAATGGCGCCCGCGGGCTCCTGGCCCGGGTATTCGGCCCGGATGACTCCCGCATCGGCATCATCCTGTTGCGCAGCCTGTGCGAGGAACTGCTGGCGGACGTCCCGGCGGCGCTCAGCGTGGGCGTGACGTCGCGGCTGCAGTGGGTCCATTCGGACGAGGACGTGCGCCACCTGCGGCTGGCCGTCTTCGACGCGATCTCGCATTCGCGCGGCCAGGGCGAGGCCATGGCGCGCATCGCGACGTTCGACCGCCGCGTGTTCCTCAATTCCGCCTACAGCCTGCTGCGCAACTGAGCCCGCGCGCCGGCGCACCGGTGCCGCCCGGCGACAATGGCGGCATGCAGATCAGCTCGTACCTCAAGGTCTCCGCGGCCGTCGCCGTGGCGACGATCGCGTTGAAGGCCTGCGCCTGGTACGTCAGCGGCTCGGTGAGCCTGCTCTCCGACGCGCTGGAGGGGCTGGTCAACCTGGTCGGCGCGGTGTTCGCGCTGATGATGGTGTCGTGGGCCGAGCAGCCGCCGGACGAGCAGCATCCCTACGGTCACCACAAGGCCGAGTACTTCTCCAGCGGGTTCGAGGGCGTGCTGATCGTGGCCGCGGCGATCGCCATCGTCGGCGCGGCGGGCGAGCGCCTGTTCCATCCGGCGCCGGTGCAGGCCCTCGGCCTGGGCATCGGGCTGTCGCTGGCGTCCACGGCGCTCAACGGCGGGCTCGCGCTGGCGATGCTGCGCAAGGCCGCGCGTGTGCGCTCGATCGCGCTGGAGGCCGACGCCAGGCACCTGATCACCGACGTGTGGACGTCGGTCGGCGTCGTCGCCGGCCTCGTCGGCGTGCACTTCACCGGCTGGCTGTGGCTGGATCCCGTGGTGGCCGTGTGCGTGGCGGGCAACATCGTGCGCGAGGGCGTCGCGCTGGTCTGGCGCTCGGCCGACGGGCTGATGGACATGGCCGTCGAACCCGAGATCCTGGCGCAGATCGACCGCACGCTGGCCGCCTTCGAGGCGCAGCCGATCCGGTTCGACCACGTGGTCACGCGCCGCGCCGGCCAGCGCCGCTACGTCGACCTGCACATGCACGTGCCGGCGGCCTGGACGCTGGGCCGTGCCGCCGCGGTGCGGGCCGAGGTCGAGCGCGCGCTGATGCGCGACGTCACCGGGCTGCGCACCTCGATCCAGCTGCTGCCCAACGACGTCGAGGCCTATGTCGACGAGCCGGCGCCCGACGGCCGGCCGGCGCCGGGCTGAGGGCGCCGCGCCATGCTGGCCGTCCTCCAGCGCGTGCGCGAGGCACGCGTCGACATCTCCGGCGCCACCGTCGGGGCGATCGGCCCCGGGCTGCTGGTGCTGGTGTGCGCCGAGCCCGGCGACACCGACGCCCACGCCGACCGGCTCGTCGCCAAGCTGCTGAAGCTGCGCATCTTCGCCGACGACGCGGGCAAGATGAACCGCAGCGTGCAGGACGTGCCCGACGCGGGACTGCTGGTCGTCAGCCAGTTCACGCTGGCCGCCGACGTGAGCGGCGGCAACCGCCCGAGCTTCACCGGCGCCGCGCCGCCCGAGCTCGGCCGCCGGCTCTACGAGACCGTCCTGCGCCTGGCCGCCGAGCGCCACCCGCGCGTGGCGAGCGGGCGCTTCGGCGCCGACATGCAGGTGCACCTCGTCAACGACGGCCCCGTCACCATTCCCCTGACCATCCGCTAGAGATCGCCATGGCTTCCATCGTCAAGTTCGACCCCCCGTCCGCCGCCCCCGAGATCGACCACCCGCGCGAGGATCGGCGCGAGATCGGCGCGCCCGAGCGCCGCACCTGGGTGCTCTACGAGAGCGCCCCGGCCGGCCTGGTGGCCGGCATCTGGGAATGCGAGGTCGGGCGCTGGCGCATCCAGATGGACCCGACCGAGCACGAGTACATGGTGGTGCTGGCCGGCCGCTGCCGCCTGCACGCCGCCGACGGCACGTTCACCGAGGCCGGCCCCGGCGAGGCGCTGGTGATCCCGGCGGGCTTCGCGGGCTCGTTCGAGGTGCTGCAGGCACTGCGCAAGCACTTCGTGATCGTCGTCGGGTCCGCGGATTCCTAGTCGTCGTCGCGGCCGTCGGCCCAGCGCGCCACGCGCTTCTTCACGTCGTCGATGAAGCGGCGCAGGCGTGCGTGGTCGGCGGCCTCCGCGTGCTCCCAGTCGGGTGAGCGCGCCGGGCGCCTGGCGACGTCCAGCTTCAGCACCGCGCCCTCGACGCGGGCCTTGACCACGGGCTGGCCCCTGAATTCGAAAGCGCCGTTGCGCTCTGCGAGCTGCAGGTCGCGCAGCGCGCGCGCGAGCGTCGCACGGGCGCTGGCGGGGTCAAACGGCGGCGGGGCGAAGAAGTCGTCGGACATGGCGGTTCTCGTGACGGGACGGACCGCAAGTTAGCAGATTCGCGGCGCGGGGCCGGCGCTATCATCGGCACGGGCATTCCTGCCTCGTTCCCCGGGAGGAAACGCGCGGTGATGCTGTTGCCGGTGCGACGAAACCTGCTGCTCACGATGGGCCTTGCCGGCGCGGCGTGGGTGCTGGCTCGGCTGGGGTCGTGGCTGTCCATCGTGCCGGGCCCGGTCGCGGCCGACTGGCTGGACGCCGGGCTGGCGCTCGCCGCGTTGATGGTGTTCGGATGGCGCGCGCTGGCCGGACTGGCCATCGGCCTGTTCGCCGCCAACGCGCTCGCCGGTCCCGAGGCCGGCGGCGTGCGCGCCGCGGCACTGGTCACCCTGGGCGAGCTCGCGCAGGCCGTCCTGGCCGCCGGGGCCCTGGCCTCGTTTCCGCGCGAACTGCCCCGCAATCCGGTGCGCCAGACGCTGCGCTACGCGCTGACGGTGGCACTGTGCGGCCTCGTGGGCGCCTCGGCGGGCGCGCTCGCGTGGGTGGACGTGCCCGGCGGCCCGGGCACCGAGCCGCTGGCCGGCTGGGTGGCCGCCTGGCTGGGCGCCGTCACGGGGATGCTGGTGCTCGCGCCGGCCCTGCTGCTGCTGTGGCATCCGCGCCTGCGCGAGGATCGCCTCACGGTGCAGCCGTTTCCCCTGATCTGCCTGGGCCTGGGCCTGACGGCGTTCTGCACGTTCGCGGTGGGACTGGGCGTGCGCGACGCGCAGACCGAACGCTTCAAGGCCGATGCGGGGCGGCTCGCGATGACCCTGCAGACCCACGTCGAACTCACGGCGCGCGACCTCGAGACCCTGCAGCACTACTTCTACAAGACCACCATCGACGCGACCGAATTCCGTGCGGTCGCCACGCCCCTGCTCGCGCGCAGCCGCTGGCAGTCGACCTTCGCCTGGCTGCCGCGCGTTCCGCTGGCCGGGCGGGACGCCTTCGAGACGGCGCCGGGCTGGCTCGATGGCATGTCCATCCGCGAGGTCGATGCGCAGGGCGCGGTCGTGCGCGCCGGGGCGCGCAACGAGTATTTCCCGGTCGCCTGGACCGACCCCGAGGCCGGCCGCGAGGCCCTGGTCGGGCTCGACCACGCGCACGACGCGCAGCGCGGCTCCGCGCTCGCCCGGGCCGTCGCCGCCAACGCGATGACCGCCACGCCGCCGCTCGCCAGCGTGGTCAGCAGCCCGGAAGGCCGGCTCGTGCAGACGCTGTACGCGCCGGTGCAGGACGCCGCGATCGCCGCGCGCGGGCCGTTCGATCCTGGCCGCGTGCGCGGCTTGGTGGCCGCCACGCTGGATCTCGCCGCGTTGCTGGAAGCCTCGGTCGCCCGCATGGGCACGCACGACCAGGCGCTGCTGCTGTTCGATCCGGACGCGCCGGCGAGCGCGGGGCTGCTGTGGGGCGACGCGAAGGCGCTGCGCATCGTCGAACCCGCCGAGCGGGCGGCGCTCGCGCGGCAGTTCGCCGGCGGCGTGTCGATGCGCCACGACCTGGCGGTGGCCGATCGCCGCTGGGCGGTGCTGGCGCGCCCGGCCTGGGCCGGCGCCTTGCCGCGGCCGGGCTGGCTGCAGGTCTCGGTGCTGGCGAGCGGGCTCGCGTTCACGGCCCTGCTCACCGCGCTGCTGGCCGCACGCCGGCGCCGCGACGAACTGCTGCAGGACGCGCACGGGCAGCTCGAGAGCCAGGTGCAGGCCCGCACGCGCGACCTGGCGAGCACCAACGCCCGGCTGCGCGACGAGATCGACGGCCACCGGCGCACCGAGGCGCTGCTGCAGGATGCGCGCCAGCACGCCGAGGCCGCGAACCGGGCCAAGTCGCAGTTCCTGGCCAACATGAGCCACGAGATCCGCACGCCGCTCAACGCGGTGCTCGGCTACACCCAGCTGCTGATCGAGGACCGCCGCCAGGCCCCCGAGGCGCGCGACCGCCTGCGCGTGATCTACAGCGCCGGCCAGCGGCTGCTGGGCCTGATCAACGACGTGCTGGACCTGGCCAAGATCGAGGCCGGCGCGCTGCAGGTGCACCTGGCGCCGATCGCGCTGCGTCGCGAGCTGGGCGAGATCTTCGCGCTGTTCGCGCCGCGCGCCGAGGCCAAGGGCTTGGCGATGCACCTGGACGTCGATCTCGACGACGAGGCCGCCCTGGTGACCGACCGCGCGAAGTTCGGCCAGGTGGTGCTCAACCTGCTGGGCAACGCGCTGAAGTTCACCGACGCCGGCCACATCGCGCTGCGCGCCTGGCGCGCCGGCGGCGACACGCTGGTCGAGGTGCAGGACACCGGCCCCGGCATGGACGCGCAGGAACTGGCCGAGGTCTTCACGGCGTTCCGCCAGGGCGCGGCCGGCCTCGACAAGGGCGGCACCGGCCTCGGCCTGAATCTGTCCCGGCGCATCGCCCACGCGCTCGGCGGCGAGCTGAGCGTGGCCAGCGAGAAGGGTCGCGGCACCACCGTGCGGCTGCGCCTGCCGATGGCGCGCGTCGAGGGCGCCGCCGCGCCGGCCCCGCTCTACGTCGGCGGACAGCGGCTCGCGCCCGGCAGCCTGGTGCGCGCGCTGGTGGTGGAGGACGACCCGCACAGCCGCGACGTGCTGGTGACGCTGCTGCGCGGCATCGGCTGCGAGGTCGAGGCGGCCGTCGACGGCGAGGCCGGTCTCGCCGCCTGCCGCGCGCGGCCGGACGACGAGCCGTTCGACATCGTCTTCAGCGACATCCGCATGCCGCGCATGGACGGCTTGAGCATGCTGCAGGCGCTGCGGGCCGACGAGCGCACGTGCGCGCTGCCGCTGGTGGCGGTGTCGGCGTCCAGCCTGCAGCACGAACGGCGCTACTACCTCGAGCACGGCTTCCAGGATTTCGTCGGCAAGCCCTACGACTTCGGCGCCATCCACGAGATGCTGGCGCTGCATGCCGGCGCCCGCCTCGTGCCCGCGCCCGCCGAGCCGGCTGCCGACGCGGTGCCGGTGCGGCCCGCCACGGCGCCGGCCGCCACCGGCGTCCAGGCGGGCGTGCGCGCGCAGCTCGTCCGCCTGGCCGACAGCGCCGCGGCGGGGTCGATGACGCAGGTGCGCGACCAGCTCGCGGTGCTGGCCGCCGGGGCGCCGGCGCTGCCCGACGGGCTGCTGGCCCAGCTCGAGGGCGACCTGCGCCAATACGACTTCGCGACCCTGGAAGCGCGCCTGCGCGATGCGCTGGACCGCGACGGCGCGCTCGAGCCGCGTGCGGCCGGGGGGGTGCTCACGTGACCGACGAGACGCGGGTCGGCACGCGGATCGATTCGTCGATCCCGCCCTACGTGCCGCCCGATGCAAACGAGGACGTGCGCTCGGTGCTGCGCAGCCCGTGGGCGCGCCGCTGGGCGCTGGTCGTGCTGATGCTGATGCTGGCCTGGACGGCGGTGGCCTGGGAGCTCAACGCGCGCCACCTGCGCGAGCGCGTGCAACGCACTGTCGAGGCCGCCACCGCGCAGGCGCGAGCGCGGCAGCTGCTGGTCGAGAACGGCCTGCGCAACGGCCTGGCGCAGCTCGACGGCGTCGCCCACATGCTCACCCGGCTGCCCACGGTGCGCCACGCCGTCACCGCCGCCGGGCCGAGCGCGCAGACCGCCCTCGAGCCGACGCCCGAGCTGCGCTCCGTGCTGCAGGCGCAGCCGGAGCTGGCCACGATGAACGACTTCCTCGCGTCGTCGGCGGAGGAACTGGGCGCCGACCTCATCTACCTGCGCGACGACGCCGGCACCTGCGTGGCCTCCAGCGACGCCGGCACCGTCGGCAGCCTCGTCGGCCAGCACATGAACGACCGTGCCTTCTTCGAGCAGACGCGCGACCAGCATTCGGCGCGCGGCTTCGCCGTCGGCCACAGCACCGGCATCCCGGGCATGTATTTCGGCGCAGCCATCTACGAGGAGGGCCGCTTCACCGGCGCCGTCTTCGTCAAGCGCAACACGCGCTCGATGGCGGCGATGGTGGGCCACGAGGGCGCCTTCGTGGTGGACGCGATGGGCGTGGTGATCATGTCGCAGGACCCGACCCTGCTGCTGCGAACCCTGCCCGGCGCGGGGGCCGCCGCGCTGCCCGCTGCGCAGCGCGCGCGGCTGTACGCGGACGCCGCGCTGGCGCCGCTGCGCATCGTGCCCTGGGACGCGGCCGACACCCCCGGCATGCACCTGATCGGCGACGACCCGGTTCCCCGGGTGCTGGTGCGCCGCCACATGGACCGCGAGAACCTGGACGTCTACGTGGCCGAACCCGTGCCCGAGCTGGAGCACCTGGTGCGCGAGCGCGGAACCGACTTCGTGCTGCTGGCGCTCGCAGGCATCGGCGCGATCGCGCTGCTGGCGGCCGGCCTGGGCGGCTGGCGCTCGCGCCGCAGCGTGCTCGACGCCATCGAACGCCTCGGGCAGGCCAACCGCAAGCTGTCGGTGGAGGTGGCCGAGCGTGAGCGCACCGAAGTGCTGCTGCGCGAGTCGCGCGAATACCTGCTGGTGCACGAGGCGCGCCTGCGCGCGCTGCTGCGCAGCCTGCCCGAGCAGGTGTGGATGAAGGATCGTGCCGGTGCCTACCTGGCCGTCAATGCGGCCTTCGAGCGCTTCCAGGGCCTGAGCGAGGGCGATGTCCTGGGCAAGGGCGACGGCCAGATGGGGGCCTGGGACCGCGCCGAGCACTACCAGGCGCAGGACCAGGCGACGCTGGCGGCCGCCGAGCCGCTCGTGTTCCTCGAGACGGAACGCTCGGCCGAGCACGGCAGCGAGCGCCAGCTGGAGGTCACCAAGACGGCCGTTCGCGACGAGCGCGGCGAGGTCATCGGCGTCGTCGGCGTCGCGCGCGACATGACCGAGATCAACGCCGCCAACCTGGCGCTCAAGACCAGCGAGGCGCGCTTCCGGGCCACCTTCGAGACGGCCGGCGACGCGATCCTGATCATCCGCGACGCCCAGGTGGTCGACTGCAATCGCCGCGCCGCCGAACTGCTGGGCGGCGGCACGCGCGGCGCGCTGATGGGCCAGTCGATGGACCGTTTCGCGCCCGCCACCCAGCCGGGCGGCGGCGCGTCGGCGACGCTGGCCGCGGCGCACCTGGACGACATCAAGCGCGGCGGCATGAAGACCTTCGAGTGGCGCTGCCGGCGGCTGGACGGCAGCCAGTTCGACGCCGAGATCACGATCAGCCTGTTCCGCCATGGCGGCCACAACCTGCTGCAGGCCGTGCTGCGCGACGTCAGCGAGCGCCGCCGCATGATCGCCGCCCTGGAAGCCGCCAAGGAGGAGGCCGAGCGCGCCAACCGCAGCAAGAGCGTGTTCCTGGCCAACATGAGCCACGAGATCCGCACGCCCCTGAACGCGGTGCTGGGCTTCACCCAGCTGCTGATGGCCGACCGCACGCTGCCCGAGGAGACGCTGGCGCGCCTGCGCGTCATCCACAGCGCCGGCAACCGCCTGCTGGGCCTGATCAACGACGTGCTGGACCTGGCCAAGATCGAGTCGGGCAGCCTGCAGGTGGCCGTCGCGCCGTTCGACCTGCTTCAGGAACTGCGCGACCTCGACGCGCTGTACGCCGCCCATGCGCGCGCCAAGGGCCTGGTGCTGCGCAGCGATCTTGCGCTGGCGCCGCCGACGGTGGTCGAGGGCGACCGCAACAAGGTCGGCCAGATCGTCACCAACCTGCTGGGCAACGCGCTCAAGTTCACCGAGCACGGCGACATCAGGCTGCACGCGTGGCGCGACGCCGAGCGCGCCGAGCGCATCTGGTTCGAGGTGCGCGATACCGGCCCCGGTATCGAGGCGGCCGACCTGGCCGACCTGTTCGTGCCGTTCCGCCAGGGCGCCTCCGGCCAGGAGAAGGGCGGCACGGGCCTCGGGCTGGCGCTCGCGCGCGACCTGGCGCGCGCGATGGGCGGCGAGCTGACCATCGCCAGCACGCCCGGTGTCGGCACGCAGGTGCGATTCTGGCTGACGCTGCCGTCCGGCCACCTGGCTGCCGCCGGCGCCCCGGTGGGCAGCGGGGCCCAGGTGCTGGACCCGGCCACGCCGTGCACGGTGCTGGTCATCGAGGACGATCCGGCCAGCCGCGAGGTGCTGGTCAACCTGCTGCGCGGCGCCGGCTGCACGGTGATGCAGGCGTTCGACGGGCTCGAGGGCCTGGCGCGCTGCCGCTCCGAGCGCTTCGACATCGTCTTCAGCGACATCCGCATGCCCCACATGAACGGCGTGGAGATGATCGAGCGACTGCGTGCCGACCCGTTCACCGCGGCGCTGCCGGTGGTGGCCGTGTCGGCGTCCAGCCTGGAGCACGAGCGCCGCTTCTACATCGACAACGGCTTCCAGGATTTCATCGGCAAGCCCTATCCGTTCCACGAGGTCTACCGCGCGCTGGTGGCCCACGCCGGCGTCCGCCTGCGCCCGTTGGCGACGCCGGCCGGCACGCCGGCCGAGGTCGCGCCCTCCGCCGTGCCGCCGCCGGCCGCCGGCCTGGCGCCGGGCGTGCGCGAGCAACTGCGCGCGCTGGCCGCGGCGGCCGCCAGCGGCCAACTGGCCGCGGTCGGCCGCCTGATGGAGGCGATCGCGCCGGCGGCGATCGGCGGCGAACGCTGGCAGGCGTTCGACGAGGCGGCCCAGGCCTACGACTTCCAGCTGCTGGAGGAGCGCGTCAACGCGCTGGTGGCGCAGATGGACGCCACGGATGCCGCCGCGACCCCCTGAGCGTGGTGGCGCGGCCTCGGCGCCGTGGCGGCCGTGCCGCATTCCACGAATGTGAGCCCAAAACGGCCCGAAGTGCGAGCTTGCATGTGATTACACTCGGGCAGGTGCAAGGTGCAGCCCGGTGGTCCTGGGCAGAGCGGGAGTGTTCGTGGTAACCCCCAGAGTCTCGAAAATACTGATCGTCGACGATACGCCGCACAACATCGACGTGCTGAGCGCCACGCTGGGCGACGAGCATTGCGAGCTGATGGCCGCCACGTCCGGCGCCCGCGCACTCGAGCTGGCGGCTCGCGGCCGTCCCGACCTGGTGCTGCTGGACGTGATGATGCCCGGCATGGACGGCTTCGAGGTCTGCCGGCGCCTGAAGGCCGATCCGGCCACCGCCGACCTGCCGGTCATCTTCGTCACCGCCCGCACCGACGATGTCAGCCAGGGCTTCGCCGTCGGCGGCAGCGACTACATCTCCAAGCCGATCAACGCCGACGAGGTGCGTGCGCGCGTGCGCTACCAGCTCGAGCGCCGCATGCTCATCGAGCAGCTGCGCGATCTCAATCACAGCCTCGAGGAAAAGGTGCGCGAGCGCACCGCCGAGCTGACCATCGCCAACCGCCACCTGCGCCAGGAGATCAACGAGCGGCGCTACATGCAGGACCGCCTGAACTACCTGGCCACGCACGACTTCGTCACCCGCCTGTACAACCGCGGCGCGCTCGACGCCCACGTGTCCGAGCTGCTGGCCCGGGTGCAGCGCGCCGAGTGCGACGCCGTCTTCCTGCTGATCGACATCGACCAGTTCCGCCTCGTCAACGAGACCTGCGGCTGCATCGCCGGCGACGAGCTGCTGCGCCAGTTCGCCGAAGTCGTGGCCGGCCTGCTGGCGCGCACCGACTTCTTCGCCCGCCTGGGCGGCGACAAGTTCGGCGTCGTCGTCGAGGACTGCGGCCCCGACGGCGGCCCGCGCCTGGCGCGGCGCGTGCTCGACCAGCTGGCCGACTTCACGTTCCAGTGGGAGGAACGCAGCTTCAAGATGGCCGCCTCGGTGGCCGTGGTACGCATCGCGCGCGACATCGTCTCGTTCGACCAGCTGATGCTGATCGCCGACGAGGCTGCCTACCTGGCCAAGCGCGACGGCCGCGGCTCGATCCGCGTCCATGATTCGTCGGTGCTCGCCGGCGAGGGCCATCGCGAGTCGGTCAACTGGGCGCTGGTGCTGGTCGACGCGCTCAAGCGCAACGAGTTCCGTGCCTACTTTCAGCGCCTGACCCCGCTCGCGGCGGCCGCCGACGGCCAGGTGCACGGCCTGCACATCGAGACGCTGATCCGGCTGTGGGATCCGCGCCGCCAGAAGCTGGTGCTGCCGGGCCTGTTCATCGCCCCGGCCGAGCGCTACCACCTGATCGGCGAGCTCGATCGCTGGATGATCCGCGAGGTCGTGCGGCTGCTGGGTGCGATGCCCGACGTGCACGACCGCATCGAGCAGGTGGCGATCAACCTGTCGGCGGTGTCGATCCGCGAGCCCGGGCTGGCCCAATACGTGGCCGACACGCTGCGCGAGCACGACGTGCCGGGCCGCCTGATGTGCTTCGAGATCACGGAGACCGAGGCCATCGTCAACCTGCAGAGCGCCAGCGAGTTCATGCACACGCTGCACCGCCTGGGCTGCCGCTTCTCGCTCGACGACTTCGGCAGCGGCTTCGCCTCGTTCACCTACCTGCGCCAGCTGCCGTTCGACACGATCAAGATCGACGGCATGTTCGTGCGCGACATGGATGTCGACCTGGTGCACGGCGGCATGGTGCGCTCGATGAGCGAGATGGCGCGGCTGCTGAAGAAGCCCGTGGTCGCCGAGTTCGTCGAGACCGAGGCCGTGGCCGGCCTGCTGCGCGAACTGGGCATCGACTGGGCCCAGGGCTTCCACTACCACGTGCCCGAGCCGCTGACGGCCGAGGCGCTGCGCGCCGGCCTGCCGGCCCCTGCCGCCGCGGCGCCCGCCGCGCCGGCGCCGGCCTCGGCGACGCCGCCCGCCGCGCTCGCCTGACGCGCTCGCTCAGACCGCGCTGAGGTTGGCCACCTGCTCCTGGCGGGCGAGGGTGCGGCTCTGGCCGCCGTCGAGCTCGACGATGTCGTAGCCGTTGGTGTAGACGAGGGTGCCGTCGGTGCGCAGGTCGAAGCCGGCCACGTGCCGGGCCAGCACCTCGGCGACCGCCCCGGCGCGCGCGACGCGCACCAGTTCCCAGTTGCCCGGCACCAGGTTGCCGCCGTACTGCGGATCGGTCTTGACCTTCGAGAGCTCGATCATGCGGCCGTGCAGCCACAGCTTGCCGAGATCCTGGTCGAGCTCCGGCGTGCGCGGGCCGCCGGCAGAACGAAGCGGCTCCTTGCCGTAGACCATCGTGAAGAAGTTCAGGTAGCCGAACACCGCCTTGAGCAGCCGGAACGGCATCAGCAGCGTGTCCTTGAGGGCCAGGCCGGCGCGTTCGCGCTGCGGCTTGTCGGCCGGCCGGCGGATCGCGTAGAGCGCGCCCTGGGCGTCCATGCGAGGGGCGACGAAGTCGAACTTCGGATCGTCCAGCAGCGTCTCCATGCGGCCGCTGCCGTAGTCGAGCAGGTGCACGCAGCCGTGGCCGATCGCCATCATCTGGCCGGTCTGCGGGTGGCGCGCGATGCCGCTGGACTGGTAGACCACCGTGCGCGCGCGTCCCGGCACCAGCGAAGGCGCGGCGTCGACGCAGTCGCCGTCGGTGATCGCACCGCGCCGCGTGCCTTCCTCGTCGTAGACCTCCAGGTGCGCGCTGCCGTTGGCGTTGCGCGCCGCCAGCACCAGCCGCCTGTCGTCGGGGTTGTAGACGAAGCCCAGGCAGGCCCAGTTGGTGCGGTGGAACAGCCGCACCTCGCGATCCTCGGCCAGGTGGCGGCGGAACAGGCCCAGGGTGTCGCCCACCGCGACCAGGTAGTACAGCGTCTGGTCGTCGTCGCCGGGGCGCACCTGCTCGAAACGCGAGCTCAGCACGCCGCCCTCGGGCGCGCCGCCACGCTGGCCCCACAGGCTGGCGGACGGGATCATGCCGGTCTGCTCGCGCGGCGCGTTCTTCCAGCCGGTCGTGCGCCGGCTCTGCGCGTCGCGCTCGATCAGCTCCTTGGCGAACGGCGACTCGATCTGGCTCGGGGCAGCGCCCGGCGCGTGCAACCACAACTCGCCGTTGGCGATGGACAGCGTCTTCATCGGACCTCCTCGGGGGCCCGATTATCGGGTGTCGCCGGATCCGCCGGCGAGCTGGTTGGCGATGCCGGCCGCCACGTGGCCCGAAGGCACGTGGCTGGCCGCGCTCTCGACGTGGCGCGTCTGGTCGTCGAAGAAGAAGTCGGGCTCGAACTCGCGCAGGAACTCGCCCTTGGGCAGGCCGCCCAGGAACATCGCCTCGTCGATCTCGATCTGCCACTCCATCAGCGTGCGGATCGCGCGCTCGTGCGCGGGCGCGCTGCGCGCGGTGACCAGCGCGGTGCGCACCTTCATCGCGTCGGTGGACGAGCGCTGCAGCAGCTGCAGCGCCTGCAGCAGCGGCTTGAACGGGCCGGGCGCGAGCGGCGTGGCGGCCTGCGAGGACTCGTGGGCCTGGAACGCGTCCAGCCCCTGGGCCTGGAAGACGCGCTCGGCCTCGTCGGAGAACAGCACGGCGTCGCCGTCGAAGGCGATGCGCACTTCGTGCGGATGGGCGTCCGAGGCGTGCGCCGAGTGCGGGAACACGCGCGCGGCCGGCACGCCGGCCTCCAGCGCCGAGCGCACGTCCTCCTCGTTGGTGGACAGGAACAGGTGCGCGCCCAGCGGCCGCAGGTAGCGCCATGGGCTGCGTCCGCGGGTGAAGGTGCCGCGCTCGATCGGCAGGCCGTAGTGCTTGGCCGAACGGAACGCGCGCATGCCCGAGACGGGGTCGTTGCGCGACAGCAGCACCACCTCGACGCGCGGCGCCGGGTCGCGGAACTGCAGCAGCTTGCGTACCAGCGAGAACGCGACGCCGGGGCGCGCCGGGACGTCCAGGCGTTCGAGCTGCAGCCGCATGTAGGCGCGGTCGTCGGTGCCTTCGAAGACGCGGTTCTCCTCCTCGAAGTCGAACAGCGCGCGGGACGAGATGGCGACGACGAGTCGCCCGTCAAGGGTGGTGGCCATGGGCCATCATAGGCGGGCCACCGGCTCACCCGATGAGCCGGCGGGTGCGGTTTCCGCGCCTGCCGGCGTCAGTGCGTGAAGCCGATCTTCGCGCGCCGCCCGCCGCTGGCCGGCAGGTCGTCCAGGCGGATGGCGTCGCAGCCGGCCAGGCGCGCGTTGCCGAAGCCGGTCATCAGGGCGCGCCGCATCTCGCGCGGCGCGAGTTCGGCCAGGCGATCGAGCACGTCGGCGTGCGGCACCGGGTCGAAGCGCTGGCCCCAGTCGTGGTCGGCGCGGATCTCGGCGTACAGGCGCTGCGCGATCGCGCGCGCCGCGGCGCGGTCGGGCGCCTGCACCTGGTAGACGTTCATGCGGTTGAGGATGGGCTCGGGGATCGCGCGCTCGTCGTTGGCCGTGGCCACCCAGATCACCTGGCTGGCGTCGATCGGCACCTCGGCGAATTCGTCGGTGAAGGCCTCGGCGGTGTCGTGCTCCATCAGGCCGTACAGCGCGCCCAGCGGGTCGTAGGCGTGCTCGCCGCGCGCCTTGTCGATCTCGTCGACCACCATCACCGGGTTCGCGTATTCGCCGTCCACCAGCGTCTCGAACACCTTGCCGGGGCGCGCGCCCTTCCACTGGCTGGACGCGCCGCTGAGCACCCAGCCGGCGGTCAGCGAGCTCATGGAGATGAAGCCCATGCCGGTGCCCAGCAGCTCGGCGATCTCGCGCGCGAAGTGCGTCTTGCCGACGCCCGGCGGGCCCAGCAGCAGGATGGGCATGATCTCGAGCGCGTCGCGGCTGTCCTGGCACAGCGCGATCTGGCGCTTGACGTCGTCGAGCGCGTCGTGGAAGTTGGGCAGCTCGTCGTAGAGGTGGTCCATCGCCGGCAGGCCCGCGGGCTTGACCTGGAAGCGGTCGGCACCCTTTTCAAGCATGCGCTCGTAGGTGGTGCGAAGGTGCTCGTGTTCCTGTTGCTGCTGCAGCTTGGCCAGGCGCTGGCTGACGGCGTCCAGCCGGTACAGCGATCGCATGCGCGCGATCGGGATCCGCGGGGCGCGGGCCTCGGGAGACGGTGGGTTCGCTGCAGCCAAGTTGACCTCCGACGTGTTGCGAGAGCGGTCCGATCCATTGAAGCAAATTCCGGGCGCGGTCGACGGGTCGAACAGCGGCCCTGGACGCCCCTTGTTCGCCGCCGAGCAATCGATGTGCCGTCCGGTCGAGCTCGGCGTCGTGAAGTGCGTCACGATGGCCTTGTCGAGTATAGGGAATGCTCGGCGGGGGCGAATCCGCTACGGCCTTCTCCGCGTAATCCCCAAGTCGATGCGTCCTTCTGGCGCCCCGGCACGTGATCTCATGGAACTCCCGCGCGTTGCCCCCGTCCGCCGTCGCCTGCCGCCGCTTGCCCGAACCGGCACCGGCGCTGCAAACTCACGCGCGCCGCACTTGCGTGTCGTCCCAACCAGGAACCCCCTTCGTGAAAGCGATCCCCACATGACAGCGTCCGTACTGAAAGGCGCGGACGACCTCGAGACCCGGCTCGGCGACTGGCTGGGGCGCTGCGCCCTCGGCGACCGCCAGGCCTTTCGCCAGCTCTACGAAGCCACGGCGCCGCGCCTGCTGGGCGTCGTCGCGCAGTTGGTGGGCCGCGGCGCGCTGGCCGAGGACCTGCTGCAGGACGTCTACGTGCGCATCTGGAAGGCGGCCGGCCAGTACCGCGCCGGCGCCGGCTCGCCGATGGCCTGGATGGCGGCCACGGCGCGCTACCGCGCCATCGACCACCTGCGTTCGCGCGGCGCGCGCCCGGAGGTGGCCATGGCCGACCTGCCGGGCCGGGCCGACGACGGCGACGACGATCCCTCGCACCGCCTGCCCGACCCCGGTCCCGGCCCGGCCCGGACCTTCGAGGCGCGCTCCGAGGCCGAGGCCGTCCAGGGTTGCCTGGGCACGCTGCAGGGCTCGCAGCAGCAGTCCATCTCGCTGGCCTACTACCAGGGCCTGAGCCACGGCGAGATCGCGGCGCACCTGGGCGCGCCGCTGGGCTCCGTCAAGACGTGGGTGCGGCGCGGGCTGATCGCCTTGAAGGCCTGCCTCGAACGCTGCGGCTGGTCGGAGGCCACGTCATGAACCTGTTCCGTGGAGAACTCCCCGACCGCCTGGCGGCCGAGTACGTCCTGGGCACGCTGACCGGCGGCGCGCGCCGCCGCTTCGATGCACTGCTGCCGGCCCACCCGGTACTGCGCGAGGCGGTCGCCGGCTGGGAGCGGCGCCTGCTGCCGATGGCCCTGAAGGCCGACGCGGTGCCGCCGGCGCCGCGCGTGTGGTCGGCCATCGAGAGCACCCTCGGCTGGGCCGCGCAGCCCCGGCCGTCGCCGTGGCGCCTGCGCTTCTGGCAGGCCTTCGCCACCTTCGCCACCGTGGCGGCGGTGGTGCTGGGCACGAGCACGCACAACGCTCCCGCCGAGGCGCCGATGATCGTCGTGCTGCACGCCACCCAGGGCACCGAGGCCCTGGTCGCCGGCCTGAGCCCCGATCGCCAGCAGCTGTCGATCCAGCCCTTGCAGAAGGTCGCGCTGACGCCGCAGCAGTCGCTGGAGCTGTGGGCGCTGCCGCGCAACGGCGCGCCGGCCTCGCTGGGCGTGATTTCTTCTGACAAGCTCACGGCCTTGAGCAAGCGCACCCTGCCCAGGGACACGAAGGGCCTGGCGGTCACCGTGGAACCGCTGGGCGGATCGCCGCACGGCGTGCCGACCGGGCCGATCGTGTTCGTCGGCGACCTGACGCTCTGACGCCGCCAGGACGAAGAAAGGGGCGCCCGCGGGCGCCCCTTCCGGCAAGACAACGACGTCCTCGAATCTTCAGGGCAACGTGTTCAGGGCCGCCTTCGTCGGCACCGAGAAGTTGTACCCGTCATGCCTGTCCCAGTTGATCGACCAGGTCATCGCGCCGCGGAAGCTCGGATAGGCCTGGGCCGGCTTGATGCTGCCGCAGTTGGTCAGCCGGGCGAGACAGTTGAGCGTGTTGGCCACCACCGTCGGCGTCACGAAGCCGGTGTTGCCCGAGCTCGTTCCCGACGGGACCCCGAACGCCACCTGGTCGGGCCGCAGCCCGTTGAAGTGCCAGCCGGTGCCGTAGGCCACGGTGAACCCCTCGATCAGCATCAGGCTGCCCGCGACCAGTCCGTCGACGCTGCCTTCCGACACCTGCTGGTTGGCCGCGTTGTCGTAGGTGAAGCCGCCGTTGTTATAGTACTGGACGTGGATCTCTGTGAGGTCGTTGCGCAGCGCATCGATGATGGGCAGGTAGGCGCCCCAGATCGAGCCGTACGCCACGTAGCCGCCCTGCACGTACGGGTGCTCCGGCGCCATCGACAGGTAGAACGATGCGCCGACCTTGGCCTTGAGCTGGCGCATCGCGCCCACCAGGTTGGCCTGGATCGCGGTGCCCTGGGACACGCCGGTCTCCAGGTCGAGGTCGATGCCGTCGAAGCCGAACTTCTGGATCAGCGCGTAGGCGCTGTTGACGAAGTTCGTCACCATCGTCGCGTTGTCCAGCGAGATCGAGCCGTTCTGGCCACCCACCGACAGCACCACCTTCTTGCCGGCCCTGCGCTTGGCGGCGACGTCGGCGATGAACTGCGCCTCGGTGCCCGCGTTCGGATCGACGGTGAAGCTGATGTTGCCGTTGCCCGCGTTGTCGGCGAACGCCACGATGATCACGTCCCAGTCGTTGCTCACCTGCGCGATCGGATAGGTGGCGCCCGACGGGTTCGTGAAGTCGTGCCAGTAGCCGATCAGCGCGTGGCCTGACGGCGGCGGAGGCGGAGGCGGTGGCGGTGGTGGTGGTGGTGGTGGTGGCGGAGGCGGAGGCGGCGGCGGCGGCGGCGGCGGCGGCGGCGGCGGCGGCGGCGGCGGCGGCGGCGTGCCGCTGCAGCTTGCGATCGTCGTCCACGGCTGGCCGGTGCCGGGGCCGCCGTTGTTGGTGGCGGGGTCGTTGTTCTGAGTCCACCAGTTGGCCTTGTAGCTGATGCCGTTGCGGATCGCGGTGTCGCCCGCCACGTAGGCGATGGTCGACACCCAGGCCTGGCATTCGACGGTGGCCGCGACGGCGCTCGTCGGGACCAGCGTGAACGTGGCGGCGACGGCGGCGCTCAGCGCTATCAGCAGTTCGATCTGGCGATGGCGCACGGGCGCGCGGAGTGGGGAATCGGACATGGTCCTGCTCCTTCGGACAGTGGGATGAGGGGGCCGTTCGGCCGGACGCGCTCTCGAGCGCGCGCCCGGCCAGCCAGGGTCAGTACCCCAGGTTGCTCAGGAAGCCGTTGGTGAAGCCCCAGGTTCCCGCGCTGCCGTAGCTGTTGCAGGTGGCCGAGGCGTAGCCCGGTGCGCAGTCCATGTCGCGGTCCAGCGACCAGAAGTGCACGCCGGCCAGGCCGTTGGACTTGACGAAGTTCGACATCGTGGCGATGTTGGCGATCGTGAAGATCTCGTCGGTCGCGTCGTTGCCGCCGATCATCGGCGTCAGCTCGATCTGCGAATACGGGGTGCCGTAGTAAGTGTGCAGGTCGATGGCTGCCTGGATGGCCGATTGCGCCATGTCGCACTTGCCGTTGGAGCCCAGCGTGCAGTTGGCCGCGATCGCGCTGCCGTAGTCCATCGTCATCAGGTTGACGAGGTAGTTGGACAGGCCGGCGTTGCGGATCGAGTTCATCACCATGATGCCGGCGCTGCCCAGCGCCTGCGCGGTGTTGCCGCCCTCGGTGGCGATGGTGAAGCTCCAGCGCAGGCCCGGGTGCCTGGACTGCGAGGCCTTGACGCGCGCCACCAGCGCGTCGATCGTGGCCTGGCTCTGGCCGGCCTCGATGTCGAAGTCGACGCCCGCGAGGCTGGACGACGCGTAGCGGTTGACGAAGGTCTCGAAGCCCGCATCGCTGCCGCAGGTGAACGAGCCGGCGGCGCCGCCCGTCGACAGGATGTACTTCTTGCCGGCGCTGACGAAGGCCTGCACGTTGGCCGCGGCGACGGCCGCCGGCGCCAGGCCGCCCCAGTTCTCGCTGCCGCACTCGCCGGTGGCGAAGGCCCAGGTCACCATCGGCAGCTTGGCCGGGGTCACCGACAGCATCGGCGACAGCGTGCCGGTCACCGCCGTCGAGATGACGTTGGTGTTCCAGTTCATGCTGACCGTGATGTCCTTGTACGGGCTGAACGGGATCGCCCCGCTGGGCGACGGCGTCGGCGCGGGCGGGGGCGACGGCGGCGTGGGCGCGGGCGGCGGCGACGGCGGTGCGCCGGTGCAGCTGCCGGTCTGCGTCCACGGCTGGCCGCTGCCGACCGGGCCGCTGTTGGTCTTGGGTTCGTTGCCCTGCGTCCACCAGTTGGCGGTGTAGACGAGGCCCTGGTCGGACACGACGGCGCCGCCGTTGTAGGCGGTGCTCGCGTTCCACACGGTGCAGCCGCTCGGGGCCGGCGCGGGCGTGGGGGCCGGCGGGGCGGGCGTGGGCGCCGGCGGCGCCGGGGTGGGGGCCGGCGGTGGCGGCGTCGGGGCGCCCGAGCAGCTGCCGGTCCGGGTCCACGGCTGGCCGGTGCCGGTGGCGCCGTTGTTGTTGACGGGCTCGTTGCCCTGCGTCCACCAGTTGGCCGTGTAGACGGCGCCCTGGTCGGTCACGACGGCGCCCGCGGTATAGGCGGTGCTGGCGTTCCAGGCAGTACAGGTGGCGGCGGCGGCCGACATCGGGACGGTGGCCGCTACGGCGGTCGACAGCGCGGCAAGCATCTGCAGCTTGCGCTGGCGCGACAAGGGGTTCGTGGACATTTTCTTCTCCGTGGTGATCCGGGCGGGAGCGTCGCTTGGGAGGGGACGCGGGTGTCGATTCACGAGACGGCGTCGTCACGCAGGTGACGATTCGGGGATGACGGCGCCGGAAAGCTTGCGAATCGATGTCCAGATTAAGGGGGCGTCACCGAACTGGCATGGTGGATAACCACTAAAAGACCAGTATGTGACCAACATAATTGATCGGTGCGCACGTGCTTTCTCCGAACCGGATCCAGGTGATGCTGGGCAGTGATGTCGAATTCGGAGAAATCAACGGGTTGGCGTGGCTTTACCGGTGGAAAGCGAGAATTCCACGGTGCTTCGCCGTGGAATTGCCGGGGCTCCCGGAACTGATCCAGCACCGCCGCCCAGGACCATTCCACTGTTTCAAGTGGTAATACATTTAATATATCGGATACTGAAATATAGAATAGTCAATACCGAAAATCGGGTATCGGCAGCGCCCGGTCGGCGAACGAGAAACGCCCGCGGCGCCGCATCCGGGGCAGCCGCCCGGGCGCTCCGCGCCGCGTGCCGGGACCGGGCTAGCGCGGGATCAACTGGCCGATGCGCAGCAGGTTGCCGTCCGGGTCGACGAGGGCGAACTCCCGCAGCCCCCAGGGCTTGTCTTCCAGGCGATCCATGCGGGGGATGCCGGCGCCCGGCAGGCCGCAGGCCAGGCAGGCGTCGTGCAGGCTCCGGACGTCGAGCACGCGCAGGTAGCAGCCGGCGGAGGACTCGGCCGGCACCAGCGCCCGGTGGGTGAAGAAGTGCAGTTCGAGGGCGCCGCGCGTGAAGATCGCGTACTCGGGGTTGAACGGGTGCGCACCGCCCTCGAACCCGAGCCGCCGATAGAACGCGGTCGTCGCTTCGACCGACCGGCACGGCAGCGTCGGGATGGCGCGATCGTCGTGCTGCGTCACGCGGCCGCCGGCCGCCGGCGCGCCGCCTCGAGCGCCGCGATGTCGATCTTGCCCATCGTCATCATCGCCTCGAACGCGCGCTTGGCGGCCGCGGGATCGGGGTCGGTGATGGCCGCGGTGAGCGCGCGCGGGGTGATCTGCCAGGACAGCCCCCATCGATCCTTGCACCAGCCGCACGCGCTCTCCTGGCCGCCGTTGCGGACGATCGCGTCCCACAGGCGGTCCGTCTCGGCCTGGTCGTCGGTGGCGATCTGGAACGAGAAGGCCTCGCTGTGGCGGAACAGGGGCCCGCCGTTGAGCCCGAGGCAGGGGATGCCGGCCACGGTGAACTCGACGGTGAGCACGTCGCCCTGCTTGCCGCCGGGATAGTCGCCCGGCGCGCGGTGGACCGCACGCACCGCGCTGTCCGGAAACGTTCGAGCGTAGAACTCCGCGGCGTCGAGCGCGGTGCCGTCGAACCACAGGCAGATCGTGTTCTTGGGGGTCATCCCGGTTCTCCCTTCACGTTGCGATGGGCGCCAGCGCCCGATGGTAGGCAAGAAGACGTTGGCGTGGACTGGCCCGTGCGCCGCCGCCGAGGGCCCGCACAACGGGCCGCTCAGGAACACGACGGACCAGGGCGCGCGGATTCGACACGCCGGACCCGGCAAACGGTCCGGGGCGCGCAGGCGCCCTTACTTGACGAACGAGTTCAGCTGGATGATGGGCAGCAGCACCGACAGCACGATCAGCATCACCACGGCGCCCATGGCCACGATCAGCAGCGGCTCCAGCAGCGTGGCGAGCGCGAACGCGCGTCGCTGCACCTCGTTGCTGAGCTGGCGCGCGGCGCGGTCGAGCATCACCGGCAGCTGGCCGGTCTGCTCGCCCAGCCGGGCGAACATCGCCAGCAGGCCCGGGAAGCGCTTGTGGGCCGCGAGGGCCGAGGCGAGCGGCGCGCCTTCGCGCACCTGCACCAGCGCCTCCATCGCGTCGGCGCGCAGCGCGTGGTTGCCCAGCGTCTCGGCGGCCGCCTGCAGGGCCTTCAGGATGGGCACGCCGGCGCCGGCCAGCATCGCCAGCGTGCCGGCGAAGCGCGCCGCGTTGTAGCCGCGCATGAGGCGTCCGGCCAGCGGCACGTTGAGGAAGGCGGCGTCGAAGCGCAGCCGGAACGCGGCCTGCTTGAGCGCCGCCGTGAACAGGAAGCCGCCCAGCACCAGCAGTGCGGCCACCAGCAGGCCCCACTGGCGCACGAAGGCGCTGATCGCCAGCATCATCTCGGTGAGGAAAGGCAGCGCGTGCTTGCTGCTGGTGAACACCGACGCGACCTGCGGCACCACGTAGGTGACGAGAAATGTGACGATGATGATGGCGATCACCGAGACGATGCCCGGGTAGAGCATCGCGCCGACCAGCTTGCCCTTGAGCGACTGACGCTCTTCCAGGTCGTCGGCCAGGCGTTCGAGCACGCGGCCGAGCGCGCCGCTCTGCTCGCCGGCCGCCACCACGGCGCGGTAGACGTCGTCGAACTCGCGCGGCACGCTGCCGAGCGCGCGCGCGAACGTTGCGCCGCCGTTGACTTCGCTGCGCAGGTGCGCGATCAGGTCGCGCTGGCGTTGCTCCTCGGCCTCGTCGGCCAGCGCCGTCAGCGCGCGCTCCAGCGGCAGCCCGGCGCCCACCAGGCCGGCGAGCTGGCGCGTCCACACGGCCAGGCCCGAGGACGAGAACGCCTTGCGCGAGAAGCGCCGCTGGCCGCCCGCGGCCTCGGTCACCGCGACCGGCGTCAGGCCCAGCGGTACCAGCTGCAGGCCGCGCAGGTGCGAGCGCGCGGCCTTCATCGACTCGGCTTCGACGATGCCGTTGGACGACTTGCCGTTGCCGTCGAGGGCTTCGTATTTGTAGGCGGGCATCGATCGGGCTCTAGTCTCGGGTCACGCGCACGACCTCTTCGAGCGAGGTCACGCCTTCGGCGACCAGCCGCTCGCCGTCCTCGCGCATCGAGCGCATGCCGTTGGCCACGGCGGCCTTGATCAGGTCCTGCTCCGAGGCGCGCCCGTGGATCAGGCCCTGGATCGCGTCGTCGACCACCAGCAGCTCGTAGACGCCGGTGCGGCCCTTGTAGCCGGAGCTGGCGCAGTGCTCGCAGCCCACCGGGTGCCAGCGATGGTGCTCGTCCTCGCGCTTGCAGTACTCGCACAGCTTGCGCACCAGGCGCTGCGCCAGCACGCCCAGCAGCGACGAGCTGAGCAGGAAGGGCTCGACGCCCATGTCGATCAGCCGGTTGACGGTGGACGGCGCGTCGTTGGTGTGCACCGTGGCCAGCACCAGGTGGCCCGTCAGCGAGGCCTGGATGGCGATCTGCGCGGTCTCGAAGTCGCGGATCTCGCCGATCATCACCACGTCGGGATCCTGGCGCAGGATGGCGCGCAGCGCCTTGGCGAAGGTGAGGTCGATCTTCGGGTTGACCTGGGTCTGGCCGATGCCCGGCAGCTCGTACTCGACCGGATCCTCCACGGTCAGCACGTTGGAGGTGCGCGTGTCCAGGCGCGTGAGCGACGCGTACAGCGTGGTCGTCTTGCCCGAGCCGGTGGGGCCGGTCACCAGCACGATGCCGTGCGGCTGCTGCACCAGGCGGTTGAACTGCTCCAGCACCTCGCCGTCCATGCCCAGCGACTCGAGGCTGAACTTCTGCTCGCCCTTGTCCAGCAGCCGCAGCACCGCGCGCTCGCCGTGCGCCGACGGCAGCGTGGACACCCGCACGTCGATCGCCCGGCCGCCGATGCGCAGCGAGATGCGGCCGTCCTGCGGCAGGCGCTTCTCGGAGATGTCGAGCTCGGCCATGATCTTCAGGCGCGAGATGAGCGCCGCGTGCAGCGCCTTGTTCGGCTGCACCACCTCGCGCAGCGTGCCGTCGACGCGGAAGCGCACGCTGGAGCTGCGCTCGTAGGGCTCGATGTGGATGTCGCTGGCGCCGTCCTTGGCCGCCTGCGTCAGCAGCGCGTTGAGCATGCGGATGATGGGCGCGTCGTTGGACGCCTCCAGCAGGTCTTCCACCGCCGGCAGCTCCTGCATCATGCGCGACAGGTCGACGGCGCTTTCCACCTCGCCCACCACCGACGCGGCGCTGCCCTGCCCGCCGGAATAGGCCTGCGCGATGCGGGTCTGCAGCGCGGCCGGCGTCTCGCGCTCGATGCGGTCGACGGTGTGCAGGCGCAGCACCTCGGCCAGCGCGGTGCGCGAGGTGCCGTCGCTGACGTGCAGCACGCGCTCGCGTCCGTCGTCCTCGATCAGCACCGAATACGTCTTGGCCCAGGCATAGGGCAGGGGGTGGCGTGCGCCCATGGTGGTCTCGCTTCGCGCTTACTTCGCCGGCGCCGGGGCCGGCGCCGCGCCGCGCAGGTCCGGCAGCGGCGGGACGTCGATCAGCTTGACGCCGCCAGCCGGCTCCTCCAGCGGGACGACCGGCAGGGGACGCGTGTCGGGGCGGATCGGCGGCACCACCGGTGCGTCGTTGATGCGCATGACGTAGCTGTGGTCGGGCTGCGCGCTCTGCTGCTGCGCGCGGATCGCGTCGTAGCGGTTCATCGTCAGCTTGTCGGCGTCGGCCTGGGTGCGGATGACCAGCGGGCGCAGGAAGAGCATCAGGTTGCTCTTCTTGTGGGTGCGGTTCTGGCTCTTGAACAGGTTGCCCAGGATGGGAATGCTCTGCAGCAGCGGCACGCCCGACTGGTTGTCGCTGAAGTCGTCCTTGATGAGGCCGCCGAGCGCGATCATCGAGCCGTCGTCGACCGTGACGTAGGTTTCCACCGAGGTCTTGTTCGTGGTCTGGTCGCTGGTGAGGCTGACGGACGAGTTCTCCTCGTAGATCGTCATGCGCACGGTGCCGTTCTCGCCGACCTGGCTCTTGATGCGCAGCGTGATGCCCACGTCCTGGCGTTCGACGGTCTGGAACGGGTTGACGCTGCTGCTGCTGCCGCCGGTGCTGGTGAAGCTGCCGGTGACCAGCGGGATGTTCTGGCCGACCACGATCTTGGCCTCCTCGTTGTCCATCGCGATCAGGTTCGGCGTGGACAGCACGTTGCCGCCGGCGTTGGTCTCGAGGAAATGGGCCAGCGCAGCCAGGGTGTAGATACCGTTGATCTTGGGCACCCAGCCGAGGTTCAGGCCGTTGCCCAGTATCTTGGAGGCCGAGGTGCTCGACGACGAGGTGGTGGTCGTGGTGGTGGTGCCGCCCGCGGCCAGCGTGCCGGCGGTCACCGCGGTGTCGAGCAGGTTGCCGGTGCTGCCGAAGTTGGTGCCGGCGCCCACGTAGGAGTTGCCGCCGGCGCCCAGCAGGCCCTGCCACTGGAAGCCGATGTCGGCCGCCTTGGTGGCGTCGACCGTGATCATCAGCGCCTCGACATAGACCTGCGCGCGGCGCACGTCCAGCTGGTCGATCACCTGGCGCATCTGGCGATACACGGGTTCGGAGGCCGTGATGATCAGCGAGTTGGTGGCCGGGTCGGCCTGCACCTGGCCGCCGGTGGACGGTCGGGCCGACGCGGCCACCGGCGTGGTCGACTGGGCCGACGCGCCGCCCGCGGTGCCGGACGTGCCCGAGGGCGCGTTGGGGTTCTGCGTGATCGTCGTGCGGCCGTCGGCCGTCGCCGAGCCGCCGGTGCCGCCGGAGGGCCCGCCGCCACCGTTGCCCGAGCTGCCGGCCGAGATCGCCGCGCGCAGCAACTCGGCCATCTTCACGGCGTCGGCGTTCTTCAGGTAGACCACCCAGATGTTGCCGGCCGGGCCGCCGTTGGGCGTGGGCTGGTCCAGCTTGTCGATGATGGACAGCGCGGTGGCCATGCGCGACTGGTTGGGCGCGCGCACGATCAGCGAGTTGGTGCGGTTCTCGACGATCACCGAGGTGGAGCTGCTCTGGCCGGGCACGCCCGGCACGGCGGTCACCGAGCCGTCGATCAGCTTCTGCACCGTCTGCACCACGTCGGAGGCGACCGCGTTCTTCAGCGGCACCACCTGCAGCTCGCCGCCGGCGGGCTGGTCCAGCGCGGCGATGATCTTGCCCAGGCGCTGCAGGTTGTCGGCGTAGTCGGTGATGACCAGCGAGTTGTTGCCGGGGCTGGCGTTGATCGTGTTGTTGGCCGTGATCAGCGGGCGAAGCACGGCGACCAGGTTGTTCGGGTTCTCGTAGTTGAGCTTGAAGATCTGGGTCAGCACCACGTCGCCGCGCTGCGAGGGCACGCCCACCGACACCGTGCTGGTCTGCAGCTTCGCGTCGGCCTCGGGCACCACCTTCAGGAAGCCGCCCGACTCCACCACGGTGAAGCCCAGGCCGCGCAGCGCCGACAGGTAGTTGCGATAGGCCTCGCCCAGCGGCTGCGGCTTGTCGTTGTAGACGGTGATGTTGCCCTTGACGCGCGGGTCGACCAGGATGTCGCGGTTGAGCATCGCGCCGATGGCGCGCGAGACGGCCTCGATGTCGGCGTTGACGAAGTTCAGCGTGACCGGCGTGGCGCGGGCGCGCGCGGTCGGCACCGCGGCGTCGTCGGCGCTCGCGACCGTCGCGTCGCTCGCGGCCCGCGCGGCCTTGCGCGGCGCGGCCTGCGCGAGCGTGGTGGCGGCGGCGAGCAGGGCGATCGCGATCGTGGTCGCGTGCGGACGGTGGAGAGACAGTGCGGTTCGTTCCATGATCACCCGATCGAGATGGCGGACGACGCACCGTTGCGGCGTCCTATGAGATTCAACAGATTGTCCAACGCGGCCTCGTTGCCCGCGGCGGCGTGCGCCTCGGCGCGGATGCGCACGCCCGTGGCGCCGATCAGCCCGCGGCCGTCGATCAGCAGCGCGCCGTCGAGCGTCGAGATCCACACCAGGGCCCGCGTGGCGCCGTCGCCCGGCCGCACCTGCGTGCTCGGATCCGGCTGGATCAGCACCCGGTACGAGCCCAGCGAGTCGAGCGTGGTCAGGCGCGACGACGCCTGGCGGATCTCCACCTGCGCGCTGCCCAGTGTGCTCCAGTGTCCGCCCTTGAGCGAGAACGACAGGTTGCGCGTCGACAGCGTCAGCACGCCGCCGGGGTGGATCGTGTTCCAGGGAAAGCCGCGCCCCTCGAGCCAGCCCATGGGCCACTGGCCCAGCGGCGTCGCGCTCGCCAGGGCCTGGGCCTCGGTGCCGCCGCCGGGGGTCACCTTCTCGGGCGGCGCCTCGGGCTTGCCGAGCTCGTCGGGGCTGATGACGGCCACCTGCCAGGCATCGAGCGTGCGGCGCACGCGGACGTCCATGCCGTGGGCCAGGCAGCAGTCCTGCGTCAGGTGCAGCGAGGCGCCGTTCCAGCGCGGGCGCAGCGTCCATTCGAGCCGCGTCGGCAGTACCGAGGCGTCGTGGCTGCCCACCCCGCCGGTCAGCACCGCGATGGCGCTTCCGCTCCAGACCGTGCCCTCGGCCTCGGCCAGCACGAACTGGTCGTTGGTGGCGCTGGCCACCGCGTTGGCCAGCAGGCTTGCCGGCAGCGTGGCGACGATGCCCACCACCAGGCCGACGGCCGCGCCGACCATGGCGAACCGGCGATGGCGCTGCAGCAGCCGCACCTGGCCTTCCACCGGGGGCGGCACGAAGGCCTGGCGGGCCTTGCCCTTGGCCGGGCGCAGGCGGATGACGCTCATTCGGCAACCTCCGTCCTGCGGACTGCGGTGCGAGCGCCCTTCGGAGCGGCCGTGCGTGCGCTCATTCGCGGCGAGCCCGTGGAAATGCCGTCATGGACGCCGCCATCACTGTTGCGGGCCGATGGCGACCACCAGCGTGCCGTTGTAGCCGTCGCCCGCGCGCGTGAGCGTGGCCTCGACCGGGCGCGCCCGTGCGCCGCCGCGGGCCTGGATCAGCCATTTGCGCAGGTCCTCGCCGTTGATGCCGGTGACCGTGAGGATCGCCCGGTCGCCCTGCACCGACAGCTTGGCCTTGCCACCGAGCTCGTCGGTGGCCGACTTGAGGACCTGCTCGGCCACCGACTGCTGCACCGGCGGCAGCGCGCGCAACTGGCGCGCCTCGTTGGCGATCGCCTGCATCTGCAGCAGCTGGGCGTCGGCCTGGGCGCGCAGCGCCGGGGCGGTGTCCAGCGTCGTCCATGCCGGACGCACCAGCAGCAGCCAGACGACCAGGAAGCCGAGCGCGACCGCGATGACGACCACCATCTGGCGTTCGCGCGCGTCGAGCCTGGCGTAGCGCGCCTGCAGCTGGTCGCGGGTTTCCGTGATGGCGCTCATTGGGGTGCCTCCGTGCTGC
>CAYQMX010000006.1:50359-260197 GCA_964418745.1 uncultured Vitreoscilla sp.
GCACTGCGGTGCGAGCGCCTTCGGGCGGCCGTGCGTCGCTCATTGGGGTGCCTCCGTGCTGCGCACTGCGGTGCGAGCGCCTTCGGGCGGCCGTGCGTCGCTCATTGGGGTGCCTCCATGCTGCGCACTGCGGTGCGAGCGCCTTCGGGCGGCCGTGCGTCGCTCATGCCTTGTTGCTCCGCGCCGACGTCTGGCGATGGCTCAGCACCAGCTTGCCGGTGCCCGATTGCACGTCGACGTTGGCGGCGCGCAGTTGCGTGGTGAAGCGCTCGATCTCCTGCGGCGACCAGCCGTCGGCCGGCAGGGTCAGGCGCCCCGGCTCGAACTTCAGGTTGCCGATCGGCGAGTGGCTCTGTGGCCAGGCCGACTCGGCGGCCTGCAGCAGCGTCTCGATGTCGCCGTCGCCGGGCCGGCCGGCGGCCGCGCGCAGTGTGTCGATCTCGCGCTGCGCCTGGGCGGCCGGCTCGTAGAGCGACTTGATGTTGGGGAAGGCCTCGGCCACCGCTGCGGTCAGCGCCGCCTTCTTCTGCGCGATGCGGTGGTTTTCCTGGAACGCGCGGATGTTCAGGCCCAGCAGCGTGACGGCCACCAGCGCCGCCAGCCCCAGGCGGGAGACGCGCCAGGCGGGGTCGAACGCGAAACGCGCGGCGATGTCGCGCACCAGCTTGACGCCGCGGCGCTGCGGCGCGAGCTCGAACTGCAGCAGGTTCCAGCCGGCGCGGGCGGCGCGCAGCGCCTGTTCCTCGTCGGTGACCGAGGCCACCGGCATGCCGACGAACTCGCTGGCGTCGAGCGCGGTCTCGGGCGTGGCCGTCCAGCGCACCACGGTGTCCTCGGGCAGCGCGGTGAGCAGCGCGCGCGACACCGGGCTGGCCAGCGGCACGCACAGCACGCCGGCGTCGTCGCGCCAGGCCAACTGGGCCGGATCGTCGGGCCCGCCTTCGCGGAAGGTGTGGCCGGCCACGCCCTGGTCGGGCCACCACGACGGCACCGCGCGGTCCAGCGCCACGTTGCCGAATTCCAGCGCGTCGAGCTGGGCGCGCAGCCACGGCTTGTTGACCACCGCCACCCAGTGCTCGCCGCCGGCCTTGGCATCGGGCGCCAGCGCCAGGTGCACCTCGTCCTCGTCCTCCAGCAGGGCTTCCTCCATCACGCCGGTGAGCGCGGCGCGCATGCGGGCGGCGGGCGCCTTCGGGATGGCGATGCGCTGGAACGCCACGTCGCCGGGGCGCAGCACCGCCACCACCAGTGCCGCGCGCGGCAGCGCGGCCGGCGCGGCCCGGCCGTGCTCGGTCACGCGCTGGCCGTCGACGCTCAGGACGTAGTCGAACTCGGCCGGCGCGACATGGCCGGCGGTCGTCGGGGCAGCGAGCCGGGGCTGGGCTGCGAGCAGGATGATCAGCGTGGACATGGGTGAGGAAAGGCGAATTTACAGCCTGCGTGTGAAGGCAGGGTGCCGCCCGGTCGGGGTGGCGGGGCGGCCCTGGCCCGCGCCGGGGCGTGGGACGGAGCCGCAGGGGCAAAGCGGGCTATTGTGGCCTGTGACGATGACGGGTGCCGGGAGTTTGTAACTTGCGGCGATGCGGGAAAACGCCAACGCCGGTCGCGCGATGTTCGCCGCAATCCCTTGTCCGCGGTACCGGGCCGGCCCGGGTCATGTCGCATCGGGCGGCAGCCGCTCGCGCCGCAGCACCTGGACCGGGGTGAATTGATCCTTGCGGTAGACCACCGAGCGCTCGCGGATGACGTGCTGTTCGTAGCGCAGCTGGCCGAAGATCTCGAAGAATTTCGACTGGACGTCGAGGATGTCCTTGGGTGCGCTGGCGTCGGACGCCGGCGGGCAGCCGGTGTTCGGGCAGCCCAGCGCGTCGCGGATCGCGGCCGGCGAGTCGAGCGGCTTCTGGCGGCGCCGCAGGATCAGCTGCTCGGCCTGCGCCCGCGTGATGGCGGGCATCCCATGGGCGGCCATCAGCACCTCGGCGGGCGCCGTGTTGGCGTTGATCTTCATCAGCTCGTTGCCGGGGAACGGGATGATCTGCACGAAGGGCTCCATCAGCTTGATCACCTTCGGGTCGATGCCATACCAGGCCAGGTCGGCCACCTCGATGGGCATCAGCACGCTGTTGGTGGCGTCGACCTGGCCGGGCTGGTCCTTCAGCTGCTGCTGCGCCGAGACGCTGGCGCGCAGGCCGGCGGCGATGGTGTTGGCGACGTCGGGCGAGACGCCGATCGCCCCGAACAGGATCTGCAGCCGCTGGATCTCGGTGTTGCGCCCGATGTCCCCGCCGGGCGGCAGGACGACCAGGTTGTACAGGTTGTACTTGGACATCGCGTCGGTGATCTGGCCCGACAGGTAGGCCTCGGGGCCGCTGTCCTCGGCGTGGCTGCCGTCGGCCGACAGGAAGCTCGAGAGCTTGGTCTCGGCCAGCGGCGTGGCCCAGGGCTGGCCGAGGTCGTCCTCGGTGTGGGTGCCGCGCACCGACGACTTCAGGATCAGGTTGCCCCAGTCGAGCGACGCGTTCAGCAGCCATTCGGCCTGGGCGCGGGTGCGCTCGGCCGCCTCGACCTCGATGCCGCGCCACTGCAGCCACACCATGCCGGCGGCCAGCGTGGCCACCAGCGTCATGATCAGCAGCGCGAGCAGGATGGCGGCGCCGCGTTGGCGGGTCGGTCGGCGCGCGGTCATGTCTGCGACCCGCCGAAGCGCGGCAGCTCGCGCTCGCGCGTGATCTCGCCCTCGGGCACTTTCAGCAGGATGCGGATGCCGTTGGGTTGCGGCGCGGCGACCGTGGCGTTGCCCGGGACCTGCGGCGGCTCCGCGGCGCCCTGCGTCGACTGCACGTTGTTCCAGCTGCAGCCCGAGGTCGCCAGGTTGGCCGGGTTGCACACGTAGACCTGGAAGTCGTCCACGTTCTCCAGCACCGTCACCGCGCCGGCGCTGACCGCGCCCCACTGCTGGCTGCGCATCCACGCCTCGGTGAGCTCGCCCATGTGGGTGTAGGCCGGGCTGGCCCAGCGCTGCCAGTGCCGGTCCTGCAGCGTCCACAGCACCAGCTGCAGGCCCTCGGGCGTGCGGCGGGCGACGCGCAGCGTGGCGCCGTCGAACATGATTGCGCGCGGCAGCACCTTGCTGTCGACCACCTGCGACATGTCGTACTCGAACTGCGACATGCCGGTGTTGAGCTTGAGCGTGCGGTCGGTGGACGCGAGCGCCGAGTCCTTGGCGTGCACCAGCGCGTCGATGCCGCGGAACGCCAGCGCCGCCAGGATCGCCATGATCACCAGCGCCACCATCACCTCGATCAGGGTGAAGCCCGGGGAACGACCGCGGCCAGCGCTCATATGTGCGACATCACGGTGGAGATCGACAGCAACTGGCGCCCGCCGGTGTCGGAGACGACGGCGTCCACGCGGCGAAAGCTCGGGTTGGGCGTCGGCTGGACGTTGATCGAGCCCTTGAACTCGCGTCCCATCTGCGTGCAGCCGAACGGCGTCTTGCCCACCGCCGGCAGCTGGTCGATCAGCCGCATCTCGGTGAGCTGGTTGTCGGCGCACCACTGCGCCAGCACGACGTCGGACAGGCGCTGCGAGGTGTCGACCACCGAGCTGGCCGCGCGCGATCCGGCCGCCAGCGCGATGGCGACGATGGCCAGCGCCACCATCACCTCGATCAGGGTGAAGCCCGCGCTGCGTTGCCCGCTCATTTCGCCGCCACCGTGTCGGTGCCGGTGACGATCTGGAACGGCGACAGCCCGTCGGTGCCCACCGCGATCTCGCGGTCGCGCAGGTGCAGCACCACGCGCTGGGCCGGCAGCAGGGGCTCGGGGCCCAGGCGCAGCTGCGGCGCGCCGACGACGCTGGCGGTGGTCTCGCCGTCCAGCCAGTGCGACGGCAACTCCTTGGCCGCGCGCGCCGGCAGGCCCAGGAACTCGAAGCCTCCGGTGGTCAGCGGCGCCCAGCGCACGTCGGTGCCGACGATGCGCGACTGCGTGCGGGCGGACTCGAGCAGGGCGGACAGGCGTGCGCCTTCCTCCTCGAGCTTGCTCTGCGAGCGGTCGCGCAGCGACATCGCGACGACGCCCGAGGCGATGCCCACGATCACCACCACGACCATCAGCTCCAGCAGGGTGAAGCCGGCCGCGGCGCGGCGCGGCCTACTGCCAGGAGCCGATGTCCGCGTCGTCGCCTTCACCGCCGGCCTGCCCGTCGGCACCAAAGCTGAACACATCGATTTCTCCGTGCACGCCCGGGTTGGCGTACTGGTAAGGGTGGTGCCACGGATCCTCGGGCAGCTTGTCGAGATAGCTCTTCCAGTTGCCCGGAATGCTGCCCGTCGTCGGCTTGGCGACGAGCGCCTGCAGGCCCTGGTCGCTGCCCGGATAGCGGCCGTTGTCGAGCTTGTAGATCTTGAGCGCGTTCATCAGGGTGTTGATGTCGGTCTGCGCGGCCGTGATCTTGGCCTGGCCGACGCGCGACAGCACCTGCGGCGCGATCAGGGCCGCGAGCACGCCGATGATGACGATCACGACCATCAGTTCGAGCAGCGTGAAGCCGCGTGACTGGCGTCGTGCGATGAGGGCTTGGTTCATGAAGTCTTCCGATGGGCCGATTGCCTGCAGGTCTTGAATCATAATCCGCGCATGAGTTCCCGCTGGACTGGCTTTTTCATCTGGGCCCTGGTCGCGGCCAGCACCGCGTTCTGGGGTATCAAGATCTTCGCCGCGCCGCGGCCCGTGCCCCCCGGGGCACAGGCCCCGCAGGCGGGCGCCGCCAATGGGCCGATGGAACGCCTGTTCGGCGCCGTCGTCGTGCCCACCACGCCCGTGGCGCCCTCGCACCCGGAGAGCGAGCGCTTCACGCTGGTGGGCGTCATCGCGCCGCCCGGCGGACAGGCCGAGGGCGGCTTCGCCATCGTCCAGACCGACGGCCAGCCGGCGCGCACCTGGCGCGTGGGCGCCACGCTGGACGGCAACACTTCTTTGCTCGCGGTCAGCAAGCGCGGCGCCGAGTTCGGGCCGCAGGGCGGGCCGACGGCGTTCTCGCTGCAGTTGCCCGAGCCGGCCGCGGCCGAGACGGGCTCGCTGGCGCCGGCGGTGTCGCAGCCCGATCCCGCGCAGGTGCAGCGCAACGCCGCGCAGGCGGGCCTGCCGGGCCGGGTCGGCGTGCCCAATGTCATGCCCGGCCGCGTCGGCCTGCCCCAGCCCGTCACCGGTCGCGGGGGCTTCCAGGGGCCGCAGGGCGGCGTGGCGCCGCCCCGGGTGGGTTCGCCGCCCGAACAGACCCAGAACGACACCGGCGGGCTGCAGCAGTAGGACGCCCGCGTCGCCCCCGTCGATGCAAGCCGGCCGCGTGCCGGCTTTTTCGTGGGCGCGGCCTAGGCGCCGAGCGCGTCCGCCACCGCCAGCAGGGTGGCGAAGCGGTGCGCGCCGGCGTGCGGATCCGCGCTCGCGTGCGCGCCGTCGGGCCGGCAGATCCAGCCGGCGTGCAGCCCGGCGGCCAGGGCGCCGGCGACGTCAGCGTCCAGGTCGTCGCCCAGGTGCAGCACCTGGTGCGGCGCGGCGCCCGCGGCATTGCACGCGGCCAGGAAGATCGACGGAGCGGGCTTGGCCACGCCGTGCAGGCGCGCCGACACCGAACCGGCGAAGTAGCGCTCGAGCCCGATGCGCGCCACCTCGGCGTTGCCGTTGCTCACGGCGACCAGCCGGTAGCGGGCGGCGAGGCGTTCGAGGCCGGGCAGCACGTCGTCGTACAGCGTGACGGCGTGGCGGGCCTCGAAGAACACCGCGAACGCCGGCTCGGCCAGCGCCGGGTCCTCGCCGTGGCGGGCCAGCGCGCGGCGGATCGTCTCCAGGCGGATCGCGCTGAGGTCGTGCGCCCAGTGCGGATGCGCCGCGGCGACCTCGGCCCGCAGCGCCAGCATCGCTGCCGGCGGCATGCCCTGCGCGGTGGCGGGCGCGTGGGTGTGCAGCCACGCGGCCAGCACCTTCTCGGCGGCCACCAGCGTGGGACGCACCGGCCACAGCGTGTCGTCGAGGTCCAGCGTCAGCGCGGTGACCTGGTGCAGGGGCGCGGTCATGGGCCGCGCCTGGCCGGGGCGGCGCTGACGGCAGCTACCAACTTTGTGGCAAATCCTGAGTTGGTCACGGTTGAAAAAACACACAAGATTCAAAGGGTTGACGCACTTTGCCACGAATTTGTTCACGCATGTCGCAAGCCATAGCCGTCTTAAAAGCGTTTAAGGTAAACGCGGTTGACTGGTCACGCAGCGCTTGAGAGCACGCGCTTTAAACGCAGAATTTACTCCGCGTTCGCCTTGACGGGCCACAGGTCTGGGCGAAGGCGACGAAGCAATTTAGACAGCTCAGGCATCATCACGCGGTACCGATGCATAGAGCCCCCGCTGAGACCAAGTTCGCGTCCTAGCAAGTCTTCCAGTCCTGCCACTGTTGAAGCTTCAACGAAAGGCGCCGTTCTCTCAAAGTAGTCGCGCAGGAAATGGATGCGCTCCATCGGCGAATACCTCGGCAACTGCCCCCATCGTCCACGCCAATCGTCATGGTTCAACAGAGGCGGAGAGGGAACGACCCGGCAGAGCTCCTGGAGCACGTCGCACTTCACTCCGCAGATGGCCTTGACACACAAGACGACTGCAACGGGATGCGGGCGCTGCGCGGGCGGCCTTCTGAGAGCTGGGTCCATGACGTGATAGTGCGGCGCATTGGACACCCGTGCTAGCAGAGGTTCAAAGTTTTCAAGTAGCGCATTGCAATTGCGATTTAGCAATCGCTGTGCCTTTCGAGTGGCCGTTGAGCCCGTACGCCATGACTCAAGGCCACGCGACGTAGCAAGACCTGTGAGGCAAGTCCGCAGGTCGCACGCGCGGTCTCCAAATCGATAGTTCAGTAGTTCTCTGCTCCACTGAGCGAACTTAACTTCAAGTGATAGCTGCATCGAGTTCTGCGACCGAGGCGGCTCCTTCAGGCGATGTCCATTCGGGCATTCTACCGGCGGGTACGAGAGCTGCTTAGTCGAGGCCGTCCAGCCACAATCCACGCAGATGCTTGTTAGCCAGCATTTGTGTCTGAGGCATACCGTAACCCCTGGCAACTGATGCGTGCGCCGCCAGATTGGTTCTCCGAGTTCCTCTATGTCCGCGCTCACGCAGCGAGTACAAAACTGTAGGGGCTGGCTTTGCCAGCTATTCAATCGATACCTCGCGTTCGCGTGGTCCTCCTCAAGCACTTCCTGATATCTGTCAATGCCCAGCGGCAATGGGCTCACAGACTCCCAATACGGAATGAGTGTGTGCTGAAGAATGAGCTGAACGGGATTCATCTTCAGCACCTTAGCCATTGAAAGAAGCCCTTGGGGTGCACGACGAAAGAGGTAATAGCTGGCGTTCTCGTCCCCGAGAAGGTTCTTGCAGAACCGGTTGCTGCTTGGCTCGCCGGTTCGCCTCCACACCCGGTTGCACACGCTAGCGAAGTCTTCGTCGTCGTGAGGTCTGACTAGGCCTGAGAAGCTCAATTCGCGTTGCATGATTGTTCGCTCTCTATATTTTAGGTTTTGGGTTTATCAGGTGAATTTTTGGAAACTATCAACTGCTAGTTAAGAAAATCTCAACTCATATAAGTCTTGCGTTAGGAAAAGTTTTTTGGCAACCTTCGGCATCTGAATGGAAGACGCCGTCAATGTCAATTTCCAAGAATCAGCCGAAGCAAAGCGCAACAGCTCTTCAAGCCCGTTACGACAGGCATGAGGGAGAGGGGCAAGGCGCGTCTTACGTGCCGTGGCACAGCAGCGAGAACGTGGTCACCATGTCGCATTCGGGCAAGTACGAGTGCCCACTCACCAAGCGATGCCGTCACTTCCTCTCTGAGCTGGAAGAGGGCATGACGTATGGGTGCATGAGATGCAAGGGCGTCAAAGATGTGCGAGAAAACATCCGGTTGGCGACCGGCCTCACGAGTGCGATTTGCGATGAACTTGGACAGCGTCACACTCGGTCAAAGGGGGCCGGCAGCCCGCTGATGCCGTTCACTACCGACATCCTCGTCACGTTGGACTCTCACCCGTATCACGTGGCCATATCGGGAAAGCTGCGAAAGCACCTAAAAAAAAAGAGTGACTGGAAGTCACTCTTAGTCGAACACGTCTATTGGCAGCTTCACGACGTTCCGTTCCTGGTCTGCACCGACCTAGAAATAACCGATAACATGTTGGAATCGCTTCGCTTTATCCGGCCTGAGAACGCTAAGGAGTACGGCGCCCAGCTGAGCGGAAAGCAGGAGCGAACGTTCCTCCGCGCAGTCGCCTCAGCTGACTGGTCCTCTCCTCTCCTAGAGACGGTTCGAAGTGTCAGCAAGTCAGTCGGCCTCAAGGATGACTTGGGAGTAGCGGCCTTCTTGCAGTTGACGTGGCGAGGCGAAATTAACTGCGACCTCGAGCGTGGACTGACTGCTGACACTCGGAACGCCGTGTCAATGGCGTGACGGAGGCCGCGTGGCTCAAGAAGTCATCTTGCGTCCGAACGATGTGCTCGTTCCGGTCAAGCACTTGAAGGATGCAGGCTTCCCTGAAGGACGACTGCTGGTGCTCGATGCTCGCAAGTCCGGCTTCATTGCGACCATCTTGATAGACCGCCCTCGAAGCCCGAAATGGGCGTCTGTCGAACTCTTGGCGAGATTTGTACGCGAAGGGGCGCTGACCATCGAAAAGTTCAGCCAACCACCATCGTCATTGACGCCGATTTCAGCATTGACTCCAGCGGGCCTTTCAGAGTTCAACGCACGCAAAGCAGCGATGAAGCCACTCGTTCATGGCGACGGCGGGCTCAAGGAGCTCTTGTTTTACCCAGGCGAGTTCAGTCGCGTTTGCAGCAAGTTCGCAAAGCAACACGGGTTCAAAAGGCAATGGATTGAGAAGCTGGCATGGATGTGGCTGGTTAAAGGACGCACGGACTCAGCGTTCGTTGGCGCAAGGGACAAAGCGGGCGGCCCGGGAAAGAAACGTGGATTCACCGACGTAGTAGGCGGCCCAAGGCAAAAGGATGGCCCCGCATATGACGTGATTGCCGCGGCTCCGTATTCAGTCCTAGAGCGAGCGCAACTGCAAGAGATGGCGGAGAGGCTTCGGAAGAAGCTAGGGCGAGCCGTCTCGCAAGAGGAGTATGGGTTGAGGCTTCGCGCGATGGCAATGAAAAATGGCATGGCGCCTCCATCACATGCACAAGCCGTGTACTTCTTGAGGGACTACAAAGAGCGCAAGAAGATTGCTAAAGCGACCGGCCTCTTGCATCGGCGCTATCGAGGGGGCAAGTACGCCTCTCAGGATGCTGAGGTTGACTCGACGCAGTGCCAAGTCTTCACGAAGTCCGAAATCGCAGAAGATGTCCGACTCAAGAATCCGGTGCTTTACGTCTTGACTGAAGCAAAGCACAACTACATAGCTGCAGTCTACCTAACCTACAGCGCACCGTCGCCGGCTGCACTTGCCGAAGTTCTGTTGCGCTCATTGGCCGGAATGGCGGACATCTGCAAAGAGTACGGGCTTCCGTATACAGACAAGGTCTTCCCCCCTCTGCCGCCAAGCCAGAAATTGTGGGCCGACAACCAAGAACTGCTATGTAAGAAGCTCAACACCGCGGTTCTGACTCACCTGGGAACGCAGATAGAACTCGCCCTTGTCGGAGAGGGTGCTGACAAGGGAAAAGTCGAAGGAGACATCGGCAAGGTAAAGCGCAATCTGAAGCCCAACATTGCATCTTTCGACAAGCACGCCATCGGTCGCGCGCTTGACCGTGCCCGCAAGGGCACCCGCCTTGACTTCAAAGCTTTTGAGAGGGAACTTATCCGAATCGCATTCGAGCTCAACCACATGGAGCTTCCTGCTGACAAAGTGCCGAGGGAATTTATCGATACTCGGCTTCCAGTCAATCGAGTCGAGCTATTCAAGTGGGACATGGCGCGGACGCCTGAACTCGTAAGGTCAATTCCGTCGAAGGATTTGCTGCCAAAACTCATCTTGCCCACTGACTGGTATCCAGTCCACGCAGGCGAGGGAATCTACATCAAGGGCCGTTACTACACATCTGTCGAACTTGTTGCCGACGGCTTCCTACGCAAGCGAGCCAGGGGCGCCACGCCCCAAGTGCAGGTGGCCGAGCATCTAGGAACAACGAACTTTGTTTATTGGGTACGAGGGAAATGCGACCTCGTGAAGTGTGTGCTTCAGGGTGGTCAGGAAGATGCGCTGGGCAACATGACGGTCGTGGAAGCCGACGACCACATGGCCTCCTTGCCATCCCAAGCGAAGCGCGAGAGGCTCCGTAGGGTGAACAGCCAGTCGCATCAGTCCGCACCGCAGACCAAGCAAGACAGGAAGGCTCTTTCGGATTCGGCAAAAAAAGGGCACATCACTAAGAACCGCGGCCGTATCGATGCCGTGAGACGGGCTGAAGCGCAACTGCAAAACAAGAGAGATGCTCATCGTCGCTTTCCGAGCGAAGTTGCCTCGCCTGACGTCGAGCAAGAGGATGCTCCCATGAAAGCTGCAGACACGTTTGCGGACGAGCAAGCTAATCAAGTTGCACGGTGGCTCAAGCAGCGGCAGGAAACCAGCTAGCAAGGCACGTCAAGATGAAGAAATTGACCAGAATTGAGCTGTTGCAGCAAGGCCAGCGTCTGCCTGACATTCGACCCCTCAATGGGGTGCCTCCGGAAGGCTACGTCAAGTTTAGCGACGACCCTGAATTGAACCATCCCTTCATCCAAGTGATTGGACAGCACGTTCTTGACCTGGGAGGGTTCGCGAAGAGATGCACGGATGCATTGCCCCTCGCGTCGGTGGGCGGCGGCCAACTTCAAACAAATCCCGTGCTGGCTGCGCTTGCATGCCGGTCCCTTTACAAAATTCCCTACCCGACACCCAGCCTAATCAGACTGCATGGGCGCGTTCTAGAGACTCTTGTCTTGGGATACATCGACAGAAATCCTCTCTTCGACGTCGAGTGGAACAGCGTCACTCACTTCCTCCAAGCCAACACGGTCGAGAATATTCAGAAGGTCGTGCTCGCGGCGCCATCAACAAACGTTCCCAGTATCTTCGTTGTGGGCGCTAGCGGAATGGGAAAGACATTCGCAATGGAGTTTATCCTTTCGCTGCTGCCCGATGTCGTCAAGCACGTGTCTTTCAATGGAGTGGCTCTGAATCATGTTCAGGTCATCCACCTGTACGTTCAGTGTCCTCCGACCGGAACGCTCAAGGCGCTCCTGTTCAATATTTTGCTTGCCTTGGATTTCAGGCTCGGAACGAGGTTCTTTCACACCTGGCAGAGCAGCATTTACTCAGTCGACGTCTTAATGGTCAACGTAGCGCTAATTCTTTTTAATCACGGGATTGGGGTGTTGGTTCTTGACGAGCTCCAGCACCTTAAAGCGAGGACCAACGCCGAGGCGGAGCAATCACTCAACTTCTTTGTCTCGCTCATGAACTTCCTCAAGGTTCCTCTCGTTTGCGTGGGCACCTATGCGGCGATGGACGTCCTGACTGGAACGCTCCGGAATGGTCGGCGTCTCGGCAGCAATGGCTCGATTGACTTCGAGCTGTATCCCAAGGGGAGCGCGGTGACGCACTCCATAGAGGACTATTACCTTTCTCACCTTCCCGGACTCAGTAAGCGGCCCTTGACCGATGAATTTCGTAAGTCGGTAAGAGAAATTTATCAGGGCCTCCACTTCCTCTTGCCGAACCTTGTTCACCGCTGTACGGTAGAGACCATTTACCGAGAAAAGGAGTTCGTCAGTGACGAGGTGCTGCTCCACTACCGGAATGTTGAGCTAAAACCCATAAAAGGAGCATTGGATGCATTGAGAAGCAATAGCCCTGACCGGATTCAACTGTTCGATGACCTCATGTCGAACGACGCCATCAAGGCACTGCAAGACAGGCAGCAGCGAATGGGCGCGGAGAGCAAGAGAGACAGTAGTGACAAGCAGGGAGCGACCCGCCCGTTGACACCCGGAAGCGGCTCTGGCGAGACAGTGTCGGAGTTTCCGCATCACGACATCTCAGTAGAGGAGATTCGCCACCAATGCGGTTTGTCTAAGGCGCTGTTCGGAGACGGCGATGTCTACCCGATGTTGAAATCCAGGAAGCTTTTGGCCACACGCCTGGCATACGGCGAGCTGCCTCCTAACTTGTCGAGCGCATAGCATGCTCCGAGAGCTGCGCTCGCCAATACCCATCGCGGTGCTTCCAGGCGAGTCACTGGTGTCGTTCCTGGGCCGATGGTTCTTTGCTACCGGCTTGCCGTCGTCTCGATTGTTTGTGCAGGCGATAGCAGGAGAAGGCAGGCGTCGTCTTTCACCGGGATTGCCGAGTCGTCTGGATTGGGTGGTGAGGCATGTCGACGCTTTTAGGAGCCACTCCGCCGAAGACATGGTTTCCCAGTTCACCTTCGCGCCGCTTTATCGACCGTTTTTGGAACCTGCGACCTGGCTCGCGGTCAAATATCAGCTTGCCACCGGCAGCAACCGCGACGCGCGGATGCTTTTGGGGCTAGCGCGAGGTGGAGGAGAGACACGCGCTCTCCTTCATTGCAGCGAATGCATTGGCGCTCAAATATCAGGCTTTGGTCTGCCCTACTGGCGGCATGAGTTCGCGCTTCCCTACGTGACCGTTTGCCCTGTCCATCGTCGTGAGTTGAAGCCATCCAAGGCGAACACAAACCTTCGGCTGGGGCCCCACACATTGTTGGCCCCGCCGCCCGCCGCCCCGCAGCTCGAGCCATCGGTCATTACTTCCGCCGACGCATCGATAACCAGCGCAGCTTATCGACTCTCAAAGCTCGTTTGTGACCTGCAGGCTGCCGCCCCACTTCCTCTCAGCCGAGAACTGCTGGCTCAAACTTACCGGACTCGGCTCGCGGAAATCGGTCTTGCGAATTTTGGTGGAAGGGTAGAGAGGAATGAGCTCTACAAACGGCTTGGTCAACGCTGGGGTACGCATGGCGCGCTCAGTTGCTGCTCGGGTAGAGACGTGCCTGCCTGGCTGCCGTCGCTGTATGCGGATGGAAAGGTTGCAATCCGTTCACCGCTGCAGCATCTGCTGCTCATTGGGTTTCTCTTCGAAGACGTTCATTCGTGGAAAGAGGCGATTTCAAAGACCGTCGACGGGATGAGCTGCATACTGAGTCAGACTCCTGTCGTTGTCGAGAACGGCCCTCTCGTTGGCACGCAGCGCGTGCGACTGGAGCCCTGGGTCTCTCTCCCGTCCCGGAAGTGTCTTGGACGCGCGTTGAACACGCGAGCCATCGAACTCTTAAGAGAAGGCTTGCCCGTCCGCACGATTTCCTCTTTAACGGGTGATAGCGTTGCTTCGCTCTACCGAGGCCTTCATAGGAACCCTCAGCTCGCCAAGGAGTGGGCGCTGGCCGCCTTTGCCGAGCGCGCCGCGCTGGCCAAAAGGACTAGCAATGCATCGCCGTCAGCAGATTCTCATAACGTTGCTTCGCGAACAGCTGCCAAGAAGTGGCTCTATCGTCACCGGCGGACTTTCGTTGCCGTTGGCTCCAGTCCTAAGCGCGCTGAGCATGAGAATCGTTGAGGTTGCGCGCAAACACACTCGCTATGGCCCGAGGAGGGAGTAGCTGCGGAGCGCGTTTCCATCAGCTGGCTGCCCTCGGTCGCTGGCATAGGCATGTGAAATACCTCCCGGACGATGATGATGGCTTCGCCGCGGGAGCCCTTCGCCTCGAAGCGTTCAACGTTTGACATAGCCCATATCTTACGAGTGGCAAACAGATGAGCATGAGCGCCTCTCGCAGTTCCGCCCATTCGTGAAGGACTGAACCCGCTGACCATTACCGCTCTTGTGGCGCCTTCCAGAGCTTCAGTTTGTCCAGCGCGTCGACTTCTCCGATGAGCTCCCACGCCTCGGCAAGGCGTGAACGCATGTGTTCTTGTTCGCCTTCCGGCAAACGCTCGATTTCGGCCCGCGCCGCGTAAAGGTAGGCCTGGATGCTTCGGGTCTGTTCCCAGGACGCGATGGCAGCGAGCAGGTCTTGTTGCGCGTCCTGCCGTGCCTTCGCCCTGCGTGCGCGCTCAGCCTCTTGACGCTCTAGCTCGCGCTGCCTTTCCCACTCGAGACGCTTCTCTTCCGCCTTACGGTTCGCCTCCTCGGTGCGTTGCGCTATGTCGGGCGCAACCGACCTTAGAGTCTTAACGACCTCGGGGACTAACGAGGCGAACTGGCCTGGCTTGCGCTCTGACCATCGCTGCGTCCAAGGCGCACGCCAAGCCTTTGAATATGCCAGCAGCCCAAGGCGCCCGGTCGGGAGCTCGCGAGTGGTCCGCCAGTAGCGCGGGTCCGCAAAACGGCGCAGCTGCTCCGTCGACATGTCGCGTACAGCGATGTACTTGCTGTTCCCGAGGCTCACCATCTCGACAAACTCCGTCGTCTCAAAGAGTGTCAGCCCGATGAGCGCGTCGCCGATGAAGACCGTTGTGGCCTGGTCGGGAGACCATACGTGGTGAAGGTAGCCTTGCTTGCGCGGAACCTCCCGCACATCGAGGTCCCTGCGGGATTGCGACGCACCGGGTGCGAGCACGACGCGGTGGCCCGCCTTCGTCAGTGCTCCGAAGAGCGCGTCCGCCGCGTCAAGCGCGGAGTCGAGAAGGGCCTCGGACACGACGACATCGACTAGATGGCGTTTAAACGGGCGGAGGTGCCCGGTATCGTCGGGCCTGCGCGTCTTCAAAAAGTGCTGCTTGACGTCGACTACCAGCTCGTGCCGCTGGGGCTTGGCCGGTGTCGTGATAGGCGCTGTCGGCATGGGGGTCACCCGGGACGCGCGTCGTTTGCGAGCTACCGAGGTGCGCTCGGTCGTGGTTAGCGGCAACCCAGCGCGCCATTCAGTGAGGTCGCCCGGTCTGGCCGGAGGCAAGTCAGGCTTGGGAGACGCCTTGCCGTATTCCAACTTGGCCCAGTGACCGCGTTCCGGGCGCGGAACCCGTAGCTCAATGCAGACCCTTGCCAAGTAGCTCGATGAGACCTTGTAGCGTTCAGCGAGCTTCAGCATGGGCTCTCGCCACACCTGTTCGTACAGCTCTTCCCGCGTCACTGGGGCAAGATTTGATTCCATGTTCGTGCGCACAAAGAAGACCCCGGCCGCTGGCCGGGGTGGAACCTCGTTGCTGTCATCAACGACGAGGCCTGCTTAGGGAGGAAAAGCAGGGGGCGCGTCGCCGTGCCCGTCGTCAGTCTACAGCGGTGCGCGTGTTTAGCGGATTCGACGAGGTTCCCCCAAAACGAGTTCCTTCTTTCTAGACCGCAACGACCTCTCGCTCTAGCCGCACGACATTGGCGCTTGGACCAAAGACCTCGGCCACGAGCGGGAGCAGGTGGTCGTGGTGGGTCAAGAACACCACCTGTGTCAAGCGAGAGAGGTCGCGCAGCGCCTCAAGGCCAGCTCTTGACCGTGCGTCGTCGAAGTTGATGAACAGGTCATCCGCGATGAAGGGGAGGGGCTTCTTGTGCTTCAGTTGAAGCTCTAGGGCAGCGATGCGTAGCGAGAGGAACAACTGGTCTCGCGTGCCTTCGCTGAGGCCACTGACCTCAACCGACGCACCGGTGTTGCGTCTAGCGTAGAGGGCAGGCGGGTTCGCTTCGGTATTCACGCCCAGCTTCGAAAAGTCGCCTAGCGTCAGCCCAGAAAAGATTTCGCCAGCACGCTTGAGCATGGGGCCTTGCTTCTGGTCGCGATACCTGTCCGTTGCCCATTTGAGCAGCCGAGCTGCGGTCGCTGCCTCCAGATACTGCTCAGCGACCTCTCCCATTGTCGCCAAGGCCTCCTGGCGCATGGCTTCGGCGACCGCGGCGTTGGCGCTGCCGTTGATGGCGTCGAAGGTCTGCTTGGCCGTGACTTGGGCCTGCATTGCTTGTCCGCGCTTGTCGTTAGCAGATGCCAGCTCGCGCTTGGCCTCTTCGTGGAGACCAGGAACCTCGGCCGGGTTGAACTCGGCGACTTCCGCGGCGAGCACTTCATGGCTCAGGCCATCCCCATCGCGAATGAGGACGGCGCGGGCCTTCTCAAGTGCTTCCATCAATGACCGACGCTTATCCGAGCGCTGGGCGATGGGTAGAGCGTCGTCAATTGACTCTGAGCCGGCGGACAGCAGAAGAGGGCGGATGCGGGCTTCGGCCGCCGCCACGCTCGTATCGGCGTCCTTCTTCTTGGACTTGGCAGTACGCCGCGCTTCGTCAGCCCGTTCGACTGCCTTCGCATCCTCCCGGGCGGCTGCCAGACGCTGCATCAGTTGCTTTGCGACCTCGGGCCAGTCCTCCAACGCCAGTAGGCCAGGAGCCAGCGCTGTGGCCAGGCTCCGGGCAGAGCTTTCGAGCGCCTTGAGGTCGTCCTCCATGGCGTCGATTCGCTTGACTTGCAAGTCCTCCGCTCCTGCTAAATGCTGGGCGATGCTGGTGGCAAGGTCAACCGAGGCTTCGACCTCCGCGAGAGTCGTGGTGCTGCTGGTCAGATTCGCCTCGCGAAGTGCGGTGTCCCACTGCGACTTCCACTCGTCATAGGCTGCGGTTGCACGGTCTAACTTGGCTTGAGCCGTCGTCTGAGCGCTCTCCGCCAGCAACTGCTGTTTCTCCAGGCCTTCTTTCGTCACGTTGCGCCGCTCAGCTTCGGCAACAAACGACTCGGCGTCGGCGATGAGGGATTGCAGGTCCTCAGCCGCGGGGACCACGAGGGCACCTTTCAGGGCCGTCAAGAGTTGGGCGATTGCTTCTGAGCTGGCCTGCCTAAGGTCTGCCAGGTCGTTTTGGTGACGCTCCAGGGCATCCTTTGCATCGAGTGCCTCCTGACGCTTCACGAGCCAAGCAGCCATGTCATCAAGGGGCATGTCGGGAATGCCCGCCGACACCGCGAGCTGCTGCCAGCCCGCTTCGACCGCGTCATGCTCCTTCTTGCGGTCGTCGAGCGTGCTCCGCTTTCGTGTCACGTCGGCTTGAGCGCCTTCCAGCTGATTTCTCAAAGCTTGGAGGTTCGCGGCCGCTTGCGTCGTGTCAAGCCGCGCGTCCACGAGTTCGTCGGACAGGCGAATGGTGCCGTCTACGATGGGCGCGCCCTGCTCAAGCGAGATGGAGCCATCCTTGATGTCCCCCCACGCTTGGTCTCGACGACCGCGCTCGGCCATGACCTCAGCGGTCGTTACGATTTTCGTGCCGCCAACGAACTGCTTTACCTTCAGCTCGAAGTCTTCTGCGTCCGCTTGGGCTTGCGCCAGAGCATCCTCAGCGTTGGAGACTGCACTTGTCCGTTCCGACCTTTCCCGCAGAATCGCCATGACCCGCGCGGCGGAGGGCAAGGTGAGCGCTCGTAGCTCTTTGATGGGCCTGGTCCACTGTCCGAGCGCGTCCAGCGCTTCCTCAAGCTTCCGCTCGGCGGTGGCAACACTTCGCGCCAGCCCGCTCTCGCGATTGCGGTTTCCCTTGAGACCTTGGGCTTCCGACAATGCATGCCTGAGCGCTGCGGGAACAACCGTCTGAGTCGAGCCTGCCAGCTGAGTTTTGAGCCTCTCGATGTCGCGCTTCTTCTCTTCCAATGCCTCGGTGCCGCTGCTGACGGCCTGCTCGAGTGCGCCGTGGCTGCGAAGCAGATTGGTGACCGTCTTAAGAGACAAGGTCTTGGGCAGCGCCGCTTGCAGAGCTTCGACGTCCGTGGGCCAACCGAGCTGAGATGCTGCATCGAAGGCAGCCGTGAGGAGGCGGTCCCTCTCGGCCTTGCGCATGGGCAAATCCCTTGGGTGATGGACGCAGGCGCCACGCATTCGGTCAAGCTCCTCTACCTCGCTTGCGAGGCCGAGAATGGCATCGTCAGTCGTGAGCGCAGAGCGTGCGGCTTCCCTCGCCTCAAGGTCGGACGCCCTCTCTTCGGCAACCTTCAAAGCTGCTGCGATGTCAGCGCGAGCTTGGACGAGGTCATCGTAGGCGCTCGCCGGCAGTTCGGTGACCTCGCCGAGCGCATCGAGTTCGGCTTGGCGTGTCGTCAGCTCTTGCAGGTGTGGCGCCAGGCGCCGCACTCGCTCGAGTTTGGACTGAAGCGTCTCCAGGAGCTGTTGCTCGGTCTTGACCGCAGCAATCTCGTCTTCAACGGTCTGGAGAGCGTCCCGCGCTTCAACCCAGACCTTGGTGCGCACCAGGGCGCCCTTCAGTTCCGTAGAGGCTTGTGTGAGCCGCGCCTCGGCTTGGGCATATTCGCTCTTGCTTCCGCGCGGAGCCCACAGCGTGCCGGTCAGTTCCTCCAGCTGCTCTCGCATCGGGCCAAGGCTGCCGACGCCAGCGGCGGACTCGAACAGTACTTGGCCGATACGGTCTGAGGCGTTAAGGATGCTCCGTCCACCCTCGACGAGTCGTTCGTGGTCGAGGCTGAACATTTGCTCATAAAACTCCTTGCTGATGCCGTCCACGGCCTCGGCCAAGAGGTCGTCTGACAGCTTCTCGTCGTCGGGCGTACGCAGCTGAGAGCGCCCCCGCGCGCGGTGGAAGACCGTCTGCGCCCCGTTGTGCTCCACGACGCCGCCGAGTCTCAGCTCTGCGACATCGTGGAGGAAGGACAGTGGCGTACGCAGCGGCATACCGAAGAGCAGCTCCACCACTGCGCTGCGGACCGTTGATTTCCCGGCCTCATTTGGCCCCACGATGACGTGGAAGTCGGTCTCAGCGGCGGGAAGGTCAATTGGCTGACCGCTAAACTTTCCGTATTTCAGAAGCTCAAGCTGCTTGATGCGCATGGCTCAGTCTCCCTGGGCCAGACGCGCCATCAGGGCGGGACCGGCATGCTGGATGAGTGCGGCAAAGTCGCCAGCACGTGCCTTGGCGAGGAGTGGAGTCTCTTCCTTGACGTCGGAGGAAACTTTTCCGACGAAGGGCTGCAATCCCTTTTCAAGTTGCGCCAGGAAGTCCTGGTCTGAAGCCGCAGAGACAAGGATTTCTTGGAGCTCAGCCAACGCCTCCATGTTCTCGTTCTGGCGCTGCTGCTTCGCGAGCGGCGAGGTGGCGACCTTGACCTTCTCCAACCAGAGCCTGTCGTTGCCGATGATGCCGATTTGGTTCAGTACCTCGGCGCGAAGCTCCTTGGCGCTGCCGAAGAACAATCCGTGTGCCGGCGTCTCTCCGACCACCGTCACGCGAACTGCGCGGGGGACATGGCTATCGGTTTCAAGCAGTTGCTCAAGCGACAAGCCGACCTGGCGAGACAGTTCGGCGATTGAAGAGCAGCCGCTGGCATCCACCTTGAGTGCCTCCCACCGAAGGACGTCGATGTACAGGCGCTCAACCTTCGTCTCGCCGGCCTCCACGGTAACCAGAACAGCGCCTCGGCGCCCCGTCTCGCGAATGTGTCGGCCCTGCAGGTTCCCCGGAAAGACAATGGTGGACGGCTCTGGCCAATGGGCAAACTCGTGGACGTGACCGAGCGCCCAGTAGTCGTAGCCCTTTGCGTGAAGTTCCGCCTTCGTACACGGCGCATAGTGCGCGTGAATAGTGCCGCCTTCGAGGCCGGTGTGCAGGACGCCGATGTTGTAGTGGCCGGCAACCGGGTCGTTGTAGCGAGACGCCAGGTTGTCTTTGACCTCCTTGTCCTTGAAGCTTTGCCCGTGCACTGCGACCTTGAGGTCATCGAGCACGTGGACTTCAGGCTTGCGCGACGTGAAGACCTTCACGTTGTCTGGAAGCGTGAGCTTCTTCGTCATCTCGCTTTCGGCGTCGTGGTTCCCATGGAGCAGGAACACACGGATGCCATGCTTCCGTAGGCGCCCCATCTGCTGGCTAAAGAAGATGCCAGTGTTGTGGTCCCGCCAGTTACCGTCGTAGAGGTCGCCGGCGATGATGAGGAAGTCGACTTCCTCTTCGACCGCCTTGTCGACCAGCTGCTTCAGCGCCTCGCGCGACGCGTTGCGAAGCTGCTCCGCGGGTGCGTCTGGATAGGCGCTCAGACCGTGGAGCGGGCTGTCCAAGTGAATGTCCGCCGCGTGGATGAATTTCATGTTCCTCCCTGATGCTGCTTTTCGGTGACTTTCATGGGCAGCTGCCTGCCCGGCCTTCGCTCTCGACTTCTATCGAGGTGAGGTTGATTTCGGCAGGTATGGCGCTATCGCTGCCTTGTTCTTAAGCACAATTTGTTGGACTTCTGGGCGAGCTTCTTGTCCGTCGAGGAGCCCCAGTCGCTTCAGCGCGTAGAACAATAGAGCTTGGCGACATTCGATGATGACGTGACCGTTGGTCATGCCGTAGTCAAGCTCGATGACCCTTTGGCTAGCTTCCGCCATCGATGGGTTGGGGGACAGCACGAGTTCGAGCTTGCGGTGCCACGCTTCGTCGTCGTCTGCGGCTTCGCCCGGGGTCTCCATCACTTCGATAGCCAGGATTCGAGCGATGACGAAGTCCAAGAACTTCTCTCGCGCATGGCAGTACGCGCGCACATGCCACCTGAAGCCGTCGTAACCGAAGGCATGGGGAGATAGCTCTCGCCGTGTCGGCGTCAAAGAGCTCATTGACTGGTAAGTGACGGCGACCCTCAAATGCGCGCTGATTGAGCGCAGCAAGGGCGCAAGAACTTCGAAGGAGACCTGCCGCCCTGGGTTCGGTGCAATCTCCGTCGGAGGAGCCCAACCTAGGAAGCTCAGCTCGGGCTGCAGAACCCCAGCCTCTCGGGCCAGAAGCTCGTTGAGGTAGCGCTGAGGCTGGTTGCTGGGGTAGTGCGGCCGAAAGCTTGGAGCAGCCAGATAGACGCGCCCGCTGCGGTCGTAGATGGCGTTGTCAGGCGCCAGCTCGAGGTACTTGGCAATGTCGAGCGAGGCCTGGGGTACCGAAATACCAAAAAACGCTGTCAGGTCGACCCGATTGATGCGCCCATCCCATCGAAGGCGCCAGTCGATAAATTCAAGTCGTCGGTCTTGGCCCCACCGCGACACGGAACGGGTCTCCGGAGCGGAGTCACGTGCGGGAGTGGCCATCTTCTTCGTCATGGTGAGAAGTATTACACGCGTCTAACCACTATGCGTACAAAAAATAATCGCGTATAGTCTTTAGTCGTGATGAGCCGGAACCGCAAACTGCCTACCTTTTGACCTACGCACGCCGAGGAAGTCCTGTGAAAGCCGCCCGCCTTGCTGAGAGCTACGTCGCCCTGCGAGCAGGGCGTGTGTGGAGGCTTTTGGCCATCGACCATGGGCCGCTCGTGACGGCGATGCTGCAGTCGCTCTTCGAGGACGAGGAGAAGACGATTCCGGTGTCCGTTGCCTTGGAGCGCGTGACCCGCGACCTGGACATCTTGCGAGGGCGAGGCCACGATATGGCGCAAACCCCGCAGGCTTACCTGGCCAACTGGTTGACGGAAGGCTGGCTGGTACGACGCTTCCCCGCGGGTGCGCAGGAAGAGGTCTTCGAGCTGAGCGTCGATGCGGCCGCGGCTCTGCGCTGGGTGAACAGCCTTCAAAAGCCTCGCGCTGCGGCCACTGAGAGCCGCTTGGCCAGTGTGATGCAGCAGGTCATCCGTCTGGCAGAAGAAACTGACGCCAACCCGAAGACGCGCTTGGCCAGCCTGCGGGCGGAGCGGGACCGCATTGACCAAGAGATTGTCGCAGTGGAGCGCGGCGGCATCCGTACGCTCGCGGATGACCGGGCCGTTGAGCGCGCCCGGGAAGTCATCGGGCTCGCGCAGGAGCTCGCGAGCGACTTCCGCAACGTGCGCGACGCGTTCGACCGGCTCAACCGCGACCTGCGCCTGAGCCTCATGGAAAACGACGGCAGCCGAGGCGACGTGCTCGAACACCTGTTTGCCGGCGTTGACCTCATCGCTGAAAGCGACCCTGGACGGACGTTTACCGCGTTCTGGCGCCTCCTGACGGATGGCGAGCAGTCCTACGCCTTGACGGAGGCCCTGGACGCCATTGCTGCCCGAGGCTTTGCTCGCCAGCTCGAGGCGCGCGAGCGCAAGTTCCTGCAGTCTATGACCGCAGTGCTGATGGATGAGGGCGGCGAGGTACACGAGGTGCTCCAGCAGTTCGCTCGCAGCTTGAAGAGCTTCGTCCAAAGCCGCGAATTCCAGGAGCAGCGCCGGCTGCACTCGCTCCTCAAGCAGACCCAGCTTGCGGCGCTGGTTGCTCGCGACGCCATCCGCCCCAACGAGACGATTGATTTCTCGCTGAGCTTGACCAGCAGCCGCATCCGCTCGGCTTCTCAGTGGAGTCTGTACGACCCATCCATGCGGGTTCCGGACTCGAGCATGAACGAAGCCGAGGAGTCGGAACTCACTATCGACGCCGTCGAGGAACTGGTTCGGCACTCCGAGATTGACTTTCGCACGCTGCGTGAACACGTCAAGGCCATGCTGCTCGAGGTCTCGCAGGTAACCGTTGCTGACATCCTCGAGCGGTTTCCGGCGGAGCAAGGGTTCGGGTCGGTCGTCGGCTACGTGGCGCTGGGTGCCAAACATGCGGAGGTCACCCAGTCCACCCAACACGTGCGCTGGACGGGCAAGGACGGCATAGACCGTGCTGCTCGCATTCCGGCCATCTACTTCACCAGGGAGAAGCTGCTTGAGTTCACTGACTGATACCGACGACGCAGGCCACTCGGGCTCGACGACAACCGATGGTGACGATGCGCCCTTGACCGTCAATGACGCGGTGCTCGGCAGCGAGTTGTTTCCGGGTGACAGAGGTACGCTGAACGTCGAAACGCGGCGAACCCTCGTGCAATTGCTACAGGGGCCGTCCGTCGATGGCCGCAGGCAGTCCAAGCTTTGGCAAGTGGTTCTTCGAGACGAGGCATTGCTGCGCCAGCACCTTCACAACCTGTTTCTCGAGCTGGTCGTGGACTACGACCAGACAGTGGCGTTCACTCGCCAAGCCAACACCGAAGAGCTCGACGCGCCCATCCTGCTTCGCCGAGCGTCGCTCACGTTTCTGGAATCAGCGCTGGTGCTTTTCATCCGGCAACGTCTGACGCAGGCCGACGCCCAAGGCGAGCGTGCGGTGGTGTCGAAGGCCCAGATGTTTGAGCACCTCAAGGTCTACGAGCGTGACCGCAATGTCAACCACGCACGGTTCGACAAGCAGATGGACAACGCGGTGGAAAAGGCCAAGAAGCTCAACCTGCTGCACAAGATTCGCGGCGGCGAAGAACGCTTCGAGGTGTCTCCCACCTTGAAGCTCCTGTTCCCTGCGGAGGACATCGAAGCTCTGGCTGGCACCTACCGCGCCATCACGGCCGCGGCTCTGGGTAGGCCAAACGAGGACGAGGCCGCCAACGAGGCAAGTGCGGATGCCAATGGAGATGCGACGGCGGACGCAGATGCCGACGCGGACTTGGACGCAGACTCAGGCGACCTTGACCGGGAGAGCGTGTGATGGAAGCCGACAAAGTCGTCAGCCTCTTTGGCTCAGATGGGATGGAAGCGTCTGACGCTGACCAGATGAAGCTGTGTCAGATGCAGCTGTTCAACTGGGGTACGTTCTCGGGCTACGTCAACATCGACGTGGCGCAAGAGGGCTACCTCTTCGTCGGGCCTTCCGGTTCCGGCAAGTCCACCATCTTGGACGCTCACGCGTCGCTCATGACACCGCCGGGCGGCGTTGCATTCAATGCTGCGGCTCGGGAGGGCGAGCGTCGGGTGAAAGACCGAAGCGTTCTCACCTACGTGAGGGGCGCGTGGGCCAATCAGACGACCGAGAGCGGCGAGCACGCAGTTCAGTTCTTGCGACCAGACACGACGTGGTCGGCGCTCGCCGAGACCTATCGTGATTGCGCCGGTAAGGTCGTCGTCATCGCACAGGTTGTCTGGGTCCGTGGCAAGTCGACGAGCACCAATGACGTCAAGAAGGTCTACCTGGTGCTCGAGCGAGAGTTCGACCTTCGCGAGCTGAAGTTTTTCGCCGACCACGACTTCGACGTCCGGCGATTCAAGTTTGACCTCCCCGAGGCCTTCGTTAAAGACGAGTTCAGCGCGTATCAGGAGCGCTTCCGACGGCTGCTAGGCATTGAAAGCGAGCGTGCGCTGCGCTTGCTGCACAAGACCCAAGGGGCGAAGAACCTCGGCGACCTCAATGAGTTCATGCGTGACTTCATGCTCGACGCGCCCGATACTTTCGTGCTCGCAGATAAGTTGGTGGCCCAATTCGCCGAACTCAATGAAGCCCATCGAGCAGTGGTTGACGCTCGTCGGCAGATTGAGACCCTTCGGCCGGCGCTCGAGGCCTCATTCGAGTTGGACTCAGCCAAGCTCCGTAAGAGCGAACTGGACGAACTTTCTCGTGGCGTTGACAAGTACAAGGAGCACCAACGCAAGCGTTTGCTTGAGGAAAGGGCCGCGGAGACCACCACCGAACTCGACGGGCAGAAGCAAGAGGCCATTCGCCTGAAAGGACTCGAAGACGCCGCGTTCTCTGAACTCCGGTCTCTGCAAGACCAACGCGCAGACAAAGGCGGTAGTCTGCTCGAAGACCTGCAGGCGCAGCTTCAGGTCGCCGAAGAACTGCGTGATAAGCGCTCTCTCAAGCGTACGGCCATTGCGGCGGCCTGCAATAGCATGAAGTGGGCCGAGCCCACCAAGGCGGTTTGGTTCACAGAGCGCCGTGACGTCGCTCGGGTGTTCGTCGCTGAGGCTCAGGAGCGCGACCAGGCCCTCGGTGAGCAGAAGTACCTGCTTCGCAAGCGCTACGACGAGCTGGCGGAGGAGCTCAAGAAGACGCGCATCGAAGTTCAATCCTTAGAGAAGCAGCGTTCCAACATCCCTGCGCGAATGCTGGCTGTTCGTGAGCGCATCGCGCAAGGCCTGGGGATTGCCGAAGAGAAGCTGCCGTTTGCCGGCGAGCTCATCGAGGTGCGCAACGAGGACAGCGCTTGGAAGGGCGCCATCGAGCGTGTCCTGAACGGCTTTGCCCAGTCGCTTTTGGTCGATGACCGCTACTACTCCCAGGTTGCGGCCTACCTGAACGACAACAACATCGGCGAGCGGCTCGTCTACTACCGCACCATGGCGCAGCAGGCCGGCCCACGCAGTGTCGGGTCAGCCTCGCTCGTCCGCAAGCTCGAGTTCGCGCAGGTACCCCAGGCCGAATGGGTGCGCGAAGAGCTCAAGTCTCACTTTGATTACGAGTGCGCTGACGCGGTGCATGCATTCCGTAATGCTACCCGCGCCATCACCCGGGAAGGCCAGGTCAAGCACAGCGTTACGCGGCATGAAAAGAACGACCGCACCCGTGTCGATGACAAGAGTCGCTGGGTGCTGGGCTTCGATAACGCGGCCAAGCTCGAGTACTTCCGCAACCTCGCCTTTGAGCAGGTCGAGGAAATCGAGCGCTTGCGGAAACAGCAGTCGGAGGTCGATGCGCAAGCTGAAGCTCAGCGGTTGCAGTTCCAGGCGTGCATGCTCATCTCCAACACCGAGTGGGACGAGCTCGACGTGGCGACATCGCTCGGGCAGGTGGACTCTCTTCTGAAGCGCATCGAGCGGGAGAAGCAGGAGCGACCGGACCTGGCCTTGCTCGACGAGTCGATTAGGAAGCAAGCCATCGTCTACGACGCCGCGCGGGGGCGCACCAATGAGTGCAACGCCGAAGTTCGAACACTCACGGGTCGTCTGCGAGAGTTCGAGCGCCTGATGGATGGCTTGCGTGGCGAACTCCTCACGGTCGCCATGACCCCGCTTCAGCAGTCTGGCCTGACCGAACGCTACGCAAAGTACTTGTCCGACTTGACGCTCGACACGCTCGACAACGCGACGACCCAGGTTGTCCGAGGTATCAATGCGGACGAACGCGAGGTCAGTGGGCGCATCCAAGAACTGGTTCACGCCATCGAGAGGCGCTTCGAACATTTCGTGAATACGTTCAAGGCAGAAGCCGGCGGGCTGGACCCGAAGATGGTCAGCGCACCTGACTTCTTTGCGAAGTTGGAGCGGCTCGAAAGGGATGGGCTGCCGAAGTACGAGGAGCGGTTCCTGACGCTGTTGCGCGAGCAAAGCGAGCAGAACCTGACTCGTCTGTCGACCCAGCTGGATACGGAGCGCAAGGCCATCCGCGACCGCATGACGTTGGTCAACGACAGCCTGGCGACGGCGCCGTTCGGCGAAGGAACCCATCTTTTCATCGAGCCGCAGGATAAGTTGCTGGCCGAGGTGACGGCGTTCAAGCAGCAGCTGAGGGCGGCGCTCACGAACATGTTGAGCTTCGATGCGAGCGCCGCTGAACAGCGTTTTGAAGTCATCAGTGTCCTCGTCAAGCGCCTGGCTAGCCAAGAGACTGCTGACAAGAACTGGAAGCAACTGGTGCTTGATGTCCGCCAGCACATCGAGTTCGTCGCGCATGAACTTGACCAGGACGGTGTCGAGCAAGAGGTCTACCGCAGCGGCGCGGGCAAGTCGGGTGGCCAACGCCAGAAGCTGGCGGCCACCTGCCTGGCTGCGGCCTTGCGCTATCAGCTGGGCGGCCAAGACCGGGCGCTCCCAAGGTTCTCGACGGTCTTTCTCGACGAGGCGTTCGATAAGGCGGATGCAGAGTTCACGACGATGGCGATGAACATCTTCAAGAACTTCGGCTTCCAGATGGTCGTGGCAACGCCGCTGAAGTCCGTCATGACGCTGGAACCCTTCATCGGCGGCGCCTGTTTTGTCCACATCAAGGACCGCAAGACGTCGTTCATCATCCCCATCGACTACGACCACGAGACCAAGCGCCTGAAGCGCAGTACCGACCATGGCGACGACCCCGAAGCTGCTGCAGCCTGAGCAAGTCCGAGACTGGCTCATTCGCCGCTACAACAACCAACACCGAGGCTGGCTGGATGGCAGCGGCGAATGGCCACTGACGGTGTCCCTCGGAACTCCAACCGAAGCGCACGTATCGGATGAACTGGAAAGCGTGCGTATTTGGGTGGATGCTTGGCGCATGTGGAATGGTGTTGGAACGCTTGCTTACCAGGAGCGGAAGTGGGCGCGCATCGGCACTCAGACAATGCCGGCGGCTCTGTCGCTGGCGACGCCTGCGGAAGTTGCAGCTTGGTGCGGGCAAGAGCGTCGGTGGGAAAGGGCAAGCGCGCGCTACGCCGCGTTGAGGGACCGCTGGCCGCAGCTGCTGCAACTGTCGTCTGGATTGGGCAAGTTCTTCGACGTCCTTTCCGACTACAGCGAGGTCGATTTTGAACGGCTGCAGGCGGTGTTGGCGTGGGCGCTGGCTAACCCGGCGTCGGGCATGTATGTTCGCCAGCTCCCCGTCGTTGGTGTCGACACAAAGTGGCTCGAGAAACGGACTGGCATGGTCACGGAGTTTCTGGGGCTTCTACGCGGCGACGCGGATGTCGGTGACTTCTATGCCGCACTGGGTCTTCGCCGGCAGCCCCATCGGGCGAGACTGCGCTTGCTCTGTGAAGAGCTCCGTGCCCAAGTGGGCGGCCTGCGTGACATCGAAGCGCCGCTGAGCGAGCTGGCGGACTTGAATATTCGGCCTTCGCGGCTGATTGTTCTGGAGAACCGGGAGTCGGGCGTCGCTTTGCCAGACATGACGGGGACGGTTGCGTTTGTCGGACTCGGACATGCGGTCTCGACGCTTGGCAGCTTGCCATGGCTTGCTGGGGTCGCCGCCGTCTACTGGGGCGACATCGACACCCACGGTTTGGCCATCCTCAGTACCGCCAGGGCGACTCTGCCGGGCATCAAGTCGGCTTTGATGGACATTCCGACCCTGCTGGAGTTCAAGGAGCTTGCCGTTCAAGAGCCCAGCCAAGCTACAGACGTCAGGGTGACGGAGCTGACCGAAGAGGAACGAGCACTGTTCCATGGTCTTCGTGCAGGGACTTGGGGCAACAAGCTCCGCTTAGAGCAGGAGCGGCTGCCATGGAGGGGGGCCCTCGAAGCGCTTCGTTCCGCTCTCGACCTTCCCTCGAGTGTCTCTCAGGAGCCGTTGGCGCTCTTGCGGGCTCTTCGGTGCAATCACCACTACCGCAACAAGGATAGCGTGCCTGATGAATAGAAACGAAATTCTCGGGCGAATTCCGACATCGTTTTGAAGAAAGTTTGTCGTTCGGTGCGCCGCGGGTCCGTCCCAATCCCCGGGCGCCGTTGCGTCCCCAAATCCCTGAGACCTGGTTCACTCCGCCTCCTAGCTTTGAAGCACCACCCGGCTTTACATCGAAGCTTGGTGGCGCCGACGCGGAGCCAGAACAGTTGCCGGCCATCTACTACTTGAACGCCTACCCGGCACGTTTCGATGGCTGACGCTGCGCTTGGTACGCGTGCTTCAGCCTCACCTCCAATACTCCCTCGGCGGTCAAAGTCCAGGTAAGGCGCCCGCCGCCCAGCGCACCAAGCGCCGTGCGCAACGTCTTTGGAACGGTGGTCACGCCGCTTTGGGCTAGGTTGGTCTCGAGCGCCTTCATCCGACGAGTCTCCCCGAGTTCGCCATGAGACGCCGCGCGCGGAAAGGTCAGTTTTCCTTGCTTTTGCGGGGCGGAGTCCTCGGGAACGCCGTTTTGCGTCTCCGGGCGCATCCGAGGGTCTCCCTGTCGCTCGACTGCTGAGCAGAGCCTCACTCGAAGTCGCCTCGTTTGCCTCAAGCCTCGCTCGGATTTGCCGAAATTGGAGCGAATGCGGGCATGTGACCCACGGCCCCCTAAACCAGAACAATCGGAGCAGCCCCATGGGCTACGGTGACGACGACTACCGCCGGCGCGCAGAGGAAGACGCCCGCCGCCGACGAGAGGACGACGAACGTCGTCGACGCGACGAGGATGACCGTCGCCGTCGCGAAATCGAGAGGCAGCGCGACGATGAGCGGCGTCGAGCTGAGGAGCAGCGCCGTCGCGAAGAGCAGGACCGCCAACGCCGGGAAGACCAACGGCGGGAGGAAGAACGCCACCGCGATGATGAGCGCCGTCGCGATGAACAGCGGAGAGCCGACGAACGCCGACAGGAGCAGAAGGCTCATTACGACCGACGCGACGAACTTACTAAGCGGCAATACGACCGTAAGGATGCTGAGACGCGCCGGCACTACGACCGCAAGGATGCCGACGCTCGGGAACAGCAACTGCGTGAGCAACGCGACCGCACCGAAGCGGCACGAAGTACGCAAAGAGCCGCCCAGTCGCAGCCCCGTGCAGTAGCCGCGGCGGGCATGCCGTTGCCCAACCCACCAAGCGTTGCGAGACCGAACGGTCGGGTCGATGAAGGAAGCAGCCCAATCGCAGCGATTGCGGTGAAGACGCCGACTGCCGCAACGCGCGCGGGCGCGCAGGCTACCAGGGCCGCCTCCGCTAGCAATGCAGGCTCTCCCGCGAACTACAGCCCGACTCGCGCTGCAGGTCAACACTCGCGGGGAGGCCGCAACTTGATGCTGGCGCTGCTACTTGCGGGCGGCGGTACTTTGGCAGCGAGCAAGGTGGCTACGGGCTACGCCTTGGCATGGCCAGTTCACGCTTGGAATGCCGCAGTTCTGGGCAGCGCACCATCGCTGCTGATTGGCGTCAAGCCTATCCAGCCGTTCACACAGCACGAGGTTCGGGCCGTATTGCTGGGGCAGGACCAGTCTGCCAAGTCAGAGTGGGCACTGGCGCGCTCGTTCGCGACAGGCTCTCGGGGGCTCGGTCAGGACCTTTGCCTTGCCAAGTTCTTCTACAAGGCTTGGCTGCGCAACCCCGAGACAGAGACTTTGAGGCAGTCCGACCACAGCTTCGTGGAAAGCGTGCAGAAAATCGTCAAGACCTACGACAACCAGCCGACAGCAAGCTGCTCTATCAAGATTGCGCGCGGCCCCGAGATTCCGCTCTCGAGCATGGTGCAGATTTCAGGGCACCCCGAGCGAGCGGTCACGGCGTTCGGTCATCTTGAGCCCTAAATCCGGGAGAAGCAGTGCAATTCATCGTCGCTCTCGTGGCCCTCGCGATATTCTGGGCCGTGTCGCCAAAGCTCTTCAAGTTCCTGTTCAAGTTGAACTTCGTCCTCTCCGTTGGCGGCTACATTGTTCTACGGATACTTGGGGTGCTGCTTGGTGCGACGAAGGGCGGTAGAAATGTGGGAATGCTCGAAGATGAAGCCCTCGCGATTGGCCTCTCTTTCTTAGGAATGCCGGTCATCATGCTGCTTGGCGTCATCTCGGGTACCTTCATGGCCTGGCTAGGAAAACGCAGTCAAGCACAGTAGAGAAGCCCCCACTCTTGCGAAACGGCTGTCTGCAGCGGCGGCTATCGCGAAAATCGATACTAAATAGAAACTCGTTCACATAGCTCGCCCGGAAATCCTCTGACTGCAGGTTCCAGCGAGATACTAGGCAATCTATCAGGGAGGCACATGAATTCTGCAACTGTCACGCTGCTTGTTCTCGGAATTGGCGCGCTCATTGCGCTCGTGATTTATGCCCGTAGGCAACGTGTAGCGAGTCAAGACAAGAAGACCGAGGAGGCTGAGAAGATATCTTCGCCCCGCAGCGTCGTTGTGGCTGTGCGCGAAGAGCGGGCTCCGCAGCCTGCAGCAATCCACTTCGGGTCTGACCTTGCCAACCCCGCAGTCACTTTGCGAGCGCTCCCGCTGACTGAATTGACGTCGGCTTCCCAGGCGCCAGCGGTTGAGCCTTCGCTCGGCGTTGCAAGTCGGATTTCGGCGTTGATGCAAGCTGCGCCGTCTGTGCTGGTCGCCGAGGCTCATAGGGGCCGCCAGCTGATGGAGGTTGTCATTGATGGCAAGCTCATTCGCGCAGCGGACGGGAATGGATTTCGTGGGATGGCGATGGGCGCTGATGGCATCAAGGAACACGCCCGGCTCTTTGAGGTCAAGGACCTGACCAATCTGGTCAACGCGGCCGCTGTGTGGCAATTGGCGTCCGTCATCGTCGCGCAGAAGCACTTGGCGGACATCAGCCAGAAGCTCGGTGAAATCAAAGATGCCGTGAACGGCATCAGTGCGTTCCTCGAGGGCGGGCGACGTGCCGTCATTCTCGGCACCTACCAATACCTCCAGCAGGGCTATGAAGCGCTTGCGCAAGGCGAGCTAACTCCTGCCATTCGTGGCGAGCTCGAGTCTTGTGAGCGAGAGTTGTTGAAGGTGCAGTCGCATCTCGTGGATGACGTTCGGCGCCTTGCTCAGATGGCACCTAGAGACGACGACACGTTTGGAACCGAGAGCCTTCACAAGAGCAGCGTCACGAAGTACCGGGAACTGGGGCAGACCGTCGAAGACCTGCAGACTTGTTTGAGGACGCGGGCTCTGGCTTGGTACGTTTTGAGCCTCTATCCGGGAGAGCAAGTTCTGAAAGCGGCGAGGTGTGAGAGCATCAAGCAGGGACTAGACGAGTTCAAGGCCCTTCAATCGTTGGTGGAGGCTCAGGCGGGCGTTGACCTCGCGCGCTTCAAGTCCATGTGGAATAGCGATGAGACGCTGGATTTGCGCAAGAGTGAAGTAGTGGCGAAGTCGAGTTGGGTGCGGGGGGTGCTCGAGGCGGCCCAGACCGAAACGAAGAACCAACTGGAGACATCGCAGGCGCTACTGCTCGAGCGTGATGCTCCTACTCAACTCTTTGTTGAATTGTTGGACGGAGTTGTGAAGCAAGTCAGGCAGCGTGAGCTGATGGCAGCGTAGATTTGAGAATCTCGCGCGTGTGCACCCGTTGAGCAGAGCATCTCGCGGGCCCGTTTCCTACCGGTGATGCGAAAGCCAATTCCGCAACTGCTCCGAAAGAGCAGCCGTGCCGCGGCCGTTGACGCGGACATCGCTGATGGTTCCGACGGCATTCGCTCGAACAAACTCGGCTTCTTCCAACTCGCGCACAGCGCTAGCGCCAGGCAGTAAAAGCAACGCGAACATCGGCGCGCCTCCGTCGATACGCAGAGCGTCGTGATAGATGTGCGCCGACTGCATGGCGTCCAACACGTTCTCGCGGCCGCTTCGCCATTTGGCATCGAGCACAAATGCCCTGCTACGGCCCTCTCTCCTGTGTACAAGAACGATGTCCGGGCGGCGCTCCCTGGACAAGCTCCACCCGATTCGCTTTTTCGAAGGCTCGAGTGCGGGAAACGTGGCCTGGAATAGCACTTCGAGCGTGGAATCGTAGTCCAGTGAGAACGATACGCATCGCTCCGCTGCAACAGCCGTCGAGCGTGCTTCGGTTCCTTGCTTTTGAGTGACCTTGGCGACGGCTTCCACTGCCTGGATGAAGCACCAAGTCTCATAGATTCCCCAGGAGGGCGCCACGTGCAGTTGGTCAGAGGTGTCCTCACCGTCGATGTCGATGGAGAGCGCTCTGGAGCCGATGCGATAGGCCCGGCTGTACGTCGGCTGTGCCGCCACCTGGGTGAGTCCGGCGGCGGTCGTCTCGGCGCGCGAGACCTCCGAAAATAGGGAGCCTAAGAGCAACTTGTGCGCTCGCGCCTCCAACATGCGGAGGTCCTCAAGGCGGCGCTCCATACGAAGGTACTGCTCGTCGGGTGAGCTTCCCAACTTCAGCCTCTTGACGTTGTCCTGCATCGAGTTGACCGCAGCTCTGAACCGCCGAAGGAGCGCGAGCAAGGCGCGATTTGCGGGCGTGTCAAAGGTTGGTGTGGATGTCTGGCTGTTGACCTGCAGGGAGTCGAGGGAGTCGGCACCTGGAGCTAGCCCAACGGCGAGCGCGGCCAACCGGCGGTCTAGCAGTGATGAGTGATGCAGTCGGCGAACGCGGGACAGAGGAAGGAGTCTTGCTTCCGCGGCGAGGGACCGGTGTGGGGAACTTGCAATCGTCTCTACGGTGCTCAGAAACGCTGGCCCGTGTGTTCTCAGCCGCGAGAGAAGGATGTCAAGTCCGAACCGGCCGGGAGCTCCGCTGTGCCCAAACTCCATTGACGCTGAGGATGTGCCGCCAAGGAGGGCCTGGTCGAACCCTCTGATGTCGTTCACCATCTCATCAAACTCGGCTTTACCGGACTTTGCTGGGCTGGGGCTCACGTCGAGGAAGTACTGATGGCGCGTACCCTGCGTGTCTGGCACCACTGCGTCTACGGTCACGCGGCCTGCGTAAAAGCTCGGACGCCACCTGAACAACCCCAATGAATCTTTGGTGAGTTCGACGTCGTCTACGAAGACGCGCGCCTCGGTCTTGGTGCCAAGTTCCAGCAAGTAATCGTTGTCCTCGTGCAGACCCCGCCCGACCCCCTCGGGAGGGAGGTCAGTCCATGCTTCCGTTGGAGAGGCCGCGTCCTTGCGAATCCGGAGCATCGCAGGGGCCTTATCGCCAGAAGCGTGCGGAACCGGTGGCGGCGAGGTCGTCTTGCATGCTCTTGACCTTGGCGCAGCACCTCGTGAGTCCGTGGTCCGCCAGAACCTTGTGTGCGTCCTGCAGCGCCTTCTGGAACTTCACGGACGTCTCGCCCCTCAGCTTTGGGAGGACTTTGGCGTAGATGACGTTGTCAAGTGCTGTTGCGTCATCCGGCGCCAGGCTGGCTTGAAATGTTAGGTAGCTCAGTACGTCGTCGATGGTTCGCCACCCAAAGTGCAGGCGGACTGGGGAGAGCGCTTCGACGAGCGCGGTGAGGACGGCTTGCGTTTTCTCCTTCAACAGCACCGCTAGCTGGGTTGCAGCCCAGCCGGGGAAGTCCTGCACGCTGATGTTCCAGAACTCCAGCGTAAACGCGCGGTCGAGCACCTTGTCGGACAGGCCGTGCGTGGTCTCGTCCATGTTCAGCGTACCAATGATTGCGAGGTTGGCTGGGTACTTCACTCGCCTCGGGACAGGGACGGTTTCCTCTCCAAGCTGGTGCAGGTCCAGCCACCCGTGGGTCTCCATCGCTGACAGCACCGGGGCCAAGTACTGCTCCGGATGGGATAGGTTCATCTCGTCGAGGATGGCGACGTAGGGCCGCTCGGGGTCAGCGGCAGCGCGGAGCAGCAGCTCCAGAAACGGCGCGCTTCGATACGACGACTCTTGAATGGGGTTGACGTAGCCCAGGAGCGGGCTGGGGTCGTACCAGCCAGGCTGAACTGGGATGACCCTGACTCGTTCCTGGTACTCGTTCTCGCCGGCGCACAGCGCCAAGGCGTAGTTCTGAGCCAACTGCGTCTTGCCGGAGCCGGAGATGCCCGTCAGGACCGCGAAGTGACGTACGGGGTGGAACCAGAGCCCCGCGTGGAGCTGCTGAACCAAGGATTGGTCCAAGACCAGCTTGCCAGCCACTCGGTCAGCCAGGCGCTTAGACAGCTCGGAAAAGGATGGCAGTTTGACGTGCTCCGTCACTTCCGCCTTGATTTCGGCGACCGTCTCTGCCGGCTTGGGCAGGCTCTGGGGCGTCCAAGTGACGAGCTCGGCCCATCGCTTTCCTCGTTCAGTGAGGCGGAAGACCTTCCGGCCGCCGACATCGGCGAGCTCCACGAGGCCGAGGCTGTTCAGCCAGTTCAGGAGGGACGTCGGGGCGAAGTCCGAGGTCCATCCCGGGTGCACGCCTTGGAGCATTGTCACCAGGCTGGCCTTTGCCTGGGGTTCCTTTTCGAGTGCCTTCAGCACATGGTCGACCCCGAGAACCTTTGTGAGCAGGTGGTCGGCAAGTTCGTCTGGGTCTTGGGTCTCCAGCAGGTTAATACCTCGAGCACTTAGGCGGTACGTGTCGCCCTCGCGCTTGCACAGGTCGAATTCGCGCGAGACAACGTTGATGCTCGTGACCAGGCTGTTTGCGGCGAGCTCGGGATTGGCCTGCTTGATGAGGTCTGCGAACTCTTCCCTGGAGACACCTTCGTTGAGCTCCGGAAGGAAGCCCAGCAAGGTTTGGAAACCTCCCTTCATGGAGGTCAATCCTTTGCGCCTCAAGGTCGCCGGGAGCGGCTTGAGCGCCGAAGTTGCATCAGCTGGGTCTGCGGTCGCTTCCGTGCCGTCGTCGGAGATGCGTTCGTAGACCATCCACGGCAGACAAATCCGTTTCACCAAGTCGAGAGAGTCTCCGCCCACCGAGCCAAGCACCTCATCAATCCGCTTGCGGATAGCCTTGTGCGCTCGCACGGGGTGGTCATTCGCTCCGCCGCCCATCTCCTTGTGCAGGTAGAGCAGCTTTCCCGGGTCCGCAACCGTCGTGAAGTGGTCGGGGTAGAGCGAACAGAGCACGCGATTGAGCTTCAGGCGAGGCGTGCGGCCACAAAGCGCCTTTGTCCGGTCGCGCAAAGCGTTGTAGAAGTCCGTCAGGTGGGCCTCGATGGCTGCTGGGTCGGCAGGGAGGGGTTTCACTGCTTCGATGGCAAACCAGTCGCAGAAGGGTTTGTCCTCGAGGGCGGGCGCCATCTTCACCGAACCCATGCCGAGCCCGGCGACTGGGTTGTCGTCCCAAAGCTTCTTCAGGAAGTCCGCGTCTTGGAGCTTGGCCGGGATGGCCGCCTTCACCTCAGCCAGGAAGGCGGAGAGCCTCGCGTACCAATCTTGGGCTCCCTTGGTGGCCGCTGCGCCAGCTTGGACGGCATCCAATTGCGCCTTCAGCGCACTGTCGCTTTCGAGTTTTCCCGGCATGTCTCCCCCTTAGAAACCATCCGGCATCAGGGCCTGGTTCATTGTTGACAAGCCATTCTGGCATTCGCTGAGCTGGCAAGCCCGGAAAACGGCGGGGCGCCGTGGCCTGACGTGCTGCGCGAATCGTTCGTGGCTGCAACGGGAAGCTTGCCTTGCCAAACGCTTGGCCGCCTTGGGCTGATTGTCCTTGAGCTGGCGCCAGACTCTACGAGGAGTGGTCGCCAACCGTTTGCGCGCTTCTACGCCTCGCGTTCTTCCAGCCAGTGCGTACCTTCGCCACATGCGAAGTTTCCTGCCTCGGCGACGATTTCGAGGTCACGCCGGTTCTCCGGTGTATCCGGGAACCAAACGCCACCGGCAAGCGGCTGACCAGCCGGGTCTTCGTGAAGGCCGAACTTCCAAGCGACACGAATCTCTTGCATGCCTGGTCTCCTGAGGGAGGGGTGTCACTCATAAGCACCCAAGAACTGCCCACCTGCACTCAGTCAGCAAATTTTGAAGGCTGCGCTCGCGGCTGATGGCCGTCTATGGTGTCTGGCAGCGCGAGGGCAATGTCATGAGCCTGATTGCTGGTCAGCTGCAGGACTTGTCGCCGCTGCTCGGGGGAGCTCTCGACGACGTCGAGAGACTTCCACTGAGCTGCGAATGGCATTGAATGTTATGCGGCGGTGGCCGTTGACTCTGCCGGTGCGGTGGCTGCAGTAGCCGCCCGCGCCTTCCGAACTGCTGACTTCTTTGCGGCTGCCTTCGGCTTGGCGACCCTCTTTGTTACTACCTTCTTCACCGCGACGTCCTTGGTCGCCGCTGCTTTTCCGGCCGCCTTGGCGGCAGCGGCCGTAGCCTCTTCCTTCAAGCGCTTGCCGGCAGGCTTCACCGCCTTCTTGGCAACCTTGGCGGCCCTTGCGACCTTGACCGTGGCCTTCTTGGATGCACCCGGTGCTTTCACCGAGGGCTCAGCAGCCTTGATGCCGCTCTTGTCGACGAGGAACGCATCGCGACTCTTCGCACCCGCAATCCAGCCCGGCGCACGTCCAAAACCTGACCACGTCTTGCCGGTCTGCGGGTCTGCGTACTTCGCTACCGAAGCCGCCTTCGCTTTCGTCTTCTTGGCCGCAGGCTTGCCAGTGACGGCCGAAGTCAGATGCTCGATGGTCAGGTTGAACTCGGCCATGATGTCCTTGACCTTCGCAATCGCCGACGACATTTCAGCCTTCGTGATGCGTTCGGCTTGGGCCTGAAGTGCGGCGATTTGCTTCTTGAGTGCGGAGAGTTTTGACATATGCAATTGAAGGGGAGCAGGAGCTGAAGTTTAATCCGTTGCCGGAAAATACCAAGTGCCGGCATTGACGCGAAGCCTTCAAGACCTTCTGAAGGCATCTCAGATACCGCGTTAAGCCAGGGAGTGCCTTGATGCGGGCCAGCAGATGCAGTGGCGCTAGCCATGTCGCGGACGGAGATTGTGTGATGAAAAAAGTGGAAGAAATCGGATGAACAGTACCGCTCGACTTGGGAACAGTGGCCACACCTACCCAACCAGGAAATGGCGATGTCCGTTCACAGCAAGCATTCGAATCATCAACCGCAGCCCCGTCGTCCTCAACCTGCTCCATCCAGCCGGCCTCAGGAGTCGAAGGACACTAAGGGCACTTTGACGACAGCGTCGCACCCGAGACGGGAAGTCAGTCATAAGGCGTCAGCCCCTACGCCACCTGTCAGGCTGGGCATCACGGCCATCACCACTGCAGCTCCGGCGCCGCGTACAGGTGAACTCAGGGGGACGCCACCGACGCAAGAAGACGTCGCGCGCATGATGGGTGCCGTCTCCAGCAAGAACGGCGGTGGCGTTCCCAAGCAGAGCTACGTCGCAGGCATGCAGAGCCGATTTGACAGGCGCATGCCGCCCGCGCCGCAGTCGACTCCTGCTATGGGGGCTGGTCAAGCGACTGTTTCCGCGCCCCCCAAAATGGCCAAGTCTTTACCGCGCAAGCGCTGAACAGCGACGCAATCGGAGGATGGAAGGCGGAGGCCGATGGACAGCACCGTCCTCTGCGTGGTCAGTCTACGTGGCTATGGGGGCAACGATGCGTGCGGCACCGCCATTGGCCCCACAAAGGGCGGAGTGAAGAGCGCCGCTCACTTGCCGCAGTCGCTCTTTCAGGTTGTCGACAGTGGCGACCTCAAAGAGCGCGATGCTTAGCTGTAAGAGTCGTTCTGGTGGGGCTACTACTTGCTTGGCCTTGGCGTTCGCACGCACCGCTACGCGCTGGGGCTCAAATTCGCGGTCGGTAAGCTCCTGAAGCCTGTCCGCGGCGGCTTCTGCGGCCGCCCTGTCAGGAGCCAGCAAGATGAACTCGTCTCCACCTACGCGTCCCGCTTCCATTTGAGGAAAGTAGATGCACAGAAGTCTCGCCATTCGCTGCAAGATTTCATCGCTCTGATGGTGCCCAAGGACAGCGGTGACATGGACGAGACTTCCGATGTCCATGTAGACGGCTACCTGAGTTCGTGGCGCGGCCAACAGGCTACGGGAGCCAATCGCTTCGTTCAGTTCCGCCAGGGTCGCAAGGCCGGTCAGGTTGTCGGGCATAGGGCGCTGGCGTCAGGCTGGGGGAGGTGGCGGCAAGATGGACTGTGAGCGCAGCCAAGCTGGCCATGCCTCGAGCGGTGTCGCCGGTTGCTCAAGCATCTCGAGTTCGGATTTCCAATGCTCTCTGAAGTAAGCCCACCGGCCTCGGTAGTCGACTTCATCAAGCAGCAGTGCGGAAAGAAACTTCATTCGCGGGCCGGTTTCGACCAGCATTGCCTCCATCCCGATGGCGACGTAGGCGAGGATGTTTGGGAAGTGTCTGAACCCCTTGCGCTTGCGCTGCAGCCGAGGCTGGCGGCACATCTGCAGCCAGTTCTCCTCGAACTCATCGAACCCAAGCCTGCGGGTGCCGTCGAAGAGATTTCCCACCACGTAGTCTTCCAAGCCCATCGCCGCGCTGACCGCGGAGCGCCCAGGAGGACCGTCAGGCCATACGCCGAGGTAGGCGTGTTCGACGACCGCGTACGAGAGCTCGAGTAGCCGCCGCGTGGGGCGCATGACCGGGCTTCGCCTGCTGACCTTGTCGGCAGCGGACTGATTCGGGTTCATTCGCGGTGCAACCCATAAAAAGACCGGTTGCGGCTCGAATCCACCGAAATAGCGTGCGCCCCATTCGGCGTCGAGCGCGGCGATGAATGTGACCAGAAGCACTTGGGTGAGCGCTGCAAAGGGCGCCGTGATGTCCTCCCAAGTTTCGAGCCGGGCCCATTCGTGAAGGAGGTCGCCGTCGGCGTTGTCTGGGCTCTCCACGGTGTCTTCAACGATGGCCTCCAGCACAGCATCGCGAAATGCTGCCGGCTCGTCGTCAATCGTGGCTTGGAGTAGGAAGTCGATGAGTTCGTCGCGTTCCAGTGCCAGTGCCACATTGAGAGGCAGTGGCGCGCTTTGGACGCTCTGGATGACGTGCACCCACGATGCCAGCGGGGCTAGTTTTCCGTTGGCGAGTTTGGGAACGGTGTCCTGGACCTTCTGGAAGTCCTCCTCTGACCATCCCTTTTTCTGCGCGCGGGCCTTCCCGTAGGCAATGGCGTTTGCATGGGCCTTTGCCTGCATCCTAGGCTTGAGAGTGGCCAAGCCGCCCTTGGCCATATGACTCTTGGAGATGCCCAGGACCTCGCTCAGTGACGACCTCACACTGCGCTTCATCGCCGCAGCGTTGTAGACAACAGGCAGCAGGGTCAATATCTGGAGGCATGCGGCGACCCGCTCGCGTCCTTCGTAGGCGTCGAGCTTGGGCGGGTTGCGCTTTTCGGTTGCGAAATATCGAAGCGTTCTCATCGGGTGCAGCGCCGGACACCCGGGAACAGCGACACGATGGAACCGTGCTCGTACTTCAATTGACCGGGGTTGGTGTGCACCCGTTGACTTCGCTCTTTTTCAATGAACGCCGAGAGCGCGTGGCTAAAACTCAACATCATGCTCCCGGGCCACGTCTTACCTGAAACTGCTTCCAGACCATCTTTGCCATCATGCTTTGCATGACCCCGAAGATGCGCGGATTCTTGAGCAGTTGGTCGGCGATGCTGTTCTGAGCGTCGTTAGCGTCGATGACAACGTCCATGAACGCGTCCTTGAAATCGCCGAGGGCAAACTGCTCCTCGCTGTTGTTCGTCGCCTGCTCAGCCACCTTCTCGTTGGCGGCTAGACGGCCGCTCCAGGCAGTCAGTGCACCGATGAAGTCGGACTCGCTGATTTCGCCAGCGAACAGGTCGTTCATCTTGGCGACGATTTCCCTTAGCTCCCTCTTCTCGTCGGGCGGCGCCGCACCCGAGCCGGCCTCCGTCGTGCCAGGTAGCCTGACGACATCGCCGCTCTCGAGGTCGAGCTTCTGCTCACTGAGCTTTTGCAGGCGATAGTGGGTCAGCTGCACATCGTCATCGAGCGAGAGCATCTCCTGGCGCTCCGCCTGGTTCAAGCGCGGCAGCAGGTTCTTCCCGAATGCGAAAAGCTTCTCAAGCTCAGAGTCGTTGTACGGGACGATTTGAGACAGAAACTCGTACAGGCGCAGGAACGAGGTCAGGTCCTTGCGGAACAGCTCTCGCGACTCTTCCTCCTGAAGAGCCTCGTAGCGGTCGAATGCCGGCTTGAGCCATTGGTGCAGGGCGCCCTGGGTCTTCACCTTGGGGTTGAAGAACGCGGCGGCGAAGCCCTCGACCTCGGACCAGAAGTAGACCCCGACCTTGTTGAGCTTCGTCATCAGCTCGTGGACGATGTTCGGGTCGGTGACTTGCTCGAGCTGGGCGGTGCGGTAGTAGGGCTGGAAGCTCTCCAGAATTTCGTCGGGACGGTTCACGAAGTCCAGGACGAATGTGTCCTCCTTGCCTGGGCTCGTGCGGTTCAGCCGTGAAAGCGTCTGCACGGCCAGTACGCCCGAGAGGCGCTTGTCGACATACATCGAGTGCAGCAGGGGCTGGTCGAAGCCGACCTGGTACTTGTTCGCCACGAGCAGGATGCGGTATTCGTCCTCCTTGAACGCGTCAGACGGCTCCATCCCCTTGATTTCCGGGTTCAGGTTGGATTCGGTGAACTCCTCGGCGCCAGAGTCCGGGTCGATGACCGAGCCGGAGAAGGCCACGAGCGTTTTCATCGAGTACTTCTGTTCCTTGATGTACTTGTCGATGGCCAGCTTGTAGCGAACCGCGGCCTTGCGGCTGTCCGTGACAACCATCGCCTTGGCTTTGCCCCCTATCTTGGCCGCCACGTGCTCGCGGAAGTGCTCGACAATGATGACGACCTTCTGAGAGATGTTGTGGGGGTGCAGCTTCGCGTAGCGGGAGAGGGCCTTCTTGGCTTTCTGCTGGGGGACCAGCTTCTCGTCGCTCGACGCGGCCAGCTTGTAGAACGTCGCGTAGCTGGTGTAGTGGCGCAGCACGTCCAGGATGAAGCCTTCTTCGATGGCCTGGCGCATCGAGTAGACGTGGAACGCGATGGGGAGACCGTCGCCATCCTTGCGCCCGAAAAGCTCCAGTGTCTTACCCTTGGGCGTGGCCGTGAACGCGAAGTAGCTCACGTTCTTCGGCCTCTGGCGCGAAGCCATTACGTTATTGATGACGTCCTCGCCAGTGATGTCCTCCAGGTCAATCTCGACCTCTGCCGGCACAGTCACGGACTCGCCCTCCATGACCTCGGTCGCTAGCTTGGGCTCGCCCTTGGTCAGCGTCTCACGCAGCTTGCGCGCCGCGCTTCCGGACTGGCTCGAATGCGCCTCGTCAATGATGAGAGCGAATCGCCTCTTGCCCAGCTCGCCGACTTTGTCCAGGATGTAGCCGAATTTCTGCAGCGTCGTGACGACGACGGGTGTGGCTGCGTTCAGAGCCACTGAGAGCTGCGCGCTGTTCTCGCTGATGACCTGGACCACGCCGGCCTTGTGCTCGAACTGGCTGATGGTCTCCTGTAGCTGCTTGTCGAGCACCCGCCGGTCGGTGATGACGATGACCGAGTCGAAGACCTTCTGGTCATTTTCATCGTGGAGATTGGACAGCCGATGCGCCGTCCAGGCGATGCTGTTGGACTTGCCGGAGCCTGCCGAGTGCTGCACCAGGTACTGATGGCCGGCGCCCTCAACGCGTGCATGGGCGATGAGCTCCTTGACGGCAACCAACTGGTGGAACCGCGGGAAGATGAGCGATTCTTTGATAACCTTCTTGCCGGCCTCCTCGACTGTCTTTGTCTCCAGGTGCATGAACTCACCTAGGATTTCCAGCCAGGTATCGCGCTTCCAGACGAATTCCCACAGGTAGTAGGTCGGGTAGCCCTTGCCTGCGGGTGCTGGCGGGTTACCGGCGCCGCGGGCAAGGGCGTCCTTGCCGTCGGGCTTGCCGATGTTGAAGGGTAAGAAGTAGGTCGATTCGCCGGCGAGCTTGGTCGTCATGAACACTTGGTCGGTCGACACAGCGAAGTGGATGAGGGCGCGGGTCTTGAATTGGAGTAGGGCCTCCAGTTCCTTGGTCTTCGGGTCCTTAGGCTGCCGGTCGAACTTGTACTGCTTGACGGCGTCTTTGACGTTTTGCGTCAAGTCAGTCTTCAGCTCCGAGGTCGCGACGGGGATGCCGTTCACGAACAGCACCATGTCGATGCTTTTCTCGTTATGCAGGCTGTAGTGCAACTGACGGATGACCGTCAGGCGGTTCATCGCATAAAGCTCGAGCAGCTTCGGGTTCTTCCGGTGCGCCGGCTTGAACTGGCACAGGTAGAACTTGGCGTCGACGTCTTTGAAGCCATGACGCAGCACTTGCAGAGTGCCGTGCGTGTCCAACTGCTTCGCAAGGCGCTTAACGAAGATGTCGTCGGACTGCCCGTTGTGCCACTTCTTGAACTTCGCCCACTCGGCTGGCTGTGTCTCCTTGACGAAGGAGAGCACGTCGTCAGGGAAGATAGCGAGCTCACGCGAGTACGACGTCGCGTCTTTCAGGTGCGTCTTGATGACCCAGCCGTTGGCGAGGAGGTTTGAGCACAGCTCATCCTCGAATACCTTCTCGGTGTGGACGTTGGATATTGACGCCATTTCTTCTCCCTCCCCAGGGAACGATGGTTAGTGTGCCTTGAAGTTGTTGATGTCAAGCTGGCCAGTCACGGCGGTGGTGATGAGTGACGAGCGGTACTCGCGGAGACGCGCCAGCATGTTGTCAGTGTGCTCTTGGAGCTTTGAGATTTCGCTCAAAGCGCGGTCCGCTCGTCCGCACCGCTCGGCTTGCTCATCCGGGGAGAGCACGGGAACCTTGAACCGTAGAATCTGCTCAGGACTAAGGTGCGGTACGCTCACACCCGTCATTTCCACCTCTACGGACTGACGAAAGGCGTCGCTCGCCAATGCATAGTAGATAAAGCGCTGCTGAATCTTCGGGCCGCCGCGCAACCGGCAAACCCGCTGCAGCAGCAGACTGCCTGCAGCGGCGTCATCGATGAGAGTCACGCGAGCCCCTGTAGAAATCCAAGGCCTATCCATGCCCAAGACAACGTCCCCCGTTTTCAGTACAAAGCGTGCGAGCGCTTCGTCGTACTCTCGCCGCCAGTAAACTGCGTCGTCCCATCGCACACCGGATGGAGTCACATTCACTCCGCGCAGAAGCGGAACGTCTGCAGGGTCGCGACTGAACTCCTCGCTGGGAAACGCGTAGCCGGGCAGAAGGTCCACGAAATAGCCAAGCTTGGCCTGGGCCTTACCTTCAGCGACGGTGACGGCATCGACGACAGCTTGTGCGTGTTGCCCTAGCACCTCCACGAGCCGTTCCTTTTCTGCGAGCAGAGCATCAATCTGCGATGTCCGTTCGTCGAGGAAGTTGGCGATGCGCTCTTGTTCTGAGAGGGCTACAGGCAGCCGCAGCTTCCGCCCAGCCATCGCGCTCAAATTCACTCGCTGTCGTGTTGACCCAGTTGAGAGAACTCCTCCGTCACGTTCGGCGGTCGCAGAAAGCGCATACATCACAAACCGCGGTTCGGCTTTCACCCTATCCAGCCGAAATCGGAAACAGTCTGCCTTTACCAGGGCATCACCCAAATCAGGCGGCGCGAGGCAGGCTCGACCGACGAGGTTATTATCGTCGCCGAGACCTGCAATCAGCAAATCACCACCAACGACAGCATGCCGAGACAGTTCGCTCTGGAAGTATTCCTGAGAGACAAAGGCCGTGTCTTCCTTGTCGAAGCCGTTTGCACGAATGTTTTGAAGCCGAATGACTCGTGCGCCGGCTTCGCGGTAATGTGCCGAAGTCAGGCCGGAGCCGAAAGGGCCGTCACACCACTCCGTGGCAATGTGTCGAAGCGCAATCTCGCGCCAAGGCTGAGCCGTCACGCCACGACCCCTTTCATTAGTTCAATGAACCGCTTCTCCATTTCTCGAATCTCTTCTGCGATGACCTCAGGTCGACGGGGCGCCGTGTACACGTAGAAGTAACGGTTAAAGTTGATTTCGTAGCCAACCTTACCAACCCCGCCATCCTTGTCGTCGCGAACGTCGTCCGCGACGAACGCGTCAGGGACGTGAGGAAGCACCTCGCGCTTTAGGTAGGCTGCGATGTCTTCAGTGAGCGGAACGTTCTCGGTGTCTCGGAGCTCAGGGTCGTAAGGCTTCTGACCTTTCTTGACCTTCACAACCTTGCCGTCTCTCGGCGGGCGGTCGACGGTCACTTTGCGGTAGCCGAAAAACGTGTTGTCGAAAACCTTCGATACGATACGGGCGGCCAGCGGCTCGCCTGACGCGGAAACTCCGCCCTTGGTCTGCTCTACGAACTCGTTCTCGAACGAAGCGTCCTTGGCCGTGCTGGCATAGACCTTCACGACCTCGGAAATTTGGGCGTCTGTCATGAAGACACGCTTGTTCCCAAGACTCTTTTTCATCTTCGCGTACATACGTGTCGCGTCGATGAGCTGAACCTTGCCCTTGCGGTCAGCCTTCTTGTCGTTGTCCAGAATCCAGACGTAAGTCGCGATGCCCGTGTTGTAGAAGAGGTCGTTGGGCAAGGCAATGATGGCCTCTAGCATGTCGCTCTCGAGAATCCAACGGCGAATCTCAGATTCGCCCGAGCCAGCGTCCCCAGTGAAGAGCGGCGAGCCGTTCAGTACGATGCCGATGCGGCCACCGCCTTCAGCAGCCGGACGCATCTTGGAAATCAGGTGCATCAGGAACAGGAGGGAGCCATCCGACACCCGGGGAAGGCCCGGCCCGAAGCGGCCTCCGAAGCCCTTCTTCTCGTGCTCCGACTTGACGACATCCAGAACCTTCTTCCAGTCGACGCCGAACGGCGGATTGGCGGCGCCGTAGTCGAACTTGTCGTGCGGAAAGCCGTCGTGTGACAGCGTATTGCCGCGGACAATATTCTTCGGGTCCTGACCCTTGATGAGCAAGTCGGCTTTGCAGATGGCGTAGCTTTCGTCGTTCAGCTCCTGGCCGAAGAGGCGGATGATGGCCGACTTGTTGATGCTCTTGGCCACAGCTTCGCCGACCGACAGGATGCCGCCAGTGCCCGCGGTGGGGTCGTACATCGCGCGCACGACGCCAGGCTTAGACAGCGCGTCGTCGTCGCCCGCGAACAGGCACTGCACGATGAGGTGGATGACCTCGCGAGGGGTGAAATGTTCCCCCGCGGTTTCGTTGGATGCTTCTGCAAACTTCCGAATCAGCTCCTCGAAGACCAGGCCCATCGTCTCGTTGGGCACCGCATCTGGGTGCAGGTCGACGCTGGCGAACTTCTGGGCGATTTGGAAGAGCAGGTTCTTGTCCTCCAACTCGGCGACCCGTTCCACGAACTTGAAGCGCTCGAACACATCACGGGCGTCCTCGGAGAAGTCCCCGAGGTAGGCGACCAGGTTCTGCCGGATGTGCTTCTGGTCGTCCAGAAGCGTCGGCAGGGTGAAAGGGCTGACGTTGTAGAACGCCTGCAGGCTCTTGCGCTTCAAGAGTGGGTCAAGCACGACACCGGACTCCCTGCGTTTCTCGTACTCAGCCAGGACAGCTGCCTTGGTCGGCTCCAGAACGCAGTCCAGACGACGGAGGAGGGTGAATGGCAGGATGACCTTGCCGTAGTCGGCTTGCTTGTAGTCCCCACGGAGAAGGTCGGCGACCGACCAGATGAAGTTGGCGAGTTCGGAAAAGTTTTGAGCCATTGGGTTCGGTCGTTGGATTCAGTTCTTCTTGGCGGTCTTGCGGCCAGAGGGAGCGCTCGCGGGCTCGATGCCGAGTTTCTTGGCGTAGTCACGCACCGCGACCTCGAGGAGGTTAGTCAGCGAGCGATGTTCTGCTTCCGCACAGCGCTCCCAGAGGCTTCGGACTTCAGGGGTCATCTTGACGGTGGTGACGGACGTCTTTGGCTCTTGTCGCATGGTGGTGAATGTGGCGGCCCCATAGAGGAGCAGCATGCGGCGGTTATATGCCGAAAAGGAATACTACGGCAATACTTGTCGTACCGAACTGACGGACTCCACCGCCGGTGTCCTCACCATCGACGCTGGGTCTGTCGACGCCCGAGGGAGAGCCCCTACGGCAAGCGACCGCCAAGCCTGGTGACGTGAATGACTACGCGCTGCTGGTTTTCGTCCATGACCGCGACATTGAGTCCAGAATGTTCGACGCCGAGGGCGAACCTCTCGCGTGGAAGAAAGGCCCCCAAATCGAAGTCTTCGTGGAGCCAGGCAAGAAAAAGGCGAAGCCCGTGGCGCACGTTAGCGTCCTCACGCCTGGAGCGCTCGCGTTGAGCCAGAGGTCCGAGGATGCGCTGGAGCCTTTCTTGTCTCGCTTCGGACAGCTCCTCGAGATGGACTGCGACGGTAAGTCGCGCTGGTTTTACAACGTCACGAACGTCTTGGCATGCATCGACGACGTGCGCTCTGCGAAGAAGCCCAACGGGTCAATATCGAAAGAGGAATTCTTCGAAGACATTAAGTGCCTGTCTCGGCAGGCTGCGCATTCAAGGGTGGCGCCCAACCCAGCCAATGACCGCCTTTCCGAGCGCCTCGTCGTACTCGTAGTAAATGCGTACGCAGCGGTCGGGATGGGTTCCGTCCGTGGGCTTGAGGTGAAGGTCGAACACACGCTTGCCCTTGCCGTCATGCCAAGTTCGCCTGCGCTGCTCGTCGACTGAGTTCTTGACCGTCGCGGACTCGCCTGAAACCGCAACGCCTCGTTCCTGCAGCCATTTCGAGGCGGTTGTCCCGAGAGGTCCTTTGCGTCTTGTCCTGACCATCTCCGCCAGTCGGTCGAAGTAGGCGAGTACCTTGTCAGGCGGGCCGGAGTCCACAGCCACTCCACGAACGCCAGTCTCGACATCCTGTCCGAAGACGAGTTCATCCGAGAAGCGTTCGGCGGCGACGTCTACTGCCTCCTTGACCGTCGCTGGCTGCAGTGCTGAGTCGGGCTCGATTTCCGAGACGTCAGGCGCCTTCCATTGCAGCGACAACTGAAGGTCGGCAACCTGTGCCTCAAGGTCTTGGGTACGAGCCGTGAGTTCGTCGCGAGCTTGACGGAGCTGAGCATTCTCCTCGGAGTAGCTCTTTGCGAGCCCCTCCCAGTCGTTGTCGTCGAGAAGAGGACGTCGCTCCTGCTCCGCAACACGCTCAGAGTGTGCGTTTCGAATCGCCGCAAGGGTGGGCGGTTCAGGGACGGCAAACGCTGACAGCCCAAGTAGCAGCTGACGTAGTTGTCGCTTGAGACGTGCGGCGGCACTGTCAGCGTTTGGAACGTTCGCAAGAATCGAAGCGCGAGTCCAGAGCGGATTTTGTGTGGCACGGCTACCGGCCTGCAATCCTGGCCAGTACAACCTCACGGCGCCGTTAAAGCATGACCATTCCTGACCGCGCCGCGAAGTAATTTCCCAGGAAGCTCCTGCCTCCAAGGTCACTACGAGAGCTACGCCAACGAGGTCGGAGGCCAATTCGCGGGGGAAGGCCTCGGTCAGGTACTTGCCTTCGTACGCGGATAGGGCCACGACAGGAAGATTGCGCTGCGGATACCATATAACGCTCTCCAGTGCCCGTCCATCCGCTGCACTCGAATAGGCCAGGGGCGTCGCCCTTAGCGTTGCCGCTCCAACGCGCCAGTCGTCGAAGCGCGAAACCACGTTTGCGACCAGTTGAGGACGTCGGATGTCCAAGCGCATGGGGCCAACTTGGTAGGCGTCACCTGCGGCTTGTAGCTCGACGTAGACGACAACCTGGTCAGACAGAGCCGCTACGGAGACCTGGGTGCGAAGCCGCGCGCTCCCCGTGGGCTCCGTGAGCGTATGGTCTTCAACCGTTCCCTCGCCCGACGTCCAGCTGGTACAGCTGTAGGTCGCTACACGACCATCTGAGAGCACCAGCTCTCGTGTTCCTTCGGCATCGCGCATGGCGCCTTTGGTCGCAAGCCACTCGGCAACAAGTTGGCTCACGGCTTCGAAGCGTGCACGGACATCGTCGCGGTCCAAGACGCCCGAGAACAAAACGTACCCAGCTACTTTTCTCATTTCGCTCACCCCTCCCGGAAAATCACTTCACCGAGGCAATCGCTTCTTCTAACGCCTTGGCTGTCGCGTCGTTTGCGGATTCGGGTTCGGGAAGACGCCAGGTCCGAAGCTCCACCAAGGACGGCACTCGCTCCAACGCACCCAGCGGCTCGATTCCCATCACTGTCAGGCGGTCCAGAAGCTCTTCAAGCACTTCATCTTTGCGGAGCGACCAGGTCGATGCAAAACATCTCCAGAAGGTCCAGCCGGCGCGCTCGAGAACGCGTTGTCGCCGCATGTCGGCCGCCCAGCGGTCTGGGCCATGGAATTCGTCGCCGTCGCATTCGATGGCCAGGCGCGTGTCGTTCGCGCCTTCGACCACCATGTCGATTCGGAACGAGCCGGCCTTGACCTGCGGGACGACTCGGTAGCCGCGCTCGAAGAGCTTGGTGTAGACCTGCTTCTCGAAGCCCGACTCGCAGAGCTCGATGAGGCTCTTGGACTCGTCCGCGGTGGCATCGATGGGTTTGCTGAAGTGACCCAGCAGGCCTCGCCGCAGATTGTCCGCGGGCGAGAGGTGCGCCATCTCGACGGAACGCACCAAGTACATACGGTCACGGGCGCGGCTGGCCGCCACGTTGTAGCGTTGCTCGAACATGTTCCCGGCAGTCGCGCGGCAGTTGTCAGGCCCAACGACCAACGAAAGGAAGATTATGTCGCGCTCGCTGCCCTGGAAGTAACGAGCATCTCCGCACCCGAACTTTCGCGTGCGCAACTCGTTGGCATCGCAGCGCTGACGAACGACGCTGTCGATGAGCTTCGCTTGGCCTGGGCCGAGCAGCGAGACCACGCCAATCGTGCGGCCGGCGTACAGCGGGTCGAGCAGGAGCGCCTCGATTTCGCTCGCAATCGCTTCTGCCTCGAGCTTGTTCTCGTCCTTGACGTTACGCGAGCCGCCCTCGACGAAGATGTCCACCAGCGGCGGGTCGATGCGCTCCGACGCTTTCGGGATGCGAAGCGGCTGGATGAAGTTGTCGTAGAACGTTCGGTTGCTGTACGCGATGATGGGCGGCACACACCGGAAGTGCTCCCGCAGCATGACCTTGTGGGCTGCGAAGACAGTCGACGCTAAGTCGTAGAGCGACTTCTCAGGCGTCAAGACGGCCGAGAAAGGCTGGTTGGCCAGGAAACGGTCCTTCAGCTCCTGGATGCGCACCGACGACATGAAGCCGCCGTCCGGCGAGACCTGCTTGTCGTCACCGACGACGAGAATCTTCTTGCCGCGGAGCACCGCAGGCAGCGCCCACAGGTCGGACTGGCTCGCCTCGTCGACGATGACCAGGTCGAACGCGCCCAATTGGGCCGGTAGCGTCTCAGAAACCTTGGCATGGCTCATGACCCAGCACGGCACGGCGCCTTGGGCATCGTGCATCGCCTTCTGCGCGTCGCGGCGGTGGCGAGTCGCGTTGGGCCCAGTTCCCATCCCGATGCGGCGAACCGCCGTGCGGTATGTCTCGAGCGCCGAGAGCACCTTGGGCGAGGCGCCGAGCTTGGTCGCCAGCCAGGCGGCCTTGGAGACGACGCTTTCGTACAGCTTGGCCAGGCCTCGCTCAAGGTCGCGGCGACGAGCGGAGAGGGTGCGGAGCTCCTCGCGCGCTTCGATGGAGTCGAGGTGCGATTTGACCCGAGCCCAGTTCCAGGCGTCTCGCCAGGTGACGGGGAACGTTGCATCGTCGCCGGCGGCCGTGACGGCCTGCTTGCGCAGTCGGGCGGCAAACTTTGGCGCGCCTGCTTGTTCGATACGCGCGGCCGAGTCCCGAACGGTAGCCAGCTCCTGGGAGAGCCCTTCAATGCGGCGAACCTCGGCCAGCAGCTCGGCATACATGGCCACGGCGCGCTCAGGCGGAACATCCTTGTTGCCCAGCGTGTGGTCGACGAAGTTGCGAAGCCCGACGGTGATGGGGCCGAAGGTTCCTGCCAGCTTCTCCTGCAGCGTCGCGAGCTTCATCGCGGCAGATGCGAGGTCAGCCCGCGTGAGGTGGCTGCGAAGGTGCTTCTCGACCGACCGCAGGTCCTGCGACGTTCCTCGCAGTTGCTGGAGCGGAGGCGTCATGAACACCATAGTCCCAGAGCGCTGCAGGTTGTTGTCGAAGGTCGTGGCTAAACGATGGGCTTTCTTCGCGTTCACTGACAGCCGCTCGATGCGGCGCAGAGCGGGAACGCCGCCTTCAACGGTCGGGACGGAGAGCAACCCAGCGAACTGGTTCCAACGCACGCTAAACGACAGCACCTTCTCGTGCAGGTTCACGTACCGGTGGATGTGCTTCCAATCGTCGGCCGAGGCGGGCACGAGACCAGCAACCTTGACGCCCTGCAGCGCCTCCTTGGCGTCTCCCGCTCCGAAGCTGATGAAGCCAAACGGCTTGCCCGTTTCCGCACCGCGGGCAATGGCCTCGCGCGCCTTTGGCGACGCCAAGACCGCATCGGGTGCATCGACCGGCCGCTTCAGGAACTCAGCACGAGCTGCAATGAGGTCTTCGATTTCCCCGAACAGGGCCTCGAGCGCTTCGCGTTCGCTGGCGTACTCATCACTGCGGCACTTCTTTCGCAGGTCTTCCGTCCAGAGCTGCTCCGAAGCCTCGAGGTCAGCGGCCAAGGTTGCCGCAGCCTCAACATGAGCCAACATCGTTCGAGCGGCCTGGAGAACCTCCGGCGTTGAAGCCCGAAGCGCCAGAAGCTTGCCCTGCGCCTCGGTTGCTTCAATCTCCCGCATGTCGACGAGAACCTGGTGAAGCGCACCTACTTCCGCCGCAGGCAGCAGAGCCGAGCTAGAGGGAACGCGCACGGAGGTGTAGACCAAATCGGCACTGAGCCGGCGCCGGGCTTCGCGCAGGCGTGCAGCCTCGTCGGCGTTCAATGCCGGTGCGTTTGCCCGGTCGAGAGTGACCTCGTCATCGAACCAACCGTGCTTCTCCGCGCCGGAGAGCACGAGCTCGGCCATCTTCTGCGCGCGCATCTCGACACCGTCGACCTCGACGTTCGACAACTGCGACAGAGCAATCTCGTCGACGCGGCGGTCGATGTTGCCAAGCTCCGCATGCGCACGGTCGATGGCGCTGTGGTCAGTCTGAATCTGCGTGCGGACGACGTCTGGATTGAGCTGCGAGACGTTGTGGATGATGGCTTCGATGGAGGTCTGGAACTGGCGCATGCCCTCCCGGTCGCCTGACAGCAACGCCACAGTCAGAGGTCGAACCTCCTCCGGAATCTTGGACTGCAGGACTTCCAGGGCTTGTTCGCCCTTGGCCGTCACGAGCACCTTCTTGCCGGACGCCAAGTAGTGGCAGACGATGTTGGCAATCGTATGTGTCTTGCCGGTTCCCGGTGGCCCCTGCACCGACACACCGTCCGACCGCTCGAGCTGCTCGACGATGGTGACCTGCTCATGGTTGTAGGGAAGCGGAAAATAGAGCTCGCGCGGCTGGCTTGCTCCGTCTGCTCCGCCCGAGCCACCCGAGCCGCCAGACAGGCCTCGGAAGGTGACCGCCGAATACGTCATCTGCTCGTCGGATGGCGGGGTGACGAAGGCAAGGGGACCCTGGGGAATCGGGGCGTTCTCGTCCAGTCGCTTCTTCAGGCGCTCGATGTCTTCGTGCAGATAGTTGTTCGACCTGGGACGGGCGAGCAGCACCCATGCGTCGGAAACGATAAGGTCGGGTCCAGCGGTGGGAAATACGCCGTCGGTCTGGACGAAGCGGCCCTTCTCATGGAGGTTGCCCGCGATGAGCTTGAGCAGATGCTCGAAGCTTCCGGGGTCGAACGGAGAAACGGGGCGGTCAGCACTCTTGGCGAGCGCCTCACGCGCGGTGTTCTCCACTTCAGCCGTAGCTTGCACCTGGCAGGCAGCGAAGGCGTCGAACTCAAGGCGCGGGTCGACGGCGCGCGGGCGGACAAGGATGGCTAGCGAGTCGTCGTCAACGGCCAGTTCGACCGCTTGGGTGATGACCGGGTACTGGAAGTCAACGCTAGACGCGCCGGCCTTCTCCGCGAATCCCAGCTTCCAGGCGGCAACGCCAACGCCCCAGACAAGCTCATGGGGCTTTGCAGTCTCCTCGGACTCCAACTGCTGCTTGATGGCAAACAGGTCGCCGTACAGCGCAATGGTCTTGCGCTGCGGCTTCTCACCCTCCGCCCATGCGTTCCAGAGCGGTGTGTATTGCGCGAGGGCCTCGATGGCGACCGAGCGGGTGTTCGTCTCAAGGGTTGCCTGCTGTTCGGGCGTGCGCTGGGTCGAGCCAGCTGCGAGCATGCGCTTCAGGGCGGTCTCATCGAGACGCGGGACAGCACCGGATGGGTCATCGCCGACGACAATGACTGCCTTGAATCGCTCGTCGGCCACGATGGGAGGCTTGTCCGCATCGAGCCGTGCGACTTGCATCCACAGGTGGTCGCCTTCGAGCTTGATATCGAAGTCGACGCCGGGCAGCCCCTGGAGCGAGGGGCGACTGCGAAGGAAGCCGTCGTGCTTGCCGAGGCGGAAGCCGAGCGGGTTGATGTCCTTGTCCTGCTCGAGGACGTAGTCAAGAAGACTGGAGAGAAGGTCGCGAGCGCTCAACGGGTTCTCCCATGCGCGGCAACCCGTTCGACCGTCAACGCGGGAACGCTGCGGTCCCTGGGCGCTCCTGACGCCACGACTTTTCTCATCTTCCCATCTCCCTGTACGATATTTGACGTTACATCCAGTCTGGCGCCTTCGCAACCGCACCATGTGCGCGCGAAGCAATCGACTGAGGATTTTGAGGGGCAAATGCATGCCGGGAGCTGCTCTCCTGGGAGCGCGCTACTGGAGCGGGCAGAGAGACATGGCACTTCCACTGGAACAACCGTTCGAACTTCAGGTCGAGAGCTTTCTGCCTGCGAGCACTGCTGGGCGTCACGGAGCGGTGCACGTCAGGCCGGTCGACGGCCAAGGCGTGAGCACCGAGCTGAACGTCGAGTGCCCCGCTGCGATGAAGACGGACTACCCGGTGGGAACGCGTTTCCTGGTGAAGGTTCGATACTCGAACCGGAAAGGCGGGCCGACGTTTCTGAAGGCCCCGTATGCCTGGGGGTTCAGAGTTGTCGCGGAATCTGCCGGGAAGAGCCCCACAAAGAGCAAGCGATGAGCTGCTAGCAGGGCGCACTGCAGGGCGCGACGGCGCTGTGTGGTATTCAAAATGCAGTAGAGGATTCCGGCGCACCTGGCTGACCGCAGTGGCTCACGTCCTGAGCCTCGAAGCGGTTTGAATGAGCTTGCGATGAGGGTCTGGCTCCTCCCGCCGCAGTCGGCTCGACAGAGACACGGTGCAAGCCAGCCGAGCAAGAGGCTCGGAAGCGTGGTCATCGCACAAATTGGACGGCTGATTCAGGCCGGCAGCTTCTCGGCTGCGAATGGCGCAACGTAACGACAGCGACGTGGCGTGTATCTCAACCGGCATCTGGCCGGAGGTACCGCTATGTCTTCTCGCCTCTCGCGTTGCACTCCCAATTTTCGTGCTCGCCGTCCCATCCGGCGTGAGTCCCCGCTCGGCCCTCAAGTGCCGCCGTCTGTGACCACTCGGGGCTTCGACGAACACACACTCGAAGTCCTTCTTGACCCGTCTCCGCGCCGAAACGCGCTCGTGCTTGACCTGAGCGATAGCCGCATTGCTGAGGCGCACTCGTCCAGTCCCGCAGGCGAGCGTGCACGGACTGCTGCGTATGAGTCAGCCTACTTAGTCATGGCGTGTGTGCTGTCTCGCGAGTCTTGTGTCGGCCGAAGCCATCCCTCCCAACTCCTCGTGGAGGCTGCGGCCGACTGCCTCGGTCTGAGCCCTGACGACTGCGCGCTCGCACGAGACATGACGGGCGTCTACGGACTGCCTGGTTGGGAAACGCTCGACCTGGAGGGGGTCATCGAGTGGTCCACGCGCGTGCGGCTCGCAGCGTGCTACTTCGTGATGTTCCGGCGCCGCGCCTAACCACGACTGGGAGTAGAGAACATGCCGATTTGGATTCCTGCCACCACTGATTCGGAACCCGACCTGACGCTCTCAGGTTGGGGCCTCTTCTTGGTACTCGTTCCTGGAATCGGAACGCCAACCACTCATGTCGCGGGCTACAACGAGCGCGGCCGTGAGGGACGGGTTTCGTCGCCCATCGAAAAGGTCGATGAGCAGAGGCGTTGCGTCGTCACGTCCACCGGTCGCGTGTATCGACTATACGGACGGCCGGGCCTTGGCTCGGAAGCATCGTACGTCTGGGCGCGGTGGCTGAGCATCTGGAACGTGGATGTCAAAGAGGACCTGTCGCTGGCAACGCTGGAAGGCTTTGAAGCGCTGCGCAGCGGAGACCAGGACGACTGAGTGCGTGCGCGAGTGATTTCAGAGACGCGACTTGGAGCACGTGGTGGAGCAGTGGACGTTTCAGGACGAGGAGAGGGTGCTTGCTCGAATTCGGCAAGAGTACGGACAGGCGCTCCTCGGAATGCTTCCCACCCCGGCTCGAACGGACAGCCTGACGCTCGGCCTGTGTGAGGCCTACATGACTTTCACGCTGTTGACGCTTCGGGCAGTCCGCGCGCATCACGTGAGTCGCGTCTCCGACCGCTCGGTCGAAGAGAAGCGTCTGCTATGGAGACAGGCATGTGCGATGCGGAGTGCCTGGGGTGTGCTTCATCGTCATCTCGTCGCGCTCCAGCTCCGGGAAGTTCTGGACTGGGGGCCTCGACCGAGCGTGGAGGAGGCAGCGCTGCTGGCGGAGCGGTGTATCGAAGCCTTGACGGACAACATCGACCTTGGATGAGGGAAGGAGGACTGAGATGCCGGACAGGCTGAATGACGACGTGCTCGCGCGCTTTGACGAACTGCTCGCCGCCCTGGCGCGGTGTGACGAGCCCGACGAGCGCGCACAACTGATTTCACGCTTCGCGTCCGACGAGGCTGTCTTCATCGAGCGGGCGGAAATCGAGTTCCTTCGAGCTCGCGACCAGGTCAGCGATGAGGAGCTCATTGCCCGCATGCGTGCAGCACCGGACATGGGTGGGGTGATGCTCGTGCAGATGATGAAAGGCTCAGTCGCAGAGGAGAGTGCCGCGGAAAACGGCGAGCGCGGCGAGAACTATCGAAGCGCACTGTCCCTGGCTATGCTCGTCTTCCTGTCTGTCGTTCAAAGCGTGCTCGCGCTTCTCGAGCTACGGGATGGAGGGAATGCCGGCAAGGTCGCCGCCCTCGCAGCCGGGGCGCTCGCAAGCGTGGGTCTCGGAGCCTTCGTTGGTGTGTCTTGGCTGCGCGACTTGCGTAAGCGTAGTGAGGTGTGCGAGCATCGGTCGCGGATAGTCGCCGCGTTCGACGAGTCGAACGAGCGGAGCGGGGGCAGGGCGGAGCTGGAGAGGGTCGACGTCTCCGATGCACATCTGCGGATGTCGGACGCGTTCATGAACGATGCGCTTGCTGGAGTGATGTCGCCTCGCGGGGCGTGCGACGCCGCATTCGACGCAGGCTATTTCGCGCTGCTTGGGACACTGACCTCTGACGAACGACGTGCGCTCGACCATCCGAGCGAGCGCGCAGTTGTGTTGGCGTCCCAGCGCCTCGGGCTTGATGCAAGACTGGGTGTGGCGCTGGCGAGTATTCGGTACTCCGCGGAAGAGTGGCCCGGAGTGCCTGAGGTCATAGCTTGGGCCCAAGGTGTCCGCGAAGCAGTCTCGCGGCGCGACGCCGTCTGTGGGAGGCGGCAGTGAGGTACCAGTCCAGAACCTCTGCCATCAAGCAGCGGCTGAAGGGGTCACGCGCTGAGCGCATTCACTCGCGATACCTCCGGCGCGAACTCCGCTCGCTTGTTGGCTTAGCTGCAACCTCGTTCGGGAGAGGTCTCGCTGTGTTCCTGCGATGGCTTCATCAGCGCGCTAGGCGCCGGCGTTGGACTCGGCCGAGGCGCTGGAGGCGATTCGCAGCCACGCACGTTGAGATGTACCGGCGAAATGCTCGTCTGCATCGCATCTGCCGGCGTCGCGTTCGCAATCGGCCGCCGTCACGAGTTCACTGGGTCATCAAGGGGTACCCAAGGAGCGACCGCGTGGACGACATCTATCCGGCCTATAGGCTAGGAAAGGTGCTCTTCAGCCGACGAGCGCGGATACGCGCGTGGCTTGCATCGGAGCGAGAGAAGGGTATCGGGTGACCACACCTGAGGAAAGACAGCGTGGCGAAGCCGCTCTCCTCTTGGTCGTAGAGCCAAATGCGAGATGCCGTGCTACTTTTTCTGAGGCACGGGCCGGGGCAATGCCTTGCGGACGGCATCGAGAACTTCAGACTCGAGGTCTTGACCGTCCAACTTCGCGCTCGCGTTGTTCGCAAGCAGCACAGTTCCAATGGCGGTGCCACGGACCACACGAAACTGAACTTTCTCGACGGTGTAGCGTTTGTCAGCAACGAGATTCCGGAATGAAGCGCGAACGTCGTTGGTGCCCTTGACCACGACTTTCGCTGAGATGCCATCGTCTAGTTGGAGGGCGCCGACCTGAACGGACGAAATCTCCACCTTCAGCTTGAGCAACTCTTGAATCCCTTCGGCCCAGCCCATCACATCGGTTCCGATGGGCTCGACAGAGAGTGCAAAATTTGTAGCCTCCAACAGCTCGCTGACGAGGGCCTGAGACGACCTGGGGGCGTCAATCAGCTCTAAGCCTGGCCACTGGGCGGAGGTTCGAAAATGCGTCTGCCGATATTCAAGTCGAGCGAAAGTCCGCTCTTTGCCGAATGGGTCGGATACTGTCTCATCGAACTCGAATCGTTCGACGTGTCGTGCCTCGAGAAAGTCATCGCGGACGCGGTCAAGGATGAAGCCACTCTGGCTCTGTTCCGTGAACGGGCGCTGGCGAAGCTGCTTTCCCAGCGTCCGCGCAACAATTGGCCACTCCGCCTTCAGCCAGCGGTGGCGGCTCATTTGGCCGCTCCATTATCGACTTGCTGAGCCGCTCGCTTCGAGCGCATGTCCGTGAGCACTTTTCTAGCCGTATCTTCTATGAGGATGTACAGCTTTTCTCGCTCGACGTCCTCAACAGGACGGACAGTCTTTGTATAGACGCCTTCTTGGAAGCGGAACACTCCCTTGACTGAGTACTTGAAGCCTTTTCCTTTCTCGCCGTCACCGAACTCCGCATGTAGGTGCGGGATGTCGTAAGGCTGCGAGGTCTGAGACGCCTTCCAGTTAATGGAGGTGATGAAGAACCCCCTGTTGCGAAGACCCTGGTACTCCGCCGATGCAATGAGGTTTTCGCCACTTAGCGCCATGCTCTTGACTACGACCAGCATCTCGCGTTCGGCTGCCTCGCGCTCGTCATCTTCCAAGTCCATTTGGTCGGGGTCATCCGAGGGCTTGCTCGGGGCGATTCGAACGTTGGTCACGCCATTGAGCTTGTGTCCCGGAAGTTCAGACATCAGGCGAGTGAAGAACGTCGTTCGTTCCTCTGCGCTGAATACCGCGTCTAGCTCAATAGCCTCACGCGCGACGGGCGCTTTTCGACGACTTTCAATCCGTGCCGTCAGGTTCTCAACGACACGGTCGGACTTCTCCGAGGCAGGCAGCCGAATTACGGTTTTTCCGTTCTGCTGTGTGAACTGGATAGTCGCGTCTTGAGGTTGCCGTTGGATGAGGCTGGTTCGCGAGTAGTCGATGTCGTCATATGCAACGTTCAGCACCAACGTCGAGGCACCCTTTTGATGTGAGTCGACTTTTTCGGTAGCGCCGACTTCCTCCTGGTACTCCTGGATAACAGCTTTGAGCTCTTCGAATGAAATCTCAGCATCCAGAGTGACGGAGGTAGTCTTCTCGTTGCGGCGCGACGATTCGCGCCGGTCCAACATTTGAGTGAGTTCTTTCAGTGTGAACGGCAACAGCGACAACGCTTCGGCCAAATCGTCTCGGGTGGAGTTTGGCGAGTAGAAGATTCCTCGCTCGCGTGCGAGCTCTCGAAGTACGTTGTCGGTGAGCTTCTGTTTCGCAGAGGCCAGAACGTCAAAGATGTCCTTGTCCGTCGCATAGGACTGATTGCGGTAGTCACTCATAGTCCATCCCAAGTTCAATGTTCGAGAATCGGGTTACCACTTGAGGAATGCGCTTGTACTGAATGCGGTTTACGCATTCAGCCAATGGCGACTGGGCCCCGCCATGAGCTAGGCCATCGACGTAGCTCTGTGCTGCCTTCTGAAAATTGACCGACGAGAGACTCGACGCGTCGTAGTGCTTCAGCTCCACGTCCACGTGCTCCTGCAGGAGTTGGAAGTTCCGAAGGTAGTCGAGCAAGTAGGTGAATTCGTCGGCTGACGCACCCTTTCCACGATAGAAAAGCACGACTCCCTGTCGGTCGGGGGTAGTAGGTCGAACGTACTCCATTGCAATCAGCTTGGACGTCAGCATCTCCAAGGTTGCTGCCTTGGCGCGGTCAAGCTGGAGGTTCTTGCGTCTGACCAGGTGCGGATAGAAGAATTTGCAGTGTTCAGGCTCTGGAAGGGGCTCGCCGCTTGTCCGCCGCCCGCGCATCTGGACAATCTCGTAGCGGACGTTGTCCAACCAGCCGATGTCTTCTGGGCCGAGAACGACTACCTTCGAGCCGCGCGGCAGGTCGAGCTTGACGTCCTTCAGCGCATTCAACGTGGAGTGAAAATCCTGGTCGTACTCTCCATCGTGGTTGTAGACGAACAGAAGCCCGCAGATTGCCGGCGTCACGCCGCTATGGATGTACTTCGCCCGCCACTCCTCGCTGATTTCTGCGCAGGCCACCTGTTTGGCCAAGCTCTCGAGTGAACCCTTGAGCGCCGACGCCGCGATGGAAGAACGCGCGTAGCTCTTGAGGTCGCAGTTCACATACGTACGCTGCCGGGTATACGGCTCGTCGTAGTAGAAGACGATATCGGAGGGATGCGTCTTGACATTGTGTACCTCTGGCTTTTCACATGCCCAGTTCTCGTTCATGGGGCCCGTGGGCTTCCAGAAGAACTCAGCGAAGAGTTCGTTGGACAGCCTTTCAGCCATCGCCGCTATGTTTGCAGTCTCTGCCATCCTCATCTTCTCCCTATGGCCCGTTCGGCGCTGTCTTTGTGCGCTGAAAACGGATGCTTACAGATGAGCAAGTGTACGGTGCATCAATCCCCGTGCGAGCGCCTCCCAGTTCGATGTCATCGCTTGGTTCTCGCGGGCGGCTTCGCTGCGTTGAGACGCGGCAGGGCGGTACTTCTTTCCGCGACGCTGCTGGGTGTACCCAGACGCCGCCTCGATTGAGCCCACTGCTCCACACTCGGCGTCAGATTCAGCTCGTCATCCTCGAGTCTCATCTGTCGGAAGAGCTCGTAGTTGTCATCATCATCGAGCAGCGGAAGGTAGTACAAGACGGTGTGGTGGTCATGGTCGTTGTCGATGCCGCGCTCGCGCAGCAGAAGCGCGCGAAGGTACCTCTTGGATTTTTGCTGAGCCATTTCCAACCCCTCGTATCGTTCCGCTCTCGCGCGATGGGAGTTTTTCCGGAATGCAGGCGCAACAGGTGAGCCAGAAGTGGCTCCGTGTTCATACAGCCCCGTGTGAATTCGGCGAGACAGCCTTGCTACCTGCGACATCGACCGGTATCTGAAATGCGACGACAGGGCGCCGAGCGTACGCGCAGGCTCACTTCTTGAGCTACTTGGCTGGTCGAATCGGTTTGCGATGAAGGTCTTGCTATCCAGCAGCGGTCGACTCGAACGGGTCACGGCGCAAGCAAGCCGAGTCCATGTCCAAACGGCGTGGCTCGGAGCGTGGTCATCGGAGTTTTGGACGGCTGAAGCAGGCCGGCAGCTCTTCCGGCTGCGAATGACGGCGCAACAACGACGGCGGCGCGGCGTAACTCAACTCGCTGAATGCTGGAGGTACTGCCATGAGGTTCGATTCACTTCCTTCCACGTCACCTGCCTGGGTGCTGCACCCATCGCCAGCATTTAGTGTCATATGTTGCTGGCCATCTTCAAGCGCGTGCATGACGCTGCGCCGAGAGTGCTCACTTCGATGTGCGCGCGCGCCTCGCTGCGGCTCTCTCGTGGCCAGGGCTTCAACGCAAAGCAGGGACTTCAAATGACAACAGCCCATGAACGCGAGCGCGCGCAGATGCAGGCGAGGGAGTTTCTGCAGGAACTGGGCAACCCCGAGCTGGCCATGGACGTACCGGAGCGATTCAAGCGCCGCGCTCGAATGCTGCTCCGGCACCTTGCTGCGCCTGGAGAGGTTCGGGACGCTTTGGAGGTGGCACTCCGCCTGTTTCACGCCGAGCGAGAGCGCGACGAGCTTCGGACTGTTGCGACCGCGGTGACGTGGCGGGTGTTGTGGCGCAGTGCGGTCGTGATAGCGATGGTGCTGGTCGTGGGCATGTGGTTCGGTAGCAAGGTGCCGCACTGAAAACGTGCGAAGCACGTTGGCGCTAGGGCAGGTCGACCAGCACCATGACGACCGCTCGGTTCGTCTGGCTGTCCGTCTCGGCTCCGGTTAGCTCCGGCAGTCCGCTCTTGGGCTGTTCTGACACCAATATTCGAGCTGCGTCGAGTCCGCCCTCTCGAATCAGAGCACTGCGAACCGCAGCGCCGCGCTTGTGAGCCAGCCCCTCGTTGAGATGGTCGCCGGCGACAGTGTCCGTGTGGGCGTAGAGCAAGAGCGAAGCTCGCGGGTTCGCCCTCAACGCCGACCGCGCGGCGTCAATTCGGCCCAGGGCTGCCGCGTCGAGCGCCGCGTCGCCTGTGCGAAAGAGGACTGGCGCGAGCTTGGGAAGGGCTTGCGCAACTGCTGGCTCCGATGCGGCGTGTGGCGAACTGAAATTATTGACGACTGAGTTCGCCGCGGGGCTTGCCTTGTCTGGCTGCTGTACGAGCGAGCCCAAGACGACAAGGAGCACAAGAGCTGAAATCCCCAAGACGAACAGCGGGAACATCGCTCGCCGCATGCGCGAGTAGAACAGGTACGCTGTTCCGAAAAACTGCACACGCTGAAACTCGACTGACAGCTCGTCGATGTCATCTGTTGCTTGGTCTACGGCGTCGACCGCAGCGTCAGTCGGCTTAGCTTTCCAAGCCGCTCTGGCCGCGATGAGTCTGCCTTTGCGCTCGTCGGCCTCGGTTGCAAGCTCTTCGATGGTTGGATATGCAAAACTCAGCACATCGCCTGGGTGCGCATCGATGTTGTCACAGAGCACGCGGATGTTTTCGCGGTCAGCCTCATCCAACGCCGACACGCTCTGGCCGGGAAACAGAGACTGCCAGAAGCCTTTCAGGCGCAGCCACCTAGAAGCTTTGACCGGCTTCGGGTTGGCCCCCGCTGGGGCGGGCGGCTTCACCCGCGTCTTGGCGATTGCGATGATGTCGCTGAAGTACAGGAAGTCGCCGCGGAGCAGCGAGATTGTGATGGCGAGCGCGATGCAGATGCAAAAGAAGGCCGCGCCGAGGGCGACCACGGCACCCACCCACGCGAAGCCAAATGGCAACTTGCCCAGTCCCGACAATGGCGCACCGGCAATCACCACGGCCGCCAAGGCGGAGAAAGTCGCCGCTAGCCACTTGATGGTGTCTCGCAGATTTGCCTTCGTCGTGGCGTAGGGGTCTGCGAGAGCGGGAGCCGGAGCCGCTGCCGGCGGTGCTGCCGGAGCAACTGCCGAAGGTGCTGCTGGAGCAGCTGTCGACGCGGCCGCCGGCGGAGCTGCAGGCTGAGGTGCAGGCGAAGGCGGCGGTGACTGTGGTCCCGAAGCCATAGGCTTTAGAACAACTCTTCGTCGTCGCGCGGAGCAGTGAGGACGGGAAGAATCGGGCCGCCCACCATCTGAATCACTTTCGGCAACTGCGCCCGGATGGCCGCCAGTTCAACGCTCTGGTTCGGCCTCGTCACGATTGCAACCGGAATGACGTCCCTCGGTCCCGTCTTGTTCGACTTCCGGTAGAACTGCAGGTGCGCATCGAAATCGGGGGCCGGCGTCATCCGTCTCGTCGCGGGATTGAAGTAGACCCTCAGATTCAAGGGTGGCAGCTTCTTGGTCGGAAGCGAGTGACCTGCAACGAAGCCCATCGATTCGGGCAAAGGCCAGCCGACCGTGCGCTTAGGTCTACGAGGCGGCGGCGGGGGCGGTGTTGCGCCTCCATCGTCGGAGTCGGAATCGGCATCGGCCGATATGCCTGCGTTTGCGTCACCATCGTCAGGTGCGGAGCCTGTCGCGCTTCCTTCGAGAGTGGTTCGCACGACGTCGCCACGGGGGAGGAAGGTCAGCGAGTCACTGCCAGAGGTCACCGTGATGGTGCCGTCGGCGTTGTGCTGGAAAGAAAGCGCCATCTCCCGTGCTCCTCTGGCCGTTCTTGTTGACGACGATAGCCCAACCTGTCGGGCAACTCCCTAGTATGAAGCGACTCAGGCGCTGGTCGTGCCCAAGAAGCTCCCAAACCTAGGGGTGCGCGGCGTTCAGGTTCGCCAGTGAAGCCTACTCCGCTGCGGGCTTTGGCAGGGCCACGAAAGTCAATGTCCCTGGTCTGCCTTAGAAGGGCGAGCCGCCGCCAGCTCTGAAACCGTTGGATGCCTACAAGTCCGAGCGCAGCCCCTTTGGGCTATGGGACACGGCGGGAAATGCGGGCGACTGGATGACCAACGCATCAGATTCGTACGAACGGGTCTACATGGGCGCGCCACGTATCGCTACAACCCTGAGGACGCCACCGCGTTTCGGATGCTTCCTGCGACGGACGAGGACTCCATGGTTCGAGAAATCACTGCACGATGCGTGGCAGTTGACACTACGGCGACTCCGAGACGCTGATGGGCAAGCGCGTTCTCAGCCGAGCCTACCCTAGGGTTTTTCGAAGGGGCTGTGTAGGTTCAAGGCTCAGAGTCGGATTGGCCAGGAGAAGCGCGACCGCCTAGAGCCAGACCTTCGGCAAGGATGCAAGAGACGCGTCCAGAGAATTCCCATAGCTGGGAGTCGTCAAGAGCCTGACCAGGCTTCACCCCCATGACAGCGCATGCAGCCGAGACGGCGAAGTCCATGTTGGCTTCGAGCGCGAGCTCGGAGCGACGCTTTCTAACAAGTGGGATGGCCTGATTCAACGCGTCGACCCGTCGCGCATAGTCGTCCGTTGCCCCGTCGAAGGACGCTCTGAACGTCTCGTCGGAGAGGTCGAGGTTGACGTCTAGCGGCATCCTCTCCCCCGTGATGGCATCGAAACAGTACGTGCTATACACATCAGGCCCGTCGTAGTCCGTGCTTAGATGAATGACCCACCTCGAGACCCCGAAGTACTCAACATATCCCAACAAGCGACGGCGTTTCGCGTCTCCGTGTACCGCAACGCAGTTGAAAAGTCGCTCGGGTCGTCCTATGACCAAGTCCGTCACGAAGTGGTTGGCGAGACTCGGAGTGGCGTCGCTGACGTTGCAGAGGTACGCAAGTGCTAGCTCGCAAAGGCTGGGCGCGACGCCCAACGAGTATGCGAGCGCCAACGCTGACTTGACCATTGAGCGGCCAGACTGTTCGCCACCAAACTCGAAGCTGGTTTGGAAGACCTCATTGAGAGGTCGCGATGAGGCTTCGGCGGATGCCAGCGCCCCTTCGACGTCGACGTTTGGAAAGCGTCGTTGAAGTTGTCGCAGGAGCATTCGTGCTTCGTCGACGCTTCGGGCCTGGATTCGGTAGCTCTTGCCGTCCTCAGCCGCTAGGACCACGGGTTTTAGATGACTGACTCCGCCGTCCGGACTGAGCTCGTACGCGGTGCCGCTGACCGTGTCGACTCGAATCTGTTTGGCTGGCCCGCGCTCTCGTTTCGTCCCGAGCATGACAACGAACCACCTGAGCTCCTCGAAGAGCGCCTTGTCCCAGGTCGCCCCAGTGGCGTTGTTGCAGGCGACGCAAATGAATCCTGTCACGGTGCGTCGGCCGCCAATTGCCTGGGGAATGATGTGTTCCTCGGTGTCGTTGGCTGGCTCGATTGGGCATTTGCAGAGAGGGCAGAGGTTCAAGGTTGCGTATCTCCTGCGCAGAGGCGCGCGGTTCAAAGCGTAACGATTGCACCGCGGCTGCTATCGTAGAACGGCGCCGGGGTTGGCTCAGGGAATGAGGTTCATTCGTACTTCGAAGCGACCTTGGTCTAGGAGTTCCTGGTTGTACGGCCGCTCAACGCGCTCCATCTTGCGTGGTCGCCCCCGCCGTTTTCAGAAGCTCCCTCGAGCAAGACCAGTAAGGCGAGCCATCCGAGCGCAGGGCTTTAAATGATGGCGCCCTTGCGGCGGTTAGTCGTCCTTATGCGCGACGTGATGGTGGTAGCTGCAGAGACCACCCAACTCCTGTTCTTCGAGCGAGATGCCTTCACCGCAGACGGCGCACTCGTAGTACTTCGCGCCGTACCCGCACCAGACGCACTTGCCCTGCGAGCGGAGATACGTGCCGTGTTGGCACTCCGGACATTCGGCCGTGGGCGAGTCGCCGTCAAAGTCGAAGGGGTTGTGGCCGCCCTCCAGCTTCAGCAGCGTCTCCTCGAGTAACTCCATCGCGTTGCCTTGGAGGGCGCACGCGTCGCAAGCATACTGGGGCGGTTCGTCATCCCAATCGGTCGACAAGTCCATCAGTTCTACGAGCCTCACCAACCCGGAGCCGCACGCCTCGCACGCAGTGGCGTCGACCACGTAGTCCATCCCATCGGGAAGCCCGGAGCCCTCCCAGGACTCCCGGGAGGCCGCGGCTTGCGCTGCGTAGAACTCGAAGTGGCCGAGCATCTCCGTCCAGGCCTCACCGAGGAGCTCTGCGGGCTCCTCCTTCAACTCGTCGATGACGAAGGCCTTCAGCAGCGGAAAGCAGTCCGCTAAGAACTTGGCAACCCCGCCTGCGCCGGAGTCCGAGTAGAGGTGCTCGAGGTCGTTTCGCTCTTCCTGTATGGCCTTGACCAACTTCCAGTTCGTCTTGATGTCGAGGGTCTTGAAGCGAGTTTCGATTTCGTTGACGTCGATGGTGTTGCTCTTGAACTTGGTCGGCTCCCAAACCACGGCGCCGTCAGCATCCAGCTTCGGCTGCGTATCCACCGGCTTGAGAATCAGCTTGCTTCCTTCGTCATCGTCCTGCGCGGACTTGACGATACGGTACTTGAACAGCAGCAGGATGCCGGCAAACAGATTGCGCACGGCCGACAGCGCGCGACCGGGGTCGCCCTTGGGTGCCTGACTGGTCTTGAAATCCTGGACGCCCAGGCGGATGGACGTGACCGCGTTCTCCAGGAGCTTGTCCGCGCTGAAACTCTTGATTGCACTCATCTTCGATTGAACTCAGTTTCAAAATTGCCGGGCTGCTCGAGGCGGTCCGGCTTGGGCGACAGTCAGAACATCCCGCCGTCGCGGTCGGTGCGGACGTTGTCGAAGAAGCCAGGGAGGACTTCCAAGGTCATCTCGGGATGCCGGGCCCGAATCCTCTGAGCGACCGCGCCTTGGGCTGTGCGACTGAAGTCCAGAAGCATTCCGTAGTCCTCGCCATCGTTGCCTTCGAGCGGAATCTCGTCGTATTCCAGACCTTCTGTGTCCGCCACGTTCAGGCCCAAGGCATCGGCCAGCGCCTCTGCCAGCGAAATCAGTGGGCCGCGGTCGTCGTCATCTTCCTCGTGCATCTCGTCGGACCTGTCGTCCGTGTCGCGAATCACTTCGAACCTGGCCTGACCGAACAGCCGTTTGCCCAGACGCGGAAGGGTCAGCAAGGCGTCCACCACAAGCGTCCTGTCCCTGGCAAGACCGTTGGCGTTGATGCGCGCGCTGACCTCGCCATGGATGTGCTCGGTGTAGTCGCGGGTGTCGTCGAAGTCCAACCGCTCAGTCAGCGCGAGCGGCATGTCGCTCGAGTTCACGGCTACGCCATGTACCCGAGCCAGCAGCGACCTCATCTCCGCGCTGCTTTCAGTCCAATCCTCTACGTGTCGCTCCATGGCAGACGCGAAGAGGCCCACCGAGCCATAGACGTTCGTCTCGGGCGAGACTTGGTCTAGCGCGTCGGCGAGGTCGGCCACGACTTTGTCAGGGTCGAGACCTAGCTCACGAGCGCGCTCCCGCGCCGTGGCGACGTCGACCACCCAGAACTTGACCTCGTCGAAGTCATTCGGGATGCCCGCTGTCTGGAAGGCGGCAAGGAAGCCGTGGCCCGCCGCACCAGCCATGAGCTGCTGAACGTGTCCCGTGGACAGGGAATAGCCGGCGCTCGCGAGCGCCTGACGCATGCTGTGCGTGAGAGTAGAAAAGGAACGCATGATGGTTCTCCATGTTCACGCTGGGGCATCGAGCGATTACTGCCACCAGCGCATGCGAGAACGCATGGAAAAGACCGTGGTCAATCTGGGAACGCGTGTCGTTTTTGAGTCGCTCGAAACTCTGGCGGACGCCGTGCGTTAAGTGTGCACGAACGCGGCGACCTTGTGAAGGCCCACGCGGGCAACTGCAGCTAAAGTGTGCGTCGTTCCATAGCACAGCACCAGCCATGAATCCGACCGACTTCGCCTGGGAGGCGCTGTGCAACACAATGCGCCTGTACGCTGAGACCAGCCTCGTATTCAAGCGGCTGTTCTTCGTAGACCGGGAAGAGGCCATCGCGAACCATGACCGTGCGTTGGACGCGAAGCTCGAGGCATTTCACCGTCTCTACGACGTCACGAAGAAGCTGCCCAAGTTCGACTACTTCACGCACGCCGACACCGCGCTGCTGATAGCGCTGCGCAACGCCTTGCATCATCGCGACCACGCGCTGTTTATCGGCTGGAACGCGATGCTGCACGGCAACGGCGGCATCGGGAAGAAGGCGGGCGCGGCGTATCTGATGGCGGGCTACGAGGGGCTCACCGAAGGCACGTCTCGCTACTACATGCCTCTGCATGACTTCTACGCTCGGCTCGGGCATTCCTCCATCAGGCGCTCCGATGCCATGAGGGCGCAGTGGGACAAGGAGCTCTCATTCGCCGCCATGGTCAAGCGAGGTCACGATGAGGGCTATCCCGACGACCAGGTCTACGTCGACATCATCCCCATCTTCATCAGCGCCATCCGGCGCGTCGCAAGCTGGCTGAGGGAATCGGGCATCATGCCTCAGCGATTCGATGGGCTCACCTACGTCGACCACTTTAACGGCCTGGCCCCGCTCGACCTGACCACCCCGACGTTCATGCCGCTGCGCATTCCGATGTACCTCTACGCTGGAAGCGCCGAGGCGTAGCACGGCGTGGGCCTAACGCGCTGACGACCTCCGAAAGACGTACGAACCGTCCTTGTCGTATTTCCGATTGGCACCCCAATCGAGCGTGACCTCGAGCATCGCCGGCTCCAGGTAGAGCAGTACGAGCGCCGTGTCCGCCGTGCTGCCGATGCATTGCTCTTGGACTTCGTACTTGTCTGCCTCGTCGTTCTCGAACCAGACGTCGGCAGGCTGCTTGGCGAGCCCACGGCATTCCTTGCCCTGTTGGAGCAGGTCGTAGGTGAACGTGTCGTCGTCAAGCTTTTCGTTTAGACGCCAACCTCGCGGAATGTCGCCAGCTGGAATGGCCCAACGTCTGCCGTCGCGGTGGTAGCAGGCCACGATGACCGGCAGCGTGTTGATATTGGCCAGCCGCAGCGTGGTTGCCATGACGCTCGTCTCAAAGTCGCCAGCAACGCGAGTCAGCTGCTGGAATGTCGGCGTTCCAAGTGATGCGATGACCGGATTGAACAGCGGCCGGGGCATCAGCAGATGCGCTGCAAAGCTGTCCGCCTCCTTCTCCAGGATGCGGTTCGATGCCAAGTTGCCGCTGGTGTCATCCACTCGGCACTTGAACGAGCGCCCGCGATGCAAGTGCCAATGACCAAGCTCGTGCGCCACTGAGAACCGCTCGCGCCCACGTACGCCTGAAGGGTTGACGGTCGCAATGGCGCGGTCGCGGTAGCCAACCAGGGACGCCTCGCAGCCCGCCATCACCTCGTAGGCGACCTCGACGTTGGAGTCGAAAGCGATGGCCTCGACGTCAAGCTCACCAGGGCGGTTGATGCCCAGGTCTGCAATCAAGGCTTCGGCGCGCTCGCCAGCGGCTGACGTCACTTCTTATCTCCGTCCTTGGGCGACTCGATGCTCTTGAGCTTCGAGTACAGGGCAATGGCTTCCTCATCGGAAAGTTCTCCCAGATTGCGCGCCGCCAAAGTGATTTGAGGGTCATTTGCCGCCTCCGCCAAGAATCGTCTCGCCTCATCAGCGGAAACGCTCGGTGCCGCCAAGGTAGGCCTGGATTTCGACGCGGCATATCCGGCCTTGGCCGCGGCAAGCCGAGACCTGCCGGCCTTGGCCTTGGCAGCCTGAAGTAGCTCCAGACCCTTTGACTGCACCGCGGCTGGGTCGTGGCCCTCAAGAATCTGTTCGTCGGGGGTAGCAATGAGCTCATCGACGAGGGCGTCGATGAAGGTGTGGAATTCGTTGGTCGGCTTCGTGGTCATGTCGGTCTCCGGTCGGGGTCCAGCGCTTTCAGGCGGCGCAGGAGCCTGTTTCGAGCCGCGTCGTACTTCTTCTCATCCCATCCTAAAACTTCTTGGGCATCGACGCCCCGGAAGCCGTTGGCCCAGGCCTCGGCAAGTTCTTCAAGGGTCTTGTCGCCCCCGAGCGCGGCGTACAGGGCCGCCATCTGCTCCTTTCCAGACAGGACGTCCTCGGGGGTAATGGTGTACTTGCCGTGCGCCACAGGCGTCTTGTCGTCCTCGTCCTGCTGGAACGGGTCGACCACGACGGTCTCGTCGATGGGGCTGACTTCGTTGTGCTTGCGCTCGTTGCTCGCGATGCTGCGCATCACGGTCTTGAGCACCACGAGCGGGTGCAGACCGGGCCGCCAGACGCGGGTCTCATCCAGAAAGCAGCACATCGCCTCGGTCAGCAGGTCGTCCGGCATCCAGCCGGTCAAGCCGCCGCAGTAGGTCCTGGCAATGGCGCGCGCGCGTTCCCAATCGGCCGCGCTGAGGGCCTTGAGAGTGGCCTCAACCTCGGCCTTTGACAGGCGTGCTTCGGGTTCGGGATTCGCAGACATAGACGGGGTCTCCCTCCCTATGACTCTCGACCGCGTCGCCGTGGACGGGCCGAACGCAAAAATATTTCTGTATGCCGGCGTCCACGGCGCCGGTCTGGGGAGTCCTAGTAGGTAAGGGCGGCATTTCCGCAGCCTCGACTAACTTACAAGGAATCCTAAACATGCAGATTAACCGGAAAACCCGCAACATCACGAAGTACCTCAAGCACCTGCAGCCGTCCGAGCTGTACATGCTCGGCCTGGTCATCCACCCCAGCGTCGAGGCGCGCCTGCAGAACCTCGGCTTCGAGCTGCCGCTCGTCGCCGGCCAGCGCGTGCTCGCCCCGGCTCGCAAGGGCCCGGCCTCGCGCCGCAATGCCGAGGGCTTCGACATCGTCCACCGCGACCGGCCGATGGAGACTGCCTACCGCCAGGTCGTCTGGAGCTGGACGCAGTTCGCTGGTCGCAACGCTACCGAGGAGAAGTCCAAAGTGGTCGACGTGCCCTACCAGCGCTACCCGCGCACCCGCGTCCCGCCCTACAGCATCGAGCTCGAAATCAAGGTCCGTGCCGACGGCCAAGCGTTCGTCGTGGCCAGCCCTTTCGTCAATGACGAGGCCAGCGTCGTGGTGGCTACCAACACCGCCAACATGATGCGCGAGGCTCTGGGCGGGTTCGAGGTCCTGGACAAGAACCTGACCAGCTGGGTCAACGCCCCGATTCGCCGCCTCCACTGGCAACTGCTGCCGCCCGGTCGCAATCCGTGGGAGTCTGCTATTCCCGCCCTCGAGGGTGTCGTCGAGCGTGCACCGGCGGGCAACCGCGGCGTCCTGCGCGCCCGCCTGTCGGCCGTCGGGGCCAAGAAGCCGGACTTCGTGGCCATCGGCATCGGTGGCTTTGAGGGCTACGCGGTCTTCGGCTTCGTGCGCCAGAAGCTGTGCGTGCTGGAATGCCCGCAGGTCAACAACGCCACCTACGTCCTGCCGATGGACTCGTGGGAGAGCATCTCGCAGATGACGAAGGCGGAAATCCTGGGTGCCGGTGCCCACACGGCCCGCATCGTGCACACCCGCAGTTGGTTCGACGCGCTCGACGCGGTGCTGGATGACGACCGCAAAGCAGCGTAGCGATGCGGTCAGGGTGGAGGCAGCCTGTCAGGCAGCCTCCTGTCGCAGCGTGTCGCCACGCCGGCCGACCATTTCGCTTGCTCAGATGTCCAATCCAGGCCGTTTTAGAAAGTTCCGTCATGCTGCGCCCCGCGCGAGGCCGGCCGGGATTTAACGGTTAAGACATTTAGGACGTAAAACCGTGGCGGAAGATTTGACGGCTCTTCAGGATGCCGCGAACGTTTCGCCGCTGTTCGACTCGCTTCGAGCAAGCCTTGGCCACTCGAATTCGAAGAAATCTCGCAAACTTTTGGTCAAAAAAAACAATGAAATCATAGGGCCCTGCCACGGATTTCCATGTCGGATTCTCGACGTCCAAAAAGCCCAATGAAATCAATGGCCTTTGCCACAACTTTGATAAGTCACGGCAGGCGCTCATCGGAACAGCGCTGCGAGGGCTTCGCGCAGCAGGTTCTTCTGCACCTTGCCCATCGCGTTGCGCGGCAGCGCCTCGACCAGGCGCACGTGCTTGGGCACCTTGAAGTGCGCGATCGTGGACTTCAACTCGGCGACGATCGCCGCCGGCTCCAGCGTCGCGCCGGGCCGCGGCACCACCAGCGCGACGACGGCCTCGCCGAAGTCGGCGTGCGGCACGCCCACGACGGCCGATTCGGCCACCCCGGACAGGTCGTTGATGCGGCCTTCGACCTCGGCGGGATAGACGTTGAAGCCGCCGCTGATGATCAGGTCCTTGCTGCGCCCGATCAGCGTCAGCACGCCCTGCGCGTCGAGGTGGCCGACGTCGCCGGTGCGGAACCAGCCGTCGGGCGTGAATTCCTCGCGCGTCTTCTCGGGCATCTGCCAGTAGCCGGCGAAGACGCTGGGCCCCCGGACCTCGATGCCGCCGATCACGCCCGGCGCGCAGGCGCGGCCCTGGTCGTCGCGCACGCGCACCTGCACGCCCGGCAGCGCCCGCCCGACCGTGCCGCCCAGGCGCGCGCTCTCGGGCCGGTACGGGTTGGACGTGATCATCACCGTCTCGCTCATCCCGTAGCGCTCGAGGATGGTGTGGCCGGTGCGTTCGCGCCAGGCGGCGAAGGTGTCGGCCAGCAGCGGCGCCGAGCCGCTGATGAACAGCCGCATCGTGCGGCACGCGGCGGCGTCCAGCGCCGGCTGCGCCAGCATGCGCACGTACAGCGTGGGCACGCCCATGAAGACGCTGGCGCCGGGCAGCCGCGCGATCGTGGCCAGCGGGTCGAAGCGGTGGAACCAGATCATGCGCGCGCCAGCCCGCAGCGCGCCGTGCAGCGCCACGAACAGGCCATGCACGTGGAAGATGGGCAGCGCGTGGATCAGCACGTCGCGTTCGCTGCCTTCCTTCCAGTGCCAGGAGCCGTGCAGCACGTCGGCGTTGGCGAACAGGTTGGCATGGGTCAGCTGCGCGCCCTTGCTGCGGCCCGTGGTGCCGCTGGTGTAGATGATGGCCGCGACGTCCGACGCGGCGCGCGCCACCGTGGCGAACTCGTCCCCCATGGTCGCGGCGCGTTCGAGCAGGCTGCCGCTGCGGTTGTCGCCCAGGGTCAGCACCATGCGGGTGCCGCGCGCGAACGCGAGCCGGCTGATCCAGGTGAAATTGCGCGGCGCGCACACCACCAGCGCTGGCGCGGCGTTGTCGACGAAGTACGCGACCTCGCTGGCCTGGTAGGCGGTGTTCAGCGGCACGTAGACGAGGCCGGCGCGCAGCACGGCCAGGTACAGCATCACCGCCTCGACCGATTTGTCGGCGTGCACCAGCACCCGCGCGCCGGCCGGCAGCGCGAGGTCGGCGAACAGGTTGGCGATGCGGGCGCTGCCGCGCTCCAGGTCGCGCCAGGTGTAGTGCAGCGGCACGAACGCGGCCTGGCCGTCGTGGCTGCCGGGCGCATCGGCGGTCTCGATCGCGATGTCGTCCAGGGCGGCGGGGAAGTGCGGGCGGAGCCGGGCGTAGAGATTGGCGTTGGCCATGGGGCGGATGTTCCTGTCCTCGACCGCCGCCAACGAGCAGGGCGGCGCTACCAGGATTCTGCCCCCCATCGGGCTTGCCTCCACCGGCGCCGCCGCTCTCGGGCCTGCCCGGAGTGCAAGGGAGCGCGGGAACCGGCTCTGCCGGGCCCGTCCCGGAGCGCCCCCTCGGGGGGCAGCGAGCGCCAGCGAGCGTGGGGGGCGAACCGGTCACCGGCGCTGCCGCTCACCCCGTTGCCTGGAGTTCAAGGGAGCGGCGGATCCGGCTCCGCCGGGCCGCTCGCAGAGCGCCCCCTCGGGGGGCAGCGAGCGCCAGCGAGCGTGGGGGTCAAAATCTGGCGGGACGCTTCTCGATGAAGGCGGAGAGCCCTTCGCGGTGCTCGTCCGAGTCGGCGTAGGCATAGTGCGCCGCGCGATCCTCGGGCTCGCTGAAGGACGGCCGCGCGAACGCGCGCAGCACGCGCTTGTTCAACCGCATCGCCTGCGGCGACAGGCCGGCGATGTGGGTGGCCACGCGGCGCACCTCGTCCTCCAGCTGGTCGGCCGCGACCACCCGGGTGACGACGCCGCGCCGCTGCGCCTCGTCGGCGCCCATCAGCCGGGCCTCGATCAGCAGCTCGCGCAGCAAGGTCTGGCCGACGATGTGCGAGACGATCTCGACCTCGGCCGGCGCCATCGGGAAACCCAGGCGCGCGATCGGCACGCCGAAGCGGCTGTCGGGCTCGCACAGGCGCAGGTCGCAGCACGCGGCGATCTCCAGGCCGCCGCCGATGCACGCGCCTTCGATGTGGGCGATCAGCGGCACGTCGCAATCGAGCATCGCGTGCAGCGCCGGCGCCACGATGTCCTCGTGGTATGCGGCCAGCGACTCGGGTTCGAAGCGGAACTGCGGGAATTCCTCGATGTCCGCGCCGGCGACGAACTCGCGGTCGGCGCCGCGCACGACGATCACGCGCGGCGGCGCGTCGGCGTGCTGCACGGCGTCGAACACCGCGCGCAGCTCGCGCCACATCGCCAGGCTCAGCGCGTTCATCTTGCCGGGGTTGGCGATGCGCAGCGTGGCGATGCCGGCGGCGTCGGCTGCTTCGAGTCGGATGTGGGCTTCGGACATCGGGGGCCTCGCTGCGGTCGGTGGGAGGAGCGTCAGCGGTCGATGACCGGGGCCAGCGTCGGTGCCGCGGCGTCGCCGTAGATGAAGATCGTGTACACGTTGCCGGCCGAGAACGTCTTGGAGGTCAGGTCGGTCGGGTTGGCGCCTGTGGTGATGCCGCTGACGGTGGACGTACCGCTGGACGGCAGGATGTTGGTGTAGGCCGACGCGGCGCCGAAGGCGGCGGTGCCGATGGACTTGCCGTCGATCGTCGCGGACACGGCCCCGTTGGTGCCGTTCAGGCCGTTGATCACCCGCGCCCGCACCGTGTTGGTGGCGTTCGTGGATGGCGTGTTGTTGTCGGTGATGAGCACGGCGGCCGGCGCGCCGGCCGTGCCGGTGACCAGCAGCGTGTAGTCGTTGCCGGCCGCGGCGGCGGGCAGCGTGAAGCCGGTCGCGGTGCCCGTGTCCACGCTGATCGTCGGGCTCAGCGCGCCGACGGCCACCGTCATGTAGTCGCCGACGGAGGGCGAGGGCGAGGCGGTGGCGAACGCGGTGCCGTTGATCGTGACCGAGACCTTGGCGTTGCTGGCGGCGTCGGCGACCACGCGCAGGCGCGCGATCGTGTTGGCGTAGGCCGTGTAGGCCCCCTGCTGGTCGAGCACGGCCGCGTTGAGCAGCACGCCGCCCGTGGTGTGCGTCAGGATCAGCGTGGCGATCTCCTGGTCCTTCAGCTTGAGCGCAGGGATGTCCAGCAGCAGCGTGGCGGTGTCGCCGGCGGCGAAGACGCAGACGTTCCACGGCGTGCCCGCTGCGGCGGCGGTGACCGGCGTGTAGGTGGTCTGCAGGCCGGTGACGGCGGTGGCGAACGCGGTGTCGGTGACGGCCAGCGCGGTGCAGTCGTTGGTGCTCAGGTAGACGTCGACGCTCGGGGCCTCGCTGGTGGCGGCGTTGAGGATGCGCAGCTTGGCGTTGCCCGAGGCGGGCGCGGTGTCCTCGTCGGTGAGGAATTTCGAGGTGGTCGTGCTGCCGGTCAGGTAGGTGACCACCGAGAAGTGGTCGGTCTTGCTGATGGTGCCCGTCACCGGCGTGCCGGAGCCGGCGCTGGTGCTGCTCTTGACGTTGAACGTGTAGCCGCCCTTGTCGATGGCCGTGTAGGCGCTGGCCGCGCCCGCCGCCGTGCCGCCGACGACCAGGTCGTTGCCGCCGTCGCTGTTGACCGTGTAGAGGTCGAGGCTCGTGTACTCGCTGGTCGCATTGACGATGCGCACGTAGCCCTTCTGCGCGTCTTCGTTGCCGCAGCCGTTCAGGAACGGCACGGTCAGTGCGGCCGCGAGGGCGGCCCAGGTCGTCAAGCGCATCGTCTACTCCGTGAATGTCGTTGTGCGCGAACCCGTGTTCGCGGTGCGCCATTGTGCCGGCGCCACCCTGCGCGTTTGTTGCGCGTTCATGGTGTGGTTACAGTTTAGTGCGCGGCCGGGGGGGGCCGTCGGCGTCAGACGTCGGCGAAGTTGGTCGGCAGCCCGGGCACGTCGACCCGGCAGTGCAGCACCCGGCCGGCCCACGGCTGGGCCGCGAGCTCGGCCTCGGGCCGCTTCTCGCGCGAGGTGGTCACGTAGAGCGTGCGCAGGTCGTCGCCGCCGAAGCAGGGCATGGTCGGGCAGCGCACCGGCAGCGGTACCGACTGCAGCAGCGTGCCGTCGGGGGCGAAGCGGGCCAGGCGCTGGCCCTCGAAGCAGGCCGCCCAGTAGCAGCCCTCGCTGTCGACGGCGCCGCCGTCGGGGCGGCCGCCGTAGCTCTCGATCGGCGCCCCGTCCACCTTGGGCGGGAAGCTGGCGAACACGCGCCGGTGCGACAGGTTGCCCGCCTGCGGGTCGAACTCGAACGCGAAGATGGTGCTCAGCTTGGTGTCCGTCCAGTACATCGTGCGGCCGTCCGGGCTCCAGGCCAGGCCGTTGCTGTTGGCCACGTCGTCGACGATGCGGTCCAGGCTGTTCCAGCCCAGGCAGTACAGCGAGCCGCGCGGCAGGCGCTCGTCGTGGATCGTGCCGACCCAGAACCGGCCCTGCGGATCGGCCTTGCCGTCGTTGAAGCGCAGCTTCTTGGTGTCGTAAGGGGCCGCGACCACGCGCCGGCTGCGGCCCGTGCCGACGTCGAAGTTGAAGATGCCGTCGCGCCGCGCCATCAGCACCCCGCCCTCGGGCCGCGGCGCGATGCTGGCGACTTCGGTGTCGAACGACCACTGGGTGTGCGCGGCCGACGCGGGCACGAAGCGCTCGAGCTTGTGGCCGGCGATGTCCACCCAGTACAGCGCCTGCTCGCGCGGATGCCAGAACGGCGACTCGCCGGCGACGGAGGCCGGCACGGGCAGCGGGGAGAACTCGAACGTGGACATGGGGGGGGAGGCTGGGCCGGCGGCGGGGACGATGCCGGATCGTAACGGCGTACCGCGATGAAACCGCGCGCCGGCGCGGGCCTTTTCAGGCCGCCCGGCGCCCGAACGCCTTCCACGCGAACGGCATCGCCAGGAGCGCGCACCCCGCCAGCGCCAGGCCGCAGCCGAGCCCGCCGAGCTGCGCCAGCAGGGTGCCTGCGAGCGCGGTGCCGGCGGCGGCGGCCGCGAACGTGATGACGATGCTGCGCGACAGCAGCGAACCGTCCTCGTCGAGCCCCGACAGGCGCGACGTGAGGAAGGGTGTCACGGCATAGAAGGCGAACGAGACCAGCAACTGCGCGGCGAAGAAGCCGGCCGCCCCGCGCACCAGGAAGAACCACAGCACCGCGCCGGCCATGACCAGCTGCGCCGCCCACAGGATGGGCAGCCGCAGCGCGTGGCTGCGGCGGTGCGAGGCGGCCAGCGCGCCGGACGTGCCCAGCAGCGACACCAGCGCCAGCATCGGCCCGATGCGCTCGGACGCCAGGCCCACGCGATGGCCGATGACGTCGGGCAGGGCCCATTGCGCGGACAGCACGCAGTAGACCAGGATCATCACCGCCCACAGCGGCAGCAGCACGGACCAGCGCTGCGTGCGCCGGATCGAGCCGGAGGCCGGCGCCGGATGCACCGCATCGGCGCCCGCGGCCGCTGCCGGCCAGGCCACCAGCAGGAACGCCGCGCCGAAGACGACGAACAGCCAGCGGCTGGCGAACCCGGCCGGCAGCGCGTAGGCGCCTACCAGCAGCGCGCAGTCGAGCACGCCCGAGACCAGGATGATGGCGCCCCAGGCGCGCTCGGCCGCCGGCCGGTTCGACAGGCTGGCCGCGACGACGACGAACAGCGCGCCCTCGAACAGCCCGGTGGCCAGGCGCGCGCCGCCCACGGCCGCGAGGCTGGGCATCCAGGCGCCGGCGGCCTGCGCGAGGGGCGCGCCCAGCGTCGCGATCCAGGCGATGCGGCGCGGCGCGTGGGCGATCCAGCGCGGAAACACGGCGCAGCTGATGGCGATGCCGGCGATCTCCAGCGCCGCGAAGCCGGTGGCCGCGTCCTCGCCGGCGCCGAAGCGCCGCATCAGCGCGCCGACGATCAGCGGCATCAGGATGGTGCCGTTGGTGGCGATCGCGTACGCGCAGGCCAGGCGCCACAGGGCCGCTCGCGTCAGGTCGGGGCGGGCAGCGGCGTCGGCGGGCATCGGGGAGTCCGTCATGGCGGGGCTTGAACGTGAGCGTTGATCACAATATAATGTGAGCATTGATCACGTGTCAATGATGGCCAACCCGTCCCAAATCCCCTCCACTCCGTCGCGCGCCGCCCCGGCCGAGCCCGGCCGCCAGCCGCGCCAGGAGCGCAGTCGCCACCGCGTCGAGTCCATCCTCGAGGTGGCGCTGGCGCTGGTGGTCGAGCAGGGCGCCGAGGCGCTGGCCATGCGCGAGGTCGCGCGCCGCGCCGGGGTGCAGATCAGCTCCATCTACCAGTACTTCCCGTCCAAGGCGCACATCATCCGTGAGCTCGCCACGCGCAACCTGGCGCGCGTGCGGCTGCTGCTGCAGGAGGAACTGCGGCGCCTGCTGGCCGAGTTCGACGGCGCGCCGCCGGTGGCCGCGGCGGTCAACCGCCTGGTCGACGCCTACTTCGCGCACTACCGCGACCAGCCCGCCGCGCTGGCCGTGTGGGCCGGCGCGCAGAGCGACCACGGCCTGCGCGAGCTCGACCTGGAGGACACGCGCAGCACCGCCGAATTCCTGGTCGTGCCGCTGCAGCGCATCCTCGGCCGCGACGAGCGCGACGTCGTCTACCCGCTGGCGCTGCTCGTCGCCGAGGTCACCGGCGCCGCCGCGCGGCTGGCGCTGGCGCTCGAATCCCCGCTGCGCGAGCAGCTGTTCGCCTGCCACAAGTCCATGCTGGTGGCCACGCTCGAGGCCCACAGGAAACCATGACCGCGATGCCTCACGACTACGAGCACTTCAGGCAGGCGTTGGCCGGCCACCGGCTGCCCGCGGCGTTCGTCGACCTGGACGCGCTGGCGGCCAACGCGGCCGACCTGCGCCGGCGCTCGGGCGGCCTGCCGATCCGCCTCGTCACCAAGTCGATCCGCTCGGTGGCGATCCTGCGCCGCGTACTCGCGTCCGACGCGGGCTTCCGCGGCCTGATGTGCTACTCGCCGGCCGAGGCCGCGTGGCTCGCGGCGCAAGGCTTCGACGACCTGCTGGTGGCCTATCCCTCGGTCGAGCCGGACGACCTGCGGGCCGTCGCGGCGCAGGTGCGCGCCGGCCGCGGCATCACGCTGATGGTGGACGCCGCCGCGCAGGTGCGCGTCGTCGCCGCCATCGCGCAGCGCGAAGGCGTTGTCCAGCCGCTGGCGATCGACCTCGACATGTCGTCCGACTTCCCCGGCCTGCACTTCGGCGTGTTCCGCTCGCCCGTCGGCGGCGCCGCGCCCGCGCTGGCGCTCGCCGCCGAGATCGCGCGCCATCCGTCGCTGCGGCTGGACGGCCTGATGGGCTACGAAAGCCAGGTCGCCGGGCTGATGGACGCGGTGCCGGGGCAGGGCCCGAAGAACGCCGTGATCCGCCTGCTCAAGCGGCGCTCGATCCCCGAAGTCAACGAGCGCCGCCGGGCCACGGTGGCGGCGCTGGCCGCGGCTGGTCATGCGCTGCGCTTCGTCAACGGCGGCGGCACCGGCAGCTTCGAGAGCACGCGCGCCGACGCCAGCGTCACCGAGCTGGCGGCCGGCTCCGGCCTGTATGCGCCCGCGCTTTTCGACCACTACCGCGCCTTCCGCGCGCGGCCGGCCGCGGGCTTCGCGCTGGCCGTCACGCGCTCGCCCGCGCCGGGCATCGTCACCTGTGCCGGCGGCGGCTATCCGGCCTCGGGGCCGGGCGGCGCCGACCGCCTGCCGCGGCCCTGGCTGCCCGCCGGCTGCGCGCTGGTGGCCACCGAGGGCGCGGGCGAGGTGCAGACGCCGCTGCGCCTGCCCGCGGGCGTGGCGCTGGCGCCGGGCGACCCGGTGCTGTTCCGCCACGCCAAGGCGGGCGAGCTGTGCGAACGCTTCAACGAGTTGCTGCTGATCGAGGGCGGGGCAGTGGTCGACAAGGTCGCCACGTACCGCGGCGACGGCAGGTGCTTTTTCTGATTCCAGGCAAGGGCGACAGCGATGTGGAAGAACTGGTCGGGGTATGTCGAGTGTCCGCACACGCCGGTGGTCACGCCGGACGACGGGCCGCAACTGGCGCGCACGCTGGCCGAGGCCGGGCGCGCCGGCCAGTCGGTGCGCATGGTCGGCGGCGGCCATTCGTTCAGCCCGCTGGTGGCCAGCGACGGCCTCATCGTGTCGCTGGACAAGCTGCAGGGCGTCATTGCGGTCGATGACGCGACGCGCATCGCGCGCGTGCATGCCGGCACGCGCCTGTACACGCTCGGCGCCGCGCTCGCGCAGCGCGGGCTGGCGATGGAGAACCTGGGCGACATCAACGTGCAGTCGGTCGCCGGCGCCACCAGCACCGGCACGCACGGCACCGGGATAGTCTTCGGCAACATCGCCACCCAGATCGCCGCGCTGAAGTTCGTCACCGCTGACGGTCGCGAGGTAGTCGCCTCGCCCACGCAGGACCCGCAGCTGTTCGACGGCGGGCGGATCGCCCTCGGCAGCCTGGGCGTGCTCACCGAGCTGAGCCTGCGCCTGGTGCCGGCGTTCCGCCTGCGCCTGGAGCGCGGAAAGATGGACCTGGAGGACTGCCTCGCGCAGGCCGATGCGCTGGTGGCCGCCAACCGTTCGTTCGAGTTCTACTGGCTGCCGCACACCGAATCGGTACTGACCAAGAAGTGGAACACCACCGACGCGCCGGTCGACACGATGGGCTTCGGACGCTGGTTCAGCGAGGTGCTGCTGGAGAACACCGCGTTCGGCCTGCTGTGCGACCTCGGCAAGGCCGTGCCCTCGCTGTGTCCGTCGCTGAGCCGATTCTGCGCATCGCTGCTGTCGCACAGCGCGCAGGTGGATGCGAGCTGGTCGATGCTGTCGACGGTGCGCCAGGTGCGCTTCAACGAGATGGAATGGTCAGTGCCCGCGGCGCGCGGCGCCGACGCGCTGCGCGAGATCAAGGCGCTGGTCGCGCGGCGCGCGTTCCCGCTGATGTTCCCGCTCGAGTACCGCTGGGTGCGCGGCGACGACATCTGGCTGAGCCCGAACCACGGGCGCGACAGCGTGCACATCTCCGTCCACCAGTACCGCGGCATGCCCTTCCAGGGCTACTTCGACGCGGTGCAGGCCATCTGCCTGAACCACGGCGGCCGCCCGCACTGGGGCAAGGCGCATTCGCTGACGGCGGCGCAGCTCGCGCCGCTGTATCCGCGCTGGGACGACTTCCTGGCGTTGCGCGAGCGCATGGATCCGCAGGGGCGATTCCTGACGCCGTACCTGCGCGGACTGTTCGGCCTTTAGGGGCCAGAATGCTCGCGCGGCCTGTCGGCCGAACGGGAGCGCATGGATGCAGGGGGATCGCCTGACGCACGGCCTGTGGGAGGCCACCGCGCCGGCTGCGCCGGACACCCCGCCGCTGCGCGGGCGCAGCGAAGCCGACGTCGTCGTCATCGGGGCCGGGTTCACCGGCCTCTCGGCGGCGCTGCACGCCGCCGAGGGCGGGCTGCGCGTGGTGGTGCTGGAGGCGGTCGAGGTCGGCTTCGGCGCCTCCGGGCGCAACGTGGGGCTGGTGAACGCGGGCCTGTGGGTGATGCCCGAGCAGTTGCCGCACCGGCTCGGCGCGCCGCATGGGGAGCGCCTGCTGCAGTCGCTGGGCGATGCGCCGTCGCTGGTGTTCGACCTCGTCGCGCGCCACGGCATCGCCTGCGAGGCGGTGCGCCAGGGCACGCTGCACTGCGCCGTCGGCGCGCCCGGGCTGGCCAACCTGCGCGCACGCGCCGCGCAATGGCAGCGCCTGGGAGCGCCGGTGCGCCTGCTCGACGCGAACGAGACGGCGGCGCGCGTCGGCACCACCGCGTACGCCGGCGCGCTGCGCGATGCGCGCGCCGGCACGATCCAGCCGCTCGCCTACGTGCGCGGCCTCGCGCTCGCGGCCGCGGGCGCGGGCGCGAGCGTCCATGGCGGCAGCCCGGTGGCGGGCGTCGAGGACCGGGGCACCGCGTGGCGCGTCCGGACGGCGGCCGGGGCCGAGGTCGACGCGCGCTGGATCATCGTCGCCACCAATGCCTACGGCCTGCCGGCGGGGCCCTGGCCCGGGGTGGCCGCCGAGCTGGTGCGCATGCCGTACTTCAACCTGGCGACGCCGCCGTTGCCGCCGGCGCTCCGGCGCGCGATCCTGCCGCACGGCGAAGGCGCGTGGGACACGCGGACCGTGCTCAGCTCGTTCCGGCTGGACGTGACCGGGCGCCTGGTGTTCGGCAGCATCGGCGCCCTGCGCGGCCGCGGCCGGGCCGTGCATGCGCAGTGGGGCCGGCGCGCGCTGGGCAGGCTGTTCCCGCAACTGGCGGGCATGGCCTTCGAGCACGCCTGGTACGGCTGGATCGGCACGACGCCCGATGCGCTGCCGCGCCTGCACGTCCTTGCCCGCAACGTCGTCGGCTTCAGCGGCTACAACGGGCGCGGCATCGGGCCCGGCACGGTGTTCGGCCGCGAACTGGCCCGGCTGGCGCTGGGGCAGGCGACGCTCGACGAACTCTCGTTGCCGGCCAGCGCGATCGCACCGGCGACGTGGCGTCCGTTGCGCGAAGGCGCCTACGAGCTGGGTGCGCGGCTGGCGCACGCGGTCGCGGCGCGCTGGTGACGCGCAGCCCGCCGCTCGGGCGGCTTTCAATCGGCCGTCCGCGCAGATGCGGGGCGACGGGCGATTCTTCAAGTGGAAAATCGTGCCGATCGTGACCGGTCGGACGCGAGAAGACGTCGAAAGTCGCGGGGTATGCAAGCTGCCTAGAATGTTCCGCCTACCCTCCAAAGGACGTTCATGAGCGGGCTCATCCGCATCCGCGGCGCGCGGCAGCACAACCTGAAGAACCTCGACCTGGACATCCGCACCGGTGAGCTCACCGTGGTGACGGGGCCCAGCGGTTCGGGCAAGTCGAGCCTGGTGTTCGACACGCTGTATGCGGAAGGCCAGCGGCGTTACGTCGAGACGTTCTCGGCCTATGCGCGCCAGTTCCTCGATCGCATGGACCGGCCCGCGGTCGACCACGTGGAGGGCGTGCCGCCGGCGATCGCCATCGACCAGACCAACCCGGTGCGCAGCTCGCGCTCGACGGTCGGCACGATGACGGAGCTCAACGACCACCTGAAGCTGCTGTTCGGCCGTGCCGCCGCGCTGTTCGACCGCGTCACCGCGCTGCCGGTACGCCACGACAACGCCGACACGATCTACGGCGACCTCGTCGCGCGCGCCGCCGCGCAGGGCGACCCGCGGGTGGCTGTCACGTTCCCCGTCGAACTGCCCGCCAACACGACCGCCGCGGAAGTGACGCAGTGGCTGTCGACCAGCGGCTTCACGCGCGTGCACGGCGAGCGCACGATCCGGGACGAGAGCGGCGAGCGCAAGGTGCTCGACGTCGTGGCCGACCGCTTCCGGGTCGGCAAGGTGGAGAAGGTGCGCGTGGTCGAGGCCATCGAGCTGGCGTTGAAGCGCGGCCAGGGCCGGCTCAACGTCGACGTGCTTGCCGAGAGCGCCGAAGCCGCCGACCCCGGCATCCGCTGGCGGTGGTCGACGGGGCTGCACTGCCCCGAGAGCGAGCTGCGCTACGACGACCCGCAGCCGGCGCTGTTCTCGTTCAACTCGGCCTTCGGCGCCTGCGAGACCTGCCGCGGCTTCGGCCGCGTGATCGGCGTCGACTGGGGCCTGGTCGTGCCCGACGAGAAGCGCACGCTGCGCAACGGCGCCGTCAAGACGATCCAGACGCCGGCCTGGAAGGAACAGCAGGACGACCTGATGAAGTACGCCGGCGACGCCGGCATCCCGCGCGACACCGCGTGGAACATGCTCACCGACGCGCAGCGCAAGTGGGTCATCGACGGCTCGCCGAACTGGAACGGCAACTGGCACAAGCAGTGGTACGGCATCCGGCGCTTCTTCGAGTACCTGGAATCGAAGTCGTACAAGATGCACATCCGGGTGCTGCTGTCGAAGTACCGCAGCTACACGAAGTGCCCTGCCTGCGACGGCGCGCGCCTGAAGCTGGAGGCGCAGCTGTGGCGCGTGGGCACCAAGGAACAGGCCGACGCGGTGCTGCCGCCGTCGCAGCGCCACCTGCCGCACGGCGTCGACTGGACGCGCGAGCAGCTGGAGGCGCTGCCGGGCCTGGGCCTGCACGACATGATGCTGCTGTCGATCGAGCGTCTTCGACGCTTCTTCGACATGCAGCACACGCCGGACAACCTGCCCGACGACGCCCTGAAGCTGCTGCTCGACGAGATCTGCACGCGCCTGAAGTACCTCAACGACGTCGGCATCGGCTATCTCACGCTCGATCGCCAGAGCCGCACGCTGTCGGGCGGCGAGGTGCAGCGCATCAACCTCACCACCGCGCTCGGCACCTCGCTGGTCAACACGCTGTTCGTGCTCGACGAGCCCTCCATCGGCCTGCACCCGCGCGACATGCACCGCATCGTCGAGGCCATGCAGCGCCTGCGCGACGCCGGCAACACGCTGGTGGTGGTGGAGCACGACCCCGCCGTCATGCTGGCCGCCGATCGCCTGATCGACATGGGCCCGGGACCGGGCGAGCGCGGTGGCCAGATCGTGTTCGACGGCGAGCCCGAGGCCGCGAAGCTGGCCGACACGCTCACCGGCGCCTACCTGGGTGCGCGCAAGCAGGTGGGCATGGGTATCCGGCGCGCGGTGGTCGAGTCGACGCCGCGGCTGATCGTGCAGGGCGCCACCGAGCACAACCTGCGCGACGTCACGGTGGAGTTCCCGCTGCAGCGGCTGGTCGTCGTCACCGGCGTCAGCGGCTCGGGCAAGAGCACGCTGATGCAGGACGTGCTGTACCCGGCGCTGGCGCGCCACTTCGGCAAGCCGACGGAGACGCCAGGCAAGCACGTGGCGCTGCTGGGCGCCGACTGGCTGTCGGAAGCCGTGTTCGTCGACCAGAGCCCGATCGGCAAGACCGCGCGCTCCAACCCGGCCAGCTACGTCGGCGCGTTCGACGAGATCCGCAAGCTGTTCGCCACCACGCCGGTGGCCATCGAGCGCAACTACGGCGCCGGCATGTTCTCGTTCAACGCCGGCGACGGTCGCTGCCCGACCTGCGGCGGCTCGGGCTTCGAGCACGTCGAGATGCAGTTCCTGTCCGATGTCTACCTGCGCTGCCCCGATTGCGACGGCCGCCGTTTCCGTGCGGAGATGCTGGACGCCCACCTGGTGCGGCGCGACCGCCAGCTGTCGATCGCCGACGTGCTGGAGCTCACCGTCAGCGAGGCGGTGCAGCTGTTCGCCGACGATCGCGAGGTGATTCGCCGGCTGCAGCCCATCGTCGACGTCGGCCTCGACTACGTGAAGCTGGGCCAGCCGGTGCCCACGCTGTCGGGCGGTGAGGCGCAGCGGCTGAAGCTGGCCGGATTCCTCGCGGAGGCCGCGCAAGGGCCGCAGCAGGCCGCGGCGAAGAAGGGCACGCTGTTCCTGTTCGACGAACCCACCACCGGCCTGCACTTCGACGACATCGCCAAGCTGATGCGCTCGCTGCGCCGGCTGCTGGAGGCGGGCCACTCGCTGATCGTCATCGAGCACAACCTCGACGTGATCCGCTCGGCCGACTGGCTGGTGGACCTCGGGCCGGAAGGCGGCGAGCAGGGCGGCGAGCTGGTGGGCGTGGGCACGCCGGAGGACCTGAAGGCCAACACGCGCTCGCACACCGGCCGCGCGCTGCGCGACTACGAGGAGACGCTGGGGCTGGAGCGCTACGCCGCCGTCGACGTGGCGCGCGAGAAGCATGCCCGCTACGCCTCGGTGGAGGAGGCGCGCTTCAAGGTCGAGGGCGCGCGCGACACCAGCCTGGACGGGCCCAGCCTGCAGTCGCTGGTCAGCAAGCGCCGGCGCTCGACGGCCGGCAGCGCCGACGAGAACTCGATCCGCATCGTCAACGCGCGCGAGCACAACCTCAAGGGCGTGGACGTCGCGATCCCGCGCGGCAAGTTCACCGTGGTCACCGGCGTGTCGGGCTCGGGCAAGAGCACGCTGGCCTTCGACATCCTGTTCAACGAGGGGCAGCGGCGCTACCTCGAGTCGCTCAACGCCTACGCGCGCAGCATCGTGCAGCCGGCCGGCCGGCCCGAGGTCGACGCGGTCTACGGTATCCCGCCGACGGTGGCCATCGAGCAGCGGCTGTCGCGTGGCGGCCGCAAGAGCACGGTGGCCACCACCACCGAGGTCTGGCACTTCCTGCGCCTGCTGTGGGTCAAGCTGGGCATCCAGCACTGCATCCACGACGGCAGCCCCGTGAAGCCGCAGAGCGTGGAAAGCATCGCCGCGCAACTGCTGCGCGACTACCGCGGCCAGCACGTGGGCCTGCTCGCGCCGCTGGTGGTGGCGCGCAAGGGCGTCTACACCGACCTGGCCAAGTGGGCCAAGGCGCGCGGCCACACGCACCTGCGCGTGGACGGCGAGTTCGTCAAGGTCGATCCGTGGCCGCGCCTGGACCGCTTCAAGGAGCACACGCTGGAGCTGCCGGTGGGCGACCTGGTGATCGCGCCGGAGCGCGAGGCGGCGCTGCGCGCGCTGCTGGCCAAGGCGCTGGACACCGGCAAGGGCGTCATGCACCTGCTGACGCCACTGACCGGCCTGACCGAGGCGATGGCGCAAGGCCAGTCGACGCTGGGCATCGGCAGCGTCAAGGTGTTCTCCACCAAGCGCGCGTGCCCCACCTGCGGCACCAGCTACGGCGAGCCCGACCCGCGCATGTTCTCGTACAACAGCAAGCACGGCTGGTGCCCGGGCTGCGTCGGCACCGGACTGGCGCTGACGCGCGAACAGCGCGCGGCCTTCGATGATTCGGTGCAGGACGAGAACGAGCGCGGCCGCGAGCAGGCCTTCATCTCGAAGGAGCCCGACGCCGAGGAACTGCACGACGCCGCCTGCCCCGAGTGCCACGGCGCGCGCCTGGCGCCCGCGCCGCGCGCGATCAGGTTCGAGGACCAGGCCATCACCGACGTGGCGCAGTGGGCGGTGTCCGACGTTCGCAAGTGGGTCGAGTCCCTGCAACTGGCCGGGCGCGACGCCGACATCGCGCGCGACGTCATCAGCGAGATCCGCAGCCGCCTGGTCTTCCTGGAGGATGTGGGCCTGAACTACCTGACGCTGGACCGCGCTGCGCCCACGCTGTCCGGTGGCGAGGCGCAGCGCATCCGCCTGGCGGCGCAGCTGGGCTCCAACCTGCAGGGCGTGTGCTACGTGCTGGACGAGCCCACCATCGGCCTGCATCCGCGCGACAACAAGATCCTGCTGGACGCGCTCGCGCGCCTGGGCTCGCAGGGCAACACGCTGGTGGTGGTCGAGCACGACGAGGACACCATCCGCCGCGCCGACCACCTGATCGACATCGGCCCCGGCGCCGGCAAGCGCGGCGGCCGCCTGGTGGCACAGGGCAAGGCGGCGGACCTGTCGGCGGTGCCCGAATCGGTCACCGGCCGCTGCCTGGCGCATCCGCAGACGCATCCGATGCAGCCGCGCCGCGAGGTCGCGTTCGCGGCCGACGACGCTGGCGCCAGCACGCACATCACGGTGTTCGGCGCGAAGCTTCACAACCTGCAGGGCATGCCGGTGCGCGTACCGCTGCAGCGGCTGGTGGCCATCACCGGAGTGAGCGGCTCGGGCAAGAGCACCATCGCGCGCGACGTGCTGCTGGCCAGCGTGGCCGCGCTGGTGGCCAGCCGCGGCAAGGCGGAGCCGGTGGGTTGCGCGTCGGTGGAGGGCTGGCACTCGGTGGACCGCGTGCTGGAGGTCGACCAGACGCCCATCGGCAAGACGCCGCGCTCGTGCCCGGCCACCTACATCGGTTTCTGGGACGCCATCCGCAAGTTGTTCGCCGAGACACTGGAGGCCAAGGCGCGCGGCTACGCGGCGGGTCGCTTCAGCTTCAACACCGGCGGCGCCAACGGCGGCCGTTGCCCTGGCTGCGAGGGCCAGGGCATGCGCACGATCGAGATGAGCTTCCTGCCCGACGTGAAGGTGGCTTGCGACCTGTGCCACGGCGCGCGCTTCAACCCGGCCACCCTGGCGGTCACCTGGCGCGGCAAGAGCATCGGTGACGTGCTGCAGATGGAGGTCGACGAGGCCGTGGAGTTCTTCGCCAGCATGCCGTCCATCGCCCACCCGCTGCAGCTGCTGCAGGACGTCGGCCTGGGCTACCTGACGCTGGGCCAGCCGTCGCCCACGCTGTCGGGCGGCGAGGCGCAGCGCATCAAGCTGGTGACCGAGCTGAGCAAGGTGCGCGACGAGGTGGGGCGGCGTGGCCAGAAGGCGCCGCACACGCTGTACGTGCTGGACGAGCCGACGGTGGGCCTGCACATGGCCGACGTGTCCAAGCTGATCAAGGTGCTGCACCGGCTGACCGACGGCGGCCACAGCGTGGTGGTCATCGAGCACGACCTCGACGTCATCGCGGAGGCCGACTGGGTGATCGACATGGGGCCGGAGGGCGGCGCGGCGGGCGGCAGGCTGGTGGCCGAAGGACCGCCGGAACACCTGGTGGCCAGACGCACGCACACGGGCATCGCGCTCGCGCACGTGCTGGCCCGCAAGTGACGCGGTGCGCGCCGGCGCGCACGCGCAGCTGACTGCGCGCGTGACGCCTTCGGCGGGATTTGCCCGCGTGGCGGGCGTGGCAGCGGTGAGCGGGCGGGACGACATGCGAGGCTCGATGGACTTGTGGCCATCGTAGGCATGCACCCGAATTCCGCCCGGCGCCATCGGAACGATTTCCCGATGTTTTCGCGCCTCCGGGGGTGAGGTGTTCGGAGGGATCGCCGTCGCTGTCGCTGTCATGGGCCGGCCAGGACCCGTCGGTCGCGAAGGGCCGGCTTCAGGATGTCCACCCGGTCGGCAACAGACCGCTATCGCAAGTGCGCTGCCGAGACCTGTCCGATGGTCACGCCAGCGAGATCATTTCCTGGCTCTTAGAAGGAATGAAGCGACGACCATCATGTAGAGCGCTGTGCCCCAGTGCATGAAGATGGGAGCTGCAAAGCCCCGCTGCGCCAGGATTACAAGACCATCGCCGATCGCGATGAAGCATGCAATCGCATAGATGATGCCGGTCGTGCGCCGATCTCCTCTGAACAGGAGCGTCAGTACGGCGACACCGGCAAAGATGTCGCGAATGCCCTTCACCCACATGAACGGAAATGCAGACGGGTCCGTGATCGGAATTCCGTAGCCGGCCGAAGCGCCCACGGGGTTCAACAGGAAGTTGATGCCGAGCATGATGATGGCGGCCGGAATCAGGAATGTGAACCAGAACAGGGGCGACTTCATTCGCAGGTCGCGTCCCATCGGTGTGGGGGTGGTGGTGTTCATGCTGTTTCCTTCCGGTCGATCGCGGGATGCGTTCGTTGCTGAACGGCGCCGATCTGGGTGAAGACCTCGAGTGTGTTGAGTTCGTCCCAGTGTTCGACGAAGCGACCGTGTTCGACCCGCCAGATGTCGATGGAGCGCATGACGAAGGGCCTGCCCGTCGCGGGGTAACCGAGAAGGTTGCCGGTGTGGGTGCCCTCGTAGCGATAGCGACCGACCACGCGGGACCCGTCGGCCGAGACGAAGACATCTTCCGCGGTCACCTTGAGGTCGGGAACGCCCGCGATGATGGCCCCGAGTACCTTCCTGGAGCCTTCCAGTCCGGGCTCGGCGAATGCGTTGTGATTCACATAGTTGGCAGCCTTGATCTCGTCGAGGCGCGACACGTCATGGCTGGACATGATCTCGGCGAAGAGGTAGCCGAGCTTGGTCAGGTCGGGGGGAGCGGCGCTGCTCATGGATGTAGTCCTTTGGCGGTTGGGGTTCATTGGCTCGAATCACTGCCTGCTTGAGCCATATCGGAACAAGAAGATCTAGCAGTGCTAGAATAGTAATGTAGCAGCGCTAGATCTGCAAGCGCCGGTATCATCGCGGGCCGCATGGGCTTTCGAGGGGATCAGCGATGGGCGTTGCCGAGCGCAAGAACAGGGACCGGGAAGCACGCGAGCAGCGCATCACTGCGGCGGCCCGAAAAATCGCGGAAGCCGAGGGATGGAGCGCGGTCACCGTTCGTCGCTTGGCCGACGAGATCGAGTACAGCCAGCCTGTCCTCTATTCGCACTTCAAGAACAGGGACGCGATCGTCAGCGCCGTCGCTCTCGAAGGCTTTCGGGAAATCAAGACGGCTCTCCATCGAGCGGCGCACGTATCAACCGATTCCCGCCCCGTGGGCGAAAGCGTCGCGATCGCGTATCTCGACTTCGCCCGCGACAATCCAGCTCTCTACGAGGCCATGTTCACGATGCCGACCGATTTGCTTTTCGCAGAGGCCGACACCAGATCGGAACTGAGAGAGGCTTTCGAGGTTCTTTCAGCCGTCGTCCCACCGACGAGCCCGGATGTCGACGTGGCGACGGAGACGTTCTGGGCAGCCCTTCATGGCCTGGTCCAGCTCGAGAGCTCAGGCCGGATCAGGCACAGCACGCGACTGGCGCGGGTGGCATTGGTTGTGCGCAGCCTTTTCGGATGAACGATCTCCGCACCGTGCCAGATCGCTCCGGTTGAGTGCTTCCTGCCGCTTGCCGGAGACGGCGCCAGAGGACACCCGGCCGTGTCGGGGCAGTCCGGTGCGTCGTCGCGCCGCCCCCACGGAACTTGTCAGCATCCCCACGCTCCCATGGCGATGCGCCCGACGGCAGCCCTATCCTGAAGACCACCCTCATCCCCGTCCGCCTGGAACGCACCCGCGAGGTGCTGCACGAGTTGCTGCGCTCGCTGAAGGAGGCGCTGCCCATCCTGGCCGGCGTGGCGGGGCCGATCTTCGTCGCCAGCTTCGCGCTGCTGGCGTGGGCCGGCGTGCCACCGATGAAGGCGGTGACGCTGCCCTGGCGCAGCGGGCTCGCGCTGTGGGTCGCGCAGGCCGTGCTGGCTGCCTGGCCCGTGTGGGCGCTGCGCCGGCGCCTGCTGCCGCAGGCCTGGTGCGTGCAGCTGCGCTGCCTGCCGTTGACGGCGCGGGCGCTGTGGCGCTCGGACGTGGCCGTCGCCGCCGCGGTGCTGGCGCCGCTGGCCGCGCTCTATGCGCTGTCGGTCGTCGTCTTCGCGATCCACCGGCCCGCGTGGTGGGTGCAGGCGCTGCCGCGCGCGCTGCTGTCGTTGCTCGCTTCCTGGCTGGCCTCGTGCGCGCTGGGCGCCGCGGCGCTGGCCTGGCAGCGACGCGGCGTGGCGTGGCGGACGCGTCGGGTCCGGCCCGCGCGTTCGTCCGCGGCCCTGCTCGCGCTGCGACCGCGCGCGTTCGTCGCGTTGCTGTGGTGGCCCGCGTGGCGCGACGCGTTGACGCCCGGCGCGCGGGCGCTGCTCGCCGGCGTCGCGGCGGCGATCGCGCTGGCCGTGGCCTGGACGCAGGGCTGGTGGCCAGTCGTGCCGGGCGCGGCGTGGTCGCTGATGTTCAGCGTGCTGGCCATCGCGCTGACCGAGCGGCTGCAGCGCGCGATGGAGTCGCACCTCGCCGCGCTGGAACCCTGGCTCGTGTCGCTGCCCGCCGCCGCGGCTTGGCGCTGGCAGGCGCGCGTGCTGGTCTGCGCGCCGATGGTCGCGGCCGGCGCCGTGGCGGTGCTGCTGGTGCTGCTCGCGCGGCCCTGGCGGGCGCTGCCGCTGGCGGCGTTCGCGCTGGGGCTGGTGGCGACGCCGCTGGCGCTGACCGCGGTGCCGGCGGCCAACCGCGAAGCGCATGTCGCGCTGTGGGCCGTGAGCACCGGCCTGTTGACCGCCTTCGGGAGCGAACTGTGGAACTGACACTGCGCATCGAGCAGCTTGTCTTCGCCTATGGCCAGCGCTGGTTGTTCGAGGGCTTCACCGCCCAGGCCGGGGCCGGCGTCACCTGGGTGCAGGGCGCCAACGGCAGCGGCAAGTCGACGCTGCTGCGCCTGCTCGCCGGGGCCCTGGCGCCACGCCACGGCGGCTTCGAACTCGCCGGCTGCCGCTACGCGGCCGGCGAGCGCACCGCCTCGCTCGCCTGGCGCCAGCAGACGTTCTGGTGCCACAGCGATCCGCCGCCCACGCCCTGGCTCACCATCGCCGAGTGCCTGGGCTTCGTAGGCGGCACGTATGCCGGCGTCGATGCGCGGCGCGTGCACGAGCAGGTGGAGGCGCTGGGCCTGGCCCCGGCGCTGGCGACGCCGCTGCGCGAGGCCTCGCTGGGCCAGCAGCGCAAGACGCTGCTGGCGCTCGCGCTTGCCCTGCCGGTCAGGCTGCTGCTGCTCGACGAGCCGTTCAACGCGCTCGATGTCGCGTCGGCGCGCCACTTGTCCGCCACGCTGGGCGAGCGGGCGGCGCGCGGCGAACAGGTGATCCTGCTGACCAGCCATGTGGAGCCGCACGTGCCGGTGCGCGACACCTGGGTGCTGGGCTAGCGCTTGTCGGCCTGCGGCACCCAGCCGTCGGTCAGCGTCTTCAGGAACGCCACCACGTCGGCGATCTCGGCCTCGGTCAGCGCCGGCTTGCCGCCCGGCTGCGCGCCGAACGGTGCGTCCCGGTTCAGGTTGGACTGGTACGGGCGCGGCAGGTCGTCGAAGCGGCGCGCCGGGGCGGCGCCGTAGATGCGCTGCGGCGCGCTGTCGCGCAGCGCGTAGAAGCGCACCGCGTCCTCCAGCGTCGTGTAGACGCCGTTGTGGAAGAACACGCCGCGCAGCGCCACGTTGCGCAGCGAGGGCGTGCGGAAGCGCCCGCAGTACTCGTTGCGGCCCTTCAGTTCGGTGCGCAGCGGCCCGCAGGCGCCCAGGTCCCGGTAGCCGGCGTCGGCGTTGGCGGGGATCGCGCGGTTGCGCGGCACGCCGATGGCGATCAGGCCGAAGTCGGTGAAGTTGGGGAACGCGCCGCGCTTGATCGCGCTGACGTGGCACGACGCGCAGTTGCCGCGGGCGGCGTCGTTGAACGCCGCCAGGCCGCGCGTCTCGGCCGGCGAGAGCGTCGCCCGGCCGCGCAGGAACGCGTCGTACTTGCTGTCGTACGGGTAGAAGTCGGCCGGGCTCTGCTGGAACACCTCGAGCGCCAGCGCGAGGCCGTTCCAGGCCCGCGCCGGGTCGTCGAAGATGTGCGGGCCGAACGCCTCGCGCATCCCGGCGGCGTCGCGCGACGCCTGGAGCTTGGCGACCACGGCGGCCTGGCTGGCGTTGGCCATCTCGAACGGCGACAGCAGCGGCGCGGCGGCCTGCTCGTGGGCCGAGTCGGCGCGGCCGTCCCAGCCGAGGCCGCCGGCGGGGCCCTGGTCCTCGCTGTCGTTGCCGTCGTTGTCGAAATAGTGCTCCTGGAACTGCGGGATGGCCTGGTGGTATTTCAGCGACGGCACCGCGCGCAGGCCCGGCAGCGTCTGCTTCGGGCCGCCGAGCTGCACCGGCAGGTGGTTGGGCGGCCCCCAGGCGTGGGCGGGATCGTGGCAGGACGCGCACGCCATGCGTCCGGAGGCCGACAGCGCGGGATCGAAGAACAGCGAGCGGCCCAGCGCCGTGAGCGTCTTCACGTCGGGCTTGCGCTCGAACGGCGTCTCGTAGAACGGCGTGGCGCGCGGCGCCGAAGCCGGTGCGGCGGGGGCCGGCGCGACGACGCCGGCGAGCGCGGCCGCGAGCAGCCAGCGGGAGGGACGGAACGGGAACAGGGGACGGCGGAACACGGCGGCTTCGGAGACTCGTGACAGGCAACCCGACAGCCTAGCGGCAGCGCATGGCAGCCGCGTGACAACACCATGACGCGGTTCGTGGTCGCGGATTACATGCCCTTGTCACACATGCCCGCGATGCTCGTCGCTTTGCAGAAATCCAGGCTCAGGAGCCCAGCCCATGAAGAACCCCATCCAGTTCGCCGCCCTTCTCACGCCGCTGGCGATCGCCAGCGTGCTCGCGCTCGGCGGGTGCGCCGACAGCGACAACCCGACGGACACGACGACCCTGCTCAAGAACAAGGTGAGCAACATCGTCGTCATCTACGCCGAGAACCGCTCGTTCGACAACCTGTACGGCAACTTCCCGGGCGCCAACGGCCTGAGCACCGTGGTCGACGCGTCCGGCAACCCGACCTCCAGCTACATCCCGCAGAAGGACCGCGACGGCACGACGGTGCTGGCCACGCTGCCGCAGACCTGGAACGGCGTCACCGCCGCGGGCAGCAGCGTCGTCATCACGGCCGCGCAGAGCGCCGGCCTGAAGAACGCGCCGTTCTCCATCGAGACCGGGTTCACCGCCAACGCCGGCGCCGGCGCCAAGCTCGACAACACCACCGTCACCCGCGACCTGTACCACCGCTTCTTCGAGAACCAGATGGCCATCAACGGCGGCAAGAACGACCTGTTCGCCGCCTGGGAAGACGCCGGCGGCCTGACCATGGGCCACTTCGACACCAGCGCCTCGCCGCTGTACAAGCTCGCGCAGGCCAACGTGCTGGCCGACAACTTCTTCGAAGGCGCCTTCGGCGGCTCGTTCCTGAACCACCAGTACCTGATCTGCGCCTGCGCGCCGACCTACCCGAACGCCGACACGGCCGCGGCCCACCCGACGATCGCCGTCCTCGACAAGGATGCCTCGGGCAACTGGCTGCCGCACCTGACGGCCGCCGCCACCGCCAAGGCCTCCGCCATGGACGGCCCGCCGACGTTCCAGCTGAGCGGCAACATCACGCCGGCCAACTACTTCGGCGACAACCAGTTCTACGCCGTCAACACGATGCAGGCCCCGTACCAGCCGAGCGGCAACGCACCGGCCGACCTGACGGGCAACGACTCCGCCTACGCCAACACCGCCAAGGCGACCACGCTGCCGCCGCAGACGCAGACCAACATCGGCGACCTGCTGACGGCCAGGAGCGTCGACTGGAAGTGGTACGGCGGCTCGTGGAACGCCGCACTGACCGACGGCAAGCAGGATCCGACCACCGCCCGCTCGGTGATCTACGCCGGCAACGCCAACGGCGTGGCGACGACCGCCAACGTCGACTTCCAGCCGCACCACCAGCCGTTCAACTATTACGCCAACCTGGATCCGGTTGCGCACGCCGCCGACCGCACCGCCCACCTGAAGGACTACACCGACCTGGTGGCCGACGCCGCCGCCGGCACGCTGCCGCCGGTGGCCTTCTACAAGCCCGAAGGCGTCTACAACCAGCACCCGGGTTACGCGAACCTGGCCGACGGCGACGCGCGCATCGCCGACGTGGTGAGCAAGCTGCAGGCGAGCCCGCAGTACAAGAACATGGTCATCGTGATCACGTACGACGAGTTCGGCGGCGCCTGGGACCACGTGGCGCCCCCGAAGGGCGACAAGATCGGCCCGGGCACGCGCATCCCGGCCATCATCATCTCGCCGTACGCGAAGAAGGGCACGGTCGACCACACGCAGTACGACACCGCGTCCATCCTGCGCCTGATCACCCGCCGCTTCGGCCTGGACGCGCTGGCGGGCCTGACCGCGCGCGACACCGCGCTGAAGGCCAACGGCGCGCCGGCGATGGGCGATCTGACCAACGCGCTGGACCTGACCAAGTAAGCCCGCGCGCGCCACGGCCCCGCCGTGACGCCCGCCGAACGCCCCGCCGGCCGCGCGCCCGCGGGGCGTTTGTCATTGCGCAGGCCGCGCCCGCGGCGGCGAGCGATACTGGCGCGATCCCTGTCGCCCGATCGGCCCGAACCGCCATGACGCTGCCCACGCTTTCGCTTCTCGAGACCCGCATCCTGGGGGTGCTGGTGGAGAAACAGCACACCGTGCCCGACAGCTACCCGCTGAGCCTGAACGCGCTCACGCTGGGCTGCAACCAGAAGACGGCGCGCGACCCGGTGATCAGCGCGAGCGAGGGCGACGTGCTGGCCGCGCTGGACACGCTCAAGTCCCTGCACCTGGTGCTCGAGGGCTCGGGCAGCCGCGTGCCGCGCTTCGAGCACAACGTGGCGCGCGTGCTGAAGTTGCCCGGCCAGAGCGTGGCGCTGCTGGCGCTGCTGATGCTGCGCGGGCCGCAGACCGCGGCCGAGCTGCGCCTGAACACCGAGCGCCTGCACCGCTTCGCCGACATCTCGTCGGTGGAAGGCTTCCTCGACGAGCTGGCCACGCACGAGCCGCCGTTCGTCGTCAAGCTCGCGCGGGCGCCGGGCGCGCGCGAATCGCGCTGGGCCCACCTGCTGGCCGGCCCGGTGGCCGATGCGGCGCCGGCGGCGGGCACGGGGGCGCCGCTGGCCGATGCGGCGCTCGGGCTGTCCGAGGTGGCGGCGCTGCGCGTGGAGCAGGTGCGGATGAAGGGCGAGCTGGAACGCCTGCAGGCGCAGGTGGCGCGCCTGGCCCGGGAACTGGGCGTCGACCTGGACGCCGGCGGGGACGTCGCGGGAGGCCAGGGCCTGTGAACAGGCCCTGCTAGATGCCTTCGTCGTCGCCGAACAGCCTCAGCGCGTCCTTGGTGGCGCGCTCGCGGTAGCCCTTGCGGCCGAACAGCTTGGTCTGCGCCTCGAGGGGCAGGTCGGTGATGTTGATGACGTTCTTCGAGATCAGCGTGTCGATGACGTCCTCGATCACGCGGATGAAGTCGGCGTCCAGCGACGCGAAGGCGTCGCCCGGCGCGCCCGGGCCGGCGCCCAGGAAGGCGCGCACCTCGGGGTGGTCGTCGGGCAGGAACTCGGCCCCGCCCTCGTCGCGACGGTGCAGGCTGTCGATGGCTCCCTCGGCGGTGCGGCGGATGAACGGCATCGGCCGATCATAGCGGCGTCGCCCCGCGCCGGGCGCCGGGAATGGGCCCGCGCGGGGCCCCAGTTCCCGCGAACGGCGCGCCGCGGCGCGCCGGGAGGTCACTTGCCGGCGTTCAGGCCTTCGACGTAGTCGGACACCGCGGCGATCTCGGCATCGCTCAGTCGCGCGGCGATGGTCGTCATCTGCGCGCTGTTGGCGCGCGTGCCGGCGCGGAAGGTGCCCAGCTGCGCGCTGACGTACTCGGCATGCTGTCCGCCCAAGCGGGCGTACTGCGACGGGACGCCGGCGCCCGCCGGGCCGTGGCAGCCGGCGCAGGCCGGCACGTTCTTCTCGGCGATGCCGCCGCGCCAGATCTTCATGCCCAGCGCCACAGTGGCGGCGTTCTTCGACTGGCCCGGCTTGGCCGCCTTGGACGCGTAGAACGCGGCGACGTTGCGCATGTCGTCGTCCGAGAGGGTGGCCGACATGCCCTTCATGATGGCGTTGTCGCGCTTGCCGGCCTTGAATTCGGTCAGCTGCTTGACGAGGTAGTCGGCGTGCTGGCCCTGCAGGATCGGATAGGTCGGGAGGCCGCGCGAGCCGTCCGCCGTATGGCAGGCGCCGCAGACGGTCGCCGAGGTCGTGGCGCCCTTGGCGAGGTCCGGCTTGGCCGGGCCTTTCGCTTCGTCGGCCATCACGGGAGTGGCGAACAGGGCCGCCAGGGCAACAACGTACAAGGACTTCATCTCGACGAATCCTTCAGGAGAAGCATTTTGGGGGAGCAAACCCAACGATTTTACAATGCGCCATGACCGAAGCTAAGCGTACGCGCAAACCCACCCCCCCTCGCGCCGTGCCGGCTCCCGTCTACAAGAAGCCGGTGGTGGTCTCGGACGAGGCCAAGGAAGGCCTCGGCTGGCTGCATACGGCCAAGTTCCTGACCTCGGCCAGCAAGATCGCGCAGCTGCCCGCGGGCGACATGCCCGAGATCGCGTTCGTCGGCCGCAGCAATGCCGGCAAGTCGTCGGCCATCAACACGCTGGCCCAGCAGCGCCAGCTCGCCTTCGCCTCCAAGACCCCCGGCCGCACGCAGCTGATCAACCTGTTCACCCTCGGCCCGCGCGAGGCGCCCGACGCCTTCTTCGCCGACCTGCCCGGCTACGGCTACGCCGCGGTCGCGCGCGGCAAGAAGCTGGTGTGGCAGAAGGTGATGGCCGACTACCTGGAAGTGCGGCGCGCGCTGATGGGCGTGGTGCTGATGGTGGACAGCCGCCACGGCTTCACGCCGCTCGACATCCAGCTGATGCAGTTCATCGCCCAGCGCGTCAAGACCGGCGAGATCAAGCTGCTGGTGCTGCTGACCAAGTGCGACAAGCTGGGCCAGCGCGACCAGGGCCTGGCGGTCGCCGTCGCCCAGGAGGTGCTGGGCGACTACGTCACCGAGGCGTCCGACATCGCCGTGGTGCTGTTCTCGTCGATGCGCCGCGTGGGCGTCGAGGACGTCGCCGAGCAGTTGATGGGCTGGCGCCGGGCGATGCCCGAGCGCGTGCATTTCGACGTGCCGCCGCTGCCGGCGGACCCCGACGTGCCGGACGTTCCGGGCGCGGCCGACGCGGCCTGAGCGGCGACCCGCCACCCTCGTCAGGGCCGGCCGATGAACAGCGCGACGCCCAACTCGCCGCGCGGCGCGTAGGTGATGCCCAGGTACATCGGGCCGATGCCGGTGTCCGCCCCCAGGTACACGCTGCCGCCGCCGCGCAGGTTCGCCAGGCCCAGCTGCGCGCGCTGGTTCCAGGCATTGCCGGCCTCCAGCGATGCGCCCAGGAAGAAGCCGCGCGCGAACACCGGCGTGTCGGTCAGGCGGGTGTACCAGTTCAGGCGGCCGAACAGCACCGCGTTGCCCGAGAGCTGGTCGGGCCGGTAGCCCGAGAGCTGCTGGAAACCACCCAGCGTGAACTGGTCCACCACCAGCTGCGCCTTCTCGTCGGACATCTTCAGCGCGCCGTGCAGCTCGAAGGTGTTGCGGCCGAACGTGTCGACGAGCGTGCCCTGCACCGAGACGCGCGCCATGTGCTCGCTGTCGCGCAGGCGCCGCCTGCCGACCACCGCCTCGCCGTCCAGGCGATAGCCGCTGGTGGGGAAGTTGACGTAGTCCAGCTGGTCGACGACGCCGCGCACGCGCAGGCCGTCCTCCTGCCAGATCTGCGCCGCCGTCGGGCCGGTCCATGCCGCCGACAGCAGCGTCGGCGTGGTCGACGTCGTCAGGTGCAGGAAGCCGGCGCGCAGCTCGCCGAGGCGGCCGAACGGCAGGCCGACGTCGATGCCGAACTGGCCGGTGGAGCGCAGGAACTGGGCGACCTCGACGCCGTCGCCGTCGTAGGCGGAGCGATGCTGGCGGTCGCCGGAGGCGTAGGCTGCCGCGAACCAGTCCGACGAGTCGTCGATGTTGCGCTGCAGCGGGTGGTACAGCTCCGAGAAGATGGCCGGCCGCTCGCCGATCTGGATGAAGTTGCGCCACTCGGTGCCGTTCTCGGTGAGCCAGTGGTGGTTGTGGCTCAGCTTGACGTCGAAGCCGCTGTGGCCGCTGAAGTCGGCGTGCAGGTCGAGGCCGGCGCGCAGGTAGTTCGGGCCCCAGGGCTTGTCCTGCAGGTCGAACATCAGGCTCTCGCCGTTGGGTCCGGTGATGAGCCGGTAGTCGGCGCGCGTGTAGTCGCCGCTGGCCGCCAGCCGGCGCGCGTCGGCCTCGGCCTTGCGGGTGTCGAACAGCTCGCCGGCCTGCGACTGCAGCTTGGCCTCGAAACGGCCCGGGTTGGTCTGCAGCGAGCCCTCGAACTGCACGGCCGCCAGCGGCGTCGCCTCCATCGGCGGCTGCACGTGCTGGGCCAGCCACCTCGCATGGTCGGCCGCCGGCGCGGCGTAGGCCGCCAGGCGCGCCGCCTGCGACCGGGCGTAGTCCGCGCCGAGCCGGATCAGCTCGGGCGCGCGGCCGAAGTCGCCGGAGGTGAGCTTGCCCAGGTCGGGATTGAGCAGCAGGTCGCGCGGTGTCAGCGTCGCGAGGGAGCGCTCGACGTTCTGCTCGGTGAGGATGGCGATCATCTGCTCGGTCAGGCCCAGCACCGACGACAGCGATTCGCGGCCGGACAGCGGCGTGCCCACGTTGACGACGATGACCAGGTCGACGCCCATCGCACGCATGACGTCCACCGGCACGTTGTCCACCAGGCCGCCGTCGCCCAGGATGTGGCCGTCCACCTCGGTGGGCGCGAACACGCCCGGCACGCTCATGCTGGAGCGCAGCGCCACCGCGAGGTCGCCGTGCGAGAGGATCAGCGGCTTGCCGTTCTCCATGTCGGTGGCCACGGCGCGGAAAGGGATCGGCAGGCGGTCGAAGTCCTCGACATGGCGCACCGGCAGCGTCAGCCGTCGCAGCAGCAGCTCCAGGCCGCGGCTGGACAGGGCGCCCTGCGGCGCGCTGAGCTGGCCGTCGTGGACGCCGAACTCGAGGCCGGTGGCGATCTCGAAGTCCTCCTCCTTGCGGCGCTGCGACAGGAAAGGGCGGGCCACGCGCGTGGCGAACAGGGCATCCCAGTCGATGCGGGCCAGCTCCGTCTCCAGCTGGTCGGCGCTCATCCCGCTCGCGTAGAGGCCGCCGACGATCGCGCCCATCGAGGTGCCGGCGATGGCGTCGATGCGCACGTGCGCGCGCTCCAGCGCCTTGAGCACGCCCACGTGCGCGAGCCCGCGCGCGCCCCCGCCCGAGAGCACGAGGCCGATGCGCCGGTGGCCGTCGTCGACCCGCGGTGGCGGGGCCGGGGCGGGGACGGCGCTGGCGGCGGCGTCCGCGCCGCCGCGCGCCTGGACGGGCGCGACGACCGCCGCCAGGGCGGCCAGGAGCAGGGAGCAAAGGACGAGGCGCGAGATCATCGACCGCATTTTGGGGGGAGAACGGAACCGCGTGCCGCCCGCCGCGCTCGAAGTTCGCAACGACAAGGGAGCGCATGGGGAACGAACGGGAACCGCCCCGGTGGGCACCGGCGCCGCGCGGGCGACGCAACGCGTGGTTCGCCCTGGCGCTGGCGGCGCACGCGCTGCTGGTGCTGACGATGCTGGACGCGCGCCTGCCGCACGAGCGCGTCGCCGAGCCGGCAGTCGTCGAAGCGACGCTGTGGCTGGCGCCACGACCCGCGCCGGCCCCGCCCGCGACGCCCCCCGCGCCCCGCCCGACGCGACTGCGTGCACTGCGCGCACTGCCGCTGCCGGCCGCCGACCCGCAGGCCTTGCGGGCGCCGGCGCTCGCAGCGCAGGCGATCGCGCAGGCGGCCAGCGCGCCCGAGCCGCCGGCCAGCGCCGCGTCGGCGCCGCTGGACCTGACGCTCACCCGCGCGCAGCTGCGCGCCGTGATCGCCGGCAGCCGACCCTCGCTCGCCCAGTCGCTGGCCCGTCCCCCGGCGCCCTCGGCGCTGGCCAGGATCGGCGGCGACGACGCGCCCTACGAGGAGATCGCCCAGCCCGGCGGCGAGACCGAGGTGCACGTGCACGGCGGCTGCTTCCGCCTGGTGCCCACGGCCCGGTCGCAGTACGACCCGTTCAACCATGGCAACGAGCGGCTGACGGCCCATTGTCGTTAGCGTGCGGCCATGAAAAAAGGGACTGCCGAGGCAGTCCCTTTTCCTTTGTCGCGACGGACAGGCCCGGAGCGCCTCGCGGCGCGCCGGGCGCGGACATCACATGTCCATGCCGCCCATGCCGCCCATGCCACCCATGCCGCCGCCGCCCATCGAGGGCGCGTCGTCCTTGGGGGTTTCGGAGACCATGCACTCGGTCGTCAGCATCAGCGAGGCGACCGACGCGGCGTTCTGCAGCGCGGTGCGGGTGACCTTCGTCGGGTCCAGGATGCCCATCTCGATCATGTCGCCGTAGGTACCGTTGGCCGCGTTGTAGCCGTAGTTGCCCTTGCCGCCGAGGACGGCGTTGACGACCACGCTGGCTTCGTCGCCGGCGTTGTAGACGATCTCGCGCAGCGGCGCTTCGATGGCGCGCAGCACCAGCTTGATGCCGGCGTCCTGGTCGGGATTGTCGCCCTTGAGCGAGCCGATCTGCTGGCGAGCGCGCAACAGCGCGACGCCGCCGCCGGCCACGATGCCTTCTTCGACGGCCGCACGCGTGGCGTGCAGCGCGTCTTCGACGCGGGCCTTCTTTTCCTTCATCTCGACTTCAGTCGCGGCACCGACCTTGATCAGCGCAACGCCGCCGGCCAGCTTGGCCACGCGCTCCTGCAGCTTTTCACGGTCGTAGTCGCTGGTGGCTTCCTCGATCTGGATGCGGATCTGCTTGACACGCGCTTCGATGTCGCCGGCGGCGCCGTTGCCATCGATGATCGTCGTGTTTTCCTTGCCCACTTCGACGCGCTTGGCCTGGCCGAGGTCGGCCAGCGTGACCTTGTCCAGCGTCAGGCCGACTTCCTCGGCGATGACCTTGCCGCCCGTCAGGATGGCGATGTCTTCCAGCATGGCCTTGCGACGATCGCCGAAGCCCGGGGCCTTGACGGCGACGACCTTCAGGATGCCGCGGATCGTGTTGACCACCAGGGTGGCCAGCGCTTCGCCGTCGACTTCTTCGGCGACGATCAGCAGCGGACGGCCGGCCTTGGCGACCTGCTCCAGCGTCGGCAGCAGGTCACGGATGTTCGAGATCTTCTTGTCGAACAGCAGGACGAACGGGTTGTCCAGCAGGGCAACCTGCTTTTCCGGTTGGTTGATGAAGTAGGGCGACAGGTAGCCGCGGTCGAACTGCATGCCTTCGACGACGTCGAGTTCGTTGGCCAGGCTCTTGCCGTCTTCGACGGTGATGACGCCTTCCTTGCCGACCTTGTCCATCGCCTCGGCGATGATCTGGCCGATCGAGTCGTCGGAGTTGGCCGAGATCGTGCCGACCTGGGCGATTTCCTTGGACGTCGTCGTCGGCTTCGAGGCGAGCTTGAGCTGCTCGACCAGGGCGGTGACCGCCTTGTCGATGCCGCGCTTCAGGTCCATCGGGTTCATGCCGGCGGCCACGTACTTCATGCCTTCGCGCACGATGGCCTGCGCCAGCACGGTGGCGGTGGTGGTGCCGTCACCGGCGTTGTCGCTGGTCTTGGAAGCGACTTCCTTGACCATCTGCGCGCCCATGTTCTGGAGCTTGTCCTTCAGCTCGATTTCCTTGGCCACGGACACGCCGTCCTTGGTGACCGTGGGGGCGCCGAACGAGCGCTCGAGCACCACGTTGCGGCCCTTCGGGCCCAGCGTGACCTTGACCGCGTTGGCCAGGATGTTCACGCCTTCGACCATGCGAGCGCGGGCGTCCGCGCCAAAAATGACGTCTTTAGCTGCCATGAGATGTTTCTCCGGAATTCAGTGAATGAGAGGGTTCAGGGCGACGGCGCAACGGGTGCGCGGCCGGGGCGGGTGCCGCCGACCGGCGCTGGGCGCCGGCCACCCTGGCGCGCGAAGCGCGGGGCTTCGCGCGGAGTGCTTACTTCTCGACGACGGCGAAGAGGTCTTCTTCGCGCATCACGAGCAGTTCGTCGCCATCGACCTTGACGGTCTGGCCGCTGTACTTGCCGAACAGCACGCGATCGCCGACCTTGACGTTCAGGGCGATGAAATCACCCTTGTCATTGCGCTTGCCCGGGCCGACGGCCAGGACTTCGCCCTGGTCCGGCTTCTCGGCGGCGGCGTCGGGGATGACGATGCCCGAGGCGGTCTTGGTTTCTTGTTCCAGGCGCTTGACGACAACACGGTCGTGCAACGGACGCAGCTTCATTTTATCTCCTTCAATGCATTCGCAGTAAGACTCGCAGCGGTTCAACTCAAGAGTGAGTGCCCGCTAGCAGAGATTTTGGCAAGTGCTCCGGCGGCCCACGCCACCATCGCTAGCACTCGCGGCTGGTGAGTGCTAGCAAGCATTATAGGGACCGGACGTGACGATTCAAGAGGGGGGTTTTGGCGTCTTTACGATCTGGGTGTCGGTTCTCATTGAATCCCGAATTCTGTTCACTCGATCCTGAACTGCTCCCATCGGGGGAAGTGGCGGACCACCAGGCCGCCAGACGGCGCCGACGCTGTCGACCCGGCTGAGATCGGCGAGCCTCCTAGCGGCGCGACCACTCTGCGAAATCGAACGCCGGTCGCCTTCAGCGGTTAGTTCAGACGGGCTCGATTTCCCATGAGCTCGCGTCAAGCCGCTCCAGGGTCGCCAACGTCGCGCGCTGAAGCTCGCCGAGTCGTGCGTTGGAAAGGCGGCCCTCGATAGGATTTCAACTCCAGCGAATTTGCTGGCGATGAAATTGACAGGACGAAAATGGCGAAGAGTGAAGTGAACCTCTGGCGTTCGGTGATGCACGAAGATCTTCCCAACGGCACCGTGATGGGCGATGCACCTGCACCGGGCGTGCTGATTCCAGACTTCGTCCCTCGCATGCTGCCGTCGGGCAACACCCGCAAGCCAGACCTGCATCAGTTCCGTGGTGCTGACGGCGAGGACTGGATCACCAACGAGGGCGGGACTTCGCTGTTTGATCGGGACGCCGTGTTCCCGCCCAAGAAGTGGAATACGTTCATGATCCCCAAGGGAACTGTGGTGCCGGACTCGATTCATCTGAAGGATGACGCTGGCGCGAGCGGTTCAACGCCACCCACTACTTGATCTTGCCTGTAGCGAAGACAATGCGGTCGGACGCCTACCGCGGGGCCCTCGAGAACTTGGCTCGAAATGCGGTGGTGCGATCGATCGAACTTGCCTCGTCGAACTGAGAGAGACACGTATGCCCGAAGTGGATGGGAACACCCTTGTCATGGCTATCCAGGCCGTCGATGACAAGTTGCGTGCTCTGGAGGCAGCTCGTGACCTTGCTGGAGAGAACGGCGCTGACGACTTCTTCGAAGAGATCATGGCGTTCGATGATGCGGCTCACAAGTTGAAGATCGCCTACGAGCACGCGCTCAGGATGGCCAACAACCTGCCCCCTTACGAGACGCTGGTTCCTCCTCGGTCAAAGGACTGACCTGCTGTCCGGGCGAACGACTTGTCCTCGTGCTCTCCTGCTCAGTAGTGCCGTCAGGACGTCAACGCCAAGACACGCAAGGTGTTCGTGCCGAAGGAAGAGGACGCCGAGGCAGCGTCCGCCGACGGCGCCTCGCGACACTGACGCTCAGCGCGGCAGGTGCAGCGCGAACTCGGCTCCGCCGGCGGCGCGGTTCGCTGCCGTGATCCGACCGCCGTGGGCATGGATGATGGCCTGCGACAGCGACAACCCCAGCCCCACGCCTGGCGTTGCCTCGGAACGCGTCTGAGCCGCGCGGAAGAAGCGTTCGAACACATGCGGCATGTCGCTCGGCGCGATGCCGGGGCCTTCGTCGCGGACGCTGACGATCGCGTCCGCTCCCTCGGCCACGATACCGATCGAGATCGTCGAGCCCGCGGGCGAGAACTTCAAGGCGTTGTCGAGGAGGTTCGCGAGCACGAGACCGGCCGCGATGTGCGCCACCTTGGCCGTGATCGGCTCCGCAGGTTCGACGACCACGCGCATCCCGCGTTCACGCGCGAGCGGCTCGACGCGTTGCACGGTCTCACCGACGAGCGCGTTGACGGACACGACGTCGCTGGGCGCGCGTCCCTGGCCGGCATCGAGGCGCGCGAGCGCCAGCAATTCCTCCAGCACCAGCACGAGCCGCTCGACCTCCTCGAGACACGATCGCATGGCCGCCACATAGTCGTCCGCCTCGCGGGGCCGTCGCAGCGTCACCTCGAGCTCCATGCGCATCCGCGACAGGGGTGAACGCAGCTCGTGCGACGCGTCCGCCGTGAAGCGTTGCTGCGTCTCGAAGGCACGCTCCAGCCGCGCCAGCATGTCGTTGAGCGCGTCGACCAGGCGCCCCATCTCGTCGTTGGTGCCTGGGTGCGGAAGCCGCGTGTTGAGGTTGCTCTGGCCGATGCGCAACGCCTCGTGGACGACGCCGTCCATCGCGCGCAGGATCCTGCGCGTGAGCAACTGGCCGACGCCGACGACCGCCACCATCAGCGCCAGGCCGGTTGCGATGAACAACAGCGTGGCGCTCTGCATCACGTGGTTGGTGTCGTCGAGAGAGCCCGCGACCTGGATGGCCCAGAGCTTGCCGCGCGCATGGACGGGCACCGACACGAGGCGGGTGGGCTCCTCGCCGAAGTCCGTGCGGGTTTCGAATATCACATCGTCGCGGCCCAGCCGTTGCAGCAGTTCCGCCGACACGGGCAAGCGCGAGCCGCCCAGGTTCGAACTGCGCGAGACGACGTGGCCGTCGGCATCGATGATCTGCACGAGGCGGTCCAGGCGCATGTAGGACGGCGGCGCAGGACCCGGCGCGGTCTCGTGCACGCCGACCGGGTCGTCGCTTTGCTCGAGCATCGCCTTTTCGGTCTCGGCGAGCGCCACCAGGGCGGCGTCAAGCTGGCCGTGGACGGCTCGTGACAGGGCCCAGTACGCGCCCAGCGCGATCAGGGCGAAGACGAGCACGATGGCCACGAGGTGTCCGAGCGCCAGACGGGCACGGAAGCTAAGCACCGCGATCCTCCGGTTCCGCCAGCTTGAAGCCCCGCCCGCGCACGGTCTGGATCAGCGCCGGCCGGCCGGCGCCGTCCACCTTGCGCCGCAGGTTGCTGACGTGGACGTCGATCAGGTTGTCGATGCCGATCAGGTCGACCTTCCAGACTTGCTCGACCAGGCGGGTGCGGCTCACGACGTTCCCCGCATGTCGCATCAGCAGGTTCAGGATGGCGAACTCCTTGGCGGTCAGGACCAGGAGCTCGTCGCCGCGCGTCACGCGCTGCGAGCCCGGATCGAGCGACAGGTCGGCAACCGTCATCACAGGCGGACGCGTCATGCCCGATCGGCGCAGGAGCGCGTGCACGCGGGCGAGCAATTCCTCGAAATCGAACGGCTTGGTGAGGTAGTCGTCGGCCCCGACGCGAAGGCCCTTGACCCGATCCTGCAGTGCGTCGCGGGCGGTCAGCATCAGGATGGGTGTCGCGACGCCCCGGGCGCGCAGATCGGCGCACAGCGTCAGGCCGTCCTTGGCCGGCAGCATCCAGTCGAGAACGATGAGTTCGTGCGCATCCAGCACGGCGCGGCGCTCGCCGTCCTCGGCCGTGTGCGCGACCTCGACGTCGAAGGCTTCCTCGCGGAGCCCGCGCGCGAGCAACTGCGCGGCTTTGACGTCGTCTTCGATCAGCAGGATTCTCATGAACTGGTGTGAACGGCTTCCTGAAGAAGGATTCAGGCAATCTTTGCAGGATCTTCAGGCGGCCGCGGCTATTCTCGATGGGTCTCGACGATACGCCAGAACACGCAAAGACTCATCCATCCAACCCCATATTCCAAGCACTTGTTCTCTTCGCTGGCCGAGTGGCAGATCAGCTCCTGGAGCCGTCCGTCATCAGCGAATCCCGTCCATCAACGCGCCCGATTGAACGCTGTGAATGATGTCCCTTGGCAGGTCCTTCACGCGGGATTCATCGTCGCGATGGGCGGCCTGTTCGAGCTCGAGTTCCTTCTGATGCTGGGCGGCGTGGCAGCGCGGCGACTCGGTCTCACCCGGCGCATCGTCACGCGTCGCGGTGCGCTGATGCGGTGGCTCTTCGTGGTCTACAACCTGCTGGGGTCGGCGACCACGTCCGTCGCCTGCGTCGGCGGCGGCTACCTGCTGTGCGCTGCGCTCGCCACCGCGGGTGTCGACATCGGCCAGCACGTGCCGGCGCTCGCTTCGAGCCTGGGCGCGCTCGCGGTCCTGGCGTGGATGCGTCATCACGCGCGCGTCCAGAGAATCAACCAATAGCGCGGCGCGTCCCTGCAAGGCGCGACGTCGGCCGAGACACCGGGGTCTCGCTGCAGGCGTGCTCGATCGCATTTCTGACCTTTCGATCAATCTTCGTTCCATGAAATACAGCCCGAGATATTCAATCGCCGTGCTTGGCATGATGGTCATGCTCGCCTTCTCCGACAGCACGTTCGCCGCGACGACCGAGGCGTCGCCCATGGTCTTGCATCAGGGCGATCGGATCGTCGTGCCGGCGGACTCGCCGCTTCGCAAGCGCCTCGTCGTCGCGGAAGTCGGCGCGCAGTCCGGATCGCACGGTGTCGCCGTGCCGGCGATGGTGGAAGCCGATCCGTCGCATGTCGTCGCCATCTTGCCACCGCTCACCGGGCGCCTGCTGGAGTTGAAAGTCGGGCTTGGCGACACCGTGCGACGCGGTGAACCGCTGGCCGTCATCGCGTCCCCCGATTTCGGCCAGGCACAGGACGACGCGATCAAGGCCGCCGACGCACTCGATCTGGCGAACCGGGCACTCGTGCGTGCCCGCGGCGTGATGACCGTGGGCGCCAATGCGACCAAGGACATCGAGGCGGCCGAAAGTGCCCAGCGTCAGGCGCTCGCCGAAGACCAACGTGCGCGCGATCGTCTGGTGACTCTCGGCGGCAGTACCCATGCCGATGCGCATGCGCATGGCCTGGTGGTGGTCGCGCCGGCCGCGGGCAGCGTCACGGCGTTGAATGTCGGGGTCGGTTCGTTCCTCAACGATGCGACGGCGCCAATGATGACGGTCTCCAGTCTCGATCGGGTCTGGGTGACCGCGCAGGTGCCCGAGCAACTGGTGGCCGGCATCGCAGCGGGCGGCTCCGTCGACGTCACGTTGGCCGCGTATCCCGGCGAGACACGGCACGGCAAGGTCGCGCGCGTGAGCCCGGTGTTGGAGCCCGACACCCGGCGCGCCAAGGTGCGCATCGTCTTCGACAACGCGGACGGCCGCCTCAAGCCGAACATGTTCGCCACCGCTGTGTTCGCCATCCCGCAGGCGGCGACCGTCACCGTCCCGCCGTCGGCGCTGCTGATGAACAACGACAGCACCACCGTGCTGGTGCAGGTCGCGCCGTGGACGTTCATGCGCCGCGTCGTCGAGCTCGGCACCGAGGACGGCGAGAGCGTGCGCATCGTCGCCGGCCTCAAGCGCGGCGAGCGCGTCGTCACGCGCGGCGGGGTGCTGCTCAATGATTAACCAGTTCATCGCGCTGTGCTTCCGGCGGCGCACGCTCGTGTGGGTGCTGACGCTGCTGATCGTGATCTACGGCTACGTGTCGTGGACGCGACTGACCGTCGAGGCGTATCCCGACATCAGCGACACCACGGTGCAAGTCACGACGCAGGTGCCGGGGTTGGCCGCGGAAGAGATCGAACAGCAGATCACGACGCCGCTCGAGCGCGAGCTCTCCAACACGCCCGGGCTCGTCACGATGCGTTCGAGCAGCACGTTCGCGCTGTCGTTGATCACGCTCGTCTTCAAGGACGGCACCGACGAGTATTTCGCGCGCCAGCGGGCCTCCGAGCGTATCGCGGCGGTCACGATGCCGGCGGGCGCCGCACCGGGCCTGGGGCCACTGGCCAGCCCGGTCGGCGAGATCTACCGCTACACGCTCGAGTCGGACAGCAAGAACCTGATGGAGCTGTCGGAGATCCAGCGCTGGATCGTCATCCCGGCGTTCCGCCAGGTGGCGGGCGTGGCCGACGTCAACAACTTCGGCGGCTTCACGAAGGAATTCCAGCTCGAACTCGATCCGCGCCAGTTGGACCACTACGGACTGTCTCTGGACGACGCCGTCACCGCGATCAACAACGGCAGCCAGAACGCCGGCGGCGGTCGCATCTCGCGCGGCGAGCAGAGCTACGTCGTGCGCGGCATCGGCCAGGCGCACAGCCTGGACGACCTGGGCTCGATGGCCGTCGCGCAGAACAACGGCAACCCGGTGCTGCTGCGCGACCTCGGCAAGCTGCAGATCGGCCACCAGGAGCGCGAAGGCATCCTCGGCAAGGACGACAACCCGGACACCGTCGAAGGCATCCTGCTGCTGCTCAAGGGCAGCAACCCGTCCAAGGTGCTCGAAGGTGTGCACGCCCAGGTCGACGCGCTGCAGAAGCGCCTCGCCCCCATGGGCGTGAAGCTCGTCCCCTACATCGACCGCGACAACCTCGTGCACCTGACCGTCGAGAAGGTCAGCCACACGGTGCTGGAAGGCGTCGGCCTCGTCTGCATCGTGTTGATGCTGTTCCTGGGCAGCCCGCGCAGCGCGCTGGTGGCGGCCATCGCGATCCCGCTGGCGCTCGTCACAGTGTTCATCGCGATGAACCTGACGCACATGCCGGCCAACCTGTTCTCGCTCGGCGCGATCGACTTCGGCATCATCGTCGACGGCGCGATCGTGGTGATGGAGGCCATGCTGCGCCGGCGCGAGGAGCAGCCGACCGAGGAACTCAACGAGGACGACGTGCTCGAGACCACCGGCCACGTCGCCCGCCCGATCTTCTTCGCCACCTTGATCATCGTCGCGGCCTACTTTCCGCTGTTCGCGTTCGAGCGCGCCGAAGGCAAGCTGTTCCAGCCGATGGCATTCACGGTCGGGTATGCGCTGTTCGGGGCCTTGCTCGCCTCGATGGCCCTCATCCCCGGACTGGCCTTCGTTGCCTTGAGGAAGCCGCGCAAGATATTCCACAACCGCCCGCTCGAGTGGATCACCGCGCGCTACCGCGGCACCCTGGCGTGGTTGTTGGGACGACCTTTCGTCATCTACATCGCCTCGGCCTGCATCCTGGCGGCCGTGGTCGGCCTCGGTGTCACCGCGGGTCGGGAATTCCTGCCCGAGCTCGACGAGGGCGCGCTCTGGCTGCAGGTGCAGATGCCCACCGGCCTGTCCCTGGACCAGGGCAGCGAGATGGCCAGCGAACTGCGGCGCACCTTGCACGAGTTCCCGGAGGTCTCGTATGTCGTGACGCAACTCGGGCGCAACGACGATGGCACCGATCCGTGGACGCCCTCGCACATGGAGGTGCCCGTCGGACTGAAGCCCTACGCCGAGTGGCCGAATCACGAGACCAAGGCGGAGTTCGTGCGGCGCCTCAACGCGCGCCTGCAGCAGTTGCCGGGCTTCGACGTGGGCATCAGCCAGCCCATCATCGACGGCGTCAACGACATGATCGGCGGTGCCCACAGTCCGCTGGTGCTGCGCATCTATGGCGCCGACCTGGCCGAGAACCGGCGCATCGGCGCGCAGGTGGTCGACATCCTGCACGCGATCCGCGGCACCGCCTCGGCGTCGCTGTTCCAGGAGCCGGCGATCCCGCAACTCGTCGTCAAGATCGACCGCGAGGCCGCGGCGCGCCTGGGCATCCCGATCTCCGACATCGCCACGTTGATCCAGACCGGTGTCGGCGGCACGCCGGTGACGAGCCTGTACGTCGGCGATCGCAGCTACAACGTGACGGTGCGATTCCCGCGCGCGGCCAAGACCAACCTGGAGGATATCGGCGCGCTGACCGTCACCGCGCCCGGCGGCGCGCGGATCCCGCTCGCACAGCTCGCATCCATCCAGTACAAGACCGGCGAGAGCACGATCTCGCACGAGCTGAACGAGCGCCAGATCACCGTGCGGGTCGACAACCGCGACCGCGACCTCACGTCCTACCTGGCCGAGGCGCAGCGCCGCATCGACGCCGAGGTCAAGTTCGACCCGCAGCAGCACCACCTCGAATGGGCGGGCCAGTTCGAGAACGAGCAGCGCGCCCAGGCGCGCCTCGTGTTCATCCTCGGGCTGGTGTTCGTGATGATGGCCGTGCTGCTGTTCTTCCAGTTCGGCAAGGTGCGCCAGACGCTGCTGGTGCTGGGCGTCGTGCCGATGGCCGCGCTCGGCGGATTGGTCGCCTTGCGCCTGACCGGCGAGACGCTCAACGTCGCGACTGCCGTCGGGTTCATCGCGCTGTTCGGCGTCTCGGTGCAGAACGGCATCATCATGGTCGCCAACTTCCGGCGCGTGCGCGGCACCGGCAAGGCGCTGGCCGAGACCATCCTGCAAGGGGCGACTGAGCGCTTGCGTCCAGTGCTTATGACCGCCACCGTCGCGTCCATCGGCATGCTGCCGGCGGCGCTGGCGACCGGCGTCGGTACCGACGTGCAGCGCGGCGTGGCGACCGTCGTCGTCAGCGGCCTGGTCGTGTCGACCCTGCTGACCTTGCTGGTGCTGCCGACGCTCTATTTCACGATCGAGCGATTCTTCGAAGGCCGGGTGCTGGATCGCCAGCAACGCCGGAGCCGGTGATGACGATGTCCCCTTCCAAAGCCTCCGTTCGCGGCGCGCTCGCCGCTGCAGTCGTACTGGCCGCGTCCGGCTGTGCCGTCGGCCCGGACTATCGCCGTCCTGAGCTGCCAGCTGCGCAGCACTACACCGAGGCGGCGACCGAGGCGCGGCTGCAGTCGGATCGGCAGGTAGCCCCCGCCGATCTGCCGCAAACCTGGTGGGCGTTGTACCGCTCGCCGGCGCTCGACGAACTGGTGCGTGCCGGCCTGGCCAACAACCCGAGCGTCGCGTCGGCGCAGGCCGTGCTCCAGGTCGCGATCGAGAATCGACGCGCCCAGCAAGCGGCATTCTTCCCGACGGTCGGTGTCGCCTACACGGCAGCACGCCAGAAGGTTGCGGCTCCGCTGGCCAGCCCGCTTGCATCGAACGCCGATCTGTTCAACCTGCACACTGCGCAGGTCGATGTTTCGTACACGCCGGACCTGTTCGGGCTCAACCGGCGCCAGGTCGAATCGCTCAAGGCGCAGGAAGACAGCCAGCGCTGGAACGTCGAGGCCACCTACCTGACGCTGAGTTCGAACCTGGTCGTTGCCGCCATCACCGAGGCGGGCCTGCGTGCCCAGGCCGATGCGACGCGGCGCTCGATCGAGCTCCAGTCCGACATCCTGCAGCGCTTCCGCACGCTGCAAGCGATGGGGCAGAACTCGACGCTGGACGTCGCACAACAGGAGGCGCAGCTCGCTTCGCTGGAGGCGAGCCTGCCACCCTTGGAGAAGCAACTCGCGCTTCAGCGCGACCAGCTCAAGGCGCTGAGCGGCGTGCTGCCCGATGCGCCGCTCGCCGAGTTCAGGCTCGACCAGCTGACGTTGCCCGAGCCTCTGCCGCTGACGCTGCCATCCACGCTCGTCGAGCATCGGCCAGACGTGCTTGCCGCCGAGGAGCAACTGCGCTCGGCGAGCGCCGACATCGGCGTGGCCACTGCCAACCGCTTGCCCGAGGTGGCCTTGGGTGTGAACTCGTGGGGCTCGTCGGCATCGTCGTTGGCCAAGCTGTTCTCGCCGGGCACCACGTTCTGGACGCTGGCCGGCAGCGTCGGCCAGACAGTCTTCGACGGCGGCGCCTTGAAACACCGCGAATCGGCGGCCCGCGCGGCTTACGACCAGGCGGCGGCGCAATACAAGGCGACCGTCATCAACGCCTTCCAGAACGTCGCCGATGCGCTCCAGGCCATAGCCGCGGACGCCGCGACGCTGGCCGCCTCGCAGCGTACTCAGGACGCGGCGGAGCGCGCCATGGCGATCACGCGGCGACAGCTCGAGCTCGGCGACGCGAGCGCGCTCGCGGTGCTGTCGGCCGAGCAGAGTGTGCAGCAGGCAACCCTGGCCACCGTGGAGGCGCGGGCGAACCGCCTCGCCGACGCCGCGGCGCTATTCCAGGCGCTCGGTGGCGGATGGTGGAACCGCCCAGCGGACGCGATGCAGGCTTCAGGGCGTGTCTCCGCTGATTGACGGCCAGCGAGTGCGGGCGCCAAATCCATTCAACGACATCGATTCATTGCCATGCACATCGAACGACACGAGACCGGCCCGCGCTTCAGTGAGATGACGATCGCCACCTTCGGCGACAGCAAGCTGATCTTCATCGCCGGCCAGGTTGCCGAGAACACGTCGCTGGACATCGGCGGCCAGACGCGCGAGGTGTTGGGCTTCATCGACCGACTGTTGGAGCACGTAGGGGCGCGCCGGGAACACATCGTGTCCGCACGCATCTACCTGGCTTCGGTTGGCGACTACGCAGAGATGAACGCGGTCTGGGACGACTGGGTAGTACCCGGCCACACCCCCGCGCGCGTGACGATCGGCGCCAAGCTGATCAACAGCGCCTACAAGGTCGAGATCGAGGCCACCGCGGCATTCACGCCGGGCGAGGATCACGCGCATGACGACAACTGCGTCAAGCCCCACTCTGACGCCGACCTGCGCTGACCTCGAACCCGCTGACGCTGCCTGTTCTCGATCGCAGGGTGCACAAGCGACGGGCAGTTCGCCTCGATTGCCTTGCGGTGCGCGGTTCGCTCAGAGCCCGACCCTCGCCCCCAGCTCGACGATGCGGTTCGGTGGCAGCCGGAAGAACGCAGTCGCGTCGTTCTCGTTGCGGTGCATCCAGGCGTAGAGGTACCGCCAGACGGGGTTCAGGCGGCCGTCCTCCTGATCGCCCGCGGTGATTGAAATCTGCGAAAGGAAGAAGCTCGTCTGCATCGGATCGAAGCCTTCGCCGTCGAGCGTGATTCCTGCCAGCGCAGCGGGGATATCGGGCTGCTGCATGAAGCCGTAGCGCAGGACGATGTGATGGAAGCCATGCCCCAGCGATCGCGTCTCGGCGTGTCCGGCTCCGCGGATGCGAGGCACGTGCGCGGTCTCGACGCTCAGGATCACGATCCGCTCATGCAGGACATGGAAATGCTTGGCACTGTGCAGCATCGCGACCGGCACGACGTCCACCCGGCGCGAGAGATAGACGGCCGTTCCCTCGACCTTGCGCTCGTTGTCTACCGTCTCGATGAACAGTGACAGCGGAATCGTCTCCCGTTCGACGTGGCGGACCATCGCCTCATGGCCCAGGCGCCAGGCCCGCATCAGTGCGAAGACAAGGGCCGCGGCAACCAGCGGAACCCATCCGCCCTCGACGATCTTGGTGAGGTTGGCGCCCACGAAGGCCGCGTCGACGACGATCAACGCCCCCGCGATCGGAACTGCAAGAAAGAGGGACCATCCCCACTGCTCACGCATGACCTTGTAGAGCAGCAACGTGGTCAGCAGCATCGTCAGCGAGACGGCCGTCCCGAACGCCGCGGCGAGCCGGTCGGACGAGCCGAAGCTGACTGCGAGGAGGAGAGTCAATACCATCAGCATCCAGTTCACCGCTGCGACGTAGATCTGGCCATAGCCTTCCGCCGACGTCTGCGTCACGTTCAGGCGCGGACACAGACCGAGCTGGATCGCCTGTCGGGTCATCGAGAACACGCCGCTGATGATCGACTGGCTGGCGATGATCGTCGCCACCGTCGCAAGGGCTACCAGTGGCAAACTGGCCCAGGCCGGCCCGAGGAGGAAGAACGGATTGCCGCCCGCAGGCACGCTGCCAGCGGCGACCAGGGCCGTCTGGCCCGCGTAGTTCAGCAGCAACATCGGCAGGACCACCGCATACCAGCCGACACGGATGGGACGCGCGCCGAAATGCCCCATGTCGGCATACAGCGCCTCGGCGCCCGTAGCGCTCAGGAAGACCGCCCCGAGCACCGTGAAGCCCTTGAATCCGTGGCTGGCGAGGTACGCCAGTCCGTAGCGCGGATCGAGCGCAAGCAGGACGGCGGGATGACCGATGATCCCGTGCAGTCCGAGCGCGCCGATGGTGAGGAACCAGACCGCCATCACGGGCCCGAACAAGCGACCAATCGTTGCCGTTCCCTGGCGCTGGAGAACGAACAATCCAAACAGGATCGTGACGGCCAGTGGCAGGACATAGGGCGCAACAACTGGAGCGGGCTCCTTCAAGCCCTCTAACGCGCTCAACACCGAGATCGCCGGCGTGATCGCCCCGTCTCCGTACAGCAGCGCAGCGCCGAGCATGCCAAGCACGACAAGGGCAGGCCGAGTCTTTCCTTTCAAGGCCAGACGAGCCATCAGGGCGAGGATGCCGCCCTCGCCATCGTTGTCGGCGCGCATGACGAGGGCAACGTATTTCACGGACGTGGTGATGATCAACGTCCAGACGATCAACGAGAACATGCCCAGCGCGACGGCGGGCGTCGCGCCGCCGGCCCATTCCAGCGCGGTCTTCAGCGTGTAGAGCGGGCTTGTCCCGATGTCGCCGTAGACCACGCCGAGGGCGCCAAGCAGCAGCGCGCCCAGCGGTCCAGAGGCTTCGAGCGGGTGTGAGGCGGCGTCGTGGCCAGGAGCCGTCGTGAGGGCAGGCGCTTGGGTGTCAGGCATCCGGGTTCTCAAGTCATGACAATGAGTCGCTGCAAGGCGCGGTCCGGTGCCTGCCCGCCCGCTCGCACTACCGAGGCGCAGACGAAGCGTCACCAGTTTCAATTCGTCCCGGCTTTCGCCAGTCGACCGGCCTCCCGCGCGCCGGACGCATGGAGTATCGCGCGCGCCGCCGGCGCTTCCAACGCCGTGCCCGCATGGACTTCCACCAGCGCTCCGTCTTGCGGAGGCGCACGCGATCTCGGCGGTGCTGTTCCGCGTAGCGAAGATTGGCCCACCGCGAAGCAGCGCATGGCTGCTGGATGCTCAAGAGCAGCCGCGTGTAGCTTGAGTGGTCAAGGCCGCAATCGCATAGCTGACGTGCATCAGCGGTAGCGAGCAAGCTGGGACTTCGCGCAGGCGTCGAGGAACGCGAATTCGGCTACCGACGCACCTTTGAACCAGCGGTGTCCGGTCGCCTCTGCAGAGCCTCGACCGACAGAGTGGAGGGCTGAAGCGAGCACTCCTCTGACAAAGGCTGCCATCTTCTGGAGCTTGACAGGTGAGCTGCTGCAGAACCCGAGCGGAACGCTGTATCGGCCTGCCGCAGGTACCGTCCAGTGAACCATTGCCACTCCATAGACACCTGGCACCAGGAGGGCCTCAAAGGACTCTTGTGCCGCCCTGTAAGGGGCGAAGACACACTTGCCACGGTAGTGGGTGTCCGCGGCTGCGTGCACACGGGTGCTTTGCTTCTGGCTCGTGAGGCGAAGCCTTGAAGGCCGCTTTCCTGGTCTCCACGTAACGATGGATTGGCCGGCATTGCTCCCGGACGACGCGGACGAGCTGCCCCAACGTCGAAAGTCGACCGCCCAAGCGACCCGAAGTCGCCGATCATTCGGGCAAGGCCAGGATTTCTCCCAGTCGTTCTGCGCGCATCAGCACGCCGGGCAGCCAGGTTTGGGCGCGCACGCGATCCAGCATAAGGTAGCTGGGCAGTCGCGTGGCCAGGAAAGTCTGCAGGGCCAGGCGGAGTCCAGCCTCCCAGCGCAGTGGATCGATCGACGCGTCGACCGCGTTTTCGAGCGCGTGTCGATGTGCATCGCTCGCCCGAGTCAGCGCGTCGCCAGCGTCGTCCAGCGGCAGCACGTAGCACAGCAACTCGACGAGGTCTGTCTGGGGCAATGCGACCGTTGCCAGCTCCCAGTCGTAGGCGCACAAGCGCAAGGTTCCGTGCTCTCGGCGGAAGCAAAGGTTGCGTGGATTGAAGTCGTTGTGGATCAACGTCGATGGCATCCGCAAGGCCTCGTCCTGCAATGGCTGCAGGCTCGAGACAGCACGCCGTTGCCAGTGCAGGAGCCGATCCCCTCCGCGCTCGCGCAGGGCGTCTGCGACGAAGTCAGAGAGCGCTTCCCACAGCGGCGCTGCCTTCGCGTGATCGCCGGGCAGCGCCAGCCAGCGTCGCGACCGCAGGTCGTCGGCGCGCGACCATCCGACGGCATGGATCGAGCCCAGGTCGCGCGCCGCCGTCTCCAGATGCTGCAGCGACCACCGCTGCGGATGCGATGCGCTGTCGAACAGCTCGGCCGAGGACAGGTCCTCCATTGCGATGGCCGCGTGGCCCGAGCGGCCATGGGCGCCCAGCGCCCAGGTCATGGGCGCATGACGACGAAGGCGGACGTCGGCAATGCGTGCCACCCACTGCTCGCGGACGCCGCCATACCGGTGTGGAAGGTTCTCCGCGTGGCGCGTGAACCACCGACCCAGCGCCGGATCGAGATCGCCTGCCACGCCATGCAGGGCGGCATCCATCGCGGCGTCGCTGGCGTGGATCTTGAGCACCAACGGTCGCGCGCACAATGCGGGCAGATCGCGACCCGAAGATCGCGGCCGGCATCGCCAGAGTCCTACCGTCTGGCCGTCCTGCAGTGCAGCGAGCTCGCTGAGCATCGCGCCTCCTGCCGCCATGCGCTCCGGTTCGATCCAGGATGCCCCCGTCGCATCGCCGACGCGAGGCATTCGGCGGCACCAGTCCTCAACGCTGAACGACAGGCTCGGCGAGCGCCTGGCGATCGACGGCACGCCCAGCGCATCCAGGTAGCGCGCCACCAGCGCCCCGTCGAGGCGCGGAATGCGAATCCCCTGCGCCGCCAGCCACGCCTGTGAACGCAGCATGTCGATGCGATCGTCCATCGGCGCGAGAAACTCGGCGATGCCGGGCCGCCCTCCAGGATGCCTCGCGGGTGACGCCAGGAAGCGCTTGATCGCGTGCAGCTCCGGCGCTCGCTGCGCGGCATGTCTCCGGATCCACTCGAGCCAGGCTTCGAGCGGGACGCGATCGATCCGTCGCCCGCACCGGACGGACAGCGCCAGCACCAGTTCGCGCCATGCGCGCGGCTCGTCGTGTCGCAGATGCAACGTCCACGGCGCGAACGCGCGGGCAGTGCCAGCCGCTAGCGCGCGGCACATCGCCTGCGCCGCGACGTCGACCGGAACACCATCGAAGAACCAGTCGACATCGGCGGTGACTCCTGCGTGCAGCGTGCCCACCAGCAAGCGCGAGATGAGGTCGCTTTGGGCGCCTCGCCCGGTCCGCGAATCGCCGCACAGCAGCCCCAGCCGTAGCACGGCGATCGGCAGGCCGCGACGCGCCGCCTCACGTACCAGCCCTTCCGCGACCCCCTTCGCCCGTGCATAGGGCAGCGCCAGCCTAAGGAGGTGGTCGGTGACATCCGTATTCTCGCTGACTCGCATGTGCCGGCCGGCCTCGTCCGGATCCAGGTAGGCCACCGCCAGCGTCGAGGCCACGTAGATCGCCTTGGCCGGACCCAGGCAGGCCAGTCGAAGAATCTCCCGCGTGCCGACGACGTGACTGGCGCGCAGGTGCGCATAGGGCTTGACCCAGCTCACCTCCGCGCCCGCATGCATGATCGTGTCCACGCGATGCGCCAGGCGCGCGAAGGACATCTCGTCCAACCCGAACCGGTCGAGTTCCAGGTCGCCGACCACCACATCGACGCGCGACGGCGACGCGACAAGCAGGCCCTGCTCGCCCATGCCGCGAAGCGCGGTGGCCACCCGATCTGCCGCATGCGAGACATCGTTGGCTCGGACAAGGCAGACGACCTCCAGGTCGCTGTCCTTCAGCAGCGTCGACAGGACATGACGGCCCAGGAAGCCCGTGGCACCGGTCAACAGCACGCGAGACGGTCGGGCGGCCGGTTGGCGATGCGGACGGATATCGTCAGGCAAGTGCAGGTCGGCCTGCAGCCCGGTGCCATCCGGCTGCGGCCGTGCACGACGACGGGGACTTCCGGCCTCTGCCCGGGATTCGGGCGTCAACAGATGCGGCTCCTGCAGTTCCTGACTGTCTTTCGGGTTCATGATCTCCCTTCCACTTCGTTGACCGGATCGGACTTCACCGCTTCGCCCGCGAGGTCCTGCGCGGCGATTCCCAGCCAGAGGAGCGCACCTCCTGCGAACTGCCACCAGGCCAGGGGCCAGGATGCCGCCCCGATGGCTACCATCGCCGGATATTTCAGCGGTATCAGCGCCGCACGCACTCGGCGTGCCGTGCGCGGCAGAACCGCATACACGCCTCCAAGTACCGCGCAGGTCGAAACGAACAACTCACCTTGCATCCGCAGGCGTGACATCGCCAGCACGCCGGCAGCCAGCAGCCCCGTGACACAGGCAACTGTGACAAAGGCATCCCGATGCAGACTTCGTGGCAGCACGCGCGTCGGGTGCGCCATCGCGTCGTGGTTCGCATCCGCCAGGTCATCCCAGAGGCGGAACAGCAACAGCAGAAGACCGATCACAACCGCGCTGAACGCATCCGGACCAGCCAGTGCCGTCATCCCGAACCACAGCAACGCGATACGCACCCTCGCCAGACGCTCGCGCCCGTACGCGATCAGGTCTCTAGTCAAGGATACGGACACGGCCGGCATCGCCGTCCACCTCCACGCGATGTCCATCCGGCACGCGTCGCATCGCATCGGTCACGCCGACCACGGCCGGGATTCCGAGCTCGCGTGCGATGATCGCGCCGTGCGACAACATGCCGCCGCGTTCGACGACGAGGCCACGAGCCAGGAAGAACACGCACGCCCAGCCCGGATCCGTCTGGCGCGTCACAACGACGCTTCCCGGGGCGAGCCGATCGACCTCGGAGGCATCGACCATCACGCAAGCGTTCGCAATGTGACGGCCGCCCGAGGCGGCGATACCGGTCAGTGCCTCGCCGCTCGATGTTGAGGCACCGTCGCTCACCCCGTTCGTCTTGTGACCGCCCGTCGGCACCACGACTCCCTCGGCGAGGAGAAAGCGATCCTCTGCTGCGCGGGTCTTCACCTCTTCCAGGATGGCCTGTCGGCAAGCTGCCAGCGCGCGGCACGCTTCCGCACCCCAGGCTCCGCCCTGCAACAGGTCGGCCAGCTCAGCATGTGTGAACATGAATGCATCGTCTGCGCGGTCGATGCGACGCTCGCCTACCAGCCAGTCGCCACACGCGCGAACCGCCAGGCGCAGGTGGACGTACAGGCGCGCCTGCTGCATCCGCGCGCGCTCCCGGCGGCGCAGCGCGTTGTGCGTCCTCGTCAGAAGCCAGTGCAGCCGGAAGGCCGCCGAGCCCGGGATGAAGCGAAGCCATCGAGATCCTGCGCTCACGCGTCCGAGCGCGTCCTCCGTGGCCTGTTCGCGCAAGACGGCCTGTGCCCGCAGTCGCTCATGCGGCGAAGGTCCGTCACTTTCGACGTAGGCCTTCAGCGTGCGCAACGTCGGCCCCAGATCCTCAGCCGGCGTGGGCAGGGTCAGCATCAGTTCGCCCGAGCCGCGGAAGCCCCAGCGGTCGAGGTAGTGCGCCAGCGCCCGGAAAAACGGCGCGAATCGCGCCTCGCTCTGAAGCGCGTGCTCGATCGCCGCCATGTCGGCCTGGCGGAACAAGGCATGAACCGCAGCATCTGCGCGGATGGCCCGCGACAGATCCCACAATCGCTCGATGGGTTCGTGACTTGCGAGGTCCGGAAGGCCCACCAGCAGCCGATGGTGCAGCGTCTCCTCCGGCGCGCTCACGGCGCGCACCAGGCGAGCGAGGAGCGCGTAGCAGACCATTGCCGCCGCATCGGACAGCGCCGCACCTCGCCAAAGGCTGAAGCGGACGCGGAGCAGGCCTAGCAGCGCCTGAAGGCACTCCGATCGGCGAGCCTTTGCGAGCACATCGGGCCTCGCGAAGGCGCACGCCTCATCGACGGCGCGCTCGTAGGCCCGGAGCCGGCGCTCGATGGTGAAGAACTGGAACAGGACGCTTCCGATCACGCGCGGCCACTCCAGCCAGGCGAGCCATCGAGGCAGTCGCTCCGCCGGACGCGCATACGACACGGCGCTGCCCTGGCTTCCGACGAAGCCGTCGAACGCGCGCGCCAGCCAGGGGCCGCCCGGCGCCTGCCTTAGCACGCCATGCACGTTCGTCAGGTCGTAGTAGAGACGGCCCCGATGGATGCCCACGAGCCGCTCCAGCATCGGCTCGATCGATCTGATGCGTCGGCGCGAGAACCCAAAACCCTCGGCCAGCGATCGGAAGTAGCCGGCATAGCCGGCCCGAACGACACTGAAGAGAAAGGGCGAGACGGCATCCGGGAAGTTTTCGGCAATGTTGGCGTTGGTCCACAGATGAACATGCCCGGTCTGGTCCGGCCCCGGACCCGCAGCTTCGGACGGAGGCGGTTCGATTGCGACCGCCGTCGTGATCGGTCGTGCCTGCAGCACCCAGAGCACGCCAGCGTCATCGATGGCCCATTCGACATCGAGTGCAGTGCCGAAGGCAGACTCCAGCAAGCGGGCATGGCGGAACAGGTCGCTCAATGCATGGTCGGACAACGTCGCCTGTCCTTGTGGCGGTGGTGCCAGGTGCTCGATCGCATCGTCGTGTCGCCGAATCGCTACCCGTCCTGGATCAACCTCGCCATCCACCAATCGATCCGCGAGTCCTTCGACGTACTCGATCACCACACGTCCATCGAGACCGCAGCCCACGGGTGCCTGGGTAAACATCACCCCGGCATGTCTGGGCGCGACCTGGCGCTGGACGATCACGCCCATGCGCGTGAGCGCTGGCGCGCCCGTGCGCTGATAGTTCCTGGCGCGCTCACTTCGCGCCGAATCGCGCACCCGGCCCAGTGCCTGAAGGAGTTGCACCTCGCCTCGGACACCCAGTTCCGTCTCGAGTTGACCCGCCCACGAATGGGACGTGTCGTCCTCGCCGACTGCCGAACTGCGAACGGCCCAAGCACCCGTTGGCTGCGACACCGCCAAGCGCCTGAATGCTTCGAGGATTGGCGCCGTCGCATCGCCGGACGCTCGCTCGGGTTGATCTGCTTCGAGGTCGCCCGCTACCACCATGCCATCCGGCACCCGAAACCCATGCGCCATCAGCCGAGCAAGACCACTGGCCTTTCCGCCGTAGCGTTGCGCGTCCAACGCCTCGGCCAATCCTGCGACCTCGAGCGCAGGGATCATCGCCTGCTCGTTCACAATGCGCGCCCCTTCACACCCGTCCTGTGCAGGAGCACGCTGAACGTCGCGTGAAGCGACACACTGATCATCAGCATCAGGAGACCGTCGACGAAGTCGAGAGCGGTGAGCGCCCACAGCACGACGAGCGCGCCGAACGTCGAGTCCAGGCGATCGATCACGAGGAACAGTCTTCGCGCGCTTGCACCGGCAGCCGTCGCGCCGGGCGCCACGTCGAGACGCCGCTTCACGAAGGAGTTCGGCAGCTCGGCCAGCATGAAGGCGAGGCCCGCGAATGCGCCGATCGCGGGCGGCCGATACACCGAGTCAAGCCACGTCGCACCGGATGCGCCCGCTGCAGCAATGAACCAGAAGGCCAACGCCCCCGCGAACGGCATCGCCATCAGGCCGCGCCACGTCTTGTGGTCACCAAGCAGTCGTCGGCCGCGCCAGGTTGTGCCAGCATCGAGCGGTCGCGCGAATCGCCGCGAACCAGGCCAGCACATCCACCCCAAGTGAATCGAGCCAGCGAGGCCGAAGGCGCACATCAGCCACGCCGCGGACTGGAAATGATCGTGCAACGGCTTCATCGATTCCTGCTTGTGCTGTTCCGATGCGCGCTCATCGCGCAACTCGCCGATTCGATGGCGTTCCGTACGGTGACGCCATCCCTACGATTGGTGAAATCGACATCACTCGACAGGCACCTCAGGCCGCAAGCAACAGCGACCACCTTCGGGGTGAACCAGCCAAGCATCAAGCGCGAAAGCGTCGCATTGACCGACTACCCGGCACTGTTCCTGGAGATGGTCCAGGTCGCCACCGTGCTCGAGAATCCGCGGGACGGCGTCAAGTCCGATGTGCAATCGGTCTCGAAACAGTGAGCCATGGCTGCACCTGCGTCATCTCCGTAGATCATCGACGGGCCGAATCTCATTGGTCACAACCCGGGCTGATTGCGCTCCCGGCAATTCAGACCTTGAACGTGGGGGTTGCGCGCCATCAGATTGTTGATTCGAATAACATCGAAATATGGAATTGCAATCTGTCGCCCGATCTCTTGCCGCCTTGGCACACGAACATCGGTTGCGCACCTTTCGCCTGCTTGTCGTGGCCGGACCTGCCGGAGTGACGCCAGGCGAACTGAGCGACGAATTGCAGATCCCTTGCACGACTTTGTCATTTCACCTCAAGGAACTGACGAATGCAGGTTTGATCCACCAGGAGCGCGTCGGGCGTCACCTGGTCTATCGCGCCGCGTTCCCGCACATGGATGAGCTGCTTGCTTTCCTGACCCGTGACTGCTGTAAGAGCCCGCCGGAGATCCGTGCGGGCGCCTCACGCGAATCCGGTGCCGACACTTTGCAACCCAACTGATTCCACGCCATCAATGCTCGACCATCCCCGCATCCTCTTCGTTTGCAAGGGCAACTCCGTCCGCTCCATCCTCGCCGAGGGTTTGATGCGCCAGGCCGCCGGCGACCGGTTCGACGTTCGTTCTGCAGGCGCGGCACCCAATGGAAGGTGCAGCGAACTGGCTCACGAGACGCTTGCTGGATTCGGAGCCTCGACAGAGGGACTTCACAGCAAGAGCTGGAACGACTTCGCCGGGAACTCGGATGCGCCTGCGGACATCGTGATCACGCTGTGTGACCATGTCGCGGAGATGCCGCCGCCCGACTGGAAGCCAGGCGCGCTGATGGCGCACTGGAGCGTGACCGATCCTGGAGACCTGCCTCTGCCGCCCGAGCAGAAGCCCGAGGCCTACAGGCTGACTGCGACGACCATCAAACGTCGTATCGACGCGTTGCTCGCGCTCCCTATTGCCTCCATGCAGGCCGACGAGCTCCAGGTCGCCTTGCGCGAGATCGGCTGGCGATAGCCCCGGCGCGCATGCTTGCGACGGGAACCGGGCGATCGCGTGAAGGGTTTGCCAACCTCACGGATTCCGCTCGGTTCCCTTGACGCACCACGGGCGGGTGCCGGTACGAGCTCGCCTTCCGTCGACAAGTCGCCTTCCTCCCTGCGTTGCCGTCCTCCAAGTGGGGAGCGAGTCGGCGGGGCGTGCGTATCCGAGCCGGATTGTGGATCCGCCGCCATCAGTCGCCGCGATGGATGCATCAAAGCGCTTATGGCGTAGGCGGCAAATTCACGTGCTGGCAGCGCCTCCAGCTCGCTCCCGGCAGTTCGGGAACTCCGATACCTGGCTTCCTCTGCGCCTGCCAGGGTCGGCGCGGGCGCGCCACATCGTGCGACGCTGTGTTTGATTTCCACCAGCGAATCTGTTCAGCCCAGGCGAATCCGTCCCAAGTGCGGTCGGCCGGCTTCCGATGCACCACAACGGCGCCCGCGACCGCCTGTCTTGTGCAAGTTGTTGTGCTCTACACACTGGGAATCGCATCGCCTCCCCCTAAAAGAGCGACGCATGCGGGTACGGCATCCCGTATCGGCAGGAACTCTCCTCTCGACTCATGAAATGACTCTGCGAACCGCGGCCGATTCCTGCCCAACAACCTTGGGGGAAACAGCGTTAGGTGCTTGACCCGCGCGGGTGCGATCTGTAGATTTCGAAGAACGACGTTTCGACCACTATCGAAACCTAGAACTGTCTAAACGAACAGAGAACATGCCAACACCCGCCGCCCTCCCCAAGATCGGACTCCGTCGCGCTCAGTCGCACAAGGCTTGGGTGCCAGGCTCCAAGTCGTACACAAACCGCGCGCTGATCATTGCCGCACAACGAGTCGGCACCACCGAGATCCACAACGCGCTCATCTGCGATGACACGAAGTACCTCGCAAACGCCCTGTCGACGTTCGGTGGACTGAACGTCGAGCAGAAGGGGCAAGGTTTCGTGGTCACACGCTCCGCTGAGCGACTGACGGCGCCGGAGCGCCCGCTCTATGTGGGCGGCGCCGGCACCCCGGCTCGCTTCCTGATCGCCTTCGCCGCGGCCGTCGAGGGCACGACGCGAGTCACCGGAAATCCGCGTCTTTCAGAACGACCCATGGGCGACCTGATCGAAGCCATGACGGGTGCGGGCTTCGCAGTGCGCAGTGCCGAGCGTGCGAATTGCTTGCCGGTGGATGTCACCGGCGGCCCGCCGGAAAACACGCACTGGCGCGTGAACGGTAGCGTCAGCAGTCAGTTCGTCAGTGCAATGCTGCTGCTGGCTGCTCAGCAATCATCGGAGCGGGTGACCGTCGAGGTCACCAGTGACCTTGTCTCCGTGCCCTATGTGAACATGACGCTCGCGATGATGGGAGATGCCGGATTGCGTGCCGAGCGCATCGGTCCTGCCACGTTCGCCATCTTCCCCGGGCACCCAACCGCGTCGGCGCTCCGGGTCGAACCGGATGCGTCGGGGATGTCCTATGCCCTCACCGCTGCAGCGCTCACGCACAGCACCGTTCAGATCGAGGGAATCGGCAGCGGATCCGTGCAAGGTGACGTCGGGCTCGTGCAAGCCTACGTTCGCATGGGCTGCCGTGCGAGCGTGACGGGCGACACCATCACACTGACCGGCGCACCCCTGCGGGGCATCGAGATCGACATGGAGGCCATGCCCGACGTGGTGCTCAGCCTCGCCATGGCGGCCAGTCAGGCGTCATCGCCGACCCGGATCTTCAACATCGCCAACCTCCGCGTGAAGGAGTGCGACCGCATCCACGCGATCGCCGACGGCCTTGCAAGACTGGGCATCCAGACGGAGGAGGGTCCCGACTGGATCGTCGTCCATCCCGGCGCGCCGCATCCGGCGCTGGTTCACTGCTTCGACGATCATCGCGTCGCGATGGCGTTCTCGCTGCTGGGACTCGTCCATGACGGTGTCCAGGTCGATGACGCCGAATGCGTGAAGAAGTCCTTTCCTGAGTACTGGCACGAGATGGGTCGTTTCGCCCAAGCCATCGGCGACACGGCGGAGGCTTGACCATGTCCGCCCGGAAGGTCGCGCTCTTGATCCTGGACGGCCTCGGTCTCGCTCCCGAGGCCGCCGCCGGCAACGCCGTCACGCCGCGCACCATGCCGTTCCTGCATTCGCTGATGTCTCGATTTGGGCATGCCGCACTGGAGGCCTCAGGGCCCGCGGTCGGCCTCGACGAGGGCCAGCCCGGAAATTCCGAGGTGGGCCACCTCACTATCGGTGCAGGGCGAATTGTCGGGTCAGCGCTGAGCCGCGTTGAGGCCGCCTACAAGAGCGGCGAATGGTCTCGTAGTGCCCTGTGGTCGGCATTGGCCGCCGCTCAACGCGTGCACGTGGCGGGACTGCTTTCGGATGCGGGGGTGCACGCACACTGGCGAAGCCTGCAGCGTGCTGCTGAACTCGCCAAGGCGGCAGGCGCTGGTGAAGTGATCGTTCATGCCTTCCTCGACGGCGTGGACTCGCCCCGCGGCAGCGCACCGGCCTTGCTTGCCAGCCTGCGGGCCGCCCTGGCACCTCTCGCGGGGGTACGGCTGGGCACGATCAGCGGCCGGCAGTGGGCCTGCGACCGAGGTGGCAACCAGTCGTTGACGGGCGCCTGCGTGGACGGCCTCACGGGCTACGACGAGTTGCCAGGATTCACCGTGGAGCGGTTGACTTCTCACCTCGAGAGTTCTGGCGAAGCAAGCTTCTCATTTCACGCGTTCACGCCGTTGAGTTCGCTGAAGGCAGGCGAGCCGATTGTCCTGACTCACCATCGCGCAGACCGCATACGTCAACTGGCCGCCGCGCTGTCCGAAATCACGCCGACCTTCTCACTGGTCGAGCTCGATGGCGCCGTGCCACGTGAACGGGTGTTCTTTCCACTGCAACCGTTACGCGGTGGATTGGCAGACACCCTGAATGCCGCGGGTCTCCCACTCCATCGCCTGGCCGAATCCTGCAAGTACCCGCACGTCACCTTCTTCCTTGATGGCATGCGTGAAACAGGAGCGCCCGCTGTCGAGGTGCCTTCGATACCCGAGTCGGAGATTGCCGCACACCCTGCGATGAGCTTGCACGCGCTGGTCGACGGCATCGCAGCACGGATGGCAGACCCGGATGCTCGGGTGCTGGTGGCGAATCTCGCGAACCTTGACCAGGTCGGGCACACCGGTGACCTTGGCGCCGCCCTGAAGGCCGCGGGAATCGTCGACGGCGAACTGGCGCGTCTGTGGGCCCAAGCGGAGGCGCATGGTTGGACATTCGTCCTGATCGCCGATCACGGCAATGCCGACCGGATGCTCGACGACAACGGACGGCCACTGCCATCGCATTCCACCAACCTGGTTCCGCTGGTCGTCGCCGACCCGCGTGGACTGGCGCCGGCACTGACATCACAGAGCGGATCGTTGGCCAACGTCGCCCCCACGGTGCTCACCCTCCTGGGCCTGGCACCTCCTGCAGAGATGGCGCCCGCGCTCGTCGCTTTCGCCTGATCCTCGTCCCCTCACCACGCCGAGATTCGGCGAGTCGCCAAGGAGTTGCCTCATGTCTCAAGCTACCCAGATCGCCGCAATCAAGCAGGCGATGTTCACCTACTTCACTCAGACGGCCGGACTCTCACCCGAGGCCGTATCCGACGGCTCCCAGCGAATCGAGAACCTGGACATCGACTCGCTATCGATGATCGAGATGCTCTGGGATGTCGAGGAGAAGTCTGGCGTTCACATTGACGACGTGGCTGCGCTCAAGGACATGACGCTCGACCAGATCGCCGAATTCATCGCACTGCAGCTTCCTGCCGACGTTGCTGCTCCGAGCGCGGCGGTCGTGACCGCTCAGGCGGTTTGACTCCGCGCGACGTAGGGGGCCTGTCATGAATCGCGTATCGGTCAGCGGAATCGGGGCGGTGACGCCACTCGGACTGTCTTTCGGTGAGACCTTCGAACATCTCCTTTCCGCCAGATCCGCCGTAGCCCCGATTGCCGACGAACGCATCGCGACATTGATTCCTGGCGCACTTGCTGCAGTCGTTTCCTCAAGGTTCGATGCGCGCGTCGGGCGAATGGAGGCGGGGCTCGACCGGGCAACCCAATTGGCATTGGCCGCGGCACGCGAGGCGCTCGCAGACGCCGGTCTCGATGACTGGTCTCAAGTCGAGTCAGCGCTCGACCGCGCCCGCGTGGGCGTCTACGTCGGGACAGGGCTCGGGGGTGCTCATTCGCTGGATCCGCTGTACCAACGACTCTTCGCTCGGATCCATGGCGTCGAGAAAGGCGATGCGGCCTCCATGCACCCTCTCACGGTTCCGCGGATCATGCCTAGCGCCGCGGCCTCCTGGCTGTCGATCGAGCAAGGCCTGCGCGGGCCGACCAGCACGTTCACCGTGGCCTGCTCATCGTCCGCGGTCGCGCTGGGCGAGGCAGTACGGGCCATCCGTCATGGATACGTCGATGCCGTCGTCGTCATTGGAACCGAGTCTTTCCTGACGCCCGGTGCATTCGCGGCCTGGAACGCATTGCGCGTCATGGCACGTCCGGACGCAATCGACGTTGCATCGAGCTGCAAGCCTTTCGACAAGAATCGCAGCGGGTTCGTGCTCGGCGAGGGCGCGGCGGCACTGGTGCTGGAGCGCGAGGACATCGCACGCTCCCGTGGAGCTCGTTCGCGCGGCATCGTGGCCGGCTATGGCATCTCGAGCGACGCCAGCCACATCACGCTGCCTTCGCGCGGAGGGCAGGTGGCCGCAGTCCGCCAGGCGATGAACGAGTGTCGCCTTTCGCCGAGCGACATTCAGTACGTCAATGCCCACGGCACAGCCACGGCGGCAGGAGACGTGACAGAAACGGAGTCGATCAAGGAAGCCTTCGGGTCGCATGCTGCAAGCCTGGCGGTCAGTTCGACGAAGTCCATGCACGGCCACCTGATCGGTGCCGGCGGTGCACTCGAGTTCGCCATCGCGCTCGAAGCCATGCGGACAGGCTCCCTGCCGCCGACAGCAAACCTCGTGAATCCGGATCCGCAGTGCGACCTGGACTACGTACCCGGCCAGGCGCGACACGGTGCACCGCTCTCGGCAGTGATGTCCAACTCGTTCGCGTTCGGGGGCACCAATGTGTCGCTCATTGCACACCGGGCGGATTGGTGACCGCGATGCAGACCCTCGAATCGTCCGTGGACGCCTGTGTGAATGTCTGCCATCACTTCGAAGGGCACGCACTCCATGAGTTGATTCCGCACCGCGGCGACATCCTTTTCGCAACGAGCGTCACCGTTCTTGCCGACGACCGGTTCGACGGTACGGCGTGCTGGAAAAGCGACCAATCTGGCCTCGCCGGTCATTTCCCAGGCGCTCCGATTGTCCCTGCCATCTTCCTCGTGGAAGCAGCGGCGCAGATCGCCGGCGCTGGACTCGTGGCCGGCCATCGCCACAGGGATGACAGTTCGCAGCAGGACCGGGTCGGTGTCATGGCTGGCATCCGGCGCTGCAACTTTGCGCGCCCCGTGTTCCCGGGCCAGGTGGTGAAGTTCGAGCTTCGACTCGGACGATCTACTGCCGGCTTCGCGTCGTGCAGCGGCGCCTTTTCTGTCGACGGCACGCCGGCCGGATCGCTGGAATTCATCGTCGCGATGGCCGACGCCAAAAGCCTCTTCGAAACCTCTTCCGTGAAGGATCGCTGATGTCCCAACTCATCGCACAGATCGCCGGTCGCGTCATGGGTGGCGGAAAGCTCCTGACGCAGCTCCAGCTCGCATCGCGTCGTGATATTCCCGACATGCTCGCGCTTTACTACCGCGAGGGTTGGGTCGATTGGACGCACGACGACCTGGCGTTTCTCTTCGACACCTCGAGCCAATGCATGTTCAAGCTGGTGCTCGATGGTCAACTGATCGGCATCAGCCTGGCCACCGTTGCCGGCAACGGCATCCTCTATGGCCACAGCAACCTCATCGACTCGAGGCTGCGCGACAAGATCAACTACTTCGACGAAGCGATCAAGTACAGCGACTACCTGAACCAGATCGCACGCCTGCAGATCCTGTATGCCTCCCGTCGCGTCATCCGACTCTATCAAGCCGGCGCCGGATTCAAGCCGCTGGTGACCTACCGTCGCGCTGTGATCAATGCCGCTCAATCGTTCCTGGTGAACGAGTCGCTGCACACGCTGGATGCAAGCTCTCCTGCGGAAGACTGGGCACCGGTCGACGCGCTGGCTGAGACCGTATTCCGCGCCAGCCGAGCACCGCTCTTCCGCCATTTCGTCTCCGCCGGCGCGAGCTGCACCGTCCTGCGGGAAGGCAGCCGGGCCCTTGCCTTCACCATCGTCCGCCAGATTCCGAAGGCGATGGTTGTCGGGCCGGTACTCGCGGAGGACATGGACAGCGCCCGGGCCGTCATCGCCACCGCCTGGCAACGCGCAGGCGGTGGACCGCTGGTCATCGAGGCTTCCGAAGATCAGCTCGAGAAGCTGCTTCCCGACTACTTCGATTTCACCTGGGAAGAAAACCGGATGATGAAGATGTACCGCGGAGATGCGTCCCTGCTGGAGGACGAACAACGAATCTTCGGCGTGTTCTCCCGCTACATCAGCTGACCAAGAACGCCTGTCGTTCTCGCATCTTCACGTCCTCTGACCGATCGACCCATGACCACGTACCGCCTCACCAACCATTTCCTGGAAGACCGCTGGCCGGAGGATGCCCTGGCGCTCGCGATCCCCGTGCCGCCCACCACGGCGACCCAGCGTTCGATCGGCATGGAGATCCCTTGCTGCTGGCAGTTCGAGTCGGTAACTGCCGCCAACGTCCAGCAGGAGGCGCTCTTCGTTGCGCCGACCGAGCGCTTTGCCGGCAGTCACTTCTCGATGCAGGTCTCGATCCCCGCGGGCGTGTGCGCGGATGCGCATTTCGATGCAACGGACATGGCCTGCTTCTGCCCCGGCGCCGACGCGGTCGAAGTGTGCGAGGGCTTGAGCCTGGCGCGAATGGGCGAACACGAACGGGTCGAGGCGATTGTCGAGTGTCTCAAGAAGAAGTATCGCTACCAGCACGGCACCAATTCGGATCTGCCGTTGACCTGCGACCTGCTGGTGGGCAACTGCCTGGACATCAACGTCGCGTTCGTCAGACTGCTCCGCACGGCCGGCATCCGCAGCGCCTACTACATCGGCTACTTCTTCGAGGCGGGCAAGCCGCAGGAGTGCGACGACTGGCATTGCTGGGTCGATACGGTCTCGGAGCGGGGCTACGAGAGCTGGGACATCGCGCACTTCCTGAAGCGAGGCCGTACCGACGTTGGCCCGGCGCTCAATCCGATCCCCGGTATGCGTGTCGCACTCAGCACGGGTCGCGATCTGCGTTTCGCGACGAGCTATGGCGAACAGCAACTCGCGCACCTCTGCGAACCGCGATGGGTGCTCGCCGGCGGTGGTACTCGCCAAGCGCGCATCAACGTGGTCGCAACGACCACGCCGCAGACAACGAACAGCCCGAATGGGATTGAACAGCTGAAAGCGGCGATCGCCATTGCCAACTGCCCATCCGAGTCCGAAATCGCCTGAGACGTGATCGATTCGCCTCTCGAAGCTCCATACACAAACGACCTGGGAGACCTCCAGCATGTCCGCGACTGACACCTCCGCGATAGCTTGCGGCACTGAATGCCGGCGCAACGCCTTTCGCGCCAGGCTCGAAAGCATCGGCTGGGGCACGCTGCTATCTGTTGGGGTCGTACTGGCGGTGGCGGTGGCATCGCCGGCGCTGGCTGGCCATACTCTCGCAGAAGCGGGCTGGTCCCTGTTGACGCTGTCGCCCTACCTCGCCGCATCTTTCGCGCTGTCGGGCTACACGAAGGCAGCGAGCATCGACCTGCTGGTCACGCGCGCATTTCGCGGCAAGCCGGCGTTGATGATCCTGCTCGCGACCCTGGTCGCCGTGCTCACGCCGCTGTGCTCCTGCTCGGTGGTCGCGTTGATGGCGGTTCTGCTGAGGGCTGGCGTGCCTCTGTCCGCGGTAATGGCGTTCTGGATCGCATCGCCCGTGATCAGTCCCGACCTGTTCATCTATACCTGGGGCGTACTGGGACCAGAGCTGGCGTTCGCGCGACTTGCAGCGGCATTGTTCATGGCTCTCCTCGGAGGCTTCGTGACACTGGCGCTCGAACGAATGGGCGCATTCCAGGCGCCGCTACGCGAGCAGTTCGCCGCGCGTCGGGTGGACGCGGGCGCGGTACTCGACCCCGTTTGGAAGTTCTGGAAAGAACCAGTGCGTCGGAAGATCTTCGTCGAAGAGACCTTGCACGCCACGCGCTTCATCATGCCCTGGATGGTGCTCGCCTTCCTGCTGGAGAGCCTCATTGCCTCACAGGTTCCTGCCGCCCAGATCTCGCGCTGGATCGGCACGGGCAACGCATTCGCCATCCCGATGGCCGTTCTGCTGAGCATTCCCACTTTCATCAACGGCATCTCCGCCGTGCCGGTCGTGAAGGGCCTGGTCTCGCTGGGCATGACGCCCGCCGCGGCGCTGGCCTACCTGACGGCTGGTTCGATCATGACCGTGCCGGCCATCATGGCCGTGCTGCCGCTGGTTCGGCTGCGCATCTTCTTCTGGCACCTGGCCATCGGTCTGCTCGGCGCCATCATCGCTGCGCAGGTGTTCCAGGTCATCGTCGCCCACCAATGAACGTGCCTGCCACGGACGAGACACCATTCCCTAGCCCTCCCCATCTTGAAGGACCTCTGATGACAACCACCACGCTTTTCTCCCAGATCGGCAGCTTCTCCGAACGTGACCGCGCGGTCGCCGAGCTTGTCACGCGCCTCGCGCTCCACGTCGAGATCAGTCCCGCTCTCGCGGACCAGGTCGGCGAACATCGAGCCCTCAAGGACGAGGTAGATCGCTTCGAGCGCCAGCTCGCGCAACAGAACCCGTCGCTGACCGACCTGCTGGCTTCGACCACCAAGTCGAAGTGCTGCTCCTGATTTGCACCAGCGACGGTGCGCAGATGGTTGCATCTGTCGCTCAATTGATCTCCTCCCTCCAAAGAAGAAACGAATGGCACTCGTGACCCTGCGTGGCGTCCGCAAGTCCTACCGCATGGACGCCGTGGCCGTGGCGGCCCTGACCGACGTCGACCTGGACATCCGGGCAGATCGCTTCACCGTGATCGCCGGTCCGTCGGGCAGCGGCAAATCGACCTTGCTCAACCTGATTGGCTGCATCGATCCACCCGACCAGGGCGAAGTGCGCGTAGCAGACATCAACGTCTACGAGCTTGCTGACGACGCGCTGGCCGACTTCCGCCTCCAGCGCCTGGGGTTCGTCTTCCAGAACTTCAACCTCCTGCCCGTGCTGACTGCCTACGAGAACATCGAGTACCCGCTGGTGCTCGCTCACGCTCCCAAGGCGCGCCGCCAGCAAGCCGTGCGCGAAATGCTCGAGGCCGTCGGGCTGGCAGACAAGGGACATCATCTCCCTGGTCAGTTGTCCGGCGGTCAGCGGCAGCGCGTCGCGATCGCTCGCGCGCTGGTCACGGCGCCTTCGCTCGTCCTCGCGGACGAACCCACAGCGAACCTCGACAGCGTGACGGGCGACGCCATCATCGCGCTGATGCGTCGCATGCAACGGGAACGTCACGTGTCGTTCGTCGTGTCCTCGCATGACCCGCGGGTGCTGGCGGAGGCGGACGATGCCATCCACATTCGCGATGGGCGAATCGCGAGCGTGCACCGAAGCGAAGACAACCCGTCCGAGCGTGCGCCCAGCCCTTCGGGTCTTGTCGCAGAGCAGAGCGCCGCATGAAGCAGTTCTCCATCGCCCTGCGCAACATCTTGCGCAATCGCCGTCGATCTCTGGCGACGCTGGCCGCCATGGTGCTGGGCGTGCTCACGATCCTGCTGTTCGGCGGGTACAGCCGCGATATCACCTATACCCTCGAGACCGGCTACGTCCAACGGGGCGGCCATTTGCAGATCATGCGCCGCGACTATTTCCAGTTTGGGAGCGGCAACCCGGGCGCATACGGCATCGGTGACTTCCGCGGTGTCATGGACCGCATCAGACGCGACCCGATGCTCGGACCGATGGTGGTGGTCGTGACGCCGACGCTCCAACTCGGCGGCGTCGCGGGCAACTTCGAGCAAGGGATCTCACGCACGGTGCTGGTCACCGGGCTCGAGACCGAGGGCCAGGATGCACTGCATCGCTGGAACGCTTACGGTACCTTCCAGAAGCCGAAGGTGTCGCCGCTCACCGGTACGGCCGACGATGCCGCGTTGATCGGAATCGGTGTGGCCCGCGTGCTGCAACTGTGCGACCGGCTGCCCACCTCCGTGACGTGTCCCAAGCCGACGGCGACACCGTCCCAGTCCACCAGCGCATCCGCTGCCACCGGCGCGATGCCGGCCGACATCTTGGCGCTCACGGACGGAGTGACGCCTGCGGCGACCTCGGCGTCGTCCGCACATCTCGAGCTGCTGGCCGCGAGTGCCCGCGGTGCTCCCAACGTCTCGCCGCTCAACGTCGTGCGCGCAGAAAACCAGGGCACCAAGGAACTGGACGATGTTTATGTGGCGATGCACCTGTCGCAGGCTCAGAAGCTGCTGTTCGGGCACGACGAACCCAAGGTGACGGCGATCGTCGTGCAACTCAGGGAGACGAGCATGCTGCCGGCGGCGAAGGCGCGGCTTGCAGAATTGCTGGCCTCACCCGGCCTGGCAGCGCCGGGTGAGGCACTCGAGATCCGTGACTTCAGGGAGATCTACCCGTTTTTCGGACAGGCCATCCTGATGTTCCGCACGATCTTCGGCTTCATCGCAATCCTCATCGGAGCGATCGTGCTGTTCACCGTCGCCAACACCATGGGCATGGCCGTGATGGAGCGCACCGTCGAGATCGGAACGCTGCGAGCCATCGGCCAGCGGCGTTCGGGCGTTCGGCGCCTCTTCGTCATGGAGGGGTTGGTGCTGGGCGTCATCGGCGCGGCAGCCGGTGTTGCGATCGCGGTGTCCGTCGCTTCGACGATCAACGTGAGCGGCCTGACCTGGACTCCACCGGGGTGGGCAAACCCTGTTCCCTTCGTCGTGCGTGTCTGGGGTGAGAGCGTCATGATCGCCACGACCGGACTGGGCATTGCCATAGTCGCCGTGCTGTCGGCCTGGTGGCCAGCGCGGCGTGCAGCCAAGCTCAACGTCGTCGAGGCCTTGCGCCATGTCTGACGCCACCCTGATCGCCCATCGTCGGGGCCTGCGCTTCTGGCTGCCTTCGGCGATCGGTTTCGCCCTGCTGACGGCAGCGCAGGTGGCTGCATCGGCAACCCCCGACGCTCACGCGCTCCTCGCTGCGAGCGATGCCATCCGAAATCCCGCCGAGCCGTTCGCGATCTCCGTGGCCCTGACCGACTATCGCGACGGACCGAATGCCGAGCCGGGTACGCAACTGACTGTCTATTCGAAGATCGACCGGGCGGCGGGCCAGTACCGAAGCCTCATCCGCTACGAAGCGCCGGCGCGAGACATCGGCAAGCTGATGCTGAAGAACGGCAACGACCTGTGGTTCTACGACGCGTCGACAAAGGCGAGCGTGCGGATCTCGCCTCAACAGCGCTTGCTGGGGCAGGCGTCCAACGGTGATGTTCTCACGGTCAACCTGGCGAACGACTACACAGCGAGCGTCGGAGCTGAGGAGGACGTCAAGGACGGCAGCCAGCAGATGCGCCACAGCGTGCGGCTCGACCTCAAGGCAACGGCGGCCGACGTGACCTACGACCGCATCGAGATGTGGGTCGACGCGACGACGCATGCGCCGATCAAGGCGCGCTTCTACAGCGAAAGCAACAGCCTGCTGAAGACGGCCTATTACCGGCGCTACGAACAGCAACTCGGTGCGGAGCGTCCTACCGAGGTGGTGATCATCGACGGGCTGAACAGCAAGTGGGTGACGGTCATGCGTTACACGAACTATCGTGCCAGGGCGATTCCTGACGCCTGGTTCCAACGCGACTACCTGCCGCGATTCAAGGATGAATGAAGCATGCGTTCGGCCCTGATCCTCGCCGGCCTGTGTGCCGGAATGGCTGGAGCGCGTGCCCAGGCGGATGTCGATGACGCGTTGCGTCTTGCCGACCGGACGCCGGTTGCGGCCACTGACAAGGCTGCCGTCCATGTGTTCACCGAGGCGGCGTTGGAACGTGACATTGCTTCGGGCAAGCTGAGGTCGGCAGTGCTGGGCGTCGACGTGCGCGGCGAGTTGGATGGGCCGACAGGCTGGCACCTTGACTTCTCGGATCGCCTCGATGCAAAGCAGCCGCTCAACGAACCAGGAAGCGGCAGACAGGTGAACTCGCTGCGCGAGCTGTATATCAACGGCGCGCTCGCGCCTCAATGGTTGATCGCCCTCGGTCGCATGAACGTCCGCAACGGTGTCGCGCAAGGCTATAGCCCGAGCGACTTCTTCAAGCCTCACGCGCTGCGTTCCATCCTCTCCTACGATCCCAACGCACTTCGTGCCGACCGACTTGGCATCGTCGCCGCCAGGACGGAGTGGTTTTTCGATACTGGCGCTGCCTCGCTTCTGCTCGCCCCGCGCCTGCGCAACGCCGACCAGACCGGCCCGTTGACTGCGGACTTTGGCGCCACGAACCGGGAAAGCCAGGCACTTCTGACGTGGACGCAGAAGCTGACAGGCGACCTCAAGCCCCAGGCGACGATCTACTTGCAGGAACATCATGCGCCGCAGTGGGCGCTCCAAGCGACGACCCTCCTGAGCCAGCAGCTCGTGGCCTACGCGGAATGGTCCGGCGGCCACACACCGACGATGGAGCAGGAGGCACTGGGGTTGGCATCCACGGGATCCTTCCTGCACCGTTCAACGGTGGGCGCCACCTGGACGTTCCCGAACAAGCTTTCCCTGACCGGGGAGTACTCCCACAACGGAGCCGGGTTGAGCGCGCAGAGCTGGAAGCAGCTGGAATCGCTCGGTGCGCCGGCAGTTGGCGCCGTGCTTCTGTGGGCCAGCGACGTCCAGGATCCGCCCTCGCGCGACAACCTCTATTGGCAGGCCCGCTGGAACGACGTGCCCATCGACCGCGTCGACATGTCGGCCTATCTGCGCCAGAGCCTCGCGGACCGCAGTCGCCAAGCGTGGGTCGAAGTGCGCTACCGAGCTCGATCGTCCAATGAGTTCTACCTTCAGTGGCTCGCCAACGGCGGCCCGCAAGGGTCGGTGTACGGAAGCGTGCCAACGCGACAGATCTTCACGCTGGTCTGGCGGCACGACTTCAGCTGACCCTGCGCTCGTTGACACCTCGCGCACCTGCCCCACCGTTCATTCTTCAATTTCAGGGAGAAATATTGATGACACGACTGACTCGCAAGCACTTCATTTCGTTCGTCGGTGCCGTTGCCTTCACACTTTCATCAACAGCCGGCGCCGCGCAGCAGAAGCTCGTGCTGACGGGGGCCAGCACGGTCGCCCCCCTTGCGGCGGAACTCGGAAAGCGGTTCGAGAGCCAGCACCCCGGCATTCAGATCGACGTCCAGGCTGGCGGCTCGGCCCGCGGGGTCAACGACGCTCGCCAAGGTCTGGCCGACATTGGCATGGTGTCGCGCGAACTCAACCCGGACGAACACGACCTGACGGCCTGGCGCATCGCACTGGATGGCGTGAGCATCATCTTGCACAAGTCCAATCCGGTTCGAGACCTGAGCCGCGAGCAGGTCGTCGCGATCTACACCGGCCAGATCCGCAACTGGAAGGAACTGGGCGGCCCCGACCTGCCAATCACCATCGTCAACAAGGCCGAGGGTCGTTCGACGCTCGAACTCTTCCTCCATTTCTACAAATTGCAGAACAGCCAGATCAAGGCGCATGTCGTCGTCGGCGACAACGAACAAGGCATCAAGACCGTCTCCGCCAACCGCGGCGCGATCGGCTACGTGTCCATCGGCACCGCTGAGTTCGAGGCGTCACAAGGCGTTCCCATCAAGCTGATGGCCAACCAGGGCGTGGTCGCATCGGTCGAGAACGTGAAGAACGGCACGTATCCACTGATGCGCACGTTGAACCTCGTGACGAAAGGCGCGCCGACACCCCTGGAGAAGCAGTTCATCGAGTTCTCGCAGTCGAGTGGCGTGCAGGACCTCGTGAAGGAGCAGTTCTTTGTTTCCGTCGTCGCGTCGCATTGAGCAGGCGACCATCGCGATGCTCGGGGCGATGGCCCTGGCGTCGGGGGCCGTCCTGTTCGTCGTCACGGCCTTCGTCGTGCGGGGCGCGTGGCCGGCGGCGTCGCAGATCGGCTTGTGGCGTTTCCTGAGTGACGGCGACTGGCACCCCGTCGAGGGCATGTTCGGGCTCGCACCCATGCTGGCTGGCTCGTTGGCATCGTCGATCGGGGCGCTGCTGATCGCCGTGCCTGTGGGGATAGCCATCGCGCTCGCGTGCCACTTCCAGGCCTCTGAACGGATGGCCTTGCACTATCGACGGCTGCTGGGCGTCTACGGTGGCATTCCTTCAGTCGTCTACGGCTATTGGGGACTCACGTCGCTGGTTCCCTTGGTCGCCGAAAGTCATCCGCCGGGCGCCAGCCTGTTCGTCAGCAGCCTCGTTCTGGCACTGATGATCATGCCGACGGTTGCGCTCACGTCTCGCGCGGCGCTCGCGCGCGTGCCTCGCACTCACATCCTCGGCGGCCATGCGCTAGGCCTGTCGCGTGACACCGTGGCGCTGCGCATCGCATTGCGCGGTGCGCGCGCCGGGGTTCTCTCCGGCATCGTGCTTGCGCTCGCACGGGCGCTGGGCGAGACGATGGCTGTCCTCATGGTCAGCGGAAACATCGTCCAGGTGCCGCAGAGCGTATTCGACCCGATACGCACGCTGGCCGCCAACATTGCCCTCGAGATGGCGTACGCAATGGGCAATCACCGCGCGGCGCTCTACACGTCAGGCGTCGTGTTGATCGTGATCGTTTGCGGGCTGATGCTCGTTGCCGAGTACTTGACCCGAGACAGTCATGGGTGACCTGGTCATTCATTCCGATCGCGACCGCTCGCCGCTGATGCACGCGGTCGCATGCATCGCGTTGCTGGCACTGGTGCCCTATGCGTGGATGCTGGGGCAGTTGATCGTCGGCGGCGTGCACTACCTGTCGTGGGGTTTCCTGACTGGAGCGCCGACGCACAGCGGTCGATCAGGGGGCGTCCTGCCGATCATCGCCTCGACGCTCTCCATCCTGGCCGTGGCGCTCGTGGCCGTCGTGTCGATCGGGCTTGGGACCGCCATCGTCCTGTGCGAACTCTCGCGCCGCCACGGCGCGCTGGGGCGCGGCATTGGACTGAGCCTCGACGTTCTGGCAGGCGTGCCTTCGATCGTCTTCGGGCTCTTCGGCAATGCGTTCTTCTGCGTCACGCTGGGCCTCGGGTTCTCCATCTATGCCGGCGGGTTGACGCTCGCATGCATGGCATTGCCGCTGTTCGTGCGAACCGTGCAGACCGGTCTGAGCCAGGTTCCGGAAGACTGGCGCCGGGGCGCCGTGGCGCTCGGCATGTCGCGCATCGCCGTCTTTCGTAAGTTGCTGCTTCCCGCGGCTGCCCCTGCCATTGGATTGGGCATCGTGCTGGCGACGGGGCGCGCGCTGGCCGAGACAGCCGCACTCGTGTTCACGAGCGGCTACGTCGACCGCATGCCGACCTCGCTCCACGACTCCGGGCGTGCGCTCTCCGTCCACATCTACGACCTGACCATGAACATCGCCGGCGCCGAGGGCCCCGCGTGCGCAACGGCGCTCGTCCTCATCACCCTGATCGGTCTCATCAATGGACTGACCTATTGGCTCGGCGACCGCTTGCTTGCTAGAGGTATCAAGGAATGACCACCACCATCGCTCCGGCCACGCTTGCGCGGCCTGCTTTCTACGATGTCGGACGCACCGACGTTCCATTCACTGTCGGCGGATTCGAGTGCGTCGCCTGTGATAGCCCGGAGGCGGCGCTCCAGGTTCAGGGCTTGACCGTTGCCTACAAGGGCGACACGGTGCTGCGGGACGTGTCGGCGACCATCCATCGCGGGTGCATCACGGCATTGATCGGTCCATCCGGCTGCGGCAAGACGACGTTTCTGGGTTGCCTCAATCGTTTGATCGACCTCGTGCCAGGGAGCGAGGTGAGCGGCGAGGTGCTGCTGGAGAGCCGCGACATCCGTCGAGGCAGCTTCGACGTGCGCGAACTGCGCCGACGTGTGGGCATGGTGTTCCAGCGGCCCAATCCGTTTCCGATGTCGATCGCGGCGAACCTGGACATGCCCTTGCGTGAGCATGGGATGCGATCGAAATCGGAACGTGAAGGTCGGATGGAGCAGGCACTGCGCGACGTCGGCCTCTGGGCGGAGGTGGCACACAAGCTGCATCTGTCGGCCTTGTCGCTGTCGGGCGGCCAGCAGCAGCGGCTGTGCATCGCGCGCGCTCTGGTGCTGGAACCCGAGGTCCTGTTGATGGACGAGCCTTGCAGCGCGCTGGATCCCCTTTCGTCGGCAGTGGTCGAGGATCTCGTCGTGCGCATGCGCAACCGATTCACGGTCGTCATCGTCACGCACAACCTGGCGCAGGCCCGGCGGATCGCCAACTATGTCGCGTTCTTCTGGCTGCGTGACAGCGCGGGCTCGCTGATCGAGTTCGGCCACAGTCAGCAGGTCTTCGAAGCGCCACGCGATCAGATCACCGCCGACTACGTCGCCGGCGCCCGTGGATAAGCCAGGAGCAAGCATGCACTCACCCTTGATGTCTCCCTTCGCGGCCGCAATCGCACAGCCCCTCGATGCAACCGTGGCGCTCCTGGCGCGCTTCCGCGGGGATCCGCGCACCGCGAAGATGAACCTGGCTTGCGGAACCTTCGTGAATTCCGATGGCCAAGTGCCGTTGATGCGAGCGGTGCGCGACGCCGAGATCTCTCTGGCCGCGGAAGCCAGGCCAAGGGACTACCAGGCGATGACCGGTGACGAGCGCTTGCTGCGCGCCGACCGCGAACTGCTGCTCGGCCGTGAATTGGCGGATGCCCTGCGGCATCGGCTGGCAGCCCTCCAGACGCTGGGAGGTACGGGTGCGCTGCGGATCGCCGCCGACCTGCTCCACGCCCTCATGCCTGCAGCGCGCGTCTACATCGGTCGACCGACCTGGGGCAACCATCCCCAGATCTTCGAGGCCGCGGGGTTCGAAGTTCATGAACACCCCTATGTCGACCCCGTCACCGGTGTGCCGGATTTCGCCGGGATGGCGCGGACGCTACGGGACGATGCACCCCACGGGTCGATCGTCGTCCTCCACACCAGTTGCCACAACCCGACCGGCTTCGACCCCTCTGCCCCGGAGTGGGAGGAACTGGCGGACATCTTCGTCGAGAAGGGTCTGATCGCGGTGCACGACGTCGCATACCAAGGCCTCGGGGATGGGCTGGACGAGGATGTGCGGTCGCTGCGGATGTTCGTGGCACGAGGCATCCCGACGCTGGTGGCGCATTCCCTGTCGAAGACCTTCTCGCTGTACGGTGAGCGCGTTGGCACACTCAACGTGACCTGCGTCGACCCGACCGAAGCGCATCGGGTGGGGAGCATGATGCAGCGCATCGTCCGCACGAACTATTCCACGCCGCCCATCCACGGCGCGGCGTTGATCGTGCGGGTGCTCGAGGATCCAGCACTTCTCGAATCCTGGAAAGCCGAGCTGGACACCATGGCTCGGCACGTTCGCGCGATGCGACGCGCCGTGATTGAGGGTTTCCACGAGGCTGGAGTGCCGGTCGGTTGCGAACGGCTCGAAGCCCAGAAGGGCTTGTTCTGCTTCTCGGGGATTCCCCCAGAGGTGATCGACCGCCTGCGCACGGAGATGGGCATCTACCTGCTTCGTTCAGGCCGGCTTTGCCTGGCGGCCCTGGACACCCAGGGCGTTCAGCGCTTTGTCGTGGCCGCTGCCAACGCCTGGACAGTTGTCGCCTAGGTGACACACCATCCCAGGGCTTCCCACACAACCAACGGGCTTGAACGACAACGACAATAATCGGCGATCCCTGGGGGGAATCCAGCAAAGAAAGCCGAGAATGAAGATGGACGCCAAGCATGTGGTCAAGTGTCTAGCGGCATTGGCCCACCTGAACCGATTCGAGGTGTTTCGCGCCCTCGTACAGGCGGGGCCGACGGGCATGACGCCGGGCATGCTGAACGAGAATCTTGCCGTCGCGCCGGCAACCATGTCCTTCCACCTCAAGGAACTCGCCAACGCCGAGCTGGTCGACAGCCGTACCGAAGGCCGAAGAGTTATCTATTTCGCGAAATATGAAACCATCGAACAGGCAGTCATGTTTGTCATGACCAGCTGTTGTGCGGCGGAGCCAGCGGCCAAAGCCGCGCAACTGTCAGAGGCGCGATTGGAGCGGCTGGCGCTTGCGAAATCGAAGGCGAAGGCGAAGGCAAAGGTTGTGGCACTCAAGCCGCCTGCTGCAGCAAAGGGCGTGGTGACCAAGCCGGTCGTCGCGAAAGCTCCAGGAGCCCGGAAGACCGTTCGACGCAGTCAGCGCGCAGCGTGAGGACCTCCAGGCACGCGGCCGGGCGTTCGAACTCCGTACGCACCGCGCGCCGCATCAGCTGAACTATCGGGGAGAGGGCCTCTTCGCCCTGCGTCCTCCCTCTTCCTGTACCAACGCCACTTTGCGAAGCCCGATCGCTCCCAACACTAGGGAGGGCGCCAGGGTTGGTGATTGACGCGTGCCATCGCGATCCTTAGAGTTCGCAGCAGTTGGTTTCGAAAAGTATCGAAACATAGAACTGTCTAAACAAATCACCGTCATGCCAGCGCTCGACGGCATGTTCAATATCGGGCTTCGCCGCGCGTACTCGCACAGGGCTCGGTGCCCGACCCGTGCTGCGATCGTCGATCCTTTGGACGCGAGCACGTCGAACCATCAAACCGCCTTTGCATGCGACGTGCTTGCCCGGCGGAACCGCTGAAATGCTTCCAAAAGGCGAGACACATGCCGGGCTGAGGGCCATCTGAGCCAGCCTGCAGATGCCCCAACTCGCTGTCTGATCAAGCACGCGAGCGACATGGTAGTTCTTGAGAAGCGTAGTGCCAGTTCAAACATCCCAGGCGAATAGAGCTCTATGAAAAAACCAATTCTGAATCGGCGGATCTTCATGATGAGCACGGGGGGCGCGCTCGGAGCCGTGGGCATTTCGACCGCAGGCGCCGCGACTGCTCGAAGCGCAGCAGCGCATGCCGCGACCGGAATGACGCTCGCCTATCCGAGGCTCGCCGTGTGCAAGGCCAGCGCGTTGCCGCTGAACCAGGCGATCGCGTTCAGGTATCCCGATTTGTCCTCGCATTGCTACGCAATCCGTCTGGGCTCGCCGGCGCCCGGCGGCGTCGGCCCGAACAGTGACATCGTGGCCTACAGCGGAATGTGCACCCACATGGGCTGCCCGGTCGCGTATGCCCCGGAGACGAAGTCGTTCAAGTGCGGTTGCCACTTCTCCATGTTCGATGCCGAAATGGGTGGCCAGATGATCACCGGCCAGGCTACCGAGGACTTGCCGCGCGTGCTGCTCGAGTTCGACGCGAATACGGGAACCGTCCAGGCGGTAGGCATCGACGGACTTCTCTACGGCCGCCAGGCCAACCTGCTTTGAGGAGCCGATCATGACAACCACGATCAAGGATCGGATCAGCCTCCCGCCGGTGGAGGCAACAAGGACGAACATGACGTGCCACTTCTGCATCGTCGGATGCGGGTACCACGTCTACAAGTGGGATGCCAATCGCGAAGGCGGACGTGCGCCCGGGCAGAACGCGCTGGGCCTCGACTTCACGAAGCAGTTGCCGCCGATGGCTGCCATCCTCACGCCGGCCATGACGAACACGATCCACGATCGGTCGGGCAAGCGCTGGAACATCATGGTGGTTCCCGACAAGGCATGCAGCGTCAACAGCGGTCTATCGTCGACTCGGGGCGGCAAGCTGGCCTCGTACATGTATTCGCGGGACGGCCTCGGCCGGGAGCGACTCAGGAGTCCGCGGATCAACATCGGCGACCAATGGCTCGATACCAGTTGGGACGACGCTCTGGCGCTCTACGCAGGGCTGACCAAGAAGATCCTCGATGCGGACGGCCCGAGCGGGCTGGTCTACGACTGCTTCGACCACGGCGGCGCGGGCGGTGGCTTCGAGAACACCTGGGGCACCGGCAAGCTCATGTTCACGGCGCTCCAGACGCCGATGGTGCGCATCCACAACCGACCCGCCTACAACTCTGAATGCCACGCCACGCGCGACATGGGCGTCGGAGAACTGAACAACAGCTACGAGGACGCGCAGGTTGCCGACGTCATCCTCGCCACCGGGTGCAACCCGTACGAAACACAGACCAACTACTTCCTGAACCACTGGGTGCCCAACCTGAGCGGCAGCACGGTCGACAAGAAGAAGCATTGGTTCCCTGGAGAGACTGCCGAAGCCGCCAGGATCATCATCGTCGACCCGCGTCGCTCCGCGACAGTGGCGATCGCCGAGCAGGTGGCTGGCAAGGACAGGGTGTTGCACCTGGACATCGAGCCTGGCAGTGACACCGCACTGTTCAACACGCTGTTCACCCATGTCGTGGAGCAAGGGTGGCATGACAAGGCCTTCATCGCCGAACACACGCGGGGCTTCGACGACGCCGTGAAGTCGAATCGCATGTCGCTGGAGGACGGCTCCAGGGCCACGGGCATCTCCGTGGACAAGCTCCGCCAAGCCGCCGAGTGGGCCTACAAGCCGAAAGCCAGCGGCCATCGGCCGCGCACGTTCCATCCCTACGAAAAGGGAATCATCTGGGGCAACGACAACTACGTCATCCAGAGCGCGCTTGTCAGCCTGGGTCTCGCAACGCACAACGTCGGACGTCGAGGTACCGGGGTATGTCGCATGGGGGGTCACCAGGAGGGTTACACGCGTCCGCCGTATCCGGGCGACACCAAGATCTACATCGACCAGGAGATCATCGCCGGCAAGGGGCTGATGTACACGCTTTGGGGGACCAACCCGTTCCAGACGTCGCTCAACGCTGAACAGCACCGAGTGGTTCTGCAGCGGCGCGCCGCGATCGTGAAGGATGCGATCGCCAAGGCCCGGGGCGCAACCACTGCCCAGCTGGTTGACGTCGCCTACGACGCCTGCAAGAACAAGGGCGGGCTGTTTGTTGCGGCGATGAATCTGTACCCCACGACGATCTCCGAGACCGCCCACTTGATGCTTCCGGCGGCGCAACCGGGCGAGGTCAACCTCACTTCGATGAACGGCGAGCGTCGACTTCGCCTTTCGGAGAAGTTCATGGATGCACCGGGTTCGGCGAAGGCGGACTGCTTGATCGCTGCCGACATTGCCAACACGCTCAAGGCGATGTACCGGCGCGAGGGCAGGGCCGACATGGCCAGGCGGTTCGACGGCTTTGAATGGACGACCGAGGAGGATGCGTTCAACGATGGCTTCCGCCGGGCCGGGCGCCCCGGCGTCGGGCCGATTGACAGCCAGGGTGGAGATACCGGCTACATGGCCACCTACGCGTTGCTGCGCAAGGCCGGCAACAACGGTGTCCAGTTGCCCATCCGACGGGTCGATGGCGACAAGCTGATCGGCACCGAAATGATCTATGCCGACGGCAAGTTCAGTACCAAGGATGGCCGGGCAGAGTTCAAGCCCGCTCCCTGGAACGGGCTGCCCAAGCCGGTCGCCGAGCAGAAGGCGAAGCACAACTTCTGGATCAACAACGGGCGCGCCAACGAAGTGTGGCAAACCGCCTACCACGACCAGTACAACCCCTTCGTCATGGGTCGCTACCCGTCGGCGTTCATTGAGATGAATCCCGACGACGCGGGCAAGCTCGGCGTGAAGGGCGGAGACGTCGTGGAGATTTGGAACGACTACGGCAACACCTACGCGATGGCCTATCCCTCCAAGGCGATAAAGGCGAACCAGACCTTCATGCTGTTCGGCTACATCAAGGGTGTCGCTGGCGACGTCACGACTTCCTGGGTCGATCGCAACGTTGTGCCCTACTACAAGGGTACCTGGGGCAGCATCCGTCGAGTCGGAAGCGTCGAGGAATGGCAGGCCACCGTCAGCTTCAAGGATCGGCGGTTCGCTTGATCGTGGTCCACCGTCGGTCAGCGCCCGACCATTTCTGTTCGGCTGAAGGAAGGCAGCCCGGGTTGCCGAACCTGTGTTCAAAGCAAGTGCCGTTGTGTGCAACGTCCTTGACGAAAGTCCGAAGGCGCGCGTGAAGACCTTCCCAATCCGCGACCTTCGACGTGCCGTTCCTCAAGCGACCATCGCCTCCTCCAGCAATGCGCTCCTTCCCGGTCAGGATCGAATCGACGAGCGCGGCCGTTCTCTCAGGGATCTGCGAATCTCTGTCACGGATCGATGCAACTTTCGTTGCGGCTACTGCATGCCCAAGGAGGTTTTCGACAACGGCCATGAATTCCTCTCCCCGTCGGCGTTGCTAAGCTTCAAGGAGATCACACGCACCGCACGCGTGTTTGTCGGCGCCGGCGTTCGCAAGCTGCGGCTCACTGGTGGTGAGCCTTTGGTGCGCAAGAACGTGGAGCAACTCGTCGAGATGCTGGCCGAACTTCGTACCCCCACGGGCGAGCCGCTGGACTTGACGCTCACCACCAACGGTTCCATCCTGGCACGCAAGGCCAAGGCACTCAAGGCGGCCGGACTCACACGCCTCAGCGTGAGCCTGGATGCAATCGATGACCGCGTCTTCCGGTCGATGAACGATGTTGGCGTCGGCGTCGAAGACGTTCTGGCGGGCATCGACGCCGCGATCTCCGAAGGCTTCGAGCCCGTCAAGGTCAACATGGTCGTCAAGAGGGGCGCCAATGATGAGCAGATCGTCCCGCTGACGCGCGCATTGCATCGACGTTACGGTCGTGCGGTCGTCCTTCGGTTCATTGAGTTCATGGACGTCGGATCGACGAATGGCTGGCGACTCGACGACGTCCTGCCGTCGCGATCGGTGCTGGAACGCTTGGAAAAGATGGGAACGCTCGCGCGCCTGCCCGCCGTCACCGATGGCGAGACGGCTGTGCGCTATGAATTCATGGGCACCGGCCAGGAAATCGGCCTGATATCCAGCGTAACCAACGCCTTCTGCGGAGATTGCACGCGTGCTCGTCTGTCAACCGACGGACAACTCTACCTTTGCCTGTTTGCGAGTCACGGTCACGACCTTCGTTCGCTGCTGCGCGGCGGCGCGAGCGACGAGGAGCTCGCTGCGTTCCTTGACGGCATCTGGGCAGCACGAAGCGACCGGTACTCTGAACTCCGTCGCCCCAGGATCCTTGGCCGAGACGAGAGGGCGGTCGCCGCCGATCGTCGCGTCGAGATGCACTTCATCGGCGGCTAGCTGATTGGCTCCCCGGCTCTCGCTGCAACGGGCGACCAGGTACGGGGCGGCGTCACGCGGAGGGGAGTGTCGTCGGCGCTTCCTTGACGTCGCCCCAGCCGCGAGCCGATCGAACAGGTCGAGTCGACCTTGCAGAGATCTGGAATCAGCTTGCGGCGCGGTGGATCTCTGAGTCAATCGGCTGCCGACCGCATTCAGTCGTCTCGGAGGCCGTGTCGCCCGAGGCATCGATGACATTCGAACGGCGTGCCCGGTGAGTCGGCGCCTCGAGTGCCAGGTGAATGGCGGCGCCGATGGCGGTGCCGGCAAATTCTGCGAGCATGAAGCCGGGCGCGCTGATTGGTGCGATGCCGGCAAAGCTGTCGCTGAACAAACGTCCAAGAACTGCGGCAGGGTTGGCGAACGAGGTCGAGGACGTGAACCAGTAGGCCGCACCAATGTAGGCGGCAACCATGGAGGACGCCCGGCCTGCAGGCGCGCGAAGGATAACCAGTAGCAGGCCGGCAGTGGCCACTGCCTCTGCGATCCATTGGCCTGAACCGCCGCGCACCTTGGTCGAGAACTGCAAGATCGGTAGACCGAACATCAGATGCGCGAGCCATGCACCCAGCATCGCACCCGTCAACTGGGCGGCAACGTAGGCAACGAACGAGGCCTTCGGTAGCTCCCGTCGAAACATCATCACGGCGCTGACGGCGGGATTGAAATGCGCGCCGCTGACCGGACCGAAGACCTCGATCAAGACGTACAGGCCGCCCACGGTAGCCAGCGTGTTCGCAATCAGCGCGATGGCAACATTGCCACCCGAAAGGCGCTCGCCCATGATGCCCGAGCCGATCACCACGGCAAGCAGCAGGGCGGTTCCCAGCGCTTCGGCAGCAAGTTTGCGGTGCAGGTCCACCTCAGCGCTTTCCGATCTCGGCCAGCGCGTGACGCAACTCGGGCTGGGTCATCGAGTCCAGTGGCAATTGCAGCAGTTGCAGCATCCGAAAGCCGATCGCCTGACGCGTCAACTCGAACGCGCGGCGCTTGCCTTCGTCGCCTCCTTCTGCGTTCGACGGATCGGGGTAGCCCCAGTGCACCTTCACCGGTTGCCCCCCTGTACCCCCAAAGAAGACGGGGCACTGCTCCGCCGCCGCGCTGTCGCATACCGTGATGACGACCGAGAGCGGAGGTGCACCGTCAATACTGAACTCGTCCCAGCTCTTGCTTCGGTACGAGGCCGTGTCGATGCCGGCATTGCGCAGTGCTTCGAGTGCGAAGGGATTGATGCGGCCGCTCGGAGTGCTGCCTGCGCTGTGCGCCCTCACCTCCTTGCCGAGCTTCGTTGCCCAGTATTCGAGCATGCCTTCAGCGAGTACGCTTCGGGCGGAGTTGTGAGTGCAGAGGATGAGGACGTGGGTAGTCATGGTCTTGGGCAGAGGCTCAGGATTGCTGGCCGATCGAGTGGGCCGCAGCCTGCAGGGATATCCTGTCGGTGGATGGCAACGGCAGCGCCATCATCGACTCGACTCGATGCGACGCTTGAGCAGGATTGCCGTGTCGAGAAGAGCTTGGCGACCGGCGACTTTGGGTTCGAGAACCGCTGGGTCGGGCATGCCCCAATGCGCTGTGACAGGTTGGCCCAGGCCAGGCCGGGCAGGTTTCTCCCGCGGCCTTGTCACGGGCGGTGAAGGCGAAATCCATCCGTTGAGCCTCAGGGGTAGCGAATTCTTCCCAACCCTTGCTGCGGCAGCCGGCCGTCGGCAGTGCCACGTGTGCGAGCGTTTCGAGCGCCAATGGGTTCACGACGCCAATTGCCTGGCTTGCAGCAGAAAAGGCCTGGAAGCGCTCCACTGGGAACCCCCGTCAGAATTTGCAGGATGTCGCTGACGCGGGCAGGCAGGCCTCACCCTGGCAGCAATTGGCGGTGAGATAGTCGATCAGCGAATTCATGTGCTGAAACGAAGCCCGGTAGATCAAGTTCCGCCCCTGACGCTCCTGCGTGACGAGGCCAGCGTTCGTCAATTCCTTCAAGTGGAAGGACAAAGTCGCCGCCGGCACGTCCAGATGCTCCGCCATCGTGCCGGGCGTGATGCCTTGCTGACCGACCACCACCAGGGCACGGAACACCTCAAGGCGCAGGTCATGGGCAAGGGCAGCGAGGGAGCGAATGATCTCTTTATTTTCCATCATTTGACTATAGTCGAATGATTGATCTTTGCAAGTCATGCTTCGGGGCAGCATCCAGCGGTTCTCAGCCTGAACTGCGAAAGGCTCCGCCGGGCAAGCGTGTAGCCTGGGTGATTGCCGAGCGAGCGTCGCGAGGCCCACTGCATCATTCCAGGATCGACCCTGGAGGATGGCGTCGAGATCGATGGGCTGGTCTCTGTCGCGAAAGGTGTAGCGCCCGTTCAGGTGGGTGTGCTGCCAGGCGACCGGCGGCGTCGACGTGACGAGCGCGAGCGCTTTCTCGTTACCACTGGCCGCGCATTCAGTCAGCAGCCGCGAGAGGAACGCCGAGTTGTAGAACGCGGTCGCGTTCGCCATCAGCCTCCGCCAAATCGTTGAATCGGCAGCTTGGTCGAGTTCAGACAGTGCTGACACCCGAAAACCGCCCTCACGGCGGAAAAAAGAGACCCGGCGCGAGGCCGGGTCGAGACCGACAGTCAGGGAGGAAGTAAGGCGCTGCCGGGGATCGAAGTATAGCATATGTGCTAAATGCACATTTAGCGAGTGATAAGAAAACCATAAGGTGGCCGCGCAAAGATGTGCTTCAAGCAAGCAAGCAAGCAAGCAACCCACCCACTCGCATGAGACTGCGTGCATCGCCGATGCGCCAGCCATGACAAGGAGGACTCCATGAATGTCTCGTCAACGTCCCCGACAGGCGCGTCCGCCGAACCTGAAGACACGAACGCGATCGCCGCGCCGGTCCTCGTCTGGGACGCGCCCCTGCGCGTCTTCCACTGGCTGATGGCAGCGACGTTCGTCGGTGCCTACCTCACCGCGGAGGACGAGTCGTGGCGCACCGTGCACGTCACGCTCGGCTACACGATGGCGGGCCTGGTGGCCTTCCGCATCGTCTGGGGAGTGATCGGCCCGCGTTGGGCGCGCTTCTCGAGTTTCGTCCGCGGCCCCGCCGCGGTGGCGCGCTACGTGCGCAGCCTTCTGCGAGGGACGCCCGAGCACCACACCGGGCACAACCCCGCGGGGGCGTTGGCCATCGTGGCCATGCTGGGCCTGGCCTGGATCGTCGCGACCACCGGCTGGCTGGTGTACAACAGCGCGATCGGGGAGCGGCTCGAAGAGTCGCACGAGCTGGCGGCCAACCTGATGCTGGCCGTCGTCGTGCTGCACCTCGCGGGTGTGCTGCTGGGAACCTGGCTGCATCGCGAGAACCTCGCGAAGACCATGGTCACCGGAGTCCGGTCTGCGAAGCCGACCGACGGAATCCGCAGTTCGCGAAGAGGCATTGCCGCGTTGATGATCGTCGCCGTCCTGGCCTTCTGGGCGTTCCAGTGGCAGGCATCGCCCTCGCACCCCGGCGCGGTGCCGGGGTCGCACCACGGCGACCGGGATCATGATGACGATGATTGAACCCGGACCGGTTCACACCTGTCCTATCGGAGTTCCCTGATGCGCATCCTGCTTGCAGAAGACGATCCGTTGCTGGGCGACGGCTTGCGTGCCCGCCTGCGACAACTCGGATTCCTGGTCGACTGGGTCAAGGACGGCGAGGCGGCCGAGCGCGAATTGCAGACGGAGATCTACGCGGCGGCCATCCTGGACCTGGGCCTGCCGCTGAAGGACGGCATGGCCGTGCTCGCGGCCATCCGACATTCCGGGATCGCCCTGCCCGTGCTGATCCTGACGGCCCGTGACGGCGTCGCGGATCGGATCCAGGGCCTGGACATCGGGGCAGACGACTACGTGGTCAAGCCGGTCGACCTGGACGAACTGGCCGCCCGCCTGCGCGCCCTGATCCGACGCTCGCACGGCCTGGCGACCGTTCGCCTGACCGTTGGCGACGTGCAGCTCGACCCGACGGCGCATCTCGTCGAACAGGGCGGAGAACCGGTCGCGATGAGTTCGCGCGAATTCGACGTGCTGCACGCACTGATGCTCAATGCCGGCCGCGTCCTGTCGCGGGAGCAACTCGAATGGCACGTCTACGGCTGGGGGCAGGAGGTCGAGAGCAATGCGGTCGAGGTGCATGTCCATCATCTGCGCCGCAAGCTCGGCAGCCAGTTCATCAAGACCGTGCGCGGCGTGGGCTACACGGTTCGCGGCGTGCAGCTCCAGCCATGACGTTGCGCCCGCCATCCCTTCAAGGGCGCCTGCTCGTGCTGGTGCTCGGCCTCGTGGTGGCCGTGTGGATGGCGACCGCGTGCCTGACCTGGCTCGACGCGCGACGCCAATTGGATGAACTGCTCGACAGCCACCTCGCGCAGGCGGCGGCCCTGCTGGTCGTGCAACAGACCCAGGAACGTGAGGAAGACGAGCGCGGCGTGGATGCACCCCTGCTGCATCGGTACGCGCCAAGGGTTGCCTTCCAGGTGTTCCATGCGGGGCAGTTGGTACAGCGGTCAGCCAACGCGCCCATCCAACCGTTGATGGCGGGCATCGCCGGATCCGGCGGGGAGTTCCAGACGGTGGTCTCTGCCGGAAAGACCTGGCGGGTGTTTGCCGCTTACGGCGCCGAGCGCGATGTGGAGGTTTTCGTCGGCGAGCAGGTCGAATCGCGCGAAGACATCCTCTGGGCCGTGTTGCGCAGCACGCTCTGGCCGATGCTCATGGCGCTGCCCGCACTGGCGGGGGCAGTCTGGTGGGCCATTCGGCATGGTGTCGCGCCGATTCGGCGCCTTGCCTCCACGTTGGAGCAACGCACACCACAGGAATTGGAACCCGTCGTCGTCGCTGATGCACCGTCCGAACTGACGCCGATGGTAGTTGCCCTGAACGACCTGTTGCTGCGTACTGCGCAACTGGTCGAAAAGGAGCGCCGCTTCACGGCCGATGCGGCCCACGAGCTTCGAACGCCGATCGCAGCGATCCGGGCACAGGCCCAGGTCGCGATAGCAGCAACCGAGCCGGCAGAGCGAATACACGCACTCGAATTCACGCTCCATGGCTGCGACCGAGCGACCCGTCTTGTCGAGCAATTGCTGACGCTGTCGCGGATCGAGGCCGGTGTGCTCCCCCTGCGCGAATCCGTGGAACTCGGGGCTCTCATCCGTCGAGTCGCGGCCGAGGTCGCCCCTGCAGCGCTCGACAAGAACCAGGACATCGGCGTCGATGCCGACGAAGGGTGCGTGGTGACCGGCGACGCCACGCTGCTCGCCGTTCTGGTGCGCAATCTGGTGGACAACGCGATTCGGTACAGCCCCTTGGAGGCGACCGTTGCTGTCACGGTGACGCGTACGGACGGTGGCGTGCGAGTGAGGGTTGACGACAGCGGACCGGGCATGAACAGTGTGAACATCGCACGGATGGGAGAACGGTTCTTTCGGGTTGTTGGAACCCATCAGGACGGCAGCGGTTTGGGTTGGTCCATCATCAGAAGAATTGCGGCAGTTCACGATGCGACTTGTTCCATCTCAAGATCGGAACACCTTCACGGACTGCGGGTTGACGTCGACTTTCCTTCGGCAGATCCCCATCGCTCGCTGAACGGATGACTTTCCAGGCCTGGGCGCATGTGCGGGCTCTCGACGTCGATCAAAGTCCAAGAATGTCTCCGCAGCCAGGTCAATTGGCCTGGCTCAAGCCGTGCACCGTAGCTCATTTCAACGGAGTTTCGAGGCCAGACGCCGAAGCAGGTGGCGGAGGCTGTCGCGACAGTCGCGATCAAGGCCGACGCGTGCTTCTTGGCGCTGCCGTGGCTGAGGGGAAACTTCGAAGCAAATTCGACTCCCTGGCCTTTGGTGCACGGGCTTTGGCGCGCGTGCGTTAGCGAACAGATGCATCGCCTCCAAGCGTTCAGAGTCAGCAGTCCGCCAGGAATTGGCATGTCGACGCAAAGTGCCGACAGCGCGCGTTCTCCGACTGAGTCCGCTAAGAATTCGATAAGCAACGATCCCTAACATGGCTTGTCGCATCCGTCGGATTGCAGGGCAGGACCAATTGCTGTCTTGCATCGGTTCACTCAGTTGCCCCAAGGAGCAAGACCATGTTGATTCGTACTTTGGCCGCGATCGCGGCGATGACACTGCCGCTGATGGCCGTCGCCAATCCTGTCCAGGAGGCCTACCGCGCCGCGGCGAAACAAGAGAACTCGGCGTTCGCTGACTTCTCGGCACCGCGTGGTGAGGCTTTCTACAAGGCCAAGACCGGTGAGGCGTCTTGCGCCAATTGCCACGGCAATTCACCGAAGGCGCACGGAAGGCACGCGACGACAGGCAAGGACATCCTACCCATGGCCCCAGTGGCAAATGCCGAGCGCTTCACCGACGCAGCCAAGGTGGAGAAGTGGTTCAAGCGCAACTGCAGCGATGTTCTCAAGCGCGCCTGCACTGCGAACGAGAAGGGCGACTTCATCGCCTACCTTTTGTCCGTGAAATAGGACCCGACATGAAGACAATCCTCCAACTTCTTCTGCTCCTGGCACTGGTGCCAAGCGCAGTTCTGGCCGATGACGACGAGGAGGGCGAGTACGCCGGTCAGGAGCGGGCGCGGTTGCTGCAACCAGCCAAGGTGAACCCGACGTGGGCCAAGGAGTGCAGCGCCTGCCACATCGCGTACGCACCGGGCCTGCTGCCCGTCGAGTCCTGGCGCAAGCTGATGTCCGGGCTGGACAAGCATTTCAAGGCGGATGCCTCGCTGAGCGCCAAGGAAAACCAGGAGATCACTGCCTTTCTGGTGGCCAATGCGGCGAATCGCTGGACGGGCAACGCTGCACCGATGCGCATAACAGAGACCCAATGGTTCAAGAGCCAACATAACGGCCGAGAAGTAGCAGCGGAAGTCTGGAATCGCGCTTCCGTCAGGAGCGCCTCGAATTGCCAAGCTTGCCACGCTGGGGCGGACAGGGGGGATTTCAGCGAGCGCTCTGTCAAGATCCCTCGGTAGACGAATCGCGGTGAAACTCGGCGTGAAACCCACTCTCGTCTGGGATCTGCCCACGCGGCTGTTCCACTGGCTCCTCGTCACCTGTTTCACAGGCGCATGGCTGACGAGTGCGTCTGACCGCTGGCTTTCGATTCACATCTTCTTCGGCTACCTGATGCTGGGGCTCATGGGGTTCCGGTTGGTCTGGGGCTTCACGGGCGGCCACTACGCACGCTTTGCGTCGTTCGTCGTCGGTCCAATTGCCGGCCTCGCCTATCTGCGGGACCTCGTGGCCAAGCGCGACAGGCCTTACCTTGGCCACAACCCGGCGGCCAGTCTGGCCATCGTCGCCATGCTCTTGCTGGGTATCGCGGTCGCACTGACGGGCATCTTTACCCAGGGCGGTGAGGAAGGCCATGGACCTGTGGCCGGGTTCCTGTCCATCGGGGCGACGGCATGGCTGAAGCAGGCGCACGACGTGCTAGCCATCCTGATGCTGGTGACCGTTGCGGGGCACCTGACCGGCGTCGCGGTGGGCAGTTGGCTGCACAAAGAGAACCTGCCGCTGGCGATGATGACCGGCAGGAAGGAAGCACCCGACGACGCCGCGGCGTCGAGGCCTTTCAGTGGCGCAGGGGCAGTGATTCTGCTAGTGGTGGCGGCCTTTGGCGGATGGTGGTTCTTCTACGCATGGCATGGAGCGGTCCCGGTACGCGAGGGCCGGATCAATCCCGGTTCCGAGACGCCGCATGTCGCCTTCGTGGGGCGTCCGCTCCCGGACGAGCCCCTGTGGCGCGAGGAGTGTGGTGCATGCCATCTGGCGTTTCATCCGAACCTGCTGCCGACGAGGTCGTGGACGCTGCTCATGGCGCGTCAAGGGCAGCATTTCGGAACGGACCTGGCACTCGATGCGCCGACGACTGCCGCTATCCTGGCCTTCCTGCAGCGCAATTCATCTGAGAACAGTCCAACCGAAGCGGCATTCAAGATCAACCGGTCGATCCCGCCTGGCGTGATCCCGGTACGGATCACCGACACGCCATATTGGGTAGAGAAGCACAGGGGCATTCCGGCGACTGACTGGCAGTTGCCGAAGGTCAAGGGCAAGAGCAATTGCGGTGGATGCCACGTGGACGCAGCGGCGGGAACATTCGAAGACGCCGCGATGGAGATCCCTCGCTAAGGCGAGGCTCAACATCCTCGCTCCAGCGCGCCAGTGACGAACTGCCTCACAAAGGGAGTCCCTGGCTGTCCTGGCACCACCGGGGGCACACGAATCGAGCTGTGGATGCACCAGTCCTTCTGCAGTCAGTCTCCGCCGACGGCCTGCTGGATGCGTCGGACCGGCGAGAGCGTGCGTTGGCGAACAGATGACATTGCCCCACAACGTCAGAGTCGCAGAACAGTCCAGGGCCCGTGGGGTGCGTGCACTTCCTGCGTCCGGACTCGCCCTGCTAAGAATTCGATAAGAAAGTCTTCATAACATCAACCGGTCGAACTTCTTCGACGCAAAGGAAGAAAGATGTTCTGCCCTGTCTGCAAGGATGTCGACCTGGCTCTGGCCGATCGACAAGGAATCGAGATCGACTATTGCCCCAGATGCCGTGGCGTCTGGCTGGATCGCGGTGAGCTCGACAAGCTGATCGAGCGCTCGGTGCAACTCGAGCGCGGAGAATTCTCTGCGTCCGCGCACCGCCAGGCCATGCCTGACCTGCAGGATCGACGTGCGGATTTCCAGGCCTCTGGCCATGGCCATGACAACAGGGACAAGTATTCGAAGTACGGCCAGAACCGGCCGCGCGGCTCGTTTCTGCGCGATCTCTTTGACTGACGAACAGTTTGAGCTGCACGGCGTCCAGCGATCTGGCTCGGCCGTTCAGCCTCCGCGACCCGGACAACCCGTGGCTGCGCTGCTTCACGTGGCCAAAGGAATCTTGCAATGAACAGAACCTCGAACTTCCCCCTGCACGCCTCGCTCCTGGCCCTGGCGGTACTCGTCGTGAGCGGTTGCAGCAAGCCGCCCGCGCCCGCCGACGCGCCGACTGCGACAATTGCCGCGGGTGGCAACATCGCCGACAACGACGTCACGGTGAACGTCCGCACGGCGCTGGGCCAGGATCCGGTGCTCAAGGGCTTCGACATCGGCGTGGTGACGCTCAAGGGCGACGTGCGCCTGACGGGCACGCTGAACGAGCAGGCGCAGATCGACGAGGCCCTCAAGATGGCGCGATCGGCCCAGGGCGCCCACAGCGTGCACGACGAACTCGTGCTCAGGAAGTAGGCCCTCCTGCCGCGTCGCCGTCCGTCGCCCCCTGAATCAACGCCCCATCGCTGCAGCGCACCAGGAGTCGCATGAATCGAGAAGAGTTTCCGCAAGACCTCGACGACCTCGAGGACGCCGATCACACGCCCGCCCAGCGTGCGGCTGCCGGCGCGCGCAGCACCTGGGTCAGCGTCGCGGTCAACGTGGCCCTGTCGACCGCCCAGGTCGGCATCGGCATCGTCTCGAAATCGCAGGGCCTGGTCGCCGACGGCATCCATTCCCTGTCCGACCTGGTGGCGGACTTCGTCGTCCTGTTCGCGGGGCATCACAGCAAGAAGGATGCAGATGCGGACCATCCCTATGGACACCATCGCTTCGAGACCGCCGCCTCGCTGGTGCTCGGGCTGCTGCTGCTGGCCGTCGGCGTCGGGATGCTGTGGTCGGCCGCGCACAAGCTGCAGGATCCGGGCTCGGTGCCGCAGGTGCACGTGGTCGCGTTGTGGGTGGCGGCCGCCGCGCTGGTGGCCAAGGAGATCCTGTTCCGCTACATGCTGGCCATCGCCAAGAAGGTCAAGTCGAGCATGCTGGTGGCCAACGCCTGGCATGCGCGCTCCGATGCCGCGTCCTCGCTCGTCGTGGGCATCGGCATCGTCGGCAACCTGGCCGGCTATCCGATCCTCGATCCGATCGCCGCGCTCATCGTCGGCTTCATGGTCGGCCGCATGGGCTGGACCTTCAGCTGGGATGCGCTCCACGACCTGATGGATCGTGCCGCGGATGACCAGGAGGTCGAGGCCATCGCCCGCACGCTCACGGAGACACCGGGCGTGCAGAGCGTCCATGACGTACGGACCCGCAAGATGGGCGACATGATCGTCGTCGATGCCCACATCGAGGTCGATGCGTCGATCTCCGTCGAGGCGGGGCACGATATCGCCGTGGCGGCCCGCCGGCGCGTGCTCGAGCGACACCGGGTGCTCAACCTGATGACGCACGTCGACCCCTGGCGTCGTCCGGACCTCGACCATGCACCGCCGCTCGCCGCGCGAACCGGCGCCGACCGCGTCGCCACGACGCCATGAAGAACGCCGGGCTCGACGCGGCCGCGGCGCAGGCCCGGCTGGCGCGCGACGGCGCCAACGAGCTGCCGGCGTCGGAACGCCGCAGCGGCCTGCGCGTCCTGCGCGAGGTCGTGACCGAGCCGATGTTCCTGCTGCTCGTGGGCTGCGGCGCGATCTACATGCTGCTCGGCGATCGCAGCGAGGCGCTGATGCTGCTGGGCTTCGTGTTCGTCGTGATGGGCATCACCTTCGTGCAGCAGCGCCGCACGGAGCGCTCGCTGGAGGCCCTGCGCGACATGTCCAGCCCCCAGGCGACCGCGCTGCGCGACGGCAAGCCGGTGCGCATCGCCAGCCGCGAGCTCGTGGTCGACGACATCGTGCTGCTGGCCGAGGGCGATCGCATTCCCGCCGACATGGACCTCGTGGAATCGTCGAACCTGGCGGTCGACGAATCGATGCTGACGGGCGAATCGATCGCCGTCGACAAGACGGCCGCGGCCGCATCGCTCGACGACGCTGTCGCGGTGGCCGTCGACGACCGCAGCCGCGTGTTTTCCGGAACGCTCGTCACGCAGGGCACCGCCCGTGGTCGCGTCACGGCCACCGGCGAGCGCAGCGCGCTGGGGCGCATCGGAAAGTCGCTCGAGTCGATCGGCGCCGAGGACACCCCGGTGCAGAAGGAAACCCGCGGCGTCGTCAAGCGCGTGGCCATCGGCGGCCTGGTCCTCGCGGTCGCGCTGGCCGGCATCGACCTGGCGGTCACCGGAGACTGGCTGAAGGCGCTGCTGGCCGGGCTCACGCTGGCCATGGCGATCCTGCCCGAGGAACTCCCGGTCATCCTGACCCTGTTCCTGGGCCTGGGCGCCTGGCGGCTGTCGCGCGAGAAGGTGCTTGCGCGCCAGATTCCGGCCATCGAACTCCTGGGTGCGACAACGGTGCTGTGTGTCGACAAGACCGGCACTCTGACGGTCAACCGCATGGCCGTGCGCCAGCTGTGGTCGGAGTCCGCGTCCTGCGATTGCCAGGGCAAGGCGGCTGGCGACCTGCCGGAGGCGTTGCACGGCGTGCTCGAGTTCGCCGTGCTGGCCAGCCATCGCCGCGCATTCGATCCGATGGAGTCGGCGATCGTGCAGGCGGGGCAGGCGCTGCTCGCCCATACCGAGCACCTGCACGCGGACTGGACGCTCGTCGACGACTACCCGTTGTCGCGCGAGATGCTGGCGATGTCCCGGGTCTGGCAATCGCCCGACTCCAGCCAGCGCATGATCGCGGCCAAGGGGGCGCCCGAGGCGATCGTCGACCTGTGCCACATGGACGCCGGACGGCGCGAGCTCGTGGCCGCAGAAGTCGCGGCCCTGGCCAGCCAGGGCCTGCGCGTGCTCGGTGTGGCGCGGGCGCGCTTCGGCAAGTCGGAGCTCCCGCCCATCCAGCACGATTTCGATTTCGAATTCCTCGGGCTGGCGGCGCTCGAGGATCCGGTGCGCGCCGACGTGCCCCAGGCGATCGCCGAATGTCGCGGGGCAGGCATCCGCGTCGTCATGATCACGGGCGACCACCCGGCGACCGCGATCTCCATTGCCCGCCAGGCGGGCCTGGCGACCGACGGCGTCGCCCTGACCGGCCCCGAGATGGCCGCCATGAGCGATGCCCAGCTGGCCGCGCGGCTGGCGGACACGCTCGTGTTCTGCCGCGTCCAGCCGGCCCAGAAGCTGCGGCTCGTGACCGCGTTTCGGGCCCGGGGGGACATCGTCGCGATGACCGGGGACGGCGTCAACGACGCGCCGGCGCTGAAGGCCGCGGACATCGGCGTGGCGATGGGGGCCCGCGGCACGGACGTGGCGCGCGAAGCGGCGGCCCTGGTGCTGCTCAACGACGACTTCGCGTCGCTCGTCACGGCCTTGCGCTACGGGCGCAGGGTGTTCGCCAACCTGCGCAAGGCGATCGTTTTCGTCGTCGCCGTTCACGTGCCGATCGTCGGCCTGTCGCTCCTGCCGGTCCTGCTCGGCTGGCCCATGCTGCTGATGCCGGTGCACATCCTGTTTCTGCAACTCATCATCGATCCCGCCTGCTCGGTGGTGTTCGAGGCCGAACCGCTGGAACCCGGCGCGATGACGGCGCCCCCGCGGCGCCGCGACGCGCATCTGTTCGACATGGCCGTCCTGGTCCGGGGCCTCTGGCAAGGACTGGGCCTTCTCGCGACGCTGCTGGCGACCTATGCCGTGGCACGCCGGCTCAGCCATTCCGACGAGATGGCGCGCGCCCTCACGTTCTCTGTGATGGTGCTCTCCAATCTCGCGCTCATCCTTGCCAATCGCCGGATCGCGAGGTCGCTGCCGCGGGCAGCGGTCCCGGCAGGCAAGGCCTTTGCCTGGATGGCCGTCGCCACGTCGACGCTCCTGGGCTGCGTCCTGGCATTTCCAGTGCTCGGCAGCCTCTTCGCGTTCGTGACCCCGCCGCCTGCCATGCTTGCCTGTGGAGCGCTCGTGGTGCTCGTCAACTGGCTCTGGTTCGAGGCTGTCAAGCAGTGGCTTCGCAGGCCGGGTGTCAGGCCCGCCGGGACGGCTGCACCGGGTCGCGGCCAGGCATGACCGCAGCGCGGGCCTTGCGCGCCGTGTCCAACCCCAGCATCAGGTCGAGGTTCTGCACCGCCGCGCCTGCCGCCCCCTTGCCCAGGTTGTCCAGCACCGCGGCCAGCAGCACCTGGCCGGTGCGTTCCTGCGCGAACACGGAGAGCCGCAACCGGTTGCTGCCGTTGAGCGCACGCGGGTCCAGGCGCCGGGCGTCGGGGTCCGCGGCGATCGCCTCGACCTCGACGAAGGGCTGCCCCGCATAGCGCGCCTGGAGCGCCGCGTGGATGCGCGCGGCCGTCGCGCCGGGGGGCAGCAGGCGCTGGTGCAGCGCGATCGTCAGCACGATGCCCTGGCGATAGTGGGCGTAGGCCGGCACGAACGCCGGCGCGTGCACCAGGCCGGCGTGCTGCCGGATCTCCGGCACGTGCTTGTGGGACAGGCCCAGGCCGTAGACCTGGAACGGCGCCGCGTCCGCCGCGCCGGGGCCTTCATGATCCTCGAGGCCGGCCCGGCCGCGTCCGGAATAGCCCGACACCGCGTGGATGGCCAGGGGGTAGTCGGCCGGCAGCAGGCCGGCGTCGACCAAGGGCCGCAGCAGGGCCAGTGCCCCCGTGGGGTAGCAGCCGGGGTTGCTGACGCGCACGGCGCCGGCGATGCGCGCGGCCTGCCCGGGCGCCAGTTCCGGCAGTCCGTAGACCCAGCCGGGCGCGGTGCGATGGGCCGAGCTCGCATCGATCACGCGCACCCCGGGACGGCGCACCAGGGCCACCGCCGCGCGCGCGGCGTCGTCGGGCAGGCACAGCAGCGCGACGTCGCAATCGTTCAACGCCTCGGCGCGCCGGGCCGCGTCCCTGCGGTGCTCGGGCGGCAACCCCAGAAGGCGCAGGTCGGTCCGGTCCGACAGCCATTGCCGCACCTGCAGGCCGGTGGTGCCTTGGTCGCCATCGATGTAGACGAGAGGGGTCATGCAGTGCTCCGGAAAGGTTCGAAGCGCATGGTGCGCGAACCGTCCCGTGCAGGCCAGTTGAATCTGCCAAACTACCAATGCAGCATTCCTGAATTGGTGACCGATCACGAAAGGTGTCCGATGCGCGAAATCAACCTCGACCGCCTGCGCACGCTGCTGGCGGTGGCCGATCTCGGCTCCTTCGTCGCGGCCGCCCGGGCCCTTCACCTGGCGCCGCCCACGGTGACGCTGCACGTGGCGCAGCTCGAAGCCCGCCTGGGGGCGCGGCTGCTGCACCGGGCGCCGGCGGGCGTCACCGCGACCTCGGCCGGCAGCCTGCTGATCGACCGGGCCCGGCGCCTGCTGGCCGAGGCCGACGACCTGCTGGAAACGGTGCAGCGCCAGGTCGCCGCGCGCGGCGGCCGCGTGCGCCTGGGCGCCTCCACCGGCGCGCTCGCGCACCTGCTGCCGCAGGCGCTGGAAGCCCTGGCCGCCCGGCATCCGGACATCGACGTGCAGGTGGCGGTGCTCACCAGCGAGGAGGCCCTGGTCCGCCTGGCGGCGGGCCGCCTGGACATCGGCATCGTGGCGCTGCCGCAGTCCGCGCCGCGGGGCCTGCGCGTGCAGGCCTGGCGCCGCGATCCGGTGCTGGCCTTCGTGCCGGCCGCCTGGGATCCGCCGCGGCACGTGACGCCCGCCTGGCTTGCGGCCCGGCCCCTGATCGCCAACGACCGCGGCACCCGGCTCGCGCGCCAGACGGCCGACTGGTTCGCCGCGGCCGGGCAGCGGCCGCAGGCGCGCATCGAGCTGAACTACAACGACGCGATGAAGAGCCTGGTGGCCGCGGGCTACGGCGCCGCGCTGCTCCCGCACGAGGCCGGTTCGCCGGCGCCGGACCGTCGCATCCGCATGTGCGCGCTGCGCCCGGCGCTGTCGCGGGCGCTGGGCATCGCGCATCGGGCGCGGCCGGACGACCCGGCGACAGAGGCGACGCTGGCGGCCTTGTCGAGCATGAAGGAGCGCTGAGCGGCGCGGCGGGCACGCATCGCCGCGCCGCGACTTGCGATGGCGCAACACGCGGGTCCACGCCGCCGCTAGGCTCCAGGATGGCTGCCGCCCATGCGGCGCCGCGACGAGCGGAGCATTTCGGCATGCACACCGACCTGGCGCCGCCCCCGGGCGACGCGATCTTTCGAATCCGGGACCTGCGCAAGGTCTACGGCGCCGGCGAGACCCAGGTGAACGCGCTCGCCGGCGTGGACCTCGAGATCGCGCGCGGCGAATTCGTCGTGCTGCTGGGGCCCTCCGGCAGCGGGAAATCCACGCTTCTGAACATCCTCGGCGGGCTCGACGTGCCGAGTTCCGGGGCGGTGGCCTTCGGTGACCTCGAGCTGTCCGCCGCCAACGACGCCGTGCTGACGCGCTACCGCCGCGAGCACGTGGGCTTCGTGTTCCAGTTCTACAACCTGATCCCGAGCCTGACCGTGCGCGAGAACATCGCGCTCGTCACCGACATCGTGGCCCATCCGATGTCGGTCGACGAAGCGATAGACCTCGTCGGGCTGTCGGGCCGGCGCGACCATTTCCCCGCGCAGCTGTCGGGCGGCGAACAGCAGCGCGTCGCGGTGGCGCGCGCCATCGTCAAGCGCCCGGAAGTCCTGTTGTGCGACGAGCCGACGGGCGCGCTCGACTACGAGACCGGCAAGCTGGTGCTGGACGTGATCGCGCGGATCAACCGCGAACTCCACACCACCATCGTCGTCATCACCCACAACGCCGCGATCGCGCGCATGGCCGACCGCGTCGTGCGCCTGGGCGGCGGGCGCATCCAGCAGGTCGAGCTCAATGCGCATCCCTGCGCCGCCGCGGAGCTGAGCTGGTGAAGGCGCTGCACCGCAAGCTGCTGCGCGACCTGCGCCAGATGTGGTCGCAGGCGCTGACCATCGCGCTCGTGGTCGCCAGCGGGGTCGGCGGCTTCGTCGCCAGCCTGTCGGCGGTCGGCTCGCTGGAGACGGCGCGCGATCGCACCTACCTCGAGAGCCATTTCGCCGACGTCTTCGCCGACCTCAAGCGCGCCCCCGATGCGGCCGCGGCCGGCCTGCGCGAGGTGCCCGGCGTCGCCGACGTGCAGGTGACGATCGAGGAGGTGGTGCGGGCGACGATCCCGGGCGTGTCCGATCCCATCATCGGCCGGCTGATCGGTGTCGACGCGGTGCGCCACCCCGCGCGCATGAACCTGGTGACCCTGCGCGCCGGCAGGCCGCTGGACCCGGCCGGCCATTCGAGGCCGGACGGCAGCCTGGAGGCGCTGGTCTCCGAAGGCTTCGCGCAGGCGCGCGGGCTGGGCCCCGGCGCGCGCATCGACGTGCTGATGAACGGCAAGCAGCGCACGCTCGAGATCGTCGGCATCGCCTTGTCGCCCGAATACATCTTCGCCGGGCTGTGGGGCATGCCCGACATGCGCGGCTTCGGCGTGTTCTGGGTCGACCGCGACGCGCTCGCCGCCAGCTACGACATGAACGACGCGTTCAACCATGTGGCCGTGCGCCTGGCGCCGGGCGCCTCGGAGCGCGCGGTGACGGACGGGCTCGAGGCCGTGCTCGCCCGCTACGGCGGGCGCGACGCCTACGGGCGCGCCGACCAGGTCTCCAACGCCATGCTGGACAACGAGATCAAGGAGCAGCACGTGCTGGGCACGCTGTTGCCGGGCATCTTCCTGGCCGTGGCCGGCTTCCTGCTGAACATCGTCGTGCTGCGCATCGTCGCGACGCAGCGCGAGCAGATCGCCGCCCTGAAGGCGCTGGGCTACCCGGACCGCGCGATCGCGGTGCACTACCTGGAATTCGTCCTGGTGGTCGTCGCGCTGGGCTTCGTTCTGGGCGTGGTCGTCGGCGACTGGCTGGGCGGACTGCTCGCCGGGCTGTACGCCGAGTCCTTCCATTTCCCGGTCTTCGAACATCGCGTGGCGCCCGGGCTGCTGGCCATCGGCGGCGGCGTCGCCGTCGCCACCGCGGTGCTGGGCGCCCTCAACGCCATCGTCGCGACCGTGCGCCTCGCACCGGCCGAGGCCATGCGTCCGCCCGCGCCCACGCACTACCGCCATCTGCTCGTGGAACGCCTGGGCATCGGCGCCCTCGGGCCGGCGAGCCGGATGATCCTGCGCAACCTGGAGCGCCGTCCCCTGCGCAGCGCCATGTCGGTCGTGGGCGTCGCGGCGGCGGTGGCCATCGTGATCCTGGGCAGCTTCTTCCGGGACGCGATCGACACGGTCGTGGATGTCCAGTTCAACCTGGCGATGCGCAGCGACGTGGCCGTCTGGATGACCGAGCCGGTCGACGACGGTGCGCGCCACGCCATGGCGCGCCTGCCCGCCGTCACGATGGTGGAGTCCACGCGCTTCGTGCCGGTGACCTTCCTGCACGGCCCGCGGCGCGAGCGCGGCCTGGTGCGCGGCTACGACGGTCGCGCCGCGCTCTACCGGGTGATCGAAACGGGGCCGCGGGCGGTGCCGCTGGAAGGGCGCGGACTGCTCATGAGCGACCGTCTCGCCGCCAAGCTCGACCTGCGCCCGGGCGACGTCGTCGACGTGGAGGTGCTCGAGGGCCGTCCCCGCACGCTGCACGTGCCGCTGGGCGGCACGGTCAGCGAGATGATGGGCCTGAACGCCTACATGGATCGGCGCGACCTGAACCGCCTGCTGGGCGACGGCGACCTGACCAGCGGCTTCGTGCTCGCCCTCGAGCGTGGCCGCGAACCGGCCCTGCTGGCCGCCACGCGCGCCATGCCGCGCGTCGCCGGCGCCTTCAGCAAGGCGACGATGCTGAGCAACATGGAGCACATCAGCGCGCGCAACGTGCGCATCATGAGCGGCATCCTCACCGCCTTCGCCACGATCATCGCGGTCGGCGTCGTCTACAACAACGCGCGCATCGCGCTCGCCGAACGCGGCTGGGAGCTGGCGAGCCTGCGCGTGCTGGGCTTCACGCGCGCCGAGGTGTCGGCGCTGCTGCTCGGCGAGCTCGGCCTGATCATCGCGATCGCGCTGCCGCTGGGCATGCTGGCGGGCCTGGGCCTGGTGCATCTCATCGCGCGCCAGCTGCAGTCCGACCAGTTCCAGTTTCCGGCGGTCATTCGCGCCGGCACCTACGCGTGGGCCGCCGTCTGCGTCCTGGCCGCCGGCGCGGCCAGCGCGCTCGTCGTCCGACGCCGCATCGACCGGCTCGATCTCGTGGCCGTCCTGAAGACGAGGGACTGACAATGAAGCGTTCGAACATCGCCCTGCTGGCGACCGCGGGCCTGGCCCTGGCGGCGGCCCTGGCCTGGGCCTTCACTCCGCGACCGATCGAGGTCGAGACGGCGCGCGCCGCGGCCGGCCCGTTCGTGGTCACCGTCGACGAGGACGGGCGAACGCGCCTGCGCGAGCGCTACATGGTCTCGGCGCCGCTGGCGGGCCGGGTCGCGCGCATCACGCTGCGCGAGGGCGACCGCGTCGACGAGGCCGCGGTCGTCGCGTCCATCTTCCCGCTGATGCCGGCCATGCTGGACGCCCGGGCCCGCCACGAGCAGGAGCTGCGCGTGCAGAGCGCGGCCGCGCAGCTGCAGCGCGCCGACGCCCGCGTCGGCGGGCAACGGGTCGCCCTGGAGCAGGCGAGCGAGCAGCTGGCCCGCAGCGAGGAGTTGTCGCGCCAGGGCTTCGTCGCGGCGAGCAAGCTCGACGTCGACCGCCTCGCGGTGGCGGCTGCCGCCAAGGAACTGGACGCCGTGACCCAGGAGCGGCACGCCGCCGGCCACGACCTCGAGCAGGCCCGGGCGGCGCTGGAAGCGGTGCAGCAGGCCGACGGCGGCGTCTCCCGCACGTTCGCGGTGCACTCGCCCACCGCCGGCCGCGTCCTGCACGTCCTGCAGACCAGCGAGGGCGTCGTCGCGCTCGGCGCGCCGCTGGTCGAGCTCGGCGACGTCGACCGGCTCGAGGTGGTCGCGGAACTGCTGACGACCGACGCCGTGCGCGCCACCACGGGCAGCCGCGTCGTCATCGAGCGCTGGGGCGGCGACCAGCCGCTCGAAGGCCGCGTGCGACGGGTCGAGCCCGGTGGCTTCACCAAGGTCTCGGCGCTCGGCGTCGAGGAACAGCGCGTCAACGTGATCGTCGAGATCACGAGTCCGCGGGCGCAATGGCTGGCGCTGGGCGACGGCTTCCGGGTCGGCGTGCGCATCGTCACGCTGGACCAGCCCAAGGTGCTGCAGGTGCCGGTCAGCGCGGTCTTCCCGCACCCGGACGGCACCGGCATGGCGGCGTTCCGTCTCGTGGATGGCCGGGCCCGGCTCGTGCCGGTCAAGGTGATCGCCCGCAACGGCACGATGGCCGCGATCGCCGCCGGACTGGCCGCGGGCGACACCGTGGTGATCTATCCGCCGGCCGGCGTGCACGACGACGCCCGGGTCCGCCCGCGCACGCCCTGAGCCCGCGGCGGGCCGGGCGCCAAGCCCGGGCAAGCCCCCTTGACGGCGCCGGCGCCGGCTGCGCCCAATCGCGTCACCGCGCACCGTCCCGTGCGCCACCCCCACCGCCGGGAGCCCACCGCGTTGGCCAGCGACAAGCTGATCCTCGACTACGTCTACGACCACGAGGCCGTGCAGCCCGATCGCCTCTACCTGACGCAGCCGGTCGGCGGCGGCCGCGTGGTCGACTACACCTGGGCCCAGGTGCTCGACCAGTCGCGCCGCATGGCGGCCCACCTGCGGTCGCTGGGGCTGGGGCAGGGCGACCGCGTGGCCATCCTGTCGAAGAACTGCGCGCACTTCTTCATGGCGGAACTGGCCATCTGGATGGCCGGCGCCACGACGGTGGCGATCTACCCCACCGAACTGGCGAGCACGGTGCGCTTCGTGCTCGAACACAGCGAGGCCCGGCTGCTGTTCGTCGGCAAGCTCGACACCTGGGACCAGCAGGCCGCCGGCGTCCCCGACGGCCTGCCCATCATCGCCTTCCCGCTGGCGCCGCCCACGCCGCACCCGCGCTGGGACGACGTCGCGGCGCGCCACGCGCCGGTGCCCGGGCGTCCCGCGCGCGCGAGCGCGGACCTGGCGATGCTGGTCTACACCTCGGGGTCGACCGGCGAGCCCAAGGGCGTGATGCACAGCTTCGAGAGCGTCACCCGGGCGACCGAGCGCATCGTCGAACGCCTCGAGCGGTCGTGGGGCGCCGGTGCCTACGCGCGGGTGCTGTCCTACCTGCCGCTGGCCCATGTGTTCGAGCGCGCCTTCATCGAGTGCGCGACGCTGCTGGGCGGCCAGACCCGGATCTTCTTCGCCGAGTCGCTCGACACCTTCCTGGCCGACCTGCAGCGCGCGCGGCCCACCAGCTTCCTGTCGGTGCCGCGCCTGTGGCTGCGCTTCCAGCAGGGCGTGTTCGCCCAGGTGCCGCGCCGGCGGCTGGACCTGCTGCTGCGGGTGCCGGTGCTGCGGCGGGTGGTGGCGCGCAAGATCCTGGCCGGCCTGGGCCTGGACCACGTGCTGGCCGCCGGCAGCGGCTCGGCGCCGCTGCCCGCCGAGGTGCTGACCTGGTACCGCTCGCTCGGGCTCAACCTGCTCGAGGGCTACGCGATGAGCGAGGACTTCGCCTGCTCGCACTCGTCCACCGCCGAGCTGAACCTGCCCGGCTACGTGGGCGTCGCCTTCCCCGACGTGCAGGTGCGCATCGGGCCCGGCAGCGAGGTGCTGATCAAGTCGCCGGGGCAGCTGGTGGGCTACTTCAAGCGGCCCGACCTGGACGCCGAGAGCTTCACCGAGGACGGCTTCTTCCGCACCGGCGACATGGGCGAGCTGCGGCCCGACGGCCTGCTCCGGATCACCGGCCGCATCAAGGAACAGTTCAAGACGGCCAAGGGCAAGTACGTGGCGCCCGCGCCGATCGAGAACCTGCTCAACGCGCACCCGATGGTCGAATCGGCCATCGTCTCGGGCGTCGGCCAGCAGGCCCCCTATGGCATGGTGGTGCTGGCCGAGGCGCTGCGCCCGCGCGTGGCGGACCCGGCGGTGCGGCGCGAAGTGGCGCAGGCGCTGGGCGCGCTGCTGGCCGACATCAATGCCCGGCTCGTCGGCCACGAGCAGCTGCGCATGCTGGTGGTCGCGCGCGAGCCGTGGTCCATCGAGAACGGCCGGCTCACGCCGACGATGAAGATCAAGCGCTCGCGCATCGAGGGCGACGTCGCCGACCGGGTCGATGGCTGGTACGCTGGGGCCGACCCCGTCGTGTGGGGCTGATCGCCGGCGTGCTCCAGAATGGGGGCGCCGATTCCCCTCGCAGGTTTCCATGAGCGACGACTTGAGCGCGGATCTCAACTACCACATGCGGCTGCTGGTCGACCGCGTGCCGTCGATGCTGGCCTACTGGGACAGCGACCTGCGCTGCCGGTACGCGAACCGGGCCTACGAGCGCTGGTTCGGGGTCGACGCGGATCGCCTGCTGGGCACGTCGCTGCCCGAGCTCCTGGGGCCGGAACTGCACGCGATGAACGCGCCCTACATCCGCGGCGCCCTCGCCGGCGAACGCCAGGTGTTCGAGCGCATCGTGCCCGGGCCCGACGGTGTCGAGCGGCACGCGCTGGCCGAGTACATGCCCGACGTCGTCGACGGCCGGGTGCGCGGCTTCCTGGTGCAGGTCACCGAGGTCACGCAGCTCAAGCAGACCCAGGCCGCGCTGCGTCGCGAGGAGCAGCTGCGCCACCAGATCCAGGAGCACGTGGCGCGGCAGGACGCGCTGCTGACCGAGCGCACCGAGATGCTGGACGTCCTCGCGCACGAGGTGCGCCAGCCGCTGAACAACGCCTCGGCGGCCCTGCAGGGCGCGCAGGCCGCGCTGCGCGCCGCCGGCGAGAACTCCGGTGCCGAGCAACTCGTGCGCGCGCAGGCGGTGCTCGCGCAGGTGCTCACCGGCATCGACAACACGCTGGCGGTGGCGTCGCTGCTGGCGCGGCCGGCGCCGATCCAGTGCACCGACACCGACGTCGACACGCTGATCGCGGTGACGATCGGCGACATGCCCGAACTCGAGCGGCGCCGCATCCGCGTCCAGCGCGACACGGCCACGCGCACGGCGCTGATGGACATGAGCCTGATGCGCCTGGCGCTGCGCAACCTCGTCTCCAATGCCCTGAAGTTCAGCCCCACCGGCTCGCCGGTGCGCCTGCGCGTCGCCGACTCCGACGATCCGCTCGCCCTGGTCATCGACGTGCAGGATGCGGGCCCGGGCATCGCCGCGGAGGTGCTGCCCAGCCTGTTCTCCCGCGGCGCCCGCGGCGCCGGCGCGAACTCGGGCCACGGGCTCGGGCTCTACATCGTCCGCCAGGTGATGGCGCTGCACGGCGGCAGCGTCGAGGTGACGACCACCGGTGCGGCGGGCACGACGGTGCGCCTGACGCTGGATCAGGGCGGCTGCGGCGAATAGGGCGCGCATCCGGCGCCATGGCGCCAGCGCTCGGGCGACCACCCGATCCAGCGTTTCGTCAACCAAGTATATTTCCTCCGTGTCGGTTTCGATGGGTGCCGCCGATCGGGTTAAATTTCTTTTCCGACCAAGTCATTCCGGTATATATCGGCGCGGCGGCGGAAGAAACTGTGCGAAGCGAAAACATTATCTCGCACCCGAACGGTGCAGGGCCGGGAATGGTCGCCGCGACCGGTCGCGCGGCGCGTGTTGCGAGCGTATCCCGTCGAGTTGGCGGGCCGGGTCAGCGCCCGTGCGGGCCGCTGCTCCGCACCGGGGCCGGGCGCGCCTGCCTCGCGCCTGTGCATCGCAGTTTGTCCGGCCTGCAATCCATTTGACGAACCCGCTCGCGAAATTGTCATGAAGTGCCGTCGGCGGCGTGCGACATCAGGGTTTGCAAGCAAGGCCGGTAGTTACTTGCTGGAAAGAATGGAATCCCTCAAGCGACCGTTGTTCGCGAATCACGAGTTTGCGCAACGAGATATTCCATCCAATTCCCGGAGTTACGAGCATGTTTCAAAGAACGAAGATCTGCAGCGGTGTCACCCTGGCGCTGGCCAGCCTGCTGGCCACGGCGGTCCAGGCGCAGGACACCGAGGTGCAACGTGTCGAGGTGACCGGTTCCTCGATCAAGCGGATCGCCATCGAAGGCGCGCTGCCGATCCAGACGCTGACCGCCGATGACATCCGCAAGTCGGGCGCGACGTCGGTCACGGACCTGGTCCAGAACCTGGCCAGCATGCAGGGCTTCACCACCGAGTCGCAATCGGTCAACGGCGGCGGCGGCGGCGTCACCACCGCCTCGCTGCACGACCTGGGCTCGAAGTACACGCTGGTGCTGCTCAACGGCCATCGCATGGCGCCGTTCAACACCGGCTCCGAGGTCAACCTCAACGGGATCCCGCTGGCCGCGGTCGAGCGCGTGGAGGTGCTCAGCGACGGCGCGTCGGCCCTGTACGGCTCCGACGCGATCGCGGGCGTCGTCAACTTCATCCTGAAGAAGGACAGCACCGCGGGCGCGATCTCGGCCGAGGTCGACGTGCCGCAGAAGGCGGGCGGGCGCAGCGCCACCGTGTCGATCTCGAAGGGCTTCGGCGAACTTGCCAAGGATCGCTGGAACGTCTTCCTGGCGGCCAGCTTCGACAAGCAGCAGGCGCTCAACGCCAGCCAGCGCGCGTTCTCGCGCAGCGGCGCGCTGAAGTTCAACGACGCTTACGGCAGCCAGGAGGTGGACCTGCTGAGCTCCAACACGGTGCCGGCCAACGCCACCGTCAAGCTGTCCAACGGCGACACGATCTACATCAACCCGAACAAGCTCGCCAACGGCTCGTGCGCGGCCAACTCGATCGCCTCGAACGACCGCTGCCTGTACGACTACGCCGCCACGGTGCAGGACATCCCGGCGTCGAGGCGGGCCAGCCTGCTGGGCAGCGGCCGCTTCGAGGTCAACGACAAGGTCTCGCTGTTCGCCGACCTGGCGTACTCGCACTACGCGATGGACGCCCGCTACGCCGCGGTGGCGCAGCCGTTCTCGATCAGCAGCGCGCTGCTGGCCAAGGACATCGCCCCGCTGCTGGCGGGCCTGGGCTACGACTCGAGCGTCACGCCCACGTCCGGCACCATGAACGTGCGCCTGCTCGACACCGGCGGTCGCACCGACGGCTACCAGACCAACACCCTGCACGCGGTGCTGGGCGCCGACGTCTCGATCGGCAGCTGGGATTCCAGCTTCAGCTTCACGCACTCGCAGAACCATTGGTACGACAAGGCCGAAGGCGGCTACTCGTCCACCAACGCGATCGACGCGCTGATCACCAGCGGCGATTTCGACCCGCTGACCAGCCAGCCCGGCGCGGCCACCAGCCTGCTGGCGTCGGCGGTGCTGCACCAGACGCTGGACCAGACGCGGTCCACGCTGGACGTGCTGTCCGCACGCACCAGCACCACGCTGGCGCGGCTGCCCGGCGGCGACCTGGGCTTCGGCACCGGCATCGACCTCACGCGCCAGAAGTACGTCGACCGCCCGAGCGCGATCACGCAGGGCACGAACTCCCTGCAACCCGACTACACCGACTCCGTCTTCGGCGGCGCCTCGGGCGCGCTGCCCTTCGATTCGTCGCGCAGCTCCTGGGGCGTGTTCGCCGAACTGAATGCCCCGATCACCAGGACGCTGGAGATCGACGCGTCGGCCCGCTACGACGCCTACGGCGACGTGAAGAACAAGGACGGGTTCACCACCGCGGGCGCGTTCATCGGCGCCACCGACCAGGGCAAGAAGAGCTCGTCGGCCACCTACAAGCTCAGCGCCGCGTTCCGTCCGATCAAGGAGCTGCTGCTGCGCGGCTCCGTGGGCACCGGCTTCAAGATGCCGACGATCGGCGACGTCAGCTCGCCGCTGCAGGCCTTCGGCAACACCGGCATGCACAGCTGCCCGATCGGCCTGTCCGACGACAAGGCCGCCTACTGCTTCTCGGTGCCCTACGAGTACAACATCCAGGCCGGCGGCAACCCGGCCAGCGACGGCGGAGCGCTCAAGCCCGAGAAGTCCACGCAGTGGACGCTGGGCTTCCGCATCGAGCCGTCGCCGGCGCTGTCGCTGGGTGCCGACCTGTGGACGGTGCGCCTGCACGACCAGATCAACACGATCACCGAGGACACCGCCTTCGGCGACGCCGCCACCTACGGCTCGCTGTTCAAGATCGCCAACGACCCGATCAGCGGCCAGCCGACGCTGACCTTCCTGGAGGTGCCGATCAACACCGGCAACGCGTTCTACCAGGGGGTCGACTTCGACGCCGAGAGCCACCTCGCAACGCCGGTGGGCCGCCTGACCGCGCGCGGCCACATGACGTGGATGCTGCGCGCCGACTACCAGAACCCGGGCGACCCGAACTACGTCAACAGCATGGGCAAGGTGGGCTCGGACGGCCAGGTGACCTTCCGCTACCAGCTCTCCACGTCGGTGTCGCTGCAGCACGGTGCGTTCGAGTACACGGTGGGCGCCAACTTCAAGCCGGGCTACAAGGACGACACCGCCGACTACTGCTACGACACGGCGGCGGGCTTCAGCGGCGACTCGGACAACTGCTCGACCAACTCGGCCAACCGCCGGGTCAGCTCGTACGCGACGTTCGACTTCCAGACGCGCTACGACGTGTCGAAGGCGCTGTCGCTGACCGGCGGCGTCAAGAACGTGTTCGACCGCAACCCGCCGTTCACGCTCAACGACCAGGCCGGCACCGGCAACGCCCGCGGCTACGACGGCCGCTACGCGAGCGCGCTGGGCCGCACGTTCTACGTCGCCGGCAACTACGCGTTCTGACGCGCGCGGCGGCGGCCGGCGACGGACCGCCGCCGCACCCGCCTGTTGCCGCCGGCGCACGGCAACGGCCGGGCGACGCGCGCGAAGCGAGCGCGGCGTCCGGCGTGCCCTAACATGGGCGCGTGAGCAAGACCGCCTATGAACGTCATCTGGAGCGCGCGCATGCGCTGATGGCGCGCCGCGTGCGCAGCGGCGCGGCCGGCCTGGCCACCGAGATCGCCGGCGCGCCCGTCACCAACGCGCGCACGCGGGCGCTGCGCACCGAGGCCGCGGCGGCGCTCGCGCGCCAGCATGACCGGTTCGCGGCGGCGTTCGGCGAGGCGCTGCTGCAGGCGTTTGCCGAGTTCGTCCGGCCGCCCGCCGCCAAGGCCGCGGGCCAGTGGCTGGACCTGGGTGCGTTCGAGATCATGGACGAAGGCCGCATCCAGGAGGAGATCGAGGTCGCCCAGGTGGTGCAGATCCTCAACGAGGACTGCGCGGTGGAGCTGCGTCGCCTGATCAAGTTCGAGGCCGCGCTGCGCCGCCACGAGGAGGTGAAGGTGGCGGCCTCGCCGATCGGGCCGCCCTGCCTGGCGCGCGCGCTGTGGGCCGCCTCCGACGGCCTGGGACTCGGCGCGGCCGCGCGCGCCGAACTCGTGCGCTGCGCCGCGCGCTGGCTGGTGCCGCGGCTGAGCGAGGCCTATGCCGCCGTGCGCCAGGCCGGCTTCGCCGATGCCTCGCACCTGGAGGCCGCCGATCGCGCGTCCGACGGCGCCGACGAGGTCTCCACGATGGCGGCGCCGACGGGCTTCGACGTCACGCGGCCCGGCGCGCTGTTCGAGCTGATGGATCTCGACGAGCAGCGACCGGTGTTCGCCGCATCCACCGCCCCGGCGCCGTTCGCGCCGGTCGCCGACACGCTGCCGATGCCGCTCGAGGGCGACGACGCCCGCATCCCCGGCCTGATCCACAGCCACCGCGAGGAGCTCGCGGCGCTGCAGGACGCCACCAGCACGCGCCTGGCGGCGGCGCTCATCGGCCACCTGTTCGAGCGCATCGGCGCCGACCCCGCGTTGTCGGACGAGGCGCGCCAGTGGATCGCGCGGCTGCAGCCCGCCGTCGTGCACCTGGCCACGCACGACGCGACGCTGCTGCAGTCGCATCGCCATCCGGCGTGGACGCTGGTCAACCGCATCGCGATGCACATGACGGTCGACAAGGGCGCGCCGGCGCCGGAGTTCCTGCAGTGGCTCGCCGACACGGCGGCGCAGGTGGCGGCCGACCCGTCCACGGCCACGTTCGAGGCGGCGGTCGAGCGCCTGGCGCGCTGGCAGCGCAAGCAGGCGCAACGCCGGCTCACCTCCGTCGAGGGCGCGCTGGACCTGCTGCGCCGCAACGCGTCGCTCGAGGAACTGGTCGCGCAGGCCAAGGCGCGCCTGCAGCGCAAGCTCGACTCGGCGCAGGCGCCCTCGCAGACGCGGCGCTTCATCCTGACGCTGTGGTCGCTGGTCGTCGCGCAGGAATGGGCCAGCCTGGCGCCCGAGGCGCGGCGCCTGTCGCCGGCGCTGGACACGGCCGTCGACCTGATCTGGTCCACGGATGCGGCCCGCTCGCGCGCCGACTCGCCCACGCTGGTGGCGATGATCCCCGGGCTGGTCGACCGGCTGACGGCGGGCATGGCCACGCTGAAGCTGTCGGACGCGATGAAGAAGGCCTGGCTCGACCAGCTGGCGGCGATCCACCTGCATGCGATGCGCCGCCCCCTGGGCACGGCGGCGGCGGCCGGTCCGGTCACGGTGGACCTCGAGCTCGACGACGAACTGCCGCCGGCGCCGCCCGCCCCGCCGGTGGACGCGGGCTCGCCGGTGGCCGCCCTGCAGGTCGGCGAGAGCGTCACGCTGCAGCTGCATGGCGACTGGATGGACCTGCAGTTGCTGTGGATGAGCGAGAACGGCTACTTCCTGCTGTTCGCGGGCAGCGGCGACGGCTCGCACAGCTTCACGCGCAAGGCGCTGGAGCGCCTGTTCGAGCAGGGGCTGCTGCGCAGCGCCGACGCGGGCTCGGCGCTGCAGCGCGCCGGCGACGAGCTCATCCGCCGGCGCCAGTGATCACGCGTCGCTGGCCTGCAGCGCGGGCCGCGGCGCTGCGGGCGCGCGCAGGAGCGCCAGGTGCAGCGTCTGCGTCAGCAGCTCCAGCGGCCAGACCGCGTCCATCAGGTCGAACACCATGCGCCACTCGGCGCGCACGCCGCGCCACCAGCCCAGCTTCTCGGTCTTGCGCGACTGGGTGACCGTGCGCCAGTGCGCGACCGCCACCGGCAGCCGCGCGGCGATGATGCGCTTGTTCATGAACACCTCGATGCCGAAGCGCGGCAGCAGGTGGATCTCGCGCAGCACGTCGGCCAGCAGCGCCTTGTCGACCACGCGTTCGCCCGACACGAAGTCGATCCCCGCCCAGCGGAAGATCGCCAGGCTGTTGCGGCGCAGGCTCAGCGCGACGGCCGCGCGGCCATCGAGCACCGGCGCGGCCAGGGCCGTCAGGTCGTCGGCGGCCAGGCCCTTCAGGTCGGCGTCCAGCAGCATCAGCAGCGCGTGGCGCGCCGCGGCCACGCCGCTGGCGATCGCCTTGCTCTTGCCCCGGTTGACCGGGTGCCGGACCAGGCGCACGCCGGGAAAGCGCGCGACGACGTCGGCCGTGTCGTCGGTCGAGCCGTCGTCGACGACGATCACCTCGGCCACCAGCGGATGCGCCGCGGCCACGGCGAGCACGGCGCCGATGCGCGGGCCCTCGTTGAAGGCGCAGACGATGCAGCTGATGCGCGCCGCGGGCGCCGTCGTCGGGAGGATGTTCATGCGCTGGGTGCGAGCGGGGGTGGCACCACTATCGGCGGCGCGCGTGACACTTTCGCGGCAGGGTCGCCCGCGGGCCACCGACGCGGCCGTTCGCGGGCGATGTCTTGCCCGCGTCACGCGTCCGTCATGACCGCTTCACGCGATGTGACGATGCTCGCGAGCTGTCTTCATCCTGTCGTCAGGCCCGCGATGTCCGCCTTCCCCGCCCGCCCCGCCTGATGCCGGCCTCGTTCCTCCTGCTGCTGGCCGCCCAGTTCGCGTCGGCGCTCGCGGACAACGCGTTGCTGATCGTCACCATCGACCTGCTGCAGCAACGGGCGATGCCGGGCTGGCTCGCGCCGATGCTCAAGGTGGCCTTCATCGCGGCCTACGTGCTGCTCGCCCCCTTTGTCGGGCCACTGGCCGATTCGTTCCCGAAGGCGAAGCTGATGGCGTGGATGAACGGCGTCAAGATCTGTGGCGTCGTCGCGCTGGTGCTGGGTGCGCATCCCGTGGCGGCGTTCCTGGTGGTGGGCCTGGGCGCCGCCGCCTACGCGCCGGCCAAGTACGGGCTGGCCACGGAACTGGTGCGCCCCGACCAGCTGGTGGCAGCCAACGCCTGGATCGAGACGGCCGCGGTGTGCGCGGTGCTGCTGGGCACCGGCCTGGGGGGCCTGCTGGTCAGCCCGTGGCTGCTCGGCCACGCCGGCGCGTGGGTGTCCGACGCGTTCGATCCGGTGCTGCCCTCGCTGCTGATCCTGCTGGGCGTCTACCTGCTGGCCGGCGCGCTGAACCTGGGCGTGCCCGACAGCGGCGTGCGCCACGACATCGCGTCGTTGCACCCGCGGGCGATGCTGCGCGACTTCGTGCAGTCCAACCGCCGGCTGTGGGGCGACCATGACGGCGGCCTGTCGCTGGCGGTCACCACGATCTTCTGGGGCGTCGGCGCCACGCTGCAGTTCGCGGTGCTGCGCTGGGCCCGCGAAACCATGCACCTGGCGCTCGATCGCGCGGCCTTCGTGCAGGCCGCCGTCGCGGTGGGCGTCATCGCCGGCGCGGTGGCCGCCGGCCGCTGGGTGCCGCTGGTGCACGCGCGCCGCATGCTGCTCGCCGGCGTCGTGTTCGGCCTGCTGATGATCGTGGTGGCGTTCACCACGCAACTGGCCGTCGCGGTGGCGCTGCTGATCGTCGTCGGCGCGGTGGGCGGGCTGATGGTGGTGCCGCTGAACGCGTTGCTGCAGGATCGCGGCAATGCGCTGCTGAGCGCCGGGCGGTCGATCGCGGTCCAGGGCGGCAACGAGAACGCCAGCGTGCTGGTCTGCCTGGCCGTCTACTCGGCGCTGGTCGCCGCCGACGTGCCGCTGGTGGTGCTGATGGCCGGGCTCGGGGTGGGCGTGGCGGCGGCGCTGGCCGCGCTGATGCTGAGGCAGCGCTCGCGCGACCGTCGCGCCGTCGCCGTTCAGACCGACGAGTGGCGCGCCGAGGCGAAGGCGTAGTCGGCGGTCGGCTCGACCGCGCGCATCACGCCGGCCATCACGCCCTCGACCTGGGCCGCGATGCTGTCCCAATCGAGTGCCATCACGCTGGTGCGGGCGCGCGCGCCCAGCACGTGGCAGCGCGCGCGGTCCGCGGCCGTGCGGGCGGCGATCGAGACGAACGCGTCGTTGTCGGCGAACGGCACCAGCGCGCCGTTGTCGCCGTGGCGGATCAGGCGTTGCGCGGCGGCGTAGTCGAAGGCGACCACCGCCAGGCCGCTGGCCATGGCCTCGGTGGTGACGTTGCCGAAGGTCTCGGTAGTGCTGGGAAACAGGAACAGGTCCGCCGACGCGTAGTGCGCGGCGAGGTCGTCGCCCGTGCGCTGGCCGGCGAACACCGCGTCGGGACAGCGCGCCTGCAGTTCCTTGCGCATCGGCCCGTCGCCCACCAGCACCAGGCGGGCGCGCGGATGGTCGCGGCGGATCGCGTCGAAGGCGGCCACCAGCGTGAGGAGGTTCTTCTCGGGGGCCAGCCGGCCGACGCAGGCGACCACCAGGTCCTCGGCCGCAGCACCCCATTGCGCGCGCAGCGCGTCGCTGCGGTGGGCGGCGTCGAAGCGGCGCACGTCCACGCCGCGCGCCACGGTCATCAGGTTGCGGAAGCCTTCGCCGTGCAGGGCGTCGTGCAGCGCCTGCGTGGGCACCATCGTGCACTGCGTGGCGTTGTGGAAGCGGCGCAGGTAGGCCACGATCGGCCGCTTGAGGAAGCCGATGCCGTAGTGCTGGCTGTAGGCGTGGAAGTTGGTGCGGAAGTCGGAGCACACCGGCAGGCCCAGCGCGCGCGCGGCCAGCAGCGCTGAGCGGCCGAGCGGGCCCTCGGTGGCGATGTGGACGACGTCGGGGCGCTGCTGCTTCCACAACCTGACCAGCCGCCCCCTGCACGGCAGGCCCATGCGCAGGCCCTCGTAGCGCGGGATCGGCACGCCGCGCACCAGCACGTCGCCGTGGCCGTCGGCCGAGGTCGGTCCGACATCGCCGGCCTGGCGCGGCCGCACCACCTGCACCGCGTGGTGGCGGGCACGCAGGCCCTGCACCAGGCGCGAGATCGTCATCGACACGCCGTTGACCTCGGGCGGCCAGGTTTCCGTCACGCAGGCAATGCGCAGCGGGTGCGGGAGGCCGGGGTGAATGTCCACGAGAAGACCTCCTGATGCGTTGCGGTCGCCGTCGATGATGGCGGCGCCGCGCAACAGAACGATGACAAGTCCATGTCTCATCGCAGGATCGACGGACACGGCGCTTTCATATTTGGGCGTCACCATCCTGTCACGCCCCGGCCGTCATGGCCGACGGCGAACTCCTGAGAGGACACCCGTGAACACCTTCATGCAAACGCTACGCACGCAGCGCTGGGACGACCACCGCTTCTACCACCACAGCCTGGTCAACCAGAGCCTGCACCTGGTGAGCGCGATCAGCTTCCTGGTCGCCTACGCGCTGCTGTTCGTCGATCCGGCGCTCGCCGCGATCCTCGCCTGGTGCGTGTCGATGACGACGCGCCAGGCCGGCCACTTCTTCTTCGAGCCGCGCGGCTACGACGCCGTCAACCAGGTCACCGACGAGTACAAGGAAGAGGTCAAGGTCGGCTACAACATGCGCCGCAAGATCGTCCTGCTGGCCATCTGGGTGGCGATCCCCGCCGCGCTGTGGTTCATGCCTCACGCGGACCTGCGCGGCTTCGTGCACGACGTCGGCATCGCGTGGCTGTCGCTGGGCGTGGCCGGCCTGATCTTTCGCGTGCTGCAACTTTGGATCACCAAGAGCTTCGTGGAAGGGCTGGCCTGGGGCACGAAGATCCTGACCGACCCCTTCCACGACATCCTGCTGTACTACAAGGCGCCGCTCAGGCTCCTGCGCGGCGAGTCGTCGTCGGCGACGGCGACCCACTGAAGCGTTGACGCAGCATCTCCCGCAGGAGCCCGCGCCGGATGGTGCGGTTGCTCTGCGCGGGATCGTTCCACCACCAACCGTCGGCCTTCATGTCGGCGGCAGCGGCGACGAAGCGGTCCAGCACCGCCTCGAAGTCGCCGTCGCCGTAGTTCAGGCTGAAGATCAGGCGACCCGTGCCCACCCAGCTGAGTGCCAGGCCATGCGCGCGCAGGTAGAACTGCAGCATCCAGTTGTAGCGCGACGGCTGTTCGTACAGCACCGTCCATATCGACGACAGGTTGGCCACGCGCACCGGCACGCCGGCCTCGGCCAGGCGGGCGTTGAAGCGGGCGGCGCGCGCGTTCCAGCGTTCGTCGACGCCGTCGTACATCGCCTGCACGTCGGCGCGCTCGAGGCGCTGCAGGAAGGCGTTCATCGCGCCCATCACGTACGGGTGCGAGTTGAAGGTGCCGCGCGCGAAGCAGATGTCGGCGGGGCGATCCTCGCGGAAGCGCTTCATCAGGTCGCGCCGGCCGCACACCACGCCCACCGGCAGGCCGCCGCCCAGCGACTTGCCGTAGGTGACCATGTCGGCCTGGACGCCGAAGTACTCCTGCGCACCGCCGGGCGCCAGGCGGAAGCCGACAAAGATCTCGTCCAGGATCAGCACGATGCCGCGTTCGGTGCAGACCTGGCGCAGTTGCTGCAGCCACGCGGTGTAGGCGGCGCGGTCGAAATGCGCGCGCCGGCCGCTGTCGACCAGCGACGAGTCGCCCGGCGCCGCGGCGTTCGGGTGCAGGGCCTGCAGCGGGTTGACCAGCACGCAGGCGATGTCCTTGCGGGTGCGCAGCACCTGCAGCGTCTCGGCCTTCATCTCTTCCAGCGTGTAGGTCTCGCGCGGCGGCAGCGGGTTGCCCGGGCCGGGCTGCACGTCCTCCCACCAGCCGTGGTACGCGCCGCAGAAGCGCACCAGGTACTTGCGGCGCGTGTGGTAGCGGGCCAGGCGCACCGCCTGCATCACGGCCTCGGTGCCCGACATGTGGAACGACACCTCGTCCAGGCCGGAGATGCGCTGCAAGTGGCGCACGTTGTCCAGCAGCACCGGGTGGTAGGCGCCCAGCACCGGGCCCAGCGCGCTGACGCGCAGGGCGCCCTCGGCGATGCATTCCTTGTAGAAGTCGTAGCCGAACAGGTTGACGCCGTAGGAGCCGGTGAGGTCGTGGAAGACGTTGCCGTCGAGATCCGCCACGGTCACGCCGGACGACGCCTGCAGGAAGCTGCCGGTCTTCAGGTGCTGGCGCAGATACGGGCTGTACTGGTACGGCACGCGGTAGCTGCCGGTGAACTGCAGGTCGGAGATGCCGGCGCTGGCCTGCGCGGTGAGGGCGGCGCTCTTCGGGAAGCGCTCGGCGTACAGCGCGGCCAGCCGCTCGAAGCCGGCGCGGCGCGCGCGCTGCACGTCGTCGGGCGCGCCGTCGGAGTCGAAGAAGCGCTGCGCGTCGTAGGCGTAGCCCGGCAGCAGGCCGGCCACGCGCTTGGCCATCTTCGAATGGCCCGTGAGCGAGGCGTGCTTGGCACGCGAGAGTTCGAGGCGTCGTTTGGCGCGCGGGGCCACCAGGGCGAGCGCGGCAAGCATCAGGGCAGAGAGTGCGAAGGTGGATTCCATGATTCATTCAATGAAAGCAGCTTCGGGATGTACCCGTTCGAATTGACAAGCGTATGAAAAAACATTTCCGCCGGCTGCTGGCGCAGGAAGACCTGAACTTCCTGCTCACCAACCGCGTCCCGCGCATCGCGCTGACGCATTTCATGGGTCGGTTCAGCAAGATCCGCAACCCGATCGTCAGCCGCGCCTCGATCGGCATGTGGAAGCTGTTCACGGACCTCGACCTGAGCGACGCGCGCACGCGCAAGTTCAGGTCCATGCACGACTGCTTCACCCGCGAACTGATGCCCGGTGCCCGCGCGATCGACCCCGATCCGGCGGTGCTCACGTCGCCCTGCGACGCCATCGTCGGCGCCTGCGGCGCGGTGGCCGGCACCACGGTGTTCCAGGCCAAGGGCTTCCCGTACAAGCTCGAGGAGCTGTTCGGCCCCGGCACCGACCCCGCGCCGTTCCGCGACGGCCGCTTCGTCACGCTGCGGCTGACCTCGGCGATGTACCACCGCTTCCATGCGCCGCACGACTGCGACGTGCACCATGTCAGCTACCTCACCGGCGACACCTGGAACGTGAACCCGATCGCGCTCAAGCGCGTCGAGAAGCTGTTCTGCCGCAACGAACGCGCGGTGCTCAGCGCGCGGCTGCGGCGCGGCAACTTCCCGATCGCCATCGTGCCGGTGGCCGCCATCCTCGTGGCCAGCATCCGGTTGCGCTTCACCGACGTGCTGCTGCACCTGCGCTACCGCGGCCCCAACGAGATTCCGGTGCAGGCGCGCTTCGCCAAGGGCGAGGAGATGGGTGGCTTCCAGCACGGCTCGACCATCATCGTGTTCGTGCCGGCCGGCTTCGAGCTGGCCGACGGCATCGCCACCGGTGCGCGCATCCGCATGGGCCAGCCGCTGATGCGCCTGCCGCCGCTGCCGCGCGAGGCGGGCGATGCCGAGGCCGCGAAGGCGTTGGACCAGGTGCCCGCATGAGCGCACGAACGGCCGCTCCGAAGGGCGCTCGCGCCGCAGTCCGCAGGACGGAGGTTGCCTGATGAGCGCACGAACGGCCGCTCCGAAGGGCGCTCGCGCCGCAGTCCGCAGGACGGAGGTTGCCTGATGAGCGCACGAACGGCCGCTCCGAAGGGCGCTCGCGCCGCAGTCCGCAGGACGGAGGTTGCCTGATGAGCGCACGAACGGCCGCTCCGAAGGGCGCTCGCGCGCACGCCGATCGCCGCGTGGGCCCCGGGCCGGCGTGGGCCGGATGAGTCCCGCGCGCCGGGCCACCGTCGCGCGGCGCGCGGGCGGGGCGCTCGCGCTCGTGCTGGTGCTCGTCGCGCTGGACTTCGTCTGGCGCGACCTGAGCCTGGTGGCGCTCGCACACGCCCTGCACCGCCAGCCGCCGCTGCGCCTGGCCGCCTGCCTGGGGCTGACCGCCGCGAGCTTCGCCTGCCTGGCGCTGTACGACGTCGTCGGCGTGCGCGTGGCGGCGCCCGGCCGCGTGGGTACGCGGCTGGCGCTGCTGGCCGGCGCCACCAGCGCGGCCGTCGCCAACACGCTGGGCTTCCATGCCGTGTCGGGCTCGGCGGTGCGCGCGCACCTGTACCTGCCGGCCGGCCTCACGGGCGCGCAGGTGGCGCGCGTGGTGTCGACGTCGTGGCTGGCGCTGGTGGCCGGCAACGCGGCGATGCTGGCCGGCGCCGAGCTGGTGCAGGCCGCCACCGGACCCGATCCGGCCTGGCACGCGGCGGCAGGCGTCGCCCTCGAATCGCTGTTGATCGGGTGGCTGTGGTGGCTGGCGCGCGGCCCGCGCCAGGTCGCGCTCGGCCGCTGGCGCCTGCCGATGCCGCCGGCCAGGGTGGCGCTGTGCCTGATGACGCTCGGCGCGGTCGAGAGCGCCACGGCCATCGGTGCGCTCCATGTCCTGCTGCCCGGCGACCTCGCGCCGCCGTTCGACGTCTTCGCGGTGGGCTGCATCGCCGCGGTGCTGCTCGGCGTCGTCTCGCACGCACCGGGCGGACTGGGCGTCTTCGAGGCCGGGATGACGGCCGTCCTGTCCGGCCGCGGCCGGCCCGACCTGCTGGCGGCGCTGCTGCTGTACCGGCTGCTCTACAACCTGCTGCCGTTCGCGCTGGCCGTGCTGGCGCTGGGCCTGCGGTCGGGCGGGGGGACCCTCGCGCGGCGGCTGGGCGCCTGGCGGACCGGCCGGCGCGGTCGGCGACCGGCATGCCGCGCCGGCGCCTGACCCGGCCCTGCCCGATCGATCCCGGCTACCGGGCGCGCGCCCGCACCGCCGCGTCGGCGACCCGGTGCAAGCCGGCGGCCAGGCCCAGCGACACCAGCACCAGGCCGACCACGAGCCCGACCCAGAAGCCGTAGATCTTCATCGGGGCGCCGGCCGCGAGTCCGTGATACGCCAGCCACGTGCCCGCCGGCACGCCGAACACCCAGAAGGCGCCCAGCATCAGCACCATCGGCATCAACGTGATCTTGTAGCCGCGCAACGCGCCGATCGCCGTGACCTGCGTCGCGTCGAACAGTTGCCAGAAGGCGGCGAACAGCAGCAGGTCGGCCGCCAGCGCCTGCACCGCGGGATCGCTGCTGTAGAGCGCCGCGGCCTCGTGGCGCAGCAGGATGATCGGCGCCATCGCCAGCGCCCCGAACACGAGCCCCGCGCCGATGCCGCTCCACGCGATCGCGCGCGCCGCGCCCGCGTCGCCCGCCCCGAGCGCCTGCCCGACCCGGATCGTGCTCGCCGCCGACAGGCCCATCGGAACCATGAAGATGAGGGCCGAGAAGTTCAACGCGATCTGGTTCGCCGCGATCTGCGTCTGCCCGAACCTACCGACGAGGACCGCGACGCTGCAGAACGCCGCCACTTCCGCGAACCCGGCGCCGCCCATCGGCAGCCCGAGCCGCAGCAGCCGCTTCTGCGCCTTCCAGGTGGGCAGCCGCCAGGACTGCCAGAGCGCGTAGGGTCGGTAGGCCGGCGCCCAGGCGATCCACGCCACCAGGGCCGCCAGCGCCGCCCACATCCCGATGCCGGTGGCCCACCCGCAGCCCGCGCCGCCCATGGCGGGCAGCCCGAGGCGGCCGTAGATCAGCAGCCAGTTCAACACGCCGTTGATCGCCAGGCCGACGAATGCCAGCACCATGATGGGCCGCACCTGGTCGATGCTGGACGAGAAGAACGCCAGCGCGCGATACACCAGCGCCGCCGGCAATCCCAGGGCGATGCCCCAGAGGAAGATCCCGGTGCGCTGCGCCAGCAGCGGGTCGATGCGGAACGCCACCAGCAGGTCGGGCGCCCAGGGCACCAGGACCAGGGGCAGCAGTCCCACGCCCGCCGCCAGCCAGACCCCCTCGCGCGCATCGCGGGCGACCGCGGGATGATCGCCGGCGCCGAAGTGATGCGCGATGATCGGCGACACCGCCTGCACCACGCTCATCAAGGCGATGAAGACGGGGATCCACAAGGCGACGCCGAGGCCGACGACGGCCTGGTCGAATGCACCGGCGTGGCCGGACATGATCGTGTCGAGCAGCCCCATCAGCACCTGGGCGACCTGGGACAGGATGATGGGCGTGGCGAGGGGCAGGAGCGCGCGGACTTCGTGCTTGAACCGCTGGAGGACGATCATCGATTGGGGAAGGCAGCGTTTGCAGGCGTGACGACGCCGGGGCGTCCGACGGACGATCGCCGGTCCGCGGGGGCGCATGACCGGCGCCGGGCGGGCCGGTGCAGGCGACTGTAACCGCCACCTGCCGCCGCCCGAGGCTGCAGCGCCCCGCCCGATCGCGGCCGGCGTCGGTCGGGACGATGCCGGGCAACCGGCGAGACCTGCTAACGCGCGGGTGCCGCCCGTGCGTCGACGCCTACGCCACCACGCCGGCGTTCATCCGCGCCAGCCAGCGGTAGAGCGTCCCGGCCGCCAGCACGAAGCCCGCGCCGCCCAGCCACAGTGCCGGTCCCGCGAAGCCGTCGCCGACCAGGGCCAGTGGCGCATCCTTGCCGCTGAACACGGTCAGCGCGGCGATGGCCACGCCGAACAGGCCTTCGCCGACGATCATGCCGCTGGCCAGCAGCACGCCGAGCTGACGGGCCGTCGCCGGCCGGGGCAATGCGTCGGCGCGGCGTTCCCAGGCCCAGCCGACGAAGGCGCCGACGATGACCGTCAGCGTCGTGCCCATCGGCAGGTAGATGCCCAGGCCGACGGCCAGCGGCGGCAGCTGCGCGTGGCTGCCGGGCTTGCGCAGGCGCTTGATCGCCTCGTCGACGACCACGATCACGACGCCCAGCAAGGCCCCCTTGCCGAGCAGGTTCCAGTCCAGGTCGCCTTGCAGCACGCCCTTGGCCAGGGCCGAGATCAGCGCCGCCTGCGGGGCCGCCAGCGCCTTGGTCGCGCTGGCGCCGGGTGCGCCGGCGAAGCCGTAGGCCTTCTGCAGCAGGTCCAGCACCGGCGGGATCACGAGCGCGCCGGCCACCGTGCCGATGGCCAGGGCCACCTGCTGGCGCCAGGGCGTCGCGTCCACCAGCTGGCCGGTCTTGAGATCCTGCAGGTTGTCGTTGGCCACCGTGGCCGCGGCGACGACGACGGCGGTGACGAACAGCGTGAACGCCACCAGCGCCTGGGACGCGCCCGCGGGCAGCATCGGCTCGACGACAAGCGCGATGAGCAGCGCGGCGGTGATGACGACGATGATGGCCACGCCCGAGAGCGGGCTGTTGCTCGAGCCGATCAGGCCGGCCATGTAGCCGCACACGGCGGCGACGAAGAAGCTCATCAGCGCGATGAACGCGATGCCGCCGGTCACGAGGATGACGGTGGCCGAGCCCAGGCCCGCGCCCGTGCTCATGTCGGCCAGCAGCCAGCCGATGGGCACCAGGCAGGCGAGCGTGACGCCGGCGACCCAGCCGATGGGCAGGTCCTGCTCGGTGCGCGGCAGTGTCGCCCCCTGGCCGGCCTGGCGCACGCGCGAGGCGGCCAGGGCCGAGGCCAGGCCGGTGGCGACGGGCTTGACGAGCTTGACCAGTGTCCAGACGGCGGCCACGGCGATCGCGCCCGCGCCGATGAAACGCACCTGCTTGGCCCAGACGTGGTTGGCGACCGCCGCCACGTCGGCGCCGGCGTCGAAGGGCAGCAGGCCGGTGAGGTGCGGCACGGCGCCGGCCCAGGCGATCAGGACGCCCGCGAGCATGGCCACGCCCACCCACAGGCCGACCAGGTGGCCGACGGCCAGCAGGGCCAGCGACAGGCCGAAGTCGACCCCGGTGGCCGCGTTGCTGCTGCGGCCCAGGCGGAAGTAGCCCTGCAGGTCGGCTGCGAACAGCTGCGTCGCGATGACGGCCTGGAAGGCGGCCGAGGCGATGCCGCCCCAGACGATCGCGAGCAGGCCGGCGCGGTTCTCCGCCGCCGCGCCTTCGCCCCCGGCGCCCACCTTGAGCACCTCGGCGCAGGCCACGCCCTCAGGGTAGGGCAGGTCGGACGTGGTCACGAGCGCGCGACGCAGCGGGATCGAGTAGGTCACGCCCAGCACGCCGCCCATCGCGCAGATGATCACGCAGGTGACGTACGGGAAGCCGGTCCACCAGCCGACCATCACCAGGCCGGGCAGCACGAAGATGATGGAGGAGATCGCACCGGCCGCCGACGCGACGGTCTGCACGATGTTGTTCTCCTGGATGGTCACGCCGCGCGCGTAGCGCAGCAGGCCCATGGAGATGACCGCCGCGGGGATCGACGTGGCGAAGGTCAGGCCGGCCTTGAGGCCGAAGTAGACGTTGGCCGCCGTGAACAGCAGCGTGATCAGCAGGCCGAGCACGACGCCGCGCAGGGTCAGCTCGTTGTTGGAAGGGGCGACGGCTTTCAAGCGAACTCCTCGGAATCAAGGCGCGCATCATCCCCCAAGTGATGCCGGCCGGCATCGGGACAAATCGCAGCGTCGCCTGAAATCCGGGGCGTCGGCGGGCCTGCAGCGTTCAGGCGTGCGCGTGGCGGTGGCCGGCGACCGTCGCATGCGGGGCGACCATCGCCATGGCCTGCGCCTGCTCGACGCGGGTCGAGGCGACGCGGTACTGGTGGCCGGCCAGCGTGTTGGTGGCCAGCAGCATCGCGCCGGTCAGCAGCGCGGCGAGGGCGAGGGGGGCGGTGCGGGTGGCGAAGGTCTTGGTCATGGCGGGCTCCAGGGTTCGTGCGGTTCGTGATCCGATGGCCGGACTGTAGGGAGCGGAAGGCGCGGTCGCGAGCGGCGTGCGACGGTGCGCACGCCACGGCGGACGAATCGCCGGCCGGCGCGACGGACCGGAACGCCTGCCGCGAAGAAGGCGTCGTTGCGCGGTCGGAATCCACCCGCGGCACGACCGCGCGCCCGGCGCCGGCCGGCGCCCTGCACGACCGCGCGCGGCCGCTGCAGAATGGCGCCATGACCGAATCCACCGCTGTTCCCGAAGGCCTGTTCTCCCACGACGACGGCGTGCTGCGCTGCCAGTGGTGCCGCGCCAGCCCGGAGTACCGGCGCTACCACGACGAGGAGTGGGGCTTTCCCGTCACCGACGAGCGCCGCCTGTTCGAGAAGATCTGCCTGGAGGGCTTCCAGGCCGGCCTGAGCTGGCTCACCATCCTCAACAAGCGCGAGGCCTTCCGCCGGGGCTTCGCCAACTTCGAGGCCGAGCAGGTGGTGCGCTTCGGCGAGGCCGACGTCGCGCGCCTGCTGGCCGATGCCGGCATCGTGCGCCACCGCGGCAAGATCGAATCCACGATCAACAATGCGCGCCGCGTGCTGGAGTTGCGCGAGAAGTGCGGCTCGCTGGCGGCCTATGCCTGGCGCTTCGAGCCCGCGGCGACGTCGCGGCCGCAGCGGCTGCTGCCGGGCACCGCGCTCGGGCCGTCGGCGGAGGCGGTGGCGATGTCCAAGGACCTGAAGCAGCGCGGCTGGTCCTTCGTCGGCCCCACCACCGTCTACGCGTTCATGCAGGCGATGGGACTGGTCAACGACCACTACGAGCACTGCCACGCGCGCGAGCCGGCGTTGAAGGCGCGCAGGAAGCTCAAGAAGCCGACCTGAGCCGGCGGTGCGGCGGGTGCCGGGGCCGGTCGATCCGGGCGACGGGTTCGCCGTCGCGGCGCGCGCCGCCCGGGCGGGCTCGGCCGGTCAGGCGGCGCCGGCGGTCCCGCGCAGGCGCGCCCGCGTGCGGGCCGGCGTGTTGCCGAACCAGTCGCGGCAGGCGCGGTTGAACGAGCTTTGCTCGCGGTAGCCCAGCATGAAGGCGACGTCGGTGAGGTTGAGCTGCGAATCGCGCAGCAGCGCCTCGGCGAGCGACTGGCGGGCGGCGTCGTGCACGGCCTGGAAGTTGGTGCCCGCCTCGGCCAGCTTGCGCTGCAGCGTGCGGGTGCTCAGCGCCAGCGCCGTGGCCACGTCGTCGACGCGGGCGCGGTCGTTGGCGAGCTGCGCTGCCACCTCGCGCCGCACGTCGGTGACGATGCGGGGCTCGGAGGTCTCGCGCCGCCGCGCGGCCAGCAGCTCGTCGGCGTGGCGCTGCAGCACCGTCAGCATGCTGCCGTCGGCGTTCGGTACCGGCCGGTCCAGCAAGGCGGCATCGAAGCGGCCGTAGGCGGCCGGCGCGCCGTAGACCACGGCGGGTCCGAACACCTGGGCGTGGGCGGCGCGGACGTCGGCGTCCGGGGCCGGGTAGGGCAGCCCGATCTCGCGCACCGGCAGGCGCTCGTGCGCGAGCCAGCTGACGAAGGTCAGGATGCCGGCCAGCACGCTGTCGCACAGGTGGCGCGCCTGGTCGGGGCTGCAGCGGTCCAGCCAGGGCGTGTCCCAGTAGTAGGTGGCCACGCCGTCGCGCTCGTCCAGGCGCGAGCGCCCGAGGTCATGGGCCAGGCCCTCGTAGCGGCGCGTCTGCACGAAGGCGCCGCGCAGCGTGGTGCAGGCGCACACCACCAGGCCGTAGAACGGGTAGGTGGACAGCCGCGCGTGCAGCCCGGCATGCAGTCCGAACAGCGGGTCGCCGGCCAGTCGGTGGCCGGCACCCAGCAGCGCGAGGTAGTCGGTCACCGCCAGGCTGTCGCGACCGGCGTCGAGCGTGTCGTCGGACCAGCCCAGGTCGGCGCAGATCGCCGCCGCGCTCACGCCCAGGGCCTGGGCGGTGGCCACGGCCGTCTGCGCATACGCCATCGCCACGCGCGCGTCGGCTGCCGGCGGGATCGGGCAGGGCGCGTCCGCGTCAGGGGCGGTGGAGGAGGGCGGAACCGGCGTCGGCGCGGGCGGGACTGGCATGTTGTGGCAACTCGCCTGTCGGCGAAAGACAAGCCTGCAAGGCGCGTTCGTCGCACCATGGCGGCCTGGCGCGAAGCCGGCACGCGGACGTGCCGACGGCACGCCTGTCGACCTGGAAAAACGAGTATAGCCACGATGACGATGGAACGACGCTGGAACGGCTGGGGCGATGCCCGGGTGGACGAGGAACTCAAGCCCGAGGCGCGCGACTTCCTGGGGCAGGCGATCGGCGCCGGGCAGCCGCGGCCGGACGCGAGCTTCGCCGAGGCGCTCGCGCAGGTCGACGCGCAGCCCTCGCGGCTGCCGCCGCACCCGCTGGTGGACACCCGCGCCGAGACCCGGCTGCGCGCCAGCTTCGGGCAGTCGATGCACGACTGGCTGCGGCTGCGTTTCGGCGTGCTGGGCCGCGTGACCGACGGGGTCGCGTTCGCGAACGACGCCGCCGAGGTGCGCACGCTGCTGGCCTGGGCGCGCGACCACGGCGTGCAGGTGCTGCCCGCGGGCGGCGCGACCAGCGTCGCCGGCCACCTGACGCCGGTCGGCGCGGCGCCGGTGCTCACCCTGAACATGGGCCGCATGATGCGGCTGCTCGATCTCGATCCGGTGGCGCAGCTCGCACGCTTCGAGGCGGGCGTGGCCGGGCCCGACCTGGAGGCGCAACTGCGCGCCCACGGCTTCACGCTGGGCCACTTCCCGCAGAGCTTCGAGCTGTCGACCCTCGGCGGCTGGATCGTCACGCGCTCGTCCGGCCAGCAGTCGGCGCGCTACGGCCGCATCGAGCAGCTGTTCGCCGGCGGCACGCTGCAGACGCCCGAGCGCGAATGGACGCTGCCCACGTTCCCGGCCTCGGCTGCCGGTCCCGACCTGCGCGAATGGGTGCTGGGCTCCGAAGGCCGCCTGGGCGTGCTCACCGAGGCCAGCGTGCGCGTCACGCGCGCGCCGGCCGCCGAGCAGTTCGTGGGCGTGTTCTTTCCCGACTGGGCCAGCGGCGCCGCGGCGGTGCGCGAGCTCGCGCAGGCGAAGGCGGGGCTGTCGATGCTGCGGCTGTCCAATGCGGCGGAAACCTTCACCACGCTGCGCATGGCCGGCCACGCGCGCGCCATCGGCTGGCTCGAGCGCTGGCTCGCGCTGCGCGGCGCGGGCGCGGGCAAGTGCCTGCTGCTGGCCGGCTTCACCGGCGCCAGCCCGGGCGCGGTGCGGGCGCTGCGGCGCGCGGCGGCGACGGTCTGGCGCGCGCACGGCGGCGTGTCCACCGGCACGCTGCTGGGCGCCAAGTGGCAGGCGCGGCGCTTCTCCGGCGTCTACCTGCGCAATGCGCTGTGGGACGCCGGCTACGCCGTGGACACGATGGAGACCGCCTGCGACTGGCCGCGGGTGGACGCGATGGTGCAGGCGCTCGAGAGCGCGGGCCGGGACGCGCTCGCGCGGCACGGCGAGCGCACCCATTGCTATACCCACCTGTCGCACGTCTACGCGCAGGGCTCCAGCGTGTACTCGACCTTCGTCTATCGCATCGGGCCCGACTACGACAGCGCGCTGGCGCGCTGGCAGTCGCTGAAGACGGCCGTGGGCGACGCCATCGTCGCCCACGGCGGCACCATCACGCACCAGCACGGCGTGGGCAAGGACCACGCGCGCTGGCTGCCCGCCGAGAAGGGCGCCACGGGCATGGCGGCCATCGCCGCGATGGTGCGCGAGTTCGACCCGCACGGCGTGATGGCGCGCGGCAACCTGCTCGGGGACCTCGAGTGAACGCTGCGCCGGAGCACACCGACGTCGACCTGCTGGTGATCGGCGGCGGCATCGCCGGCGCCGGGGTGGCGCTGGAGGCCGCGCGCCGCGGCGTCGACGTGATGCTGGTGGAGGCGCGCGACTTCGCCTGGGGCAGCTCGTCGCGCTCCTCCAAGCTCGTGCATGGCGGGCTGCGCTACCTGCGCGAAGGCGCGTTCGGCCTGACCCGCGAATCGGTGCGCGAGCGCGGCCGTCTGCTGGAAGACGTGCCCGGCCTGGTCGAGCCGCAGCGCTTCCTGATGGGCCACTACGCCGGCAGTTCGCCGAGCCGCCGCACGCTGGGCGCGGGCCTGGCGATCTACGACGCGCTGGCGGGCCGGCGCACGCGCGCGTTCCACTCGCCCGCGCAGGTGAACGCGATCGCCCCGCACCTGGCCGCCGCGCACCTGCTGGGCGCGTCGAGCTACCTCGACGCGAAGACCGACGACGCGCGCCTGGTGATGCGCGTGCTGCAGGAGGCGCAGGCGCACGGCGCGCGCGTGTTCAACCGCGCCGCCGTGAAGACGCTGCTGCGCGCGGGCGATGCCGACGCGCCGGCGTCGTCGCCGGCCGGGGACGGCGCCGCCGCGCCGCGCCCGGGCACGGTGGTGGGCGCGCGCATCGAGGGCGCGGGCTTCACCGGCCGCGTGCGGGCGCGCTGCGTCGTCAACGCCACCGGATTCTGGGCCGACGGCCTGCGCCGCGGCCTGGGCGCGCCGATGCTGCGGCCGCTGCGCGGCAGCCACCTCGTGTTCCCGCTGTGGAAGCTGCCGGTCGCCCAGTCGGTGGGCCTGCTGCACCCGCGCGACGGCCGCCCGGTGTTCGCCACGCCGTGGGAGGGCGTGGCCCTGGTCGGCACCACCGACCTCGACCACCCCGACGATCCCGACATCGAGCCGCGCATCAGCGCCGCGGAGACGGCCTACCTGATGGAGGCGCTGCGCCACGCGTTCCCGCGCCTGGACCTGCGTGCCGCCGACGCGATCTGCAGCTTCGCCGGCGTGCGACCCGTGGTCGACGATCGCGCCGCCGGCGGCGACCCGTCGCAGGCGCCGCGCGAGCACGTGGTGCGCGACGAGCACGGCCTGGTCACCGTCACCGGCGGCAAGCTGACCACCTTCCGCGTCAACGCGCTCGACGCGCTGCGCCACGCCGCGCCCTACCTGGCGCGTCCGGTGGCGCGCGGCGCCTTCGCGCCGACGGCGGTCGCCGGCGACGACACCGGAACGCCGGCGCCTGCGCCGATGAGCGCCGCCGACTTCGACTACCGCACGGCCGACCCCATCTTCGCGCCCGCGGACGAAGTGCCCGCGCTGGCGGCGCTGCCGCACGGGCTGCGCAGCCGCCTCGTCGGTCGCTTCGGTGCGCACGCGCCGGCCCTGCTGCGCGAGGCCGCGCCCGCCGAGCTCGAGGCGGTGGCCGGCACGGCCACGTCCTGGGCCGAGCTGCACTGGTCGCTGCGTCACGAGCAGGTGCGCCATCTCGACGACCTGCTGCTGCGGCGCACCCGCCTGGGCCTGCTGCTGCCCGACGGCGCCGCGGCGCTGCTGCCGCGCCTGGAACCGGTCGCGCGCGAGGCGCTGGGCTGGTCCGTCGGACAATGGCGCGACGAGTGCGAGCGCTACGCACGCATCGTCTCCCACTGCTACTCGGTGCCCACCCCATGACCGACGCCCGCTCCGACGACCTGTTGCTCTCGATCGACTGCGGCACCCAGAGCGCGCGCGCGCTGCTGTTCGATCCGCTGGGCAACCTGGTGGCGAAGTCGCAGGTGGCCCTCGACGACTACGTCGTCGAGCAACCCGGCTGGATGGCCCACGACGTCGAGGGCTTCTGGGCGGCGTGCGCGCGCGCCTGCCGCCAGCTGTGGCTGGACCGGCCCGAGCTGGCGGCGCGCGTGCGCGGCGTCAGCGCCACCACCCAGCGCGGCACCATCATGCCGCTGGCCGCCGACGGCAGCGCCGTGATGCCGGCGCTGATCTGGCTGGACCAGCGCCGCGCGACTCGGGTGCCGCGGATCGGCGCCGCGTGGCGGGCCGCGTTCCGCCTGGCCGGCGTCGGCGACACGGTGGCCTACTTCCAGCGCGAGGCCGAGGTCAACTGGTGGGCGGAGAACGAGCCCGCGGCCTGGGCGCGCACGCACAAGGTGCTGCTGCTGTCGGGCCTGCTGAACTGGAAGCTCACCGGCGATTTCGTCGACTCGGTCGGTTCCCAGGTGGGCTACGTGCCGTTCGACTTCAAGGCGCACGCGTGGGCGAAGCCGTCCGACTGGAAGTGGCAGGCGCTGGCGATCCGCCGCGAGTTGCTGCCCGAACTGCGTCCGGTGGGCTCGCTGCTCGGCCGGGTCAGCGCCGCGGCCAGTACGGCCACGGGTATCCCGGCCGGCGTGCCGGTGATCGCCGCGGCGGCCGACAAGGCTTGCGAGGTGCTGGGCTCGGGCTGCCTCGAGCCGGACGTGGGCGGCATCTCCTACGGCACCACCGCCACCATCAACGTGTGCACGCGCCGCTACGTCGAGGCGCTCTCGTTCGTGCCGCCGTACCCGGCCGCGCTGCCGGGCCACTACGACAGCGAGGTGCAGATCTTTCGCGGCTACTGGATGGTGCGCTGGTTCAAGGAGCAGTTCGGCGACCGCGAGCGCCATGCGGCGCAGGCGCGCGGGGTGGCGCCCGAGGCCTTGTTCGACGAGCTGGTCGCCGCGGTGCCGCCCGGCTCGCTGGGCCTCGTCCTGCAGCCTTACTGGACCCCGGGCATCCGCCACCCCGGCCCCGACGCCAAGGGCGCGATCATCGGCTTCGGCGACGCCCACACGCGGGCGCACGTGTACCGCGCGATCCTGGAAGGGCTGGCCTACGCGCTGCGCGACGGCCGCGAGCGCATCGAGAAGAAGACCGGCGTGGCGCTGACCGAGCTGCGCGTTTCCGGCGGCGGCTCGCAGTCCGACGCCGCTCTGCAGCTGACCGCCGACATCTTCCGCCTGCCGGCCAGCCGGCCGCACGTGTACGAGACCAGCGGCCTGGGCGCGGCCATCGACTGCGCGGTCGGACTGGGACTGCACCCCGATTTCGCGACCGCCGTGCGGTCCATGACGCGCGTCGCGCGCACCTTCGAGCCCGACCCGCGCCACGCCGCGCTGTACGACGAGCTCTACGGACAGGTCTACCAGAAGATGTACGCGCGGCTGGCGCCGCTGTATGCGCGCATCCGCGACATCACGGGCTATCCCGCGCGTTGACCGGATCGGTTCGCCACCACAGCAGGACCGACGTGCCGTCGCTGCGCGGTGGCGCGGGCGCGAACCCGCACGACACCAGCAGCGCCGCCATCGCTGCCGAGCGCGGGCCGCAGCGGGCGTAGACCACCGCGCTGCGCGACTCCTCGACGAGGCTGTCGACGAGCTGGCGTCCAAGCCCGCGGCCCCGCCAGGCCGGATGCACTGCCAGCGCGAACAGCTCGATGCGCTCGCACCAGGATCCGGGCGACTGTTCCACCAGGATCGCGAAACCCGCGCGGGCCTGGCCGACCTGGAGGACGAACGCCCGCCCGGCCGCCCCGTCGCGGGTATCCGGCAGCGGCGTCACGCCGTCTGCCACGATGGCCTGCACCTGTCGCCACAGCCCGGCCAGCACGTCGGGCCGGCGGGCGTCGCAGGCGAAATGGCCGCCGCGCGACTCCGCGACGATCCCCTCGACGATGAAGGGAACGTCGCCCGGCGACGCGAGATGGATGCGGGCAAGCACCGCGGGCGGGGCCGCGGCCTCGCGGAGCGTCGGATCGGACACGCTGCGCGCCTGGGGAGTGGAGAAGCCTCCGTTGTATCGGCGCGCGCCGGTGCCGGCTTGCGCGGGGCTGCGCACGGGCCGAACGCAGGCTGTCGCTGGCCCGTCGACGGCCTGTCGCCCCTCGACGCCGGGACGTCACGCGCCGGTCTCGGGCGCTTGGCAGACGGCCTCGATGTTGTGGCCGTCCGGGTCGTGCACGAAGGCGCCGTAGTAGTCCGGATGGTAGTGGGCCCGGATGCCCGGGGGCCCGTTGTCCGTGCCACCGGCGGCCAGCGCGGCCGCGTGGAACGCGCGCACCTGGGCACGGCTGGCCACGCGGAACGCGATGTGCACGGCGGGCCGGTTGGGCGTGCCCTGGGCGATCCAGAAGTCGGGCTTGGGCGGCTCGCCGAAGCCGGCCACCGGGGCGCTGCCGGTGACCTCGGCCCCGAGCTCCATCAGCTTCTGGTAGCCGATGGCGCCGAGCGCCGCCGTGTAGAAGGCCTTGCTGGCCGCGAAATCGCTGACGGTCACGCCGGTGTGGTCGATCATGGAGCGGGCTCCGGAGAGGATGGGGGACGGGCCATTCTGCGACAGCGCCGCGCGGCGATCCCCCCAGGTCCACGGGTGCGCACGGGGCCACGCGGCGCGTAGACTGCCCGGCACTGCAACCAATCCCGCCGGGAGATGCCCATGTCGACCCGTCTTCGGTGCCCAGCGTTCCTGGCCGCGATCGCCGCGGCGCTGCTGGGTGGCTGCGCCGCGCAGATGCAGCCGGTGGCCGATTTCGGTGCCGCCGCCAACCACCTCGCGACGGTCTACAAGCCCTTCGCCGCCGGCATGGACGGCAGCTGCGAGCAGCGCGAGCGCTACGTCGCGCTGGCCAACCCGGGCCCGTTCGACGATGCCGTCGCCCAGCGCGCCGCCGCGGCCAGGTGCGCCCCGCTGAAGGAGGCTGGCGCCACGGCGGCCCTGTTCGGCCAGGCGCTGGGCGACTACGCGTCGGCGCTGGCCAAGGTGTCGGGTGCCAAGGCCACCGCGTTCGACGGCGACATCCGCGACCTGTCCGGCGCTGCGGGCAAGCTCGCCACGCGCGGCGGCACGCCCATCTTCGACAGCGCCAAGCTGGGCGCCGCCACCAAGCTGGCCCGCGCCGCGGCGGCCCTGTTGACCGAGGCCAAGCTGCAGGCGCTCACGCGCGGCACCCTGCAGGACAACCACGACGCGCTGGCGGTGGTCGTCGGGGCGATGAAGGCCTACGCGCAAGGCATCTACTCGGGGCAGCTGGCCGACACCCACGACATCATGGCCGGCGAACTGGGCCGCCTCGTGCGCGCCTCCAACGCGCCCACGCAGGCCGACGTCGAGGCCCGCCTGCCGTGGCGCTACGCGCAGGCCGCCGCGCGCGCCGACATTGCCGCCAACGAGCTCGAGGCGCGTCGCGTGCGCGAGTTCGCGCGGGCCGCCGACGCGCTGGTGGCCGCCCACGCCGACCTGATCGCCAACTTCGACAAGATCGGCGGCGCCCGTCGCCTCGAACTGGTGGCGGCCTTCGTGGCCCAGGTGCAGGCGATCAACGACGACGCCGCCGCCTTGTAGACCTGACCGAGGATCGCCATGACCGACCCCACCGCCGCCGACATCGCCGCCGCCGCGCTCGCCGCGACGGCCGCGCCCACCGACGCCGAGACCGCCGAGGCGATCGCGCAACTGGCCGACGTGGCCGGCCACGCGTCCACCGCGCTGTTCAACTACCGGCGCGACAACCCGTCGGCGCCCGACGTGGCGCGCGCGCTGAACCTGGAGATGACGCTCGACCAACGCGCCATCGACCTGCGCGTGAAGGCAGTGCGCCTGCTCGGCGAGCAGGCCGCGGAGGCCATCGCCCAGGTCAGGGATGCCGCGGCCCAGGTCGACGGCTTCCTCGCCAAGGTCGCGAAGATCGAGGGCCAGCTGGTCATCGCCAGCGCGGTCGTCGGGCTGGCGAGCGCCGCCCTGGTGGGCGATGCGGGCGGCATCCTGGGCGCCGTCGCCGGCGTGCGCACGGCGCTCCAATCGGCCAAGGCCTGAACGGCCCCGGCCGCATCGCTGCGTCCGGGGCCGTCCGGCCGGGTCGGAGTTGCCCGGAGAGGCGCTAGATCCCGCGGCCGCTGATCACGCGGAACAGGACCGCGATGATCGCGATGACCAGCAGGATGTGGATCAGGCCGCCCAGCGTCACCGAGGTGAGCATGCCGATGAGCCAGAGGATGACGAGTACGACGGCGATGGTGTAGAGCATGGTTTTCTCCGAGTTCCTACTTCTTGATGCTGGTGTCGTTGACGACGCTGCGGACGCCCTCGACGTTGCGTGCGACGGACGTCGCGCGTGCTTGCTCATCGGCGCTGTCGACAAAGCCGCTCAGCTGCACGACGCCCTTGTTGGTGGTGACGGCGAATTCGGTGCCGCGCGTCTGGTCGTCGGCGAGCAGGGCCGACTTCACCTTGACGGTGACGACGGCGTCGTCCAGCACCGCGCCGGCGGTGGTCTTGCCGTCCTTGACCATCAGCTTGTTCTGCACTGACTGCACGCCCTCGACGCCCTGGGCCAGTTGTACCTCGCGGTCGGCCTGCGCCTGGTTGTCGACGAAGCCGCTGAGCATCACCTCGCCCTTGCGGGTCTCGACGCTGGTGTCGCCGCCCTTGGCCAGGCTGTCGGCCAGCAGCGTGGACTTCACCTTGGTGGTGATGACCGCGTCGTCCAGGTGGGTGCCGGCCGACACCTGCTTGTCGGCGGGCGTGTCGGTGCGGCCGCAACCGGCCAGCGCCAGCGCGGCGAGCGTCGCCGCGACGGCGATGGCCAGGGGGATCGGGGGGGCTTGGGTGTGCATGGGGGTGTCTCCTGCCTGGCCTCGCGGCCGGTGCACCCAGTCGGCAAGCACCGTGCCCGACAGTGGATGGCGGGCCGGCGACAGCTGGCGTTCAGCTCGGCGGCGGTCTCCCTAGCTCGACGGGTGGCGAGGCTGGCGCCCCACCCGCCGGAGGGATCCAATCGGGCTGGCACAGGTCCACGCTGTTGCTTCCCGCCCTCATTTACTGGAGTTGCACCATGACGGAAACCAGATTCATTGCGGTACCCGGCAGCGAACGCACGCCGGCGTTCGGCGCCACCGCCACGCGCGCCGCCGACGCGGAGGCCTGGGTGGAGGTCACCTTGAAGCTCGCCCGCAAGGCACCCCTGCCCGAGCTCGACACGCGGCCCGCGCGCGCGTTGTCGGCCGCCGAGGTCGGCACGCAGTACGGCGCCTCCGACGCGGCGATCAAGCGGGTGTCCGACACCTTCGCCGGCCTGGGCCTGACGGTGCTGGGCAGCGATGCCGCCTCGCGCACGGTCAAGCTCGGCGGCCCGGTGCACGCGATGGAGAACGCGTTCCAGGTCAAGCTGCTGCAGTTCGAGGGCATCCGCGGCCCGTACCGCGGGCGCATCGGCGCGCTGCACGTGCCGGCGGCGCTCGAACACGACATCGTCGCCGTGTTCGGCCTGGACAACCGGCGCGTCGTGCGTCGCCGCCCCGACGGCGCCCACAAGCGCCACGCGCTCGACCACACGGCCGCGGCCACCAAGAAGCGGCCCTGGTTCTTCCCGTCCGAGCTCGCGACCGCGTACGACTTCCCGGCCGGCGACGGCAGCGGCCAGACCATCGGCCTGCTCGAGTTCGGTGGCGGCTTCTTCGCCGACGACCTGGCCGCGTTCGGCAAGGTGGCCGGCCTCGCCAGCCTGCCCACGGTGGTGCCGATCAGCGTCGACAGGATGCCCACCAACACCAACGACGAGGCCACCGGCGAGGTGATGCTGGACGTCGAGGTGCTGGCCGGCATCTGCCCGAAGGCGACGATTCCCGTGTGGTTCAGCCAGTTCACGGAAAAGGGCTGGGTCGACGCGCTCGATGCCGCCATGCACGACCCCAAGTACAAGCCGCAGGTGCTGTCGATCAGCTGGGGCTACGCCGAGGACGTGTCGGTGTGGACGGCGGCGGCGGTGCAGCAGGTCAACGAGGCGCTGAAGGAGGCCGCGCTGATGGGCATCACGGTGTGCGTGGCCGCGGGTGACGACGGCTCGTCCGACGGCATCGGCGACGGCCACGCGCACGTCGACTTCCCCAGCTCGAGCCCGTTCGTGCTGGCGGTCGGCGGCACGCTGCTGCGCACCGGCGCGAAGCGCACGGAACGGGCCTGGAAGGACGGCGACGGCCTGCGCTCGGACAACGGCGGCTCCACCGGCGGCGGCGTCAGCCTGCGCATCGCGCGGCCGTCCTGGCAGGGCGGCCTGGACGTCGCGCCGGTCAATCCGGGGCAGACGGCGGGTCGCATCGTGCCCGATGTCGCCGCCAACGCCAGCGCCAACACCGGCTACTTCGTGGTCGCCGGCGGACAGCAGGAGATCAGCGGCGGCACCAGCGCCTCGGCGCCGCTGTGGGCCGCGCTGGTGGCGCGCATGAACCAGCAGCTGGCCGCCAGCGGCAAGCACGTCGGCTACCTGACGCCGCTGCTCTACGGGGCGGCGCCCGGCGGCGCCGCCCCGTTGGGCAAGCTGGGCTGCAACGACATCCACACCGGCGACAATGTCACGGCGCATGTCGGCGGCTTCAAGTCGACCACCGGCTTCGACGCCGTGACCGGCTGGGGCTCACCGCGCGGCAACGACCTGCTGGCGGCGCTGGCCAAGCTCGTCTAGCCACCCGCGCGAGCGCGGACGGCGCGCCCGGCGGGGCCGCGCCGTCCGGCCACCGGCGCGCCGCCGCTTGAAGCCGCCGACCCGGCGCGTCGATACTGGCGCGATGGAACCGACCCGCCCACCCCTGAACGTGCTGGCGCTGTGCGGCAGCCTGCGCCGTGCCTCGATCAACGCCGCGCTGCTGCGCGCGGCCGCCCGGCTGGCGGCGCCCGCGGCCGACATCGAGGTGGCGGACTGGCTGGGCCGACTGCCCCTGTTCGATCCCGATCGCGAGGCCGACGTGCCGCCGCCGGTGCAGGCCCTGCGACTGGGCGTGGCCGGCGCCGACGCGATCCTGATCGCCAGCCCCGAGTACGCGCACGGCGTCAGCGGCACGATCAAGAACGCGCTCGACTGGCTGGTGAGCTTCGAGCCGTTCATCCACAAGCCGGTGGCCGTCGTCAACGCCTCCCCGCGCGCCCATCACGCGGACGACGCCCTGCGCGAGACCTTGCGCACGATGTCGGCCGCGCTGGTCGGCGAGCGCTCGTTCACGGTCGAGCTGCTGGGTGCGGGGCTGGACGAGGACGCGATGGTGGCCGCGCCCGGGGTGGCCGCCGTCGTCGCCGCGGCCGTGGCCGCCCTGCGCGCCGAGATCGCCCGCCAGGCCGCCGCCGGCGTGCCGTCCTTTCCGCTGGACTGACGTGTTGCGGCCCGCGCGCGGGAGTCGGATACTCGACGCATGGCCATCCCTCACGCACGCTCCGGACAGATCGTCGACCTCCTGCCCGCCGACGGCTCGCTGCCCTCGCCGCTGTCCCACGCGCTCTTCAAGAGCAGCCAGCTGGAGGTGATGCGCGTCGTGCTGCCGGCCGGCAAGGCGTTTCCGCCGCACCGGGTGGCCGGCGAGATCACCGTGCAGTGCCTGGCGGGCCGCATCGACTTCAGCGTCGACGGCGTGTCGCAGGAACTGCGCGCCGGCCAGTTGCTGCACCTCGAGGGCGGCGTGCTGCACGGGCTCGTCGGCCTCGAGGACGCCGCGGCGCTCGTGACCATCGTGCTGGGCAAACCCTGAGGGCCTGCGTTCTTCAAATTGCCGCGTCGACCGGGTATAACCTCCGAGTGCAGCGCACACAGGCGGCACCGGGCGGTTCGATGCGACAACGAGGAGTAGACATGAAGCAATATGGCGCCGAGTTCCTCGGCACGTTCTGGCTGGTGCTGGGCGGCTGCGGCAGCGCGGTCCTCGCGGCGGCGTTCCCCGGCGTGGGCATCGGGCTGCTGGGGGTCTCGCTGGCCTTCGGCCTGACGGTGCTCACGATGGCCTTCGCGATCGGCCCGATCTCGGGCTGCCACCTGAACCCGGCGGTGTCGGTGGGCCTGTTCGCCGCGGGGCGCTTTCCCGCCGGCAAGCTGCTGCCCTACATCGTGGCGCAGGTGCTCGGCGCGATTGCCGCTGGCGGCGTGCTCTACGTCATCGCCAGCGGCGCGCCGGGCTTCGACGTCGCCAAGGGCTTCGCGTCGAACGGCTACGGGCTGCGCTCGCCGGGCGGCTATTCGCTGGCGGCCGGCGCGGTGTGCGAGGTCGTGATGACCGCGTTCTTCCTGATCGTCATCCTCGGCGCCACCGATGCGCGCGCGTCCGGCCAGTTCGCGCCCATCGCCATCGGCCTGGCGCTGACGCTGATCCACCTGGTCAGCATCCCGGTCACCAACACCTCGGTCAATCCGGCGCGCAGCACCGGCGTCGCGCTGTACGTGGGCGCGCCGGCGCTCGAGCAGCTGTGGCTGTTCTGGGTGGCCCCCCTCGTCGGCGCGGTCATCGGCGCGTTCGCATTCCGCGCGATCCGCCAGGACGACTGAGATACATGGGCCTGATAACGTCGCGCTCCAACCGCTTCCGGAGTGCGACCGCATGGCCCGCAACATCGAGATCAAGGCGCGCGTCGCCGACCTGGCCGCGCTGACGGCCCGCGTGGCGGCGATCGCCGACACCGGGCCCGTCCCCATCGCGCAGGACGACACCTTCTTCCGCTGCGGCAGCGGCCGGCTGAAGCTGCGCGTGTTCGACGACGGCCGCGGCGAGCTGATCTTCTATCGCCGCGCCGACCGCGGCGGCCCGAAGGAGTCGTTCTACATCGTGTCGCCGACGGCGTCGCCCGACACGCTGCGCGAGGCGCTGACGCTGTCCAACGGCCAGGACGGACGCGTCGTCAAGCAGCGCACGCTGTTCCTGGTGGGCCGCACCCGCGTGCACCTGGACCGCGTGCAGGGCCTGGGCGACTACATGGAGCTCGAGGTGGTGCTGGCCGACGGCGAGGCCGCGGAGGCCGGCGTGCGCGAGGCACACGACTTGATGGCGCGCCTGGACATCGCCGCCGATCGTCTCGTCGAGGGCGCGTACCACGACCTGCTGCGCGCACGCTGAACCCGCCGCCGCGGCGCGCACGACGGCCGGGCGCCCATGTACGATGGCACGCCAACCCGCCTCCTGGTTCGCCATGCACGTCCGCCCCTTCCTGGATTCCGACGAAGCCGCCGTCATCGCCTTGTGGGAGGCCGCCGGCCTCACGCGATCGTGGAACGATCCGCGCAAGGACATCGAGCGCAAGCGCACGGTACGACGCGAGTGGTTCCTGGTGGGCACGCAGGACGACGTCGTGATCGCCTCCATCATGATCGGCTACGACGGCCACCGCGGCTGGGTCAACTACCTGGCCGTCGCGCCCGGGCATCGCCGTCACGGGCATGCGCGCACGCTGATGCGCGAGGCCGAGCGCCTGCTGGCCGATGCCGGCTGCCCGAAGATCAACCTGCAGATCCGCAGCAGCAACGCTTCGGTGATCGACTTCTACCGGCGCATCGGCTACGCGCAGGACGACGTCGTGTCGTTCGGTCGCCGGCTCATCGCCGATGAATAGCGCTACTCGGTGATGCCTTCGATGCGGCGGGCGCGCACGCGCTTGCCCTTGACGAGGCCCGCGTTCAGCCTGGCCAGCGCCTTGTCGGCGATCGCCCGCTCCACGGCGACGTAGGTGGCCATGTCGGTGACGTTGATCTTGCCGATCTGCGTGCCGGGGAACCCCATGTCCTTGGTCAGCGCGCCCAGCACGTCGCCAGGACGGATCTTCTCCTTGCGGCCGCCCAGGATCTGCAGCGTCACCATGGGGGCGACCAGCGGCTTGTCGGAGCCCTTGTCGAGCTCGCTCAGCTTGTGCCACTTCGTGGCCGCGTTCTGCACCAGCTCCACCTGGCCGACGCGGCCCATCTCGTCCATGCTCGCCAGGTTCAGCGCCAGGCCTTCCTCGCCGGCGCGGCCGGTGCGGCCGATGCGGTGGATGTGCACCTCGGGCTCGTAGGTGACGTCGACGTTGATCACGCATTCGAGCTGCGCGATGTCGAGGCCGCGGGCGGCGACGTCGGTGGCCACGAGCACCGAGCAGCTGCGGTTGGCGAACTGGATCAGCACCTGGTCGCGGTCGCGCTGCTCCAGGTCGCCGTGCAGCGCGATCGCCTGGATGCCCTCGGCGGTGAGCACGTCCACCAGGTCGCGGCACTGCTGGCGCGTGTTGCAGAACGCGAGGGTCGAGGCCGGCTGGTAGTGGCGCAGCAGGCGGCCGACGGCGTGCAGGCGCTCGGTGGGCGCGACCTCGTACCAGAGCTGGCGGATCTGCGTGGCGTCGTGGCGCGACTCCACCTTCACCGTCTGTGGGTTGCGCATGAACTGCTGGCTCAGCCTGGCGATGCCCTCGGGGTAGGTGGCCGAGAACAGCAGCGTCTGGCGCGTCTTCGGGCAGGCGCCCGCCACGGCCTTGATGTCGTCGACGAAGCCCATGTCGAGCATGCGGTCGGCCTCGTCCAGCACCAGGGTCTTCAGGCCCGACAGGTCCAGCGCCTCGCGCTCGAGCAGGTCCAGCACGCGGCCGGGCGTGCCCACGATCACGTGCGCGCCGTGCTCCAGGCTGGCCAGCTGGTTGCGCACCGGCACGCCGCCGACGACGGTCAGCACCTTGATGTTCTCCTCGGCGCGCGCCAGCCGGCGCGTCTCGACGGCCACCTGCTCGGCCAGCTCGCGGGTAGGGCAAAGCACCAGGCACTGGATGCCGAAGTGGCGCGGGTTCAGCTTGTCGAGCATCGCCAGCGCGAACGCGGCCGTCTTGCCGCTGCCCGTCTTGGCCTGCGCGAGCAGGTCGTGGCCGGCCAGCGCCACCGGCAGCGCTGCGGCCTGGATCGGCGTCATCTCCAGGTAGCCCAGCTGCGCCAGGTTGGCGAGCACGGCGGGCGGCAGCGCGAGCGCGCTGAACGAGGAGGCGGGGGCGGGCGAGTTCATTCCGGATTATCGGCGATGTACGATGGCCGCAACCCGCCTGCTGCCACGCGGTGCCGCCCGCGTCGCCCCCGATGACCCCTGCCGACCGCCAATCCAGCCTTGCCGCCGAACGCAACCGCCAGCCCCTGCTGGACGTGCTGGGCCGCGTGCTGCCGCGCGCCGGCCGCGCGCTGGAGATCGCCAGCGGCAGCGGCCAGCACGTGTCGTGGTTCGCGCGCCACCTGCCCGGCTGGACCTGGCAGCCGACCGAGTTCGCGGTCGCGTCGCTGGCATCGATCGCGGCCTGGTGCGTGCTCGACGCCGCCGACCTGGCCGAATCGCCCGCGGCTCCGGTGGGCCCGGGGCCGCTCGCCAACGTGCTGGCGCCGCTGCAACTGAATGTCTGCGCCCCCGTCTGGCCGGTGGACGGCGCGTTCGACGCGATCACCTGCGTCAACATGCTGCACGCCTCGCCGCCGGCCACGCTGGCGGGCCTGATGCGCGGCGTCGGCCGCCACCTCGCGTCGCAGGGCGTGCTGCTGACCTACGGGCCCTACATCCTCGACGACGAGCCGCTGGTGGCCAGCAACGTCGAGTTCGACGCGTGGCTCAAGACGCGCGACCCGAGCTGGGGCATCCGCCGCCTGGCCGACGTCGTCGCGAACGCGGCCGACGCGGGCCTGCGCCTGCGCGAGCGCGTGGCGATGCCCGCCAACAACCTGACGCTGGTCTTCGTGCGCGAAGGAGCCTCCCGATGACGAACCCCCACCCCGCTGCCGACGCCTCCCCCGACGGCGTGCCCGCCGCGCTGGCCATCGCCGAGACCCGCGCCTGGGTGCGCCGGGCCGTGATCGGCCTGAACCTGTGCCCGTTCGCCCGCGCCGTCGACGCCAAGGAGCAGATCCGCTACGTGTTCAGCGACGCCACCGACGCCGAGACCCTGCTCGCGACCCTGGTCGTCGAGCTGCAGCGCCTGGCCGACACCGACCCCGCCGTCGTCGACACGACCATCGTCATACACCCTCGGGTATTCACCGACTTCGAGGACTTCAACGACTTCCTCGAGCTGGCCGACGCCGCGGTCGAGGATCTCGACCTTGACGGCGTGCTGCAGGTCGCCAGCTTCCACCCGCGTTTCCAGTTCGCCGACACCGAGCCCGACGACATCACCAACGCCACCAACCGCGCGCCGTACCCCTCGCTGCACCTGCTGCGCGAGGACAGCGTGGACCGCGCCGTGGCGGCCTTTCCGGAGGCCGGGTCCATCTTCGAGCGCAACATGGCCACGCTCGAGAAGCTGGGGCCGCAGGGCTGGGCCGCGGTGCGCAAGAGCTGGGAAGACGACGCCGCCGCGGAGTTCGGCTAGGCGATGAGCGGCCTCCGCGTGCCCGTCTGCCGTGCAGTCGAGATCACCCGACTTCCGACTCGGCGCCGTGCAGGCGCACACTGAGCCCATGGCTGCGCCCGCCACCCCTCCGGCCATCGGCTCTCTGCTGGTCGTCGACGACAACCTCGTGCAACGCATGCAGGTGGTGGCGCTTTGCCGCGAGCTGGGCGTCGAGATGATCTACGAGGCCGCCAGCGGTGCCGAGGCGCTGGCGTTGCTGGCCTTGCTGGTGCTGCCGCCCGACCTCGTGATCGTCGACCTCGAGATGCCCGTGATGGACGGCGTCGAGCTGATCGAGCTGATGCACGAACGCGGCTTCCTGATCCCGCTGATCGTGGCCTCCAGCCGCGAACTGGTGCTGATCGACACCGTCGAGACGATGGCGCGCAACCTCGGCATGCTCGTCGTGGCGGGCATCCGCAAGCCGCTGCAGCGCGAGTCGCTGGGGGCGGCGTTCGAGCGCTGGGACCGCGAGCGTGGCGTGCCCGGCGTCGTCGCGGACCGGGCGGCGCGGCCGGCCATCGCGCCGGGCGAGCTGGCCGGCGCCATCGAATCGGGCGCGATCGTCGCGCACTACCAGCCCAAGGTGGACATGACCCGCGGCGTGGTCTGCGGCGTGGAGGCGCTGGCGCGCTGGACGCATCCGGTGCACGGGCCGATCGGCCCCGACCAGTTCATCGCGCTGGCCGAGCGCGAGGGCCTGATCCGCGCGTTGACCGTCTCCGTGCTGAACCAGGCCTTCGGTGTCGCTGCACGCTGGAATGCGCTCGGCGTGCGGGTGTCGATGGCCGTCAACGTGTCGCCCTGCCTGCTGGAGGATCCGACGCTGGTGCGCGAGCTGTCGGCGCTGCTGGATCGGCACGGCCTGGAGGCCGGCCAGATCGTGCTGGAGATCACCGAGAGCTCGGTCGTCGACTGCATGGGCGTCGCCCTCGGCGTGCTGGCCCGGCTGCGCCTGAAGGGCTTCGGCCTGTCGATCGACGACTACGGCACCGGCTTCTCGTCGATGCAGCAGCTGGCGCGCATCCCGTTCAGCGAACTCAAGATCGACCGCGCCTTCGTGCACGGCTGCCACCAGCGCGCCAACCTGCGCGTGATCCTGCAGTCGGCGCTGGACATGGCGCGCCGGCTCGGGCTGGCGACGGTGGCCGAGGGCATCGAGACGCCGGCCGACTGGCGCCTGGTGCGCGACTCCGGCTGCGGCGTCGGCCAGGGCTTCCTGGTCGCCCCGGCGATGCCGGCCGACGACCTGCCGGGCTGGATCGCGCGCAACGCGGCGCGGCTGCTCGAGCTGGGAAGCTAGGGCGACGCTAGTCGGTGCGCCGCAGCACCAGCCGGAACATCGTGGCCCAGCCGTCCGGCGTCTGCGCCTCGCTCCAGGCCTCGTAGGCCTTGTCGCCCTGGCGCGTCCAGCGTGCGCGGTAGACCAGCGCCTCGCCGTCGGCGATGTAGCGGGTGTCGGGAAACAGCAGCGCCTCGGGCAGGCTCTCGACGGTGCCGCGGCTGTAGCCGCCGTCGTTCTCGATGTAGAGGAACTCGACGCGGTTGCCGGCCGAGTCGACGTAGTAGGTGGACTCGCCGACGCCGTTGGGCTGGCCGGGCCGGCGCACGGTGTGCGTGTCGCGCAGCGCGCGACCGCCGTACAGCCACGCGAAGCAGTGCTCGTCGGTGCCCTTGCCGTCCGGGAAGCTGCCCTTCCAGCAATGGCCGGCGAGGAATGCCATCGGCTTGAGCAATTCGACGGGCTCCGCGGCCGCCGTGGCGGCGGTGGCCAGGCAGGTCAGGGCGAGGACGGCGAGACGGTGTTGCATGACGGGCTCCGGTGGCGGGGGCGGGGGCGACACCGGGAGTCTAGCCACGAAGGCGGGCGGCGGGGTGCGCCCCGACGCGCCCGCGCGGGTGCGTCACCCCAGCCCGTGCGCACCCACCAACGCGCGCAGGCGGCGCAGCTCGGACTGCAGGTCGAGGATCAGCGCGGCGGTGTCCAGGTTGGCTCCAAAGTCGCGTTCCAGGCGGCGCGCGACCAGGGCGCGCTGCAGGTCGGCGCTGCGGAAGTGCCAGCGCTCGGGGGGCTCGGCCGGCGTGTCGACGTGGAGGATCTCCACCTCGACGAGGCGGACCACCCACTGGTCTTCGGCGCCGACGGCGCGGGCCAGTTCGCGCACGGTCAGCGGCGACGATTCGAGGACGGTGGTGACGATGGGTTGGCGGGCGCGCATCTCAGGCTCCCAGGTGCTGACGCGGGTTGAACGGCGCCGCCTTGGCGAGTTGTTCGTAGGCGGCGCGGGCGGCGTCGCTGTCGGCGGGCGGCAAGGCGATCTCGAGCAGCAGGTACAGGTGGCCCGGCGGCTTGCCCGGCAGGCCGCGCTCCTTCAGGCGCAGCTTCATGCCGCTGCGCGCGCCCTTGGGCACGGTGACGTCCACCTGGCCGCCGCCGGGCGTGGGCACCGTCACGTGCGCGCCGAGGGCCGCTTCGGTGGGCGTGACCGGCAGCGTCATGTAGAGGTCGTGGCCTTCGATGCGGTACAGCTTGTGCGGCGCGATGCGCACCTCCAGGTAGAGGTCGCCGGCCGGCTCGCCGCCGTGGCCGGGCAGGCCCTGCCCGGCCAGGCGGATGAACTGGCCGGGGCGCACGCCGGCGGGGATCCTGACGTCCAGCGTGCGGTCGACCAGGCGCGGCCGGCCCTGCTCGTCGATCTCCTGCGCGCGCAGCGACAGCTGGCGCTCGGCGCCGTGCAGGGCGTCCTCCAGCGAGATCTCGATGGCGGCGTGGTGATCCTCGCCGCGTTCCCGGTAGGCGGCGCGCTGGCCGCCGGCGCCGCGACCGCCGCGGTTGCCGAAGATCGACGAGAAGAACTCGCTGAAGTCGGCGTGGTCGGCGGGGCCCTGCGCGGGGCCGCGGTGGAACTCGAAGCCCTTGTCCCAGCCGGGCGGCGGCTGGCGGAAGCCGCCGTCGGGGCTGCCGCCGCGCGCGACGTGGTCGGCGAGCTGGTCGTAGGCGGCGCGCTTCTCCTTGTCGGCGAGCACGTCGCGCGCCTCGTTGATGTCGCGCATCTTCGCGTCCGCGTCGGCTTCCTTGCTGACGTCGGGGTGGTACTTCCGGGCCAGCTTGCGATAGGCCTTGCGGATGTCGTCGTCGTTGGCGTCGCGGGGGACGCCGAGGGCGCTGTAGTAGTCCTTGAAGTCCATGGCGGTCCGGGCAGTGGGGGGTCAGCGGCGCTTCTGGGCGAGGCGCCTGGCGTTGGCGGTGGCCGTCGAGTGCACCGGCGCGAGCGCCCGGTGCGCCAGCCGCGCGCCGGCGTCGAACACGTCCAGGCCGGTGCGCACCGCCTTGACGCCCAGCGTGCCCCACCGGAGGAACGGGTTGGCGTACGAGAGGGCGGACGAACGAGATTTCATGGCGGGATCCACGCGCGCCCGACACGGGCGCGACCTGGCTGGCATGGCAAGCGACGAGCGCGACAGTGGCCTGTCCCGGCGGCGCTCTGCAGTCCACCTGGGGGCGGCCAGGCAGGAATCAAGCCGATGGACGACCGGGCCGCTGGGGCATCCCACGATGCGACATCATGCGCCGGCGTTCCGGCGCCCGAAGCACGGGTCACTTCTTGATCGTGACCTTCAGGTCGGTCACCTGCTCGGTGTGATCCTTGTCGCCGTAGGCGGTTGCGCGGTCCACGGTGTTGGGATTGGCGCGCTGCGCCAGGGCACGCGCGGCGTCGTCGCCCTTCAGGTTCCGGCGCTGCACCTGCAGGCGCGGGCCCCGGGCGCGGCCGTCGCGCGCCGCCATGTCGGCGTCTGCCTTCGCCTTCACGCCGCTGGCCGCCACCTTGGCCGAGGGCACGTCCGCGCGTTGCAACTGCCGATCGGCCGTGGCGGACAGCGCAGCCTTCTTGTGCGTGCGCGCCGAGCCGTCCAGGTTGACGTCCTGGCCGGGGGCGGCCTGGGCCGCGCCGGCCAGCGCCAGCAGGGTGGCGGCCGTGAGGAATCGGATCGTGCGCATCGGAGGCTCCTGGCGGCCCGGACAGGCCGCCCTGGCCTGGGCGAGGCAAGGCGCGCGCCCGCGCTCAGCCGGCGCCGGCAGGCAGCGGCAGCGTGACCGTGATCTCCAGCCCCGGCTGCGCGTTGCGCAGGGCCAGCGTGCCGCCGTGCGCCTCGGCCACCAGCTTGCACAGGTACAGCCCCAGGCCGACGCCGCCGGTGCTGCGCAGGCGCGCCGCGTCGGCGCGGTAGAAGGCCTCGGCGGCGTGCTGCAGCTGGCTCTCGTCCATGCCGGGGCCGAAGTCGCGCACCGTCAACTGCTGGGCCTGCGGCGCGGCCGCGGTGCGCACCAATGGGGCCTGGCCGGACTCGCTGCCGTGGCGCAGGGCGTTGTCGACGAGGTTGCGCACCAGCAGGCGCATGCGGGCGCGGTCCAGCGCCAGCGCGGGCAGGGCGTCGTCCACTTGCAGCGTGACCGCGCCGGCGGCGGCCTGGGCGTCGCATTGCTCGTGGACGATCTCCGCCAGCGTCGACGCCTCGGTGTGCAGCGCCGCGTGGCCGCCGGCCTGCACGTCGGCCAGGCGCTCGCTCTCCAGCAGGTCCGTGATCAGGTCGCGCATCTCGCCCAGGTCGCGCAGCAGCGCGCTGCGCTCGCCGCTCTCGTCGATCAGCTCCGCGTTCATGCGGGCGCGCGCCAGCGGCGAGCGCAGCTCGTGGCTGATCGCCAGCAGCAGCTGGCGCTTGGCGTCGAGCATGTGGTGCAGCCGTGCGGCCATGGCGTTGATCTGCTCGGCCAGGTCGCCCAGCTCGTCGTGGTTGCGCGGCACGATGGGCTGCGAGAAGTCGCCCTGGCCGTAGCGCACCGCGCCCTCGCGCAGCGCCACCAGCGGGTGCAGCATGTGGCGCACCCAGGCGTAGGCGAGCGCGGTGAACAGCAGCAGCAGGGCCAGCGTGGCCCAGCCGATGTGCTCGGCGCGCGCCTCGTGCGAAGTGTCGGCCAGGCTGAAGACGATGCGATGGCCGTCCGGCAGCCGCCGCACGACGCGCCACAGGCCGGGGTCGATGTCGGTGTCGAGCGCCAGGTGGTGCGGCCCGCCGCGCAGGCCCATGCGCGGCGGCGCGTCCGAAGCCGGGTGCGGCGGCCGGCGCGGCTCCGGCACCACCAGGGGCAGCGGGTCGCCGTTGGGCAGCGTCACCACCGCGTGGCGCGGCGGCCGCGGCGGCGCCAGCTCGCCCGGGGGCGGCGGGGGCGGCGGCGGTTCGTCGGCCGAATCCCAGTTGACCTGCGGCCCCTCGATGCGGATGTGCAGCGGCAGGCGCTGCGCCAGCAGGCGGGCGCGGTCGACATCGGGCGGCAGGCCGATCTCGGCCACCAGCGTGTCGGTGTAGTTCATCACCAGCGGGCGCAGGGTCTCGTGCCAACCCACGCGCTGCAGCACATGCATGCCCAGCATGAACGTGACCGCCACGGCCACGGCCAGCACGACGAACAGGCCCACGAGGCGCGCGCCCAGCGACGGGAAGCGCGCGCGCCAGCGCGAGGGCGTCGGCGCGGGGGATGCGCTCATAAGGCAACCTCCGGCCTGCGGCCTGCGGTGCGAGCGCCCTTCGGAGCGGCCGGGCG
>CAYQMX010000007.1:0-44469 GCA_964418745.1 uncultured Vitreoscilla sp.
GCTCCGAAGAGCGCTCGCACCGCAGGCCGCAGGCCGGAGGTTGCCTGATGAGCGCCATGCCCGAAGCGACCCCGAGCGCGATGCGCATCGACGGTCCGTTGTCGGCACGCGCTGTGCTCGACCATTTCAACGAGAAGGGCCGCGGCCTGCTGGGCGCCGGCCAGGAGGATGCCGCCGGCCGCATCGCGCAGTTGCTCGCGCACGAGGCCGATCTCAGCGCCGCGTGGGGCGGCCTGCCGGGCACCGACCATCCGCGCCACTGGCAGCCGTCGGTGGGCGACGAGGCCGCGCTGAGCGACCGCCGCTCCGAGCACCGGCGGCTCGACGTCCACCTGCCGCTGTGGTGGGCGCTGCCGCTGGCGGTGCGCGATCGCCAGCCTTGCCGCGTCAAGCTGCCGCTGTCGGCCAGCCGCGAGGCGCTGTGCGCCCTGATCCGCCGCAACATGCCCGGGGCCTGGTGGAACGACACCGTGCACGTGGCGCTGGACATCGAGACCCGCGTGTACTGGGGCGCGCGCGGCGCCGTGCACCCGCACGCGGCCGCGCGCCACGCCTGCGCGCAGCGCGGCGACGCGGGCCACCCGTCGCTGAAGCTGGTGACGCTGCGGGTCGGCGGCGCCCTGGAGGCGGCGATGCCGGATCGGCAGCCCGACCCCGACGTCGTGCTGAAGCTGCATCCGGGCGTCGGCTGGCTGGTGGCCGTGCCGGTGCTGCGCTTCGAGCGCGAACTGAGCGCTGGCGAGCGGCTGCAGCAGAAGGTCACCCGGTGGTGGCGCCGCGCGCTCGCCGCGATCGGCCGGCCCTCGCGGCGCGATCGCGATCCCACGTTCGAATCGCGCCTGCGCGCCGACGAGTCTTGGTGGCAGGAACAGCTCGGGCTGGACGGCGAGGCGGCGGCCGAGCAGGCCCGCACGCTGGCGGCGGAGGCCCGGCGCGGCGCCTCGCTGCGGCCGGCCAGCCGCCTCGCGCTGCTGCCGGCGGCGCGGCGCACGCGGGCGCAGGTCATCGTCATCCACGGCGGCCTGAGCTCGGCGCGCAGCGGGTTCGAGGCGGCGCTCAACACCCGGGCGCGGGCGGTCGCGCGTGAGGTCGAGGCCGCCCAGCCCGCGGCGTCCGGCGCGCCCGGTGCGAACGCCGGCCCCGCGCAGCCGGCCGCCGCGCGCGCGCTGTCGCTGGCCGCCACCGCCGCCGCGTTCGACAGCGCGGCGCTGTCGCAGTCGCCGGCGCCCGCGCCGAGCGCCGAGCATGTCTGGCCCGGCCTGCCGACGCTCGACGAGCGCGCCACCTGGCGCTTCGAGCACGACACGTTCCTGGGTATCGCGCAGAACGTGGCCCACCTCGTCGCCGCGGTGCGCCGCCGGTGCATCGCCGACAGTCCGCCCGGCGCCAGCCGCCACATCGTGCTGATCGCCCACTCGCGCGGCGGCAACGTGGCCCGCTTCGGCCTGGTGGCGCTGCGCAAGGCCTTCGGCGGCCAGGGCTGGACCTTCGCCGCCGTCACGCTGGGCAGCCCGCACCTGGGCACGCATGTGTTCGAGCGCGTCGGCCATCGCTGGCACGGCCTGGCCGCCGCGGTGGGCGGCCTGCGCCACCTCGGCGCGCCCTGGATGAGCCGCGACACGCTGGCCGAACTCGTCAACCTCGAGCGCGGCCTGGCCTACGAGGTGCCCCCCGGCTTCCACGACGTCGAGCCCGCCGGCGTCGACCGCATGATGCGCGGCCGGCCGGCCACCGACCTGCCCGAGGGCATGTGGCTCGTCGGCTCGCACTGGGGCCCGGGCTCGGGCCTCGAGGAACGCACCTGGGACTGGCTGTTCGAGGACGTGATCGGCGCCGAGGAGGAGGGCGACGGGCTGGTGCGCCGCCTCTCCGCGCTGGGCGGGCGCCCGGCCGAGAACGATGCGGCGCGCTGCCCGGCGCAGTTCGACGCCTCGCCGGTGTTCCACACGCACTACCTGGTGCACGAGCAGACGCGTGCGCAGGTCGCGCGCATGCTGGCGCACGCGCTGGGCGACGCGGGCTGAGCGTCAGTCGTCGCGCGGGTCCCCGGCGTCTTCCAGGCTGGCCTGCAGCCAGGCTGCGAACGTGCGCATCGCCTCGGTCTCCGGGCGCGACTTCAGGCGCGTGAGCCAGTAGCCGCCCAACGTCACGCCGATGTCGAACGGCTGCACCAGGCGTTCGCTGCGCAGCGCCTCGCCGAACAGCGCGGTGGGCAGCAACGCCACGCCGGCGCCCTGGGCCGCGGCCTCGGCCATCGTGATCGACGAATCGAAGATCGCGCCGCGCACCAGCGGCGGCGCGACCCGGGCGGCGGCGAACCAGCGCGTCCATTCGTCGGCCCGGTACGAGCGCAGCAGCGTCTCGCGCGCCAGGTCGGCAGGCCCGCCCAGGCGGCGCGCGATGGCCGGTGCGCACACCGGCGACAGCGGCGCGGCGAACAGCGACCGGGCCTCGGTGCCGTGCCACGCGCCGTCGCCGAAGCGGATCGCCCAGTCCAGGCCTTCGGCGGCGAGGTCGACCCGGTTGTTGTTGGTCAGCAACCGCAGGTCGATCGCCGGGTGCGCGCGCTGGAAGGCGGGCAGGCGTGGCAGCAGCCAGCCCACCGCGAAGGTGCCCACCGCCGCCACCGTCACGACCTGGCGGTGCAGTCCGCCCTCGAACTGCTCGAGCACGGCGTGCATGCGCTCGAAGCTGTCGCTGAGCAGCGGCAGCAGCGCCTGGCCCTCGTCGGTGAGCGCGAGCCCGCGCGGCAGGCGCCGGAACAGCGGCGTGCCCAGCCGGGATTCCAGGTTCTTCACCTGCGCGCTGACGGCATTCTGGGTGACGTGCAGTTCCAGCGCGGCGCGCGTGAAGCTCAGGTGGCGCGCCGCGGCCTCGAAGGCGCGCAGGGCGTTCAGGGGAAGTTGCATGCCTCAGATTATCTGGGGTGTCGGCCCGGAAATGAGTGCTTGAAAGGCGGCGCGCCGATCGCTATCGTGCGCCCAGTCGAATCCAGCAAGGGAGCAACAGTACATGGACAGAAGGCAATTCGCCCGGACGGCGATCGCGGCAGGGGGGGCGTGGTCGGTGGCGCGGGCATTCGGCTACGACGAGCGAGCCCATGAAAATCTGGGGCAGGGCGACGACCGCCGGTGGTCGGCGATCGAGGCGTCCGTGGCCGGGCGGCTGGGCGTGGCGGTGCTGGACACGGCAACGGGACGGGAGGGTGGGCATCGGCTCGACGAGCGCTTTCCGATGTGCAGCACGTTCAAGTTCCTCGCCGCCGCGATGGTGCTGGCGCGGGTCGATGCGGGGCAGGAACGGCTGGATCGGCGCATCGCGATCACCCGCGAGTCGCTGCTGGAATGGGCGCCGGTCACGCGCCAGCGCGTCGGAGGCGCCGGCATGACGGTGGCCGAGCTGTGCGAGGCTGCCATCACCGTCAGCGACAACACGGCGGCCAACCTGCTGCTGGCCAGCGCCGGCGGTCCGGCCGCGGTGACGGCGTTCGCGCGCCGCATCGGCGACGCCGTGACGCGCCTCGATCGCACCGAGCCGGCGCTCAACGAGGGCACGCCCGGCGACCCGCGCGACACCTCCACGCCGCGTGCGATGGCCGCCACGCTGCGCACGCTGCTGCTGGGCGACGCGTTGTCCGCCCCGGCGCGCGCGCAACTCGTGCAGTGGATGGCCGCCAACACCACCGGCGGGCAGCGGTTGCGCGCCGGCCTGCCGGCCACCTGGCGAGTGGCCGACAAGACGGGCACCGGCCGGCTCGGCACGACCAACGACGTTGGCGTGCTGTGGCCGCCCGGCCGGGCGCCGCTGGTGGTGGTGGCGTTCCTGACCGAATGCCGGGCCGCGGCCGACGCGCGCGAGGCCGCGCTGGCGAAGGTGGCGCGCAGCGTCGCCGGGGCGGGCTGGATGCCCGCCGCATGAGCGCACGCCCGGCCGCTCCGAAGGGCGCTCGCACCGCAGTCCGCAGGACGGAGGTTGCCTTATGAGCGCCGGCGGTGGGCTACTGCCCGGCCGCGGACGCCGCCGCGGCCGCTTCCGCCGCCGCCGCGGCGCCGCGGCCCGGCGCGCTCACCTTGCTGCCGACCACCTCGTGGGTGGCGCCGTTCTCGATCCACACCGACGACCGTTCGGGGGTCAGCGCGCCGCGCACGACGTAGGTCGCGCCGGCCACCGGCACGAACTCGATCGTGCCCTTGATGCGCATCGAGTCCCAGAAGAGGCGGCGCGCGCCGTTGCCGTAGTACGCCAGGGCATCGACGGCCACGCGCGCGCCGTGGCCGGCGGCCACCAGGTGGCTGTGGTCGACCTCGACGCTCTTGATGGACAGGTCGGTAGGGTCGATCACCTCGCGGCCGTCGACCTCGAGCACGCGGAAGACGTCGGTGCGGTCGCCGTCGACGTCGGCATGGGAGCTCCCCAGCGTGGCTGCGGCTGGGTCGCGAGGTCGGGCGCCGGCGCGAACGCCTGGCAGCCGGCCAACGCCAGCGCGAACATCGACAGCGGGAGGGCAGGCAGGCGCATGGTGGGATCCTCGGGTGGGTGGGGAGAATCAGGGCTGGGCGGCGTCGTCGTCGCCGCGACGCTGCTCGGGGCGCGCGAACCAGGCGCCGGCCAGCGCCAGGATCGCGCCGAACGCGATCGGCCAGCTCCAGCCGTAGCCCACGCCCCAGGCGGGCAGGGACAGCCCGAAGCCGGCGGCCGCGGCGATGAACAGGGCGCGGCCGCGCCCCGGGCGCAGCGCCAGCGCCAGCGCGCCCGCGTACAGGCACAGGCTGGCCGGGACGCTCACCCCGGCGGCGAAGCCGAACTGGCCGCCGCCGCGCGCCAGCGCGACGTACTTGCCCAGGAAGGTGGACGCCGCGAGCAGCTGGAACACGATCAGCGCGATGACCACGAAGCGCGGCGACAGCGGCGTGCGCGGGGCGTCCTCGTCCTCCGGCGCGAGCCCGGCGTCGGCGACGACCGTCAGCTCGCGGTACGGCGCATGGACGTCGTGCGGTGCGCGCTCGATCGGATCGAGACCGGCCCCGGCCCCGTCGTCCGCTTCCTCGCGGGCCGGTGAGCCGACCAGGCGGAGCGGCGGTCGCGGCGAGGTCAAGCGCGGCCTCGCGCGGGGCGCTGCAAGGGGCGAACGCGGGCCGTCATTGCAACGGCGAGTACGCCAGCCGGACGTAGATCGGCGCGAAGGCCTCGGCCTGCGTCACTTCGAGCAGGCGCTCGCGCGACAGTTCCAGCATCGCGATGAAGGTCACCACCATCACCGTGGGGCTGGTGGCCGTCTCGAACAGCTCCTGGAACTCGACGTAGCGCACGCCCTGCAGGCGGCGCAGCATCTTGGTCATGTACTCGCGCACCGACAGCTGCTCGCGCGAGATGTGGTGGTGCTGGTTGAGCTTGGCGCGCTTGAGGATGTCGGCCCAGGCCTCGCGCAGGTCGGCCAGGCTGACGTCGGGGAACACGGTGAGGTTGGACTGCTCCATCGTCACCTGCGCGCGCAGGAAGTCGCGGCCGATCACCGGCAGCGCGTCCAGCTGCGCGGCGGCCAGCTTCATCTGCTCGTACTCCAGCAGCCGGCGCACCAGCTCCGCGCGCGGATCCTCGGGTTCGGCGCCGTCGGCCGTCGGCTTGGGCGGCAGCAGCATGCGCGACTTGATCTCGATGAGCATCGCGGCCATCAGCAGGTACTCGCTGGCGAGTTCGAGGTTGTGCTGGCGGATCTGCTCGACGTAGTCGAGGTACTGGCGCGTGACCTGCGCCAGCGGGATGTCGAAGATGTTGAAGTTCTGGCGCCGGATCAGGTACAGCAGCAGGTCCAGCGGGCCTTCGAAGGTCTCGAGGAAGACCTCCAGCGCGTCCGGCGGGATGTACAGGTCCGTCGGCATCCGGAACAGCGGCTCGCCGTACAGGCGGGCCAGCGCCACGCCGTCGACCGGCGGTGCGCCGTCGGGGGCGTTGCGGAACGCCGCGTGGCGTTCCTCCATCGCGGCCGAATGCGCGGTCGCGGCCGCTTCCTGCGCCGTGGCGGCGACGGGAATCGGCTCGGCGGCGGCTGCGGCGCCGTCGCCGCTGGCCGGCGCCTCGGAGGTCACTTCGCGTGGGTCTGGTAGACGTAGGGCTGCTGGGCGACCTGGGACTGCCGGTACTCGGACTGCAGTTCGCGGTCGACCTGCTTGTCCCACAGCAGGGCGCGGCCGGCCCGTTGCTCGGCTTCCAGCGTCGGCTTCTTCGCCTTCAGGTCGTCGATGAACGAGCTGATTTCCGACTTGTAGGGCTTCCAGAACAACGGCATGGTGGGTTCGCGGTGAGGGGCGCCCGGGAAACGGGCGCGATGGGACGATTTTAGACGACAAGCGGCCGCCGGGCCGCCCGGGGTTCAGTTCAGGCGCATGCCCGGCAGGGCGCCGGCGCCCGGCTCCAGCAGGTAGAGCCCGCCGTCGACCTGGGCGTCCTTGTGGCTGGCGGCCAGCACCATGCCCTCGGACAGCCCGAACTTCATCTTGCGCGGGGCCAGGTTGGCGACCACCACCGTCAGCCGGCCGACCAGGGCGGCCGGGTCGAAATGGGCCGAGATGCCGGAGAACACGTTGCGGTGGCGGCCCTCGCCGACGTCCAGCGTCAGGCGCAGCAGTTTGTCGGAGCCGTCCACCTTCTCGGCGTTGACGATGCGGGCGACGCGCAGGTCGACCTTGGCGAAGTCGTCGATCTTGATCTCGGGGGCGATCTCCTCGCCGCCGGGCACCACCACCGGCGCCGCCGGCGGCTCGAACAGCGCATCCAGGAGCTTGGTGTCGACGCGCTGCATCAGGTGCGAATACGCGCCGATGGCGTGGGCGCCCAGCGCGGTGTCGACGTCGGCGAAGCGGAGCGCCGGCACCCTCAGGAAGGACTCCACCTGGGCGGCCAGCGCCGGCAGCACCGGCTTGAGGTAGATGGTGAGCAGGCGGAACGCCTCGATGCAGGTGCTGCAGACGTCCTGCAGCGCGGCGTCGGCGCCGTCCTTCTTGGCGAGATCCCAGGGCTTGTGCTGGTCGACGTACTCGTTGACCTTGTCGGCCAGCGCCATGATGTCGCGCAGCGCCTTGCCGAACTCGCGCTCCTCGTAGAGCTCGACGATGGCGGCCTTCTGGGCGCGCAGGGTCTCGAGCAGCGACGAGCCCTCCACCCCGAGGTCGCCCGACAGCGTGCCGCCGAAGCGCTTGGCCAGGAAGCCGGCGGCGCGGCTGGCGATGTTGACGTACTTGCCCACCAGGTCGGAGTTGACGCGGGCGACGAAGTCTTCCGGGTTGAACTCGATGTCCTCGACGTGCGAGTTGAGCTTGGCCGCGATGTAGTAGCGCAGCCACTCGGGATGCAGACCCAGGTCCAGGTACTTCAGCGGCGAGATGCCGGTGCCGCGGCTCTTGCTCATCTTGTCGCCGCCCAGCGTGATGAAGCCGTGGACGAACACGTGGTCCGGCGTCTTGCGGCCCGAGAAATGCAGCATCGCCGGCCAGAACAGCGTGTGGAAGTAGGTGATGTCCTTGCCGATGAAGTGCACCTGCTGCACGTCGGGGTCGGCGAAGAAGGCGTCGTAGTCGATGCCGGCCTTGCCGAAGTAGTTCTTCAGCGACGCGAGGTAGCCGATCGGAGCGTCCAGCCAGACGTAGAAGTACTTGCCCGGCGCGTCGGGGATCTCGATGCCGAAGTAGGGCGCGTCGCGGCTGATGTCCCAGTCGCCCAGGCCCCCGGCGCCGGTTTCCTCGTCCTTGGTGAACCACTCCTTGATCTTGTTGAGCACCTCGGGCTGCAGGCGACCGGTGTCGGTGGTCCACTTCTGCAGGAAGTCGAGGCAGCGCGGGTCGGACAGGCGGAAGAAGTAGTGCTCGGACGAGCGCATCACCGGCGTCGCGCCGCTCAGCGCCGAGTACGGCTTCTTCAACTCGGTCGGGTTGTAGACGGCGCCGCAGTTCTCGCACGAGTCGCCGTACTGGTCGGGGGTGCCGCACTTCGGGCACTCGCCCTTGATGAAGCGGTCCGGCAGGAACATGGACTTGACCGGGTCGAAGAACTGGTCGATCGTCTTGACGTCGATCAGCTCGTTCTTGCGCAGCGCCAGGTAGATCTCCTTGGCGAGCGCGTGGTTCTCCTCGGAGTCGGTGGAACTCCAGTTGTCGAAGGCGATGTGGAAGCCGTCGAGGTACTTCGCGCGGCCGGCGGCGATCTCGGCGACGAAGGCCTGCGGCGTCTTGCCCTGCTTCTCGGCCGCGATCATGATCGGCGCCCCGTGCGCGTCGTCGGCGCCCACGAAATGCACCTGCGCGCCATTCATGCGCTGGAACCGCACCCAGATGTCGGCCTGGATGTACTCCATCATGTGCCCGATGTGGAAGGGCGCATTGGCGTAGGGCAGGGCGGTGGTGACGAAGAGTTTGCGGGTCATGGTGGGCAGTGGTCGCCGCCGGGTTCGCGCGCGGTGCGCGCCAGGCCGGCGTGGTGGCGTCGCGGGCGGCCGGGATGGCGTGCCCGGGCCGCAGCAGCGCGGAGCCCTCGATTCTAAGGGCGCCGCGCGGAATTGGCAGGCTAGGGGGGTGCGGCCCGCGACCGCCCGGAACGCGTCATAAGTCGCGCCGGCGGAGCTGTCCCGAAGCTGAGCGCGGGGGACGATGACGTAAAGTCCGCACGTCCGCTCGCCGGCCTGTCGTCGTTACAAGGATTTCCATTGAATCAGCTCGGGAAACTCATCGGCCTCCTGGCCACCCTGGGAACCCTGGCGCTCGCGCCCGCGAGCGGCCGCGCCACCGACATCGCCCACGCGGCCGTCCCGTCGGCGGTGCCGGACAACGAACTGCGCATCGGCTCGCACGTGTTCAAGCTGCCGGCCGGCCAATGGACCCTCGTCCAGGGCCAGACGTTCACGACCGGCAACGCGAGCAACCGCGACGTCGAGATCTTCCGCGGGGTGGTCGTCCTGGTCGACAAGGGCCAGTTCCGCGTCGCCATCGACCTCTCGCTGCCGGTGCAGGACGCGCCGGGCATCCTGCCGTGGGGCGACGACAGCTGCGCGCCCGGCAACGGCGCCCTGCACGCCACCCCGATGCAGAAGTTCGGCGGCCAGCAGTGCCTGGCGGTATTCGGCCACGCCGACCTGCTGCGCGCGCTCCAGCACACCAGCCCCTACGCCGCGCGCTGGATGCTCGACCAGCACGTCGTCGGCCTGGGCAGCGCCATCGAGATCGTCTACACCAGCCACCAGGACGCCACGTTCGGCCGCCTGCACGCCTATTTCACGGCGCCCTACTTCGACAGCGACGACGCCATGACGAAATGGGCGGCGGCGATGGAGGACTCGGTCAAGCGCGTGTTCGCGAGCAAGGCGTTCTCCGCCACGCTGCCCGCGCTGCCGGTGCTGTCCGCCTCGATCCAGGCCAACGACTCCGCCTCCGGCATGGTGCGCCCCGGCGCGCAGGCCCAGGCCGAGGTGGCCGCGGCGCGCGACGTCTGGATGGCGTGCCTGCGCCGCGAGGCGGCGCGGCTGGACGACCGCCGCACGGCCGCCAACGAGGTGGGCTCCGCGCTGTACTTCAACTGCCGCGAACAGGAGCTCAAGGGCGTCACCGCCACGATCGCGCCGTCGCGGCTGGCGGTCATGTCCACCTCGGAGATCAACGAGCTGTTCGAGGGCGCCCACCGGCAGGTGGTCGACTCCGGCGTGGCCACCAACATCGTGCTGGAGCACCGGGCCGCGCACGCCGGCGACCGCACCAGCAGCGCCCCGCCGCCGGCGGACAGGGCGTCGCGGGCCGCCAAGCGCTGAGCGCGCCGCCCAGGCTCAGGCGCCGCGCCGGCGCCGGGCGAGCGCCGTCGCGGCCAGGCCGAGTCCGAACAATGCCAGCGACGCGGGCTCCGCCACCGGCGTGCTGACCGCCGCGGGCGTCAGGTCGGTGACGTCGCTCCACCCGGTCACGAGGGTGTGCGAGGCATCCACCGTGCTGCCGTTGGCCGCCGGCGTCTGCAGCAGCACCCGCAGCCAGATGGTTTCGCCGGGCGTCAGCGTCACGGTCACGCCGAGCGTGGCGGCGCCCGCCGGGTTGGTGGCGTTGTCGGCCCAGGTGCTGGCGGCGATGTCGGCATAGCCCCAGGCCGACAGGTCGTCGTTGAACAGCGCGTTGAAGTTGTCCTCCGCCGTCGTGCCGGCGTCGATCGCGGCGGCCGTCAGGGAGAAGGCGTCGATGGTGGCGTAGATGCCGGTGTTGTCCGGGTAGTAGCCCGTCGCCAGCAGGTCGTAGGTGAGGGTGCCGCCGAAGGTGCGCGTGGTCGTCGTCGTACCGGTATACGTATAGCTCTGCAGCGCGACCGAGTTGGTGTTGACGCGCTTGCCAGCCAGGCTGGTGGCGCTGGCATGCAGGACCGGTGCGCCGATGACGCCCGACAGGCTGACGCTGCCGGCGGCGCTGCCGTAGCCGGCGAAACTTTCGCCGGCCGACGACGAGACCGCGCCCGGACTGCCGCCGTACCGGCCGCTGACGATGTGCGAGACGGTGTCGCAGGCGCCGGCGCCGGGGATGCAGTCGCGGAAGGTGACGTATTCGCTGGTGCCTGCGGTGATCTCCACTGCCTGGGCGGCCAGCGGCGCGGCGAGGATCAGGGCGAGCGGGGCAAGGACAGGCAGTCGGCGCATGGAGGGGTTTCCTTGAGGGTGATGATCGGATTGCGCCGGGCGTACTGGCCGTCCGACGTCGCCCTGGATCGTGGCCCTTCCGGGGCGGATGACCATCCCCTGACCGGGGTATGCGCGACCCCGGCACCGGAATGGCCCGGCGTTGCGTCCCGGCATCGCCGCGGTGGTGCAATGCGAGTGCGTCCCCGTCCTTTCACCCGCCGTCCGCCGCCGATGTCCGTTGCTTCCGAGGCCTCCAGGCCCCCTTGCCCGCCCGCCGCCGACGGCCTGGCCGGACGCCAGCACGTGCTCGCGCTGGCCGCGATCCTGCTGGCGGTGGCGATGGCCACGCTCGACACCGCGATCGCCAACACGGCCCTGCCGACGATCGCCGCCAGCCTGCGCGCGAGCGAGGCGCAGTCGATCTGGGTCGTCAACGCGTACCAGCTGGCGGTGATCGCGGTGCTGCTGCCGTTGGCGGCCTCGGGCGAGGTCGTGGGCCACGGCCGCGTGTTCGCCGCCGGCACGCTGCTGTTCACGGCGGCGTCGCTGGTGTGCGGCCTGGCCGGCTCGCTCGCGGAGCTCGTGGCCGCGCGCGTCCTGCAGGGCATCGGCGGCGCGGCCATCATGAGCGTCAACATCGCGTTGATCCGCTTCGTGTTCCCGGCCCGCCGCCTCGGGCGCGGCGTCGGGCTCAACTCGATGGTGGTGGCGCTGGCGTTCACGGTCGGCCCGACGGTGGCCTCGGGCATCCTGGCGGTGGCGTCATGGCATTGGCTGTTCCTGGTCAACGTCCCGGTGGGCATCGTCGCGGTGCTGTTCGCCTCGCGCGCGCTGCCGCGCACCGAGCGCCAGGGGCACGGGTTCGACCGCGTCGCGGCCTTGCTGTGCGCGGGCCTGTTCGGCGGCGCGGTGCTGGGCTTCGAGTCGCTGTCGCACGGCGGCACGGCGGCGCCGGTGGCCGCGGAGTGGGCGGCCGCGCTGGCCTGCGGCGTGCTGCTGTGGCGGCGCCAGGCCGACCATCCGGCGCCGATGCTGGCAGTGGACCTGTTCCGCGTGCCCAGCTTCGCGCTGTCGGCGGCGACCTCGATCTGCTCGTTCTCGGCCCAGGGGCTGGGCTTCGTGGCGCTGCCGTTCCTGTTGCAGTCCACGCTGGGCTACAGCGCGGTGGCCACCGGGCTGCTGATGACGCCCTGGCCGGCGGTCGTCGCGGGCATGGCGCTGGTCGCCGGCCGGCTCGCCGATCACCACCCACCGGGCCTGCTGGGCGGCGTCGGCCTGGTGACGCTGGCGGCGGGCATGGGTGCGCTGGCGTTGCTGCCCCTGCACGCGTCGGTGGCCGACATCGCCTGGCGCACCGCGCTGTGCGGCGCCGGCTTCGGCTTCTTCCAGGCGCCGAACCTGAAGGCGTTGATGGCCAGCGTGCCGTCGCGTCGCAGCGGCGGCGCCAGCGGCGTCGTGGCCACCGCGCGGCTGCTGGGCCAGACGCTGGGCGCCGGCCTGGTGGCGCTGTGTTTCCACGTCAGCCAGGCGCACGCGCCGCGACTGGCGCTGGCCCTGGGCGCGGCCTTCGCGCTGGCGGGCAGCGTGGCGAGCGTGCTGCGGCTGCTGCCGGCCGCCCGCGTGGACGCGGCCGGGCCGGCCGGGTCCTAGAACCGCGCCTTGGCGTACAGCTGCTCGGGGCTGATGCGCACGCGCAGGCCCTTGGGTTCGGCCGGGCCGGCGATGCCGTGGTCGCGGCCGCTGGCCTCGCGGTGCACCGGTTCGACCAGCGGCTCGCCGCGGCGGCCGGTCAGCACGGCCACCTGCGGGGCGCTGCTGTCGGCGGTGCGCTGCACCACCACGGCCACCTCGCCGCCGTGCAAGCGCACGAGGCTGCCCGGCGGGTGCAGGCCGAACTCGGTGATCAGCGCGAGCGCGAAAGGGTTGCCGCGCTCGATGACCAGCAGGTCGCGCGCCGCGCGCGCCGGCGGCAGGCTGTCGCGGCCGCTGCGCCCGGCCAGCTTGGCGGTGTAGACATCGACGGTGCGCAGCGCGTTGGCCATCTCGCACACCTCGCTCACGCCGGCCGGGTAGCCGCCGCCGCCCGGCCGCTCGTGGTGCTGGAGCACGCTCAGCAGCCACTCCGGATCGGTGACGCCGCTCTTCTGCAGGGACGCGACGCTGCCCGCGGGATGGCTGGTGATCGCCTGGCGCTGGTGCGGATCGGGCAGGCGGGCCTGGTTGGACAGCCGCTCCTGCAAGTCCAGCATGCCCAGGTTCATCGTGAAGGCCGCCTTGACGAGGGTCAGGCAGCGCTCGGTCTTCCAGCCCAGTCGCAGGGCGATCAGGTAGGCGGCGGTGGCCGCCTGCAGGCTGCGCACCACACCGTAGCGCGTGTGCTCGGCGTGGTCGGGACGCACGACCAGGAACAGGGCCAGGTCGGGCGCGCGTTCGGTGATCGCGGCCAGGTAGCGCGCGGCCTCGTCCAGCGCCTCGGGCGCACCTGCCGCGGGCATGGTCGCGAGCACGCGCGAGAGCATGCCGGCCAACTTGCGCCACAGCGACGGCAGGACTTCGGGCGGCGCGGCGTAGATCTCTGAGCGCACGCCGCGCAGCTCGTCGATGTTGACGCACGCGCCGCGCTCCACCAGCGCCTCGAGCTGGTGTTCGTTGGTGACGACCTGGTTCTTCGCCAGCAACAGCTTGCTGGAGGCGTCGTGGATGCTGAAGGGCAGCGGACTGCCGAACTTGATGCGGTGCTGGACTTTGGCGAGCGGACAGAGCTCCATCGGGCCCTCCGGGATGGCAATGACGGGCCGCACGCGGGCGGCTTCGTCGGTCGGCGCCGGCGCGCCATGGCGCGCGCGGTGCGACCGGGTCTCGACGTCCTTATCGGTGTCGGGCGGCCCCGACTTGAGGGTGCGCCGCGTCGGCGAGGGCGGCCGGCCCTGCGCGCAGTGCTGCCAAGGACGGCGCGGTAGACTTCCCACACGTGCCAACCAGGCACGCCTCGCCATTGTGCGCCCGGCCTGCACGCGCAGCGCCGCCGCGCGAGTTTCCCGTCACTTCCGCGCGCCCGTCGCCCCCTCCATGCCCGTCTCCGAAGCCGCGCTGACCGCAGCGCTCGCCACCGTCATCGACCCGCACACCGGCCAGCCCTACACGGCCGGCCGGCAACTGAAGAACCTGCGCGTGGGCGCCGACGGCGCGGTGGCGTTCGACATCGAGCTGGGCTACCCGGCGCGCAGCCAGTTTCCCGTCGTGCGCGACGCGCTGGCGGCGGCGGCGCGCTCGGTGGCCGGCGTCGGCGCGGTGCGGGTGGACGTCTCCAGCCACGTCGTCGCCCACCAGGTGCAGCGCGGCGTGCCGCTGCTGCCCGGCGTGGCCAACGTGATCGCCGTGTCCTCGGGCAAGGGCGGCGTCGGCAAGAGCACGACCGCGGTGAACCTGGCGCTGGCGCTGGCCGCCGAGGGCGCGCGCGTGGGGCTGCTCGACGCCGACATCTACGGCCCCAGCCTGCCGCTGATGATGGGCGTGTCCGGGCGCCCCGAGTCGGACGACGGCAAGACGATGCGGCCGCTGGAGAACCACGGGGTCAAGGTGATGTCCATCGGCTTCCTGGTCGATGCCGAGCAGGCGGTCGTCTGGCGCGGCCCGATGGCCACGCAGGCCCTGGACCAACTGCTGCGCCAGACCACCTGGGGCGAGCTGGACTACCTCGTCATCGACATGCCGCCGGGCACCGGCGACATCCAGCTGACCCTGAGCCAGCGCGTGCCGCTGACCGGCGCGGTGATCGTCACGACCCCGCAGGACATCGCGCTGCTGGACGCGAAGAAGGGCGTCAACATGTTCGAGAAGGTCGGCGTGCCGATCCTGGGCATCGTCGAGAACATGGCGGTCCACGTGTGCACGAACTGCGGCCACGTGGAGCACATCTTCGGCGCCGACGGCGGCAAGCGCATGGCCGCCCAGTACGGGGTGGCGTACCTGGGCGCCCTGCCGCTGACGATGGCCATCCGCCAGCAGACCGACTCGGGCACGCCCACCGTGGTGGCCGAGCCGGACGGCGAGATCGCGGCGCTCTACAAGGCCGTGGCGCGGCAGGTGGCGGTGGTGGTGGCGGGCAAGGCCAAGGACTTCAGCGCGAAGTTCCCGACCATCGCCATCTCGAAGACGACCTGAGCAGCCGAGGCCGCCGCGGCGGCGGCCTCAGATCGCCGTCTCGATGGTCTTGCGCAGCTCGGCCGGCTCGGTGGGGCCGCGCTCCGTCGAGCCGACGGCCAGCGCCGTCAGTTCGACGTAGCGGATCAGCCCCAGCATCTTCTCGTTGCGCGGCGCGCGGCGGCCGACCGACTTCGCCAGCTTGACCACCTCGCCGCACAGTTCGCCGATCTCGGTGCGCCGGCCCAGCGCGAGGTCGTCGGCCATGCTCGAGCGGGCGCGCGGGTCGATCTTGAGCATGCGCGCGGCGACGACCTTGAACACCGGAGTGGGCAGGCGCATCAGGCGCGGCAGCCAGCGGGTGGGCACCGGCGCGACCTTGCTGGTGCGCTGGCGTGCGCTGGCCAGCACCGACAGCGCCTCCTCGATCAGCGCGGCCGTGGTGGCGCGCAGGTCGGGCTCGAGCAGTTCCGCGCGCAGCGGCAGGCCCGACAGCGCGTTGACCGGGTTGTTCAGGTTGAGCAGCAGCTTGCCCCACTGAACGGCGCGGATGTCCTTGTGGGTGGTCGCCGGCAGGCCAGCCTCGGCCAGCGTGGGCAGCCAGGCGTTGGTGACGTCGTCCTCCTCGAGTGCCAGCGTGCCGCCGTTGCCGCGCAGGAAGGTGCCGGGGCCGATCTCGGCGACGTTGAACGGCACCATCCCCGACAGGAAGCGCAGCCGCGCCGCCACCGAGCGCGCCACCTCGGCGTTGTGCAGGCCGTTCTGCATGCACAGCACCAGCGTGCCGACGGGCAGCGCGCGGGCGAGCGCGGTCGCGGCGCGCGGCGTGGCGCTGCTCTTGACGCACATCAGCACCAGCGAGATGCCCAGGCCGGACGGCACGTCCTCGTGCAGGCTCAGCATGTCGGCCGGCAGCGTGGCGGTGCTGCCGTCGGGCTCGGTGATGGTCAGGCCGTGGGCGCGCAGCTGGTCCAGGACGCGCGGACGCCCGACGAAATGCACGTCGTGCCCGGCGAGCGCAAGGCGCCCCCCGAGGTAGCAGCCGATCGAGCCCGCGCCCATGACGAGCACGCTGCCGATCGGCGAGACGTCGGTGAGTATGAGGTCAGCCACGTCGCTCGGGCGTGGCGGTCAGCCGCGATCGGTTTCGTTCAGGCAACGGGATGCGCAAGGTCACGGATGTGGGTGGGGCCGGTACGGCGTTCGATTTCCTGGGCCAGCGGTCGGCACAGGCCGGCGGCGAAGAGGGCCTCGCCGACGATGAACATCGGCCCGACCAGCAGGCCGACCAGGTCGTCGACGAACGCCGGCTTGCGGCCCTCGTAATAGTGGCCGATGAACTGCAGCACCCAGCCGGTGACGAAGGTGACGAGGCCGCACGCCAGCCAGGCGCCGGTCGTGCCGAGGGCGAACGGGTGGGCGGCCCAGATGAGCAGGCCCATGGCCACGGTGGTGGCCAGCCCCAGCACCAGGTTGCCGCGCGTGAGGTACCAGGCGCCCGCCAGGGCCCACAGCACCCAGGCGGCGCTCAGGTGCAGCTGCGCCAGGTCGAACTGGGCGCGCGCCAGGAAGATGCCGATCGCGAAGACGATCAGGGGAATGCCCAGGAAGTGGGTGGCGATGTTGCGGCGATCGCGGTGGTAGGCCGCGTACTGCACCATCAGGTCGTTGACCGGCCGGAATGGACTGGGCATGTTCGAGTCTCCTGCTGGAAAGGGCGGTTCGGCTGGCGGCGGCGGGTAGCCACGGCTGCTCGACCGTATCTGCAATGGTAGTGGAGCACGCGCCATGCCGGCTGTCAAAATGAGGACAGCGCGTGCCGCATATCGCGGATTCTCGCCGATGCGCGACCCCGGCCCCTGCTCGGGTTCGCCCTAAACTGCCCCCACTGCAGGTCCGACCGCGACAAGAGGCGATGGAAAACAGATCTTTGCTGGATTGGCATTCGATGTTCATGGGCGTGGCGCTGCTGGCGGCGGCGCGTTCCAAGGATGCCCGCAAGCGCAACGGCGCCTGCATCGCCAGCGCCGACTACAAGATCCTGGGCGTGGGCTACAACGGCCTGCCGCGCGGCTGCGACGACGACGATCCCGCCTACTGGGCCGACGACGATGCCGATCCGCTGCACTCGCGCCACAGCTACATCGTCCATGCCGAGGTCAACGCGATCCTCAACTGCGTGGTGCTGCCGCTGACCGGCGGCACGATCTACGCCACCCAGTTCCCGTGCCCGCGCTGCGTGCAGTCCATCATCCAGGTGGGCATCGCGCGGGTCGTCTACCTCGAGCAGAAGCCGCACCAGGTGGCCGCCATCGCCGCCGCAAACAAGATGCTGGAGGACGCCGGCATCGAGGTGCAGGCGCTGGCCGAGCTGGAGCAGGCGCAGCCCACCTGGTCGGCGCGGCTGGAGCAGTTCATCCGCGACAGCCGGCAGCCCGGCGCGGCCGAGTCGCCGCCGGGCGACATCTAGCCCGCGCGCGCCGTGGAATAAGCCGCATCCGCGCGGCTTTTCCAGGGATCGGGCGCGGGGGTGGTCCCGCACCATCGGGCTGTGGATCCCAGAGTCCCTGGCGATCCGCAACCCGGAGGTGGATGCCATGGTCCCAGTTCCTGAAATCAACGAGCTCCAGCGCACGCCCGGCGACTTCCTGCCGTTCGACGTCGCGCTCGCCGCGCGCCCGCCGCGCGCCAGCCGCTCGTCGATCGCCGGCTTCAGCACCACGCACATGCAGGCCGAAGAGCTGGGCGTGGGCGCGTTGCTGCGCTTCAAGTCGATGATGGCCCTCGAGGGCCAGACCGTGCACCTGGCCCGGCTGTGCTACGACAAGCTGTACGCCTACGAACGCATCGCCGCCGCCCATGCGAGCGGCGACGAGGCCCTGCGCCGGCTGGCGCTGGAGCTGTTCCAGATCTACCACCGGCGCGAGGCGGCGGGCTTTCCGCCCCAGTGACCGTGATCCATGCGTAAAGCCCAGCAGACCCGCTCGCTGGTGGCGGCGTGGTTCGACTTCCTGCCGCCCACCGAGGTGCTCGCGGCGCAGGCGATCCACAAGACGATCCGCGCGACCGTGTCCGAGCTCACCGAGACCGTCCGCCAGGGCAACCTGCTGCTGTCGATGAACGGCGAGCCGCTGCTGGGCATCGCTCCCGCGCGCAACCAGGTCAACCTGCTGGTGTTCAACGGGGTCGATGTCGAGGCCACGCTGGGGCCGCTCGAGGGCGTCGGCCGGCGCCAGCGCCAGGTGGCGTTCCCGAGCGGCAGCCCGGTCGACGTCGCCCGCGTGGAGCAGGTGGCGCGGGTCGCCGCCGAACTGGCGCGGCGCCAGCAATCCCCCACCGACCCGACCTGAGCGCCCGGGCGGCTTCAGGCCGTCGCGACCGTGAAGCGCGCCCGCACATGGCGCGGGGCCTCGATCTCGTCGACGATCGCGATGGCCATGTCGTCCACCGAGATCCCGGCCGGCGCGTCCCCGGCCATCAGCAGCTGTTCGCCGCCGACGCGGTACTTGCCGGTGCGCGCGCCCGGCGCGAGCAGGGCCGGCGGGCTGAGGAAGGTCCAGTCCAGCGCGACGTTGCCGCGCAGCGCGGTGAGCGCATCGCGGGCGGCCTTGGCGCCGGGGATCACGTTGGCCGGCACGTGCGACGCGAACTCGGGCGTGTCCACCATCTGCACGCCGGGCGCGACGAACAGGCTGCCGGCGCCGCCGACCACCAGCAGGCGCCTGACGCCCGAGCGCTCCACGCCGGCGACGATGGCCGCGCTGCCCTGCATGAACTGCGCGTAGAGCTCGGGCGCGTCCCAGCCCGGGTTGAACGCCGAGATCACGGCGTCGTGGCCGCGCACGGCGGCGGCGATGGCCTCGGCGTCGGTGGCGTCCAGCGCCCGCGGCGCGAGGCGGGGTTGCGGCGCCAGCTTGGCCGGGTTGCGCACGAGGGCGGTGACATCGTGGCCGCGTTGCAGCAGTTCGGCGAGGACGGCGGTGCCGACGAATCCGGTGGCGCCGATCAGGGCGATCTTCATGAAGTTCTCCAGGCAGTGGGATGCGATGCCAGGACGATACCGACTTCACAATCGAGCCGGTAGCGGGTTAAAGTCGCCATCACATTGAAGTACAGCTTCACAATCCATGGATGACCTGAAACCGCTGGCCGTGTTCGCCGAGGTGGTCGACGCCGGCTCGATGAGCGGCGCGGCGCGGCGCCTGGGCATGAGCCCCTCGGCCGTCAGCCAGACCATTCGCGCCCTGGAGCAGCACGGCGGCGTGACGCTGCTGCACCGCTCCACGCGCAAGCTGGCGCTGACCGAGGCGGGCGAGCGCTACTACCCGCACTGCCAGCGCCTGCTGGACGCCGCGCGTGCCGCCGCGCAGTCGCTGCAGCAGGCGCGCGACGCGCCCACCGGCGAGCTGCGCGTGTCGGCGCCGGTGGGCTTCGCCACCCACATCGCGCCCGCGCTGGCGCCGTTGCTGGCCGAGGCGCCGCAGCTGCGGCTGCGCCTGCTGGTGGACGACGCGATGATCGACCTGATCGACGCCCGCATCGACGTCGCGATCCGCGTGGGCCGGCTGGCCGATTCGAACTGGGTGGCGCGCCGGCTGTGCGACTTCGCGATGATCCTGTGCGCCGCGCCCGCGTACCTCGACCGCATGGGCACGCCCGCGACCCCGCAGCAACTCGGGGCCCACCAGTGGCTCGCGTTCGGCCGCGATGCGCCGGTGGACGCCCGCCCGGACGGCTTCGGCCCGCCGGGCAGCCCCTCGCTTGCCGGCCGGGGCGCGGGCAAGGGCGCGCTGGCCAGCTCGCAGCCGGCCACGGTGGCGCTCGACATGCACTCGGCCGCCGGCGAGCCCCATCGACTGCAGGTGCAGGCGCGCATCGCCAGCAACAACCAGATCTCGCTGCAGCAGATGTGCGAGCACGGCCTGGGCATCGCGCGCCTGGGCCACGCGGACGTCGCCCCGGCGCTCGCGCGCGGCGCCCTGGTGCACGTGCTGCCGCAGTGGACGTTCGCGTCGATGCCGGTGTGGGCCGTGACGCCGCGGCGCGACGAGGCCGAGGCGGCCAAGGTGCGCGTCGCCGTCGAGTACCTCAAGCGGTATTTCGCGACGCTGCCCGCGCTGGCGGACTTCCACGCCGCCTGACCGGCGGCGCGCGGTCGCTCAGGTCGGGAACGTGCCAGGCAACAGGATGTCGCGCGTCACGTCCTGGACGTCACGATGGCCGCAGAACGCCATCGTGATGTCCATCTCGTTGCGCAGGATCTCCAGGCACCTGGTGACGCCTTGCTCGCCGAGCGCGCCCAGGCCGTAGAGGAACGGGCGGCCGATCATGGTGCCGCGGGCGCCGAGCGCGACCGCCTTGAGGACGTCCTGGCCGGAGCGGATGCCGCCGTCCATCCAGACCTCGATGTCCTTGCCGACCGCGTCGACGATGGCCGGCAGCGCCGCGATCGAACTGGGCGCGCCGTCGAGCTGGCGGCCGCCGTGGTTGGACACGATCAGCGCGTCGGCGCCCGAGTTGGCGGCCAGCCGCGCGTCCTCGACGTCCATGATGCCCTTGAGGATCAGCTTGCCGCCCCAGCGCTTCTTCACCCACTCGACGTCGGCCCAGCTCAGCGCCGGGTCGAACTGCCTGGCGGTCCATTCGGACAGGCGGCTGACGTCGCCCACGCCCTCGACGTGCCCGACGATGTTGCCGAAGAAGCGCCGCTTCGTGCCCAGCATGCCCAGGCACCAGCGCGGCTTCGTGCACAGGTTGATCATGTTGGCCAGCGTCGGCTTGGGCGGCGCCGACAGGCCGTTGCGGATGTCCTTGTGGCGCTGGCCGAGGATCTGCAGGTCCAGCGTCAGCACCAGCGCGCCGCACCTGGCGGCCCGCGCGCGCTCGATCAGGCGCTCGATGAAGCCGCGGTCGCGCATCATGTAGAGCTGGAACCAGAACGGCGCGGTGGTGTTGGCGGCGATGTCCTCGATCGAGCAGATACTCATGGTCGACAGCGTGAACGGCACGCCGAACTTCTCGGCCGCCCGCGCGGCCAGGATCTCGCCGTCGGCGTGCTGCATGCCGGTCAGGCCGGTGGGCGCCAGCGCCACGGGCATGGACGCCGGCACGCCGATCAGCGTCGTCGCCAGGCTGCGGTTCTCCATGTTGACCGCCACGCGCTGGCGCAGCTTGATCCTGCCGAAGTCGCTCTCGTTGGCGCGGTAGGTGGACTCCGTCCACGAGCCGGAGTCGGCGTAGTCGTAGAACATGCGCGGCACGCGCTTTTGCGCCAGCAGGCGCAGGTCTTCGATGCAGGTGATCGGTGTCATGTCGGCTTGTCTCCCCGCCCCTCCGGCGTGCCGCGATGGTAGCGCGGCGCGGGCGTGCACGCGCGCTGCGCGGCGTCAGTCGTGCGTCAGCGCGGAGCAGCATGTGAACCTGCGCCGGATCGGGTAGGCTGGACTCCTTCGAGCAAGGGAGTTCCGGCATGGCAACGGTACGCAAGGGCGACACGGCGATCCTGCTGGTCGTCGATGTGCAGGTCGACGTGGTGCGCGACGCCTGGGACGCGCCGCGCGTGATCGCCAACGTGGCGCGCGCGGTGGAGCGGGCGCGGGCGCAGGGGCAGCCGGTGCTGTGGGTGCAGCACGAGGCCGACGACATGCCGCGCGACAGCGACGGCTGGCAATGGGTGCCCGAGCTCGGCCCCAAGGAAGGCGACGCGCGCGTCTTCAAGCGCTACGCGTCGTCGTTCGAGGACACGCCGCTCGACGGCGAGCTCGCCGCGCTGGGCGCGACGCACATCGTGCTGGCCGGCGCGATGAGCAACTGGTGCATCCGGGCGACCGCCTACGCGGCGCTCGACCGCGGCTACGACCTCACGCTGGTCGAGGACGCGCACACCACCGCCGACATCGCGCGCGCCGACGGCAGCGTCATCGCGGCGCGCGGGATCGTCGACGACCTCAACATCGCGATGACCTGGCTGCGCTACCCAGGGCGCACCACGCGCACGGCGCGGGCCGAAAACGTGTTCGCCTAGCGGCTAGAACAGCATCGGCTCGTCCGGGCGCTCGTCCTCGACCTTCTTCGGCGCGGCCACGCTGGCCTGGCCGGCGGAGCGCCCCTTCGTCGCGCGCGCGATCGCGCCGGCGGGCGCGCCGGGACGCGAGAGCCCGCCCACGCGCACGCCCAGCAGCCGCAGCCGCCGCGTCAGGTCGACGCGCTTCAGGCACTGGCCGGCCACATGGCGGATCTCGGCGGGGTCGGCGGTGGGCACGGCGATGGACTGGTCGCGGGTGACCGTGCGGAAGTCGTCGAAGCGCAGCTTGATGCCGATGGTGCGGCCGACGTAGCCCTTGCGCGCGAGGTCGGCCGCCACCTGGGTGCACAGCTGCGTGAACACGGCGCCCAGTTCGGCGCGATCGCGCCGGGCGTGCAGGTCGCGGTCGAAGGTCGTCTCGCGGCTCATCGACACCGGCTCGCTGCTGGTGACCACCGGCCGGTCGTCGATCCCGCGCGAGACGTCGTGCAGCCACTGCGCGGTGTTGACGGTGAAGTGCTGCGCGAGCCAGCCCAGGTCGCGCGCGGCGAGTTCGCCGATGGTGTGGATGCCCAGGGCGTCCAGCCGGGCGCCGGCCTTCGGGCCGATGCCGTTGATTCGCCGCACCGGCAGCGGCCAGATGCGCGTGGGGATGTCCTCGTGCGTGAGCACCGTCAGGCCGTCGGGCTTGTCCAGCTCCGAGGCAATCTTGGACAGCAGCTTGTTGGGCGTGACGCCCACCGAGCAGGTCAGGCCGGTGGCGCGGTGCACGTTGTTCTTGAGCTCCTGCGCGAAGGCGCGCACGCCGCCCAGCGGGTCGTGGGCGATGGTGTCGCGGATGCCGGGCACGTCGGTCAGGTCGATGTAGATCTCGTCGATGCCGCGGTCCTCGATGACCGGCGCCAGTTCGGCGACCGCCGCCTTGAACTTGCGCGAGTACAGGCGGTAGCTGTCGAAATCCATCGGCAGCAGGATCGCGTGCGGCGCCAGCGCGGCGGCCTTCATCATGCCCATGCCCGAGAACACGCCGAAGGCCCGCGCCTCGTACGTGGAGGTGGTGACGACGCCGCGGCCGACGTAGTCCTCCAGCTTCGCGAAGCGCAGCGTGCCGTCGTCCTGCAGCGCCGGCGTGTGGCGGCGCCCGCCGCCCACCACCGCGGCCAGGCCGCGGATCGTCGGATAGCGCAGCAACTCCACGGACGCATAGAACGCGTCCATGTCGAGGTGCGCGATCACGCGGGGCAGGGGGTGGCTCATGCCGACATTCTGTATGAAATCACAGGGGTCCCGCATTGAACGCCTCGGGCCGGACCGGGGATACACGTGTTCACAACGTTTCAAAAAATGTGCGAAATGCACATCTATACTTTGTCAAATCCTCACCGTCTCCAGGAGACAGCCATGAACTTCCCGCTCCCGACCCGCCCGCAACGCCTGTCCGCCGGCCCGGCCCTGGCCGGTGCGCTCGCCGCCTTGTCGGCCGCCTTGCTCGTCGCCTGCGGCGGCGGCGGCGGCGACGCCGCGACCGGCACCACCACCACCCCGGCGTCGACCGGCTCGGTCTACGCGGCCGGCCCGATCACCGGCTTCGGCTCGGTGATCATCAACGGCGTGCGCTTCGACGCCAGCGGCGCCGCGATCACGGACGACGACGGCGCCACCGTGGCGGAAGCGCAGCTGCACCTGGGCGAGCAGGCCGAAGTGGAGGCGGACCCGGGCAACGACGGCGTGCACGACATCGCCCATGCGATCCACGTCCATAGCGCGCTGATCGGCCCGGTCGGTGCCGTCGACACCACGGGCGGCACCCTGACGGTGCTGGGCCAGACCGTGACGGTGAATGCGCAGACGGCGTTCGACACCGCCCTCGCCGGCGGGCTGTCGACCGTCGCCGCCGGTGCGGTCGTCCAGGTGCACGGCCAGTTCGACACCGCGTCGCAGAGCTACATCGCCACCCGCATCGAGCTCGACGCCGCCGCCACGCACTACAAGATCCGCGGCACCCTCACGGCGCTCGACACCACCGCCAAGACGCTGGCCATCGGCGCCACGGCGATCGATTTCAGCACCGCCTCGAATGTGCCCACCGACCTCGCCGTCGGCAAGCTGGTCGTCGTCCGCCTGGCCACCACGCCGGTCAACGGCGTCTGGACAGCCACGAAGATCGCCGACGGCCAGCGCCTGGCCCACGACCATGACGAGGCGCACCTGCGCGGCGTGATCAGCGCGTTCACCTCGGTCACGCAGTTCAGCGTCGACGGCACCGCGGTGGACGCCACCAACGCGGCGTTCCCCAACGGCCAGACGGGCATCGTGCTCGGCGCGACGGTGGAGGTCGAGGGCCAACTGGTCAACGGCGTGGTGGTCGCCAAGGTCGTCGGCACCGAGAACGAGCACGAGCACGACGGCTCGCGCGTCGAACTCCACGGCACGATCAGCGCGCTCGACACCACGGCGCTGACCTTCGTCGTGCGCGGCGTCACCGTCAGCTACGCGGGTAGCGTCACCTTCTCGGACGGCACCGCGGCGTCGCTGGCCAACGGCCTGTTCGTCGAGGTGCGTGGCGGATTCTCGAGCGACGGCACCGTCGTCGATGCCACCCGCATCGAGCTGAAGCCGGCCAACTGAGCATGGGCATGCCATGCCGTCAGGCCCTGGCATGCTGCAGTTTCGGCGAGGATGGGCGACACTTCCGGTTTGTCGCCCCGCCTTGCCGCATCGCCATGTCCCGTCTTCCGCCTTTCGTGTCCCTCGCAGGCCGCCGTTGACCCAGCCCGACGAACACCAGGCCCTGCTCGACGCCACCCGGGCGTTGATGCTGCCGCTCGCCCGACTGCTGGTCGCGCGGGGCGTTCCCTATGGGCAGGTTGACGAGACGCTGAAGACGGCCATGGTGGAAGCGGCGCGCGAGGCGCATCCGGACGGCCTGCCGCACCGTCTCGTCAGCCGCATCGCCACGACGACCGGAATCAACCGGCGCGAGGTGACGCGCCTGACCCGCCTGGACAGCGAACCCGCCGAGCCGCAGCGCTCGGCCGCCGCCCAGGCCTTCATGCGCTGGCGCACGAACCCCGGCTACCTCGACGCGCGAGGCCGGCCACTGGCGCTGGCCCGCCAGGGCGAGGCGCCCAGCTTCGAATCACTGGCGCGCGGCGTCACCCAGGACGTGCACCCGCGCAGCCTGCTCGACGAACTGCTGCGCCTGGGCCTGGCCCGCCACGACGCCGAGACCGACACGATCGCGTTGCTCCTCGACGCCTTCGTGCCCAGCACCGACCGTGTCCGCATGCTCGAATTCCTGGCCCACAACGTCGGCGACCACCTGTCGGCGGCGGTGGCCAACGTGGTGGGGCCGGCGCCGCGCCACCTCGAGCGTGCCGTCTTCGCCGACGGCTTGTCGCCCCGTGCCATCGCAGCGGCCGAGGCCTGGGTGGCCGACGCCTGGCGCGACATGGCCGCGGCGCTGGTGCCGTTCATCGAACGCCTGATCGCCGCGGAGGCCGACGAGCCCGCGAGCGGCCGCCAGCAGCGCTTCCGTGCCGGGCTCTACGCCTACACCGAGCGCGACGACGGCGTGCACGAGCCCGACGCGGCGCCGCCCGTCGAACCCGGCGGCGCCACCGCGCCGTCGACGCGGACGGCTCCCCCGGCGCGCACGCCCCGGCGTCCGCGCAAGACCCCTGCCGACGCGACCGCCCCGCGGTCGCGGCCACCTGCCCGGGCGGCCAAGCCGCCCCGCAACCGATGAGAGTCGCCATGATCCACGCCCATCCGTCCCTCGCGCGCCCCTGGCGCGCCCTCTGTGCGCTGTTCGTCGCCACCGCGCTGGCCGTCGGCTGCGGCGGCGGCACCGACTCCGGCGTCGGCGCCGGCGGCACCGGCTCGCCGCTGAGCTTCTCGCAGGGGCCCATCACGGGCTTCGGCTCGATCGTCGTCAACGGCGTGCATTTCGACGACTCGGGGGCGAGCGTGGTCGACGACGACGGCAACGCGCTGTCCAACACCGCCAGCCTGCGGCTGGGCACCGTGGTGGACGTGCAGGGCGGCGTCGTGACCAACGGCGCGACCCAGGCCAGCACGATCCATGTGCATGTCGACCTCGTCGGCCCGGTCACGGCCGCCTGGGACAGCGCCACCGGCCGGCTCGGCGTGCTGGGGCAGCCGGTGCGCGTGCTGGCCCTCACCGCGCTGGACGGCTTCAGCGGCGGTGCCGCGGCCATCCAGCCCGGCAGCGTGGTCGCGGTCTCGTCGCTGTACGACAAGGCCACCGGGGTCTACGTCGCGACCCGGATCGACCCGGCGCCCACCGCGCCGCGCTTCGCGATCCGCGGCGCGCCGACGGCCGTCGATGCCAGCGCCCAGACGTTCACGATCGGCGCCGCGGCCTTCAGCTACGGCAGCATCGCGCCGCCCTCCGGCTTCGCGGTCGGCCAGGTGCTGCGCGCCGTGCTCGCGAAGGCTCCGGACAGCAACGGCCGCTGGACGGTCACGGCGTTCGGGCAGGGCCAGAGCACGCTGCCGGACGGCCGGCGCGGCGGGCTGCGCGGCGTCGTCAGCAGCGCCGCCGACGCGACCCACTTCGTCGTCAACGGCGTGAGCGTGGACGCCAGCGCCGCCACCGTCGCGCCCACGGGCAGCGTCATCGGCGTGCAGAGCCGCGTGGAGGTGCAGGGCACGGTGGTCGCCGGCGTGCTGGTCGCCACCTCGGTGCAGGTGGAAGCCAGCAGCGACGGCGAGGACGACCACGGCGGCGCCGGCGGCGACGACGGCTTCGAGATCAGCGGCAAGATCCTGACCCTGGACACGACCGCCATGACCCTGACGATGCGCGGCCCGACGACCGTCAACTATGCGACGGCCACGTTCTCCAGCGGCACGGCGGCCAGCCTGGCCGTGGGCAAGTCGATCGAGGTCAAGGGCAAGCTGTCGGCCGACGGCAGCCAGGTGGTGGCCACCCAGGTCAAGTTCGATCAGTGACCAGCTTGCCCACCGTGGCCGCCAGCCCGGTGGCCACGCAGCCCCAGGCGGTGTCGATGAACGACAGCGCCAGCGGCCAGGCGCGCAGCGTGGCCAGGTTGGTCAGGTCGTAGGTCATGTAGGTCATGAAGCCGAACAGGGCGCCCCAGGCGGCGGCCGTGCGCCAGTCGCCGGGCGCGCGCGGCAGCACCACGAAGGCCAGCACGCCCACCGCGAACAGCAGGTAGAACGCCACCGCGGCGACGAAGTTCGGCTGCTCGGCCATCAGGTGGCCGATGCCGCGGTTGTAGAGCGGGCGGGCGAGGCCGCCGATCCAGATCACGTCCAGCACCATCATCGTGACGACGATCGCGAGCCAGGGCAGGAACAGCTTGGTCATGGACGTACTCCGGGGGTGGATGGGCGCCGGCAAGGCGCTTGCCCGTCGCGGGGCGCATCGTCGCATGTCCGGCGCAAGCGCGCCTTCAGCCTGGCGACGCGGCCCTGGCGCGGCACCGGACAATGCGGTGACGCGCGCGCTGGCGCGTCACTTGCCAAGGCCGATCCATGACCCCTCCGTTGAAGCGATTCGTGCACGTGTTCAGGGTTCGCCCGCGCCTGTTCATCGTCGGCGCGCTGGGCGTGCTCACCGGCCTGTTCCTGCCGCACGGCATCGCGTCGCAGCCGATCTCGCGCTGGCTGATCGCCTGGAACGTCGGCGCGTGGCTCTACGTGGTGCTGGCCGCCGTGATGATGATCCGCTCGTCGCAGGGCCACATGCGCCACCGCGCGCAACTGCAGGACGACGGCAAGTACATGATCCTCGGCCTGACCGTGGTGTCGGCCATCGCCAGCCTGGCGGCGATCGGCTGGGAGCTGTCGGTGGTCAAGGACCTGCACGGCTGGGCGCGCGGCGCCCATGTCGCGCTGGCCGGGCTCACGGTGCTGTCGTCGTGGAGCTTCATCCAGATCATGTTCACGCTGCACTACGCCCACGACTACTACCTGGCGGCATGCCACGGCCGCAAGCCGGGGCTGGCGTTCCCGGACGATCCCGATCCGGACTACGGCGACTTCTTCTACTTCGCCGCCGTGATCGGCACCTCGGGCCAGACGGCCGACGTGTCGTTCGTCACCAAGCCGATGCGGCGCATCGGCTCGCTGCACTGCATCCTCGCCTACCTGTTCAACACGACGGTGCTGGCGCTGCTGATCAATATCGGCGCCAGCCTCATCTGAAGGCGGCGCGGGCGTCACCACGCTGTGGAAACCCCGAAGGAATCGGTCACAGTTTGCCGCCGCGGGCCCGGCACAATGTCGCGATGACGTTCCGAATCCCTTTCTTCGCGCCCGTCGTGCTCGCCCTGCTGGGCGGCGCGGCACTGGCGGCCGACCCGCCGGCCGCGCTGTCCGACAGCCCCGAGGCCGAGGCCTCGCTGTACGGCCAGTCGGTGACGCTGCCGCGCCAGGCTGCGGCCTGCGCCGAGCGCATCTCCGACTACATGCCGCGCTTCCAGCCGTCCTACGAGGCCTGGCGCGCCGCCAACGCGACGCACATCGCCAACGGCGGCAGGTTCATCCACGAGCAGGCGGCCAAGGGCGGTGTCGATGCGGACGCCGGCATGGCCAAGCTGGCCGACGCCGACGTGCTGCGGTTGCGCAAGACCTCGCTCGAGTTGCTGTCACGCCACTGCCAGCTGATGCTGGAGTCGCTGGCGCCGCCCGCCGCGAACTGAGCGCAACGGCCGCGGCGGCGGCCGGCACCGCCGGAACCGGCGGCCGGCCGGCGGCGCTCGGCGGACAACGGCGAATTGTTCGGGATTTGCCCTGCCACGCGACAGGGCGGATTCATTACCATGGCGCCACATGCCTCTTACCGAAATCATGGCGCTGGTCGGCGTCGCCGTGCAGGGCACGCTGGCGCTGCTGCTGCTGGTCGTCTGGCGCTCGCTGCGGGCGCGCTGGACACTCGTGCTGTCGGCCGGCTTCGTCGCCGTCACCCTGCAGTACTGCTGCGTCGCGGTCGGCCACTACACCACCGGCGCACGCTGGTCGGATCCGCCCGCCACGCTCAACGCCGTCTTCGGGCTGCTGGCCCATGGCCTGATCACCTGGGGCCTGATCGACTACGTCGACGTGCCGCCGGCCGTCGGCCGGCGCCTGCGCCAGGCCACGCTGCTGGGGTTCGGCGTGGCGCTGATCGCGCTGGCCTGCGGCGTGCTCACGCGCGGCGCGGCGGTGGGCCTGATCGGCAGCTTCATGTGCGCCTGGGCGGTGCTGTTCGGCTGGGCCATGCGGCGCGAGCCGCGCGCCGGCCACGGCATCGTGATGCTGGCGGTGCTGGTCTATCCCGCCCTGATGGTGGCCGCGCTGGCCGGCGTGTTCAGCGCCGTGGGCGCGGGCATCTCGCTGATCGTGCCGCACGCCGTGCTGGGCATGACCATCCTCACCACCGGCCTGGTGCGCGCCCAGGCCAGCAGTGCGCGCGAGCTGGCGGCACGCCAGCAGGTGCAGGCCGAGCTCGAACGCACCAACCAGACGCTGGAGCTGCGCGTGGCGCTGCGTACCGCCCAGCTGCGCGAGACCATCGAGGGGCTGGAGAGCTTCAACCGCAGCGTCTCGCACGACCTGCGCGGGCCGCTGGGCGGCATCACCGGCGTGTCGCGCATGGCGCGCGAGGCGCTTGGCCGCGGCGACCTGACGGCCGCCGATCGGCTGCTGGCGGCGATCGCGCGCCAGTCCGAGAGCTCCACCGACCTGGTCACCTCGCTGCTGGAGCTCGCGCGTTCGGCCGAGGGCCCGGTGGAGCGGCGCCCGGTGCGCACGGCCGCGGTGGTGCGCGAGGTGGTCGAGTCGCTGGCGGGCGGTACCGCGGCGCCCCAGGTGCGCATCGACGACGGGCTGCCCGACGTGCAGGCGGACCCGGCCCTGGTGCGCCAGGTGTTCGCCAACCTGCTGGCCAACGCGGTCAAGTTCAGCAACAGCGCCGCGCAGCCGCGCGTCGAGGTGGGTGCCACGCGTGCGCTCGAAGGCGTCGTGTTCTACGTGCGCGACAACGGCGTCGGCTTCAGCCCGGCGCAGGCGGCCGAGCTGTTCCAGGCGTTCCGCCGCCTGCATGCCGACCGCTTCGAGGGCCACGGCATCGGCCTGACCATCGTGCGCCGCATCGTCGAACGCCACGGCGGCCGGCTGTGGGCGGAAGGGCGGCCGGGCGAGGGCGCGACGTTCTACTTCACGTTCGAGGAGCAGCTGGCCCCGGCGGCGGCGCCGCGCGCGGCCTGAACCCGGGAGGGGCTCAGGCGAGCCGTGCCCGGTGGCGCGCGATCTGGCGCCGGGCTTCCACCGGCGCGGTGCCGCCGATCACCTGGCGCGCGTTGAGCGAGCCCTGCAGCGTCAGCACGTCGTACACGTCGGGCCCGATGCTGGCGTGGAATCCCTGCAGCACGTCCAGCGACAGCTCGGACAGGTCCTTGCCCGAGTCGATGCCGACCTTGACCGCGTGGGCCACCACCTCGTGGGCGTCGCGGAAGGGCACGCCCTTGCGCACGAGGTAGTCGGCCAGGTCGGTGGCCGTGGCGTAGCCGCGCCGCGCCGCGCGCTCCATCGCCTCGGGCTTGGCGGTGAGCCCGCCCGAGCGCGCGCCGGTCGCGGCGTCGACCTCGCCGCCCACCATCTCGGCCATGATGCGCAGCGTGTCCTTGACGGTGTCGACCGTGTCGAACAGCGGCTCCTTGTCTTCCTGGTTGTCCTTGTTGTAGGTCAGCGGCTGGCCCTTCATCAGCGTGACAAGCGCCATCAGGTGGCCCACCACGCGGCCGCTCTTGCCGCGCGCCAGCTCGGCGACGTCGGGGTTGCGCTTCTGCGGCATGATCGACGAGCCGGTGCAGTAGCGGTCGGACAGGTCGACGTAGCCGAAGTTCTGGTTCATCCACAGCACGATCTCCTCGGCCATGCGCGAGACGTGGATCATCACGATCGTGGCGAACGAGGAGAACTCGATCGCGAAGTCGCGGTCGCTGACGGCGTCCAGCGAGTTCTGGCACACGCCCTCGAAGCCGAGCGCGTAGGCCACGCGTTCGCGGTCGAGCGGGTAGCTGGTGCCCGCCAGCGCGGCCGCGCCCAGGGGCAGGCGGTTGACGCGCTTGCGCACGTCGGCCAGGCGCTCGGCGTCGCGCGCGAACATCTCCACGTACGCCAGCAGGTGGTGCGCGAAGCTGATCGGCTGGGCCACCTGCAGGTGGGTGTAGCCGGGCATCACGGTCTCGGTATGCTTTTCCGCGACCGCCAGCAGCGCGTTCTGCATCGCCGCCAGCAGCACCGCGATCTCGTCGATCTCGCCGCGCAGCCACAGGCGCACGTCGGTGGCCACCTGGTCGTTGCGCGAGCGGCCGGTGTGCAGGCGCTTGCCCGCGTCGCCCACCAGCTGCGTCAGGCGCGCCTCGATGTTCAGGTGCACGTCCTCCAGCTCGAGCTTCCACTCGAAGGCGCCCGCTTCGATGTCGGCGCGGATCTGCTTCATGCCGCGCTCGATGTCGGCGTAGTCCTGCTGGGAGATCACCTTCTGCTCGGCCAGCATCTCGGCGTGCGCGAGGCTGCCGGCGATGTCGGCCTGCCACAGGCGCTTGTCGAAGCCGACGCTGGCCGTGTAGCGCTTGACGAGCTCGCTCATCGGCTCCGAGAACAGGGCCGACCAGGCCTTGGATTTCTTGTCGAACTGGTTTCCGCTCATCGCACTTGCTCACGCTCCTGGGGACTACCCTGATTGTAGGCGGGGCACCGCCGGCAGCCTTCGCGAGACCGCACGTCGGCTTGCCCGGGCGAACGCCTTGTCCGATGTCGGCGGGCTCGCCCACAATGGAGGCACATGGATACCGTCACCGCCTCCACCACGCTGCTCGGCGACGCGCCCGTGGCCAGCCTGCGCCGCGACAGCCTGCCGATGCTGTGCGAGCCCGGCACCATCCTGAGGGCGCTGCTGGGCGTGCAGGTGATCGTCACGGCCGGGGCGGCGTTCGGCAGCGGCTCGCTGGCGGTCTGGGGCGGCCACGCCGTCGTCGGCGCCGCCGTGGCGGTGCCGGCCACGTTGGCCTGGCTGGTGATCTGCTGCGGTGCCACGCGCCTGCTGGCGCGCTGGCCGGCCGTCGCCCGCCTGGCCGGCACCGCGGTCGTCGGCGCCGGCTCGGCCTGGGCGGCGTGCCTGCCGCTGCGCATCATGGGCCTGGACGCCGGCGACTCCACCAACGTCGCGGCGATCGTCGGCACCGGGGCGCTGCTGGGCGCCGCCGTCTACCACTGGCTCGAACTGCGGGTGCGCGCGACGCTCCCCGCGGCCACCGAGGCCGGCCTGATCGAGCTGCAGTCGCGCGTCCAGCCGCACTTCCTGTTCAACACGCTCAACACCGCCATCGCGCTGGTGCGCGTCGACCCGACGCGCGCCGAGGAGGTGCTGGAAGACCTGTCGGAGCTGTTCCGCGCGGCGCTCGGCGCGCTGGAGGGCGACTCCACGCTGGGCGAGGAGATCCGCCTGGCGCGCCTGTACCTGGACATCGAGGGCATGCGCTTCGGTAAGCGGCTGGAGGTCGAATGGGACATCGAGCCCGCCATCGCCGGCGTGCGCGTGCCGCCGCTGCTGCTGCAGCCGCTGGTGGAGAACGCGGTGCGCCACGGCGTCGAGCCCAACGACGCGGGCGGGCGGGTGCAGATCCGTGCGCGCGCGCGCAACGGCCGCGCCTGGATCCAGGTGGTCAACACCGTGGGCAACCCGGCGCTGCCGGGCCATGGCATCGGGCTGGTGAGCTCGCGCGAACGGCTGCGCCTGATGCACGACTTCCGATCCGAATTCCAGGCCGGCCCGATCGACGGCGGACGCTTCCGCGTGCGGCTGGCGGTGCCCCTATGACTCGGAGACTTCGCCGATGACGCGCCTGAAGGTACTGATCGTCGACGACGAGGACCTGGCCCGCCTGCGCATGCGCAGCCTGCTGGCCGACTGCACGGCGCCCGCCGCCGAGGTGGCCGGCGAGGCCGGCAGCGCCGCCGAGGCGCTGCACTGGCTCGCCGGCAACAGCGCCGACCTGGTGCTGCTGGACATCAACATGCCCGGCCTGGACGGCTTGCAGCTGGCCGAGCGGCTGCGCGCGTCGGCGCAGCCGCCGAAGATCGTGTTCGTCACCGCCCACGCCAGCCACGCGCTCAAGGCCTTCGAGATCGACGCCGTCGACTACCTGACCAAGCCGGTGCGCCGCGCGCGGCTGCAGGAGGCCCTGGTGCGCGTGGCGCAGCGCCTGGATCGCCCGGTGCCGCCCGCGCCGCCCGCCGTGCCGGCCGTGTCCGCCGAGCAGCCGGTGCTGGTGGTCAGCGACCGCGGCCGCGTGCAGCGCGTGCCGGTGGCCGACATCCTGTACCTCAAGGCCGAGCTCAAGTACGTCACGCTGCGCACGCCGGCCCATGCCTACGTGCTGGACGACTCGCTGTCCGACCTCGAGCAGCGCCTGGGCGACACGATGCTGCGCATCCACCGCAACGCGCTGGTGGCGCGCACCGCGGTCACCAAGCTCGAACGCCGTGCACCCACCGACGGCGAGGGCGACGCCGAAGGCTGGGCGGTGCAGGTGGGTGCGACGCAGGAGTGGCTGGCGGTGTCGCGCCGGCAACTGACGCAGGTGCGCGAACTGCTGGCCGAAGACGGCGTCTGACCGATCCGGCCCTTCCGTCGGCCGCCTGGACCGCGTATCTTTGCGGATGCCGGCACCTTGCCGCCACTTGCCCGAGGAAATGAAGATGCGCCTGATCGGCATGCTCGACTCCCCCTTCGTCCGCCGCGTGGCGATCGCGCTTCGGCTGCTGGACATCCCGTTCGAACACGCGCCGCTGTCGGTCTTCAGCACCTTCGAGCCGTTCAGCTGCATCAACCCGGTGGTCAAGGCGCCGACGCTGGTGTGCGACGACGGCACCGTGCTGATGGACTCGGGCCTGATCGTCGACTACCTCGAGACGCTCGCCGGCCGCAGCCTGTGGCCGGCCGACCTCGCGCAGCGCACGCACGCATTGCGCGTGACGGGCCTGGCGCTGGCCGGGTGCGAGAAGGTGATGCAGATCGTCTACGAACATCACCTGCGCCCGGCCGACAAGCTGCACGCGCCCTGGCTGGATCGCGTGCAGCGCCAGTTGCTGGCAGCGCTGACGGCGCTCGACGCCGAGATCGCGCGTCGGATGCCGGTCGCCGACGAGGCCCGGCTGACACAGGGCGACCTGAGCGCCGCCATCGCGTGGCGCTTCATGCAGATCAAGCTGGACACGCCGGTGGCTGACGCGACGTGCCCGGCGCTGGCGGCCTGGTCGGCGCGCGCGGAGGCGTTGCCCGCCTTCGCCGCCACGCCGGCCGACGACACGGTCGACGTGTCGACACCCGGCTACCGGGCCTCCTGAGGGTCAGGCCGGCTCGAGCGCGTCCTGCCGGTCCTTCTCCAGGAAACCGGTGGCCGCCGCGGCGGGCGCCGGGCGGAAGCGCAGGAAGCCCTGGATGACGTCGCAGCCCCAGCCCTGCAGCACGGTTTCCTGCTCGATCGTCTCCACGCCCTCGGCCGTGACCGACAGCCCCAGCGTGTGCGCCAGCTCGATGACGGTGCGCACGATGGTGTCGTCCTGCTCGCTCGCGTTGAGCTGCTTGATGAACGAGCGGTCGATCTTGAGCCGGTCCAGCGGGAAGCGGCGCAGGTAGGACAGGCTGGCATAGCCGGTGCCGAAGTCGTCGATGGCCAGGTGCAGGCCCAGGTCGCGCAGCGCGTGCAGCTGCACGATGGAATTCTCGGCGTCGTCCATCACGCTGCCCTCGGTGATCTCGAGCTCGATCTGGCGCGGGTCGACGCCGGTGCGCGCCAGCGTCGCGCGCACGGTGGCCATGAAGTCGGGGTGGTTGAACTGGCGCGGCGAGATGTTGACGGCCACCAGCGGCTTGCCGATGCCGGCGTCGGCCCAGGCCTTGGCCTGGCGGCAGGCCTGCTCCAGCACCCAGGCGCCGATGCGCACGATCAGCCCGGTCTCCTCGGCCAGCGGGATGAAGTCCGCGGGCGAGATCATCTTGTCGCCGTCGCGCCAGCGCAGCAGTGCCTCGAAGCCGCAGATGCGGCCGTCGGGCAGGCCGCGCTGGCCCTGGTAGAACAGCTCGAAGTCGCCGTGCTCCAGCGCCTTGAGCATGCGGCTTTCCATGCGCAGCTTGTCGCGCTGGCTCTCGCCGATGCGGGTGTCGTAGACCAGGAAGCTGTTGCCCGGGTCCGCATGCGCCTGCAGCTTGGCGAGCTCGGCCAGCCGGGCCACTTCCTCGGCCGAGCCGGCGTCCTTCGGATACTCGGAGGCGCCCACCCCGATCGACACGATCAGGTCCTGGTTGCCGATCTCGAACGGCGCGTCCATGGCGGCGGCGAGCGCCTCCAGGATGGCGTTCAGGCGCTGCGGCGCGTGGCCGAAGTGGAACAGCGCGCCGAACGTGACCCCGTCGACGCGGTAGAGGCGACCCGCGAAGCGCCGCGTCACCTCGTCCAGCCGGGTCGCGATCTGGCACAGCAGCGCGTCGCCCAGCTGGTGGCCGACGCTGCCCACGATCAGGCCGAACTGCTTGACCGAGATCGACACGTTGCAGTAGCTGGCCTGGCCCGCCAGCTCGATCGCGCGGGTGTCGGCCTCCATCGCGCGCCGGTTCAACAGGCCGGTGACCTTGTCGTGCAGGCTCGCGTGCGCCAGCTTCTCGTTGGTGACGGCCAGCTCGCGGTTGGACCGGCGCGCGCGCAGGTAAAGCCGCCAGGCGGCGACCACGCCGATGCCCAGCGCGGCGGCCAGCAGGATCATCAGCGTGCGCTCGGTGGCGCGGCGAGCGAGCTCCACCGACTGCAGCGCGTTCTCGTGTTCCAGCTGCTCGACCTGGCGCTGGTGCTGCTCGAAGCTGGACTGGCGCTGCAGCGCGACCACGGTGTTGCTGTGGTCGCGGCGCGCCAGCTCGTTCTCGAGCAGCAGCGACTGCCGCAGCCGAACGAGCGCCTCGCGGGTCTCGCCGCTGCGCTCGAGCAGGGCGACGTAGCGGTTGATCTGGCTCAGCAGCTCGGGATCGCGCTTGACCCGTTCCATGGCGCGCAGGCCGGCATCGACCTCGTCCTTGCCCACTTGGGCGCGGCCCAGGCCGATCTCGGCCATGCCCAGGTTGATCAGCGCGTGCGCGGCGGTGTCGTCGTCATGGCGCGCCTCGGACTGGCGCCGGGCGCGGCTCGCGGCGTCGGCCGCCTTGGCCCATTCGCGCACGTCCAGGTACAGGCCGGCCAGGGACATCAGCGCATCCTGTTCGCTGCTGAGCCACTCGGGCTGGCCGGCCAGCGAGTTGATGGCCTGGACATTGGCCGCGGAGCCGGACGCCGCCCCGAGCGCGCGGCCGATCTCCTGCTGCACCGTCACGGCCTGCTCGCGCGCGTGCGCGGCGCGCGCCGGCTGGCCCGCGGCCGCGGCGGCCAGCGATTCCATGACCCAGCCGGCCACCACCAGCCCGCGATCCGTAGAACGGGCGGCCAGGTCGCGCACGAGCACGGCATCGCGCAGCGCGCCCGTCGTGTCGCCCTTGACGATGCGCATCGGCACCAGCGACACCCACGCCTGCGCCTCGCGCCGCGGGTTGCCGACCGCGCGCCCGGAGCGCGCCGCGGCCTCGAACAGGCGGATGCCTTCGTCGAGCTGGCCGTTCTGCATGGCCAGGTCGCCGGCCGTCATCTCGACCCAGTAGTGCAGGTCGGGGCTGGGCGCCTGGCGCGAATACGGCAGCGCCTCCTCGATCCAGCCGAAGGCGGCGCGTTCCTGGCCGGCGAACGACAGTTGCGAGGCCTTGAGCGTATAGGCGGAGGCCAGCGCCGCGGGGTCGCGCGTGCGCTCGCCGATGTCGGTCAGTTCCTCGACGGCGGCGTCGGCGACCGCGGGCTTGTCGGTGGCGGCGTGGGCGTAGCCCCAGGCGGCCAGGAAGGCACGCAGGTCCTCGCCACCGCTGGCGCGTGCCGCGGCCTCGATCGGGCGCAGCAGGCCGATGACCTCGCCGGGATCGTTGCCGTGGCGGGCCTCGATGTCGTCCACCTGCCGCGCGATCGGCCCGGCCTGGGCCGGCTGGCCGAGGACGCAGGCGGTGGCCAGCGCCAGCGCGTGGGCGACATGCGCGAGGCGGCCGCGCGCGGCCGGGCGTCCGGCCACCGCGACGCGGCGACGGGGCATGACGATCAGGTGGGAGGTCGAGAGGGCCACATCGGCTTATCGACCTGGAGCCGGCCTGATTGAAGCCCGGCCGCGGCCCCGCGTGCGTGACAAAAGTCCGCCCGGTGTCGCCGATGCGACTCAGCCGGTGTTGCGCAGCCCGGCGGCGATGCCGTTGATCGACAGATGGATGCCGCGCTGCACGCGCTCGGTGGCCGGGTCGTCCGCGCGCCGCATGCGATAGCGCCGCATCAGCTCGACCTGCAGGTGGTTCAGCGGGTCGAGGTAGGGGAAGCGGTGCTCGATCGAGCGCGCGAGCGACGGGTTGGATTGCAGCCGTTCCGACTCGCCGGTGATCGCGCCCAGCATCGCCTGCGTGCGTTCCCACTCGGCCTTGATCGCGCCGAAGATGCGCTTGCCCAGCTTCTTGTCGTCGACCAGGTCGACGTAGCGCGAGGCGATGCGCAGGTCGCTCTTGGCCAGCACCATGTCGAGGTTGGACAGCAGCGTGCGGAAGAACGGCCACTGCTTGTACATCTTGCGCAGCAGCTCCAGGCGGCGCTCGTGCTCCTCGCCGGCCGGGCCCAGGAACGACTGGACCGCCGAACCGAAGCCGGCCCAGCCCGGCAGCGCCACGCGGCACTGGCCCCACGAGAAGCCCCAGGGGATGGCGCGCAGGTCCTCGATGCGGCGGGTGGACTTGCGCGACGCCGGGCGCGAACCGATGTTGAGCTCCGCGATCTCGCGGATCGGCGTGGCCGAGAAGAAGTAGTCGGTGAAGCCCGGCGTCTCGTAGACCAGCGCGCGGAAGGCCTGGAAGCTGGCGTCGCTGAGCGCGTCGGCGGCCTCCAGGAACGCCTTCGGCGGCGTCTTGGTGGTGTGCAGCAGCGTGGCCTCCAGCGTGGCGGCCACGAGCGTCTCGAGGTTGCGCAGGCCGATCTCGGGGTTGGCGTACTTCGAGGCGATGACCTCGCCCTGCTCGGTCAGGCGGATCTGGCCGTTCACCGTGCCCGGGGGCTGCGCGACGATGGCCTGGTAGCTCGGGCCGCCGCCGCGGCCCACGGTGCCGCCGCGGCCGTGGAACAGGCGCAGGCGGATGCCGTGTTCCAGCTCCAGCTGCGCGAACAGGGTCACCAGCGCCACCTCGGTTCGGTACAGCTCCCAGTTGCTGGTGAAGAAGCCGCCGTCCTTGTTGCTGTCGCTGTAGCCCAGCATGATGTCCTGCTCGCCGCCGCTGCGCGTGACGAGCCCGGCGATGCCGGGCAGGGCGTAGAACTGCGCCATGATGGACGCGCCGTTGCGCAGGTCGGCGATGGTCTCGAACAGCGGCGAGACGATCAGGTCCGCCCGGGCCTGCCCGTCGAGGGTGCCGCGCATCAGGCCGCATTCCTTCTGCAGCAGCAGCACCTCCAGCAGGTCGCTGACGTCCTCGGTGTGCGAGATGATGTAGTGGCGGATCGCCTCGTGGCCGAACTGGGCGCGCATCTTCAGCGCCGCCTCGAAGATGGCCAGCTCGCCCTGCGCCAGCGCCGAATACTCCGCGCCGTGCACGCGCAGCGGGCGGGCGTCGTTGAGCAGCCGCAGCAGCAGTTCGCGGCGCGCGGCCTCGTCGAGCGCGCTGTAGTTGTCCTCCAGGCGCGCCGCGCGCAGGAGTTCGACGATCACCGCCTCGTGCTGGTCGGAGCTCTGGCGCAGGTCGACGGTGGCCAGGTGGAAGCCGAACACCTGCACCGCGCGCTGCAGCGGCGCCAGGCGCGGCGCCACCAGGGCCCCGGCGTGGTGCGAGCGCAGCGAGCGTTCGATGACGGCCAGGTCGGCGCCGAATTCGGCGGCCGCGGCGTACGGATCCTGCGGCACGACGGCGTGGCGCAACGCTTCGGTGCCGGTGAGCGCGTGCAGCGTGGCGGCCAGGCGGGCATACACCCCCACCAGTGCGCGCCGGTAGGGCTCGTCCTCGCGGTGGGCGTTGTGGTCGGGCGAGCGGTCGGCCAACGCCTGCATCTCGGGCGTGACGGGCGCCAGCATCTGCGAGATCGACAGCTCGCTGCCGAGCGCGTGCACCTCGAACAGGTAGTGGCGCAGCGCGGTCTCGCCCTGGCGCGACAGCGCGGTGCGCAGCGTCTCGGCGGTGACGTTGGGGTTGCCGTCGCGGTCGCCGCCGATCCAGTTGCCCATGCGGAAGAACGGCGCCACGTCCTGGCCCGGCAGCGCGTCCTCGATCGCACGGTACATCTTCGGGATCTGGCGCAGGAAGGTCGCGTGGTAGTACGAGATCGCGTTCTCGATCTCGTCGGACACCGTCAGCTTGGTGTAGCGCAGCATGCGTGTCTGCCACAGCTGCGTGATGCGGGCGCGCATCAGCGCGGTGTTGTCGTCGAGGGCGCGCTCGGAGTGCAGGTCGCCGCGTTCGGCCAGCAGTTCGGCGATCGCGCGCTCGGCGTCCAGGATGCTCTTGCGCTGCACCTCGGTCGGATGGGCGGTGAGCACCGGCGAGATGAAGGCCTTGTTCAGGGCCGCGGCGATGTCGGTGGCGCGGTGGTCGGCGTTGTGCAGGCGCTCGAAGGCCATCGCCAGCGAGCCGTCCTGCAGGTGGCCCTCGCGCTCGTGGTGGGCGCGCCGGCGCACGTGCTGGCGATCCTCGGCGATGTTGGCCAGGTGCGAGAAGTAGCTGAAGGCGCGGATGACGCTCACCGTCTGGTCGGCCGACAGGTTCTTCAGCAGCCGGTCCAGCACCCGCCCGGCGCTGGCGTCCTTGTGGATGCGGTAGGCCACGGACAGCTGGCGGACACGCTCGATCAGCTCGAACGCGGCCAGTCCTTCCTGTTCCCGGATCACCTCGCCGAGCAGTCGACCGAGCAGGCGGATGTCCTCGACCAGCGGGCGTTCCTTGTCGATCGCCGGGGCGGCGGGCTTGGCCGACGCACTCTTTCGAGGCGTTTTCACGGTCTTGCGGGCGACGGTGGTGCGGGGCATCGTGGGGTTCCCTTTGATGTAACCAAATTACCAATGAGCAAATGTAGCAGGGGCCTCGGCGGGCGGGAAGGGCCCGGGGACTCGCCAGCGTGAACCCGGCTCGTCGATAATCCGCGAATGAACAACATCGTGATCGCCACCCGCGAAAGCCGCCTCGCCCTCTGGCAGGCGCAACATGTGCAGGCCCTGCTCGGCGACCGGCTGGGCGTCACCGCCTCGTTGCTGGGGATGACGACGCGCGGCGACGAGATCCTCGATCGAACGCTGTCCAAGGTCGGCGGGAAGGGCCTGTTCGTCAAGGAGCTCGAGACCGCGCTCGAGTCCGGCGAGGCGCACCTGGCCGTCCACTCGCTCAAGGACGTTCCGATGGAACTGCCGGCCGGCTTCGAACTGGTGGCGGTGCTCGATCGGGAAGATCCGCGCGACGCCTTCGTCTCGAACCGCTTCGGCTCGCTGGCCGAACTGCCGCAGGGCGCGCTGGTGGGCACCTCCAGCCTGCGCCGGGTGGCCCAGTTGCTGGCGCTGCGCCCCGACCTGCGCGTGGCACCGCTGCGCGGCAACCTCGACACGCGGCTGCGCAAGCTCGACGACGGCGGCTACGACGCCATCGTGCTCGCCGCCGCCGGCCTGATGCGTCTGGGCCTGGGCGAGCGCATCCGGGTGCGCTTCCCGGTCGACGACATGATCCCGGCGGCGGGGCAGGGCGCGCTGGGCATGGAGATCCGCAGCGACAACGTCGCGCTGCACGACCGCCTGGCGACCTTGATCGATGCCGACGCCTGGCTCGCCGTGCACGCCGAGCGCGCCGTGGCGCGGGTGCTGGGCGGCAGCTGCAGCATGCCGCTGGCCGCGTACGCGTCGCGTGGCGACGATGGCCGCTTCACGCTGCGCGCCGCGCTGGGCGACGCCGCGGTGGGTGCGGCGCTGGAAGACGCGGGCGGCGCCGTGGCGGCGCGCCCGCTGCTGCGGGCGTCCGAGACGGCCGCGCTGGCCGACGTCGCCGCCGCCGAGGCGATGGGTGCGCGCGTGGCTTCGGCCCTGCTGGCCGCCGGCGGCCGCGCCTATCTGCCGCCGCCCAACGCGTGACCGGCGTGACGGCCACCGTGCTGGTGGTGCGTCCGCGGGCGCAGGGGCTGGCCTGGGTGGCCGACCTCGCCGCGCTCGGCGTGGCGGCGCAGGCGCTGCCGCTGATCGAGATCCTGCCCGCGCCGGAGCCCGCCCGGGTGGAGGACGCTTTCGCGCAGGTCGAGGCGTCCGCCGCGCAGCCGGTGCTGGTGTTCGTCAGTCCCAACGCCGTGCTGGGCTTCATGGCGGCGGCGCGCGGCGCCGGAGCGCCCGCGCCCGCGTGGCCTGCGCAGGCCTGGGCCGCGGCCACCGGGCCGGGCACCGTCGCGGCGCTGGTCGAGGCCGGCGTGCCGGCCGGACGCATCGTCGCGCCGGCGCCCACCGCGGCGCAATTCGACTCCGAGGCGCTGTGGACCGTGATCGGCGGCTGGCCCTGGGCCGGCCGGCCGGTGTGGATCGTGCGCGGCAACGGCGGGCGCGACTGGCTCGGACAGCAACTGCGCGGGGCCGGGGCCGACGTGCATGTGCTGCAGTCCTACGGCCGCGCCGCGCCGGTGCTGACCGACGCCGAGCACGCGCTGCTCGCGGCGGCGGTGGCCGAACCCGCGCGCTGGACGTGGATGTTCAGCAGCTCCGAGGCGATCGACCGCCTGCAGGCGCTGGCGCCGCAGGCCCGCTGGACCGACGGCCGCGCGCTCGCCTCCCACCCGCGCATCGCCGACCGGGCGCGGGCGCTGGGGTTCGGCACGGTGCGCGTCGTCGCGCCGGCGCCGGCGGCGGTGGCGGCGGCCCTGGCGCAGGCGCAGGCGGACTGAGCCCGCGCCCGGTGTGGCGGGCGCGCATCGGGCCCCCGCGTTGCGCACCGGCGTCGGCCATCGCCGCTGTGGTGTCGTCGCTACAATGAATCGCGTGACCGACGATTCCAACGCCTCGATGAACACGCCGCCGCCAATGGCGGTGCTGCCGCCCGTGACGCCCGCCGTGCCTGCGGTCGCGCAGGAGCTCCCGCCCGCCCCCCGGCACGGCCAGTTGCTGGCCTGGATCGCCGCCGTGGCTTTCGGGGTCATGTCCGTGGCCGCCTTCGTGTCGGCCTGGCACACGCAGCAGCGCGTCAAGTCGCTCGAGCAGGAACTGGTCAAGCGCCAGCAGACCAGCCAGGACGACGCCACCGAGGCGCGCGTGGCCGCCAAGCAGGCGCTCGACGGCGTGCGCGACCTCAACGGCAAGCTGGGCGTGCTCGACGAGCGCGTGGCCGAGTCGCAGCTGCAGCGCACCCAGGTGGAAGACCTGATCCAGTCGCTCTCGCGGTCGCGCGACGAGAACGTGCTGGCCGATGTCGAGGCCTCGCTGCGCGTGGCGATGCAGCAGGCGGCGCTCACCGGCAGCACCGATCCGATCGCCGCCACGCTCAAGCAGGCCGACGAGCGGCTGGCGCGCTACAACAACCCGCGCCTGGAGCGCGTGCGGCGCGCCGTGGCGCGCGACCTCGATCGCGTGCGCACGGCGTCCGCCGTCGACGTGCCATCGCTGACCATCCGCCTGGACGAGGCCGTGCGCCTGGTCGACGAGCTGCCGCTGGTGTCCACGCCCGAACGCGCGACCGCCGCCGGACGCGCCGCGACCGGCCTCGCGGCGTCGGCCGCGCCGCGCGGCACGGCGGCGGCCCGCGCCGGCAGCGCCGCGTCGGGCGCGACGGCGGTGGCGGGGCCGGCCTGGGTGCTGGCGCTGCAGCGTGCCTGGGACGGTTTCAGCGCGCCGTTCCTCGCCGAGGTGCGCCAGGCCGTGCGGGTCTCCTCCATCGAGCATCCGGAGGCGGCGCTGATGACGCCCGACCAGTCGTTCTTCCTGCGCGAGAACGTCAAGCTGCGCCTGCTCAACGCCCGCCTGTCCATCCTGTCGCGCCAGTTCGACCTGGCGCAGGCGGACCTGCAGCAGGCGCAGGCGGCGCTCGATCGCTACTTCGACCACAGCTCCCGCCGCGTGGTCGCGGTGTCCGACCTGCTGCGCCAGGTGAGCGCCCAGGCCCGGCAGGTGAGCTTCCCGCGCCCCGACGACACGCTGGCGGCGATCTCCGCGGCCGTCGCCGGTCATTGAGGGCGGGCATGCGCAGCGTCATCTGGGTGCTCCTGCTCTTCGTGGCCGCGGTCGTCGCGGCCGCCGCCCTGAGCCAGAACGACGGCCTCGTGTCGATCTTCTACGCCGGCTACCGCGTCGACACCTCGCTCAACGTGGCCGTCATCGCGCTGGTGCTGTTCGTCATCGTGCTGTACGTGGCGCTGAAGGCGATCAACGGCCTGCTGGCGATGCCGCGCCGCGCCCACGAGTGGCGCGAACTCAAGCGCGAGCGCGCCGCCCACGCGGCGCTGCGCGAGGCGCACGGCGAGTACCTGGCCGCGCGCTTCAATCGCGCGAGCCGGGCGGCCCGCCAGGCGCTGGAGCTGCAGCAGGATGTCGACGTGCTGCGCAACGACCGCGAGTTCGCGGGCCTGGCGCACCTGATCGCGGCGGCGTCGCTGCATCGCATCCAGGACCGCCGCGGCCGCGACGAGCGCGCCCGCCGCGTGGTCGAACTCACCTCCGGCGTGCTCTCGGGCTCGGTGGTGCTCGACGGCGCACACCTGCTGATGGCCGAGTGGGCGCTGGACGACCGCGACGCCCAGCGCGGCCTCGAGGCCCTGCGCGCGCTGCCGCCGGGCGTGGCCCGCCGCACCCAGGCCCTGCGCCTGCGCCTGCAGGCCGCGCGGCTGGCGCGAAAGCCGATCGAGGCGCTGCAGACCGCGCGCCTGCTGGCCAAGCACCAGGGCTTCTCGCAGGTGGCGGCGCAATCGCTTCTGCGCTCGCTGGCCATCGACGTGGTGACTTCGGCGCACGACGAGGAACAGCTGCAGCGGGCCTGGCAATCGCTGGATGGCGCCGACCGCCGCGACGTGCTCGTGGGCGCCCGCGCCGCCGTGCGCGCGCGCGACCTCGGCCGCCCCGACCTGGGCCGCGACTACCTGCAGCCGCACTGGAGCGAACTCTCGCGCATGGACGCCGACGAACGCGGTGCGCTCGCCATCGCGCTGATCGACTGCATCGGCGGCCTCGGCAGCGAGTGGCTGCCGCGCGTCGAGGCCGCCGTCTCGATGCACGGCAACGAGCCCGCCATCGTTGCCGCCGCCGGCATGGTGTTCGCCGAACGCCAGTTGTGGGGCAAGGCCCGCCGGCCGCTCGAACAGGCGGCGCAGACCGTCACGCTGCCCGGCCGGGTCCGTCGCCACGCGTTGCGCCGGCTGGCCTTCATCGCCCGCCTGGAAGGCGACGAGGGGCGCGGCGGCGACTACGAACGCCAGGCGGCGGCGATCGATTAACCTTCGAAAATCATCGGAGATTCTTGATCGATCTTCCATCCGCAAGCCATAATGCAAGGCTTCGCGGCTGTAGCTCAGCTGGATAGAGTACTTGGCTACGAACC
>CAYQMX010000007.1:44569-255070 GCA_964418745.1 uncultured Vitreoscilla sp.
AAGGGGTCGTGGGTTCGATTCCTGCCAGCCGCACCAGAATTTCGGTTCTAGAACACAGCTCGGAAACGCAAGTTTCCGGGCTGTTTTTCTTTGGGCCGCGCACCGGACGGCGCGCCAAGCCATGCTATAGTGCAAGGCTTCGCGGCTGTAGCTCAGCTGGATAGAGTACTTGGCTACGAACCAAGGGGTCGTGGGTTCGATTCCTGCCAGCCGCACCAGAATTTCGGTTCTAGAACAACAGCTTAGAGGCGCAAGTCTCTAGGCTGTTTTTCTTTGCCGGGCCACTTCTGGCGGAACTCGCGATCGTCAACGAGACCCGGGCTGGCCCGGCTCCTTGCCCAGCCGGCGTAGGTCGCGCACGCCGGCGAACTGGTAGTAGACCTTCGAAGTGACCGGGCCGGTCACGTAGGCCTTCTTCCGGCGATCCCAGTGCCTGGCCTTGGGATCGACGAAGGTCGCGATCACGTAGACCGTGGCCGATGGGAATGGATCGCGCGCCGTGGCGGCGCAGATCGGCCCGTCGTTGTCCGGAATGCGCGGCGAGTCGCCCTTGGGCCCGTGAAGCACCGCCGGCGGGAGTTCCTTGCTGCAGTCGACCACGTTGGGCTCGCCGAGCTGGTGGGAGGCGAACACGTGGGGCCGATCCTTCAGGTTGGCGAAGACGCAGCGGATCTGCCCCCGCAAGGCCGTCGGCTTGCATTTCGTCGACGTCCAGGGCCGGATCGGCTGTCCATCGAAGGTCGTGGGCCGCCTGTCGCCGTTCATCGACTCGATCGAGGCCAGGCGCGGCAACTGGTAGACGACGGCCTGCTGGAGCATCAGGGGCGCACCGGCAGGCGCCTGGAAGTGCAGCGCGAAGGCCCCGTCGGGCGCATCGGGCGTGCCCGCGTCATAGATGGGCAGGCGAGGGTGCAGGGCGAGCGGGTTCGACGACCCATCGAACAGCGTCACGTTCTGGATGATGATCGGGTCGGGCGCATTGAAGTCGACGCCGGTGAAGGTGGCACCCACGTGAAATTCGCCGCCGCCGCCGACCGTGCCCGCCGGGCCGCCGCTCCATGCCGGATTGGGCGTCGACCACATGATCCTGAAGCGGTTCAGGGTCGCGCCGTGATAGGTGCCGGTGCCCGTGGCCGTCACGACGGGGCTGATCCACGGACTCGACGGACCGGTCCAGGACCAGGTCAGGTTCATCGAGGACTGGCTGCTCAGGAAATCGATGGCCAGGCTCCGGCCCGCGCCCGCGTTGGGATTGACCAGGTCCCAGTTGTGCATGGTCTGCACCGACAGGCCGACGTTGGTGGCCAGGATCCCGTAGCCGCGGTCGCTGAAGTGGCGTCGATAACCAGTGCGCGAATTGCCGTCGAGGTTGCAGCCGGCGGGCATCAGGTGGCGCGTGATGGCGTCCTCGCCGGGCGCAGGGCCGATACCGGTGCCATCGCAACCCGTGACCGGATCGTCGTCGGTGTGGTTCAACCCGTAGGTGTGGCCGCTCTCGTGCGAGGCCGTGCCGCCAATCGCCTGGGCCCACCGGTCCAGGGTCGAATTGGCGCCGGTCAGCGAACCCTCCATCGAGCAGCCGCCCAGGCCGTCCCCGCCTTCGCAGGCGACATAGGCGCCCGCCCAGACCCGCCCGCGCAGCACGTCGGCGTTCGAGGTCGGTGACAGGCCCCAGGCGCCGCCGCCGCTGTTGTCCGATCCGATCGCCTCGATGTGGCGCAAGGCGGGCGGCGAAGCCAGTGCATCGGGACTGGTGGTGCTTTGCAGCACCTGCACGTTGAACTCGCAGAAGTCGTCGACCGCGATGTCCTGGATGCGATCGCGCAGCGCCGCGGTCGTTCCGATGGATGAATCGAGTTCGGCCACGTCGAAGTGCCGTGCGGTACCGGAGAAGGGATAGGTCGTGTCGTCGACGGTCGGGAAATAGAGATAGAGCTTGTGGCTCTTGGCGGCATCGGTGCTGCCGTAGCTGAGCGGGCAGGTGGGCGCCGCGCGCGCCGCGCCCGCGACGAGAAACGCGATGATGGCGAACGCTGTGCACGAGGAAGTTCTCATTTCGCTCTCCTGTGGGACGTGACATCCGGGCATTCGCAAAGTACATCACCGACCGCCTTCCGGCAACGCGACGACACCCCTAACACCGGCCGCGGATCGTGGGATGACTCGTGCGACACGGGGCGACGAAGTCGGACGGCAGGTGCAGGGTTGCCTTCGTGGCGCCTCACGCCGATATCGCGGCCCGGTAGCGCTCGAAGGACGCGTCGACCCGCGCGCTGGCACCGCCGACGATCTGCCGGCCGGGCGCGAATCCGAACAGGTCGTCGAAGGCCAGCGGGGCGACCCGGGCTTCCAGGCGGCGCAGCGCCGCGGGGCCCAGCGGGATGTGGTTCGGGTAGGAGTACATGAAGGTCGTGAAGCGGCGATCGGAGGCGACCTGCAGCGCGTCGCCGGGAAACAGGCTGCCGCCGGGGCGCGGCCCGTCCTTCCACCACAGGCCGGCGCTGCCTTCGAAGTGGCCGGGCAGGTGCACCAGTTCCAGCGCCTGCGACAGCGCGTGCCGGTCGCCCTCCCAGAAGCGCAGGGCGGGCGAGCGGCGTTGCACCCAGCCGCGGTCGCCCGCATGGATGTAGATGGGCACCCCGTCGAGCGCGTCGCTCCAGTCCACCATCGCGGCGTGGAAGTGCGGGTGCGAGATCGCGATCGCCGCGACGCCGCCCAGCGCCGCGATGCGGACCAGCGCCGCGTCGGTCACCTGGCTGAGGCACTCCCACATCACGTTGGATCCGCCATGGGGCACCAGGAAGGCGCGCTGGCCGATCGCGAACGACGGCCTCGATACCAGGGTCGTGACGCCCGCGCAGTCCTCGAAGTGGATGTGGTGGTCGGCGTCGAGCGCCGCCGGCGACGTCCACGCCTGGCCCTGCCAGCCCACGTACTGCCGGCTGTCGAGGCACACGGGACAGGCGGCGGGAGCCGCCGGTGCGCGGGCGAACTGGACGCCGCAGGTGGCGCAGATCCATGCGGTCGCCGGCAAGGGCCCGGTTGCGGTCCGGGCGCGGGTCTCGGGGTTCATCGTGGCGTCCTTTCGTTCAGCCGCGCGGAGCGGGATGGCGGCCCTGGAACAGCGCGGCGACGGGGGCGATGCCCGCGCGGGCGCAATGCGCGAGGTAGGCCGCCCGGGCGGTGTGGGTGTCCGTGAAGTGGTCCAGCGTGCCGTCGGCCGCCAGGTATTCGACGCGGCCTTTCAGGGTGATCATGACCACGCACTCCTGGTCGCCCTCGCAGCCCCATTCGTCCTCGTTGCCCGGCGGCTCGTGGAGGAAGGTGCCCGGGCCCAGCACCTGGTTCGTGGTGAAGATGCGCCGGCGCCCGCTCAGCGTCAGCGCGTCGACCGTGCCGGTGTGGCGGTGCTGTCCGGTGCGGGTGCCCGGCGCCACGCGCAGCTGCAGGCTGTAGCCGTCGTCGACGAAGCACAGCGGCCGCATCCACATGCCCGCGCGCAGCGGCACCCAGGGCAATGCGTCGACGTAGACGAAATCATTGGTGTTCATCTCGGGGTCTTCCTTTCGTGGCGGAGGGTGGGAACGACCGCAGGATGCGCCACCATTGGTATGGAAAGAAGCACCAATTCATGAATAATTGCCAGTCCAATCAGAGGGAGGCGAAACATGGCGACTGCACCCCTGGCCCTGCCGATCGACCTGCACGTCGCGCCCGGCCGGGGCGCGTCGACCGCACTGGCCCTGCAGCTTCGCGAGGCGATCCTCGAGGGGCGCCTCGCGACGGGGCTGCGGCTGCCGCCCACGCGCGAGCTCGCGCAGGCGCTGGGGGTGGCGCGCACGACGGTGGTCGCGGTCTACGAGATGCTGGTCGCGGAGGGCTATGCGCGCGTGCGCCAGGGCGACGGCACCTTCGTGCAGTCCCTGCGCCGCAGTTCGCCCGCCGGCGCGCCGCTGCGTGCCCGCGCGGTGCCTGCGGGGCCGGGTACCGCCGCGGGGCCGCGCTTCGATCTCCGGCTCGGATCGCCGGACATCTCGTCGTTCCCCTTCGACGCCTGGCGGCGCCTGGCCGCGAAGGCGTGGCGCTCGAGCGCGGGCCATGGCTACGAGGCGTCCGATCCGGCCGGCCTGGCGGCCTTGCGCGAGGCGATCGTCGGCTACGCATCGGCCGCGCGCGCGGTCTCGTGCACGCCGGACGACATCGTCGTCACCGCCGGCGCCCAGCAGGCCTTCGACCTGCTGGCGCGCACCCTGGTCGGCCCGGGGTCCGTCGTGGCCGTCGAGGATCCGGGCTATCCGCCCGCGCGCCTGGCGTTCGCGGCGGCGGGCGCGCGGATCGTGGGTGTCCCGGTCGACGAGCAGGGCCTGGTGGTCGAGCGCCTCCCGCGGGACGCGCGGGTCGTCTGCGTGACGCCGTCCCACCAGTTCCCGCTGGGCGTCGCGATGTCGCCCGGACGCCGCGTCGCGCTGCTCGAGTTCGCGCGCCGCAACGACGCCATCGTCGTCGAGGACGACTACGACTGCGAGTACCGCTACGACAACCGGCCGCTGGACGCGCTGCAGACGCTCGCGCCCGGCCGCGTGTGCTACGTCGGCACGTTCTCGAAGACGATGTTTCCGGCGCTGCGGCTGGGCTTCGCCATCGTGCCCGCGCCGCTGCGCACGCGGCTGCTGGCGCTGCGGGGCGTGGCCGACGGCTTCGGCGCGCCGGCGCCGCAATGGGCGCTGGCCGAATTCATCCACGAGGGCCACCTGTTGCGGCACGTGCGCCGGATGCAGCGCCGCTACGCGCAGCGGCGCGCGCGCCTGTGGGCCGGCGTGCACGACGCGCTGGGCGGCCAGGTCGACCTGCTGCCCGCCACGGCCGGCCTCCATTTCTCGTTCCGCGTGCGCGCAGGGCTCGACTGGAGCCGGGCGCTGGCGCGCGCGGCACAGGCCAGCCTGGCGCTCGAGCGCTGTTCGCGCTACGCGCTGCGCGGCCGCTGCGACGACTGCTGCGCCCTCGGGTTCGGCCTGCTGCGCGACGAGCAGGTGGCGGCGGCCATCGATCGCCTGGCGTTCGCGCTCGGGTGACCGGGGCGTCACTGCGGCCGGGCCCGGGGTACGGACTGGACGGTCGACCAGCGACGGCCTGCTAGCCTCGCTGGCGCGCGCCCGGATGGCATACGGCGTGCCGTATCGACCGAGGGCCGCGGGCCTCGCGCCGTTCGCCACCTGCCCCAGGACACCCATGGCCTCACTCGATCGCCTGTCCGCTGCCTGCCTGGCGGCCGCCAACGCCGACATCGCACCGGACGCCCCGGGTTCGCCCCGGCCGCGTCGGCGGGCTCGGCGCGAACCCGCCGACCTGCGAGCCACCGGGCAGCGATGACCCCGCTCGATGCCACCCTGCTGGGCGCACTCGCGGTCGTGCCGCTGGCCGGGATCGCGCTGATCGGTGGCGGGTGGGCCGCCCAGCGCAGCAAGGCGCGCGCGGCGGCGGCGGAGCGCGACGCCCTGGCGAGGCAGTCGGCCGAACAGCAGCGCGACCTGGCGCGCTCGTCGCAGGCGCTGCGCCTGACCGAGGCGCAGCTGGCCGGCATCATCGACACCGCTTCGGCGGCCATCCTCACCGTGGACGCTGCCCAGACGATCGTCATCGCCAACGAGGCCGCGGCGCTGATGTTCGGCGTACCGCGCGAGCAGTTGATCGGCTCCACGCTCGAACGCCTGATCCCGGCGCGCTTTCGTGACGACCATGCGCAGATGAACGGCCGGTTCACGGCCAGTGCGGACGGGCGCGCGGCGCGCATCATGGGCGTCGGGCGCGACGTCCTGGCACTGCGTGCCGACGGCCAGGAGTTCCCGATCGAGGCGGCTGTGTCGTGCCTGCGCATGGGCGAGCAGGCGTGGTTCACCGTCGTGCTCCAGGACGTCTCGGAACGGCGGCGCGCGGACGCCGCGTTGCGGGCCGGGGCCTGGAAGCTCGAGGCCGCGTTGTCCAGCATGGACGAGGCCGTGTTCATCGCCGACGCCCAGGGCCATTCCTGGGAGCTCAACCAGGCGTTCGCGACCTTCTATCGCTTTGCCGATCGCGCCGACTGCCTGCGGGCGTTCGCCGAGCATCCGGAGTTCCTGGAAGTGACGCTGCCCGACGGCGCCGTCGTGCCGCCGGAGCAGTGGGTGGTGCGGCGCGCGCTGCGCGGCGAGTCGGCCTCGAACCTGGAGTTCGGCCTGCGCCGCAAGGACACCGGCGAGCACTGGATCGGCAGCTACAGCTTCGCCCCCATCCGCGCGGAGGACGGCGGCATCGTCGGCGCCGTCACCACCAGCCGCGACGTGACCGCGATGCGCGCCGCGCAGCTCGAGCTGGCGCGCTCGCAGGCCGACCTGCGGCGCCTGATCGACGCCCAGGACCGCATCCAGGAGGAGGAGCGCAAGCGCATCGCCCGCGAGTTGCACGACGACCTGCAGCAGACGCTGGCCGTGATCCGGATCGACCTCGGATCGGCCGTCGACCAACTGGGCACCGACACGGCCGGCATCGCGACGCTGATCGCCGAAGCCGACCGGCTGGCGATGGCGGCCATCACCTCGACGCGGCGCATCGTCAACGACCTGCGCCCGGCCATGCTCGAGGAGCTGGGCCTGGTCGCGGCCATGCGCACGATGATCCACCAGTTCGCCGAGCGCTCGGGCACGGCCTGCGTCTTCGAGCCGCTGGAGGACGTCGAACAGGTGCTCGGCGAGGCGCCGGCGCTGACGACCTGCCTCTACCGCGTGACCCAGGAGGCCTTGAACAACATCGCCAAGCACGCGCACGCGCGGGCCGCCCAGGTCCGCCTCGCCCAGGTCGGGCCGGGCCTGATCCGCCTGCGCATCAGCGACGACGGGGTGGGCATGAAGCCGGGCCTGCGCCACGGCCCGGGTTCGTTCGGCCTGCTGGGCATGGCCGAGCGGGTGCGCGCGGTCGGCGGGCAGCTGCGCATCGACGCGGCCGCGGCCGTGCCGATGCCGCCTGCGCTGGACTTCGAGGCGATCTCGCGCGGCGTGCGGGTCGAGCTGGGGCACTCGCTGCAGACGGTGCTGGACGCGCTCGAGGGCAGCGTCGCCGTCCTCGACCCGGCGGGGATCGTCCGTCTCGTCAACCGCGGCTGGCGCGAGTTCTCCGAGCGCCACGGCGGCACCCCCGAGGCCGCATGGTGGGTCGGTGCGAGCTACCTCGAGGTCTGTCGCGCGAGCGCCGCGACGGAACCCTCGGCGCTGGCCGTCGCCGCCGGGCTGGGCGAGGTGCTGGCCGGCACCCGCGACCAGTTCACCTGCGAATACCCGTGCGAGCTGCCGTGCGGCGCCGGATGGTTCCGCATGCATGCGGCGTCGGTGACGGGCGACATCGTCATCGTGCACCATGTCGACCTCGGCCGGCAATTCGGACCCGTCGACGAGCCGCTGCACGACGCGATCGGCGCGCTGCCCGCGCCCTGAGCCACCGCGGCTAGCGGCCGACGAGCGCCGCGATCCAGTCGCGCGCCTCGAGGAATTCGGTCGACTTGTCGAAATAGGCCTCGGCGCCGGCGGCCAGGAACCCGGCGCGCAGCGAGCCCCAGGTCGAGTTCGACAGCACGATGACGCGGGTCGCGGGCAGCCGCTCGCGCAGGAAGCGCAGCACCGGCATGCTGGTGTCGTTGTTCCTGAGCTCGACATCCAGCACGACGACGTCCGGGTTGCTGCGCTCGATCATCGCGTTGGCCCCCGCCACGTCCTCGGCGAAGCCGACGATCTCGATGGCGGGGTTCTGCGCCAGCAGCCGGCTCAGGCTCGCCTGCACCGCCGCCGAATCGTCGACGATCGCAACCTTCACCATGATCCGCACCTCCGCTTTCTGGCCCTGCGCCTGCGCAGCTTGGCCGGTCCGCGGTGGCTGGCGTTGAGTGTGCGCAACTCCGGCGCGTCGCGCGGCGGCCACGCGGCGCGCCGGAGTTGCGCACACTCAACTGGGCGCCCCGGTCGTTGCCCGACGCTGCACTTGCGCCAACCCCGGCGCGGGGAGAGACTTCGATGGACAACCGGCTGGCCGTTGCAATGTCGTCGCGCGCGCGCATGCCCGAGGACGTGGACGTTGGCGAGGCGCTCCAGGCGACGCCGGTCGCTGCCGGGGACAGGGACGACGAGCGGCCCGTCGCGACGGCGGTACGGGCCCCGCGTCCCGCGGGCCGCGCGCGATCGCCGTCCCGTCATCCGCGCCGCGAGGCGAAGCCGGGCGCGGCGACCTCGGGCCGGGCGCCAGCGCAGGACGAGCCCGCCGCCGGCGCGCCCTACGACGGCCCGGAGCGCCGCCACGACGAACGCGGCGCGCTCGTGCAACTGCTGGCCAGCGTGCTCGACGAGGTCGACTACGGCCTCGTCCTGATCGCGGCGGACGGCCGCGTCGTGCACGCCAACCATGCGGCGCGGCTGCAACTGGGGGCGACCCAGGCGATGCGCCTGGCGGACCAGCGCCTGGTCTGCCGCTCTGGCGCGAACCAGCGCGCGCTCGACGCCGCGCTCAGCGGGGCGCGCGACAGCGGGCGGCGCCGGATGCTGACGTTCGAGGGGCACGACGCCGCCGCCCCGGGCCGCGCCTGCGATGTCTCCATCGTGCCGCTGCCTTCGTCGCTGGACGGCGCTCCCGGCGGCCATGCCGTGCTGGCCAGCCTGGCGCGCGCCCGCATCGCCCAGACCCTGTCGGTGGACGCCTGGGCGCGCGAGCTGCGCCTGTCGCCGCGCGAGCAGCAGGTGCTGGCGGGAATGTGCGACGGCCTGCGGGTCAAGGAGATCGCGGCGCGGCTGGAGATCGGGGAAGAGACGGTGCGCAGCCACGTCAAGCGGCTGAAGTTCAAGACCGGCTGCGCCGACCGGTTCGACATGGTCAGCCAGGTCTCGCGGCTGCCGCCGATGCTGGGCTCGCTCCGGCAGGGGGCGACGGCCGACGCGGGCGATGACTGAGGAGCCGCGGGCCGACGCGGCACCGCCCTATGGCGAGACCACCACGTCGTTGACGACTTCATCGACGCCGGGCGCCGAGCGTGCGGCCTGCGCCGCCGCGTCGCGCTCGGCCCACGAATGCACGTGGCCGGCCAGCCGCACCGTCGTGCCGTCGATGCGCACCGTGATCGGCGCGGCGCCGGCGCGGGCCTGGCGGGCGAGCGCCGCCGCAATGGTGCGCGTGACCGCCTGCGCGTCCACCGGCGAGGCGAGGCGGATGTGGTTGATGACCGAGACCACCCCCTTCAGGTCGCGCACCGCGCGCGCCGCGGCCGTGCGCTGGTAGTCCCAGTCGACCTCGCCGTTGAGGGTGATGTGGCCGCGCTCGACGGTCGCCTGCACCTGCTCGAGCGGCACCAGGCTGCACCAGTCGAGCGCCTGGCGGGCGGCGCTGGCGATGGCGGCGTCCGCGCGCCGGGCTTCGGCGGGCAGGGCCACGGTCAGCTCCACCGCCAGCGCGCGCACGCCGCTGACGCGCTGGGCCGCCCGCTCGGCGGCCGCTTTCTCGCCCAGGCTGGCGACGGTGCCCTGCAGCATCACGACGCCGTCGCGCGCCGAGACGCCGATGTGCGGCGAGACGATGGCCGGATCCCAGGCGAGCTCGGCCTCGACATCCTGCTGCAAGGTGGCGTCGGTCTTCATGAGGGGCTTTCAGGAGTGGTCGGAAGCGCCATCTTGGGACGTGCGCCGGCGAACGGATTGAGGCCCGTCAACGAAGGTCGACGACCATCCGGCGCGCCCGCGTCACCGCCGCTTGCGCATGCTCAATCCGGCGGCTGCGGGGGCTCGTAGATTGGGTCTTCCCACCTCAATGGAGAACACCATGGCCCGCAAGAACGTCCCGCACGACGTGCCCGAAGACGCGCACGAGGTGTCGAGCTCGAAGCAGCCCGGCGCGTCCGCCATGCCCGACCTGTCGAACGTGCTCGCCGACAACATCAAGGTGCTGGGCCGGATCGTCGAATGGGTCCAGGAGGCCGAGCGCGCCCAGCTCGAGGTGCTCATCGGCTGCTCGTCCGCCATGGCCGAGGCGACGTCGGCCGGCCAGGGCACGCCCGGCTGGGAAGGCGTCGCGGCCACCGGCGAGCGCCTCGGCGAGGCCATCGTCGCCGCCGTCCGCGACGGCCAGGATCACTGGATCCGGGCGACCGTCGCGCTGCACGGCGACCTGCTGGCGGCGATGCGCGAACGGGCGGACCAGCTCCGCGCCCAGTTCCGGCCGGCGGCGACTTCGGAAGGCGCCGCCCCGATGGCGCCCGCCTTCGACCCGCTGGAGGCGATGAGCCAGGCCCGCCAGTCGCTCGATGCCTGGATGGCGCAGTGGAGCGCGACCTTCGCGCCGCGCCCGGTGACCAGCGCCTGAACGGCGCGGGTCGCACCCGCGGCCGGCTTGATGCCGCTCAAGTGCGCGCGCCTGCTGCGGCGCACCATCGGTGGCCGTCCGTCCATCGACCTGCCGTGAGGTGATTGCCATGAACACGCTGACCAAATTCGTCCTGGGCAAGATGGGCGCGCCGCGGCCGACCCCGCCGCTCGGCGACGCGCCGCGCCAGATCCTGCTGCCGCCGCCGTCGCGCGAGGGCGGCATGGCGCTGGCGGCGGCGCTGTCGACGCGGCGCTCCGAGCGGCGCTTCGCGCGCACCGCGCTGCCCACGCAGACCCTGTCCGACCTGCTGTGGGCCGCCGACGGCATGAACCGCGGCGGCGCCGGTCGCACCGCACCCTCGGCGCTCGATGCCCAGGACGTGATCGTCTACGCCGCACTGGCCCGGGGCGCCTATCGCTACGACGCCCGCGAGCACGTCCTGCAACTGGTCGCCGGCACCGACGTGCGCCGGGTGACGGGCTACCAGGACTTCGTGGACGACGCCCCGCTGGACCTGGTCTACGTGCACCAGGAGCGTCCGCTGTCGCCGGTCTCGGTGCTGCAGCGCACGCCCTATGCCTACGCGTCCGCGGGGGCGATGGCGCAGAACGTGTACCTGTTCTGCGCGGCCAACGGGCTGGGCTGCGTGCTGCGCGCGTGGATCGACCGCGACGCGGTCGCGCAGGCGCTGGGTCTCGCGCACAACGAGCACGTGCTGCTGTCGCAGACGGTGGGCTATCCGCTGGACGGGCCGGTCGGCGCCGACGACTGACGGGCGTGCCCCGCGTGCCGGCGGGGTCTCAGGTCGACGCCGAGTCGTCGACCATGCCGTGTTCCATCGCGTAGCGGATCAGCGCCGCGGTGCTGGGCAGCTGCAACCGCTCGAGGATGCGCCGCTTGTAGGTGCTGACGGTCTTGATCGACAGGTGCAGGTCGTTGGCGATGTCGGTGGGACGACGGCCGGCGGCGAGCCGGCGCAGGATGTCGAGCTCGCGGTCCGACAGCGCCGAGTGCCGCGGCGCGTCCAGTCCGCCGCTGAGCGACTGCACCATCTGCTCGGCCAGGCCCGTGCTCACGTAGGCGCCGCCGGAGGCGACCTTGCGAACAGCCGCGACCAGTTCGCGCGGGGCGCAATCCTTGGTGACGTAGCCCTTGGCGCCCGCCTTGAAGGCCCGCATCGCGTACTGCTCCTCCGCGTGCATGCTCAGCATCAGCACGCGCAGGGCAGGGAACTCCAGCCGGGCGCGACGCAGGAATTCGAGTCCGCCCATGCCGGGCATGGAGACGTCGACGATCGCGATGTCGATGCCCCCGGCGCGCAGGCGCTCCAGCGCGCCGAAGCCGTCGCCGGCCTCGAAGACCTGCCAGTCGCTCGCGGTGACCTCCAGCATGCGCTTGAGTCCCTCGCGCACGATGGCGTGGTCGTCGACCAGGAGAATGCCCAGGGTCGCGACGCGGACCGGCGGCGCTGCCACGGGCGCTTCCGGACGGGGCGTGTCGCTGTCGTCGGGTCGCGATCGTACGCTCGCAGGGGAATCGGGCACGCGTCTGTCCTCCTTCGGTTCGTGCGGCGCGACGCCGCGCTGCGCCGCGATGGGCATCCGCCCAGGATCGCCCCGGCGCGGCGCCCCCGGCTTGATCGACATCAAGCCCGCGCGGCTTCGCGCTGCCGGCCCGGCTGCGCACCCCGCTTCACGCGGGCAGGGGCACGGGCGCGGACAGGCTGGCGAACCAGTCCGAGCGCTGGCGCGCCGCCGGGCTCGCCGGGACGACCGCGGGGTCGCGCGGCAAGCCCCGCGTGAAGCGCGAGAAGGCGCGCAGGCGCTCGAGGTCGAGCAGCTGCACCTCGCGCCGGTCCACCTGCAGGTAGCCCTGGTCCGACAGCGTGCTGAACGCCCGGCTGACCGTCTCGTGGGCCACGCACAGCAGGCTGGCGATGTCGCGCCGGCCCATGCGCAGCCGCAGCCGGGTCGGCGAATGGCCGGTCTCGGCCATCCGGCCCGACAACCAGACCAGGAAGCGCGCCAGCCGCACCTCGGAGGCGACGGCGGCCGCCATGGCGGTGGTCTCGGCGGCCCGCACCAGTTGCCGGCTCAGCGCCAGCTGCAGCGCGAGATCGAGCTGCGAGTCCTGCAGGCGCAGTGCCGGCAGGTCCTGCACCGGCAGCACGTAGACCGTGGCGTTCTCCAGCGCGACGACGCTCGCCGGCTGGGCGCCGCCGTGCAGCGCCTCCGCGCCCAGCAGCTCGCCGATCTGGGCCAGGGCGAGCACCTGCTCGTAGCCGTCCTCCAGCGTCTTGACCGACTTCAGGCTGCCCGACCGCACGATGTAGAGGCTGTTCGCCGCCGCACCCTCGAGCAGCAGCGTCGTGCCCTCGCGCACCTGGCGCAGCGCGATCGGCACGCCGACGTTGCGCGCGTCGTTGGGTGCGACGCCCAGCAGCGCGATCAGGTCGGCCAGGCAGCCGCGGTCGGCGCCGGTGCCGATGCCGCTGCGACACGTCGTCGCCCATTGACCGTAGGCGAAGTGGGCGGAGGGCGAGGTGACGGGCGGATTCATGGGGAACTCCGATGCGGGGCCTGCAGCCGGTTCGACTGCCGGCCTCAAGCTTGGCCGGGTGCGCGCCAGCGCTCAATCGGCGGCGGCGCAAGTTGGACGTCGGCACGTTCCGAAGCTCTTCGGCGCGGATTCCTGCGGCCCGGTAACAATTCCTACAGCGCCACGACCGCACCGCCCGGCTGATCCATCGCAACGTCCGGGCGCCCCCGGCGCCCAGAATGGCATGGCGGGCGCCTTGCCCGCGCACCGAGGACATGGCGATGACGACAAGCCCCAGCGGGAAGGCGCGCCGACGCGCGGTGCCGGCGATCGCGGCCCTGGCGATCCTGGCCGGCTGCGCGGTGTCCGTGCGCAACACCGAACCCGCGCGCGAACTCGCGCGTGCAGCGCAGCCGCCCGGCTCGGCCTACCTGGGTTGGCGCATCTACCAGGATCGCTGCGCGGGCTGCCACGGCGCGGACGCGGCCGGCTCGGCCAAGGCGCCGGACCTGCTCGATCGCATGCGCGAGATGGGGTCGCGCCGCTTCGTCAACCTGGTGCTGCAGCGCTACGACTGGAGTGCCGCGCCCGCCGATGCGCGGCGCGACGAGGCCGCTCGCACCGCGCTGGCGGACGACATCCTGCAGCGCCGGGAGACCGCGTTCGCGATGCCCGCCTGGCAGGACGAGCCGGCCGTGAGCACCCACGTCCTCGACCTGTACGCCTACCTGGCGGCGCGGGCGGACGGCACCCTGGGCCCGGGCCGGCCGCCCCGCTGAGCGGCGGGGCCGAACGGGCCCGGCGCGGCAGGGACTTCAAAGGGGAGGTAACCTTCGGGCATCGAACGAACCGGAACTCGTCCATGACCGACACCACCGCCTCCTATCCCGACACCCGCCTGCTGATCGCCGGCACCTGGCGCGACGCGACCGGCGGCCGCAAGATCGCCGTCGTCAACCCGGCCACCGGCCAGACCATCGGCCATGTCGCGCACGCGACGATCGCCGACCTCGACGCCGCGCTCGCCGCCGCGCACAGCGGCTTCGAGGCCTGGCGCAACATTCCCGCCAACGAGCGTGCCACGACGATGCGCAAGGCCGCCGGCCTGGTGCGCGAGCGCGCGGACGCGATCGCGCGCCTGCTCACGCAGGAGCAGGGCAAGCCGCTGGCCGAGGCGCGCGTCGAGGTGCTGGCCGGCGCCGACATCATCGAGTGGTTCGCCGACGAAGGCCGGCGCGTCTACGGCCGCATCGTGCCGTCGCGCAACCTGGCGGCCCAGCAGCTCGTGCTGAAGGAGCCGGTGGGCCCGGTCGCCGCGTTCACGCCGTGGAACTTCCCCATCAACCAGATCGTGCGCAAGCTGGGCGCGGCGCTGGCCACCGGCTGCTCGTTCCTGGTCAAGGCGCCCGAGGAGACGCCGGCCGCGCCGGCCGCGCTGCTGCAGGCCTTCGTCGACGCCGGCGTGCCGGCCGGCACGGTGGGGCTGGTGTTCGGCGACCCGGCCGAGATCTCGAGCTACCTGATCGCCAGCCCCGTCATCCGCAAGGTCACGTTCACCGGCTCGACGCCGGTGGGCAAGCAGCTGGCGGCGCTCGCCGGCGCGCACATGAAGCGGGTGACGATGGAGCTTGGCGGCCATGCGCCGGTGATCGTGGCCGAGGACGCCGACGTCGCGCTGGCCGTGAGGGCGGCCGGCGCCGCGAAGTTCCGCAACGCCGGCCAGGTGTGCATCTCGCCGACGCGCTTCCTGGTCCACAGCAGCCTGCGCGACGAGTTCGCCGCCGCGCTGGTCAAGCACGCGCAGGGCCTGAAGCTGGGCAACGGCCTGGAGGCGGGCACCAACCTGGGCCCGCTGGCCAACGGCCGCCGCATCACCGCGATGACGCGCCTGATGGAGGACGCGCGCGCCAAGGGCGCCCGCATCGCCACCGGCGGCGAGCGCGTGGGCGGCGCCGGCAACTTCTTCGCGCCGACCGTGCTCACCGACGTGCCGCTGGACGCCGACGTGTTCAACAACGAGCCGTTCGGCCCGGTGGCGGCGATCCGCGCGTTCGACACGCTGGACGAGGCGATCGCCGAGGCCAACCGGCTGCCGTTCGGCCTGGCCGGCTACGCGTTCACGAAGTCGATCAAGACGGCCCACGTGCTGGGCCAGCGCCTCGAGCTGGGCATGCTGTGGATCAACCAGCCGGCCACGCCCAGCGCCGAGATGCCGTTCGGCGGCGTCAAGGATTCGGGCTACGGCTCCGAAGGCGGCCCGGAGGCGCTGGAGGCCTACCTGGTGACCAAGTCGGTCTCGATCCTCGGCGTCTGAGCGCGGCGGCCCGCCGACGCAGCGGCGCTGGGACAATCGGGCGATGAACCTGATCGACATCGGCGTCAACTTCCATTCGTCGCAGCTCGAGGGCCTGGACGGCGAGCTGCTGGCGCGCGCTGCCGCGGCCGGCGTCACGCACGTCCTGGCCACCGGCACCTCGCTGCGGGCCAGCGAGCGGGCGCTGGCGTTCGCGCGCACGCACGAGCGGGTGTGGGCGACCGCGGGGGTGCACCCGCACGACGCCAGGCACTGGACGGCGGCGTCCGCGGCGCAATTCGCGCCGCTGTGGGCGGATGCGCACGTGGTGGCGGTCGGCGAATGCGGGCTCGACTACAACCGCATGTTCTCGCCGATGGCCGACCAGCGCCGCGCGTTCGAGGCCCAGATCGAGGCGGGCGCGCGGCTGGACAAGCCGCTGTTCCTGCACTGCCGCGACGCCTTCGACGACTTCTGCGCGATGCTGCGCGACGCCGCGGCCGCGGGCGCGCACGGCGTCGTCCACTGCTTCACCGACGGCGCCGCGCAGGCCGAGGCCTTGCTCGCGCTCGGCTTCGACATCGGCATCACCGGCTGGGTGACCGACGCGGCGCGCGGCGCGGCCTTGCGCGACGCGCTGCGCGTCATCCCGCTCGACCGCCTGCACCTGGAAACCGACGCGCCCTACCTGCGGCCGAAGAACGCCGGCAAGACGCGGCCCTACAACGAGCCGGCGCTGCTGCCGTTCGTCGCCCGCGCGGTGGCCGAGCTCAAGGGCCTGGACGTCGTCGCGCTCGCCGCCCAGGCCAGCGCCAACAGCCGCCGGCTGTTCATGCTGCCCGCATGACGGCCGTGCGGCCTTTGCACACGCGCGCCATCGCGTAAGTTCTCGTTCACGAAGCTGGTCTATCCTCGTTTCGAAGGCCGGGCCCCGCAGCCCGACGGTGCACGGCAACGACATGGAGACAGCGATGAACGCAGCAACGACCGCCGGGACGCCCCAGCTTCCGATCGATGGCCTGTCGCACGTGGCGGGATGGACCGACATCCCGCTGTCCGACGCGACCATCTACGGCCTGCTCGCCGACACGGCCAGGTGCTACCCGCAGCGGCTGGCCGTGGTGTTCCGCGAGCAGGGCATCCGCTGGAACTGGAACGAGTTCCTGGCCGAGGTCGACGCCTTCGGCGCCGGCCTGGCCGCGCTGGGGCTGGCCAAGGGTGACCGCGTGGGCATCTGGTCGCCCAATCGCGTGGAATGGCTGGTGACGCAGTTCGCCACGGCGCGCATGGGCCTGGTGCTGGTCAACATCAATCCGGCCTACCGGCTGTCCGAGCTCACCTATGCCCTGCAGGTGTCGGGCTGCCGCGCCGTGGTGTCGGCCGAGCGGCTCAAGACCTCCATGTACCTGGAGATGCTGCAGAAGGTGCGGCCCGGGCTGCCCGCGCTCGAGTTCGTCGTGCGCATGGGCGACGAGCGCACGCCGGGCATGCTCAACTACGCCGAGGTGCTCGAGCGCGGGCGTGCCGAGCCGCTGGCGTTCGCCGACTGCCTCAGCGGCGAGGCGATCAACATCCAGTTCACCAGCGGCACCACCGGCAACCCGAAGGGCGCCACGCTGACGCACCGCAACGTGGTCAACAACGGCCGCTTCATCGCGATGGCGATGGATTTCTCGGAGAAGGACTCGCTGTGCATCCCGGTGCCGCTGTACCACTGCTTCGGCATGGTGCTGGCCGTGCTGGCCTCGGTGTCCACGGGCGCGGCGATGGTGTTCCCCGGCGAGGCCTTCGACCCGGTGGCCACGCTGGGCGCGGTCGCCGAGGAGCGCTGTACCGCGCTGCACGGCGTGCCCACGATGTTCATCGCCGAGCTGGCGCACCCGCGCTTCGAGGAGTTCGACCTGTCGTCGCTGCGCACCGGCATCATGGCCGGGTCGCCGTGTCCCATCGAGACGATGAAGCAGGTGGTCTCGCGCATGCACATGCGCGAGGTCACCATCGCCTACGGCATGACCGAGACCAGCCCGGTGTCGTTCCAGAGCTCCACCGGCGATCCCCTCGATCGCCGCACCACCACCGTGGGCCGCGTGCAGCCGCACCTCGAATGCAAGGTGGTGGACGCGCTCGGCGCCGTCGTGCCGGTGGGCGAGAAGGGCGAGCTGTGCACGCGCGGCTACTCGGTGATGCTGGGCTACTGGGGCGACGCGGAACGCACGCGGCAGGTGGTGGTCGACGGCTGGATGCACACCGGCGACCTGGCCACGATCGACGCCGAGGGCTACTGCAACATCGTCGGCCGCGTCAAGGACATGCTGATCCGCGGCGGCGAGAACGTCTACCCGCGCGAGATCGAGGAGTTCCTGTTCCGCCATCCGAAGGTGCAGTCGGTGCAGGTGTTCGGCGTGCCCGACCCCAAGTACGGCGAGGAGGTCTGCGCCTGGGTGGTCCTCAAGCCGGGCCAGGGCTGCACCGAGGACGAGATCAAGGACTTCTGCCGCGACCAGATCGCCCACTACAAGGTGCCGCGCTACGTGCGCTTCGTCGACGAGCTGCCGATGACCGTCACCGGCAAGGCCCAGAAGTTCGTCATGCGCGACCGCATGATCGAGGAGCTCCGCCTCGCCCGCCAGGCTACGGCCTGAGCCACTCGCTTCGTACCAGCGCCACCGCCGCGGGCGGCAGCGCGACGTAGCCGAGGTCGTCGGCGATCGCGGCGCCGTCGACCAGCGCCCAGTCGAAGAACGCCTCGATCCGCCGGTTGTCGTGCCCGGCGGGCACCAGCACGTAGCTGGCGCCGACGATGGGCCAGCTGCCCGCGCCCGGCTCGTTGGTGAGGCCGGCGTCGAGGTCGTCCAGGCCGCGCCACGTCGCCGCGGCGACGGCCGCCGCGAACGCGGGGCGGCCCGCGCGCACCACCGGGCCGTCGTGCGACGGCAGCGCCACGTCGCTCAGGTGGTGCTCGCGCGCGTAGGCGAAGGCCACGTAGCCGATCGCGGCGCGCGTGCGCTGCACCAGCGAGGCCACGCCCTCGTTGCCCAGGCCTTCGGCGCCGACGCGCCAGGCCAGCGTGGTGCCGCTGCCCATCTCGTCGTGCCAGGCGGCGTCGGACTGCGCCAGCCAGCGGCTCCACAGCCACGTCGAGCCCGACGCGTCCGCGCGGTGGACGACCGTGATCCGGGCATCGGGCAGCGCGAGCCCGGGGTTGAGCGCCGCGATGGCCGGGTCGCGCCAGTTGACGATGCGGCCGCGGTAGATCGCGCTCAGCACCGCGGCGTCCAGCACCAGCCGGCCCGGCGCGACGCCGGCGATGTTGACGACCGGCACCACGGCGCCGATCAGCGCCGGGAACTGGCGCAACCCGGCCGCGGCCAGGCGGTCGGCGGGCAGCGGCGCATCGGTGGCGCCGAAGTCGACCCGTCCCTGCGTGGCCAGCTCGATGCCCAGCCCCGAGCCGACCGGGTCGTAGCGCACCGCCGTGCCGGTGCGGCGCGCGAACGCGTCCGCCCAGGCTTCGTAGACGGGGGCGGGAAAGGTGGCGCCGGCACCGTGCAGCGGCTCGGCCGCCTGGGCGTGCGCGGCGAGCGCGAGGGCCAGCGCCAGCGCCAGCCAGCGTCGGGCAGGACTGTTCATGCATGACAGTGTCGCGACGGCGCGTGGCGCGCCTGTGACAACGGACACGCCGCTGTCACCGGCGCGCGGCAGACTGCGCGGCGCCTCCTCGACGAAAGCCGTCTCTTGCCCGTTCGTGTCGCCTCGCTGATCCCCGTCGCCGCGCTGGCGTTCGCCGCGTCGGCCGCGCGCGCCGCCCACCCGCTCCAGACCGAGGACACCGGCACCCAGGGCGCCGCCAACGTCGAGATCGAGAACGGCCTGGCGCGCGCCCGCTCCGGCGGCGCGACGCTGGCGACGTACCAGCCCCAGGTGTCGGTGGGCCTGGCCGCCACCGTCGACGCGATCGTGCAACCGTCGTTCGCCTGGCAGCAGCTGGCCGGGCAGGCCGCCGTCGCGGGCTCGGGCGACACCAATGTCGACGCCAAGTGGCGCTTCTGGGGCAGCGACCCGCTGTCGCTGGGCGTGCGCGCCGGCGTGCAACTGCCCACCAGCCGGCACGGCCTGGGCCTGCCGCGCGGCCAGGCCGCCGAGCACGCGCTGCTGGTGGCCACCTGGGACGACGCGCCCACCACCGTGCATGCCAACGTGGGGCTCGCGCGCGTGCCGCGCGCCCCCGGCGTGCGCAGGACCGCCGGGCACGTGTCGGCGGCGCTGATGCGCGCACTCGACGAGCGCTGGATCCTGACCGTCGATGGCGAGCTGGACCAGGATGCGGACCGGTCGCGCCACGCCTGGCCGGGCTCGGTGCTGGCCGGTGCGATCTGGACCGCGCGTCCGGGGCTGGACCTGGACGTCGGCTGGCAGCGCAGCGTCGATGCGCGGCCCGTCGTGCGGCAGTGGATGGCGGGGCTGACCTGGCGCTTCGCGCTCTAGGTCCTCGTCTCAGCGATCGACCATGGCCATGCGCTCGGCCGAATAGCGCTGGCCGTGCACCTTGTCGGGCGCCAGCGCCGCGCCGAGCGCCGCCAGGACGTCCGGGCCCAGCGCGATCGAGGCCGCGGCCACGTTCTCCTCGAGGTACCTGCGCCGCTTGGTGCCGGGAATCGGCACGATGTCCTCGCCCTGGGCCAGCACCCAGGCGAGGGCGACCTGGCCGGCGGTCGCGCCGATGGACGCGGCGATCGCGCGCACCTGGGCCGCCGCGGCCACGTTGGCGTCGAAGTTGGCGCCCTGGTAGCGCGGATCGTCGTGGCGGAAGTCGTCCGCCGGCAGGTCCTCGGCGCGCCGCACCGCGCCCGTGAGGAAGCCGCGGCCCAGCGGGCTGAACGGCACCAGCCCGATGCCCAGTTCGCGCAGCACGGGCAGGACGTCGGCCTCGAGGTTGCGCTCCCACAGCGAGTATTCGCTCTGCACCGCGGTCAGCGGATGCACCGCGTGGGCCCGGCGGATGTTGGCGACGCCGGCCTCCGACAGCCCGAACCAGCGCACCTTGCCCTCGCGCACCAGCTCGCCCACGGTGGCCGCGATCTCCTCGATCGGCACGGCCGGGTCGATGCGGTGCTGGTAGAGCAGGTCGATGTGGTCGGTGCCCAGCCGCCGCAAGGAGCCCTCGACGGCCTCGCGGATGCGCTCCGGGCTGCTCGCGCGCTCGCCCGGCAGTTGCTTGCCGTCGCGGAAGCGCCAGGCGAACTTGGTGGCGATCGTCACCTCGTGGCGGCGGCCCTGGAGGGCCTTGCCGAGCAGGGCCTCGTTGGTCAGCGGGCCGTAGACCTCGGCGGTGTCGAGGAAGTTGCAGCCGAGCTCGATCGCGCGGTGCAGCGTCGCGATCGATTCGGTCTCGTCGGCGGGGCCGTAGGACTGGCTCATGCCCATGCAGCCCAGGCCGATGGCCGAGACTTCCAGGCCCTGGCGGCCCAGCTTGCGTCGTTGCAGCGTCATTGCTTGTCGGCTCCATCCGGAAGGGGTCGACCGACTCTAGCCGGTTCGCGGTTACCCTGGCGCCATGCTGCTTCTCCTCGTCCTTGGCGCCGGCCTGTGGGCCGGCCTGCAGAACACGCTGGCCGGCGGCGGATCGTTCATCACGCTGCCGGCGCTGATCCTGTCGGGCATGTCGCCGCTGGCGGCCAACATCACGTCCACCGTGGCGCTGTTTCCCGGCCAGGTCACCTCCGGGCTGGCCGGCCGTCGCCTCGTCTCGGGCGTCGGCGGGCTGTCGTTCCGGGCGCTGTTCCTGCTCAGCCTGGCCGGCGGCGCCGTCGGCGGGCTGCTGCTGCTGAACACGCCGCCCACCGTGTTCGCGCGCCTGGTGCCCTGGCTGGTGCTGTTCGCCACCGGCGTGTTCGCGTGGGGCAGCTTCCGCCGCAAGCCGCTGGACGGCGGCGCCCACATCGGCCCGCGCGCGGCGGCCGTCGCGCAGTTCCTGATCGCCGTGTACGGCGGCTATTTCGGCGGCGGCATCGGCTTCCTGATGCTGGCGGCGCTGACGCTGGCCGGCCTGGCGACCCGCAACGCCGGCGCGACCAAGAACGCGCTCGCCGGCGTGATGAACGCGGCCGCCGTGGCGCTGTTCGCCTTGTCGCCGCAGGTGCACTGGATGCAGGCCGGGGTGCTCGGCGGCGGCGCCATCGTCGGCGGGCTGGCCGGCAACTGGGCCCTGCACCGCGTCAATGAACGCGCACTGCGGCTGGCCATCGTCGGCCTCGGCGTGGTCCTGACGATCGGCCTGTTCGCGCGGCCGATCTGAGCGTCAGCCCTCGTAGCGCAGCACCACGTCCGACAGCGGGCGCGCCACGCACGGCAGCACCAGGCCTTCGGCCTGCTCCTCGCGCGTGAGTCCCGGCCACTCGATCTCGTAGGCGATCGTGCCGCTGTCCAGGCGGCACAGGCAGGTGCGGCACGTCCCGTTGCGGCACGAGCTGCGCACCGGCGCCAGCGCCCGCAGGCCGGCCTTGAGGAGCGTTTCGTCCGCGCGGGCCGCGAATCGCAGCCCGAGCGGCAGCAGCGTGACCTGGAAGCGGGGGCCGTCGCTCATCGCACGCGCGGCCGCCTCACCAGCAGAAGCGCTCGTGCGCATGCCACTTCGCGCGGGCGGCCTCGATGCGGGCCACCGTGGCCGGGTCGTCGAGCAGCGCCTTCTTCTTGGCCGCCGCCTCGCGCAGGTGGACGACCGCGGCGACGAGCGCCGCGTTGCGGTCGTCGGCAAACGCGGGCAGGTCGGTGTCGCCTATCGGCTGGTACGGATGCGCGGCCACCCACGCGATCGCGCGGTCCTCGCGCTCGGCCTGGTGGGCGATGCTGCACCAGGCGTAGCCGTCCATGGCCGGGCCGGCGGCGCGCAGGAATGCGTCGGCGACCTCGGCGGACTTCAGCAGGCGCAGCGAGCGCATGTCGAGCACCGACTCCATCGTCAGGAACCGGTCGCGGCCGGCGTAGTACCAGAACACCGCGTCGTCGCGCTGGCCCAGGTCGTACAGGCGCATCGCCAGCACGATCAGCGTTTCCGGCTTGACCCGCTCCGGCTTCGCCGCGATCCCGTCGCCCGCCCGCCGGATGTCCGCGAGCCGGGTCGACGACAGCAGGGCGTCGTAGGCCGGATCGACCGCCACCTTGGGGGCGGCGCCGAACGTGGTGCCGGCCTGGTAGTACGGCAGCACGTCGATGCCCAGCTGCGCCACGGGCCGCACGGGGGGCTCCTGCGCCTGCGCCAGCAAGGGCAGGACAGCGGCCAGCAGGGCCTGCACGAAGGGGACGAGACGGATTCGCATGGGTGTGTCGGGGGCGTGGAAGGCGGCGCAGCGCGCCTGTGAGGGATTGTCTCCGATGGTGCGCGTCGTTCGTGCGCGCCCGTCCAGCTTTGCAAGACGCAGACGCGGCGGCGCTGCCGAAAGCCGCAGCTCAGGCTGGGCGTCGACAATCGCAGGGTCCATGCGCAAGCTGCTGCTCACCCTCGTCCTGCCGCTCGTCTTCCTGCTGTCGCAGCAGGGCGCGCTCACGCACGAGCTGGGTCACCTGGCCGACGCGGCGGCCGCCGCGGCCGGCGACCGGGGCGCGGCGGGCCATGCGGTCGGCGACCTGCAGTGCGAAGCCTGCCTCGCCTTCGCGCACCTGGCCGGCGTGGCCACCGCCCAGGTGCTGCCACCCGCGCTGCTGAGCTTCGGCTTCGAGGTGCCCGCCAACGCGGCACCGGCGTTCATCGCCGCCGATGCGCCGGTCGCCCGCAGCCGCGGACCGCCACCGTTCCTCTGATTCCCGCTCCAGTCCGCTGACCCGCGCGCCGGGCCCGCCTTCGGCGTGGCCGCCGGCGTGTGGTCACCTGCATTCGAATCCAGAGGATCTCCAACATGTTCGGTTCCAAGCACCGGAACGTGGCGCACGCGCTCGTTCTTTCCGCCCCCCTGTCCGTCTGTCTCCCGGTGTTCGCGGACGACGCGCCCGCGCCCGCCGCCGCGGCATCGGCGCCTGCCGCGACGGCCACCCCACCGCTGGCCCGGACGGCCGTCGCGGCCGCGGCCCTGCCCGTGCAGACGGTCGTCGTCGACGCCGTGCGCCAGCGGCTGGACGCCGCGCGCAACGGCCTGTCGCCCGACACCGGCAGCGACGTCTACAAGTTCGGCAGCGCCGACATCGCCGCGCTGCCGCAGGGCGAGGCCACGCCGCTGAACCAGGTGGTCCTGCAGGCGCCGGGCGTCGTCCAGGATTCCTATGGCCAGCTGCATGTGCGCGGCGACCATGCCAACGTCCAGTACCGCATCGACGGCGTCGTGATCCCCGAGGCGATCAGCGGCTTCGGGCAGTCGCTGCAGACGCGGTTCGCCGACGACATCGACGTGCTCACCGGCGCGCTGCCGGCGCAGTACGGGTACCGCACCGCGGCAGTCATCGACATCCGGACCAAGGCGCGGGCCGAAGGCAACGGCGGCAGCGTCAGCTACGTTGGGGGCAGCAACGCCCATCACGAGGAAAGCGCGGAAATCGCCGGCACGCAGGGTCCGGTCAGCTGGTACCTCAGCGGACAACTGCTGCGCGACGCCATGGGCATCGAGAACCCCACGCCCGCGCGCGCCGCGCTGCACGACCAGACACGGCAGGCCGGGGGCTTCGGCACCGTGTCGACCCTGCTCGACGGCGCGAGCCGCCTGAACTTCATGTTCGGCGTCTCGGACAACCACTTCGAGATTCCCGACGTACCCGGCCAGTCCCCGCAGTATTCGCTGCAGGGCAATCCCGCCGTGGACTCCGCGACGCTGGATGCGCGCCAGCGCGAGCGCAACCGCTTCGAGGTGCTGTCGTACCAGGGGCATGCGGGCGACGCGGCCGACTACCAGCTGTCGGCCTTCCATCGCACGACCGACGTGCACTACCGGCCCGATCCGGTCGGCGATCTCGTCTTCGACGGCATCGCCGCCGACGTCATGCGCCGCAACACCGCGGACGGCTTGCAACTGGACGCGAGCGTGGCGGTCGGCAACGCGCACACGCTGCGCGGCGGCCTGTTCTTCCAGCACGAGCGCTTCGACGTGGACAACCTGTCGCAGGTGTTCCCCGCCGACGCCGACGGCAACCAGACGAGCTCGACGCCGATCTCCATCGCGGACGACACGCGCCTGTCGGGTCGCCTGTGGGGCCTCTACGTCCAGGACGAATGGCAGCCGGTCAAGCGCCTGACGGTCAACTACGGTGCACGCTACGACCGCGCCGACACGGTGGTCGGGGAAAGCCAGCTGAGCCCGCGCCTGGGCGTGGTGCTCGATGCCGCGCCCACCCTGCGGCTGCATGCCGGCTTCGCGCGCTACTTCACCCCGCCGCCGACGGAGAAGATCGACACCACCTCGGTGGCGAAGTTCGCCGGCACCACCAACGCGCTCCCCTCGGACGCGGACACGGCGGTGAAGTCCGAGCGTTCCGACTACTTCGACGCCGGCCTGGCCTGGGCGGCGACGCCGGCGCTGTCGCTGGGCGTGGACGCCTACGACCGCGAGGTTGCCAACCTGCAGGACGAGGGCCAGTTCGGCAACGCGCTCATCTACTCGGCCTTCAACTATGCCCGCGGACGGGTGCGCGGGCTGGAGCTCACGGCCAACTGGAAGCGCGAGGCGTTCGCCGCCTACGCCAACGTGGCCTTCTCGAAGGCCGAGGGCCGGGACATCGTCACCGGACAGTTCAACTTCGATCCGCAGGAGATCGGCTACATCGCCTCGCACTGGGTCCACCTGGACCACGACCAGGCGGTGACCGCCTCGGCGGGCGTGTCGTACCGCCTCGCCCTGCGCACCACGCTGGGCGCGGACGCCCTGTTCGGCAGCGGCCTGCGCAGCGGCTTCGCCAACAGCCAGCACCTGCCGGCCTACACGCAGGTCAACGCGTCGCTGACGCAGTCGTTCGACTTCGGCGGCGGGCTGGGCAAGCTGGAAGGCCGCTTGTCGCTGCTCAACGTGTTCGACCGGGTCTACGAACTGCGCGACGGCACCGGCATCGGTGTCGGGGCGCCGCAGTTCGGGCCCCGGCGCAGCGCGTATGCGAGCCTGACGAAGTCGTTCTGAGCGCCGGCCAGCAGGCCGCGCTGCTCGGTCGCACCGGACCCGTTTGCCGCAAACCCTGCCGCCGTCCGGCCGCTCGCGGCCGGACGGCGAGGCGGGTCAGCGGCTCGCGGCCATCGCGGCGTCGCTGGCCGCGGACGCCGCCGCGCTGGCGGCATCCGCGGCGCTGGCGGCGCCCATGCCGTCCGTCGGCGCACTGGCCGTGCTGTCGACCGGCGGCGTGGCGACGTCTTCCTTCTTCGTGCAGCCGCCAAGGGCGACCTGCGAGGCGAGGGCGACCGCGAGGGTCAGGGACAGCGTGATCGAGCGGTTCATGGGAGGACTCCTCTGGGGGTGGGGGCGGCGCCGCGGCGCGGCCAAGGTTGGGGCGGAGCATCCGGCGTGCCCAGCGCGCCAGGCGTGCCGGGCGAGTTCAGCGGGCGGCGGGCCGGCATGCGGCCGGCGCGTCGCCGCGGCCCGCCAGCAGTTGCACCGGCAGCGTGGCTGCGGGACTTGCCGGCGCCGGCGTGATTTCGGCCAGCAGGCGATGCACGCGCTCGGCGGCGCGATCCCAGCCGTGCGACCGGGCGGCGATCAGCGCATCGGCCGCGCGCCGGCGGCGCAGCGGCCCGCGCTCGCACATCGCCGCACGGCAGGCGTCGACGAACGCGGCGGCGCCGTCGGCGACCCGCACGACGTGGCCGTACAGCGCCACGACGTCGGCCACCGGCGTGGCGACCACCGGCCGGGCGCCGGCCAGCAAGGCCAGCGCCTCGATGGGCGTCGCGCGCGTGGCGCAGGCGTCGACGCGCAGCGGCAGCAGGCCCACGTCCCAGTGCGCCTGCAGGTGCGGCAGGATCGCGTGGGTCTGCGCGCCCAGCCACAGCAGGTTGGCGCGGCGCGGCAAGGCCTCGGCGGCGACGCCGCGCAGCGGGCCGGCCATCACGATCTGCCAGTCCGGCCGCAGCTCGGCCACGCGGGCCAGCAGGTCCAGGTCGATGCGCTCGTCGATGACGCCGCTGAAGCCCAGTCGGGGCTGCGGGATCGCGGCGTGGATCGCGCGCGCCGACACCGCCTCGATCGCGTCGCCGCCGGGCGCGGGCGGTGCGAAGTGCGCCGCGTCGACGGCGGCGCCGATGCACCGGGCATCGCCGCGGCGATCGCGCAGCGCCGCCAGCAGCGACGGTCCGGCGGCGAGCACCAGGTCGGCCTCGCGCAACAGCGCGGCCGCGTGGCGGCGCAGGCGGGAATCGGCGGCGGCCGGGTCGTCCTGGCAGTCGAAGATCACCGCGCAGGGGGCCAGCGCCTCCAGCAGCGGCCGCGGCGCGGGGGTGTCCAGCCAGGCCAGCGGCGCGACGATGCCGCGCTCGCCCATCAAGCGCGCCAGGAGCGCGGCCATCGTCGGGATCTGCGCGTCGGCGAAGCCGGGCGCCTCGCAGCGGGTGTGGGCGACCAGCACCTCGACGCCCGGCGCCACCGGCGTGCAGGCCAGCCACGGGTCGCGGTGCGTCGTGCGCGGGGCCTCGATGTAGAACACCCGGTAATGCTTTGCAAGCCGGGTCAGCAATTGTTGCGGCCGCTGCCAGTCGAAATCCCAGCGCGCCGCCGCCAGCACCATCAGCACCGGCCGCTCTGCGCGACAGTGGCAACGGGCGTCGTCGGCGGGCGAACCCTGCAGGGCGGACAAGTTCATGGACCGGCTCCCGGTGCTGCGGCGTTGAAACAAGTTGTCGATGCTGTTGCCGCCAGGCGCTCAGCCGTGGCGCCGCTGCGTCGAAGCGATGACCAGGAGGGTTCGGCAAATGGTGTGCCGCAGTGCAACATCGAAGGATCACGTGAGAGAATGGGGCGAACAAGACATGCACCCGCCGTGTACCCCTAGGGGTTTCTACGGAGGGGAACCAACCCGGGCTACACGGGCCGTCTCGCCGATGGGGGGAACCTCCGGCAATTTTTCCGACTCGACGACGAGCTCGCCCGGCATCGCGCCGCGGGCCCGGCGTCCGGACGAAAGTGGAGAGGACAAAGTGACGATCGTGATGAACGCGCCTGAAAAGATAGGCAAGTACCGGATCACCGGAGTCATCGGCGAAGGCGTGAGCGGCGTCGTCTACAAGGCGTTCGACCCCTCGCTGCAACGCGTGGTCGCCGTCAAGTCGCTGCACCTGAACCTGCCGGTCGATGCGCGCGCCGCGCGCGCCTTCGCGGGGCGACTGGGCGAGCAGGCGCAGGCCATCTCGCGCGTCAACCATCCGGGCATCGTCAACATCCACCAGATCGACGAGGCCGACGGCCGCGCCTACATCGCGATGGAGCACGTCGCCGGCCTCAACCTGGCGCAGTGGCTGTCCGTCACGCCGCTGCCGCCGCAGGCCGCGCTGCTGCAGGTCATGGACCAGTTGCTGGAGGCGCTCGAGAGCGCCCACCTGGCCGGCGTGCGCCACGGCGACGTCAAGCTCACGAACGTGCTGATCACCAGCGCCGGCCTGGTCAAGCTGACCGATTTCGGCGTGGCCCGGGCCGAAGGCCGTTCCGGCACCCTGGCCGGCGTGGCCCCCGAATACCAGACGGGCCGCCTGATCGACCACCGCGTCGACATCTACGCCGCCGGTGCGATCCTGTACCGCATGCTGGTCGGGCGCGAGCCCTACAGCGGCGAGCTCGCCGACACCGCCGCCGACGCGCTGGGCGGTACGCTGCGCTTGCCCAGCACCATCGCCGAGGCCCAACGCCCGCCGGTGTTCGACGCCGTGGTCGCGCGCGCGCTGCGACGCGACCCGAGCCAGCGCTTTTCCAGCGCGGCCGAGTTCCGCGACGCCTTGCGCGACGCGACCGTGCTGCGCGTGCCCGAGCACGGCACGCGCGTCGTCACGCTCGACTCGACCGCCGCTGCGGCCACCGCCGCCACCATCGCGCCGATGCTGGGCGAGGCCTCGCTGCGTCCGGCCGCGGCCGACACCGTCGGCGGCCGGCCCGGCCGCACGCCGCCCAGCGGCCCGGCCGCGGCGAGCGTGCCGATGCTCACGATCGCCATTCCCGACAGCGTGCTGGCCATGCCTTCGCACGACCCGTGGGCCTTCGGCGGCCCCGCGGTCGCGAGCCCGGGCGACCGCCCCGACAGCGAACTGGCCTCGGACCTGATACCCAACGACCCGGGCTTCGCCGACCCGCGCGGCCAGGCCGAGCGCGATCGCCGCGCCTCCGTGGTGTCGGCCGCGGCCGCGGCCACCGCGGCATTGAGCGCGGCGGCCGACAGCGCCGCCGCCGAGCCCGCCCCGGTGCCGCTGTCCCGGCGCGTGCCTTCGCCCAGCGCCCCGCTGCCGACGATGTCGTTCGCCCACGAGATGCCAGTGATGGAACGCGGTGGCATCGTCATCAGCGGTCCGGTCACGCAGCCGATGTCGGTGCGCGATCGCGCGCTGCCCGACGGCGCCGCCGAACTGGGCCATCCGGACCTGGAACTGCCGCTGGCCGGCGACGGCGTCGGCATTCCGGCCGAGGCGCTGCGGCGCGTGGTCAAGGTGCTGTCCGCGCACTTCGGCGAGATGGCGCCCGAGATCCTGATGCGCGCGGCCCCGCGCGCCGGCACCATCCCCGAGCTGCACACGCTGCTGCTGGCCCAGGCGGGCGGCGGCATCGACAAGAAGAAGCTCGCCAAGCAGCTGCGCGCGATCGCCAAGCTGCCGCTGTAGTTCAGCTCACAGCGCGCCGATGCAATTGGGCGCGCCGCAGCGGCAGCGCAGCTTGCCCTCGTGGTGGGTCTCGCCGTAGTTCACGGTGATCTCCTCGCCCGGCGCGATGGCGCGCAGCGCGTAGAACTCGATGCGCCCGGCGACGATCGCCAGCCGGGCGTTCGCCTGGCACGAGTGATTGGTGAAGCGCATCGCGTCGGTGGACTTCGACGCGTCGATCGCCGTGCGCGGCGAGATCTCCACGATCATGATCCGCTGCAGCGACGCCGCGCGGCGTCGCCCTTCGGCACAGGTGATCGCCTCGCCGCGGATCTCGCCGATCTTCAGGCGCGGCGGGATCATCTCGGCGGCGAACACGCCGTGGCCGTCGATCTCGCTCCGGCGCACGAAGACGTCGAACTTCTGGTACGACTGGCGGACGACGACCGGGTCGGCGGGGTGCCGGGGCATGGGGCGCCTACAGCAGGCCGGTGGCCTGGCCCGGCGTCGCGATCGACGGCAGGTCCACGCGCGGCGCGGGCGCCCAGCCCTTCTTGCGGTGTTCCACCACCACGTTGGTGTAGATGCCGCCGCGCACGTACCACTTGGCCGTGATGCGCGCGAAGCGCGGGCGGGCCGCGGCGACGATGTCGTCGAGGATGGTGTTGGTGACCTTCTCGTGGAACGCGCCCTCGTTGCGGTAGCTCCACATGTACATCTTCAGGCTCTTCAGTTCGATGCACACTTCGTCGCAGACCATGTCGATCGTGAAGTGCGCGAAGTCGGGCTGGCCGGTCAGCGGGCAGTTGCAGGTGAACTCGGGGATCTGGAACTGGATCACGTAGTCGCGGCCCTGCGACGGGTTGGCGAACACGTGCAGTTCCTTGCTGGGCGCGGTCGGCGGGTTGGGCGGCAGGTCGCGCGCGCCGACCTTCAGCGCGGCTTTCGGGGCGGGCTTGGCCGGCTTGGCGGAAGGCTTCGCGAGCGAAGCGGCGGTCATTTTCTTGGCCATGGATTGCCTTGGGGCCTGCCGGGGCGGCAGTGCCTGTTTCTGGGGGGTGCGCGACCGGTGCGGGCCGGCGGCAGGGGAGGGGCGCGATGGTATCATCCCGGGCCATTTCCCGTGTCCGCAGGGGTGCTCCCAGGCTTTCCGCAGGCACGAAGAAAACCCATATAAATCAACACGTTAGCGCAACTCAAAGCCACCGTCGGAAGCCTCTTCCGGCGCGCGGACTGAAACCGCTCCTCGACGTGCCCACCAGGCGCACCACCGTTCATGCGGCTTAATTCGATCAAGCTTTCCGGGTTCAAGTCCTTCGCGGATCCGACCACCTTCCAGTTGCCCGGCCAGCGCGTCGGCGTCGTCGGGCCCAACGGCTGCGGCAAGTCCAACATCATGGATGCGGTGCGCTGGGTGCTGGGCGAAAGCAAGGCCAGCGAGCTGCGCGGCGAGTCGATGCAGGACGTCATCTTCAACGGCTCCGGCTCGCGCAAGCCGGCCGCGCGCGCCAGCGTCGAGCTCGTGTTCAACAACGAATCGGCGCGCGCCGGCGGCCCCTGGAACCAGTTCTCCGAGATCGCCGTCAAGCGCGTGCTCACGCGCGAAGGCGCGTCGAGCTACTACATCAACAACCAGCCGGTGCGCCGGCGCGACGTGCAGGACGTGTTCCTGGGCACCGGCCTGGGGCCGCGCGCCTACGCCATCATCGGCCAGGGCACGATCTCGCGCATCATCGAGTCGCGCCCGGAGGAACTGCGCCTGTTCCTCGAGGAGGCCGCGGGCGTCTCCAAGTACAAGGAACGCCGCCGCGAGACCGAGAACCGCCTGAAGGACACGCGCGACAACCTGCTGCGCGTCGACGACATCCTGCGCGAGCTCAACGCCAATCTCGAGAAGCTGGAACGCCAGGCCGAGATCGCCACCCGGTACCGCACGCTGCAGGAGCAGGGGACGACCCGGCTGCACCAGCTGTGGTTCCTGAAGCACCGCGACGCCGCCACCGAGGCCGACCGCGTCAAGCTGGCCGTGCTCGAATCCACCAACGCGCTCGAGTCGCGCCTGGCCGAGCTGCGCCACGTCGAGGCGCAGCTGGAGGAAGTGCGCGTCGCCCACTACGCCTCGTCCGACCGCCTGCACGCCTCGCAGGGCGAGCTGGCGCAGGCCCAGCTCGAGGTCAGCCGCCTCGAGGAGCGCATCCGCTACGTCGTCGAGGGCCGCCAGCGCGCGGAGGCGCGCCTGGCCGAGCTGCAGGTGCAGAACGCCCAGTGGCTGGACCGCCAGGAGCAGGCGAAGCAGGAGCAGGAGCGCAATGCCGAGGAGATCGCCGGTGCGCAGGAGCAGGCCGAACTGCTCGCGGCCCAGGCCGAGGAAGAAGGCCTGCGCCTGCCCGACTTCGAGGAGGCGGTGCGCATGGCGCAGTCGCGCGCCAGCGGCCAGCGCGGCGAGGTCACGCAGGTGCAGCAGCAGATCCAGGTGCTGGCCGCCGAGAGCCGCAGCATCGAGGAACAGGCGCGCGCGCTGCGCAGCCGGCGCGAGCGCCTCGCGGCCGAACGCCAGGCGCTCGCCACGCCCGACCTGCAGAAGCTGGCCGAGCTGCGCGAGCGCTCGGCGCGCGCCGATGCCGCCAAGGAAGAGATCGAGGCGCGCCTGCACGAGAGCGGCGAGCAGGTGCCCGAGCTCGACGAGCAGCGCCGCGCGCAGCAGGACGTGCTCAACCGCGACCAGGCCCGCCAGGCCGACCTGTCGGCCCGCCTGGAGGCGCTGCGCGCGCTGCAGGAAAAGGTGCAGACCGAGGGCAAGTTGAAGCCGTGGCTGGCCAAGCACGGCCTGGACGGACTGGCCGGCCTGTGGACCAAGGTGCACATCGAGAGCGGCTGGGAGACGGCGCTCGAGTCGGCGCTGCGCGAGCGCATGAACGCGCTGTCGGTCGGACGCCTGGACATCGTGCGCGCCTTCGTCGGCGACGCGCCGCCGGCCAAGCTGGCGTTCTACTCCACGCCGCAGGGCGCGATCGCCAACACGCACCGCACGCTGCCGCGCCTGTCCGACCTGCTCAGGCTGAACGACGCCGGGCTGCAGGCGCTGCTCAACGACTGGCTCGAGGGCGTCTACACCGCGCCGACGATGGACGACGCGCTGGCCCAGCGCGGCCAGCTGACGCATGGCGAGATCATCATGACGCGCGACGGCCACGCCGTCTCGCAGTTCGCCGTCGCGTTCTACGCGCCGGACTCCGAGCAAGCCGGCATGCTGGGCCGCGCGCAGGAGATCGAGCACCTGGAGCGCGAATCGAAGGCGCGGGTGATGATCACCGACGAATCGCGCGCCGCGCTGATCCGCCTCGAGGCCGCGTACACCGACGCCGCGCAGCGGCTGCAGTCGGTGCGCCGCGAGGCCTCCGAGACGCAGACGCGCGCGCACGAGCTGCACGTCGAGCTGCTGCGCCTGTCGTCGCAGGCCGAGGCCGCCACCACGCGCCGCACGCAGCTGGAAGACGAGCTCGCCGAGATCGACGCGCAGGACGAAGGCCTGATCGAGCGCCGCATGACGGGCGAGGCCCGCTTCGAGGAACTCGACCAGCAGCTGGCCGACACCCAGGGGCGCCAGGCCGACCTGGAAGAGGGCGTGATCGCCGCCGAGCGCAAGCTCACCGACGCGCGCGAGCAGCTGCGCGCGCTCGAGCGCCGCGCCCAGGAGGCGCAGTTCCACACCCGCGCGCTGGCCGCGCGCCAGGGCGAGCTGCAGCGCGCCATCGAGACCGCCGACCAGCAGGTGCGCACCAACACCCAGGCCGGCGAGCAGCTCACGCTGGAGCTCGACGGCTTCAACGACCAGGCGGCCCAGGCCGGCCTGCAGGACGCGCTGGCGCTGCGCGCCACCCGCGAGGCCGCGCTCGCGGTCACGCGCACCGAGTACGACGACCTGTCCGCGCAGCTGCGGCGCGCCGACGAGCAGCGCCTCGAATTCGAGCGCAGCCTGCAGCCGCTGCGCGACAGCATCACCAAGCTGCAGCTCGAGGAGCAGGCCGCGCAGCTGGGCGGTGCGCAGTACCTGGAGCAGCTCACCGCCGCCGAGGTCGACCTCGAGGCGCTGGCCAAGGGCATCGAGGAGGGCGGCGTCAAGCTGCATGGCCTGCAGTCGGAGATCGACCGCATCGGCCGCGAGATCGCCGCGCTCGGCGCGGTCAACCTGGCCGCGCTCGACGAGCTGGTCTCGGCGCGCGAGCGCAAGACCTTCCTCGACGCGCAGACCGCCGACCTCAACGACGCCATCCGCACGCTCGAGGGCGCGATCCACAAGATCGACCTGGAAACGCGCGACCTGCTGATGAAGACCTTCAACCTCGTCAACGAGCAGTTCGGCCGCATGTTCCCCAGCCTGTTCGGCGGCGGCCAGGCGAAGCTGGTGATGACCGGCGACGAGATCCTGGACGCCGGCGTGCAGGTGATGGCGCAGCCCCCGGGCAAGAAGAACTCCACCATCCACCTGCTGTCCGGCGGCGAGAAGGCGCTGACTGCCATCGCGCTCGTCTTCGCCATCTTCATGCTCAACCCGGCGCCGTTCTGCCTGCTCGACGAAGTGGACGCGCCGCTGGACGACGCCAACACCGAGCGCTACGCGAAGCTGGTCAACGAGATGTCGTTCAAGGGCACCCAGTTCCTGTTCATCTCGCACAACAAGATCGCGATGGAGATGGCCGAGCAGCTGATCGGCGTGACGATGCAGGAGCAGGGCGTCTCGCGCATCGTCGCGGTCGACATGGAGGCCGCGCTCTCCATGGCCGAGGCCTGACGCAGATGGCGCTGAACCTGACCACGGCCCTGATCGCGCTCGCCGTGCTGGTGCTGGCGGGCATCGTCGTGCAGGGCCTGTGGAAGGCGCGCCGCATCGCCGCGCGCTCGGGTGCGGTCGCGCTCGCCGCCGACGAGCCGGCCGAGCGCCGCGAGCCGGCCATGGGCGGCGAGGCTGCGCCCTCGGCCGACGGCGGCCCGGCGGGCGCCGCGCCGGCGCGTCCCGACGGTCGCCTCGCGCCGGTGCGACGCTCGGTGCGCCTCGATGCGCTGATCGACGCGATCGCCACCCTGAGCGTCGACGCGCCGATCGCCGGCGAGGGCGTGCTGCCGCACCTGCCCGGCGCCAACCGCGCCGGCACCAAGCCGTTCTTCATCGAGGGCCTTAACAGCGAGACCGGCGAGTGGGAGACCATCGTCGCCAACGCGCGCTACGGCGAGTTCCAGGCCGGCGTGCAGATGGCCAACCGCAACGGCGCCCTCAACGAGATCGAGTTCTCCGAGTTCGTGCAGAAGCTCGAGGGCTTCGCGCAGGCCATCGGCGCGTCCACCGACCTGCCCGACATGCTCGAGACCGTCGCCCGCGCCCGCGAGCTCGACGCGTTCGCGAGCCAGCACGATGCGCAGCTGGTGGCGCTGCTGCGCGCCAACTCGGTGGCGTGGTCGGTGGGCTACCTGCAGCAGGTCGCCCAGCGCCACGGCTTCGTGCCCGGCGCGGTGCCCGGCCGGCTGGTGCTGCCCGCCATCGAGGACGGCGCGCCGCCGGTGCTGGTGCTGACCTTCGACGCGCAGGCCGCGCTCGCCGACGATCCCGGCCACGCCGCCGTGCGCGAGCTCACGCTGGGCCTGGACGTCGCGCAGACCGAGGAACTCGCCGAGCCCTTCGCGGCCTGGCACGGCGCCGCCCGCAAGCTGGCCGACGACCTCGACGCGGCGATCGTCGACGACCAGGGCCAGGCGATCACGCTGCACGCGTTCTCGGCGATCCACGCCGAGCTGACGCGCCTGTACGAGGCGCTGATGGCCCACGACCTGGCCGCCGGCTCGTCCGGCGCGCGCCGGTTGTTCAGTTGAGGCGCCCGACTTGACCGGGTTCGCGCCCTTCGAATGGCGGCGTGCGGTCGGCACCGACGTGGGCGTGCTCGCGGCGCTGTATCGCGACGCGGCGCTGCGTCTCGGGCCGCGGGTCTACACGCCCGAACAGGCGCGCGCGTGGGCCTCGTTCGCGGACGACGCGCCCGCGTTCCGCGCCTACGTGCTGGACGCGGACACCTGGATCGCCGAGCGCCCGGTCGACGGCCGGGCGCTGGGTTTCTGCGGCGTGGGCGCCGCGGGCGAGCTGCGCGAGGTCCATTCGCTGTACGTGATCCCGGGCCGGACGCGGCTGGGCATCGGCAGCGAGATGCTGCGCCGCTCGCTCGAGCGCGCCGAGACCGCGGGCGCGCGGCGCTTCGCCGCCTGGGCCACGCCGTTCAGCCGTCCCGTCTTCGAGGCCGCGGGCTTCGCGTTGACGCAGGCGGTGACGGCGCCGTTCGCGGGCACGCTGTTCGAGCGCTACCGCGTCGAGCGCGGCTGAGCGGCATCGCCGAAGAACACGTCCAGCGTCGGGAAACCGGCGCGGCCGCGCAGGCAGTCCCACAGGAAGATGGCGAGGCCGATGTCGCCGGTCCACAGCGAATGGCGCAGGCGGCCGGTCGCCGCCGTCTCGGCCTCGAACTGGGCGATGGCGTGCATCGCGAAGGCGCGCGCGTGATCGCGCCAGCGCGCGTCCCCCGTGCGCGCGTGCAGCACCAGGAACGCGTAGCCGTTGCCCGCGGTGCCGTGGCACAGGTTGGAGCCCTTGGCCAGCGGCCCGGCGGCCCAGGTCGCCTCGCCGGCCTCGACCAGCAGCAAGTCGAGGGAGCTGCCCGGCAGCCGCGCCAGGCAGACGACGAAGCCGGGCGCGCCATGGCAGTACTGCATCAGCCACTTCTGCGGCGTGCCGGGCGGCTCGTCGGCCTGCACCGGCCAGCTGGCCCGGCCGTTCTCGCGGATGGCGGTATGGGCCACCGTGGCCTCGATGCACGCCTGCCATGCCAGCCAGTCGTCGGCGGGCAGCAGGTGACGGCCGTGGATCAGTGCCGCGGCGGTGGCGACGAACCCGTGCACCGCGTCGACGTAGCGCACCTGGCGGCCGTGCAGCTCCTGTGACCAGTAGTGGCAGGCCTGGCGTTCGGACCACGACAGCTGCTCGCGCAGGCGTTGCGCGATGGCGCGGAACAGCGTCGCCCAGCGTTCGTCGCCGGTGCGCCCGTGCATCAGCGCGGCGGCCAGCAGCGAGCCCGGGGAACCCCACATCAGCTCGCGCGCCGGGTGGTCGATGTTGGCGCCGATCAACGCGGCGATGCGCTCGACCCGTGCTGCGGTCGGCGCGTGGCCGAAGGCCATCATCTCCAGCGGCAGGTCGCCCATCAGGTAGCTGCCGGCGTTGTCGCCCGACCGCGCGGCCAGCGACGCGCGATTGCGCTCGCGCAGCAGGTCGAGGTGGGGTGCGAACGACGGGCAGGCCGCGGCGCCGACGGCGCGCAGGTAGTCCAGCGCCCACGCGACGCCGGCGGCGCCGTCGTACAGGCCGGTGATCGGCGCAACCGGGTCGTCGCCGGGCTCGAGGTCGCGCGGATGGATCGGCCACAGCGTGGCGGGCGAGAACGCGGCGACGGTCCCGTCGACGATGCGCGCGATCGTGGCGCGCACGCGCGATTCGTCCCAGGCGACGGTGGCCAGTCCTTCGTGGCGGGCGGGGTCGTGCAGCATCGCAGGTTCGACGGAAGCGGGCCGGGGATCGTACGCCTTCCGCGGCGGCTGTGGCATCCTCCGGCGACGCCCATCCAGGGCAGGGAGATGCCTTCGTGAAACCGCCTGCCGACTCGCCTGTTGCCGCGCCCTCGCCCGACGAAGCGCTCCAGCACGCGATCGCGCACCACCGTCGCGGCGAGCTCGACGTCGCCGAGCCCATCTATGCCGAGCTGTTGCGGCGCGAACCGCGGCGCCCCGATGCGCTCAACTTCATGGGCATGCTGCAGTGCCAGCGCGGACAGCACGCGCGTGCGCTGGAACTGCTGCGCCAGGCGTCGAAGGTCGCGCCGCGCGAGGCTTCGGTATGGAACAACCTGGGCAACGTGCTGCTGATGGTCGAAGACGCCATCCAGGCCGAGAAGGCGTTCCGGCGCAGCCTGGCGCTGGTCGAGTCAGCAGAGGCGCACACGAACATCGCCCGCGTGCAGCGGCGCCGCCACGAATGGGGTCGCAGCGAGCAATCGTGCCGGCGCGCGCTGGCGCTGGCGCCGGAGTCGGGCGAGGCCTGGCACAACCTGTCGCTGGCCCTGCTGGGCCAGCGGCGGACGCAGGAGGCGTTCGAGGCGGCGGTCAAGGCGGAGCTGCTGCTGCCGGCGCAGTCGCGTCGGCGCGAGTCCTATGGCCGCGCGCTGAGCGCCGCCGGCGAGCACGAGCGTGCGATCGCCTTCTATCGAGACTGGCTGGGCAAGGAGCCCGATAGCGCGTACGCACGCCACCACCTGGCAGCCAGCCTTGGCGAGACGCCCGACCGCGCGAGCGAGGCCTACGTGGAGGGGGTATTCGACGGGTTCGCCGCCAGTTTCGATTCGCAGCTGTCGACGCTGAAATACTGCGCGCCCGAACTCGTCGCCACGGCATTGGGTGCGGCACTGGCGCCGCCGGCCGCCCGACATGACATCGCCGACCTAGGCTGCGGCACCGGCCTGTGCGGCCCGCTCGTCAAGCCGTGGGCGCGTTCGCTGGTGGGCTGCGACCTGTCGGCGGCCATGCTCCAGCGCGCCATGGCGCGCCAGGTCTACGACGAGCTGCTGAAGGCAGAGTTGGTGCAGTTCCTCGTCGAGCGCCCGGGCGCGTTCGACGTGCTGGTCTCGGCGGACACGCTGATCTACTTCGGCGACATGGCACCGGTGTTCGCGGCGGCACGCGGCGCGCTGCGACCCGGCGGCACGCTGGTGTTCACGCTGGAGGCCCTGGCCGACGATTCCGGCCCGGGCTTTCGCCTGACCGAGAGCGGGCGCTTCTCGCATACGCTCGCCTACCTGCGTGCCACCTTGGCGGCGGCCGGACTCGTCGAGCAGTCCATCGTGCCGGCCTCGCCGCGCCACGAAAGCGGCAGGCCGGTGGCGGGGTGGCTGGCGACGGTCGGACGCGCCTGACGCCCTGGCTTGCGATAGGCTCGCGGGATGCGCATGAAGTTCCTGATCCCGGTGGCAGCGTTGGTCGCCGTGCTCGCGGCCTGCACCGCCCCGGCGCCCCCGCGAGCCTCGACGGCCGGCCCGGGCGTGCACGTGCTGGCGCAGCGCCTGGCCATGCCCGGACTGGACCGCGAACGCACGCTGCGGCTGTACCTGCCGCCGTCCTACGACTCGGCGCCGGCGAAGCGCTACCCCGTGATCTACATGCACGACGGGCAGAACCTGTTCGACGACGCGACCGCATATGCCGGCGAATGGGGCGTCGACGAGACGCTGGACGACTTCGCCCGCGCCCGCGGCTTCGAGGCCATCGTGGTGGGCATCGACAACGGCGGCGAGGAGCGGTTGCACGAGCTGTCGCCGTGGACCAACCCGCGCTTCGGCGCGGCGCAGGGCGCGCAGTACCTGGCTTTCGTGGTGGACACCGTCAAGCCGTGGATCGACGCGCGCTACCGCACGCTGCCGGGCCGCGAGAGCACGGCGATCGCCGGCAGCTCGATGGGCGGGCTGATCTCGCACGCGGCCCTGCTGCGCTATCCGCAGGTGTTCGGCAAGGCGGCCATCTTCTCGCCGTCGTACTGGTTCGCCGGCGAGGCGTACACGCAGACGGCGGCGCATCCGTGGCCGGTCGGCACGCGCACCTGGCTCTACATCGGGGGCCGCGAAGGCGACGAGTCGGTGCCCGACCTCGAGCGCATGGCGACCCTGCTGCGCGGCCAGGGCCATGGCGCGGGCGACCTCGCGGTGCATGTCGAACCCGAGGCGCGGCACGACGAGAAGGCCTGGCGCGCCGAGTTCCCGCGCGCGCTGGCCTGGCTGTTCGAGCTGCCGCCGCCGGCCGATGCGAAGCGCTGAAGCGCCGCGCCGTGCGACGATGGCTGCCCTCCTGACCACCGACGAGCCGCCGTTGATCCCACCCGCCCTGGCCACGCGCCCCTTCGCCGCCTTCCTGTTCGACATGGACGGCACGATCCTCAGCTCGATCGCGGCGGCCGAGCGCGTGTGGGCGCGCTGGGCCCGCCGCCACGGCCTCGACGTCGCCGCCTTCCTGCCGACGATCCACGGCATGCGCGGCATCGAGACCATCGCGCGCCTGGCGCTGCCGGGCGTCGACGCACGGGTCGAGGCCGACGCGATCACGCGTGCGGAGATGGACGATGTCGACGGCATCGAGGCCATCGCCGGCGTCCACGCATTCCTGGCCGCGCTGCCGGCACGGCGCTGGGCCGTCGTCACCTCCGCGCCGCGTGCGCTGGCGCTGCGGCGCATCGCGGCCGCCGGGCTGCCACAGCCGCCACTGCTGGTCGCGGCCGAGGACGTCGCGCGGGGCAAGCCGGCGCCGGACTGCTTCGAGCTCGCGGCCGCGCGGCTGGGCGTGCACACGCGCGACTGCCTGGTGTTCGAGGACGCGCCGGCCGGCATCGCCGCCGCCGAGGCGGCCGGGGCCGGCGTGCTGGTGATCACGGCCACGCATGCGCAGGCGGTGGCCACCCGCCACGCCAGCGTGCCCGACTACCTGGCGCTGGCGCCACAGGTCGACGCCGACGGCCGCTTGCGCGTGACCACGCCGGCGCGCTGACCGCATGGCCCGGACCGACCTCTTCAAGCGGGCGCTCGCGCCGGCATGGGTGCGCCCCGAGGCGCTCAACGTCACGCCGGACCTGCTGGGCATGCCGCTCGCGCCGCATGGCCGGCGCACGCTGGCCATCGTCGTGGACATGGCGCTCGTCGCGTTGCTGTCGACCACCGGCATGTTCTGGATCGTCGCGGGCATCGGGGCGCTGGCCGTCCAGCTGCGCCGGCCGGCGCCGGCCCGGCCGCGCGCGCGCGGCGTCCTGATGTGGGTGGCGCTGGCGTTGCTGGTCGGGCTCGCCGGCCAGCACGCGCTCGACTGGGCCGCGCACCGCGGAGATCCGCCGCGGGCGTCCGCGGCGAAGGACGACGAGGAGGATGACGACGCGGTCGCGGCGCCGGTGGCCGCCTCGTCGTCCGCCGCGCAGGCCGCGCTGCTGGCCGCCGCCCGCCAGGAAGTGCGCGACGCCGCCCGCATCCGCGACCTGGAGGCCCAGCTGGCGCAGGCGCGCCAGCCGCGGCCGCTGCAGTGGCGCGACGACGCGCTGCGGCGCCTGCATCGCCTGGGCCTGCGCTTCGGCTGGGCGATCGCCTACTTCTCGCTGCTGCCGTTCTGGTGGAAGGGCCAGACCGTGGGCAAGCGCCTGTTCGGGTTGCGCGTGGTCGAACTCACCGGCAAGCCGCTCGGCCTGATGACCTGCTTCGGCCGCTACGGCGGCTACGCCGCGGGCCTGGCCACCGGCGGGCTGGGCTTCCTGCAGGTGCTGTGGGATCCGAACCGGCAGGCGGTGCAGGACAAGCTGGCGCACACCGTGGTCGTCGACCTGCGCGGGCCGCGCGCGACGCCCGTCGCCCCGGCCCCCTAGTCTGACTGGCGTCCGGGCCGCCGGGCGAGCGGGCGCGGAGCGTGCGCGCGGGCCAGAATCCGCCAGCGCTGCAGGCGCCCCCCAGGCGCGACGCGGCCGTCGCGTGCGGGCCGGCGCCCGAGCCACCATCGAACAGGAGTCGCCCGTGGATGATCCGACCGCCGCACCCGCACCCGCACCCGCACCCGTGGAGGACGCCAACGGCATGGGCCCCGCGGAGACGCGCCTGTGGCGCGCCGCCATCGACGGCGAGGTCGGGCAGCCCGAGGATCTCGAGGCGGACTTCAAGGACTCGCGCCACTGGGTGCGCGCCGACTTCGTGCGCTTCCTCGCCACCGAGAAGGACAAGGCGCACACGCTGCACGAACGCGGCGTGCGGCTGCGGCGCCTGCGGGTCATCGGCACGCTGGACCTGTCCGGCTGCGAGGTGCGGCGACCGCTGCGCTTCGAGGACTGCCTGCTCGACGAAGTCCGCGTCACCGGGGCCCGGCTCGCGACGCTGAGTTTCGACGCCAGCTCGGTGGGCTCGATCACCGGCGATCGCGTGGCCGCGACGGCGGTGTTCCTGCGCCGCACGACGGTGCGGCAGGGCGCGCGGTTCCTCGGCGCGCAGATCGCCGGCGACCTCGATTGCGACGGCGCGACGCTCGACGCCGAGCAGCCGATCGCGACCGGGCCACAGCCGGCCGTCGCCGGGCTGGACGTCGCCCTCGGACTCGACGGGGCCTCGATCGGCGGCGCATTCTTCCTGCGCGGCACCACGCTGGTCGGGCAGCTCTCGGCCTCCAGCATCACCGTGGGCAAGGTGTTCGACGCGCGCGGCGCCAAGGTGCGCACGGGCCAGCTCCAGCTGCACTCCGCGATCATCGGCGGCGACGCCGACTTCGGTGGCGCAGTCATCGTCGACCTGCCCGGCGCTGCGCCGTCTCCGCACCGGCTCGCGGTCAACCTGACGCAGGCGCGCGTCGGCGGCACGCTGCGCCTGGGCGACCGGTTCGCCGCCGATCGCGGCGTCCAGTTGAACGACCTGCGCGTCGGCGGCAACCTGACCTTGCGCGGCGGCCGCTTCATCGGCAAGTCCGAGTTCGCGATCGTCGCCCAGCGGATGCTGGTGGAGGGCAGCTTCGACCTCGACTCGACCACCTGCTTCGGCCTGGCCGACCTCGAGGCGGCCAACGCCGGCAGGCCCACGTCCACCAGTCGGCTCGCGCCGCGCCGCAAGCGCGGCGAGTCCGCGCCGGTGCGTGCGCCTGGCTGTGCGCTGGACCTGACCGCGGCGTCGGTCGGATCGCTGTCCGACCAGTGGGCCGACTGGCCGCGCGGCAACCGGGTGCTGGGCTTTCGCTACAAGGCCATCGTCGGCGCCACGTCCACCCGCGCCGCCTGGTGGGAGAGCTGGCTGGCCCTGCAGGTCGACGAGGACAAGCGCCGGCTCGCCGACGACCAGCCCCGGGCCGGGATGTCCAGCTTCAAGAACCAGCCCTGGGACCAGGCCATCCTCGCGCTGCGCGACGTGGGCTGCGAGCGCGACGCGGAAGACCTGGCCATCGCCAAGGAGCGCGCCGCCCACGCGCACGACACCACGCCCTGGCATCCGCTGCACGTGCTGTGGGGATGGTGCGCCGGCTACGGCTACCGGCCGCTGCGCCTGCTGTGGGCGCTGGCGGTCGTCTACCCGCTGTCGGCCTGGATCTACGCGGAGGCGGCGGAGCATGGCGCGATGGCGCCGACCAGGGAGGATCTGCTCGCCAGGGACGAGTACCAGCGCTGCCATCCGGAGCACGGCGGCAACTGGACGCACTGCGCGCTGGCGCCGGCCTATCCGGATTTCAACGCGCGGGCCTACGCCCTGCAGATGCTGCTGCCGGCCATCGAGCTGCGCCAGGCCAAGGAGTGGGCGCCGGTGCCGTGGGTGCGCCCCGTGGTGCCGATCGCGCCGCCGCGCGCCGCCAGCGGTGCGGCATCGGTGGCGGTGGCGGTGGCGGTGGCGCGCGCCGGGGAGGCCGAGGCGGAGCCGCGGGTGTCGGGCTGGGGCTGGACCGCGCTGGCCTGCAGCCGGGTCGAGGCGGCGTCCGGCCTGGCGGCGCCCGTGCTGGTGGCCCTGGCCCTGACGGGCCTGATCCGGCGCAAGCAGAAGGACTGAAGGCCGGGCCGCGCGCAACGCGCGCATTTCCCGCCCGGGGAGGGCGCGGAATCGGGCTGCGGGGCGCCTAAACTCCCGTCGATGACATCGACCCTCGCCACCGCCAAGCAACGTGCCGACGAGCTGCACGCGATCCTGCACGAGCACGCCCACAAGTACTACGTGCTCGACGAGCCCACGATTCCCGACGCCGAGTACGACCGCCTGTTCCAGGAATTGCAGGCGATCGAGGCCGCGCACCCCGAGCTGGCGCGCGCCGACTCGCCCACCCAGCGCGTCATCGGCCAGGTGCTGGAAGGCTTCGCCACCGTGCACCACGCCGTGCCGATGCTCAGCATCCGCACCGAGACCGACATCACCGCAGGCGGTGCGCAGGCCTTCGACGCCCGCGTGCGGCGCGAGCTGGGCCTGGCCGAAGGCGATCCGCCGGTGGCCTATTCCGCCGAGCTGAAGTTCGACGGGCTGGCCATCAACCTGCGCTACGAGCACGGCGTGCTGGTGCAGGCGGCCACGCGCGGCGACGGCGAGAAGGGCGAGGACGTCACCTCCAACATCCGCACCATCCGCCAGATCCCGCTCAAGCTGCGCGGTGTCACGGCGCCGGTGCTGGAGGTGCGCGGCGAGGTCTACATGAAGCGCGCCGACTTCGAGGCCTACAACGAGCGCCAGCGCGCGTTGATCGCCGCCGGAGCGAAGAACGAGAAGACCGTGGTCAACCCGCGCAACGCCGCGGCCGGCGCGGTGCGCCAGCTGGACCCGAACCAGTCGCGCAAGCGGCCGTTGAGCTTCTTCGCCTACGGCCTGGGCGACGTGCAGGGCTGGACGGTGCCGCCCACGCACGGCGGCCTGCTCGACGCCCTGGCCGCGATGGGCTTTCCGGTGGCCAGCCAGCGCGTGGTGAGCCAGGGCCCCGAGGGGCTGGTCGCGTTCCACCAGGCGATGGGCGCGGCGCGCGACAAGCTGCCCTACGACATCGACGGCGTGGTCTACAAGGTCGACTCGCGCGAGCTGCAGGCCAGGCTGGGCTTCGTCAGCCGCGAGCCGCGCTGGGCGGTGGCGCACAAGTACCCGGCGCAGGAGCAGACGACGCTGCTGCTCGACATCGACGTGCAGGTGGGCCGCATCGGCACGCTCACGCCGGTGGCCAAGCTGCAGCCGGTGTTCGTCGGCGGCACCACCGTGAGCAACGCCACGCTGCACAACGAGGACGAGATCCGCCGCAAGGACATCCGCATCGGCGACACCGTGATCGTGCGGCGCGCGGGCGACGTCATCCCGCAGGTGGTCGGCGCGGTGCTGGAACGGCGTCCGCCGGAGGTCGCGGCCCTGGCGCCGTTCGACCTGTTCGCGCGCGTGGGCGGCAAGTGCCCGGCCTGCGGCAGCCCGATCGAGCGCCGCGACGGCGAGGTCGCGTGGCGCTGCACCGGCGGCGTCACCTGCCCGGCGCAGGTCAAGCAGGCCATCCTGCACTTCGCCAGCCGGCGCGCGGTCGAGATCGACGGGCTGGGCGACGAGCTGGTCGAGCAGATCGTCGACATGGGCATCGTGCGCACGCTGCCCGAGCTCTACAAGCTGGGCTTCGCCAAGCTCAACGAGCTCGAGCGCATGGGCGACAAGAGCGCGCGCAAGCTGGTCGACGCCATCGACAAGAGCAAGGCGACGACGCTGCCGCGCTTCCTGTTCGGCCTGGGCATCCGCCACGTCGGCGAGACCACGGCCAAGGACCTGGCGCGCCACTTCGGCGACATCGACCGGCTGATGGACGCCAGCGTGGCGGAGCTGCTGGAGGTCAAGGACGTCGGCCCCGTCGTGGCCGAGAGCGTGCGCGCCTTCTTCGACCAGCCGCACCATCGCGAGATCGTCGAGCAGCTGCGCGCGGCCGGCCTGCACTGGCCGGCCATCGAAGGCACCGCCAGCGACGCCCATCGCCCGCTGCTGGGCAAGACGCTGGTGATCACCGGCACCTTGCCCACGCTCAGCCGCGACGAGGCCAAGGACCTGATCGAGGCCGCCGGCGGCAAGGTCAGCGGCTCGGTGTCGAAGAAGACGAACTGGCTGGTGGCCGGCGCCGAGGCCGGCAGCAAGCTGGACAAGGCGCAGGAACTGGGCATCGCCATCGTCGACGAGGCCGGGTTGCAGGCGCTTCTGGCCGCGCCCGCGGCCGAGTGACGGCCGGTTCGCCCACGCCGTTGCAGAATCATCTCCAGAACCTTTCCGAGGCTCCGTCCCCATGACCGTCCGTGAAATCCTCAAGATGGGCGATCCGCGCCTGCTGCGCATCGCCAAGCCCGTCGAGCGCTTCGACACGCCCGAGATGCGCGAGCTGATCGCCGACATGTTCGCGACGATGAAGCACGCCAACGGCGCCGGCCTGGCCGCGCCGCAGATCGGCGTCGACCTGCAGCTGGTCATCTACGGCTACGACAGCAACGTGCGCTACCCCGAGGCGCCGCCGGTGCCGCAGACGGTGCTGATCAACCCGACCATCGTGCCCGTGGGCGACGCCGAGGTGGACGGCTGGGAGGGCTGCCTGTCGGTGCCGGGCCTGCGCGGCGTGGTGCCGCGCTGGGAGCGCATCCGCTACACCGGCTTCGATGAGCATGGCCACCCGATAGATCGCGAGGCCGACGGCTTCCATGCGCGCGTGGTGCAGCACGAGTGCGACCACCTGGTCGGGCGGCTCTACCCGACCCGCATGCGCGACCTCACGCAGTTCGGCTACACCAGCGTGCTGTTCCCGGAGATGGATCCGGACGCCGACGACTGAGCCCCGAGCCCCCGCGACGACGCTCGGTCGTCCGGCGATGCCTTTCCCGCGTTGGATGTCCATGCCCGCCTCGATCGCGCCCGTTCGCTCCGCCCCGCGCCGCTGGCGCAGCCTCGCCGTCGCCATCGGCGGCCTGGCCGTGGCCACCGCGCACGCGCAGGCCGACCTGCCCGGCCGCGTGGGCCGCGTCGCCGAGACCGCCGGCGACGTGCGCACGATCGCCGCCGACGGCGCCTGGGTCGACCTGCAGCGCAACCAGCCCTTGTCCACCGGCGACCGCGTCAGCACCGACAGGACGGGCCGCGCCACGCTGCAGTTCGGCTCGACCGTCGTTCGCGTCGGCCCCGGCTCCGACGTCGTCGTCGTGCAGCTCGACGACCAGAAGATCCGGCTGCGCTTCGACCACGGCCAGATCGCGGTGCGCGTGCGTTCGGCCGACATCCCGGGCGAGCTGTTCGTCGAGACCGACGAGGGCGCGTGGGTGCCGCACCACCCCGGCGAGTACCGCTTCGACCGCGCCGCGCGCCAGGTGCTGGCGGCCCAGGCGCTGAGCGGCGACATGCTGCTCGAGGCCCCCGACAGCTCGCTGCCGCTGGCCGCGCCGCAGCGGGCCGAGGTCTGGCGCACCGGGGCGCAGCAGGCCACGCACTACCGCATGGTGCCCCCCGTCCAGGACGCGTTCGGCGACGCGGTGCTGGCGGCCGACAAGGCGGACGATCGGTCGGCCGCCGCCGACGTCGCCGCCAGGCTGCCGCTCGAGATGACCGGCGTGGCCGACCTCGCGCGCCACGGCGCGTGGAGCACGGGGCCCGACGGCGTGCCGCTGTGGACGCCGGCCCGGCTGCCGGCCGGCTGGCAGCCGTACCAGCAGGGCGCCTGGTCGTGGAATCCGCCCTGGGGCTGGACCTGGATCGACGACCAGCCCTGGGGCTTCGCGCCGTTCCACTACGGCCGCTGGCTGTGGCTGCATGGCCATTGGGCGTGGACGCCGGGCCGCTGGGGCGCCACCCGCCCGGTCTACGCGCCGGCGCTGGTGGGCTGGTTCGGCGGCCCGGCGCTGGCCGTGGGCGACGCGCCGGTCGTCGGCTGGGTGGCGCTGGCTCCCGACGAGGCGGTGCTGCCCGGCTACGCCGTGTCGGCCCGCGCCTGGAGCGCGCTCAACGACGCCAGCGTCGCGCCGGCGAGCCGGCGCGCCGTGGCGATCGGCACCCGCGCCCGCCTCGTGCCCGCGGGCCCGCCCGCGTACGCCAACCTCGCCGTGCCCGGCGCGGCGACCGTGGTCGTCGCCGCCGCCTTGCTGCCGCACGTGCCGGTGTCGACCCTGCCCGGACCGCGCGGCGCCGAGCTGCGCAAGCCGGCGTTCGCGGAGCGGCTGGCCCGCGCGCTGGCGCTGGCGCCGCCGGCCGCCCCGGCGGGGCGTGCGGCGCTGTCGGCCGGCACGCCGGCGCTGCAGGTGCCGCTGGCGGTGGCCCGGGCCGCGTCGCGCTGACGCCGTCTCAGGCCTTCAGCAGCGGCCGCAACTGCGGCCAGACGTTGTCCAGGATGATCGGATGGGCCTTGGCCACCGGGTGGATGCGGTCGGCCTGGAACCAGTCGTCGGCGTCGGGGCGGTCGGCGATGTCCTTGAAGATGAACGGCACCAGCGCCGCCTGGTGCGCGGCCGCGACGTCGGCGTACATCTGCGCGAACTCGGCCTGGTAGCGGCGGCCGAAGTTCGGCGGCACCATCATGCCGGCGATCAGCACGCGCGCCCCGGCGGCGGTGGCCAGGGTGGCCATCGCGTCGAGGTTCTTGCGCGTGGCGCTCATCGGCAGGCCGCGCAACGCGTCGTTGCCGCCCAGCTCGATCACGACCACCTTCGGATGATGCTGCCGCAGCACCGCGGGCAGCCGCGCCAGGCCGCCCGACGTGGTGTCGCCGCTGATGCTGGCGTTGGCCACCGTCCACGGCAGCTTCTCGGCGACGAGCCGCTGCCCCAGCAGGGCCACCCAGCCGCTGCCGCGCGCCAGCCCGAACTCGGCCGAGATGCTGTCGCCGACGACGACGATCTCGTGCGTGGCGCCGGCCGCCGCCTGCGCGTCGCCGGCAAGGGCCCACGCCGACGCCGCGACGACGCCCGCGCTAAAGTGCAGGAACCTGCGGCGCGTTTGCCGCGCCCCGAAAAGTGAATGCATGTCGGAACCCATCATCGTTGTCGACCACCTCACGCGGCAGGTGAGTGACGCCACCGGAACCCTGACGATTCTCCACGACATCTCGTTCACCCTGAATGCGCGCGAATCGGCCGCCATCGTCGGCGCCTCGGGCTCCGGCAAGAGCACGTTGCTGGGACTGCTCGCCGGCCTGGACGTTCCCACGTCCGGCACGGTGACGATGGCCGGCAGCGACCTGTTCTCGCTCGGCGAGGACGAGCGCGCGGCGGTGCGCGCCGAGCGCGTCGGCTTCGTGTTCCAGAGCTTCCAGCTGCTGGCCCACCGCACCGCGCTGGAGAACGTCATGCTGCCGCTGGAGCTCGCGGGCGCGCACGACGCGCGCGCGCGGGCGACGGCGATGCTCGAGCGCGTGGGCCTGGGCCAGCGGCTGCAGCACTACCCGCGGGTGTTGTCCGGCGGCGAGCAGCAGCGCGTCGCGCTGGCGCGCGCCTTCGTCGTGCGCCCGCAGGTACTGCTGGCCGACGAGCCGACCGGCAGCCTGGACTTCGCGACCGGCGAGAAGGTGATGCAGCTGATGTTCGACCTGAACCGCGAGGTCGGCACGACGCTGGTGCTGGTGACGCACGATGCGACGATCGCGGCGCGCTGCGATCGGCAGCTGCACATCGAGGCCGGCCGCCTGGTGGCCACGCCCGCCCTGGCATGAAACGAAGAAAGCGCCCGGCCTTCGCAGGCGGACGCTTTCGCGGGTCGGTCGCGGCGCACGCAGCGCCGCTTGCCGATTACTTGGCCGGAGCGGCCGGCGCCTTCGGCTCGTCGGCGGCGAACTTGTAGTCCGTCTTCGCGGCCTTGCGCAGCTTTTCCTGGTAGTCCTGCAGCTTGACCTGTTCCATCTGCTGCTTGACCTTTTCCTTGACTTCCTCGAAGGCCGGGAACTGCGCGGCGCGCGTGTCTTCGAGCTTGATGACGTGGTAGCCGAACTGGGTCTTGACCGGGGTCTCGGTCATCTGGCCCTTCTTCAGGCCTTGCAGCGCGGTGGAGAATTCCGGCACGTAGGCGGTGGGCTTGGCCCAGTCGAGGTCGCCGCCGTTTTCGGCCGAGCCGGTGTCCTTGGAGCTCTTCTTGGCCAGGTCCTCGAACTTGGCGCCGGCCTTGATCTGGGCGATCAGCTTCTTGGCCTCGTCCTCGCTGTCGACCAGGATGTGGCGCGCGTGGAATTCGGTGCCCGATTGCTCGGCCTTGATCTTGTTGTATTCCGCCTGCGCGTCGGCGTCGCTGATCGGATGCGACTTCACGAAGTTCTGGAACAGCGTGTTGATCAGGACCGTCTGGCGCATCAGCTCGAGCTGCGTCTTGTAGTCGGGCGTGGCCGGGATGCCCTGCTTCTCGGCTTCCTGGGCGAAGATCTCGCGCAGCACCGCGGTGTCGCGGGCCTGGGCCTTGAGTTCCGGCGGGGCTTCCTGGCCGCCGCGGGTGGCCGTCTTGATGAGCGCGTCGACGCGCGCCACGGGCACCGGCTTGCCGTTGACGGTGGCGACGTTCTGCGCCATCACCGCGAAGGGCAGGACGAGGGCGCCGATCAGTGCGGCCGAGGTTTTGAAATTCATGCTGGGAGACTTTCGAGCAAACGGTTTTGGACGTGAACAGGAGCGATTAAGTTCCTGGGGATTTCACTGTGTCGCCGAGATACTTCAGGTTCATGAAACCCGATACGCCTCGACACGTCAGAAGGCACCCATCGGGAAACTCTATCGAGAATCTCCGGCACGGAAACAAAGCTGAATCATTTTTTCAGGCTTCGTCTGGCGTACGGGCGTCGATGGCAAGCGCATGGACGCCCTCGGCCATCCAGGGGCGAAGGGCATCATACACGAGGCGATGGCGCGCGACCCGGGGCAATCCCGCGAATCGGGCGCTGACGATGCGCAGGTTGAAATGGGCGCCGGAACGCGCGCCGGCATGGCCCGCGTGGGCGGCGCTGTCGTCGACCAGGTCGAGTTCGACGGGGTCCAGTTGCGCGATCAGTGCGCGCGCCATGGCTTCTTGCAGGGGTGGCGTGGACATACTCAGGGCGCCGGCTTGTCGGACGCGGTGTGGGGCTCGATGTGCTTGCCCAGATAGAAGAACACGCCGACGAAGAACGCGAGCATCATGCCCACCGTGCCGAAGGTGTGGAAACCCACCCAGAAGTCGCGGAAGAAATACACCACCACCAGGTTGAGCAGGCCGATCAGCGCGCACAGGGCGACCCAGCCGAAGTTCAGGCGCTGCCAGACGGTGTCGGGCAACTCGATCTCGGCGCCCAGCATCGAGCGGAACAGGTTCTTGTGGAACAGGGTCTGGCTGGCCCAGAACACCAGGCCGGAGCCCCAGAAGTAGATGCTGGGCTTCCACATGATGAACATCTGGTTGTGGAACCAGACGGTGAGGCCGCCGAAGACGACGATCAGCCCCAGGCTGATCCACAGCGCCAGGTCGATCTTGCGGCCGGTCGACTTCATCCACGCGACCTGGGTGAGCGTGGCCACCAGCACGACGACGGTGGCCAGCAGCGCGGGCGCCTCGGTGGCGCCGACGATGCCGCCCTGGACGGCCGCGCCCAGCCAGTGCGTGGCGAAGCCGGCGCCCTGGTCGGGCAGCCGGCCCGCGATCTTGTAGGTCACGAAGAAGAAGACCAGCGGCAGGATGTCGATCAGGATTTTCATGGTTGGCGCAGGCGCCCGGGGTGGCTGGCGAGGGGCGCGCGCGGCGGCCGGCAGGGGCCCGGGGAAGGCCGGGCGCGCGGCGCCGCAAACGGGGGTTCGCGGGGGCGAAGTCTAGCGCAGGCGCGTTTCCCGCCTCAGGACGAGCACGAAACCTCGATGCCGCGTGCCCAGTCGGGCGGGAGCGCCGCGTAGCGGGCGTTGTGTGGCTGCTCGTCGTACGGCTGGCGCAGCAGGTCGTGCAGGGCGCGCACCTCGGCGAAGTCGCCGTTGGCGGCCTGCTCGATCGCGGCCTGGGCCAGGTGGTTGCGCAGGATGTATTTCGGATTGGCGCGGGCCATCGCGGCGCGGCGCGCGGCGTCGGCTCGCGGTTCGGCCTCCAGGCGACGCAGGTAGCGCGCGCCCCAGGCGTCGGCGGCGGCGCGGTCGATGAACAGGTCGCGCAGCGCGGCGGGCGTGGCGCCCGCGCCGCGGTCGAACTCGCCCAGGGCGCGCCAGGCGATCGTGTGGTCGACGCGCTCGCCGGCCAGCAGGGCCAGCAGGTCGTCCAGCAGGGCCTTGTCGCCGTCCTCGGCCAGTTCGAGGCCCAGCTTGGCGCGCATGTGGTCGGAGTACGCCTGCGTGAACAGGTCGCCGAAGGTGTCGAGCACCGGCGGCAGGGTGGCGTCGGGGTCGGCGCACAGGGGCCGCAGCGCATGGCCCAGCGCGTGCAGGTTCCACCAGGCGACGTTGGGCTGGCGCGCGAAGGCGTAGCGGCCGCCGCTGTCGGAATGGTTGCAGACGTGGCCCGGGTCGTAGCCGTCGAGGAAGCCGAACGGGCCGTAGTCGATCGTCAGGCCGAGGATGGACATGTTGTCGGTGTTCATCACGCCGTGCGCGAAGCCCACGGCCTGCCAGTGGGCCACGGTCGCGGCGGTGCGGCGCACCACCTCGGCCAGCCACGCGTGCAGCGGATCCAGGCCCTCCGCGCCGTCGCGCAGCGCGGGGAAGTACGTGGCGATGGTGAAGTCGACCAGGCGGCGCAACGCCTCGTGCTGGTCCGTGTGGGCGAAGTGCTCGAAGTGGCCGAAGCGCAGGAAGCTGGGGGCGACGCGGGTGACGACGGCGCCGGTCTCGCGCGTCTCGCGCATCACCGGCAGCGCCGAGCCGGCGACCGCCAGCGCGCGCGTGGTGGGCACGCCCAGCGCGTGCATCGCCTCGGAGCACAGGAACTCGCGGATCGACGAGCGCAGCACGGCGCGGCCGTCGCCCATGCGCGAGTAGGGCGTGCGTCCGGCCCCCTTCAACTGCAGCTCGAACGACGGTCCGTCCGGTTGCGCCTGCCATTCGCCCAGCAGCAGCGCGCGGCCGTCGCCCAGCTGGCCGGCCCAGACGCCGAACTGGTGGCCGCTGTAGACGGTGGCCATGGTGCGCAGGCCGGGCCAGGCGGCGCGGCCGGTGAGGACGTCCAGCGCGCGCCAGTCCGCCCGCTCGGCCCAGTCGGCGGGCCAGTCGAGCAGGGCGGCGCAGTCGGCGCTGGTGGCCACCCAGTGCGGCTCGGGAAAGGGCTGGGCGGGCAGGTCGGTGCCGTAGGTGTGGCGGCGGATCTCCACCGGCGCCGTCTCGGCCTCGCGGCGCACGTCCGGCACGTCCTGCGTGAAGCGTGCGAAGCGGTTGATCCAGCGGGCGGGATCGGGGCCGGCGGCGGCGGTCGCGGCGATGGCGGGCGAGGCGGTGTCGTTCATTTCGCACCAGTCTAGCCAGGGCGCTGGCACGTGGGCGGCGAAGGGCTTTACAGTAGGGCAGCGCCGGCCGGCACCGCGTGTCGCGAGGGTGACATGGCGCCGCGGCCGGCGAATGCACAACAAGGAGACAAGCGATGAGCGTCCTGATGGGCCAGATGATGAACATGCCGTTGACCGTGGCGTCGCTGATCCGGCATGCGGCACGCCATGCCGGCGACGTCGAGATCGTGTCCAAGCGCTGCGAGGGCGACATCCATCGCAGCAACTGGACCGAGGTCGCCCACCGCGCGCGCCAGCTCGCGCAGGCGCTCGACGCGCTCGCGGTGGCGCCCGGCGCGCGCGTGGGCACGCTGGCCTGGAACGGCCATCGCCACGTCGAGATCTACTACGGCGTGTCGGGCTCCGGCCGCATCTGCCACACCATCAACCCGCGCCTGTTCCCCGAGCAGATCGAGTGGATCGCCAACGACGCCGAGGACACCGTGCTGTGCTTCGACCCGTCGTTCATCGCACTGGTGGAGAAGCTGGCGCCGACGCTGAAGTCGGTGCGCCACTTCGTGCTGATGGGCCATCGCGGCGAGCTGCCCGCGTCGACCACGATCCCCGACCTGCTGTGCTTCGACGACCTGATCGCGCAGCACGACGGCGACTACACCTGGCCCGAGCTCGAGGAGAACACGGCCGCCACGCTGTGCTACACCTCGGGCACCACGGGCCACCCCAAGGGCGCGCTGTACAGCCACCGCTCCATTGTGCTGCATTCATACGCCGCGGCGCTGCCCGACGCGATGAACTGCTCCACCCGCGACGTCATCCTGCCCATCGTGCCGATGTTCCACGTCAATGCCTGGGGCATCCCGTACACCGCCGCGATGGTGGGCTGCAAGCTGGTGATGCCGGGCCCGTTCCTGGACGGCGCGTCGCTGTACCACCTGTTCGAGTCCGAGAAGGTCACCTTCAGCGCCGGCGTGCCCACGGTGTGGCTGGGCCTGCTCAACCACATGAAGGCCAAGGACCTGCACTTCAGCACCTTCAGGCGCACCGTCATCGGCGGCTCGGCCTGTCCGCCGGCCATGATGAAGACGCTGCAGCAGGACTACGGCGTCGAGGTGATCCACGCCTGGGGCATGACCGAGCTGTCGCCGCTGGGCACGCTCTCGAAGCTGCAGGCCAAGCACGACGCGCTGCCTGCCGACGCGAAGCAGCGCCTGCTGCAGAGCCAGGGCCGCGTGATCTACGGCATCGACATGGCCATCATCGACGACGATGGCCGCTCGCTGCCGTGGGACGGCAAGGCGGCCGGCAACCTGGTGGTGCGCGGCCCGTGGGTGATCTCCAGCTACTTCAAGCGGGCGGAGTCGCCGCTGGTCACCGTCGACGGCGAGCCGGGCTGGTTCCCCACCGGCGACGTCGCGGCCATCGATCCCGACGGCTTCATGTTCATCACCGACCGCAGCAAGGACGTGATCAAGTCCGGCGGCGAGTGGATCAGCTCGATCGACCTCGAGAACATCGCCATCGGCCACCCGTCGGTGCACGAGGCGGCGGTCATCGCCTGCCGCCATCCGAAGTGGGACGAACGTCCGCTGCTGGTGGTGGTGCCGAAGCCGGGCGCGACGATCTCGCGCGAGGAGTTGCTGCACTTCTTCGAGGGCAAGATCGCCAAGTGGCAGATTCCCGACGACGTGGCGGTGGTGGCCGAGTTGCCGCACACGGCCACCGGCAAGCTGCAGAAGCTCAAGCTGCGCGAGCAGTTCCGCGACCACATCCTGCCGGCCGCGGGCTGAGGGCGCATCCGGCCGCCGCGAAGCGCGCCGGCAGCGCGGCCGTCCTGCGGCGCGCCGCCTGTCGCCGCGGCGACATGCCCTTCGGGGTAGTCCCTCACGGCGTTCGGCCGACGGTCCGTTACCGTAGCCGCCACACAGCCGCCGCGACTCGACGCGGCGCGAACGGAGACACCACCATGACCTTCCTGAACAAGCCGCCGGGGCTGGCGTCCGCGCTCGTGCTCGCCGGCCTCGCGCTGCAGCCCGGGGCCGCGTTCGCGCAAAAGGGCGAGACCGTCAAGATCGCCTGGATCGACCCGCTGTCGGGCCTGATGGCGCCCATCGGCCAGAACCAGCTCAAGAGCTTCCAGTACATCGCCGAGCTGTTCAACCGGAACAACCCCGCGGGCGTGAAGTTCGAGATCGTGCCGTTCGACAACAAGGTCAGCCCGGCGGAGTCGCTCAACGGCCTGAAGGCGGCGCTGGACCAGAACATCCGCTACGTGACGCAGGGCGATGGCTCCGGCGCCGCCGGCGCATTGGTGGACGCGATCAACAAGAACAACGAGCGCAACCCCGGCAAGGAAGTGCTCTACATGAACTACGCCGCGGTCGACCCCGACCTGACCAACAGCAAATGCAGCTACTGGCACTTCCGGCTCGACGCCGACACGTCGATGAAGATGGAGGCGCTGACCACCTTCATCAAGGAACAGAAGGACATCCACAAGGTCTTCATCATCGGCCAGAACTACGCGCACGGCATCCAGGTGGCCAAGTACGCCAAGGCCGACCTGGCGCGCAAGCGCCCCGACATCGAGATCGTCGGCGAGGACCTGCACCCGCTCGCCAAGGTCACCGACTTCGCGCCCTACGTGGCCAAGATCAAGGCCTCGGGCGCCGACGCCGTCATCACCGGCAACTGGGGCTCGGACCTGACGCTGCTGGTCAAGGCCGCCAACGAGGCCGGCCTGGCCGTCAAGTTCTTCACCTACTACGCCAACAACGCCGGCACGCCCACGTCGCTGGGCGCCGGTGCGGCCGGTCGCGTCTACTTCGTGGGCTACGGCCATCCGAACATGGGCGGCAGCATCCGCAAGCTGCAGGACGAGTTCAAGGCGAAGTTCAACGACGACTTCAACGTGACGGACATCTACACCGAGCTGCAGCTGCTGTCCGAAGCGATGGCCAAGGCGAAGTCCACCGATCCGCTGAAGGTGGCGGCGGCGCTGGAAGGCCTGCGGGTCAAGAGCTACAACGGCGACATCGAGATGCGCAAGTCCGACCACCAGCTGCAGCAGGAGCTCTACATCTCGGTCTGGCAGAAGACGGACGCGAAGAACGCGTACTCGGTGGAGAACACCGGCTACACGTTCGCGCCGGTGGCGCACTACGACGCCTACGTGGCGAGCACGCCGACCTCGTGCCAGATGAAGCGCCCATAGATGTTGGCCCCCACGCTCCCGCTGGTCGAGTTGCATCCGGCTTGCAGGCCGGATGCCGTTCCGGCGGGGTCTTGCTGCGCAAGCCCTTTGCCGCCTCCACTCCCCCGAGGGGGAGCTCGGTTCGGCTCGGGTGGTGACCCTCGCTTCCCGAGAGCTTGGGTGGGCCTGCGGCCGGCGCGCGTCGCGTCGCGTCGCTGAAAGCGACGGTTGGACCAGGCCGTCATCAGCATCCTCAACGGCCTCAGCTCGGGGCTGTTGCTGTTCATGCTGAGCTCGGGGCTCACGCTGATCTTCAGCATGATGGGCGTGCTCAACTTCGCGCACGCCGGCTTCTACATGCTGGGCGCCTACGTCGGCTTCGCGCTGTCGCGCCTGGTCGGCTTCTGGCCGGCGCTGCTGGTGGCGCCGCTGGTGGTCGGGGCGATGGGCGCCGTCTTCGAACGGGCCTGCCTGCGCCGCGTGCACAAGTTCGGCCATGTGCCGGAGCTGCTGGTCACGTTCGGGCTCAGCTACCTGATCCTCGAGTTCGTGCAGGTCGTCTGGGGCCGCGCGCCGGTCGCCTTCGACCCGCCGGTGGTGCTGGCGCAGCCGGCCTTCACGCTGGTGCAGTCCGCCGGCAGCGGCCTGTCGGTCGTCGCCGGCCGCGCGGGCGCCGAGCTCTGCGCGCATGCCGCCTGCACAACGTTCCCGGCCACGCGCGCCTTCATGATGGGGGTCGCCCTGCTGATGCTGCTGGCGCTGTGGCTGCTGCTGCGCCACACGCGCGTCGGGTTGGTGATCCAGGCGGCGCTGACCCACCCCGAGATGACCGAGGCGCTGGGCCACGACGTGCCGCGCGTGTTCATGCTCGTGTTCGGCGCCGGCTGCGCGCTGGCCGGCCTGGCGGGCGTGATCGGCGGCACCACCTTCGTCACGGAGCCGGCGATGGCGGCGGCGGTCGGCTCCATCCTGTTCGTGGTGGTGGTGGTGGGCGGCACCGGGTCGCTGGTGGGCGCGTTCGTCGGCTCGCTGCTGATCGGCCTGCTGCAGACGGTGCCGCTGACGGTGGACAAGTCGCTCGTCGACGCGGCCGCCGCAACGGGCTGGACGGTGTCGGCCGACAGCGTCGCCTATCCGCTGATGAAGCTGACGCTGGCCCAGGTGGCGCCCATCCTGCCCTACCTGCTGCTGGTGCTGATCCTGATCTTCCGGCCGCGCGGGCTGTTCGGCACCCGCGATGACTGAGCAGTCGTTTCACTTCAAGCCGTGGAACATCGGCCGCTGGCTGGTGTGGGGCGGCTACGCGCTGGTGCTGCTCGTCGCCCCGCTCGTGTTCTCCAGCAGCCTGTCGCAGACGCTGCTGTCGCAGATGGGCATCGCCATCATCGCGTGCCTGGCCTACAACATCCTGCTGGGGCAGGGCGGCATGCTCAGCTTCGGCCACGCCGTCTACAGCGGGCTGGGCGGCTTCCTGGCCATCCACGCGCTCAACAAGGTGGGCGACGGCTCGCTGCACCTGCCGGTGAGCCTGGTGCCGGTGCTGGGCGGCCTGGCCGGCCTGTCCTTCGCGGCGTTGTTCGGCTTCGTCACCACGCGCAAGTCGGGCACCACCTTCGCGATGATCACGCTGGGCATCGGCGAGCTGGTGTGGTCGATGTCGCTGATGCTGCCGGAATTCTTCGGCGGCGAGGGCGGCGTCACCGGCAACCGCGTCGTGGCGCCGGCGACGCTGGGCATCACGTTCGGCCCCCAGGTCCAGGTCTACTACCTGATCGCCGCCTACTGCTTCGTGTGCACCGCCCTGATGTTCGCGTTCACGCGCACTCCGCTGGGCCGCATGCTCAACGCGGTGCGCGACAACCCCGAACGCGTGGCCTTCATTGGCTACGACACGCAGCGGGTGCGCTGGTTCGCCTTCATGATCTCGGGGCTGTTCGCCGGCGTGGCGGGCGGCCTGGCGGCGATCAACTTCGAGCTCGCCACCGCCGAGGTGGTGGGCGCGCAGCGCTCCGGCGCCTACCTGCTCTTCACCTTCCTCGGCGGCTCGACGGCGTTCTTCGGCCCCATCATCGGGGGGGTGCTGATGGTGCTGGCCACCGTGGTGCTGTCCGGGCTGACCAAGGCGTGGCTGCTGTACCTGGGCCTGGCGTTCATGCTGATGGTGATGTACGCGCCGGCCGGCGTCGCCGGGTTGATCCAAGCCAACCTGCGCCTGGCGGCGTTCGGCCGGCTGCGGTCGCTGCTGCCCGGCTACCTGGCGTTGCTGGCCGCCGGCGCGATCGCGTTCACGGGCGCGAGCGCGATGGTCGAGATGCTGTACCACCTGCAGCTCAACGAGGCCCTGGGGCCGGTGATGAAGTTCGCTGGCGTCATGCTCGATGCCAAGGGCGCCGCCGCGTGGGCCGGCGCCGCGGCCCTGTTCGTCGTCGGCGCCGCGGCCTTCGAGTTCGCGCGCCGGCGCCTGCGGGTGCGCTGGGACGAAGCCCAGGGCGACATCGAGCGCGAGATCCGGCGCCGGGAGGCGGCATGATGCAGGTCGCCGAGCGCATCGCCCAGGCGCGCGCGGACGCGTCGCCGGCGCGCGTGGCGCTGGAACTGCGCGACGTGCGCAAGCGCTTCGGCCGCACCGACATCATCCGCGGGGCATCCCTGCAGGTGAACGCGGGCGAGCGCGTGGCGATCATCGGACCCAACGGGGCGGGCAAGTCCACGCTGTTCAACCTGATCAGCGGACGCTTCGCGCCCAGCTCGGGCGACATCCTCCTCGATGGCGCATCCATCGCCGGCCTGGCGCCGCACCGCATCAATCGCCGCGGCCTGGCGCGCAGCTTCCAGGTCAGCAACCTGTTCACGCACCTGTCGGTGTTCGAGAACCTGCGCTGCGCGGTGCTGTGGTCGCTGGGCTACCGCTACGCCTTCTGGCGCTTCCTGGACAGCCTGCGCGACGCCAACGAGCGTGCCGCGCAGCTGATGGCCATGCTGCAGCTCGAGCGCCGGCGCGACGTGCTGGCGATGAACCTCACCTACGCCGAGCAGCGCGCGCTGGAGATCGGCCTGACCATCGCCGGCGGCGCCGACGTGGTGCTGCTCGACGAGCCGACCGCGGGCATGAGCAAGAGCGAGACGCGGCGCTTCGTGCAGTTGATCCGCGACGTCACGGTCGGCAGGACGCTGCTGACCGTCGAACACGACATGGGCGTGGTGTTCGGCCTGGCCGACCGCATCGCGGTGCTGGTCTACGGCGAGGTGATCGCCTTCGACACGCCCGAGGCGGTGCGCGCCGATGCGCGGGTGCAGGAGGCCTACCTGGGCTCCGTGCTGGCGCAGGCGCAGCAGGACGGGGCCGCGTGATGTTGCAGCTCGACAAGCTCCACGCGTTCTACGGCAAGAGCCATGTGCTGCACGGCGTCACGCTGGGCGTGGGGCCCGGCGAGATCGTCGCGCTGCTGGGGCGCAACGGCTCGGGCCGCTCCACCACCGCCAAGGCCGTGATGGGCCTGGTCGAGACCCGCGGCGGCGCCACGTGGAAGGGCCGCTCGCTGGCCGGGCTGAAGCCCTACGAGATCGCCCACCTCGGCATCGGCTACGTGCCCGAGAACCGCGACATCTTCCCGCGCCTGACGGTGCACCAGAACCTGGTGCTGGGCCAGAAATCGGGCGCGCGCACGCCGCGCTGGTCCTTCGAGGACATGTACACGATGTTCCCGCGCCTGCGCGAGCGCCAGCACACCGAGGCCGGCGTCATGTCCGGCGGCGAGCAGCAGATGCTCGCACTGTGCCGCTCGCTGATGGGCGACCCCGAGCTGCTGATCATCGACGAACCCACCGAGGGCCTGGCGCCGAAGATCGTCGAACTGGTGGCCGGGTACCTGCTGGCCCTGAAGGCGCGCGGGCTGTCGGTGCTGCTGATCGAGCAGAAGCTCACCATCGCGCTGGAGATCTCGCAGCGCTGCGTGGTGATGGGCCATGGGCAGGTGGTGTTCGAGGGCACGCCCGCCGAGCTCAAGGCCGATGCGGCCATCCGCAAGGAGTGGCTGGAAGTCTAGGCGGGCCGCCCCGGGCCCGGAACGTGCTCCCTGCCGGCAGGTGCGCCCCGCACCTGCTGCATCGCGTCCATCCCGCCCCTCTCACGGAGAACCGAATCCATGCCACGCAAGACCGCCGCTGATTTCGCCCCCGAGGTCCTCAAGCTCTTCGACCAGTACGTCCACGGCGGCATCTCGCGCCGCGGCTTCCTCGACGGCGCCGGCCGGTACGCCGTCGGTGGCATGACCGCGCTCGGGCTGCTGGAGGCGCTGGCGCCGGACTTCGCGCAGGCCCAGCAGGTGGCCCCGACCGACCCGCGGCTGGTGACGTCGACGCTCGCGTTCGATTCGCCGCAGGGCCACGGCAAGGCCAGCGGCACCCTGGTGCGGCCGGCCAAGGCCGGCGGCAACATCCCGGCCATCCTGGTGGTGCACGAGAACCGCGGCCTCAACCCGCACATCGAGGACATCGCGCGCCGGCTGGCGCTGGAGGGCTACCTCGTCTTCGCGCCTGACGCGCTGTTTTCGCTGGGCGGCTACCCGGGCGACGAGGACAAGGCGCGAGCGCTGTTCGGCAAGCTCGATCCGGCCAGGGTGCGGGCCGACTTCCTCGCCGCCGCGCCGCTGCTCAAGACCCAGGCCGGCACCAACGGGCGCGTCGGCGCCGTGGGCTTCTGCTTCGGCGGCGGCATCGTCAACCTGCTCGCTACCCAATGGCCCGACCTGAATGCCGGGGTGCCGTTCTACGGCGGCGCGCCCGACCTCGCCGACGTGCCGCGCATCCGCGCGCCGCTGCTGCTGCATTTCGCCGGCAACGACGAGCGCGTCAACGCGTCGTGGCCACCGTACGAGGCCGCGCTGAAGGCCGCGCACGCGAAGTACGAGGCCTTCATCTACCCGGGCGTGGAACACGGCTTCAACAACGACACCACGCCGCGCTTCGACGCCAAGGCCGCCGCGCTGGCCTGGCAGCGCACGCTGGCGTTCTTCGCGCAGAACCTGAAGGCCGCGTGAGCCGAGGCGGCGCGGGCGCGCCGCTGTTCGCTCAGGCCCGGCTGGGCGCGGGCGGCCGCGTCGCTCTGCGCAGGCCCGTTCGCTCGAGGTAGCCGAAGCGGATCAGCTGCCTTCGCAGCACGCTGCGGCTGATCCCCAGCAACTGTGCGCTGCGCACCTGGTTGTGGCCGCACAGCTTGTAGGCCGCATGGACCAGCCGCTGCTCGACCGTGGCCTGCAGCGACGGCACGCCGCGTCGCAGCAGCTCGCGCAGCGCGGCGTCGAGCTCCGCGGTGGCCGCATCGGTCGATGGGGGTGGGCCTGCGGCGTCGGACGAGGCGGCTCGACTGCGCGGCCGTGTTTCGGGGCTTTGCAAGATGAGGGGTCTTCCACGGTGATGCGGGAGGCCGATGCTAGGCCGCGTCGCGGGCGGCACGAACGACGCTAAGCGCAGGTCGATATGCGCGGCGCATGCGCTGCTGCGAGGCCAGAAACCGTGGGCCTGGATGTGCCGAATGCAACACCCGGCGCTGCCAATCCAGCAGCCATGCAACGGCCGCCGGCGGCGCGCGCTGCCGGCCGGGCAGGCCGGTCCGCGGGCGCCCGGGCGTGCCGGAACCGCAGAAGCTCATGCGCTGCGTGTGGCACGGAAGCTGCGACCTTGGCCGGGTCACCCCTTCCTTCGAAGCACTTCCATGAACCTGGCCCTCTCCCTGCGAACCGCCCGCCATCTCGGCACCGCCGCGCTCCTGCTGGCACTGCCCCTGGCCTACGCCCAGCCGGCCGCTACGGCGGCCGGCGACAACCCCTACGGCATCGGCGCCCTCTGGCAACAGAGCGACGTCGTCGCCCGCTCCGTGCTGCTGATCCTGGCCACGATGAGCATCGGCAGCTGGTACGTGATCGTCACCAAGCTGCTCGAGCAACTGCGCATCGGCGGCCACGCCAGGACGGCGGCGTCCAGCTTCTGGGATGCCGGCACCGTGCAGGCCGGGGCCGGCAAGCTCAAGGAGACCAGCCCGTTCCGCGACATCGCCGAAGCCGGCCTGGAGGCCACGCGGCGCCACAGCGGCCTGCACGCCAACGTGGATTTCAATGAATGGGTGGACCTGTCGATGCACCGCGCCACCGAGCGCGTGCAGCGGCGCCTGTCCATCGGCCTGAGCTTCCTGGCCACCGTCGGTTCGACCTCGCCGTTCGTCGGCCTGTTCGGTACGGTCTGGGGTATCTACCACGCGCTGACCGCGATCGGCCTGGCCGGCCAGGCCTCCATCGACAAGGTGGCCGGTCCCGTCGGCGAGGCGCTGATCATGACCGCGCTGGGCCTGGCCGTCGCGGTGCCGGCCGTCCTGGGCTACAACTTCCTGCTCCGCCGCAACAGCGCCGTGATGGACGACGTGCGCGACTTCTCGGGCGAGCTGCACGCCGTGCTGCTGGGCTCGGCGGCCACCGCGGCAGCCTGACATGGCAATGAACCTGCCCGCCGCCGGCGGCGAGGACCAGGCGGTGTCGGCCATCAACACCACGCCGCTGGTCGACGTGATGCTGGTGCTGCTGATCATCTTCCTGATCACGATCCCGGTGGTCAACTTCTCGGTGCCGGTGGCGCTGCCCAAGCTGCGCAACCAGGTGCGCGAGAGCCAGCCCAAGGACATCGTCATCTCGGTCGACGCCCGCGGCGCCACGTTCTGGTTCGACGCCCGCGTGGCCAGCGACGAGGCGCTGGCCGACAAGCTCAAGGCGGTGTCGCTGCAGGATCCGCAGCCCGAGATCCACATCCGCGGCGACGCCCACAGCGACTACGCCCCGGTCGGCCGCGTGCTGTACGCCTGCCAGCGCGCCGGCATCCGCCACGTCGGCTTCATCACCGAGCCGCCCCCGAAAGGATGAGCACGATGCGCAACAAGACCCGCGCGCGCCGCCGCGCCGTCGTCGACGACCTGCCGGTGGCCGACATCAACACCACCCCGCTGATCGACGTGATGCTGGTGCTGCTGGTGATGATCATCATCACGATTCCCGTGCAGCTGCATGCGGTCAACCTGCACCTGCCGGTGGGCGATCCGCCGCCGGCCGAGCACAAGCCCGCGGTGGTGCAGATCGACATCGCGTCCGGCGGCGCGCTGAGCTGGAACGGTGCGCCCCTGGCCGACGGCGCCGACCTGCACACGCACCTGGCGGCGGCGGCGGCGCTGCCGGAGCAGCCCGAGATGCACGTGCGGCCCGACCACGGCGCCAGGTACGACGCGTTCGCCGGCGTGATGGTGGCGGTCAACCAGGCCGGGCTGACCAAGGTCGGCGTCACCGGCAGCGAGCAATTCATTCCGAAGTGAGGACATCATGAGTGCCGTACTCGATTCCCATGGCGCGCCGCTGCGCGCGCCGTTGCCCCTTCCCCCGCGCGCGGCGCCGGGACCCGCGGAGGTGCTGCCGTTCCCGCGCGTGGCGCGCCCCACCGGGCGCACCCAGGCGCAGGCCCAGGGCCGCGGCACCGGCCTGATCGTCGTCGCCGGCATCCACGTGCTGTTCGGCTGGGCCCTGGTGTCCGGACTGGCCCAGCACGTGGTCGACGCGGTGCGCAAGCCCATCGACATGGCCATCATTCCGGAAGCGCCGCCGCCGCCCCCGCCGCCGCCGAAGGTGGAAAAGGTGGTCGAGCGTCCGAAGGCGGCCACGCCGCCGCCGCCGGCCTACGTGCCGCCGCCCGAGGTGGTGCCCGCGCCGGCGCCGCCCGCGCCCACGATCGTCGCCACCCAGGCCGAGCCGCCACGCGAACCGCAGGTCGTCGCGCCGCCGGCTCCGCCGGCGCCGGCCCCGGCCGCCCCGGTGCGCCGCGAGGTCAGCCTGGCCTGCCCGGGCTACCAGACGGTGCTGGCGCAGGTGCTGGAAGAGGCGATGGACCGCGTGGGCATCGTCGGCACCGTGCGCACGCGCCTGACGGTGCGCGGCGGCCAGGTCACCGACGTCGCCTTCCTGTCCGGTCCCAAGGAATACACGAAATACGTGCAGGGGGCCGTCAAGCGCATGCATTGCTCGGCCGGCGGGGCCGACGAGGTGCAGGTGCCGCTGGACGTGAACTTCGCCCGTTGATCCTGCTCACCCGTTCGTTCACGTGGCTGCCGTACGATGGCGGCCCGCATTGCCTCGACGACCCGCCATGACACGTTCTGCTCATCCGATCGCCGCCGCCGCGGCCTGCGCCCTCGGCCTGCTCGCCGCACCGACCTTCGCGCAGGCCCCGCCGGACTTCAGCAAGGTCGAGATCAGGACCACGCAGCTGGCCCCGGACTTCTGGACGCTGGAAGGCCAGGGCGGCACGATCAGCGTGCTGGCCGGGCCCGAGGGCGTCCTGGTCGTCGACTCGCAGTTCGCGCCGCTGACCGACAGGCTGGTGGCCGCGATCCGCCGGGTCTCCGACAAGCCGATCCGCTTCCTGGTCGACACGCACGTGCATCCCGACCATGTGGGCGGCAACGAGAACTTCGCCAGGCTGGGCGCGACCATCTTCGCGCGCGACCAGTTGCGCTACCGGCTCGAGCATCCCGCCCCGCGCGCCGACGGCACGCCGGTGCCGGCCGCCGCGGCGCTCGCGCTGCCGGTGGTCACCTACAACGCCTCGCTGTCGATCCACGTCGACGGCGAGGACGTGCGGCTGCTGCCGGTCGTCGCGGCGCACACCGACGGCGACACCATCGTCTCGTTCCCGGGCCACGACATCATCGCGGTGGGCGACATCTTCCGCAGCGTCGGCTACCCGTACGTGGACCTGGCCAACGGCGGCAGCCTGGCCGGCATCCTCGAGGGCCTGAGCGAGATCGCCGACCGCGCCGGCCCGGCCACGAGGATCATCCCGGGCCACGGCCCCCTGGTCGACCGCAACGCGGTGCTGGCCCAGCGCGACGTGATCCTGGCCGTGCGCGCCAAGGTGCAGAAGCTGGTGGCCCAGGGCAAGACGCTCGAGGACGTGCTGGCCGCGAAGCCGACGGCCGAGTTCGACGCCCGCGTGCCGCAGTCGGCCCAGACGGCCGATCGCTTCGTGAAGTGGGTCTACGCCGAAGTCGTGGCGAATCGCTGAGCCATCGGCACGCTTGGAACAAGGGCCGTGCGCAGCGACGCGCACGGCCCTTGTCGTCATGCCGACCGTTCAGTTCGTCGCGAAGCAGTACAGCAGCCCGGCGCCGCCGGTGCTCACCAGGTTGTCCTGGCTGCAACCGCGGCTCTTGTGGGCCGAGTTCCACGACGTGTTGCCGCCGCCGGCGCGGTCGAAGTGGCCCAGCTGGGTGGACGCGTCCGAGGCGCTGGTGGTGTAGTTGCGGCAGGTGTGGTCGGCCGTGTCCGTGTACGCGCGGCCGTCGGGCTGCGAGCCGGTGATCACGTCGTGCTGGTTGGGCTTGTCGCCGAAGGCCCCGCGCGTCTCGTTCGTCTCCGTGAAGACGGTTGCCTTGCTCAGGTTGTTGCCGAGCTGGCCGAGTTCGACCGTGTCCCCGTGCAGCTGCGCGAGGTCGCGGGCGATGACGGCACCGCGGGCGTTCACCCACGGGCCGGCGCCGATGCGGTCGCGCGCGTTGACGGCCGCTTGGCCGTCGACAGCCTGGGTGCTGAGGTAGGCGTGCCAGGTCTTGTGGCCGAAGCCCACTGCCGTGGCCAGGCGCTGGCAGTGCGCGTCGGCGCCGGCCAGGCCGCCGAGGTCGCCACCCTTGCCGGAGCCCTGGCTGGTCAGGAAGAAGCTGAACTCCTTGGGCAGCACGCGCGGTGCGGAGGCGGCGGCCGCGGAGGCCGGCGCCGACTGGGCGTGTGCCGCGACCGTGGCGGCCAGCGATGCCGCCAGCGCCAGCACGGTGCCGACGGCCAGCGACAGGGTGGTGCGATGAAGCTTCATCGAGCCGGCCTTCAGTTGGCGACGCGGAAGTCGTCGTGGCACGACTTGCAGGTCTTCTGCACTTTGCCGAACTGTTCCTTGACGGCGGCACCGTCCGTGGCAGTGGAGGCCACGCGCACCAGCTCGGTCGACTCCTTGGCGAAGTCGGCGCCCAGCTCGCCGAAGTGCGCCGCGTTCGTGAACGCCTCGGGCTTGACCGTGGTGTCGTGCCAGCCCTTGCCGGTCTCGGTGCCGGCCGCGAACAGGCTGCCGAGGCCGGAGTTGGCGATCGCGGCGATCACGTTGGCCGATTTGAGCACCTGCTCCTTGTTGTAGGTGCCGTCCAGGCTGGCCTTGATGCGGCCGGAGTTCCACGCGACCGTCTGGAACGCGGACTGGCGCCACTTGATCAGGTTCTCGGGCTTGGGGGCCTGCTGCGCGAGGGCGGAGCCGGCGACGGTGCAGGCGAGGGCGGCGGCGAGCGCGGACAGGCGGAGGAACTTCGAGGTCGGCTTCATGGCGTGCGTTTTCAGAGGTTGGTTGTCGGAAAGGGAATCGTTCACTGGAACGGCTTGTGCGCGTCGTGGCAGTCGTTGCACGCGTGCGAGATCTCGAGGGCCGCCCTGGCCGCGCCGTCGAAGTCCTGCGCCGCGAGCGCGGCCGGGATGCCGGCGGCCAGCACCTTGCCGGTCTCCGACTGCGTCACGGCGTCGGGCGCATGGCCGTCGTCGACGAAATACGTCTCCATCAGGGCGTACAGGCGCGCGAGCTCGCGCGCGTCGGCGGCGGCGGCCTCGGCCTTGTGCGCGTCGATGTTGCGCTGCACGTCGACGCTGCGCTTGTCGATGGCGCGCATCCAGATGTCGAAGTCGAGGATGCTGGCGGCGCGCGCGCCGGTCAGCGCGGTGGCGGCGAGCGCCGCGGCGGCGGTGGCGGCGAGCGCAGCGCGGGTGCGCGGCGGGGATCGCATGGTCAGTCCTTCTTGTAGACGTCGTGGCATTTCTTGCACGAGCGGGTGAGCTGGTTGACGGCCTCGCCGGCGGCGTCGAAGTCCTGCGCCTCGATGGCCTTGAGGGCCTGCGCGGCGAGCGCCTGGGTCTGGTGGGCGAAGCCCACGGCGTCGGCGGTGTCCGGCTTCTGGCCGTAGTGGGACTCGATGCGTGAGAACGTGTCGACCAGGGCGCGGGCGTCGGCGAGGGCGGCCTTGGCGTCCTTGAGGGCGACCTCGGAGTCGAGGCTCTTGGCGGTGTCGTCGATGCCGCGCATCAGGTCGCCGTCGACGTCGACGGCCTCCGGGGCGCACAGCGCGCTGCCGATCAGGGCGAGCTGGAGCAGGCAGGCGAACAGGGTCTTGTTGCTGAACTTCATGGGCAAAGAATGCGGGCCGCGCGCGGGAGCGCGCGGCCCGGCGGCGCGTCAGGCCACGATCTCCTTGATGACGTCGCCGAACACGGTGGTGGGGCGCTCCTGGCGACCCTGGTACTGGAACGTCACCTTGCGGTTGTCCAGGCCCAGCTGGTGCAGGATGGTGGCCTGCAGGTCGTAGGTGTCGGCGACGACGGTCTCGGCGCGCAGGCCGATCGCGTCCGTGCTGCCATACGTGCCCGGCTTGATGCCGCCGCCGGCCATCCAGCTGGTATACCCCCACGGGTTGTGGTCGCGGCCGTTGCCGCTCTGGCCGTAGGGCGTGCGACCGAACTCCGAGGTCCACACGACCAGCGTCGATTCCAGCAGGCCGCGCGCCTTCAGGTCGGCCAGCAGGCCGGCAATCGGCTTGTCGACCGTCTTGGTCATCACGCTGTGGTTCTTCTCCAGGTTGTTGTGGGCGTCCCAGCTGTCGACCGAGGCGTCCGGCGCGCCGGAGATCACGTGGATGAAGCGCACGTTGCGCTCGACCAGGCGGCGCGCGCGCAGCAGGGCGGTGCCGTACTCGTCGGTTTCCTTGGCGCCGATGCCGTACAGCGCCTTGGTGGCGGCGGTCTCCTTGCCCAGGTCCACGGCTTCCGGTGCCGACGTTTCCATCTTGTAGGCGAGGTCGTAGGACTTGGTGCGCGCGGCCAGTTCGGTGTCGTCCGAGCGCTGGGCGGCCGTGTGCTCGTTCAGGGCGCGGATCAGGTCCAGCGTGTTGCGCTGCTGGGTGTCGATCACGCCTTCCGGGCGCGCCAGGTGCAGGATCGGCGAGTCGCCCTTGCGGAACGCGGTGCCCTGGTAGGCCGCGGGCAGGAAGCCGGAGCTCCAGATCACCTGCCCGCGGCCGCCGCCCGCGGCGCCCACGCCGGTGGGCAGCACGACGAAGGCCGGCAGGTCGGGGTTGGCCGAGCCGAGCGCGTACTGCACCCAGGCGCCGAGTGCCGGGCGGCCCGGCACCAGGCCCGCGGTGTGCAGCTTCAGCGACGAAATGATGTGCGTGGCGCCCTCGGTCTTGCAGCCCTTCAGGAAGGCGATGCTGTCGACCTGTTCGGCCAGGTTGGGCAGGAAGTCCGACACCCAGGCGCCGGTCTCGCCGTACTGCTTCCAGGTGCGCTTGGTGGCCAGCAGGTTGCCCACGCCGCCGTCGGTGGCGGTCTTGAGGTTCTTGGCGAACGAGTCGGGCAGCGGCTTGCCGGCGTACTTGATCAGGTCGGGCTTGTAGTCGAACAGGTCCAGCGTGCTGGGCGCGCCGGCCATGTGCAGCCAGATGACGGACTTGGCCTTGGCCGGGAAGTGCGGCTGCCGCGGCGCCTGCGGGTCCTCGAGCTCGGCCGCCGAGGCGACGTTGAGGACCGGCAGGACGCCGGAGAGCGCGGCGGCGCCGAGGCCGAGGCCGGCGTGGCCGAGGAAGTCGCGACGCGAATGATGGCTCATGGAGATCTCCGTAGAGTGATGTGAGGTTGCTTGCAACAGGCGAGCCGTTGCGCGTCAGAAGCGGTAGAGGAAGTCGTTGGCGTTCGACAGCGCGTGCACCAGGTCGACGAAGGCGGCGGCGTGCGCGGCCTCAGGGTCGGTCTTGGCGCCGCCGTCGGCAGCGGAGCCGCCGTCGTCGGTCTGCGGCGGCGCGTTGGCGGCGGCGTTGGCGGCCGCGGCCGCAGCGGCCAGCGCCACCGGGTCGTAGTTCGGGTTCGGTGCGGTCGCCCAGTGCGCTTCCTTCTGCTTCTGCTTGTCGAGCAGTTCGACGAGCGCGGCCTGCTCGAAGCGGTCGGGCGCGCGGCCATAGGCGACCTTGTAGAGCTTGTCGACCTGGGCGTTGAGCGACGGCGTGATGCCGTAGCCCTCGGGCAGGTTCACCTTCTTGCCGGCGGCGAGCTGCCTGGCCGCGATCTCCTGCTGGCTGGACAGGAAGGCGAGCAGGCGGCCCTTCTCGAAGGCGTCGGGCTTGCGCGAGTAGAGGATCTCGTAGACGCGGTCGATGCGGGCCGCGTCGCCGCCCTTGGGCACTTCCTGGATCACCCGTCCCGCGAGCGCCTTCGACCAGCTGTAGACCAGGTCGCTGTTGATCAGCGCCAGGGCCTGCGGTGCGGTCGTGGTCACGTCACGCTTGTTGTGCACGATGTTCGGGTTGGCCCAGTCGAAGGTGTCCAGCAGGGGGTAGGGCAGGTTGCGGCGGATGAAGACGTAGACGCTGCGACGGTTGAAGTCGTGCGGGTTGTCCGACGTGATCCAGAAGTTGCGGTTGGGCGCCTGCGTGCCGGCCGGCAGCGGCGGGAACACGGCCGGGCCGCCCAGCTTGTCTTCCAGCAGGCCCGACGCCTGCAGCAGCGAGTCGCGGATCTCCTCGGCCTCGAGGCGCTGGCGCGGGTAGGCCCACAGCAGGCGATTGCTCGGGTCGATCTTCTGCGCGTCGGCGCGCGGCGCCGAGGCCTGGCGGTAGGTGGCCGACAGCAGGATCTGGCGCTGCAGCTTCTTGACGCTCCAGCCGTCCTGCACGAACTGCGCCGAAAGGTAGTCCAGCAGTTCCGGGTTGGTGGGCTTGACGCCCATCTTGCCGAAGTCGCTGACCGACTCGACGACGCCGGTGCCGAACACCTGCGCCCACTCGCGGTTGACGAACACGCGCGCGGTGAGCGGGTTGTCGGGCGAGGTGATCCAGTTGGCGACCGCGGTGCGGCGGCCGGACGACGTGCCCGTCGGCACGACCTGCGGCTTCGCGCTCGTCAGCAGCGCGGGGAAGCCCGGCTGCACCTCGTCGAGCTTGCGGTCGTAGATGCCCTTGAACAGGATGTAGGTGGGCGGCGCGTCGGCGTGGCCCAGCTCGCTCATCGTCGAGACGTTGCCCGGATCCTTGGGCTTGAGCGCGTCGAAGGCCTTCAGCTGCTCGTCGAGCGCCTGGTACTTGGCGTAGCTGTCCTTGTCCTTGCGCTTGAGGTCGTTGATCGCGTTGCGCGTGCGGCCCGACAGCGTCCACAGGTTGCGATGGTAGATCCAGCGGTCGTAGGCATCGCGCTCGGCCTCGGGCTTGCTGATGGACGTGCGCGTCTCGGGCACGAAGCCGGACAGGCGGTCGCTCTCCAGCTTCTCGATGACCGGGCGCAGCAGCGCGTCCTGCTGGGCGCGGATGTCCTTGGTCGCCTCTTCCCACTTGGCCTGCTGCGCGCGGTACGCGGCCAGGGCGGGGCCTTCGAGCGCCTTGACGTCGTCGTTCCAGCTGGTGTTGACGAAGAAGGACTGGAACTGGTAGTACTCCTTCTGCGAGATCTTGTCGAACTTGTGGTCGTGGCACTGCGCGCAGCCGAGCGTGGTGCCCAGGAAGACCGAGCTGACCGTGTCGGTGAGGTCGTTGGCGACTTCCTGCTTCTTCAGGTTCAGGTCGCGCGCGTTGATCTCGTCGGGGAAGTTGCGCAGGAAGCCGGTGGCCACCAGCGCTTCGGTGCGGTCGGGCCACAGTTCGTCGCCGGCGATCTGCTCCTTGACGAAGCGGTCGAAGGGCTTGTCCTGGTTGAACGACGCGATGACGTAGTCGCGGTAGCGCCAGATATTCGGGCGCGTGCCGTCGGCGTTGTAGCCGTCGGAGTCGGCGTAGCGGGTCAGGTCCAGCCAGCGCCGGCCCTGGCGCTCGCCGTAGTGCGGCGACGCGAGCAGGCGATCGACCAGTTTCTCGTAGGCCTTGGGCGACTTGTCGCCGACGAAGGCCTTGACCTCGTCGGGCGTCGGGATCAGCCCCCACGCGTCGAGCGTCGCGCGGCGGATGAAGGTGGCGCGATCGGCCTCGGGCGAGGGCTTGAGGCCCTTGTCCTCCAGCTTGGCGAGCACGAACGCGTCGAGCGGCGTGCGCACCCAGGCCTTGGTCTTGACGGCCGGGACGGCCGGCTGCTGGACCGGCGAATAGGCCCAGGCGCGCGCGGCGGGCACGCCGCTGGCGGCGGCGGCGCTGGCGAGTGCGGCCACGGCGTTGGCGGGCAGCGGGGGATGCGCGGCCGGCAGGGCCGGCGCGGCGGCGCTCGCGTTGGACGTGTCCGCGGCGGGAGCGCCGGCGGCGACGAAGCCCAGCGTGAGAAGAGCGGCGGAGATGGATTTGTTCATGGTGCGACTCGGTGTCGATGAGAGAACGAACATGCCGGGGAGGAGGGCGGGAGCGCTGCGCCGTCGGGATCCGTACCCTCGTGGGGTCGGTCCTGGGCGCGCGCCGCCTGCGGACATACGCAATTGGCGCGCCAGTTTTCAGGCACCCCGGCGGGTCGAAAACGATGCTTTCGACGCAATTTCCGACGCGCGCTGCTGCATTGGAAACAGCCGGGCCTGCCGGCTGGTGCAAGGCAAGCAGCGCCCCGTCGGCGGGTCAGAGCGTGCCGGTGAACTGGATGCCGTAGGTGCGCGGCACGGCCGGCGTGATGCTGGTGGCGGTGCGCGCCGTCTCCGTCTGGTTGTTGAACAGGTTCTTGACCACCAGGCTGACGTCGAAGCTCCGGTCGTGCTTGCCGGCGCCGATGGAGAAGTCGACCAGCGCCGACTGGCCGACGACGGCGTAGTTCGACAGCGACACGTCCGAGTTGAACTTGCTGCTGTAGGCGACGTTGGCGCTGACGTGGGCTTCCTTGTCGGCGGTGATGGACTGGTGGTAGTCGGCCCCGACGTTGAACGAGAAGCGGGGTGCGCCGGCCAGCGTCTTGCCGCTGACGTCCTGGTAGGCCGGGGCGCCGACGTAGCCGTTCTCCACGGGTTGCGCAGAATTCGGGAACGACTTGTAGCGCGCCAGGTTGTACGCCCCCGAGAAACGCAGTGTCGTGCGCGGGATGCCGGCGTAGACGCCGTCGATCTCCAGGCCCTTGGCCTCGACCTTGGGCACGTTGCCGGTGGCCGAGGTGTAGGAGTAGACATAGCCGCTGTCGGCTGGTGTGAGCCCGATGTTGTTGTTGTTGGTGGTGTACTGGTCGACGATGCGCACGGACTGCTGGTAGTTGCTGATGCGCATGTCGTAGACGTCGACGTTCAGGATCAGCGTCTTGTCCAGCAGGGCGGACTTCAGTCCCAGCTCGAACGAGTTCGTCTTCTCGGGCTCGACGAGCGCCGAGATGCCGTTGACCAGCTGCGAAATGCCCGCCTTCTCGCCGTGCACCGCCGAGACGTACGTCGTGACGTCGGGGCTCAGCTTCAGGCTGGGGCTGATCGAGAACGCCGGCTGGTTCGCGCGGTAGGGTTGGGCGACGGTCGGGTTGAACAGCACGCCGAGGTTGGTCTGGCGGATGGACTTGGCGGCGGCAACTTGCGCCTTCTGGGCCTTCGTCAGGGCTGCATAGCTGGCAACACCGAAATACTTCTTCGCCGTGGCATCGGCCAGGGCGAGTTGGTCTGCCGAGTTGCCTGCAAGCAGGTCACCCGCGGCGTACGCGGGCGCACCCGTCGTCGCGTTGGGGGGGATGGCCGTTGCTGCCGAGGCGAAGCCGCCGAGTTGCACGCCGTTGACCGACACCGGATTGAGTTCGATCCCGCTGCCGTTGCTGATGACGTACGAACTGTCCGTGGTGCGGCGATCCTCGTGGGTCAGGCGTCCGCCGGTGGTCACGGTGAGCGTGTCGCTCAGGTGCCAGTTGGCCTGGGCGTAGATCGCGGCGCTCTTGTTGTTGATCGCCTGCTGGCCGGCCGGCGAGTTGTAGGCCATGTTGACGTTGGCCAGCGAGTCCAGCATCAGGAGCTGGCCAGCGGCGTTGGCGTCGAGCGTGTTGTATTGCGAGGGCGAGGCGTACCAGGCACCGGCGTCGTTGCCCCAGCCCTTCTGGTAGGTGGCCGAGTTCTTGGCCTGCATCAGGAACAGCCCGGCCTGGTAGTCGACGAGGCCGCCCACCGGCGAGGTGATGCGCAGTTCCTCGCTCTTTTGCCGGTAGTCGTTCCAGAAGCCGCCGGCGTTGCGCGTGATGTCGTAGGGTGTGCCGTCGTCGTTGACCGCGTTGAAGTGGTAGGTCTCGGCCGCCGTGATGGAGGTCAGCGTGAGGCCGCCCGGAATCTTCCAGTTCACCTCGGCCGACAGGCCGCTGTTGCCCGTCACGAGACCGCGTTGGCCGTCGCTGTCAGGACCGGCGTAGTAGTTGGCGAGCGTATACGAGCTGTTCTGCGCGAACCAGCTGCGCGCCAACTTGGCCTCGGTGGTGTTGTTCGTGACCGGCGTGCTGCCGTCCGAGTACTTGGTCAGCACGGTTGGCCGGGCGTAGCTGTAGCCGTTGGTGGTCTCGCTGGCACGCGGCGTGTAGGTGCCTTCCACGCGCACGCTCCAGTCGTCGTCGGGCCTGAGCAGGAACTGCACGCGGCCGGAGACGCGATCCTTGTTCGTGTAGGTCTGGTCGCGGTTGTACTGGTTGACCAGCGGGCCGTCCTGGCGGTTGACCGAGAAGGTGCCACGCCAGGCGAGCACGTTGTCGATGACCGGGCCGCCGATCGCGGCAACGCCGAGCAGGCCGCGGTTCTTGTTGAATGCCAGCGTGTAGTCGGCGGTCGGGGTGAACGTCGGGCGCTTGTAGTTGACCGTGACGCTGCCGACGCTCGCGTTCTTGCCCTGCAAGGTGCCTTGCGGGCCCCGCGCCACCTCGATGGTGTCGACGTCGACGAAGTCGAAGCTGGAGGTCAGCGCGTTGTAGGCGTAGCTCACGCCGTCGACGATCACGCCGACGCTGGGATCCTGGGCCTCGGTCTGGCCGATCTTGCCGATGCCGCGGATCGACAGGCTGCTGGTGCGCTGGTTGCCCTGGTTCCACGAGACGTTGGCGGCGCGCTTGGTGATCGCTTCCACGCCGTACGCGTCGAGCCGGGCCAGCTCGGCGCCGGTGGTCACCGACACCGAGATCGGCACGTCCTGCAGCTTTTCGATGCGGTTGCGGCTGTGCACGGTGACGGCGTCGAGCGCCGGCGCTTCGTTGCTCGCCTCGGCCGCGCTGGCGGCGCTCGCGGCCGGGGCCGCGGAGGAGGCCGTCTGGGCGTGGGCCGGGCCCAGCAGGGTCAGGGCCATCACGGCGGCGGCGATGGGCGCGGGGGCGAAGGCATCGGCGGCGGCGCGGCGGCGGGAGGTCGATTCTTGTTGTTGTCGGCGGGACTGGGAACGGCTCACTGAAACTCCTCGGTTCATTGGAATAGGAAGGGGGATGCCTGTCCAATGCAGCGGCTGTGCCACCGGAAACAGATAACCAAATGCGCCGAACGAGCGAACCCCGCGTTGCCTTCGCGAATCGCGCCCGCCGCGCGCCGGATCCGCGGCCGATCGGCGCGCCGGGCGGCCGATGTCGCCTGTTGAACGTGCAACAGCCCGGGCGCGCAACTGTCCGGAATGCAACTGCGGCTGGTGCGCATGGAGCGCGCGCGGCGCGCGCCGCTGCGCCGCCACGCGGGGCGCGTCGTTGGCACGCTTGCTGCAGGTGGACCGGCGTGCGCCCGCGTCGGCCCGACGCTGCGCGACCCCCTTCCATCCAGAGAAAGCTCCCCACATGAACGTCAATCGCCTCCTCGTCGCCGCGCTGATCGCGGGCACCTTCGCCTCCGTCTCCGCCCAGCAGGCCGCGCCCCAGCTCGCGCCGCCGATCCACGTCGCCGGCGGCACGGCCGATCCGGCCGCGGTCAAGCGGGTGCACGAGTCGCTCGACGCGCCGTGGAAGTTCAAGACGAAGCGACTCAGCAAGGCGGAGGTCGATGCGCTGCTGGCCAAGCCCGATTCGGTGATCTTCATCGACCTTCGCGCGCCGGCGGAATTCATCGAGTTCGGCAGCTTCCCCGTCTTCCTCAGCGTGCAGAACAAGGATCTCGAGAAGCAACTGGCCTGGCTGCCGCACGACCGCACCATCGTCACCGTCTCCAACCACTCTCAACGCGCGGGTGCCGCGGGCGACCTGCTGACCGCCAAGGGCTTCAACGTGGCGGGCGCGACCGGTGCCGAGGAATACGAGGTGGAGGGCGGCACGGCGGTGGCGCACCTGCTGCCGCGCGCTCCTCGCGTGGCTGGCGCGGCGTCCGCGCCGAAGTCCTGACCGGGGAACGCGCATGACCACGCCCGAGTTGCGGTCGGATTTCGGCGCCGTCGATGGCGCCATCGACGTCGCGCCAGCCACGCCCGTGCCGGCGGGCGCGCGGCGCATCCTGTTGTGGGACCTGCCGCTGCGCGTCTTCCACTGGTCGCTGGTGGCCGCGGTCACCACCGCGGTCGTCACCGGCGAACTGGGTGGCGCCTGGATGCCCTGGCACGGCCGCGCGGGCCTGGTGATCGTCGGCCTGCTGGTGTTTCGCATCGTCTGGGGCCTGGTGGGCTCGGCGACGTCGCGCTTCACGCACTTCGCGCCGTCGCCGGCGCGCGTGCAGGCTTACCTGCGCGGACGTTGGCGCGGCCTCGGCCACAACCCGCTGGGCGCGCTGTCGGTGTTCGCACTGCTGGGCCTGCTGGCGCTGCAGGCGGGCACGGGCCTGTTCGGTAACGACGACATCGCGTTCGCCGGTCCGCTCAACCACCTCGTCGACGACTCCCTGGGCTCGCGCGCGACGGGCTGGCACCGGCTGCTGGCCTGGGGGTTGTTCGCGCTGCTGGCGCTGCACGTGCTGGCGATCGCGTTCCACGTGGTCGTCAAGCGCCACCGCCTGGTCCGGCCGATGATCACCGGCCTGCAGGACGTGGCGGCCGGCACGCCGTTGCCCGCGCCGGCGCGGAACGGCCGGGTGGGCCTGCTCGTCGCGGTGTCGCTCGCGGCCGCCGGCGTGCTGCTGCTGGTGCGCGCCGGCGAGTCGCCCGCGCCGTCCGCCGCGGCCGCGCCTGCGCCGGCCAGGACCGCCGCGGCGGCGCCGGCCTGGTGAGCGGCGGTGCACGCCGGCGCCGCCTGCCGGGCGGCGCCGGCGTCGTCTTCAGCGGCCTTGCTGCGCCAGCTGCTGCACGGCGCTCAGCGCGTGCTCGACGTTGTCGACCGGCGAGAGGCCGTCGAATGCCACCGCGATGTGGCCGTCGGGCTTGACCACGAAGGTGCTGCGCTCGGCGAACCCGTGCTCGATGGCCACGCCGCGCGTGTCCTTGCGCCCGGGCGCCGCGTCGCGCACCGAGAGCGCGTACGCGCGCGCGATGTGGCCGTCGGGGTCCGAGGCCACCGCGATCTTGCCGCCGCAGTACTCGGGGTCGGCCGAGAACGTGTTGAGCCGGCCGATGTCGTCCAGCGACACGCCGACGATGGTGGCGCCGGCGGCGAGGAACTTCTCGTGCTGCACGGCGAAGGTGTGCGCCTCCAGGTTGCAGCCGCCGGTATACGCCGAGGGGTAGAAGTACACCACCACCGGGCCGCGCTTCAACGCGTCGGCCAGCGAATAGGTGAAGGCCTTGCCGGCGAGCGAGGCCGGGGCCTCGAACGACGGGGCGGTGTCGCCTGTGGCCAACGCCGCCTGGGCGGCGGACAGGGGGAGGGCGAGCGCGAGCAGCGCCAGCGAGCGGGGGAGCGGATGTTTCATGCGCGGGCTCTTGCAAGGTTCGCGCCCGCCCCGTCGGCACGCCAGATGGGGTTTTCTGTGCAAATCACGCGACTTCGCCCGCCGGGCTGCTGGGTTCGGTGCAGATTCGGACGTCGACCGCACACCCGTTCCGGCGGGGTGTCGATTCCCTCATATCGACAGGCGAAGAGATTGCTTGGTGCAACGCAGCACAGCACGTAACTTTGCACTCCCGCAACCCAGTTTCACCCCCACCCGTGGCAAAGATTCTGACCCTGCCGGACTCGCACACCGCGCCCCTGACGATCCGTGCCAAGGCGCTGGTCTTCCACGACCCGCAGTCGCGCGTCCTGCTCGATCACGTGGAACGCGTGGCGCGCAGCGACGCCACCGTGCTGGTGACCGGCGAGACCGGCACCGGCAAGGAGTTGATCGCGCGCCACATCCACACGACCAGCGGCCGGGCGGGGCCGTTCGTGGCCGTCAACTGCGGCGCCTTCAGCGAGACGCTGATCGACGCCGAGCTGTTCGGCCACGAGGCGGGCGCGTTCACCGGCGCGAGCCACGCCCGCGCGGGCTGGTTCGAGGCCGCCAACGGCGGCACCCTGTTCCTCGACGAGATCGGCGACCTGCCGATGTCGCTGCAGGTCAAGCTGCTGCGCGTGCTGCAGGAGCGCCAGGTCGTGCGCCTGGGCTCGCGCCGGCCGATCTCGCTCGACGTGCGCCTGGTCGCCGCCACCAACATCGATCTCGCGCGCGCCGTCGCCGCGCAGCACTTCCGCGCCGATCTCTACTACCGCCTCAGCGTGGCGAGCGTGCGCCTGCCGGCGCTGCACGAGCGCCGCGCCGACATCCTGCCGCTGGCCGAGCACTTCATCGGCGTGTACTGCAACCGGCTGGGCATCCGGCCGGTGCCGCTGAGCGCCGCCGCCGGCGATGCGCTGCGCGACTACAGCTGGCCCGGCAACATCCGCGAGCTCGAGAACGTCATCCACTACGCGCTGATCGTGTGCGCTGGCGTCGAGATCCATCCCGGCGACCTGAAGCTGGTGCCGCTGCTGCCCACGCACGATCGACGCGCGGCGCCGCGGGCGTCCGACGCCGGGCCGGTCTTCGGCGGCTACCGGGTGCCGTCGACCGATGCGCCGTCCGGCGCGGGTGAAGCGTCCGCGCCGCCACCGCCGCCAGCGGGCCCGCGCGCGCGCCTGCCGGCCGTGTTCGACGAATTGCTGCGCGAGGGCGGCGAGGGCTTGTTCGACGCCGTCGAGCGCGCGCTGGTGCACGCGGCGTTCGAGCATGCCCACCGCAATCAGGTGCGCTCGGCCAAGGCGCTGGGCGTCACCCGCAACATGGTGCGCACGCTGCTCAAGCGCCACGGCCTGCTGGCGGTCGGCGGGCCCGAGGCCGACGTCGACGGCGACCCCGGCGAGGGCGACGGCGCCGAGCCGGACCCGGCCGGGCGCGCCATCCATCCCGAGGCGGCCGGCGGGCGGGTGTCGCTGTCGGCCGTTTAAGCAACGGCGTTTATGTTCTTTGCCGCGGCCGAGCTGGATCCGCAGAATCCCCTTCAGCCTGTGCTCAGCTTGCACCGATTCCCCGATCCGAACCCAAGAGGACCTTTGATGACGATTTCCCGCCGCCTTACCCGAACGCTCCTGGCCGTGGCGTTGACCGCCACCGCCGCCGTCTCGTTCGCCAAGGACATCACGCTGCTCAACGTCTCGTATGACCCGACGCGCGAGCTCTACCAGGACTACAACACGGCCTTCACGAAGTACTGGAAGGCCAAGACCGGCGACAACATCACCATCAACAACTCGCATGGCGGCTCGGGCAAGCAGGCGCGCGCGGTGATCGACGGCCTCGACGCCGACGTCGTCACGCTGGCCCTGTCCTACGACATCGACGCCATCGCCCAGAAGGGCCTGCTGGCCACCGACTGGCAGAAGAAGTTCAAGGCCAACAGCACGCCCTACACCTCCACCATCGTGCTGCTGGTGCGCAAGGGCAACCCCAAGGGCATCAAGGACTGGAGCGACCTGACCAAGCCGGGCGTCGGCGTGATCGTCGCCAACCCGAAGACCTCGGGCGGCGCGCGCTGGGCCTACCTCGCGGCCTACGGCTGGGCGCTCAAGCAGCCTGGCGCCACCGACGACACCGCCCGGGCCTACATCAAGAAGGTCTACGAAAACGTGCCGGTGCTCGACTCCGGTGCGCGCGGCGCCACGGTGACCTTCGCCGAGCGCGGCGTCGGCGACGTCCTGCTGGCCTGGGAGAACGAGGCCTACCTGTCGCTCAAGGAATTCGGCGCCGACAAGTTCGACGTCGTCTACCCGCCCAGCAGCATCCTGGCCGAGCCGCCGGTGGCCGTGGTCGACAAGGTGGTCGACCGCAAGGGCACCCGTGCCGTCGCGCAGGCCTACCTCGAGTACCTGTACTCGCCCGAAGCCCAGGAAATCGAGGCGCGCAACTACTACCGCCCGACGGACCCGACCGTGGCCGCGAAGTACGCCAGCAAGTTCCCCAAGCTGAAGCTGTTCTCGATCGACGACACCTTCGGCGGCTGGACCAAGGCGCAGGCCACGCACTTCGCCGACGGCGGCGTGTTCGACCAGATCTACACGAAAAAGTAAATCCCCCGACCTCCCGGCGTGGCCGGCAGGCCGCGTCATCGGCGCGATTTCCCAGGGCCTCGCGGCACGCCGCGAGGCCCTTCTTGCGTGAGGTGGCGTTCCGGCGCGTGAGACTTCGCTCACGCGGCCCGTCCACCCTGCCGGAGCGACATAGACTGCAGGCCGAGAAGCCCGGACACCGGGCGCGGGAGGAGATCTCATGCAGTCGAACAAGCAACATACCCCTTGCAGCCAGCGCCTGGCCGGCGGCCTGTTCGCGCTGGCCGCGGCGCTGGCGCCGACGGCGGCGCACGCCGACGCCACGCTCAGGACGATGTCGCCGATGGGCGAGGTGGCGCTGGTGCGCCAGGTGCGCGCCACGTTCAGCGAGTCCATGGTCAAGTTCGGCGACCCGCGCCTGCCCGCGCCGCTGGACGTCGCCTGCACGCCCGCCGCCGCGCAGGCCGGCACCGCGCGCTGGGTCGACGACAAGACCTGGGTGTTCGACTTCGCCAAGGACGTGCCGCCCGGCACGCGCTGCAGCGTCGCGCCGCATCCCGGCATCAAGTCGGTCGCCGGCGCGGCCATCGCGGCGAACGCGAAGTTCGACTTCTCCACCGGCGGCCCGGCCATCGTGCGCGCCTACCCGTCCCCGGGCGAGTGGCAGAAGATCGAGGAGGAGCAGGTGTTCGCGCTGCTTCTGAACGGGCCGGCCACCGCCGACAGCATCGAGCGATTCGCCTGGTGCGAGTCCGCCGGCGTCGGCGAGCGGGTGCCGGTCAAGATCATCACCGGGCCGACGCGCGACGCGATCCTGAAGGCCGTCGGCCTGGTGCCCCAGCAGGCCCGCAGCGTGACGCTGCAGTGCGCGCGGCCCGTTGCGCCCGAATCGAAGCTGTCGCTGGTCTGGGGCAAGGGCGTGGCCACGGCCACCGGCGTGGCGAGCTCGGCCGACCGGCGCCTCGACTACGTCGTGCGGCCGGCCTTCACGGCCAGCTTCACCTGCGAGCGCGTGAATTCGCGCGCCGACTGCCTGCCGATGCGGCCGCTGCGCGTCGAGTTCTCGTCGCCCGTGCCGCGCAAGGTCGCCGAGAAGATCGTCCTCGTCGCGCCCGACGGCCCGCACCAGCCGCAGGTGGAGCAGCACCGCGGCGAGACCGCCGACGCGCTGGTGGACCTGCACGAGTCCGGCCTGCACAAGTTCCTCTATTTCTTCGGCCGCAACAAGGGCACGGTCGGCGGCGACGCGTCGGAAGAGGGCGTCACGGCGGTGCAGTTCTCCGGTCCGCTGCCGGAGAAGGCCGACCTGCGCATCGAGCTGCCCGCCGGCTTCGCCGACGACGCGGGCCGCAAGCTGGACAACGCCGACCAGTTCCCGCTGAAGACCCGCACCTCCGACGCCCCGGCGCTGGCGAAGTTCCCCGCGGCCACCTTCGGCATCCTGGAGCTGAACGCCGAGCCGGTGCTGCCGCTGACGGTGCGCAAGATCGAAGGGCAGCTGGGCGTCAAGGCGGTGACGCTGGGCGGCGCGCCGGCGCGCGACCTCACGCTGACCGACGATGCGTCCATCATCGAATGGTTCGCCCGCGTCGCGCGCTACGACGAGACCTCGCTGGAGCGAACGACGGTTGAGAGCGAGCTCGGCATCAAGCTGCCACCGCCGCCGGCCAGGCCGAAGTCGGCCCGCCAGGCCAAGGACCACGGCCGCACCAAGTCGCAGCAGGCGCAGGACGAGGACGCCGACGACTCGGACGTCAACGCCCAGGATCCGCGTGCCGTGCAGACGCGCACCGTGAGCCTGCTGAACAAGGCGCCCGGCGCACGCACGCTGAAGCTGCCGGCCGAGTCTCAGGCCGAGCCCCATCCGTTCGAGGTCATCGGCATCCCGTTGCCGCAGCCCGGCTACCACGTGGTGGAGATCGAGTCGCCGCGCCTGGGCGAGGCGCTGCTCGATCGCAAGGCGCCGATGTACGTGCGCACCGGCGTGCTGGTCACCAACCTGGGCGTGCATTTCAAGTGGGCGCCGGTCAACTCCGGCGTCTGGGTCACCAGCCTCGACAAGGGCAAGCCGGTGCCGGGCGCCGTGGTGCAGGTGTCCGACTGCCAGGGCAACAAGGTGTGGAACGGCCGGACCGACGCGCAGGGCTTCGCGCGCATCGACCAGCCCCTGCCCAAGTTCCACTGGGACTACTGCTCGAACAACGGCAATGGCCGCTGGTCGGGCCAGTCGGGCCGCCCCAATGGCTACTTCGTCAGTGCGCGCCGCACCGACGCGCAGGGTCGTGCCGACATGGCGTTCGTATGGTCCACCTGGCAGGAGGGCATCGAGGCCTGGCGCTTCAACCTGAATTCGTCGGGTGGTGGCGAGGAAGTGTCGCGCGAACTGTTCCACACGGTGATGGACCGCACGCTGCTGCGCGCCGGCCAGACGCTCTCGATGAAGAGCCATGCGCGCCGCGAGCTGCTGACCGGCCTGGCGATGGTGGACGCCGGTGCCTTGCCCACCACGCTGCGCATCGAGCATGAGGGGACCGACGACCACTTCGACATTCCCCTGACGTGGCGCGCCGGCCGCTACGCGGAGACCACCTTCAAGGTGCCCGACGACGCCAAGCTGGGCGTCTACGACGTGACGCTGATGCGCGACGGCCGCCCTTCGGTGTCCACCGGGTCGTTCCGCGTCGAGGAGTTCCGCCTGCCCGCGATGGTCGGCCGCCTCGTGCCGCCCGCCGGATCGCAGGTGGATCCGCGCGAACTCACGCTGGACGTGATGGTCAACTACGGCAACGGCGGCGGCGCGGCCGGCCTGCCGCTGAAGGTGTCGGCGCAGGTGCGCGACATCGACCTGGCGCACGCGATTCCCGTGCAGCGCTGGCCCGGCTTCCACTTCGAGCCGCCGAAGGCGCCCGACAGCGGCGACCGTTCCGGCGATGGCGCGATGTTCACCGAGGAGTATGTCGACGAGGACGACGCCGATCGCATGGTCACGCAGCGCGACACGAACGCGAAGCTGGTGGCCGACAAGCTGGCCGTCACCCTGGACAAGGCGGGCGCTGGCAAGGTGACGCTCGCGAAGCTGCCGCCGACCACCGCGCCGCGCGAGCTGCTCGTGCAGGCCAGCTACGCCGACCCGAACGGCGAGGTGCAGACGCTCAGCCAGACCCTGCCGCTGTGGCCCTCGGCCGTGGTGCTGGGCGTGCGCACCGACGACTGGGTCTCGGTGCACCAGAAGCTGCCGGCGCAGGTGGTCGCGCTCGACACGAAGGGCCGGCCGCAGGCGGGCATCGCCGTCAGCGTGCATGCGGTGGTGCATCACGCGCTGTCGGCGCGCAAGCGCCTGGTGGGCGGCTTCTACGCCTACGACAACCGCAACGTCGACGAGGACCTGGGCGAGGTGTGCTCGGGCCAGAGCGATGCGCGCGGCCTGGTGCTGTGCGAGGCCACGCTGGAGGCCTCGGGCCAGGTCGAGCTGATCGCCCAGGCCAAGGACGCCCAGGGCCACCTCGCGCGCGCCGCGTCCAGCGTGTGGGTGACGCGCGCGGGCGAGGTCTGGTTCGGCAGCGCCAACGACGACCGCATGGACGTGCTGCCCGAGCAGCGCGCCTACGAGCCGGGCCAGGTGGCGAAGTTCCAGGTGCGCAGCCCGTTCCGCCACGCCACCGCGCTGCTGGCCATCGAGCGCAACGGGATCGTCGAGACCCGCACTGTCGAACTCGATGGTCGCGACCCGACGATCGAAGTGCCGGTCAAGGCCGAATGGGCGCCCAACGTGTTCGTGTCGGTGCTCGCGGTGCGCGGCCGCGTACGCGAGGTGCCGTGGTATTCGCTGTTCACCTGGGGCTGGAAGTCGCCCGTGGAGTGGTGGCACGCCTGGCGCGACGAGGGCCAGGACTTCCAGGCGCCCACCGCGATGGTGGACCTGGCCAAGCCGGCCTTCCGGTTCGGCATCGCCGAGATCGAGGTCGGCAACGCGGGCCACCGGCTGAAGGTGGACGTGGCGCCGGACAAGGCGAGCTACCCGATCCGCGCCACCAGCCAGGTGCGCATCAAGGTGACGCTGCCCGACGGCCGTCCCGCGCCCGCGGGCACCGAGGTGACGCTGGCCGCGGTGGACGAGGCCCTGCTCTCGCTCAAGCCCAACGACAGCTGGGACCTGTTCGACGCGATGATCCGCCGCCGCGACTACGCGGTGGAGACGGCCACCGCGCAGATGCAGATCATCGGCAAGCGCCACTTCGGCAAGAAGGCCGCGCCTCCGGGCGGCGGCGGCGGCCAGTTCCCCACCCGCGAGCTGTTCGACACGCTGCTGCTGTGGAACCCGTCGGTGCTGCTCGACGCGAAGGGCGAGGCCGTGGTGGCCGTGCCGCTCAACGACTCGCTGACCAGCTTCCGCATCGTGGCCATCGCCGACGTCGTCCAGGGCGCGCAGTCGGCGCTGTTCGGCACCGGCCAGGCGAGCATCGCCGCCACGCAGGACCTGCAGATCGTCTCCGGCGTGCCGCCGCTGGTGCGCGAGGGCGACCGCTACAAGGCGATGTTCACGCTGCGCAACACCTCCAAGGCGGCGTTGAACGTGGCCTTCGCGGCCTCGGCCGGCGAGCAGGCGCTGCCCGCGCAGGCCGTGCCCATCGCGGCCGGCGCGGCGGTGGACGTCGCATGGGACGTCGACGTGCCGTTCAACGTGAAGAGCCTGGCGTGGACGGTCGCGGCCGACACCGGCACCGCGCACGACCGCATGAAGTTCGCGCAGAAGGTGGCCGAGGCCGTGCCGGTGACGGTGCAGCAGGCGACCCTGCTGCAGCTGGACAAGTCGCTGCGCATCCCGATCGCGCCGCCGGTCAATGCGCTGGCCGACGGCACGGGCCGGCTGCGCGGCGGCATCGAGCTGGCCCTGAAGCCGCGCCTGGGCGACGGCCTGCCCGGCGTGCGCGACTTCTTCGAGCGCTACCCCTGGAGCTGCTTCGAGCAGCAGGCCTCGGTGGCCGTCGGCCTGCGCGACACCGCGCATTGGCGGGCGCTGGCCAGCCAGGTCTCGCTGTACCAGGACGAGGACGGCCTGCTGAACTACTTCCCCGGCGGCGCGGCGCACACCGGCAGCGACAGCCTGACCGCCTACGTGCTGGCGATCAGCGACGAGGCCACGAAGCTCGGCTACGACTTCGCGCTGCCCGACGAGGCGCGGGCCAGCATGCAGCGCGGGCTGATCGGCTTCGTCGAGGGCAGGGTGTCGCGCGACTTCTGGCGCCCGGCCTTCCTCAGGAACGGCGACCTGGACGTGCGCAAGCTCGCCGCCATCGAGGCACTGAGCCGCTACGGCAAGGCGCAGCCGCGCATGCTGGAGTCGGTGCAGATCCTGCCCAACCAGTGGCCCACCGGCGCGGTCATCGACTGGCTGCAGATCCTCGACCGCGTCGGCATGATTCCCGACCGCACGAAGCGCATCGAGGAGGCCCAGCAGGTCCTGCGCGCACGCCTGAACGTGCAGGGCACCCGCCTGGGCTTCTCCACCGAGCGCGACGACAGCTGGTGGTGGCTGATGAGCAACGGCGATGTCAACAGCGTGCGCCTGACGCTGGCGGTGCTGGGCCGCCCCGACTGGGCCGAGGACGTGCCGCGCATCGTCACCGGCACCCTGCAGCGCCAGCAGTTCGGCCGCTGGTCGACGACGGTGGCCAACGCCTGGGGCAGTGTCGCGATGGAGGCGTTCTCGAAGAAGTTCGAGTCGACCCCGGTGCGCGGCGTCACGCGCGCGGGGTTCGGAACGCCGGGGGCGACAACCTCGCTGGACTGGTCGAAGATCCCCGCGGGCGCCGCGCTGCCGCTGGGCTGGCCCGCCGGCTTCGCCGTCGCCGGCAACAAGGCCGATGCCACGTTGCAGGTCGACCACGAGGGCAGCGGCAAGCCGTGGGTGACGGTCACGTCCAGGGCGGCGGTGCCCGTCACCGTGCCGTTCGGCAGCGGCTACCGCATCACCAAGACCGTCACGCCGGTCGAGCAGAAGGTGGCCGGCAAGTGGTCGCGCGGCGACGTGGCGCGGGTGCACATCGACATCGACGTGCAGGCCGACGCCACCTGGGTGGTGGTCAACGATCCCGTGCCCGGCGGCGCGGCGATGCTGGGCACCGGCCTGGGCAACGACGACCAGATCAGCACCGGCACCGAGAAGGACGACGCGCGCGGCTGGCTCGCGTACCAGGAGCGCAGCTTCGAGGCGTTCCGCGCCTACTACCGCTACCTGCCCAAGGGCGCGTTCAGCGTGGAGTACACGATGCGCCTGAACAACCCGGGCCGCTTCGGCCTGCCGCAGACGCGCGTCGAGGCGATGTACGCGCCGGAGATGTTCGGCGAGTCGCCCAACGCCGCGTGGACGGTGCTGCCGTGACCACGCGCGCCTGGCGCGCGACGCTCGCCGCGGCCTGCCTGGCCGCGTGCGGCGCGGTGCACGCGGCCCCGCTGTCGTTCGAGCAGGTGCGCGGCGCGTACCGCACGTCGGAGACGGTGCTGCTGGATCGCCACGGCCAGCCGGTGCAGACGGTGCGCACCGACCTGCACGCGCGGCGCGGTGCCTGGGTGCCGCTGGCGCAGGTCTCGCCGGCGCTGCGCGCGGCCGCCATCGCGTCGGAGGACCAGCGCTTCCTGCGGCATGCGGGCGTCGACTGGTCGGCCGTGGCCGGCGCGGCGATCGGCCGCGCGGAGGCGGGCGGCACGCGCGGCGCCTCCACCATCACGATGCAGCTCGCCGGGTTGATCGACCCCGACCTCGCGCTGACCCCGGGCGGCCGCTCGGTGGGCACGAAGATCGGGCAGGCCGCCGCGGCGCTGCGCATCGAGCGCACCTGGAGCAAGGACCAGATCCTCGAGGCCTGGCTGAACCTGGTGCCGTTCCGCGGCGAGGCGGTGGGCGTGGCGGCGATGTCGCAGGCCTTGTTCCAGAAGGCGCCCTCGGGCCTGGACGCGCAGGAGGCCGCCATCGCCGCGGCGTTGCTGCGCGCGCCGAACGCGCCGCCCGCGATCGTCGGCCAGCGCGCCTGCGGCGTGCTGAAGGCCCAGGGTCGCGCCGACGCGTGTGCCACGGTGCAGGGCGTCGCCGAGCTGATGCTGGGGCGCGCCGCCACGGCGTCGGCCGACACCGGCGAGCAGCTCGCCCCGCATTTCGCGCGCCAGGTGATGAAGACCGTCGCCAGGGCGGCGCCGCCGGCCACGCTGCGCACCACGCTGGATGCCGGCACCCAGCGCCGCGCCCGCGACGCGCTGCGCCAGCAACTGGCCGAGCTGCGCGACCGCGACGTCGAGGACGGCGCGGTGGTGGTGCTGGACAACGCGAGCGGCGACGTGCTGGCCTGGGTCGGCTCCAGCGGCGCGCTGTCGCAGGCCGCCGCGGTGGACGCCGTCGTCGCGCCGCGCCAGGCCGGCTCGACGCTCAAGCCCTTCCTCTACGAGCAGGCGATCGAGCAGCGCTGGCTCACCGCGGCCTCGGTGCTGGACGACGCGCCCACCCGGCTGCACACGCCGTCGGGTCTCTACATCCCGCAGAACTACGACCACGACTTCAAGGGCCTGGTGACGGTGCGCACCGCGCTCGGCTCGTCGCTGAACGTGCCGGCCGTGCGCACCGCGGTGATGGTGTCGCCCGACCGCTTCGCGCGCCGCCTGGTGGCCCTCGGCCTGCCGATCGCCAAGCCCGGCGACTTCTACGGCTACGGCATCGCGCTCGGCGCGCCCGAGGTGACGCTGCTGTCGCTGGCCAACGCCTACCGCGCGCTGGCCAACGGCGGCCTGGCGAGCGCGCCACGCCTGCTGCCCGCGGCCGCCACGGCGCCGCCCACGCGCGCGATGGACGCTGCCGCGTCCTTCATCGTCGCCGACATCCTGGCCGACAACGGCGCCCGCGTGCCCACCTTCGGCCTGGACAACGCGCTGGCCACGCGCTACTGGTCGGCCGTCAAGACCGGCACCAGCAAGGACATGCGCGACAACTGGTGCGTCGGCTTCAGCGCCCGCTACACGGTGGGCGTGTGGGTGGGCAACGCCAGCGGCGCGCCGATGCATGCCGTCTCGGGCGTCACCGGCGCCGCGCCGGTCTGGCGCACGGTGATGGACGCGCTGCAGCGCAGCGACCTCGCCGAAGCGCACCCGGGGCGCCTGGGCCCCGCGACCCCGCGGCGCGGCGGCCCGTCCGTGCCGCGCGACGCGCGCGGGAGCGCGGGTGCCCCGTTCGAGGCGTCCCTCGTCACGCCCGCGTCGACGGAGGTCGCGATCGGCGCACCGCGACCGCCCGCCGGCGTGGTGGCCCAGGCCGTGGCCTTCGACGGCCAGCTGGAGGCGCCGCGCAGCGAGTGGTTCCTCGCCGGCACCGAGACCGCGCGGGTGGTGCTGGCCAGCGCGGCGGGCACGGCGGCGCGGCTGATCGCGTCGCCCGACGACCGCTCGGTGGTCGCGCTGGACCCCGACATCCCGCCCGCGGTGCAGCGCCTGCGCTTCGAGGCCGTCGGCCCACTGCCCGCCGGCATGGCCTGGCGCCTCGACGGCAAGCGCCTGGGCGCCGCCCGGCCGCTGCCCTGGGCGCCGTGGCCCGGCCACCACGTGCTGGAACTGGTGGACGCGCAAGGGGTCGTGCGCGACACGGTGGCATTCGACGTGCGCGGCGCGCAGGCGCGACCCGCGGCCCCGGCCGCGCGCGGGGGGGGCTCGACGAGGTCGCTGCCGGTCAGCACGCCGAAGTAGCGCTTGACCACGCCCCGCGGCTCCCAGCCCGGTTCGTATGCCATCGCATCCCCCTCGCGGGTCCGTCGCCGGTGATGTCGACCGCGCGCGGCGAGCACCGCTTCTGCCATTTCAAGGCGGGCGGCACGACGCACCCGTGCGAAGGGCGGGCCGAGTTCACCATCCTGTGGCATCGGCAGGGCAACGCGTGGACGATCACGCGGGCCTTCAGCGACGGCCACGGTGCCGATTGAATCGACACAGGACCGGTCGCCACTCGGCGGCGGGCACGCGGGCGTGTAACGCCGGCATAACGCCGCGTTCATACGATGGGCTGCGTGTCGGGCCTGTTCGCCGGTCGGTGGCGGGCTTGTCGGCGCATGCACCCCCCATCCGGAGGCGAAACCATGTCCCTGATCTCCCTGAAGCTGGCCGCGCTCGCGGCCGTGTGTTGCCTGGTCGCGGCGCCGGCGCAAGCCGCCTCGCGCGGCTCCCCGGGCCTGTCGTCCAACCGCTTCTCGGTCGAGATCGACGGCGTCGCCGTCGCCCAGCTCCGCCGCTTCGACTTCCTGCGCGGCGCGGCCAGCCAGGCCGAGGCCGGCGCGGCCGCGGTGGCCGTGGTGCGCCTGACCCGGCCCCTCGGCGGCGGCGCCCCGGGCGCGGCGCTGGACTTCCTGCGGTGGCGCCAGAAGGCTGCCCAGGGCAACGTCGACCGCAGGTCGCTGTCCGTCATCTTCCTGTCGTCGGCCGGCGCCGAACTGGCGCGCGTGAACCTCTATTCCTGCGCGCCGCTGTCATGGAGCGGCCCCGACCTCTCGGCCGCCAGCGACGACAAGCCCATCGACGAGAGCATCGACCTGGGCTGCCAGGACGTCGAGCTGAAGGGTTTCCAATGACCTCGTAGGACTCGACGCCTCGCCGCAGGAGCCCGCCTGGCGCGCGCCGCGCGCCGGGCTGCGCGCGCGGGCGAGTGCGCTCGACGCAGAGGGCGTCGATGTCCGTCCGCGCCTGCGGACGGCAGGGCTCGGCATGCAGGCAGACGCTCGCCGGGAGGCGAATCGCGCGGTGCATGCAACACTGGCATGCTCTCGGCGTGGCGGTCGCGCCGATGCGGGCCGTCGAGGCGTCGGCTGACCGATGGCGACACAGGGTTTTCCAGAGGTGTCACGGGGCCGCCCTATCCTTGTCGCAGCCGGGACAGCCGCGTGCGTGCGAACAGACCTAGAATCGAACGATCGTTCTATTTTCTGCTTCGCGCGGCGTCGAACCCCTGCCGACCAGAACCACGGAGACCAGCCCCATGAGTGCGAGTTACGAAGTCCGCGGCGCCGTTGCCGTCATCACCTTGAACAACCCGCCGGTCAACGGCCTGGGCTACGAGACGCGCAAGGCCGTGGCGCGGGCCGTCGAGCAGGCGGAGGACGACGCGGCGGTCAAGGCGGTCGTCATCACCGGCGCCGGCAAGGCGTTCTCGGGCGGTGCCGACATCAAGGAATTCGGCTCACCGCTGGCGCTGGCCGAACCCAACCTGCTGAGCCTGATCGCCCGCGTCGAAGGCGCGTCCAAGCCCGTCGTCGCGGCGATCCACACCGTGTGCATGGGCGGCGGCCTCGAGCTGGCGCTCGGCTGCCACTACCGCGTGGCGGCGCCGGGCACGGCGGTCGCCCTGCCCGAAGTGAAGCTGGGCCTGGTGCCCGGGGCCGGCGGCACGCAGCGCCTGCCGCGCGCCATCGGCGTGGAGGCCGCGCTCAACATGATCCTCAGCGGCGAGCCGGTCAAGAGTGAACTGCTCGCGCAGATCCCCGGCCAGAAGCTGTTCGACCGCGTGATCGAGGGCGACCTGCTGGCCGGCGCGCTGGCGTTCGCCGAAGAGATCGCCGCCGTGCGTCCGCTGCCGATGGTGCGCGACATCAAGTGCGGGCACCCGGAAGGCGACGCCTACTTCGGCTTCGCCCGCAACACCGTCAAGGCGATGGCGAAGAACTTCCCGGCGCCGCCGCGCTGCGTCGACTGCGTCGAGCAGGCCACCAAGGCGAAACTGGAGGACGGCCTGAAGTACGAGCGCGATGCCTTCGTCGCGCTGATGCTCACGCCCGAGAGCAAGGCGCTGCGCCACGCCTTCTTCGCCGAGCGCGCCGCTTCCAAGATCCCCGGCATCCCGGAAGACACCGCCACCCGCGACATCCGCAAGGTCGCCATCATCGGCGCCGGCACGATGGGCGGCGGCATCGCGATGAACTTCCTCAACGCCGGCATGCCGGTGGTGATGCTGGAGATGAAGCAGGAGGCGCTGGACAAGGGCATCGGCATCATCCGCAAGAATTACGAGGCCCAGGTCAAGAAGGGCAAGCTCAAGGAAGACAAGTACGCCGAACGCATGGCGCTGCTGTCGACCACGCTGTCGTACCCGGAGCTCGGCGACGCCGACCTGGTGATCGAGGCCGTGTTCGAGGAGATCGGCGTCAAGCAGAAGGTGTTCGAGCAGCTCGACGCGGTGATGAAGCCGGGCGCGATCCTGGCATCCAACACCTCGACGCTGGACCTCGACAAGATCGCCGCGTTCACCAGGCGCCCGCAGGATGTGATCGGCATGCACTTCTTCAGCCCGGCCAACGTGATGCGCCTGCTGGAAGTCGTGCGCGGCGCGAAGACCGCGTCCGACGTGCTGATGACGGTGATGAAGCTGGGCAAGAAGATCAGGAAGACCTGCGTGGTCTCGGGCGTGTGCGACGGCTTCGTCGGCAACCGCATGATCGAGCAGTACAGCCGCCAGGCCGGCTTCCTGCTGGACGAGGGCTGCACGCCGCAGCAGGTGGACAAGGCGGTCGAGAAGTTCGGCTTCGCGATGGGTCCGTTCCGCATGGGCGACCTGGCCGGCAACGACATCGGCTGGGCGATCCGCAAGCGCCGCTACGTGGAAAAGCCGAACCTGCGCTACTCGAAGACGGCCGACCTGCTGTGCGAGCTGGGCCGCTACGGCCAGAAGACGGGCGCCGGCTGGTACGACTACGTGCCGGGCAAGCGCGACGCGATCCCGTCCGAGCTGGTCGACGGGATGCTGGCGAAGCATCGTGCGGACCTCGGCATCGCGCCGCGCAAGATCGGCGACGACGAGATCGTCCACCGGCTGGTGTATTCGCTGGTCAACGAGGGCGCACGCATCGTCGAGGAAGGCATCGCGCTGCGCGCCTCCGACATCGACATGGTCTACCTCACCGGGTATGGCTTCCCGCTGTGGCGCGGCGGCCCGATGAACTACGCCGACACGGTGGGCCTGTGGAACGTCGTGCAGGCCATGCACCGGTTCGCGAAGAACCCTGCCGACGACCAGGCGTTCTGGCAGCCCGCGCCGCTGCTGGCCCGGCTGGCGGCCGAAGGCAAGAGCTTCAGCTGAAGTGCAGGCGATGTCGGGCTTCCTCAAGCGCGCGGCGGCCATCCTGGCCGGCGTCGTGCTGGGCATGGTGATCGTCGCGGGCGCGGGCCCGTGGCGCGAGCTGCTCAGGAAGCCCGAGCCGGTGCCGACGCAGCCCATCCAGCGCGAGCGCGCGCCCGACACGCGCGTCTGACCTCCCATCATCCTGGTCCGGCACCGTCCGGATCCCCCGATCACGTTCCAGGAGTTTGCACATGACCGATGCCGTCATCGTTTCCACCGCCCGCACGCCGCTCTGCAAGAGCTGGAAGGGCGCCTTCAACATGACGCACGGCGCCGAGCTGGGCGGCCACGCGGTGCGCGCGGCGGTCGAGCGCGCCGGCATCGAGGGCGGCGAGGTCGAGGACGTCCTGATGGGCTGCGCCAACCCCGAGGGTGCCACCGGCGCCAACATCGCCCGCCAGGTGGCGCTGCGCGCCGGCCTGCCGGTGTCGGTGGCCGGCGCCACCGTCAACCGCTTCTGCTCCAGCGGCCTGCAGACCATCGCGATGGCCGCGCAGCGCGTGATCGCCAACGAGGGCGACGTGTACGTGGCCGGCGGCGTGGAGAGCATCTCGTGCGTGCAGCAGGAGATGAACCACCACATGCTGCGCGACATGTGGCTCGCGCGGAACAAGCCGGCCGTCTACATGTCGATGCTCGAGACCGCCGAGACGGTGGCCAAGCGCTACAGGATCTCGCGCGAGCGCATGGACCAGTACGGCGCGGCCAGCCAGCAGAAGGCCGCCACGGCGCTGGCCGCCGGCCTGTTCAAGGACGAGATCGCCCCCATCACCGTCACCGCCGGCGTGGCCGATCCGAAGAACGGCATCCGCACGAAGGAAGTGAGCGTGTCGGACGACGAGGGCATCCGTCCGGGCACGACCTACGAAGGCATCAAGGACCTGCGTCCGGCGTTGCCGGGCGGCCTGATCAGCGCGGGCAACGCGAGCCAGTTCAGCGACGGCGGCGGCGCCTGCGTGGTGGTGAGCAGCCAGTACGCGGAACGCCGGAACCTCAAGCCGATCGGCCGCTTCCTCGGCTTCGCCGTCGCCGGCTGCGAACCCGACGAGATGGGCATCGGCCCGGTCTACGCGGTGCCCAAGGTGCTCAAGCGCCTCGGCCTGACGGTGGCCGACATCGACCTGTGGGAACTCAACGAGGCCTTCGCGGTGCAGGTGCTGTACTGCGCCGACACCCTCGGCATCCCCATGGACAGGCTCAACGTCAACGGCGGCGCGATCGCCGTGGGCCACCCCTACGGCGTCAGCGGCCAGCGCCTGACCGGGCACGCGCTGATCGAGGGCAAGCGCCGCGGCGCGAAGAAGGTGTGCGTGACGATGTGCATCGGGGGCGGCATGGGCGCCGCCGGCGTGTTCGAAGTCCTTTGACCCGGCCCTTGCCGGCGAAGGAGCCTGACGTGATCGATCTCGAGACGGCCCGGACCTTCTTCGCCGGCGCGCCGTTCATGGTCGACCTCGGCATCGTGCCGACGGCGATCGCCGCCGGCCGTTGCGAGACGGAGATGGTGCTGCATCCGCGCCACCAGCAGCACACCGCGCAGGCCCACGCCGGCGTCGTCACCACGCTGGCCGACCATACGGCGGGCGCCGCGGCGCAGACGCTGCTGGCGGGCGGCGCAGTGGCCATCACGGCCGAGCTCAAGATCAGCCTGCTGCGGCCGGCGCAGGGCGAGCGGCTGGTGTGCACCGGCGTCGTGATCAAGCCGGGGCGCACGCTGATCTTCGCGGAGTCCGAGGTCTTCGCGGTCACCGGCGACGAGCGCACGCTGGTCGCCAAGCTGAGCGCCACGCTGGCCGTGGTCCAACCGAAATGAGCACGCGCGACACCCTCGATTTCCTGTTGTACGACTGGTTGAAGGTGGACCAGCTGACGGCGCGCGCGCGCTTCGCCGACCATTCGCGCGCCACCTTCGACGCGGTGCTCGACACCTGCGAGCGCCTGGCGCGCGAGAAGTTCGCGCCGTTCAACCGCCTGCTCGACACGCAGGAGCCGCACTTCGACGGCCAGCGCGTGCACCTGCCGCAGGCCACGCACGACGCGCTGCACGCCTACGCGGCCACCGGCATGATCGCGGCGTCGCAGGACGCGGAGATCGGCGGCATGCAGCTGCCCTGCGTGGTGGAGAAGGCGGCCAACGCGTTCTTCTCGCAGGCCTGCATCGCGATGGGCGGCTACGTGATGCTCACCCACGGCAACGCCGGCCTGCTGATGGCCCACGGCAGCGAGCGCCAGCAGCGGGTGTTCGCCGCGCGCGAGTTCGCCGGCGAGTGGTTCGGCACGATGTGCCTGAGCGAGCCGCAGGCCGGCTCGTCGCTGGGCGACATCGCCACGCGCGCCGTGCCCGACGGCGACGGCTTCGAGGCCGATCCGCTGGGGCCGCGCTACCGGTTGGTGGGCAACAAGATGTGGATCTCCGCCGGCGAGCACGAGATCACGCCCAACATCGTGCACCTGGTGCTGGCCAAGATCCCGGGGCCGGACGGCCGGCTGCCGGCCGGCGTCAAGGGCATCTCGCTGTTCATCGTGCCCAAGCACCGCATCGACGCCGACGGGCGGCTCACCGGCGAGCGCAACGACGTCAGCCTGGCCGGCCTGAACCACAAGCTGGGCTACCGCGGCACCACCAACACGCTGCTGAACTTCGGCGAGCAGGGCGGGGCGACCGGCTACCTCGTCGGCCAGCCCGGCGAGGGCCTGCGCTGCATGTTCCACATGATGAACGAGGCGCGCATCGGCGTCGGCCTCGGCGCGACGATGCTGGGCGCGGCGGGCTACGAAGCCAGCCTCGCGTACGCGAAGCAGCGCACGCAGGGCCGGGCCATCGGCGCCGGCGGCAAGGACGCGTCGGCGCCGCCGGTGCGCCTGATCGAGCATGCGGACATCCGCCGCATGCTGCTCGCGCAGAAGGCCATCGTCGAGGGCGGCATGGCGCTCGCGCTGTACTGCGCGCGGCTGGTCGACGAGCAGCGCACCGGCGCGCCCGACGCCGCCGCCGCGGCGGCCACGCTGCTGGAGATGCTGACACCGATCGCCAAGAGCTGGCCCAGCGAGTGGGCGCTGGAGGCCAACAGCCTGGCCATCCAGATCCACGGCGGCTACGGCTACACGCGCGACTTCCCGGTGGAGCAGCACTGGCGCGACAACCGCCTGAACATGATCCACGAGGGCACCCACGGCATCCAGGCGCTGGACCTGCTGGGCCGCAAGGCGGTGATGCAGGGCGGCGCCGGCCTGAAGCTGCTGGCCCACCGCATCGACGCCACGATCGCGCGCGCGCTGCCGCGCCCGCGCCTGGCCGCGCACGCCAACGCGCTGGCGCAGGCGCTGCAGCGCCTGGGCGCGGCCACGCGATCGGCCTGGGCCACCGGAAACCCCGAGGACGCGCTCGCCAACGCCACGCCCTACCTGCAGGCCTTCGGCCATGTCGTCCTCGCATGGCTGTGGCTGGACGTCGGCGATGCGATCCTCGCCGGCCGCGCTGCCGAGGCCACCGCCAACGTCGGCCGGCTGGCCGCGCTCGACTACTTCATGCGCCACGAGCTGCGCAGGGTCGACGCCTGGCTGCGCCCGGTCGAGACGCGCGACCGCACCTGCCGCGACGTGCCCGAAGACGCGTTCTGAACAACGACGACGAGACAAGACGCCATGACCGAATCCGCCATCCCCACCACCGCCCACGCCGATCGCCGCCGCGTGCAGGCGCTGTTCGACCTCGGCGGCCGCACCGCCCTCGTGACCGGCGGCTCGCGCGGCCTGGGCCTGCAGATCGCCGAGGCGCTCGGCGAGGCCGGCGCCCGCGTCGTGCTGAGCGCGCGCAAGGCCGACGAGCTCGCGGCGGCCGTCGCGGCGCTGCGCGAACGCGGCATCCAGGCCGACTGGATCGCCGCCGATTCCAGCCAGCCGGCACAAGTGCGGCGCCTGGCCGACGAGGCCATCGCCACGCTGGGCCAGGTGGACATCCTCGTCAACAACGCCGGCGCCACCTGGGGCGCACCGGCCGAGGACCATCCCCTGGAGTCCTGGGACAAGGTGATGAACCTGAACGTGCGGGCGATCTTCCTGCTGTCGCAGGCCATCGGCAAGGCCAGCATGATCCCGCGCCGGCGCGGCCGCATCGTCAACGTGGCCTCCATCGCCGGCCTCAGCGGCAACTCGGGCGCGATGACCACGATCGCCTACAACACCAGCAAGGCCGCGGTGATCAACTTCACGCGTGCGCTGGCGGGCGAGTGGGGCGTGCACGGCATCAACGTCAACGCGCTCGCACCGGGCTTCTTCCCCAGCCGGATGACCGCGGGGCTGCTCGCGCAAGTGGGCGTCGACGCGATGCGGGCCCAGGTGCCGCTGCGCCGGCTGGGCGACGACGAGGACCTCAAGGGCGCCGCGCTGCTGCTGGCCAGCGATGCGGGCAAGCACATCACCGGCCAGGTGATCGCGGTGGACGGCGGCGTCAGCGCCGTGCACGGGGCCTGAGCGTGGACATCGAACGCACGCCGCTGCCGTTCGCGCTCGACATCCCGTTCGTCGGCGCGCTCGGCATGCAGCTGTGGCGCTTCGACAGCGGCTTCGCCGAGGTCAGCCTGGACGTGCGACCCGAGATGCACAACTCGTGGGCCGTCGCGCATGGTGGCGTCGTCATGACCCTGCTGGACGTGGCGATGGCGCACGCGGCGCGCAGCGTGCGCGACGCGAGCGACCATGGCGCACCGGGCATCGTCACCGTCGAGATGAAGACCAGCTTCATGCGACCCGCCGCCGGCCGGCTCGTGGCCACGGCCAGGCTGCTGCACGGTACGGCGCGCACGGCCTTCTGCGAGGGCAGCGTCCACGACGAGGCCGGCGCGCTGTGTGCCCATGCGACCGGTACCTTCAAGCTCACGCGCACATTGAAGCGCGGCGCGCCAGCCGGCGCCGCCCCCTGAGCACCCCGGCGGCGCCGCGACGGCGCCGCCTTCCCCACCGAACGGAGACGCCACCATGTCCACCCTCAACCGCCAGATCCTCCTCGCCTCGCGTCCCCAGGGCGAGCCGAGCGCCGACAACTTCAAGCTGGTGAGCACGCCCGTGCCGGCGCTGGCCGACGGCCAGGTGCTGGTGCGCCACCACTTCCTCAGCCTCGACCCCTACATGCGCGGGCGCATGAACGACAGCAAGAGCTACGCCGCGCCGCAGCCGCTGGACCAGGTGATGATCGGCGGCACCGCCGGCGAGGTGGTGGAGTCGCGCAACCCGAACTTCCAGGCCGGCGACAAGGTGGTGGGCATGGGCGGCTGGCAGGAATACGCGGTGGTCGACGCCGCTCAGCGAGGCGTGCTGCAGAAGGTCGACACCACCCACGTGCCGCTGTCGGCCTACCTCGGCGCGGTGGGCATGCCCGGCGTCACCGGCTGGTACGGCCTCGTCAGGATCATCGCGCCCAAGGCCGGCGAGACGGTGGTCGTCAGCTCGGCGGCCGGTGCCGTGGGCGGCGCGGTCGGCCAGCTCGCCAAGGCGCGCGGCGCGCGCGTGGTGGGTATCGCGGGCGGCCCCGACAAGTGCCGCTCGGTGGTGCAGGACCTCGGCTTCGACGAGTGCATCGACTACCGCCAGTTCCCCGACCTGAAGTCGCTCAGCGGTGCGCTGAAGGCGGCCTGCCCGGACGGCATCGACGGCTACTTCGAGAACGTCGGCGGCGTGCTGCTGGACGCCGTGATGCTGCGTGCCAACGCCTTTTCGCGCATCGCCATGTGCGGCATGATCGCCGGCTACAACGGCGAGGCCATCCCGATGACGATGCCGCAATTGATCCTGGTCAACCGCATGAAGATCGAAGGCTTCATCGTCAGCGAGCACATGGACGCCTGGCCCGAGGCGCTCAAGGAGCTCGGCACGCTGGTGGCCACCGGCAGGCTGAAGTACCGCGAGACCGTGGCGCAGGGCCTGGAGAACGCGCCCGAGGCCTTCTTCGGCCTGCTCAAGGGCCGCAACCAGGGCAAGCAACTGGTCAAGCTGGTCTGATCCTTCAATCCTTCCGAGAGGCGTCGATGCTCACCTGGCAATGGACCCGCTTCGCGGGCTTGAGCGGCGACGACGTGTACGACGCGCTGGCGCTGCGCTCGCGCATCTTCGTCGTCGAGCAGGACTGCGTCTACCTCGATCCGGACGGCCTCGACCGCAGCTCCTGGCACCTGCTGGGACGCGCGGCCGACGGCGCCTTGCTGGCCTACGTGCGCGTGTGCGACCCCGGCGTGAAGTACGCGTCGCCGTCCATCGGGCGCGTGGTGGTCGACCCGTCGCAGCGCGGCACCGGACTCGGCCACGTGCTGATCGCCGAGGCGCTGCGGCGCTGCGACGCGACCTGGCCCGGACAACCGAACCGCATCGGCGCCCAGGCCCACCTGCAGGACTTCTACGGCCGGCACGGCTACGTGCCCGTCGGCGCGACCTACCTGGAGGACGGCATCCCCCACATCGACATGGAGCGACCCGCGTCATGACACTCGAAACCTCGCCCTCCACCCATGGCGCCACCCACGCCGTGACGAACCAGGTGCCACCGTACGAGGACGTGAACCTGTTCGAGGCCAACGCGGCGCTGCGCGACGCGCTGAAGTTCAACGAGCCCGAGCTCGACACCGCGGCGCTCGCGGCGCTCGGCCGCTCGGCCGGCAGCGCCGAGATGCAGCGCCACGCGCGCCTGGCCAATTTCCACGGGCCGGCGCTGCACTCGCACGACCGCTTCGGCCACCGCATCGACGAGGTGGAGTTCCATCCGAGCTACCACGTGCTGATGGGCGCCGCGCTGCACCATCGCCTGCACGGCGCGCCGTGGGCGGCGGACGGGCCCAGCCACGTCGAGCGCGCGGCCGGCTTCATGCTGTTCACCGAGCTCGAGCCGTCGGTGCTGTGCCCGGTGTCGATGACCTACGCCGTGGCGCCTGCGCTGCGCGCCAACGACGCGCTGCAGCAGACCTTCGGCGGCCTGCTGGCGAGCCCGCGCTACGACCCGCGCTTCCAGCTCGCCACCGCCAAGACGGCCATGACGATGGGCATGGGCATGACGGAGAAGCAGGGCGGCTCCGACGTGCGCGCCAACACCACGCGCGCCACGCACGACGGCCGCGACGCCTGGGGCGAGCGCTATCGGCTGGTCGGCCACAAGTGGTTCATGTCGGCGCCGATGAGCGACGCCTTCCTGGTGGTCGCGCAGACCGCTGCCGGCCCGACCTGCTTCTTCCTGCCGCGCTGGCTGCCCGACGGCTCGCTCAACGCGGTGCGCGTCCAGCGCCTGAAGCACAAGCTGGGCAACCACGCCAACGCGAGCTCGGAGGTCGAGTTCGTCGACGCGCTGGCCTGGCGCGTCGGCGAGGAGGGCCGCGGCCTGCCGCAGATCCTCGCAATGGGCGCGCTGACCCGTCTGGACTGCGCGCTGGGCACGGCCGGGCTGATGCGCGGCGCGCTGTCGCTGGCACTGCACCACGCCGGGCACCGGAAGGCGTTCGGCAGGCGCCTGCTCGACCACGCCCTGATGCGCAACGTGCTGGCCGATCTCGCGCTCGAGAGCGAGGCGGCGACGGCGCTCGCGCTGCGCATCGCGCGTTCGGTCGACCGCAGCGAGGACGCGACCACCCCCGCGGCCGAACGCGAGCACGAGGCGCTGATGCGGCGCCTGCTGACGCCGGCCGCCAAGTACTGGGTCTGCAAGCGGGGCAGCCACTTCGCCCAGGAGGCGATGGAGTGCCTGGGTGGCAACGGCTACGTGGAGGAGCAGGGCGAGGGCGTGATGGCGCGCATCTACCGCGAGATGCCGCTGAACTCGATCTGGGAAGGCGCCGGCAACATCATGGCGCTGGACCTGCTGCGCGCGCTGCGCGGCGGCCCCGTGGCCGACGCGCTGGCGCACGAGACGCGCGCCGCCAAGGGGGCGCATCCGCTGCTCGACCGCGCGATCGCGCGCCTGCTGGTGCGGGTCCAGGACGGTGTCGACGAGATGGCCTCGCGCCGCTTCGCGCGCGACATCGCGCTGGTCACCCAGGCCGCGCTGCTGGCGCAGACCGCCCCGGCGCCGGTGTTCGCGGCGTTCTGCGAGAGCCGCCTGGACGGTGCCCCCGACGCATTCGGCCAGCTCGGCGCCACCACCGACTTCGACGCCATCCTCCGGCGCGCCGCCGCGCGTTGAGCGCGGCCGCCGGCAACCCTTTCACGAGATGCCCATGAGCACCACTTCCTGGCAGGGCCGCACGGCCGTCATCACCGGCGCCGCCTCCGGCTTCGGCCTCGAGACCTCGCGCCTGGCCGCGCGCAAGGGCATGAACGTCGTCATGGCCGACGTGCTGGAAGAGTCGCTGGCCGCGGCCGTGCGCGACGTCGAGGCGCTGGGCACGCAGGTACTGCCGGTGCGCTGCGACGTGCGCCACGCAGCCGAGGTCGAGGCGATGGGCGCCGCGACCCTGGCGCGCTTCGGCGCGCCGCACCTCGTGTTCAACAACGCGGGCGTCGGCGCCGGCGGACTGATCTGGGAGCACACGGCGCGCGACTGGGAGTGGGTGATGGGCGTCAACGTGATGGGCGTCGCCCACGGCGTGCGCGTGTTCACGCCGATGATGCTGGCCGCCGAGGCGGCCGACCCGGCGTTCGCGGGCCACATCGTCAACACGGCGTCGATGGCCGGCCTGGTCAACATGCCCAACATGGGCGTCTACAACGTCAGCAAGCACGCCGTCGTCAGCCTGAGCGAGACGCTCTACCAGGACCTGCGGCTGGTCAGCGAGCGCGTCCACGCCCATGTGCTGTGCCCGTATTTCGTGCCCACCGGTATCGCCCACAGCGCCCGGGCGCGGCCGCGCGACACGCGCGAGGAACGCCAGGCGACGACCAGCCAGCGCGTGGCGCAGGCGCTGATCGAGAAGGCCGTGGCCGGCGGGCGGGTGACGGCGGCCGACGTCGCGCAGCTCGTGTTCGACGCGCTGGAGGCCGACCGCTTCTACATCTACAGCCACCCGAAGGCGCTGGCCCCGGTGATGACGCGCGCCCAGGACATCCTGGGGGCCGCCAACCCGTCCGATCCGTACCGCGAGCGTCCCGAGCTGGGCGAGCAGCTGCGGGCGGCGCTGCGACGCTGACAGAAGGCTTCAGGGTTCATCCCGAGCAAATGACAAGCGCACGTGTTCGAGTTCGTGTATGATGGCGGAGTAGGCAATACCTAAGACCGTCGTCCAGAAGGACTCCTCCGGCACCCCGTCGTGTGAACGACTCGGCTTGGTCGAACTCTCCAGTTTGATTTTCTTGCGTAGTACCTGCACTGCGTTGGCATGTGCTGCGCATGATTTTGAAATTAGGATTTAGAGTATGACGACCGAAACTGGTATCGTGAAGTGGTTCAACGACGGCAAGGGCTTCGGGTTCATCACCCCGGACTCCGGCGGCAAGGACCTGTTCGCCCACTTCAGCGAAATCCAAGGCTCCACGGGCTTCAAGAGCCTGGCGGAGAACCAGCGCGTGGAATTCGAAGTGAAGCAAGGCCAGAAGGGCCTGCAGGCTTCGAACATCAAGCCGCTGTAATGCACGATCTGCGCGCTCACTTCGGGCGCGCAGCGTGATGGCCGCAATACGGTCCCCCCGCAAGGCAAGATCCCCCATGAGCAAGGCTGCCAAGGGAATGCTTGAGGCCTCTCTCAAGGAGGAAGCGGAGCGGAAGGAACGTTTGCGGCAGGCTTTGCCGGCCGCCGTGGAGCTCTTGCGCACCCGGCAGGCTGGCTTGATAGCCGCCAGGGAGATCGAGGAATTCGTCGCCCTGAACTGGCTGGAATGGCACGGCGGCACGCTGCGGCTGACCGTCACCGGATCGAACGTCTGCTCGCAAGGTCGAGCGAACTCGACCCAGGCTCGCGGATGAACGTGAGCCGGACGCGACGTCCTGGACGCCGCCATGCCCCGAATACGATTGCGCCCGCACCGGGTGCGGCGGTCTACCCCCGAGCAGGCAAGAGGCAACGGGCAACAGACCGCACAGAAAGCAATAAAATAATCACTGACATTCCCATCGGCAAGTACACGGTTTGCCCTATCGCCAAACCGCAAGCCGAAGGCGGCTACACCGCCACCGTTTCCATTGGCACCGGCCGCGGCAACGCGGCCCATGCCCGCGTGATGCGCTTCGCACCGCTCTTCGAGACGTCCGAAGCTGCACTGCGCTATGCCACCTCCGAAGGCCTGAACTGGGCGCGCCAACAGCCGGCGTGGTCCACCTCGCGGGCCATTGCCGCGCGTGGCACCGCTGGCCTTTCCATCGCATAAATTTCAGGAGCGTTTTCAATGGCAAAAGAAGAACTGATCGAGATGCACGGGGTGGTCGAGGACGTGCTGCCGGACTCGCGCTACCGGGTGAAGCTGGACAACGGCCACCAGCTGGTCGCCTACACGTCGGGCAAGATGCGCAAGCACCACATCCGCATCCTGGCCGGCGACAAGGTGTCGCTGGAGCTGTCGCCCTACGACCTGACCAAGGGTCGCATCACCTTCCGTCACATCGAGCGGCGCGGCCCGAACTGAGGCCCGCGCGCGCCGGGATCCGTCCCGGCCTTCACTGAAAAGCCCGCGGCATGCAGCCGGCGGGCTTTTTTTCGTCCGGGCGTGCCGCGGGCGTCAGAGCAGGTGCAGGATCTTGCGGTTCGGCGGGTCGACGGCGGCCGCGTCGCCGGCCTCCTCGGCGATCGGTCGGATGTCGTTGACGAGGTGCACCAGCACCTTGCCGGGCTCCTCGAGTTCCATCATGTGGGCCGAATTCTCGAACTGCACCAGGCCCTTGCGGGGGGCGTGCAGCGCCTCCAGCCAGCGCACCGCCAGCTCGGAGGGCGTCTCGTAGTCGTGACGACCAGCGAAGATGAAGACGGGGCAGTCCATGCGAGTGAGGTTGCGCACGTCCCAGGCCAGCATGGCCGGCAGCAGGCGCGGCAGCGACTGGCCGATGCCACTTTCAGGCGACAGCTCCTTGCGGCTGTAATCGGGCGAGAACCGGGCCGCGTCCTGCGCGTAGTCGAAGTCCTGCCGGCCCCACGTGAGGCCGCCGTAATGGATCACCCAGTTGCGCTGCACGATGATCTGCTCCACCGACACGCTGCCGTCCGGGCGCGGGTAGGGGGCGATCGCCTGGAGCTGGCGGACCGCCTCGGCGTTGTGGTCGGCGCGCGCCGCGCCCAGCGCCCACTCGTAGCCGATGCGCTCGTTGTCGCGGCCGTAGATCATCTGGCCCATGCCGATGTAGGCGTGCAGCCAGTCCGGGTGGCGGCGCGCCAGCTCCAGGCCCATCAGCGACCCCCAGGAATGGCCGAGCACGAAGATCTTGCGCTTGCCGTAGCTCGCGCGCAGCCAGGCGACCATCTCCTCGGCGTCGGCCACCATGCGCTCCGCGGTGATGGTGGGCTCGACGACGGCGGGGTCGTTGGCCACGTAGGTCTTGCCGGCGCCGCGCTGGTCCCACTGCACGACGGTGAAGTAGTCCTCCCAGCCCGACTGGTAGAGCCAGCTGACCGGCATCTCCGTCGAGGCCGGCCCGCCGTGGATGAACAGGAGGATCGGATTGCGACGATCGCGGCCGCGCACGGAGATCCACTGCGTGATGCCGCCGATCGCGATCCCGCGGGTCTCGTCGATGCCGGTCGCCGCCGGGATGCGGCGCACCTCGCGCAGGATCTTCTGCGCCGGGGGGCGCCAGTCCGCCTCGCGGGCGACCTCCGCCGGCGCGGACGCGGCCGGCTGGGCACGGGCGAACGGCAGGGCAAACGCCAGGCACAGTGCGGCAAGAGCGGCCAGCCCCGGCGGGCGGCGGGAGTTCGACATGGCGGGGAATCCTTCGTGGCGAAGGTGCCGACCTTACGTCGGCGCCGGCCGGCGGCGAAGGACCGTGCGACGAGCTGCCGGATCGGGGCAGCGAGCCGGGGGGCAGAGCGCGGCGCGCCGGTCCTTCAGCGTTTCGAGGGCAACTCGAAGACGAGGCAGGTGGTGGTGGCGTGCGCGAACAGCGTGCCGTCCGGGCCGAACAGGCGCGCCTCGGCGGTGGCCAGCTGCCGGCCGCAGTGGACCACCGCGCCCTCGGCGCGTACCCGTCCGACCTGGGGCGACAGGCCGCGCACGTAGTTGACGCTCAGCTCGGCGGTCGTGTAGCCGCGGCCGACGGGCATCAGGGTGTGGACGGCGCAGCCCAGGGCCGAGTCCAGCAGCGTGGCGAACCAGCCGCCGTGCACGCCGCCCATCGGGTTGAAGTGGGCCGGGCCGGGCTTGCCCTGGAACAGCGCCACGCCGGGGCCGATCCGGATCAGCGAGAAGTCCAGCGTGCGCGCGATGGGAGCGAACGGCAGCTGGCCGTCCAGCATCGCCTGCATTTGCTCCAGGCCGGTCTTGCCGGCCCATTGCGCGGGCGTGGCGACGCCCGGGCCGGCCAGGTTCATGCGCGCCTCGATGGCGTCGCTCTCGGCGATCCATCGGTGCAGGACGGCCTGCCCCTCTTCGGCGGACAGGCGGGGCGGGGCGGCGGGGGCGAGCAGGGCGGACATGGCGATTCCTTCGGAGGCGACGCCGGCGCGCCGCACTTATCAATGCATATGCAATGATTGTAGCTGCATCTATAATGGCACGATGCCACCCTCCTTGCCGTCGGGCCGCGACCCGGACGCCGCCGTCGAGCGGCCCCAGGGCTGCACCAACCTGAAGCTGCGCCAGCTGATGCGGCGCGTGGCGCAGCGCTACGACGCCGAGGTGGGGCAGGTGGGCCTGAAGGGCACGCAGTACTCGCTGCTGAGCTACGTGGTCAAGCTCGGCCCGATCCGACCGGTGGACCTGGCGGCGGCGATGAACGTCGACGCGTCGACGCTGTCGCGCAACCTCCGGCCGCTGGTGGCGGCAGGCTGGGTGACGCTCGACGCGGGCGTGGACGCGCGCAGCCGCCTGGTGCGGGCGACCGACGCGGGGCGCGACAAGCGGGTGGAGGCGCAGCGCCGCTGGCGCGTGGCGCAGGAGGGCGTCAATGCGGCGCTGGGGCCGCAGCGGGTCGTCGCGCTGCACGCGCTGATCGACGAGGCGATGCAGGCCCTGGGGCCGGCGCGCGACTGACGCCGCGCGGGCTCAGCGGGCCGATTGCTCCGTGGCCTGGAGCCGGGTGGCCGAGAAGTTCCACGACAGCGCGTGGGCGCGGTTGGCCGCGTCGCGGGCGTCGTCGATGGGCAGCGTGACGTCCAGCGAGCCGAAGTCGGTTCGCGGCAGGTCCGGGCGCCCGGCGCTGTGCTGCATGTAGTGCCAGACCACCATCAGCGCCTTGCCGAGCGCGTGGTATTCGCGGCCGCGGCCCTGCAGGCAGTAGGCCTCGCGCGCCTTGATCAGGTCCATCAGCATGGCTCTTTCGGTGGCGCTCAGGCCCGGGGCGAGGGGATCGATGTCGTGGATGGCGGTCATGGGGTGGTCCTGGAGGCGGTGAAGTGCCACGGTGCTGGGCCGGGAGGGACGGCGACCCCCGGCGCTTGCGGGGACCTTCGAAAACCAGCGCTTGGACGTATGTTCGGGCAACGGGCGTGAACTCGGTCACGCAAAGACGCCACCATCCTGCGGTCATTTCGGGCAATCGAAGTAACAGGCCGCAACCGGGCACGCCATCGCTGCGGCTACCATCGCGGCCTTCGAACCGCTGCCGAGCCCCATGCGCCTGTCCCGTTCCTGCGTGTTCCTGCTGTTTGCCGTCGCGTTGACCCGCGCCGCCGCCGCCACCGCCCCGGCGACGGCCGCGACGGTCGCCGCCGAACCTTACGTCTTGAAGGACACGGCGGTCCATGTCCTGCACGCGACCCGCCTCGGGCGCGACTACGAGATCGACATCAGCCTGCCCCCTTCGTACGGCAGTTCCGGGCGAAGCTACCCGGTGGTCTTCGTCACGGACGCGCCCTACGCCTTCCCGGTGACGCGCGCGATCGAGGCCCGGGTCGCAGGCCACAGCAAGGAGCTGCCGGAGTTCATCCTGGTGGGGCTGGGCTATGCGCGCGGCGACACTGCCGAATACAGCCGGCGCCGCGACTACACGCCCGGCCCGAACGGCGACCGCGGCGCCACCTCGGACATGCCCGGCCGCCCCGTGGTCTACGGCGAGGCCGAGGGCTACCGACGCTTCGTCGCCGAGGAGGTGTTCCCGTTCGTGGCCGCGCACTACCGCGCCGACATGAACCGCAAGGTGTTCGCCGGCCATTCCTACGGCAGCCTGTTCGGCGCCTGGGTGCTGCTGACGGCGCCCTCGATGTTCGACGGGTACGTGCTGGGCAGCCCGTCGCTGTGGTTCGACGACGACCTGATGCGCGGTCGCGAACGCGCCTTCGCGCAGGCGCACCACGACCTGCGCGCGCGGGTCTACCTGGGGGCGGGCGAGTTCGAGGCCCGCGCGCCGCGGCAGCGGCCGCACGATGGGCGCTACGCCACCGAGCACGACATGGTGGCCGACGCCCAGGCCTTCGCGCGCGCACTGGGTTCGCGCCACTACCCCGGCCTGGCGCTGCGCACGGACATCATCGCCGGCGAGGACCACCTCACCGTGGCGCCGGCGCTGATCACGCGCGGCCTGATGTGGACGCTGGCCGGCCATTAGGGCATCCGAGAGCAGGCGGGCGCGGCCGGACCGCCTAGCATCGGACGCATGCAAGACGCCCAGGTCATCGTGCTCGCCACCCCCGTGTTCTTCCTGCTGATCGCCATCGAGGTGCTGGTCGGCTGGCGGCGCGGGCAGCTCACGTACGCCTGGTCGGACACGCTCAACAGCATCGGCCTGGGCATGATGAGCCAGGTGATCGGCGTGTTCACCAGGCTGTTCACCCTCGGCATCTACCAGTGGGTGTACGCGCACGCGGCGCTGCTGCCGCTGAGCGCGGGGTCGCCGGCGGTGTGGCTGGGCGCGCTGCTGGCCTACGACTTCCTCTACTACTGGCTGCACCGGGCGGGCCACACCGTGGGCCTGTTCTGGGCCGCGCACGTCGTGCACCACCAGAGCGAGGAGTACAACCTGTCGACCGCGCTGCGCCAGACCGGCTCGGGCTGGCTCGCCGGCTGGCTGTTCTACCTGCCGATGGCGGTCGTCGGCGTGCCGCCGGTCGTGTTCGCGGTGGTGGCGCTGATCGACCTGCTCTACCAGTTCTGGGTGCACACGCGACTGGTCGGCCGGCTCGGCTGGTTCGACCGCTGGTTCTGCGCGCCGTCGAACCACCGGGTGCACCACGCGGTCGACGACCTCTACCTGGATCGCAACTACGGCGGCATCCTGGTGGTGTGGGATCGACTGTTCGGCAGCTTTCAGCCCGAGCTCGAGGCGCTGCCCTGCCATTACGGCACCCGCAGCCCGCTGCGCAGCTGGAATCCTGTGTGGGCCAACCTCGAGGTGTACGCCGCGCTGTGGCACGACTGCCGCCACGCGGCGGGCTGGGGCGACAAGCTGCGGGTCTGGTTCAAGCCCCCCGGCTGGCGGCCGGCCGACGTCGCGCGGCGCTTCCCGAAGCCGCCGTTCGTCCTCGGCGCGGTCCCGCGCTATGCGCCCACGCTGTCGCCCGCGCGCCGCAAGGCGACCGGGGCCGCCTTCCTGGCCGCCATCACCTTGACCAGCATCGTGCTGTGGAACGCCCACCGCCTGGCGCCGCTGCAGCTCGCCGGCGCGGCGGCCGGCGTGCTGGCGCTGCTGTGGGGCGTGGGCTGGCTCAGCGAGCGCGGCGAAGCCGCCGCCCCGGCGGCGCTGCCGGCGGCCTAGCACATCCGGGCCGCCAAAGGCCCCACGGCAGGTTCCGAAGTCGCCTTCGGCGCTATGGCAAACTCGCGCGCTCTGCGACCTAGAACGGGCACTCGCCTTGGACAAGATCCTTCTTCAAATCGCGGCTGAACTGCAGGTTCGGCCGGCACAGGTCAACGCGGCGGTGACGCTGCTGGACGGCGGCGCCACGGTGCCGTTCATCGCCCGCTATCGCAAGGAGGTCACCGACAACCTCGACGATATTCAGCTGCGCGAGCTGGAGAGCCGCCTCGGCTACCTGCGCGAGCTCGAGGAGCGGCGGGCCGCGGTGCTGCGCAGCATCCAGGAGCAGGGCAAGCTGACGCCCGAGCTGGCCGCGGCCATCGATGCCGCGCCCACCAAGCAGGAGCTGGAAGACCTGTACCTGCCGTTCAAGCAGAAGCGCCGCACCAAGGGCATGATCGCCCGCGAGGCCGGCCTCGAGCCGCTGGCCGACCGGCTGTTCGCCGATCCGTCGCTCGACCCGCTGGCCGAGGCCGCCGCCTTCATCAACGCCGACGGCGGCTTCGCGGACGCATTCGCGGTGCTCGACGGTGTGCGCGACCTGCTGTCCGAGCGCTGGGCCGAGGACGCCGCGCTGGTCAAGGTGCTGCGCGAGTGGCTGTGGGAAGAGGGCTTTCTGCAGTCGAGGAAGATGGACGGCACGGACGAGCACAACCCGGACGTGGCCAAGTACCGCGACTACTTCGACTACTCGGAGACCCTCCGCACCGTGCCCTCGCACCGCGCGCTGGCCGTGTTCCGCGGCCGCACCCAGGAGATCCTGGACGCCAAGCTGATCCTCGACGAGGAAGTGGTCGCCGGCCAGCCCGGCCTCGCCGAGGGCCGCATCGCGCGCCACCTGGGCTGGGCCCACGCGAAGCGGCCCTGCGACGACCTGATCCGCCGCACGGTCTCGTGGACGTGGAAGGTCAAGCTGTCGCTGAGCCTGGAGCGCGACCTGTTCGGCCGCGTGCGCGAGGAGGCCGAGAAGGTGGCGATCCGCGTGTTCGCCGAGAACCTGCGCGACCTGCTGCTGGCCGCGCCCGCCGGCAAGCGCGTCGTCATGGGGCTGGACCCGGGCATCCGCACCGGCGTGAAGGTGGCCGTGGTCTCGGACACCGGCAAGGTGCTGGCCACCCACACCGTCTACCCGCACGAGCCGCGCTGTGACTGGGAAGGCTCGCTGCACGCGCTGGGCCGCCTGGTGGCCCAGCACGGCGTCAACCTGATCGCGATCGGCAACGGCACCGCCAGCCGCGAGACCGACAAGCTGGCCGCCGACCTCATCAAGCGCGTGCAGCAGCTCGTGCCGGACGTCAAGATCGACAAGATCGTCGTCAGCGAGGCCGGCGCGTCGGTGTACTCGGCCTCCGAGTTCGCCAGCAAGGAACTGCCCGACCTCGACGTCAGCCTGCGCGGCGCCGTCTCCATCGCGCGCCGCCTGCAGGATCCGCTGGCCGAGCTGGTCAAGATCGACCCGAAGAGCATCGGCGTGGGCCAGTACCAGCACGACGTCAACCAGAGCGAGCTGGCCAGGACGCTGGACGCGGTGGTGGAGGACTGCGTCAACAAGGTGGGCGTCGACCTCAACACCGCGTCGGCCCCGCTGCTGGCGCGCGTGTCCGGGCTGAGCCAGGCCGTGGCCAGTTCCATCGTGCGCTGGCGCGACGCCAACGGCGCGTTCGCCGCCCGCGCGCAACTGCTGGACGTCGCCGGCCTGGGCCCGAAGACCTTCGAGCAGGCGGCCGGATTCCTGCGCATCCGCGGCGGCAGCAACCCCTTGGACATGACCGGGGTGCACCCCGAGACCTACCCGGTGGTCGAGCGCATGCTCGCGGCCACGGCGCGGCCGATCCAGGAGCTGATGGGGCGCAGCGACGTTCTCAAGTCGCTCAAGCCCGAGAGCTTCGCCGACGAGAGGTTCGGCGCGATCACGGTCAAGGACATCCTGCTCGAACTCGACAAGCCGGGTCGCGACCCGCGGCCCGACTTCAAGGTGGCGCGCTTCAACGACGGCATCGAGGACATCAAGGACCTGCAGCCGGGCATGCTGCTTGAAGGCACCGTCAGCAACGTCGCGCAGTTCGGCGCGTTCATCGATCTCGGCGTCCACCAGGACGGCCTGGTGCACGTGAGCCAGCTGTCCAACAAGTTCGTCACCGACGCGCGCGAGGTGGTCAAGACCGGCGACATCGTCAAGGTGAAGGTGGTGGAGGTGGACCTGGCGCGCCAGCGCATCGCGCTGACGATGAAGCTCGACTCGCAGCCCCAGCAGAAGGGTGCGCGCGGCGCGGACAACAGCTTCCGCGCGCCGGCGCGCAACGAACGCGCGGGCGGCGGGGGCGGCCCGCGGGGCGGCGCGCAGCCTGCCAACGCGCCGGCCGGCCAGAGCGCCATGGCCGCCGCGTTCGCCAAGCTGCAGGGCAAGGGCTGACAGCTGGTTACTTCCGGGTACACGCAGCAGGTAACGGAATTACGTTATGGTGGCGGTCTCGTTGTCCAGCATCCCCCTCCTGCCATGCGCATCGCCCTGACGCTTTCCCTTGCCGCCGCCGTCGCCCTGGCGGCGTGCGCCTCCAAGACCGCCGTCGCTCCGGCCGCGGCCCCGGCGCCGGTTGCCGCCTCCAAGCCTTCCGCCTCGCCGGAGGTCAAGGTGACGGAGTCGTACTTCAGCCGCACCAAGTCGGCCGTCGCCACGCTGTCGCCGGCGGCCTCCGGCGTGGTCAGCGGCGTGGTCGTCTTCTCCGGCGGCGGCAGCTCGGTGGACGTCCACGTGACGGCCGCCGGCCTGCTGCCCGGCTCGATCCACGGCTTCCACGTGCACGAGATCGGCAATTGCGCCAGCGCCGACTTCATGAGCGCCGGCGGCCACTTCAACCCGACCGGCAAGCCGCACGGCCCGCAGGATCACCCGCACCACGCCGGCGACATGCCGAGCCTGCTGGCCGATCCCGGCGGCAAGATCGACGCGCGCTTCACGCTCGAGGGCGTGACGCTGGGTGGCGTCGACGGCTTCGTCGGCCATTCGGTGATCCTGCACGCGTCGGCCGACAACTTCGACGCGCAGCCGAGCGGCAATTCGGGCGCGCGCCTGGCCTGCGGCGTCATCGCCGCCCAGTAGGCCCGTTCGAAGGTCGATGAAGGCGCTGCAGATCCTCGCCGGACCGGTGGCGCGCCAGCGGCTGCGCGAGCGCGGCCTGCAGCCCGGCGACATCCGCGCGATCCCCGCCGCGGCGGGGGGGCCCAAGGGCCTGATCCTGAACCCGATCGACCGCTTCGTGTTCGGCCACTGGCTGCCGCGCAGCGCGCAGACGGTGCACCTGCTGGGCGCCTCGATCGGCGCCTGGCGCATGGCCAGCGCCTGCCTGCCCGACGCCGACGGCGCCTTGAAGGAACTGGCCGACGACTACATCGCGCAGCGCTACGAGCACGCGCCCGGCAAGGCCCCCGAGCCGCGCCACGTGAGCGAGCTGTTCGAGGCCAGGCTGGTGCAGCGCTTCGGCGGCCGCGAGCACGAGGTGCTGGCGCACCCGCGCTACCGCCTGCACGTGTTCACCAGCCGCGGCGTGCGTGCGCTCGCGCGGGACGGGCGCCTGCGCACGCCCCTGGGCTACCTGGGTGCGTTCGCCTCCAACGCCGTATCGCGGCGGGCGATGGGCGGCTTCCTCGAGCGCGTGATCTTCTCCGATCCGCGCGACCGCCTGCCCGTGCCCACGCACGACTACCGCACGCAGCACGTCGCGCTCGCGCCGGCGAACCTGGCGCGCAGCATCCTCGCGAGCTGCACCATCCCGTTCTGGCTCGAGGCCGTGGACGCGATCCCCGGCGCACCGCCCGGGCCGTACTGGGACGGCGGCATCACCGACTACCACCTGCACCTGGACTACGCCGCCCTGGGCAACGGCCTGGTGCTCTACCCGCACTTCCAGAAGACGCTGGTGCCCGGCTGGCTGGACAAGGCGCTGCGCCATCGCCACCGCGCCAGCGCGCGGCTGGCCAACGTGGTGCTGCTGTCGCCCAGCCCCGAGTGGGTGGCCACGCTGCCGGGCGGCAAGATTCCCGATCGCAGCGACTTCAAGGCCTTCGGCGACGACCACGACGCGCGCGAGCGCGCCTGGCGCCGCGGCACCGAAGAGAGCGTGCGCCTGGCCGACGAGTTCGAGGCCTTGACGCGCCAGGCGAGTGTCGAGGCGCTGCCGCTGCCCTGAGCCGGGCGACGTCGTCTGCGGGCGACAGGCCGCGCTGTTCGGCGGTTCGCGGCGCGCACGAGTGTGGCAAACTATCGCCCAAGTCACGATCGGCCGCGAGGCCGGTTCACACCAACGCTTCAAGAATGGGAAAGGCGCGACGGGTTATGACACCGCGAACTACGGTTTCGTTCGATTCGACCCGCGGGGTGCGCCCGGCCGTGGCGCCCTGACACGCGACGACCTTTCATTTCCCCATTCCTGAAAAGCGCGGCCACCGGCCGCGCTTTTTCGTTTTCCTGAAGGATTTCTCCATGATTGCCATCCAACTTCCCGACGGTTCCAAACGCGAGTTCCCGCAACCGGTGACGGTGGCCGATGTGGCCGCGTCGATCGGCGCGGGCCTGGCCAAGGCCGCCCTCGGCGGCCGCGTCGGCGCGCCCGGCGCGACGAAGCTGGTGGACACGAGCCATCTCATCGAGCACGACGAATCGCTGGCCATCGTCACGGCGAAGGATCCCGACGGCCTGGACCTGATCCGCCACTCCACGGCCCACCTGCTGGCCTACGCCGTCAAGGAACTGTTCCCCGACGCCCAGGTCACGATCGGCCCGGTCATCGAGAACGGCTTCTTCTACGACTTCGCGTACAAGCGCCCGTTCACGCCGGAAGACCTGGCCGCCATCGAGAAGAAGATGACGGAGCTCGCCGCCAAGGACGAGAAGGTGACCCGCCGCGTGCTGCCGCGCGACGAGGCGGTGCAGCATTTCAAGGCCCTGGGCGAGGCCTACAAGGCCGAGATCATCGGCTCCATCCCGGCCGACCAGGACGTCTCGCTCTATCGCGAAGGCAACTTCGAGGACCTGTGCCGCGGCCCGCACGTGCCCAGCACGGGCAAGCTCCGGTTCTTCAAGCTGATGAAGGTGGCCGGCGCCTACTGGCGCGGCGACCACCGCAACGAGATGCTGCAACGCATCTACGGCACGGCCTGGGCGACGAAGGAAGAACTGGCGCAGTACCTGACGATGCTGGAGGAGGCCGAGAAGCGCGACCACCGCAAGCTGGGCCGCGAGCTGGACCTGTTCCACATCGACGATCACGCGCCCGGCATGGTGTTCTGGCACCCCAAGGGATGGGCGATCTGGCAGGGCGTCGAGCAGTACATGCGCAAGGTCTACCAGGACAACGGCTACCAGGAGGTCAAGGGCCCGCAGGTCATCGACAAGTCGCTGTGGGAGCTCAGCGGCCACTGGGACAAGTACAAGGACGCGATGTTCACGACGGAGAGCGAGAAGCGCGACTACGCCCTGAAGCCGATGAACTGCCCCGGCCACATCCTGATCTACAAGCAGGGCATCAAGAGCTACCGCGACCTGCCGCTGCGCTACGGCGAGTTCGGCAACTGCCATCGCAACGAACCCAGCGGCGGCCTGCACGGCATCATGCGCGTGCGCGGCTTCACGCAGGACGACGGCCACATCTTCTGCACGGAAGAGCAGATCCTGCCGGAATGCCTGGCCTACACGGCGCTGCTGCAGAAGGTCTACAAGGATTTCGGCTTCACGGACATCATCTACAAGGTGGCCACGCGCCCGGCCGCGCGCATCGGCTCCGACGAGATCTGGGACAAGGCCGAGGCCGCGCTGATCCGGAGCCTCGAGGCTTCCGGCGTGGAGGTGGTCATCGCCCCGGGCGACGGCGCGTTCTACGGCCCGAAGATCGAGTACACGCTCAAGGACGCGCTGGGCCGCCAGTGGCAGTGCGGCACGATGCAGGTCGATTTCTCGATGGCGCAGCGCCTGGGGGCGGAATACGTGGCCGAATCCGGCGAGCGCCACGCCCCGGTGATGCTCCACCGCGCCATCGTCGGCAGCCTGGAGCGCTTCATCGGCATCCTGATCGAGCAGCACGCCGGTGCGCTGCCGGCCTGGCTGGCGCCGGTGCAGGTGGTGGTGTGCGGGATCACGGACCAGCAGGGCGACTACGTGCAGGACGTGGTCAAAGCACTTCAGAAGCAAGGTGTCAAGGTCCACGCCGATTTGCGCAACGAAAAGATCACCTATAAAATCCGCGAGCATTCATTGCAGAAGGTTCCGTTCATCCTCGTCGTTGGCGACAAGGAAAAGGCAAGCGGGGCCGTTGCGGTGCGCGCCCGGGGCAACCGGGATCTCGGCGTGATGCCTCTCGCAGACTTCGAACGGAAGCTCGCAGAGGACATCGCCTCCAAGGTCTGACGCGCCCCGCCGAAACGTCCCCAGGGTGCTCGCGCGCCCTCCGGCCGGGTCGGCGGTTTGCCCCTGGCTCTCACCAACCCATGCTTTTGCGTCCTGATCTTGCCCAGGATTCGCCTTGAAGGATTTGCACCATCGCTACCTTTGCTGACCGCCGGACTCCCAATGTCGAGCGCAAACACCGGCTCAACCGAGAGATCACCGCACCCATGGTGCGTTTGAACGGCCCCGAAAACGAGCCGCTCGGCGTTGTGAGTCTGATGGAGGCCCTGCGGCTGTCCAGCGAGTACGACGTGGACCTGGTGGAGATCTCCGCGACGGCCGAGCCGCCGGTCTGCCGGCTGATGGACTACGGCAAGTTCAAGTACCTCGAGCAGAAGAAGGCCGCGGACGCCAAGTCCAAGCAGAAGATCATCGAAGTCAAGGAAGTGAAGTTCCGTCCTGGCACCGATGAGGGCGACTACAACATCAAGATGCGCAACCTGCGCCGCTTCATCTCCGAGGACGGCGACAAGGGCAAGGTCACGCTGCGCTTCCGCGGCCGGGAAATCACCCACCAGGACATCGGCATGCGCCTGCTGGAGCGTATCCGCGACGAACTGGCCGACGTCTCCGTGGTCGAGCACATGCCCAAGCTCGAAGGGCGCCAGATGATCATGGTGCTTGCCCCCAAGAAGAAAAGTTAAGCTATAATCCTGGGTTTCCCCGGCGTGCATCCGTGCACTTCGGGGAAACTCACGGTGAGTCCCGTGAAAAGCGCGTCCCCGGATGCGCTTTTTTGCGGGGCGCGCCAGAAGCCCGGCAGGCAGACAAGCAACGTCGATCAACGGCGTTCGCCTGGACCAGGGTGCATTAAAAGGAGCATTCACATGCCCAAGATGAAGACCAAGAAGAGCGCGGCCAAGCGGTTCCGCGTCCGTCCGGGTGGTACCGTCAAGCGCGGTCAGGCGTTCAAGCGCCACATCCTCACGAAGAAGACCACGAAGAACAAGCGCCACCTGCGTGGCTCTGTCGGCGTGCATGAGACCAACATGGGTCACATGGCTCAGATGCTGCCGTTCGCCGGCCTCTGAACTTCTATCCACGGACTGAAAGGAAACACTCATGCCTCGCGTCAAACGTGGTGTAACGGCTCGCGCCCGCCACAAGAAGATCCTCGCCCTGGCCAAGGGCTACCGCGGTCGCCGCAAGAACGTCTACCGCGTTGCCAAGCAAGCGGTGATGAAGGCGGGCCAGTACGCCTACCGTGACCGCCGTACCCGCAAGCGCGTCTTCCGCGCCCTGTGGATCGCCCGTATCAACGCCGGCGCCCGCTCGCACGGCGTCACCTACAGCCGCTTCATCGCCGGCCTGAAGAAGGCCTCGATCGAACTGGACCGCAAGGTTCTCGCCGACATGGCCGTCAACGATCCCGCCGCTTTTGGCAGCATCGTCGCCAAGGTGAAGGCTCAACTGGCTTGAACGTGATCACGCCGCGGCCGGCTTTGCGGGCTGGCGGCGATCAAAGCCACCGGACGACTGCCTGGCAGCCCTCCGACGACAAGGCCGACACCCTGGGTGCCGGCCTTTTCTTTTTCCTGTTTCCATTTGCGGTCGCGCCCTTGCGGCGCGCCTGACGGCCAACATGAACGACCTCGATCTCCTGGTGCAGTCCGCCGAAACCGAATTCTCCGCCGCCGCGACGCCGGCCGACCTGGAGAACGCGAAGGCGCGTTTCCTCGGCAAGACCGGTCGCGTGACCGAATTGCTGAAGGGCCTGGCCGCGCTGGCCGTCGAGGAGAAGAAGACCCGCGGCGCCGAGATCAACGTCGTCAAGCAGCGCATCGAGGCCGCGCTCACCGCGCGTCGCCAGGCGCTGGCCGACGCCGAGCTGCAGGCGCAGCTCAAGGCCGAGGCGCTCGACGTGACGCTGCCCGGCCGCGCCCGCGGGCAGGGCGGCCTCCACCCGGTCTCGCGCTCCCTCGAGCGCATCGAGCAGATCTTCGGCTCGATGGGCTTCGACGTGGCCGACGGCCCCGAAATCGAGGAGGACTGGTACAACTTCACCGCGCTGAACACGCCGGAAGACCATCCCGCCCGGTCGATGCACGACACCTTCTATGTGGAGGGTGGCCACCTGCTGCGCACGCACACCAGCCCGATGCAGGTGCGCTACGCGATGCAGCACGTCCAGCGCCACAAGGACGCCCCGACCATGCCCGAGATCCGCGTGATCGCGCCCGGCCGCACCTACCGCGTCGACTCCGATGCCACCCACTCGCCGATGTTCCACCAGTGCGAAGGCCTGTGGATCGGCGAGAACGTCAGCTTCAAGGACCTGCGCTCGGTGTTCGCAGACTTCTTCCGCACGTTCTTCGAGACCGACGACCTGCAGATCCGCTTCCGCCCGTCGTTCTTCCCGTTCACCGAGCCCTCGGCCGAGGTCGACATCGCGTTCGCGAGCGGCCCGCTCAAGGGCCGCTGGCTGGAGGTGGCCGGCTCCGGCCAGGTGCACCCGAACGTCGTGCGGAACTTCGGGCTCGACCCCGAGCGCTACATCGGCTTCGCGTTCGGAATGGGCCCGGACCGCCTGACCATGCTGCGCTACGGCGTCAACGACCTGCGCCAGTTCTTCGATGGCGACCTGCGCTTCCTGTCGCAGTTCCGCTGAACGCCCGCGTTCGCCGACGTCCCCCCGTTTTCCCCGAGTCCGCCGACTCCACCCGAGCTCCCCATCATGCAATTCCCGGAATCCTGGCTGCGCGAGTTCTGCAACCCGCCCATCTCCACCGACCAGCTGGCCGACCTGCTGACCATGGCCGGCCTCGAGGTCGAGGAGATGCGCGCCGTGGCCCCGCCGTTCACCGGCGTGGTGGTGGGCGAGATCGTCGAGGCGGTGCAGCACCCCAACGCCGACAAGCTGCGCGTGTGCAAGGTCGACGCCGGGGCGCTGTCGCCGGACGGCCCGCTGCAGGTCGTCTGCGGCGCGCCCAACGCGCGCGTGGGCATCCGCGTGCCGCTGGCGATGGTGGGCGCCGAGTTGCCGCCGTCGGAAGAGGGCGGCAAGCCCTTCAGGATCGGCGTGGGCAAGCTGCGCGGCACCGAGAGCTTCGGCATGCTGTGCTCGGCCCGCGAGCTCAAGCTAGCAGACGACCACGGTGGCCTGCTGGAGCTGCCGGCCGATACCCCGCTGGGCATGAACCTGCGCGAGGCGTTGAAGCTCGACGACACGCTGTTCACGCTCAAGCTCACCCCCAACCTGGCGCACAACCTGTCGGTGCTGGGCATCGCGCGCGAAGTCTCCGCGCTGACCGGTGCGCCGCTGAACCTGCCCGTGTTCACGCCCGTCGCACCGACGCACGACGACCGCGTTCCGGTGCGCATCGAGGCCAGCGACCTGTGCGGGCGCTGGACCGGCCGCGTGGTGCACGGCGTGAACCCGAAGGCGACGACGCCGGCCTGGATCGTCGACCGCCTGGCGCGCTGCGGCCAGCGTTCGGTGTCGCCCCTGGTCGACATCTCCAACTACGTGATGTTCGAGCTGGGCCGCCCGTCGCACATCTTCGACCATGCGAGGATCCACGACGAACTGGTCATCCGCTGGGCGAAGCCGGGCGAGACGCTCAGGCTGCTCAACGGCAACACGGTGACGCTCGACGAGAAGGTCGGCGTCGTCGCCGACAGCGCTGGCCCCGAGTCGCTGGCCGGCATCATGGGCGGCGACGCCACGGCGGTGTCGGACGACACCACCAGCGTCTACGTCGAGGCCGCGTTCTGGTGGCCCGCGGCGGTCGCCGGCCGCTCGCGCCGCTTCAACTTCTCCACCGATGCCGGCCACCGCTTCGAGCGCGGCGTCGACGCCGAGACCATCCCGGCGCACGTCGAACGCATCACGCAGCTGATCCTCGACATCTGCGGCGGCCAGGCCGGCCCGCTCGACGACGTCGTCGCGCGCCTGCCGGTGCGCGCGCCCGTGACGCTGCGCGTCGCGCGCGCCGCCAAGGTCATCGGCATGCCGCTGACGCAGGCCGAATGCGCCGGCGTGATGCAACGGCTGGGCCTGGCCCATGTCGAAGGCGAGGGCACGATCACGGTCACGCCGCCGAGCTGGCGCTTCGACCTGCAGATCGAGGAGGACCTGATCGAGGAGGTGATCCGCGTGCTCGGCTTCGGCCGCCTGCCGGACACCCCGCCCGTGGCGCCGGTGACCGCGCGGGTGCGCCTCGAATCCAGCCGCTCGGCCCACGCCGTGCGCCGTGCCGTGGCCGCGCTCGACTACCAGGAGACGATCAACTTCAGCTTCGTCGAGGCGCGCTGGGAGCACGAGCTGGCCGGCAACCCCGTGCCGATCCAGGTGCTCAACCCGATCGCCGCGCCGCTGGCAGTGATGCGCTCCAGCCTGGTCGGCAGCCTGGTGCAGATCCTGCGCAACAACCTGGCACGCAAGGCGCCGCGCGTGCGCATCTTCGAGATCGGCCGCGTGTTCCGCCGCGATCCGGCCGTCGCCTCGACGCTGGCCAGCGTGGCCGGCGTGGCGCAGCCGCTGCGCGTGGCCGGCCTGGCCTGGGGCCCGGTCGACCAGCTGCAGTGGGGTGCGCCCGAACGCAACGTCGACTTCTTCGACGTCAAGGGCGACGTCGAGCAGCTGCTCGCGCCCCGTGCGGTCACGTTCGTGCCCGCCGAGCACCCGGCGATGCACCCCGGCCGTTGCGCCGCGGTGCTCGTCGACGGCCAGGCCATCGGCCACGTCGGCGAGTTCCATCCGCGCTGGCGCCAGGCCTACGAGCTCCCGTCGGCGCCGGTCGTCTTCGAGCTGGACCTGGCGGCGGTGCAGGCGCGCGCCGTGCCGCAGGCCCAGCCGCTGCCGCGCCAGCAGGTGGCCCGCCGCGACCTCGCGCTGGTGGTGCAGGAGCAGGTCCGCCACGACGCGCTGATGGCCGCGCTGCGCGACGACGCCACGGGCCTGGTGCGCTCGGCGACGCTGTTCGACGTCTACCGTCCGAAGGCCGACGCGGCCGATTTCGCCGCCGGCGAACGCAGCCTGGCGGTGCGCCTGGAGCTGCTGTCGGACGACGCGACCCTGACCGACGAGATCATCGACGCGGCCGTGGCCGCCGCCATCGCCCGCGCGAGCGCGGCGTGCGGCGCGCGCCTGCGCGCCTGAAGCTGCGATGATGGCGGATATGGACCTGCCCAGCGACATGAACGACCCGACCCGCCCCGACGCCGTGATCCTGCCGTCGCTGGAGACGCCCACGCTCACGAAGGCCGAGCTCGCCGAGTTGCTGTTCGACCGGATCGGGCTGAACAAGCGCGAGTCCAAGGACATCGTCGAGGCCTTCTTCGACCTGCTGCACGAGGCGCTCGTCAAGGGCACCGAGGTCAAGCTCTCGGGCTTCGGGAACTTCTCGATCCGCGAGAAGGGCTCGCGCCCGGGCCGCAATCCGCGCACCGGCGAATCGGTGCCGATCAAGGCGCGCAACGTCGTCACCTTCCACTCGAGCCACAAGCTCAAGGCGATTGTCCAGGGCGACATTCCGCCGCCCGAAGAGTTCGAGTAAAGTCTGAGCCCCACTCCAGAGACCGTTGATTCGCAACGCGGCGCAGGAGCCGGGCATCAGCAGGGGGAGCGGACATGAGAATTGCCGAAGGGTTCAGCCAATGAGCGCACGCACGGCCGCTCCGAAGGGCGCTCGCGCCGCAGCCGTCAGGCGCAGGGTCGTCATGGACGCACGCACGGCCGCTCCGAAGGGCGCTCGCGCCGCAGTCCGCAGGACGGAGGTTGCCCTATGAGCGTGGACAACAAGCCGCTGCCGGCCATTCCCGCCAAGCGCTACTTCACCATCGGCGAGGTGAGCGAGCTGTGCGGCGTCAAGGCCTACGTGCTGCGCTACTGGGAACAGGAGTTCACGCAACTCAAGCCCATGAAGCGGCGCGGCAACCGGCGCTACTACCAGCACCACGAGGTGCTGCTGATCCGCCGCATCCGCGACTTGCTCTACGAGCAGGGCTTCACCATCAGCGGCGCGCGCAACCAGCTGACCGACGCGGCGGGCAACCACGCCCACGCGGCCGCGCAGGCCGGAGAGCCGCTCGACCACGACGAGCTCGACGACGCCGCCATCGACGACGTCGCGCCGACGCAGCCGATGCCCCTGGTCGCGCCCGCGCCCCCGCGCGACCCGGGCGCGCGCACGCGCCTGAGCGACCGCGGCGCCATCGCCGAATTCGACGATGCCGCGCTCGAGGCGATGGCGCGCGACGACCTGGCCCTCATCGAACGCGCGCAGCGCGGCCTCGGCGAGTTCGCCACCGCCACAGCCACCGCGCCACCGATCGCCAGCATTCCCGTCGGCAACGCGGGCGTGCGCGCCGCCGCGCTGCCGGCGCGCCGCGCGCCGCCTTCGGCGTCCGGCGCACCGGTGCCGTCCCCCGTGCCGGCCGAGCCATCGACCGCCGCGCAGATCCGCGCGGAACTGCTGGCCATCCGCGCGCTGCTGGTCAGCTGACAACTTTCTTCGCGGCTCTTCCCGTGACCCCATTTCTCGGGCTATACTTGAAGGCTCAGTCGGGGCGTAGCGCAGCCTGGTAGCGCACTTGCATGGGGTGCAAGGGGTCGCGAGTTCGAATCCCGCCGCCCCGACCAAAAATAGTAAGTCAGATCAACAGCTTAGTAGCTTCGGCCACTAAGCTGTTTTTCTTTGCGCAGCGCGTTTTGGTGCGTTTCCGCGACTTTGATGATTCTGGTTGCCGTTCCGTTGCCGTTCGTTGCGAGCTGCAGCGGGTCGCTGCTGGCGCTCGTTGGCCACTGCGTGACAATTTCCGCGACCTCGGACGGCTGCGGCGACGTCCAGCCCGGCAAACCGTGTTTGGTATCTAAGATGCGCGACAGTGCAACCAAACGCCGTTCCAGCGATGCCAGACGCGCTCTAACCGCTCGACCGTGACCACCATGCTGAAGAAGTGGACGGCCACCATGCGGCCGGCGACCTGATTGAACTCAGTCTAGTTCCGCTGGCAGAGCCCGTGCACGCTACGGGCCTCGATCCGTTTCCGCCGCTGAGCACGGAGTGGCAGGCGACCGAGGCCGACTGGAAGAGGCTGCGGATGGATCGGTATGAGCGAGCCTGGCGGCTTGCGGCCTTGGCGACAGGTCTTACGCCGGCCGCCGCCGCCTCTTGCACCCGATGATCTTCGACGAGATTTCGTCGGTCATGTCCGAGGAAGGCGACGAACCTGTCGCTCTGCTCATGCTCGCCGGCGCGGTACGAGATGAACTTCCCTGGCTCTGCGAGCTGGTGGTCGAGGCCGCCCGAGATATCAAGGCGGGCAACTCTGGCACGGCGCGGCGTGCGGTCGACAGGCTGCAACGAGCCACCAAGCTTCTGCGGCGTGGGCCGTTCATGGAAGAACTCGGTGGAAAGGACGTTCACCACCTTGCCATGGAACTGCCTCGAATCTTGGATCACGCTTTGGCTCGAATGTCCTTGCCGCGCGTCGATCCCGACTCGAACTGAGCCTCGCGAGTCGACTGCACGTCTGAATCGATGCGTTCGGCCGCTTCTGCGGCCTGGACGCTCGCAAGTTCGCTGTCAGGCCGCGCGAAAACTCGAGCCCTTCAAACCGGCTTTCTCGATCAGGCCCTTCAGCTCGGCGTGAGCAGCGTCGTTCAAGAAGATGTTCCGCTTCAACAGCAGAGGATCCTTGAAGACCTGCGCGCTTCGGGGCACGGAATCGCGCGCGAACTTCGGAACTGCGATCCCGCCTTCGTCCTTCTTCGACTTCTCAGGGTCAACGGCAGCGATGACGTTGGTGACGTTGTAGAAGAACAGCGGCTGATTGCCACCCGCCAGCCCAGTCTCGTCGACCAGGTCGAGTTCGAGGAATTCCCCGAACTGCTCAAGGAAATCCTTCAAGGCCGCATGCGCCTTCTCGTTCATGACGACACTCGCGCCGATCAGCGGGCTGAGATCGCCGACCGGCTTCTGCTTCTTCGGGTCGCGCTCGATGCCTGGCTTGACCTGAGGCCGCGTCGCCCACGTCTTGGAAGTTCCATCGGCGGAGAAGGTGCCGTTGAAGATGTCTTCCTTGTGCACCGGAAGCATTGCGGCGAAGCCGTCCCCCGCGCCGTACCAGCTCCAAATTTTCATGGCATTCCTCAGTAAACGAACTGCCCTTTGCGGAGACGGCCAGCAATCAACCGCAAGATGGCCCGAATCTGCTGCTCGTCCGACATGTCGTGTGCCTCATGCAACGCCGTCACGACGTTCGCGTAGTACACGTCGGTGTGAATGTGCTGGTGGGGCGACGCGCGCAGCATGCCCTTTATCCGGGTCGTCATGTACCTGGGCAGGATCACGCCATTATCGCGGTCGTTGATGCCGATGCCGACCGCGAAGATGATGTCTCGGGCGACGTCAGCATCGGAGGCCTCCGCGGCCACGACGTGATGAGCGTCGGTCTCAGCAGGCCGCTTGTACTTGCCGTTCTTCTTGAGTTCGGCTTTGCGGATGTTGCCGCCCAGCTTGGCAGAGTGCTCGATGCCGCTGACCGCTTCCGCGGCCAGCAGCGCTGCAGCGGTGCACGGGAGCGTATAGCCGTTCTTGTACAGGATCTGCCTCTTCTTCGAGGCAAGGATCGCTTGGTTGCCAGCCGCGACCGCGTTCACGGAGCTCGAGGCGAGCGTCCGACCCAGCGCCGCACGAAGCGCCTTGCCGTTCTGGATCGGTGCGGCAAGAATCTCTTCGGTAGTGCTGGGGCCTTGTTCTTTTGCCATGTAGTGACTCCCTTGGAATACATCCCAAGGTATCACGACCAAGCTCTGGTGGGCATCCCAAGCGGGTGGGGTCGGTGCCAGTGCGAGAGACGGAAAAGGTAAGCGCTTGTAGCGCCAGAAGTGAATGCGTCGCTACTAGCTGGCAAGCAGCGAGCGACCCAGCGCGGCGCCAAGGCCGACCCGCTCACGGGCTTGGACGACGAAGACGATGCCGGCTAGTCCAGCATGCCGGCGCCGACATTCTCCCGAACCAGGATCCTGAGAGTAGATGCGAGTCGCTTGTATTCTTGGGGCAAACGACCTTGGAGCGCCAGCATGACATCGACCCTTGGCCGAGGCACGCGCCCCGAGACCTCCGCTTGAGCCTCCAATACCGCGCGGTACTTGACGACTTGGAAAATGCCGCGCCGATAGTCCTCAGGCATCGCGTCAGAGACGGTCGACTTGACTTCGATGCCAATCCAATGCGTTGGCGACTCAAAGTAGACGTCAATCTCGTCGCCGGACAGCAGCGCGTACTCTTCTCGTGAAATCCAGCCTTCACCGTGAGCGCCAAACTCGGCGGGGTGGCTGGAGACGTACGCCTTCAGGGCCTTGTGCTGCTTCGACTCGCCTCCTGCCCAGCCACCAGATTTAGGCCCGGTCTGGTCGCCCTGGTCGGGCTCGATCGGCTCAAAGCCTGCGCGCTTCAACACCTCGTTCCAGAGCCCGCCGAACTGCAGAATCCGATCGTACTCAGAACCCGAGAGACCCGTGCACCAGACGCCTCGGAAGCGACGACGTGGCGCGCATCGGTTTCCAGGGGGCGGGTCGTGTTGGGATTCACCTTGCGTAGATTGCGGCCGAGCTTCTGCGAGTGTTCCATCGCTGCGCATGTTCGCAGGCTCGTGCCAGCATTCGCTGAGTCGGGAACTGCGTCGCCACTGCCCGGAAAGAATGTGGCACTGTGCTGGGACGATGGCTCGGTCGCCGAACCGACGCAGCTCAAGATGTCGTACGCGTCGAAGGGACACAGGTAGTCCGGCGCCATGATCGCGGCAAGCATGTTGAACATCGCCAAGGCGTCGGCGACGCCGCCCTGTGGATTCGCCTTCACGAACCCGTCGAAGGTGCACGATGCCCACTTGGATGGAGAGGCCGCGACGACTACGGCGGCATGCAGGGTGTGCCCGGAGCGGGTTCGCAGGTAGTCGAGCATCTCGCCGACCTGGCGGTCCACCCCGGGATCGTGTTCGTCTGGCAATGCGACGACCAAGCTGACCACGGCTGGAGGCACGGGCCTCAGCAAGCGAACGGCTTCGATTCCACTTTGCGGGCCGTCCGATGGCTGCTCGAAGGAACATGCTGCAGTGACGAATGTTGCGGCGAGGGATCTTGCCGCTCGCCGAGCGGCCGGCGTCGGGTCGAAATGGACGCAGAGCGTCAAAAGCCGCCTCTCGTTCAATTGTCTCGCGATAGCGTTGAGCTGCAGTTGTGCAGTAGCCCGAAATGTCGACGCCTCTTGGCATGGACTGCCAGAGCAGTCCATTCGTGCTCCCGGTGCTTCTGCGTTACCAAGGACTCTGTGGATCGCAGAAGTGGACCTGGATGTCGGTGGCCAGAGTGACTTGCTTCTGGCGCTCGACCAATGTGGCGATCTGGATGTTGTTGCTGCCGAAGACCAGGCCTCTTCCCAGTGACCAGACGCCGCTCGGTCCTCTGCCCGAATGTCCGCGGCAGAGCTCTTCTTCGGCCTGGCCTTCTCAACTTCCGCGTTGATCCCGGCCTCAGGCCCTTCTTTCTCCGCCGTCGCGACACGTCCATTTAATGGATTTCCATGTGGAACATCCATCAAAAGTCAGATAATCTATTGTTATCGAAGGGGTACCGCCCTCTTTCGCGACGACAAGAAGACACCCATCCGGAGACAAGACATGGATCAATCAGGGGCCACCCCGGCCACGAATCATTGCGTCCGCTTCGCGCCGCTGGCCGTGGCGCTGTTCAGCGTATTCAGCGCCCACGCTGTCGAGATCAGCACCGGCGATTCGGATCTCGCCATTCGCTGGGACAACACGGTCAAGCTGAGCACGGCCGTGCGGCTCAAGTCGCCCGAGCAATCGTTGCTGACCAACCCCAACAACGACGACGGCGACCGCAACTTCAAGAAGGGTTTCATCTCGGAGCGCGTGGATCTCTTCAGCGAGTTCGACGCCGTCTACCAGAAGAGCTTGGGCTTTCGCGTCAGCGGTGCCGCGTGGTACGACCAGGTCTACAACGAAAAGAACGACAACCCCGGCTTTCCGGGCGGCGCGTTCCCGAACCAGACCTCGGTGGCCTCCGACCAGTTCCCGCACGCGACGCGCGACCTCCACGGCCGCAAGGCGGAGATCCTGGATGCCTTCGTCTTCGCCAAGTTCGACCTCGGCGGCCGCTCCGCGACGGTGCGCGCCGGCAACCATGCGTTGCTGTGGGGCGAGAGCCTGTTCTTCGGCGCGAACGCCATCGCCGGCGGCCAGCAACCCGTCGACCTGGTCAAGCTGCTGTCGGTGCCCAGCACGCAATTCAAGGAGGCGGTGCGCCCTGTACCGCAGGTCTCGGCGCAGGTGCAGCTCACGTCTAACGTCTCCGTGGGTGCCTACGTCCAGGAGCGGTTCGAGCGCAGCATCGTGCCGGCGGTCGGCAGCTACTTCTCCACCTCGGACCAAGCGGTCGACGGCGGCGAAACGATCCTCCTCGGTGCGGGCGCGCCGCCGGCCACGCGCCAGGCCGACCTTCGGCCGAACGACAAGTGGGAGCAGGGCGGCCTGCAACTGCGGGTGCGCGGCGACGACATCGACTACGGGTTCTATGCGATTCGCTTCGACGAGAAGACGCCCCAGCTGGTTACCGTGGTCAACATGACCGAGGCGGGGCCGGCGCCCACCGGCTACTACCTCGCCTACCCGCAAGGCATCACCGCGTTCGGCGCCAGCGCCAGCAAGACGTTCGGCAACTTCAACATCGCGGTTGAGGGGTCGTACCGCCACAACGCCGACCTGGCCAGCACCCAGGGTTCCGACACCAGCGGCTTCACGCCGGCACCGGCCACCAACCTGAGCAGCCACCCGGGCTACGCGGTCGGCAACACGATGCACGTCAACGTCTCGAGCATCGGCTCGCTCGGCCCGAATTTCCTGTGGCGCGAAGCCAGCGTCACCGCCGAGGTCGCCTGGAACCACGTCGTGAAGATCACGAAGAACGCGGCCGCCGTGGATCCCAACGCCAATCGCAGCGCGGTGGCGGCACGAATGGTGGTGGAACCCACGTACCGCAGCGTGCTCGACGGCGTCGACCTCGGCGTCCCCGTGGGCATCGGCTGGGCGCCCAAGAGTTCGAAGCCCATGGCCCTGAACAGCCCCAACGCGTGGGTGCCGGCCGGCGGCGGCGACATGTCGATCGGCCTGAACGGCAGCTTCCAGGATGCCTGGCGCGCTTCGGTGGTCTACACCCACTACCTGGGCAAGGTCGCCACGTTCAACGACGGCGCGGCCAACAACGCCTACTCGTGGCAGCAGACCCTGAAGGACCGCGATTTCATCGCGCTGTCCGTCCGCTATTCGTTCTGAACGGAGACCTCTCATGAACTGCATTCGCATCACCCCCGTCGCGGGCGTCGCGCTGGTCCTGTGCGGCCTGAATTTCAACGCGTTCGCGGGCGTCTCCGCCGAGGAGGCCGCAACGCTGAAGACCACGCTCACGCCGCTGGGAGGCGAGAAGGCCGGCAACAAGGAGGGCACCATCCCCGCCTGGACGGGCGGCATGACCGCGCCGACGCCGGGCTACACGCCGGGTGGCCGTCGTCCCGACCCGTTCGCCGCCGAAAAGCCCCTGTTCAGCGTCTCGGCCAAGAACGTGGGCGAGTACGCCGCCAGGCTTCCCGACGGCGCCAAGGCGCTGATGCAGCGGTATCCGGATTTCCGGGTCGACGTCTATCCGTCCCATCGCCCGGCCGCGGCGCCGCAGTATGTCTACGACAACACGTTCAAGAACGCGACGCGGGCCAGGCTCGTCAACAGTTCCGCGGGACAGATCCCCGAAGGCGCCTACGGCGGCATTCCGTTTCCGATCCCGAAGTCCGGCACCGAGGCCATGTGGAACGTGCTGCTGCGATGGCGCGGCGAATCCTGGTATGCCGAATTCAACGGCTACAGCCTGACGCCGGAAGGCAAGCGCGTGCTCGTGCAGCAGACGCACAACGACTACCAGATGCCTTACTACACCCCCGATGGCTCGCCGGAAAAGTTCGCAGGCGAGGACTGGATGGTCCGCTCGGTCAACACGGGCCCGGCGATCCGGGCCGGCGAAGCCATCACCGGCCGGGTGAGCATCAACGACGACAAGACGCAGACCTGGTTCTACCTGACCGGCCAGCGCCGCGTGCGCAAACTGCCGAATGCGTGCTGCGATACCCCCACCCCGTTCTCGGCGGGCATGGTCACGTTCGATGAAGTGGAAGGGTTCACAGGCCGCCTGGACCGCTTCGACTGGAAGCTCGTGGGCAAGCAGGAAATGCTGATTCCCTACAACAGCAACAGGACGCTCACGCCCACGAAGGACGCCGATCTCGTCGGCGAGCACTTCCTGAACCCGGACCACGTCCGCTGGGAGCTGCATCGCGTCTGGGTGGTCGACGCGACGCTGCGCGAGGGGCAGCGCCACACGTCGCCCAAGTCGCGCTACTACATCGACGAGGACTCCTGGATCCTCGTGTGGGGCGACCGCTGGGACGGCAAGAACCAGCTCGCGCGGTCGGAGTTCCTGATCCCGGTCGAGATGCCCGACGTGCCCGCCGAAGCCGGCGTCACCTGGGGGACGTACGACCACATCGCGCGCACCATGTTCGCCTCGCTGGTCATGAACGAACAGAAGTCGCAATACAAGATCCAGAAGCGCTACAGCGACATGGTCTTCACGCCCGATGCCATGGCCGGCGAAGGCGTGCGCTGAAGCCCTGGCGACCCGAGCGTGCGAGCGCGCCTTCGATTCGACTGATCCCGGACCATGAGCTACCACCACATCGACCTCCCACGCCGCCGCTGGCTTCGGCAAGGCGCTGCCATGCTCGCCGGTGCCTGCGCGCCGGGCCTTTGCGCGAGCGCGGGCGAGGCCGGCGACGCCGAATCGCGATTCGCCGACATCGATATGCCCGCGCTGCCGGTTCGTCGCCCGGCGCTCGCCGTCCTGACCGCGGCTGCGCTGGCGGGCGACACCTTGATCGCCGTGGGCGAGCGCGGCATCGTCCTGCGCTCGACGGACGGCGGCCGCTCGTGGCAGCAGTCGGCCCATGTTCCGACTAGCGTCACGTTGACGGCAGTGCGGTTCACCGATGGCGGCCGTGGCTGGGCGGTGGGTCACCTGGGCGTCGTGCTGTCGACCCGCGATGGCGGCGCGACGTGGCGGAAGGCCGTCGATGGTCGAGGCCTGGCGAAGGTGGCCCAGGCTTCGGCGGACGCGCATGTTGCGGCTGGCGACGCGCGCGCCGAAGCGCTGCGCAAGGAGGCTGCCCTGCTGGTGGCGGACGGCCCCGACAAGCCGCTCCTGGACATCCTCGCGATCTCTACGGATCACGTCGTCGTGGTGGGTGCCTACAACCTGTGCCTCGAGACCCGCGACGGCGGCTCGACATGGACCTCGCTGCTCGATCGAGTCGACAACCCGAAAGGCCATCACTACTACGCGATCGCCGCGCGGGGCGATACCTGGATGCTTGCTGGAGAGCAAGGCCTGTTGCAGGTCTCGCGCGACGCCGGCGCCACCTTCCACGCCGTGCCTTCGCCCTATGCAGGCAGCTGGTTCGCGGCGACCACGCCCAAGCCGGGCACGTGGATCCTGGGCGGCCTGCGCGGCAACGCGTGGATCTCCCACGACGATGGCGAACATTGGATTCGCCTCGAGGGATCCGCGATGTCGTCGTTCGTGAGCGCCATGCCGCTGTCCGGCGGCCGATCGCTCCTCGCGACCCAGGCCGGCCAGGTCTTCATGGTCGGAGATCCGGCCGTACTGCGTCCGCTGAAGATGCCCGACCTGCCGCCGCTGGCGCAGGTACTTGCGCTGCCTGGCGGCGCGGCGCTGGCCGTCGGCATGGGCGGTGTCCGCCGGATCGAAGGGCTCGTGGCATGAACCCGACGGTCTCCGATGCCGCCCCGGTGATTCGCGACCTTGGCGAGTTCGACCAGTCGTCCGGCTCGCGAACGGAGCGCGCGCTCTTCAACCATCGCGCCTGGGTCGTGGCGCTGTGCCTGCTGGTCACGCTGGTGCTGGGCTGGCAGGCCACCAAGCTGGACCTGTCCGCCAGCTTCGAGAAGACGATTCCCACGGCCCATCCCTTCATCGCCAACTACCTGGCCCACCAGAGCGACCTGGTCGGGCTGGGCAACGCGGTCCGCATCGCCGTCGAGAACCCCAAGGGCTCGATCTACGACCCGCACTATCTGGACACCCTGCGCGAGATGAGCGACGAGGTGTTCCTGCTGCCCGGCGTGCAGCGCCAGGGCATGAAGAGCCTGTGGACGCCCACCGTCCGCTGGTCCGGCGTCACCGAGGACGGGCTCGAGGGCGGCCCGGTCATTCCGGATCACTACGACGGCTCGCCGGCATCCCTGCAGCGGCTCGCCGCCAACATCGCGCGCTCGGGCGAACAGGGCCAGATCGTCGCCCTCGACGGCCGGTCGAGCGTGATCTACGTGCCACTGCTGAGCAGCGGCGCCGATGGTCGACCACTCGACTACAGGAAGCTCGCGGACGCCCTCGAACAGGTGCGGACGAAATATGAAGCCCGTGGCGTCAAGGTGCACATCACCGGCTTCGCCAAGATCGTCGGCGACCTGATCGACGGCGTGCGCTACGTGCTGGTGTTCTTCGGCATCGCGGTGGGGATCGCCGCGGCGATGGTGTTCGCCTACACCCGCTGCCTGCGTTCAACGGCCCTGGTCGTCATGAGCTCGCTGGTCGCCGTCGTCTGGCAACTGGGGCTGCTGCCGACCCTGGGCATCTCGCTCGATCCGTACTCGATCCTCGTTCCCTTCCTGGTCTTCGCCATCGGCATGAGCCATGGCGCCCAGAAGATGAACGGCATCATGCAGGACATCGGCCGCGGAACGCACCGCCTGGTGGCGGCGCGCTACACCTTCCGGCGCCTGTTCCTGGCCGGCTTGACAGCGCTGCTGGCGGATGCCGTCGGCTTCGCCGTGCTGCTGGTGATCCACATCGACGTCATTCGGGAACTCGCGATCGGCGCCTCGCTGGGCGTGGCGGCACTGATCTTCACCAATCTGATCCTGCTGCCGATCCTGCTGTCCTATGCCGGAGTGGCGCCGCGAGCCGCTGCGCGCAGCCTGCGTGCCGAACAGGCCGATCAACGCGGGGAACTCAAGCACCCGTTGTGGGCGTTCCTCGACCGGTTCACCGAACGCCGCTGGGCCACGGGCGCCGTGCTGGGCGGCGCCGTGCTGCTGGTCGTCGGCGCGGTGGTGAGCTCGCGCTTGTCCATCGGCGATCTGGACCCGGGCGCGCCCGAGCTGCGGCCGGACAGCCGCTACAACCGCGACGTCGCGTTCGTCAACGGCGCCTACGGCGCCTCCAGCGACGTGCTGGCCGTCATGGTGCAGACCCCGGACGGCCAGTGCGCCAAGCTCGCCACCCTCCAGAAGGTCGATCGCCTGGAGTGGCAGCTGGGGCAGCTGCCGGGCGTGGAGTCCACCAGCACGCTGGCGTTGCTGAACCGGCGCGTCGCCGTGGGACTCAACGAAGGCAATCCAAAGTGGTACCAGATGCTGCCGAACCAGGACATGGTCAACACCGTGACGGCGGGTGCGCCGCGCGGGCTGTATGACGATGCCTGCAACCTGCTGACGCTGTATGTCTTCCTGCGCGACCACAAGGCCGGGACGCTGACCGGCGTGGTCGATCACGTCCAGGAGTTCGCCGCGGCCAACGACAGCCCGGATGCGCGCTTCCTGCTGGCGGCTGGCTCGGCAGGCATCGAAGCCGCCACCAACATCGTGGTCAAGCAGGCCTGGCACAGGATGCTGTGGCTGGTCTATGGTGCGGTCGTGCTGCTCGCCTTCATCACGTTCCGCTCGTGGCGCGCCGTCGTCGTCGCCATCGTGCCACTGGTTGTGACGTCGTTCCTGGCAGAGTCGCTCATGGTCGCCCTGGGAATGGGCGTGAAGGTGGCGACGCTACCCGTCATCGCGCTCGGCGTGGGCATTGGCGTCGACTACGCGCTCTACATCCTCTCGGTGATGCTGGCCCGGCTGCGCGAAGGTTGCTCGTTGTCGGAGGCCTACTACCGCGCGTTGCTCTTCACGGGCAAGGTCGTGATGCTGACCGGCGTCACACTGGCCATCGGCGTCATCACCTGGGTCGCCAGCCCGATCAAGTTCCAGGCCGACATGGGATTGCTGCTCGCCTTCATGTTCGTCTGGAACATGCTGGGCGCACTCGTCCTGCTGCCCGCGCTTGCGCATTTCCTGTTGAAGCCTTCCGCGCTGCAATCCTGCGCGGATACGAAAGCTTCCGTCCATCTCGCCGGAGAAACCGCATGACGCGCACCGTCGGGCGTTGTTGCAGGAAGGCAGGGCGGGGCGAGGTCTTCGTCGAACCATTTCAAGGCACGTGCGCCCTCTGTGTACCGGTGCGAACCCGATGAGGCGGGGATGCGTGAACGACCTTTGACACCCCTGGTGCTGACCGTGACTGAACGTCGAGAGCTCTTGGCCCTGACGCTACAACCCGAGACGGGGCGAACCCTCGCGGTGCGAGCGCGCATCGTGCTCGCATGCGCCGAAGGTCAGGACAACAAGGCCGTTGCCGCACAGCAAGAGGTCACGCCTCGGATGGTTGCCAAATGGCGGGCTCGCTTCGTCGAAAAGCGATTGGACGGGCTCCGGGACCTGCCTCGGGCGGGAGGCCCGAGATCGATCGATGCTGGCTGCCTGGGCGCGGTGATCGCCATGACGATGCAGTGCCCGCCGGTTGGGGAAAAGCGTTGGACCTCGCGCAGCATGGCCAGCGCCACTGGCCTGTCCCAATCCACGATCTCACGCATCTGGCGCGCCTGCGGCGTGCAACCTCACCGACAGGGCTAGAGTCAAGCGCACGGCGATCGCCAGCCTGGAATCGGCGATTCGATGTGCTGCGGCTGCTCCCAGTAGCAGCCCTGCGCAAACCGGTCAAACGGCCGCTTCTTCAGGTATGCCGGCTCCTGGACGTTTTCGCCTTCCGGCGCGACGGGTCCTGTACAGCGGTTTCACACGGACTTCTCGACCGTTGACCGTCGGCAAGTGCAGCCCGCCCTCAGGTCAACGCCTGGTCACGTATCGAACAACGCCGAAGTCGATTCTTCACACTCAAGAGTCACCTTACAGCGACAACCATGCTGATGCGAGGCAAGGTATCCACGTCGAAGCCCATCTTGACTTGGACCGTGTGCCGCCTGGGCACCGGTTCGAACCGCCACTGACGCACTGGACGTTGGCGGCATTCACCTTTCCATCCGGGCCCACGTCGAATTTCAGTTGGACCTCGCCCTTGCGCAAGCGGTAGATCAAAGTGGCCGGAAATTGCGGATCAACCGAGTGGCTCATGACCAGGCGGGGATCGCGTGGCTCGCTCGCTACTGGTGTGAGATCGACCGGCGGCAACGTTGGTGCGGGCGAGTCCAGCGGGATGACGAGAAGGCCTTCCGAGATCTTGGTGGACGCCACTGCGGTGTCGGGAGCGCCGCTGGTCGGCCGCAGCGACTCCGAGGTTTCCCGCGAGTGCCTGGGCCTTCGACGCTCGCCGGCGCAGCCGTCCTGTTCAACTGCCAGGCCCCGGTTGACGTCGTGGGTTGTTGGGCGCGAGCCCTTGCGCCATTGCCCTCTGCGCTGCGTGCGCTCAACGCCGAGGGTTTGCAGGCGCGGGCTTCGGGGCCGGTGTCTCGCCCAACACCCGGATCCGGTACATCGGCAGTTCGGATTCTCTCTGCACGCGATCAGTCGATGCAGACCCAGCGCGCGCGAGCGGCAAGACTTGCGCCCAGCCGCCAGTGCATGTGCCGATGCAGGCCAGCAAGAGCGCGAAGCGCACGGTGATCTTAAGATTTGGCATGGCGTTGCTCCTTTCGAGTCACGATCCCGGTTCGTGGTGAAGGACCATGGGTGCTGCATGCGTCCTGAGGTCATCGTTCGTTCACCGATGGCCCATCGGCAATATCGCAACCTTGGACGCCTGCCTGGCCACCGCCATCTCGGCGGCTGGACGCTCAATGCCGGCCTCACCGTGCACCAGGCGAGCAAGGTGCCGGCAGGACTGAAGTCGACCGACTCCTTGCTGACGGGCGGCTTCGGATCCAAGGTCTGATCAGGACCGAATCGTGGGACGCTGGCGCAGACCGGGCAGGAGCCCCCGTCGTTCGGCGACGTCCGCCTTCGGCGGTGTCCGTCCTGGCCGAGGGGCAAGTACGGACCAGGCAATCATGCGTTCGCTTCGGCCCGGATCCCGGCCAGCAGGAGGCTCACGTCGTCGATCAGCGCTCGGCACAGGTCATCTGTTGCGTCTGTGACTGCGCCTGCCATGAGTGCAGATTCAAGTGCCGCGGTCGACTCAGACACCGTGGTGGCTCCGATGTAGCCGGCCGAGCTCTTCAACCCATGAACAATTCTCAGGAGCGAGGCGACATCGCGCCTGGCCAGGCCTTCGGACAGGCGCGCACCGTCCTCACCATGGCAGTGAATGAACGACGCCAGCAGCCGGTCGTACAACTCCGTCTTGCCGCCCAGGCGGAGGAGGGCGTGGTCGACGTTCAAGCCTGGGACATGCGCCAGCGTTCGGCTCAGTGCCGGGCCCTCGCCTTCTGTCCAGGAGGTCGCTACGGGTGTCGCGACGCGACCCCGCGCCGGCAAGGTGTCGAGCCACTCCAGCATGAGCGCATAGAGCTCCGGCGGATGCACCGGCTTGACCACGAAACCATTCATGCCTGCCGCCAGGCAGGCCTGCCGATCCGCCTCGAAGGCGTTGGCCGTCATTGCCAGAATCGGCGTCGACCGGCATGCGGGAATTTCCCGGATCGACCGCGTCGCCTGAAGCCCGTCCATCCCAGGCATCTGCATGTCCATGAAGATCACGTCATAGGTGCCTTCCCTGGCCATGGCGACAGCCTCGAGGCCGTTCGTCGCCACGTCGGCGTTCATCCCGACCTGACGGAGCAGATCGAGGGCCACCTCGCAATTGACGGCGTTGTCCTCGACAAGGAGCAGCCGCGCCTGGCCGTGGCGCCGCCGCAGACTCTCTTCGACCTGCGATGCGTCGCAGGCATCGGGATCCGCAACGACACCTTGCGCCCGGTGTACGCGGGCCGTGAACCAGAAGCAGCTGCCCTTGCCGACTTTGCTTTCAACGCCCGCCGTCCCACCCATCAGGCATGCCAGGCGCTTGGTGATGGCCAGGCCGAGGCCCGTTCCGCCATACTGGCGCGCGGTCGACGCATCGGCCTGCCCGAACGACTTGAACAGGTTGCCCAATTTGGCCGAAGGAATGCCGATGCCCGTGTCCCGCACCTCGAAGCGCATCAGGAGATCGTGGTCGCCTTCGTGCACTATTGCCGCGCGCAATGTGACGCTGCCGCGCTCCGTGAACTTGACGGCGTTGCCGGCGTAGTTGAGCAATGCCTGGCGCAAGCGCGTTTGATCGGCGCGAAGAAGCCGCGGCGCGCCATTCGTGTCGATCTCGAGGGCGATACCTTTTGTCCGTGCCTGTTCGGTCAGCAACGAGGCGACCTGTTCGAAGAGGGCCTCGAGGTGGAAATCCGTTTCTTCGAGTTCGAGCTTGCCAGCCTCGATCTTCGAGATGTCGAGGATGTCGTTGATGACGGACAGCAGATGGCGACCCGCGCTCGCAATCCTGTCCAGCTTTTCGGCCTGCGCGGACGTCGGTGCGTCCCGTCGCAGCAGGCGCGTCAAGCCGATGATTGCGTTCATCGGCGTCCGGATCTCATGACTCATGTTGGCGAGAAATTCGCTCTTCGCGAGATTGGCTGCTTCGGCGGCATGCCTGGCCTGCTCTCGCTCAGCCTCCAGTGCGTGGCGCGCCGAAACATCACGCAAGATGGTCTGGATGCGCCCGTCGGTCAACTGCCGACTGACCACTTCGGCGGGAAATTCAGAGCCATCCTTGCGCTTCATCCGCCATTCACTGCGGCTGACCTGGCCGCCCGAGAACCTGCTCAGATCGATCGGGAGGCGGTGCTGCTCCTGGTCGACGGCGATAGTGGATCGGTTCAACCCGATCAGTTCCTCCGGCTCGTATCCGAGCAGGTGTGCCCCTGCTGAATTGACGAGCAAGTAGTTGCCTGCCGGATCGCTCAGGAAGATGCCGTCGTCGGCTTGTTCAACCAGACCGCGAAACCGCTCCTCGCTCGCCCGCAGCTTGCAGTGCGTGCGGGACACGACCATGCTCGACAGCCCGATGGCAAGCGTGAAGAACAGCAACGTGATCGCGATGAAGAATGCCCGCATGCCCAGTTCCGGGCTCATCGAATTCTGTCCTGGGCCGGCCACGGCCTGCAGTACGCATTGCGCACCACAGCCGAATCCGGTGGCCAGGAACACCAAGCCAATCAGGAACAGGACCTGACGATCGGCATCGCGGCGCGCCTGCGGACTCGTCAGCAGCAACCCGGCGCAGAAGAACTGAATCGCGGCGCTCAGGATGGAGATGACCGCGAGGTGCGCCGGGAGGTTTGGATCGACGTAGGTGAAGTAGAGGGAGACCAGGACCACCGGGGCGCAGAGAATCAGGTCCCAACGCGCGCCGCGCGGCATGTCGAGGAATTGGCGCAGACCGCAGTAGATCCACGCGAGGCCGGTCACGGTCAGCGTGCCGCCGCCCGTGATCGGCACCCAGAGCGGGAGAAATGCGCGCAGTTTGATCAGCAGGAACGCCAGGGCACATTGGACGGCGCCCCATGCCCATGAGCGAACAGCCACGTTGTCGCGATCGCTGCGAGTTGTCAGCTGAAGCGCCAGCGCGAACAGCACGCCGCTCACGAGGGCCAGGAAACTCAGCGTCGGGAGGTCGAGGTTGGGCATTTCGATGGATCAGATTGGTCGCAACGCTGACCATTCCAGAAGGTTCGACGGTTGAGCTGGTATCAAGTGACGATCTTATCGCCGAGTGCCCAGGGCCCCAACGGATTCAGGCCGGAATGCGCTGCACAGGCCGAGCGATCGCCTTTCGGCGGCGAAAGCGGAGCAGCGATCATCACGAGGGGGTCGGCCCCCGCCTGGCCCTCGACCGCGAGCGGTGTGTACGCCGCGCAGAGCGGGCGGACGCCCAACATCGGTCGCCGATATCGTCCCAGCAGACGTGCCCGCCAGCGCCGTGTGGCGCTGGTCGTCCTGCAAGCCACCTCCTGCCAGGGTCTTGTCGGCCATTGCCTGAGGTTCGCGACCAGCGTTGCGGTCGGCTGGTGCGTACCCTTCGAGACCATGGCGACTCCAGCGGTTCTCGACATCGTGGATACTTCCGACCATGCCTCGTGTCCTTGCACTCTTCGTTGCGTTCGCGCTGCTGTTCCAGATGAGCTGGGCAGTGGCCGCGACGTACTGCGAGCACGAAGCAACCGCCGCGACCGCGACGCACTTCGGACACCACGTCCACGTGCACGAGTCCGCCGATGGAAAGAAGGCTGCCGCAAGCAAGTTCGCCGTCGACGACGACTGCAGCTACTGCCACGCGGAACATGCGGCCCTCATTGCCATGGCCTTCGACGATGTCGTCGCAATGACGTCGGCATCCGCGTCGTTTCCGCAGCCGTCCATGCACGGCTCCGCGCCCACCCGGGCGCCCGACCGCCCACAGTGGCTTCGTCTCGCCTAGCCGGCGAGACGGGAGTTCTCCAACCCCTTTTTCCGTCTCGTCGAATTCTCGGTTCCAACCCATGAGATTCGATGCGAAACCTTCTCTTGCCACTCGGGCTGGCAGCGCTATTGATCAGCCCTCTCGTCGCGCCGGCGCAGCCTGCGACGACGCCTCTTTCCCATGTACCCCGACTGACGCTTGAAGCCGCGCAAGACCTGGCTGCGACGCGCAGCTTCGAGCTCGCGGCGGCGCAGCACGAACTGGATGCCTCGGACGGCGGCGTCCAGCAGGCGGGCGCGCTGCGCAACCCGGAGCTGAACGTCACGGTCGAAGGCATGCGTTCGGCCATGCGTACGACCACCACGACCCTCGGTCTTCCACTGGAGCTGGGTGGAAAGCGCGCGGCGCGCGTGAGCGCTGCCGAACGTTCTCGCGACCTGGCCCGCGCGCTGTTGGCGGAAGCGAGAGCGAAGGTACGCGCCGGAGTCGTCTCGGCGTACGTCGCGACCGTTGTCGCGCAGGAGCGGGTCCAGCTCGCAGGCGATTCGGCGGGTCTGGCCGCCCGAGCGGCGGATGTCGTCGGCAGGCGGGTTGCCGCGGGCAAGACGTCGCCCGTGGATGCCACGCGCGCGCGCGTCGACGCGGCGAACGCACAGCTCGAGCTCGCGGACGCGCGTGCTGAATTGTCTTCGGCCCGGCAGGCGCTCGCGACCACCTGGGGCGCCACCTCGCCGCATTTCGACGCAGTGGATGGCGACATCGATCCGGCACCGGCCAGGGCTCGCGCGGCCGAGCTGCTGCAGCAGGTCGAGGCCGCTCCAGCGCTCGCCTCCAGTCGCATCGAGATCGACCGTCGCAAGGCGGACGTGGGCGTCGAGCGAAGCAAGGCCGTCCCGGACCTCGTCGTGAGCGCGGGTATCAAGCGCGACAACGAGCCGGGCCGGACGCAGGCCGTCATCGGCATCTCGATTCCACTTCCCCTGTTCGACCGCAACATGGGTGCCGTCCACGAGGCGTCCCGGCGCGCCGAAAGGGCGCAGGACGACTACGAGGCAACCCGCGTTCGCCTCATCGCCGAGGTGAACCAGGCGGCCACGCAGTTGGCCACGGCGCAGACGTCGCTGCGAACCATCCGCGAGACGGTGCTGCCGGCGGCCCAGCAGGCCTATGAAGCATCCACGACGGGCTTCGAGGCCGGCAAGTTCGGCTTCCTGGACGTCATCGACGCGCAGCGCTCCCTGCTCCAGGCGCGGGCGCGCTACCTGAACACGCTGTCTTCCGCCTGGCAGGCGTCGACGGCCATCGACCGACTGCTCGGTCGCTGAGGAATTCCCATGGCAATTTCAAGGAAGCAACAACTCGCGATGGCCGTCATCGTCGTCTTCGGCGTGTTCGCCGTCGGCGCGGTGCTGACGACAGGACGCCACCAGGCCGGCGAAGGGACCGAAGCGGCCGATGCCGCTCCAGCGGGTGAAAGGCCAGCCTCGGGCAACGCGCCAGGCAGGCCGGCCCCCGAAGTGCGCGAAGTCACGCTGGACGAATCGCAGGTGAAGAAGGCGAACATCGGCATCCAGGTCGCCGCGCCGGGCACCATCCAGACGGTCTCCCGATTCCAGGGGGAAGTGCGCTTCGACGACGACCGCACCGCGCACGTCGTGCCCCGCCTGGCAGGCGTGGCCGAAGCCGTACCGGCCAATCTCGGCGAGAAGGTCAGGAAGGGACAGGTGCTGGCGGTCATCGCCAGCACCTCGCTGTCGGAGCAGCGCAGCGAACTGCTCACCGCGCAGCGGCGCAGGGATGCAGCGCAGACAACGTACGAGCGCGAGGAGAAGCTCTGGCAGGCCCGGATCTCGGCCGAGCAGGACTACCTGCAGGCGCAGACTGCGCTGGGGGAGGCCGACATCGCCCTTCAGAACGCACGCCAGAAGCTCGCCGCGGTGGGTGCCGGCGGTGGCTTCACCGCAAGCAGCGCTCTCAACCGGTTCGAGATCCGTGCGCCGTTCGATGGGACCGTCGTCGAGAAGCACCTGGCACTCGGGGAGGCCGTCAAGGAGGATGCCAGCATCTTCACGGTCGCCGACCTCGGCACCGTCTGGGCGGAATTCGCGGTCGCGCCGAAGGACCTGGCGACGGTGCGCGTGGGCCAGAAGGTCGTGGTGTCGTCGTCGGCCTTCGAAAGCAGGGCCGAAGGTGTCGTTTCCTATGTCGGCGCATTGCTGGGCGAGCAGACCCGCACGGCTCGGGCGCGCGTGACCCTGGCCAATCCGCAAGGCGCGTGGCGTCCCGGCCTCTTCGTGACGGTTGCCGTTCTCGGAGAGGGCCAGGCAGTCTCGCTGGCCGTCAGCGCTGACGCCATCCAGACCGTCGACAACCAGCAGGTGGCCTTCAAGGCGGTTCCCGGCGGGTTCGCGGCCACCGCCGTCCAGGTCGGGCGCACCGATGGCAGGAACGTCGAGGTGCTCTCGGGACTCAGGGCGGGTGACAAGGTGGCCTCGTCCAACACGTTCGTCCTCAAGGCCGACCTCGGCAAGTCCGGCGTTGCCGAAGAGTGAGCAGGCGACCAACCATGTTCGAACGCATCATTCGCTTCTGCATCGAGCAACGCTGGCTCGTCATGCTGGTCGTTGCAGGCATGGCGGCCCTGGGCGCCTACAGCTATACGAAGCTGCCCATCGACGCCGTCGTCGACATCTCGAACGTCCAGGTCGTCGTCAATACGCAGGCCGCCGGCTACTCGCCGCTGGAGACCGAGCAGCGCGTCACCTATCCCATCGAGACGGTCATGGCAGGCTTGCCGGGACTCGAGGAGACGCGCTCGCTCTCGCGGTACGGCCTCTCGCAGGTCACGGTCATCTTCAAGGACGGCACGGACATCTACTTCGCGCGCCAGCTCGTGGCCCAGCGGGTCCAGGAAGCCCGCGACCGCTTGCCCGCGGGCGTCACGCCGAGCATGGGACCCATCTCGACGGGTCTCGGGGAAATCTTCCTCTGGACGGTCGAGGCCGACAAGGGGGCCAGGAAGGCCGATGGTGCCGCCTACACGCCGACCGACCTTCGCGAGATCCAGGACTGGGTCATCAAGCCTCAACTACGCAACGTCGCCGGTGTCACCGAGATCAACTCCATCGGCGGATTCGAGCGCCAGTACGTGGTCGCGCCCAGCCTCGAGCGGCTCGGCGCCTACGGCCTGAGCCTGGCGGACGTCGTCGACGCGCTGGACAAGAACAACGCGAACCGGGGCGCGGGCTACATCGAGCGCCGCGGCGAGCAGTACCTGGTTCGCGCACCGGGCCAGGTACGGTCGATGGACGACATCCGCGACATCATCGTCGGCACCGCCCAGGGCCAGCCCATCCACGTGCGCGACATCGGCTCGGTGGACCTCGGTCGCGAGCTTCGAACGGGCGCAGCCACCGCCAACGGCCAGGAAGTCGTGCTCGGGACGGTGTTCATGCTGATGGGCGAGAACAGCCGAACCGTCGCGCGGGCCGTCGACAGGCAGATGAAGGCCATCAACAGGACGCTGCCTGCCGGGGTCAAGGCGGTCACGGTCTACGACCGGACCGTACTGGTTGACAAGGCCATCCGGACGGTGCAGAAGAACCTGCTCGAAGGCGCGGCGCTGGTCGTCGCCGTGCTGTTCGCATTCCTGGGCAACTTCCGGGCTGCGCTCATCACGGCGATGGTCATCCCGCTCTCGATGCTGTTCACGTTCAGCGGCATGGTGCGGTACGGCATCAGCGCCAACCTGATGAGCCTTGGCGCCCTCGATTTCGGCATCATCGTCGACGGCGCCGTGGTCATCATCGAGAACGCCGTCCGCAGGCTGGCACACGCCCAGGCGCATCGCGGGCGTTCCCTGAATCGCTCGGAGCGTTTCCACGAGGTGTTCGCTGCAGCGAAGGAGGCGCGACGACCGCTGTTGTTCGGGCAGCTCATCATCATGGTCGTCTACATCCCCATCCTGGCGCTCTCGGGCGTGGAAGGGAAGATGTTCCATCCGATGGCCTACACCGTGCTGCTGGCGTTGCTCGGCGCGATGATCCTGTCGGTCACCTTCGTGCCGGCGGCCGTCGCCTTGTTCATCGGCGAGCGCGTCGCTGAAAGGGAGAGCCGCCTCATGGCCGTGGCTCGCCGTGCGTACGAGCCTGCGCTGAAGTCGATGCTGGGCAACACACCCGTCGTGCTCACGTTCACCGCGGCGGTCGTGGTGTCGTGTGCGGCCGTGGCCACCAGGCTGGGCAGCGAGTTCGTTCCGAACCTGAACGAAGGCGACTTCGCGATCCAGGCCTTGCGCATCCCCGGCACCAGCCTGACGCAGTCGGTCGAGATGCAGCGCCAGCTCGAATCGACCCTGAAGGCGAAGTTTCCGGAAATCGAGCGCATCTTCGCACGCACGGGCACGGCGGAAATCGCGGCCGACCCGATGCCGCCGAACGTCTCGGACGGCTACATCATGCTCAAGCCGTCGGCGCAATGGCCGCAGCCGCACAAGACGCGCGACGAGTTGCTCGAGGCCATCCGCGCGGAGGCGGCAAAGGTTCCGGGCAGCAACTACGAGTTATCCCAGCCCATCCAGCTGCGTTTCAACGAACTCATCTCGGGCGTCCGCTCGGACGTGGCCGTCAAGCTGTTCGGCGACGACAACGACGTGCTGAACGAGACGGCCGCCAGGATTGCCGCCGCCCTGGAGAAGGTTCAGGGGGCCACCGAGGTGAAGGTCGAGCAGACGACCGGGTTGCCGATGCTGTCCGTGGACATCGACCGCGCGAAGGCGGCGCGCTACGGCTTGAACATCACGGACGTCCAGGAGACCGTCTCCACGGCAGTCGGTGGTCGCGAGGCCGGCACATTCTTCCAGGGCGACCGGCGATTCGACATTCTCGTGCGCCTGCCCGACGCGGTCCGCGAGGATGTGGAAGCACTGCGCCGGCTGCCCATTCCCATGCCGAAAGGCAGCGAAGCGGCGCGCGGCACGTACATCCCCCTCGGCGAGGTGGCCGCACTGGAGCTGGCCCCGGGCCCGAACCAGGTCTCGCGCGAGAACGGCAAGCGCCGCGTGGTCATCAGTGCGAACGTGACCGGACGAGACCTGGGCTCGTTCGTTGCCGATGCACAGCAGGCGGTCGCGGCGGTCAGGGTGCCTGCGGGCTACTGGACGGCCTGGGGCGGCACGTTCGAGCAGTTGCAGTCCGCCACGCAGCGCCTGCAGGTCGTCGTGCCGCTGGCACTCGCCATGGTCTTCGTCCTTCTCTTCACCATGTTCGGCAACATCAAGGATGGCCTTCTCGTGTTCACTGGCATTCCGTTCGCGCTGACCGGGGGTATCCTGGCGCTGTGGCTGCGCGGCATACCGCTGTCCATTTCCGCGGCGGTCGGGTTCATCGCGCTGTGCGGCGTCGCCGTGCTCAACGGCCTCGTGATGCTGTCCTTCATCCGCGGCCTGCGAGACGAAGGCAGGACGTTGGATGAGGCGATCCGCGAAGGTGCGCTCACCCGGCTGCGCCCCGTGCTGATGACCGCGCTCGTCGCATCCCTGGGCTTCGTGCCGATGGCCATCGCCACCGGCACCGGCGCGGAGGTTCAGCGCCCGCTGGCCACGGTCGTCATCGGCGGCATCCTGTCATCGACCGCCCTGACCCTGCTGGTGCTGCCGGTTCTCTACCGGCTGTTCCACCGGCGCGACGAAGACGAGGAAACGGAATCGTCGCCGACCTCTCTGCTACCGAAGGAAGCTGCATGACCACAGGGCATTCGCACGACCGCGGCCATGACCACGAGGAAGGCCGGGCGGCGCCTGGACATGCGCACGGACCCGGGGGCCACGCCGGGCACGACCATGCGGCGGGGGCCAACGAGAAATCGCTCCGGATTGCGCTGGCCCTGACCACCGTCTTCCTGGTGGTCGAGCTGGCCGGCGGCTTCATCGCCCACAGCCTGGCGTTGCTTTCGGACGCCGCACACATGTTTACCGACACGGCCGCCCTGGCCATCGCGCTCGTGGCCATCCACGTCGCGAAACGGCCGGCGGACGAGAAGCGCACGTTCGGCTACCACCGTTTCGAGATCCTGGCAGCGGCGTTCAACGCGATGCTGCTGCTGGTCGTGGCGGCCTACATCCTCTGGGAGGCCTTCCTTCGACTGAAGGCGCCGCCGGAAATCGGATCGAACCTGATGCTTGGCATCGCCATCGTCGGCCTGGTCGTCAACCTCCTGAGCATGAAGGTGTTGCGCGGCGGCCAGGAGGCAAGCCTCAACGTCAAGGGCGCGTACCTGGAGGTCTGGGCCGACATGATCGGCTCCGTCGGTGTCATCCTCGGGGCGATCCTCATCAAGTTCACGGGTTGGTCGTGGGTCGATTCGGCGGTAGCCGTCCTCATCGGCCTCTGGGTCGTTCCCCGGACGGTGACGCTGCTGAAGTCGAGCATCCATGTCCTCCTCGAAGGCGTTCCGGAAGACATCGACCTGGCGAAGGTCCGGGCGACGCTTCTTGGCGTGCCAGGCGTCAGGAATCTCCACGACTTGCACGTGTGGTCGGTGACCAGCGGCAAGACCACGCTGACGGTTCACCTGGTGACGGAGCCGGCGATGGACGGCGAGGCCGACGTGCTTGCGACAGTGCGGCAGCGTCTGGCCGACAACTTCGGTATCCGCCACATCACTGTGCAATGCGAAGTGACGCCGTGCGACCAGAACGACGAGGTGGACCATTTCAAGGCTGGCAACGACGCTGTCGCGCGTGGCGATTGATGCAGGACAAGCCCCGGCCCGCATCCAGGCCCCAGACTGGTTGTGCTCATGGCTCGCCTTCGCACACATCGCCTGACAACCGCGCTCGTCGTGGTCCTGTCGCTGCTGTTCTCGCAGCTGGCGCTGGGGCAGTACGTCTGCCCGCGGCAGGCCACCCTGGAGGCGATGGCCGCGATGGCCCGGTCCGGGCACTCGTGCGCCGGCATGGACCAGCGCCAGCCGGCCTTGTGCCATCAGCACGCGGCCGATCCCGGCCAGGCCTTCGAGGCCGTCAAGGTCCCCACGGCCTCGTTGCCGGCCATCGTGCAGATGCTCGAACTGCCCCCGGCGCAGGAGGCCGCGGTCGCCGCGGTGCTGCCGGGGTCGGCCACTGCCGAGGCGCAGGCGCCGCCCGGGCCGCTCTACCTGTCCACGCTCCGGCTGCGGGTCTGAACCGCTCCGTCGATTGAACGGCGCTGGCGCGGCACGTCCGCGATGCCAGCCTTCCCCGCTCGTCTTCGGAGTTCCGATGTCAAGACACCTCCTGGGTGCTGCCGCGCTGGCGGCCGCCCTGCTGCCGGCCGCGGCTGTTGCGGCCCCGCTTTCCCTCGACCAGGCCCTCGACCTGGCCGTCCACCGCTCCCGCATGACCGCCTCCGCCCGCGCCGGCGCGATGAGCGCGGCCGAGATGGCCCGTGCCGCGGGACAGCAGCCGGACCCGATGCTCGGCGTCGGCGTCGACAACCTGCCGATCACGGGAACCAACCGGTTCGGCACCAACGCCGAGGACATGACGATGAAGCGGGTCGGCCTCTCCCAGGAATGGGTGTCCGCCGACAAGCGGGCCGCCCGGCAGGCGGTCGCCACCGCGATGTCCGGCCGCGAGGCCGTGATGGAGCAGGTGGCCGCGGCGGATGCACGCCTGCAGACGGCGCTGGCCTACGTCGACGCCTTCTATGCGGGCGAGGCGCTGCAGCTCGCGACGCTCGACGAACAGCACGCTCGCGAACAGCGCGAGGCCGGCAGGGGTCGGCTGGCGACGCCGTCGGGGAGCGGCGCGGAGGTGCTGGGCCTCGAGGGCGCCTTGGGCATGGCCGAAGACGACTCGCGCGAGGTGCGGCAGCAGCAGGCCGCCGCCATGGCTGCGTTGCAGCGCTGGGCCGGTGCGACGAGCGACGAGCTCGTGCAACCGCTGCTGGCCATCGTGCCGCCGCTGGCCGACTACGTCGCTGCCGACCCGGCGGTCGTCGCCCGGCAGCGTGACATCGAGGTGGCGCGTCGCGAGGTCGACGCGGCGCGCCTGAACCGCAAGCCGAACTGGACGTTCGAGGTCTCCTACGGTCAACGGCAAAGCCGGACCGACCTGGTCTCCCTGGGCGTCAGCATCCCGCTTCCCGTGTCGCCGGCATCGCGCCAGGATCGCGAGACCGCCGCCAGGCTGGCACTCGTCGACAAGGCCGAGGCCGAGCTGGAGGAAGCTCGTCGTGCAGCTGCGGGCGAGTACGCGGCGCTGTCCGGCGATGCCCGGCAGCTGGAGGAGCGCATCGAACGCTTCCAGGTCGCCGTGCTGGCGCCGCTGCGGCAGCGCACGGCGGCGACCCTGGCGGCCTATCGCTCGAACCAGGCCAGTCTCGTGATGCTGTTCGACGCGCGTCATGCCGAGGTCGAGGCGCAACGCAGGCTGCTTGGCCTTCGAAGAGACCTGGCCCGGACCCAGGCTCAACTTGTCTTCAAACCGATTGTCCCGGGAGGTGCGCAATGAGCCGCGTTCAACAGGCCTGCATTGCCGTCGCGGCCGCCGTCGCCATTGCCGGCGGGGCCTTCCAACTGGGACGCAACGCCGCCCGCGACCAGGGCGGAACGCATGCCGCAGCGCCGGCCGTTGCCGCCTCCGGCAGCGAGCGCAAGGTTCTCTACTGGCAGGACCCGATGAACCCGGGCCAGAAGTTCGACAAGCCCGGCAAGTCGCCCTTCATGGACATGCAGCTTCAACCCGTCTACGCGGAAGAAGCGGGCGACTCCGGCGTGAAGGTGAGTGCGCAGGTGCAGCAGAACCTGGGCCTGCGCACCGCGGTCGTCAAGCGTGCCGACGTCGGCACGTCGTTCGACGCCGTGGGGTCGGTGCAGTTCGATGAACGTCTTGGCTTCGCGGTACAGACCCGGGTGGCGGGCTTTGTCGAACACCTGGCCGTGCGCGCACCCATGGAACGCGTGACCCGGGGCGAGGTGCTCGGGACGGTGTTCGCGCCGGACTGGCTCGGTCCGTTGAACGACCTCGTCGCGCTGGAACGCTCGGGGGCGCCTGCGGATCTCGTCGCGGCGGCGCGCGAGCGCACGCGCGCCTTGTCCATTCCCGCGGAGCTCGTGCAGCAAGCCGAGGCGGGCGGCACGCCCACGGCCCGCTTCGCCCTGGTGTCGCCGGCCGGCGGCGTGGTCGCCGAGCTGGGCGTGCGCGAAGGCATGGCGGTATCCCCTGGCATGACCTTGTTCCGCATTGCCGGCCTGGACAAGGTCTGGGCCGTCGCCGAAGTGCCCGAGGCGCAGGCCGTGCACCTCGTGCGCGGACAGCCGGTGACGGCGGTGCTGCAGGCCGACCCCGGCCGGTCGTTCGCGGGCACGCTGCAGGAAATCCTGCCCCAGGTGAACCCGGCGACCCGCACGCTGCAGGCCAGGTTCGAAGTCGACAACCGGGGCGGCAGGCTCATGCCCGGGATGCTGCTGCGGCTGCAGGTGAAAGGCCCGACGACCTCGCGCCTGGTGGTGCCGGCGGAGGCGGTCATCCGCACCGGCACCCGGGCGGTGGCCATCGTGCGAAAGGAGAACGGCAGTTTCGAACCGCGCGAACTCAAGCTGGGCGCGGACCTGGGCGACACGCTCGAGGTCCTCGGCGGTCTCGCGGAGGGCGACCAGGTCGTGGCCAGCGGCCAGTTCATGTTGGACTCCGAGGCGCGCTTGCGTTCGGTGCTGGGCGACATGGCGGCCGGAGGCTCGAAGTGATCGCCGGCCTGATCCGCTGGTCCGTCGCCAATCGCCTCCTGGTGCTGTTCGCCGCGGCCTTCCTGGTCGCCGCGGCCGTCGTCGCGACGGCGACGACGCCTGTCGACGCCTTGCCCGACCTGTCGGACACCCAGGTGATCGTGCGGACGAGCTACCCCGGCAAGCCGCCCCAGGTGGTGGAAGACCTGGTGACGTATCCGCTCACGACGACGATGCTCAGCGTGCCGGGCGCCCGCACGGTGCGCGGCTACTCGTTCTTCGGCGACTCGTTCGTCTACATCCTGTTCGACGACCGGACCGACCCCTACTGGGCGCGCTCGCGCGTGGTGGAGTACCTCAACCAGGTACAGGGTCGTCTGCCGGCCGGCGCCACCGCCGCGCTCGGACCCGATGCGACGGGCGTCGGCTGGGTCTACGAGTACGCGCTCGTGGACCGGACGGGCCGGCACGACCTCGGCCAGCTGCGGGCGCTCAACGACTGGTTCCTGAAGTACGAACTCAAGACGGTACAGGACGTGGCCGAGGTGGCCAGCATCGGCGGCATGGTGCGCCAGTACCAGGTCGTGCTCGATCCGGACCGGATGCGACAGCTCGGCATCACCCAGGCCCAGGTGATGGATTCGATCCAGAAGGCCAACCAGTCCTCCGGCGGCTCGGTCGTCGAGATGGCCGAGGCCGAGTACATGGTGCGCTCGCAGGGCTTCCTCGAGACGCTGGACGACTTCAGGACGATTCCCGTGGCGCTGGCGGGCTCGACGCCGGTGCTGTTGCGCGATGTCGCGACCGTGCAGATGGGCCCGGAGATGCGCCGCGGCATCGCGGAACTGGATGGGGAGGGCGAGGTCGCCGGAGGCGTGGTCGTGATGCGCTCGGGCAAGAACGCCCGCACCACCATCGAGGCGGTCAAGACCCGGCTCGAGCAGCTCAAGCCCGGCTTGCCCAAGGGCGTGGAGGTGGTCACCACCTACGACCGGTCCCGGCTCATCGACCGGTCGATCGACAACCTCGAGGTCAAGCTGGCCGAGGAGTTCATCGCCGTCGCCGTGGTCTGCGCCCTGTTCCTGTTCCACCTGCGCTCGGCCCTGGTGGCGGTCGTCGCGCTGCCGATCGCGGTCGGAACCGCCTTCGTCGTGATGCGCTGGCAGGGCTTGAACGCCAACATCCTGAGCCTGTCCGGCATCGCGCTGGCGTGCGGCGCCGCGCTGGACGGCGTGGTCGTGCTGCTCGAGGCGGCCCACCGGCATATCGAAGCCTTCGAGCACGCCGTCGATCGGCAGTCGAGCGCGGCGGAACGATGGACGATCGTCACGGACGCGGCCGTGGAGGTCGGGCCGGCGCTGTTCTTCTCGCTGCTGGTCATCACGCTCTCGTTCCTGCCGGTCTTCTCGCTGGAGGCGCAGGAGGGCAAGCTGTTTTCTCCGCTCGCCTTCACCAAGACCTACACGATGGCGGCAGCCGCCGCGTTGTCCGTGACGCTCGTGCCCGTGCTCATGGGGTACCTGATCCGCGGGCGCATTCCCCGGGAGGCGGCCAACCCGCTGAACCGGATCCTGGTGCGCCTCTATCACCCGGCGCTGGGGGCGGTGCTGCGGTTCCCGAAGACCACGCTGGCCGTTGCCGGCGTCGTCCTGGCGCTGACGGCCATCCCCGTCATGCGCCTCGGCGGCGAGTTCATGCCGCCGCTGGACGAGGGCGACCTGCTGTACATGCCGTCCGCGCTGCCGGGCCTGTCGGCGTCCAAGGCCGCCGAACTGCTGCAGCAGACCGACCGGCTCATCAAGACCGTGCCCGAAGTGCAACGGGTCTTCGGCAAGGCCGGGCGCGCGGACAGCGCCACCGACCCGGCGCCGCTGGAGATGTTCGAGACCACCATCCAGTTCAAGCCGCGCGAGCAATGGCGCCCGGGCATGACCCCGGACCGGCTGGTCGAGGAACTCGACCGCGCGGTGAAGGTGCCGGGGCTGTCCAACATCTGGGTGCCGCCGATCCGCAATCGCATCGACATGCTGGCCACCGGCATCAAGAGTCCGGTCGGCATCAAGGTGGCCGGCGCCGACCTGGCGACCATCGACAGGCTGACCACCCAGATCGAGGCGACGGTCCGCGGTGTCTCCGGCGTCTCCTCGGCGCTGGCCGAGCGCCTGACCGGCGGGCGCTACATCGACGTGGACGTCGACCGCGCAGCCATCGCCCGCTACGGCCTGTCCGTGGCCGACGTGCAGTCCATCGTGTCGACGGCCATCGGCGGCGAGAACGTGGGCGAGGTGGTCAGCGGCCGGGAACGCTTCCCCATCAACGTCCGCTACCCGCGCGAGATGCGCGACTCGCTCGAGCGCCTGCGCACGCTGCCCTTCGTCACCGACAGGGGCGCGCGACTGTCGTTGCAGGACGTGGCCCGGGTCGCCATCGCCGAGGGCCCGCCCATGCTGCGCAGCGAGAACGCGCGCCTGTCCGGCTGGGTGTACGTCGACGTGCGCGGCCGCGACCTGCGGTCCGCCGTCCGCGACATGCAGGCCGCGGTCGCCCGGCAGGTGGCGCTGCCGGCGGGCTACGCCATTTCCTGGTCGGGGCAGTTCGAGTACCTGGAGCGCGCGACCGAGCGCCTGAAGATGGTGGTGCCCGCGACGCTGGCCGTCATCTTCGTGCTGCTCCACGTGCTGTTCCGCAAGGCCACGGACGCGGCGCTGGTGATGGCGGCCGTGCCGTTCTCGCTGGTGGGCGGCTTCTGGCTGGTCTGGTCGCTGGGGCACGCGGTCTCGGTGGCCACGGCCGTCGGCTTCCTCGCGCTCGCGGGCGTCGCCGCCGAATTCGGCGTCGTGATGCTCCTCTACCTCGAGAACGCCCTGAAGCGGCGCCTTGCCGCGGGCGAACCGGACGACGAGGCGACCTTGCTGGCGGCCATCCGGGAAGGGGCAGTGCTGCGGGTGCGGCCCAAGGCGATGACCGTGGCCATCGTGCTGGCCGGGCTCGTGCCGATGATGGGGGGGCAGGGCACCGGCTCGGAGATCATGGCCCGCGTGGCGGCGCCGATGGTGGGCGGCATGGTGACGGCGCCGCTGCTGAGCATGCTGGTCATACCGGCGGCCTGGTTGCTGGTGCGCCGGCGTCGGCGGCCACTGCGCGGTACGGTGCTGCCGGCCCGCTGAGGCCGGGCCGGCGGGCGGCGCCTGCGGGGCCGGCTCAGCGGGCCGGCGTCGCCTTGCGCGCGTCGGCGATCGGCTCGACGGCGACCACTTCCTTGGCGCGCGTGTCGATGCCCACCAGCAGGTCGGGCTTGTCGAAGAACGCGCCGCTCGCCGCGCTGCGGCGCAGCAGCTCGAGATCGCGGGCCGCACCCGGGCGCGACAGGCGAACCCGGTAGACCGAGGGCGGCCCGTGGAAGATCACCGTCACGAGGCCGTCGACGTCGTGGTCGGCCACCTGTTGCGCCGCCAGCATTCGCGCGGCGCCCAGCCGATCGATGACGTGTTCCGCCTTGTTGCCGGACACGAGCAGGCACTGGTCGCCCTTGAGCGCCTGCGCGATGAAGTTGGCCTGCACCGCGTAGTCGGCGCGCCGCCTGTCCAGGCGCCACGACGATCCGTCGGCCAGCGCGAGATCGGCCGGGGCGCCGGGTGGCTCGACCCAGGCCGCGACCTTGGCCATGACGAAGTCCGGCCCGCGCATCGCGTCGGCCGGGCGGGGGGGACTGGCGGAGGCGGAAGTCATCTGGATGATTCCTGAGAGGAAGAGGAGCGGGCCGAGCCGCCGGAGGATGGACATCAGGGCCTCGTCCAGTTCGCGGCGCGGTCCGCGCGGTGTTGGTCGAAGATGGCCGTGATCTCGGCGGCGTCGGGCGTCGGCGCGACGCGGCCGTCGGGCGCGCGATAGTAGGGCGTCGCGTCGGTGCGCACCAGCTGCGAGCCCGGTTGGCCCTGCATGTCCTTCCATTGCTGCGGCGTCACGGGGCCGGAGGCGATGGACGGGTCGAGCACCATGGGCGTGACCACGCCGCCGACCTCGACGGGCACGGTCGGGGCGACGTGGTACCCCCATTCGACGAAGCCGTCCGGATCGTTGGGCGTGGCTACCCGCAACGGGTGCGAGATGTCCGGGGCGTAGTTCCACGCCTTGCCGGCGTCGACGCCCGCGGCCTTCAGTTCCTGATCCATCACCTCGGCCCGGTTGTAGCAACAGTCGTTCGGATAGTTCCAGGGAATGTCCGTGCGGCTCTTGAAGTGGTCGAACCACTGCTGCGCCTGCGCCGGCGTCAGCGTGCCGCATCCGGCGCAGGGTACCACCGGAGACGCGGCAGGCGCGTTCGAGAACAGGCCGACGATCTCGTCCCACAGGTCGGAGAAGAAGCTCATGCGCGGCTCATCGCCTCGCCATGCGCCGCACGCCGGGCGGAACCGGGCGGGGCGAGGGCCTCACGCGCGACTCCGGGGGAACCGGTCGGCGCGGTCGAACAGGGCCCGGATCTTGTCGTCGGCGATGCGGAAGCGGTCGTTCATGACCTCGACCATCCAGGCCGGATCGACGGCGTCTTCGTGTGCGCCGGAGGCCCAGGCCAGCGTGACGTAGCCGGCAACCTGCCGCTCGGTGACCAGGCCGTAGTCCATCGCGCGCGCGAACAGCAGGTCGAGCGCGCGCCGGTCGGGAAGCCGTCGCGTCCTGCCCTGGATGAAGGCGGCGAGACGCTCGAGGAACCGGCCCTGGCGCTGCGCCGTCAACGCGGTCATCTGTTCGGACGAAATGTGCATCTCGCTGCGCCTGCGCGCCGTGCCGACCCGTGGGAGAAGCTGCGGATGCTAGGAGGAGTTCGTTCGACTGTCCATACCTCATGCCGTATGGCGCACGGCGGGTTCGGCGGTCGCCGAGCCGGTCCGCGGCGTGTCAGGGTTCTTACCAATCACTTTCGAAACTATCGAAGCGAAAGCTATTGTGGCGGCGAATTCCGATTTTTAGAATCAATTCGCGCTGCAAACAAAAGCATTCGGTGCTCCAGGCGCGACTCTCAGGCGGTCTCTGGTTTCGTTTCGCTTTCGATTTACGGGAAGGCGCAAGCGGCCGGGGCCGCAACCCCGCAAGACCGATCTCCAAGGAATGCATCGATGAGCCAGCGACACGGAACCACCTTTGCCCGCACGATGCTCGTCGCGAGCCTGGAGCTGGCGTTCTGCGGCCTTGCCGCAGCGCAGGCCGCGTCCGCGCCGGCCGGCGCCGCCTCCGCGCCCGTCCAGCAGGACGAGGCGCCCCAGACCGTCGTCGTCAGCGGCACGCGGGCCAGCCTGACGAAGTCGCTGGATCTCAAGCGCAACTCGACCATCGTGCAGGATTCGATCTCGGCCACCGAGCTCGGGCGCTTCCCGGACGACAACGTGGCCGACTCGCTGAGCCACATCAACGGCATCTCGATCACGCGCACCTCGGGCGGCGAGGGCCAGTACGTGGGCGTGCGCGGCTTCGGCTCGGGCTACAACATCGTCACGCTCAACGACCGCATCCTGGCCACCGACGGCGACGGCCGCGACTTCGCGTTCGACGTGCTGCCCTCCGACGTCATATCGGGGGCCGACGTGCTGAAGTCGGCCCAGGCCTCGCAGGTCGAGGGCAGCATCGGCGGCACCGTCAACCTGCGCTCGGCGCGTCCGTTCGACAACCCCGGCACGCACGCGGCGCTGCGCATCGAGGGCGACCACAACGACATGTCGCGGCTCAACGGCCGCAAGGTCTCCGGGGTGTTCAGCACGACCAACGGGGCCCGCACGCTGGGCGTGGTGCTGGGCGCGGTCTGGTCGAAGTCCGACGAACGCACCGACTCGCTCAGCTACAACACGTACGACGCCAACAACCCGGGCAGCTTCGACCTGAACGGCGACGGCACGATCTCGGCCGACGAGAGCAACCTGGTTGCGACCTGCTGCATCGCCTTCGGCTCCAACTTCCAGAAGAAGCAGCGCGTCGCGTTCTCGGGCGCCCTCGAGTGGAAGCCCAGCGCCGACCTGCACCTGACCCTGGACGGCCTGATGACGCACCTGAACGCGCCCGAGGCCGGCTACAACGAGGCCTACTACCCCGCGTACACGCCGGGCCGCTGGAGCGACGTGACGGCCACGCGCGGGCTGATCACCGGGTTCACGGCCAACGCCTTCGTGCCGGAGATGGCCAACATCTCCATCGACCGCGAGGTCAAGACCAGCCAGGTGGGCCTGAACGGCCAGTGGACGTGGTCGCCGACGCTGAAGTTCGGCGCCGACGTCTACCGCTCCAAGTCGATCCGCGACGAGGGCGGCAAGGACACCTTCCTGGTGGCGGGCATCGCCGGCGACAGCACGCTGAAGTGGCAGACCACGAACAACGGCCTGCCCGACATCGCCGTGACGCTGCCCGACGGCCGCGACCTGGCCACCGCGCTGGCCGCCGGCCAGCTGGGCGACGCCGACTACGGCATCCACTACGTCGGCCTGAGCGGCGACAACATCCACGACACCGTCACCGGCGGCACCGTCTCGGGCCGCTACGACATCGACCTCGGCGTCCTCGAGAGCCTGGACTTCGGCGTCGGCCGGACCCAGCGCCAGAAGGTGCGCGACTACATCGACAACGACTGGACCGGCGGCTCCTGCCAATACTGCGACATGTATTCGACCACCTTTGCGTCGCTGGGCCAGCACGTCGTCAGCCCGCTGACCGTGCCCAACTTCATGAAGGGCGCCGGCGGCAAGTTCCCGCACAGCCTGGTGCAGTTCAACGCCAACGCCTACCTGAACGCACTGAAGGCGCTCGACGGCCAGCCGGTGATGGCGGACGGCCAGCCCACTGGCGACACCTTCGACTTCGCCAGGACGCTGCCGTCGCGCGACCCGACGAACTCGTACGACGTCGTCGAGAAGACCACCTCGGCCTTCCTCGAGGGCAACCTCTCGGGCGAGAAGTGGTCGGGCAACGTGGGCGTGCGGCTGGTGCGCACCACCACGACCTCGGCCACCGCCTTCAACCAGATCCTGGCCATCGACGACCCGACGCCCGACATCGCCACGTCCAGCCCCACCGTCACCTACAGCGATCCCGAGCCGGTCTTCGAGCGCGGCTCGTACACCAAGGTGCTGCCGTCTGCCAACTTCAGCTACTGGCTGGACAAGACGCTGCAGCTGCGCCTGGGCGCCGCCGAGGTGATGGCGCGCCCCTCGCTCGACAAGCTCGCCCCCACGCGCACCGACACGACGATCGACCGCGTCTACGTGATCACCATCGCCGGCAACTCCAAGCTCAAGCCCACCACGGCGCGCCAGGAGGACCTGTCGCTGGAGTGGTACTACAAGCCCAAGTCGGCGCTGACCCTGGCGGTGTTCGCCAAGCAGATCAGCAACTTCGTCACCACGCAGACGACCAACGACGTCGACATCGGCGTGCCGGGCTACCTCTACACGATCATCAGCCCGATCAACGGCGACCGCGGTACCGTCGCCGGCCTGGAGCTCGGCTTCCAGCACCTGTTCGACAACGGTTTCGGCGTGCGAATGCAGTACACGCGCAACAAGAGCAAGGCCTGGGTGCAGGGGCAGTACGTCGGGCAGCTCGAAGGCGTGGCGCCGTCCACGTCGTCGCTGGGCCTGCTGTACGAGAAGGACAAGCTCAGCGCCAGCCTGTCGTTCGACCACACCAGCAGCTACGTGGTGGCGAGCTCGACGGAGGCCGGCTGGCCCAACATCGCCGCGCCGCTGATGTGGGTCACGGCCTCGGCCTCCTACGACCTCAACGACCACCTGAAGCTGTTCGTCGAGGGCAAGAACCTGTCCGACGCGCTCTACCGTTCGAACCTGGGCCGCGCCGACGCGTCCTACGGGTATTCCGCCTGGGGTCGCACCGTGACCGCCGGCATCAGCCTGAAGCTGTGAGGACGCCATGAACGCTGCCGCCCCCGCCTTGTCCGACCGTCCCGCCCGCCGCATCGGCTGGCTCGGCTTCGCCGTCATCACCATGCTCACCTGGGGCGTGTGGGGCGCCTTCACCGGCGTGCCCACCGACCACGGCTTTCCCGAGACGCTGGTCTACGTGGTGTGGTCGTTCACGATGATCCCGCCCGCGTTGCTCGAGCTGCGCCGGGTCGGCTGGAAGCTGATGCACGACCGCCGATCCATCGCGCTGGGCCTGGCCATCGGCGTGCTCGGCGCGGGTGGCCAGATGCTGCTGTTCCACGCGGTCAAGATCGGGCCGACCTACCTGATCTTCCCGCTGATCTCGCTGTCGCCGGCGCTCACCATCGGCCTGTCGTTCGCGCTGCTGCGCGAGCGCACCGGCAAGCTGGGCCTGCTGGGCATCGTGCTGGCGCTGTGCAGCCTGCCGCTGTTCGACTACGCGCCGGGCGAGCACCGCGACTACGGCCTGTGGTTCCTGCTGGCGCTGGCCGTGATGGTGGCCTGGGGCGTGCAGGCCTACTTCATCAAGGTGGCCAACGCCACGATGAACGCCGAGAGCATCTTCGTGTGGATGGCGATCTCCGCGCTGCTGTCGATTCCCGTCGCGCTGGCGATGACCGACTTCGCGCAGCCGATCAACTGGGGCCTGCAGGGGCCATGGCTCGCGGCGGTGATCCAGATCCTCAACGCCATCGGCGCACTGACGCTGGTGCACGCGTTCCGCCACGGCAAGGCCATCGTCGTCTCGCCGATGGTCAACGCCGGTGCGCCCTTGCTCACCTCCGTGATCGCCATCGCGCTGGCCGGCTCGATGCCGTCGGGCACCAAGCTCGCCGGCATCGTGCTGGCGCTGCTGGCCGCGCTGCTGCTCGCCCTCCAACCCGAAGCGGCCGGCGACGCCTGAGCGTCGCCCGCCTCGACCGTCCACTCAATGAAATCCATTCTCGAGCTCGTCCGCCGCCACAAGGCCGGCCAGGCGATCGGCATCTACGCGATCTGTTCGGCGCACCCCGTGGTGTTGCGCGCCGCGCTCTGCGAAGGCCTGCGGCGCGCGTCGCCGGTGCTGATCGAAGCCACGTCCAACCAGGTCAACCAGTTCGGCGGCTACACCGGCATGACGCCGCGCGACTTCCGCGATTTCGTGTTCGCGATCGCCGACGACGTCGGCTTCCCGCGCGAGCGGCTGCTGCTGGGCGGCGACCACCTCGGTCCGAACTGCTGGCAGGCGCAACCGTCCGAGGCGGCGCTGGCGCTGTCGCAGGCGCTGGTGGCGCAGTACGTGGAGGCCGGCTTCCGCAAGCTCCATCTCGACTGCTCGATGGCCTGCGCCGACGACCCGGCCGTGCTGCCGGAGCGCCTGGTCGCCGCACGCGCGGCGCGCCTGTGCGCGGCCGCCGAGGCGGCATTCGCCGCGCTGCCGGCGGCCGGGCGCGGCGAGCCGCCGGTCTACGTCATCGGCACCGAGGTGCCGGTTCCGGGCGGCGCGCACGAGGAGCTGCAGGAACTCGAAGTGACCGGCTCGGCGGCTGCCGCCGCCACCATCGCCTGCCACCGCGAGGCGTTCGCGCAGCACGGGCTGGCCGACGGTGCGTGGCACCGCGTGGTGGGCCTCGTGGTGCAGCCGGGGGTCGAGTTCGACCACCACAAGGTCATCGACTACGTGGCGCACAAGGCCCGCGCGCTGAGCGCCTTCATCGAACGCGAGCCGGGCCTGGTCTACGAGGCGCACTCCACCGACTACCAGACGCCCGGGGCGCTGAAGGCCCTGGTGCGGGACCACTTCGCGATCCTCAAGATCGGCCCGGGCGCCACGTTCGCGCTGCGCGAGGCGCTGTGGGCGCTGGCAGACATCGAGCAGGCATGGCGCGGCCCGGAAGGTTCGTCGCACCTGAAGGAAGCGGTGCTGGAGGCGATGCGCGAACGGCCTGCGTACTGGGAGAAGTACTACGCCGACGGACGGCGGCGCCAGCTCGACCTGCAGTACAGCCTGAGCGACCGCATCCGCTACTACTGGGCGCAGCCGGCCGTGCAGCAGGCGTGCGCGGCGCTGCTGGCCAACCTCGGCGACGGCCCGTTGCCGCTGACGCTGCTGAGCCAGTTCCTGCCGCTGCAGTACGCGGCCATCCGCGCCGGCCGGCTCGCCAACGACGCCGGCGCGGTGCTGCAGGAGGCGGTCGCGCTGGTGCTGCGCCCGTACATCGACGCCGCGGATCCGGTGCCCGGCCCGCTCGACGCGGCGACGACCGCGTGCGAGGTGCTGCAATGACGTTGTTCGACATCGACCTGGCGCAGTGGCGCGAGCGCGGCGGCGAGTGGACCGCGCGCGAGATCGCGCAGCAGCCGGAGGTCTGGCGCCGCACCGGGGAGCTGCTCGCCGGCGCCGCCGCGCAGGCGATCGCGGACGCGCTGCGCCCGCTGCTGGCACGGCGCGACCTGCGCATCATCCTCACCGGCGCCGGCACGTCGGCCTTCATCGGCGAATGCCTGGCCCCGACGCTGGCGTACGCGCTGCAGCGGCGCGTCGAGGCCATCCCCACCACCGACCTGGTGGCGGGCCCGCGCCACGGATTCCAGCGCGACGTGCCCACGCTGCTGGTGTCGTTCGCGCGCTCGGGCAGCAGCCCCGAGAGCGTGGCGGCGGTGGCGCTCGCCGACCGGTTCGTCGACGACTGCACGCACCTCGTGCTCACCTGCAACCCGGCCGGCGAACTGTGCCGGCGCGCACAGGCGCACCCGCGCGGCCTGGTGCTGGTGCTGCCCGAGGCGACGCACGACCACGGCTTCGCGATGACCTCCAGCTTCACCTCGCTGCTGCTGGCGGCCGCCGGGCTGTTCGGCGTCGTCGACGCCGCGCCGGAGGCGCTCGAGCGCCTGGGCGTGGCCGCGCGGGACGTGCTCGGGCGCGGGCTGCCGCTGGCGCGGGCGCTGGTGGCGCAGGACTTCGAGCGGGTGATCTACCTGGGCAGCAACGAGCTGCAGGGCCTCGCGCGCGAGGCGGCGCTCAAGCTGCTCGAGCTCACCGACGGGGCCGTCGTGGCCAGCTTCGACTCGCCCCTGGGCTTCCGCCACGGGCCGAAGACGGCCGTCAACCCGCGCACGCTGGTCGTGCTGTTCGTGGCCAACGATGCGCACGCGCGCCGCTACGACCTGGACCTGCTGCGCGAGCTGCGTGCCGACGGCCGCGCGGCCCGCGTGCTGGCGATCGCGTCGCAGCCCGACGGCCTGGCCGACGACGACCTGGTGGTGGCCTCGATGGCGCAGGCCGCCGACCTGGCCTGCGCGCTGCCCTATGCGGCGTTCTTCCAGCTGTTCGCGTTGCTGGAGTCGATGGCCCACGGCCTGACGCCGGACAATCCCAGCGTCTCGGGCACCGTGACGCGCGTCGTCCACGGCGTCACCATCCACCCTTGCACCGACTGAGGCAGGCACACCATGTTCATCGGGATCGACGGCGGCGGCACCAAGACGGACTTCGTCGTGGTCGATCGCGGCGGGCGCGTGCGGGCCCGCCACCAGGAAGGCAGCCTCTACTACCTGGAGATCGGCCTGGAGGCCGCGCAGCAGACCCTCGAGCGCGGCGTCGCGGCCCTGCTGCGGGCGGCCGGGCTCGCGCTGGCCGACGTCGACTACGCGTTCGTGGGCCTGCCGGCCCACGGCGAGGACAGCGCGCTCGCGCCGCGGCTCGACGCGCTGCCGGCGGCGGCGCTGGCGACGGGTCGCTACCGCTGCGGCAACGACATGCTGTGCAGCTGGGCCGGATCGCTCGCTGGCGGCGACGGCATCAGCGTGATCGCGGGCACCGGCTCGATGGCCTACGGCGAGGCCGGCGGCCGCGCCGCGCGCACCGGCGGCTGGGGCGAACTGTTCAGCGACGAGGGCTCGGCCTACTGGATCGCCCGCCAGGGCCTGGCGCTGTTCTCGCGCATGAGCGACGGGCGCAGCCCGCGCGGGCCGCTGTACGACGTGATTCGGTCCAGCCTCGGCCTGGCCAGCGACCTCGATCTGTGCGCGCATGTCTACGGCAGCGGGCAGGGCGGGCGCACCGACGTCGCGCGCTTCGCCCTGAAGGTGCACGAGGCCGCGCAGCGGGGCGATGCCCAGGCCGTGGCGATCTACACGGCCGCCGCCGGGGAACTCGCGGAGATCGTCGTCGCCACCCACCGCGCGCTGCAGGTGCCGCCGGCGCAGGCGCTGGACGTGTCCTATTCCGGCGGCGTCTTCAACAGCCGCACCCTGGTGCTGGAGCCGTTCGCGCAGGCCCTGGCGCGCTCGGGCCTGGCCTTGCGGCTGACGACGCCGCGCCATTCGCCGGTGGTCGGCGCCGCGCTGTTCGCGGCGCGCTGCCACGGCTCGCCGCTGGACGCCGAGGCGTTGGCGGTGCTGGCCGGCGCGGCGGCATGATGCGGCGCCTGTTCGCAGCGCTGGGGCTGGGCGCGGCGCTGGCGGCGCGTGCGGCAATGCCCGTGCACTACACCCTGGCCGACTTCGAGCGCGTGCCCAAGATCGACGTGCACACGCACCTGCACGGCGAGCTGCCGGTGTTCCTCGCACGGGCCCGTGCCGACAACGTGCGCCTGTTGACCATCAACGTCGACTACGCCGACTTCCCGCCCATCGACGAGCAGCAGCGCACCGCCATCGCGCTGGTGCGCGCGCAGCCCGACCTGGTCGCCTTCGCGGCCACGTTCCCGGTGACCGGCTTCGACGCGCCGGGCTGGGCCGACGCCACGCTGCGCCGCCTCGACGAGGCGCTGGCCAGCGGCGCGGTCGCGGTCAAGGTCTGGAAGAACATCGGCATGGAGTTGCGCGATGCGACGGGCCGCGCCGTGATGGTGGACGACCCGCGCCTGGCCCCCGTCTTCGACAGCCTGGAGCGGCGCGGCGTCGTGCTGATGGGCCACCTGGCCGAGCCCCTGAACTGCTGGCTGCCGCCCGAGCGGATGACGGTGCGCGCCGACCGCACCTACTTCGCCGAGCACCCGCAGTACTACATGGCGATCCATCCCGGGTGGCCCTCGCACGACGCCCAGATCGCCGCGCGCGACCACCTGCTCGCGCTGCATCCGAAGCTGCCCTTCGTCGGCCTGCACCTGGCGTCGCTGGAGTGGGACGTGGGCCGCATCGCGGCATTCCTCGACCGCTTCCCGCAGGCCACCGTCGACGTCGCGGCGCGCATGGTGCACCTGCAGCAGCAGGCCATTCGCCATCGCGACAAGGTGCGCCGCTTCCTGATCCGCTACCAGGATCGCGTCCTCTACGGCACCGACATCGCGCGCTTGCACGACGCCTCCGACGCCGACTTCGCCGCCGAGGCCGACCAGGCCTGGCGCGAGGACTGGCGCTTCCTCAACACCGCCGACACGATGCATTCCGACGACCTGCCGGCGCCGTTCCGCGGCCTCGCGCTGCCGCGGGCGGTCGTCGACAAGCTCTACCGCACCAACGCGCTGCGCGTGTTCCCGACCGCCTGGCGCGCGCCCGCTACGATCGCCCCAGAACGCCTTCCGGAGTCCCGCCGATGAACGACACCCACACCCGCATCGCCGCCTCGCACCTGCAGTCCTTCTTCGGCAGCACGCCGCCGGCGCGGCCGGCCACCACCGACAACGGGCTGCTGATGGAGCAGCGCCGACGCCAGATCTGCGAGCTGATCGAGGAGCAGGGCCGTGTCACCACCGAGGAGCTGTCGGCGCGCTTCCGAACCTCGCTGGTGACGATTCGCGGCGACCTCAACGCGCTGGCCGAGACGGGCCGCATCGTGCGCACGCACGGCGGCGCGCTGGCCCATCGGGACGGCGAGGAGCTGCCGATCGGCGTCAAGGAGAACCTGCACCAGGGCGAGAAGATGCGCATCGCCGCGGTGGCCGCGGCCATGATCCAGGACGGCGAGACCATCCTGCTCGACTCCGGCTCCACCACTGGCGAGATCGCCAAGCAGATCCGCCAGCTCAAGCTGGGCGGCATCAACGTGATCACCAACGCGCTCAACATCGCCGTCACGCTGGCCAACGCGCCCCACGTGCGCCTGGTGATGCTGGGCGGCGTCCTGCGGCCCAACTCCTATTCGCTGTCGGGGCCGCAGGCGGAGCTCGCGCTGGCGGGGCTGCAGGCCGACCGGCTGTTCCTGGGCGTCGACAGCCTGGACCCCGAGGTCGGGCTGATGACGCCGCACGTGCTGGAGGCGCAGCTGAACGCGCAGATGATCCGCTCCGCGCGCCGCGTGATCGCCGTGGCCGACTCCTCGAAGCTGCTGCGCCGCAACCTGTCGGTCATCGCCAAGGTGGAGCAGATCCACACGCTGGTCACCGACGAGGGCGCCAACGCGGAGATCGTGGGCGCGCTGCGCAGCCGCGGCGTCGAGGTGGTGATCGTCTCGCCGCGCGGCATCGAAGCACGCTGAGGCGGCCATGAGCACGCGCTACCGGATCGCCCGCCGCACCTTCCTGCAATGGCTGCCCGGCGCCGCGCTGGCCGGCCCGGCGGCGCTGGCCGCGGCGCCGGCCGCGGTCGCGCCGCGCCTGGCGGACGCCGCGATCGCGATCGATGTCGACCCCCGCCTGCACATGCGCATCAGCCGCGCAGGGACGGCGCTGACGGACTTCGCCGCCAGCGAATTCGTGCAGCTCGCCGACGGGCGCGCGATCCGCGACTTCCGCGCCACCTCGGCGGAGCACGCGGCGGTCGACGACCCGCAGGGCCGCGGCCGCCAGCTCGTCGTGAAGGGCGTCTCGGCCGAGGGCCTGGAAAAGACGGTGTCGGTGACGCTGTTCGACGCCTGTCCCGGCTTCGCGATCGTCGAGGTCACGTACCGCAACGCCGGCACGCGCGCGCTGGCGATCAAGGGCTGGACGAACGTCGCCCATCGCCTGAAGCCGCGCACGCCGGCGCACGACGGGTTCTTCACCTATGCGGGCTCCACCCACGAGGACCGGCGCGACTGGGTGCAGCCGGTCAAGGCGGGCTTCGCCCAGGACAACTTCATGGGCATGAGCGCGTCGGACTACGGCGGCGGCACGCCCATCGTCGACGTCTGGCGGCGCGACGCCGGGCTCGCGGTGGGCCATGTCGAGACGCTGCCGCACCTGGTGTCGCTGCCCGTGCGCGCGGCCGCCGGCGGCGGCGTGGACCTGGCGCTGGTGCGTGCCCACGAGGACAGGCTCGAGCCGGGCCAGTCGCTGGCCACGCTCGCCACCTTCGTCGCCGTCCATCGTGGCGACCACTTCGCGACGCTCGACACCTACCGCCGCTTCATGGCCGTGCGCGGCATCGCCGCGCCGCAGCCACCGGCCGAGTCGTACGAGCCGATCTGGTGCGCCTGGGGCTACGAGCGCGAGTTCTCGCTCGAGCGGGTGCGCGCCACGCTGCCCAAGGTGCGCGAGCTGGGCCTGGACTGGGCCGTGCTCGACGACGGTTGGCAGACGCTGACCGGCGACTGGTACGTGGACACCGGCAAGTTCCCGCGCGGGGAGGCCGACATGAAGGCGCTGGTCGCCGACATCAAGTCGCACGGCCTGAAGCCGCGCCTGTGGCTGGCCCCGCTGGCGGTCGCGCCGGGCAGCGACCAGTTGCACGACCACGCCGACATGCTGCTGCTGGACAAGGACGGCGCGGTGCAGAACGTCAGCTGGTGGAACAGCTTCTACCTGTGCCCGGCCTACGGGCCGACGCTGGACCGGACGCGCGAGGTCGTGCGCACCATCCTGGCCGACTGGGGCTTCGAGGGACTGAAGATCGACGGCCAGCATCTCAACGGCGTCGCGCCCTGCTACAACCCGAAGCATCGCCATGCCCGGCCCGAGGAATCGGTCGAGCACGTGCGCGACCTGCACCGCGTGATCTACGAGACGGCGCTGGCCGTGAACCCGCACGCCGTGGTCGAGGCCTGTCCCTGCGGCACGGCCTACGCGTTCCACAACATGCCGTTCATGAACCAGACGCCGGCCTCCGACCCCGAGTCCTCGTGGCAGGTGCGGCACAAGGGCAAGACCCTGAAGGCGCTGATGGGCCGCTCGTGGGCCTACGCGGGCGACCACGTGGAGCTGAGCGACCACGGCGACGACTTCGCCTCCACCGTGGGCGTGGGCGGCATCGTCTCGACCAAGTTCACCTGGCCGGTGGACCCGAAGCCCAAGGACTCGTTCCTGCTGACGCCGGAACGCGAGGCCGCGTGGCGGCGGTGGATCGCCGTCTACCGCACGCAGCGGCTGGCCGAGGGCCGCTACCTGGGCGAGCTGTACGACATCGGCTTCGACAAGCCCGAGACCCATGTGGTCGAGAAGGACGGCCGCCTGTACTTCGCCTTCTACGCCGAGCACTGGGACGGGCCGGTCACGTTCCGCGGCCTCGCCCCGGGCATGTATGCGTTGCGCGACTACGTGCACGACCGGCCGCTGGGCACCGTCAGCGCCGCGTCGCCCGTGCGCACGCTCGCGTTCGCCGGCCACCTGCTGCTGGAAGCCCGGCCGACCTGAGCCCGGCGCGTCGCGGAGGCTCGCTGATGAAGGTGCTGCTGGCCAAGGCATGCGGGACGCGGCGCCACGCGCTCGCCGCCGGACTGCGCCGCGCCGGCCTCGTCGTGGAAGAGGCGGTCGACGCCGGCACCGCCGGCTGGGCCGCGCGCCACCTCGACCCGGACGTGATCGTGATCGACGCGCAGTCGCCCGCCTTCGACGGCCTGGGCCTGCTGCGCGACCTGCGCGCTGACGGGCTCGCCACGCCGGTGCTGGTGCTGGCGCCGACCGCCGACGTCGAGGCGCGGCTGCAGGCGTTCGATTGCGGGGCCGACGACTGCCTGGCCGAGCCGGCGGACCTGCGCGAACTCGCGGCACGCGCCCGTGCGCTCGCCTCGCGCCTGCGCGGGCCCCCGTGCGCGGGGGCGACGCTGGGCGACCTGCACCTCGACCCTGCGCGTGCGCAGGTGTGCCGCGACGGCCGCCCGGTGCCGATGCGCCGGCGCGAGCGGCTGCTGCTGGAGTTGCTGTTCGAGCAGCATGGCCGCGTCGTCAGCCGCGCCAAGATCGAGGCCAAGCTCTATGCCGAGCGCACGGACCTGCAAAGCAATTCCGTCGAGGCCGCCGTCTCGCAGCTGCGGCGCTGGATCGATCCGCCGCAGGGGCCGTCGCGCATCACGACGCTGAGGGGGGAGGGGTATCGGCTGGACCGCTGAGTCACATTGGAAACGAGGTGTGAACGGGTGCGGGTCGGGCACGAATGCATCAGGCTCGGGTCACCTGCAGCTTCCATCATCGGCGTGCTCTCCGAGCGTTCCATCCCAAGACCAACCCAGGAAACACACCCATGACTTCCCGCCCTCTGTGCACGACCCTCGCCGCGGCCGTCGCCGCCACCCTGGCGCTCTCGGTCCACGCGGCCGACGTGCCCACCCGCCTGGCCCACACGTTGCGCGCGGTCAGCGCGCAGCAGTCCGCCGAGACCCGCGCGCTGGCGCCCGCGCAAGCCGGGGAGGCGGTCGCCGCCGTCGCCGCCGTCGCGCCCTGGACGCCGCACGTCAGCGACACCTGGCAATGGCAGCTGAGCGGCACGATAGACACCAGCTACAACGTCAATGTCTACGACATCGACCTGTTCGATGCACCGGACGCCGTCATCGCGACGCTGCACGCGCAGGGGCGCCACGTGGTCTGCTATTTCTCGGCGGGCAGCGGCGAGAACTGGCGGCCCGACTACGCGAGCTTCAAGGCCGCCGACCTCGGCAACGCGCTCGACGGCTGGGCCGGCGAGAAGTGGCTGGACACCCGCTCGACCAACGTGCGCGCCGTCATGGCGGCGCGGCTGGACAAGGCCAGGACGCGCGGCTGCGACGGCGTCGAGCCCGACAACGTCGACGGCTACACCAACAAGCCCGGCTTCCCGCTGACCGCCGCCACGCAGCTGGACTACAACCGCTTCCTCGCCACGGCGGCGCATGCGCGCGGCCTGCGCGTGGCGCTGAAGAACGACGTCGACCAGGTGGGCGCGCTCGCCGCGAGCTTCGACTTCGCGGTCAACGAGCAGTGCAACGAGTACAGCGAGTGCGACGCCTACACCGCCTTCACCGGCGCCAACAAGCCGGTGTTCAATGCCGAGTACAAGTCGAAGTGGCACACCAGCGCCAGTGCGCGCGCGACCATGTGCACCAAGGCGCGCGCGCAGAACCTGCGCACGCTGGTCCTGCCGCTGGCGCTCGACGACTCGTTCCGCTACAGCTGCGACTGAGCCCGCGACCCGCCCGTCACGCGGGCGCCTGGCCGAAGCGCCAGCGCGCGCCCACCCACAGCGCGCGCGGCGCTCCCGGCGCGTCGAACTGCTCGTGGCGCCAATCGGCCGGCGCCCGCAGCGTGCCGTGGGCGTCGAACGCGGCGACGGCCAACTGGCCGCCGCTCGCGTAGCGGCGGTCGAACACGTTGGCGAGCCTGGCGAACAGCTCGAGCCCGCCGCCGGCCTGGACGCTCGTCGTCAGGTCCAGCAGCGCGTAGCCGCCGACCTTGCCGGCGCCGGAGAACGCCCCGCCGTCCGGCTGCTGGGCGTTGTTCTCGTTGCCCTGGGCCAACTGGCTGGCGTAGGCGGCGACCTGCGCGCCCACCGACCAGTTCGGCAGCGGCCGCGCGTCGACGGTGACCTTGAGGCTGTGCCGGGGCAGGCCGGGCAGCCGGTTGCCGCGCGTGACGGCGATCTCGCCCGCGCCCGGGCAGGACGGGTTCGTGCCCGCGCTGCTGTTGGACGCCGAGAGCAGGCAGGCGGCCGAGCGGAAGGTGGCGTCCAGGAAGCTGTAGGCCAGGTGCCAGTCGACGCGGCGCGTCTCCTGCGACAGCGCGAGCTCGGCGCCCTGGCGCAGCGTCGTCCCGACGTTGGCGAAGTAGCCCGAGCCATGGCCGTTGCCGATGAACAGCAGGTCGTCGCGGTTGGCGGTGCGGTACGCCGCGGCGCTCCACTCGAGCCCGCCCGCGACCTGGCCGCGCAGGCCGGCCTCCAGCGTGCGCGCGATTACCTGCCTGAGCGGCGGGTCGCCCTGCAGCGCGTTGGGCAGCACGCACGGGTGGGCCGGATCCGAGCAGCCGAGCTCGATCGGGCTGGGCGCGCGATTGCCCTGGCTGAACCCGCCGAAGGCGGTCAGGCCCGGCGTGGCCTGCCACGTGAGGCCGGCCGCCGGGTTGAAGCGGGCGTAGGTGCCTGCGCCATCGAGGGTCGTGTCCAGGCCCAGCGACGCGCGACCGAGGTCGTCGGTGCGGACGCGCGTGTCGTTGTAGCGACCCGAGAGCGTGAGCTGGAGCGAGGGCGCCAGCTTGACGAGATCGGCGGCGTAGGCGCTCGCGGTGCGGCTGGTGCCGGCGATGAGCGCCTCCACGGCGGCAGGCTGCGTCGCGATCACGCCGCGCGTCGCGTCCAGCAGGCCTTGCGCGCTGGCCTGCTCGAAGTGGTTGCGGGCCTGGTCCCACGACAGCCCGAGCGTGATGCGCTGGCTGCCGAAGCTGCGCGCCAGCTGCGCCGCCAGGCCGGCCCCGCGTTCGGTGGTCGCGGTGCGGTGCGCCACGCCGGTGCTCAGGTCCTCGACGCCGTCGTAGTCGTCGTTCAGGTCCCCGTTGACGGTCGACGCGTCCAGGCGGCGCGCATAGGCGGTGGCCGACAGGGCATAGCCGTCGCCGAGCTGGCGCGACCCGCCGAGCGTGAACAGCGTCATGCGGTTGCGGCTCTGGTCGGGGCGCGTGTAGATCGCGCGCCGATCGACGGCGAGCATCGATTCCGGCGTCAGGCCGTTGCCCACCAGTCGGCTGTCGGCCCGGTTGATGCTCGCCTCCCACGAATGGTCCGCGGCGCGCTCGCCGCCCTTGACGAACAGCTGGCGCACGCGCGACGGCGAGAAGTCGCGCCAGCCTTCCTCGTCGAAGCCGGACAAGGATGCGAACAGGTGGCCATGCGCACCGAGGGCGCGGCCGTAGCTCGCCGACGTGGCCACGCGGCCGAACGAGCCGCCCTGGACCTCGATCTCGCCGCCCGGGTCGGTGTCGCCGCTCTTGGTGCGCAGGACCAGGGCGCCGCCCAGCGTGTTGAGGCCGAACAGCGGGTTGGACCCCGGCAGCAGCGTCAGGGTCGCCAGCGCGTTCGTCGGCAGCAGGTCCCAGTTGACGGTGTCGCCGAAGGGCTCGTTGACGCGCACGCCGTCGAGGTAGACCGACAGGCCCTGGGGCATGCCCAGCAGCGAGCTCGCGCTGAAGCCGCGGTAGTTCAGCGTCATCATGTACGGGTTGCCCTGCGTCCCGTTGACGTTGACGCTGGGCAGCTGCGTGGCCATGAAGTCGGGCACGTTCAGGCTCTGCAGCTGGCGCAGCTGGACGGCGGTGGCGGCCTGGACGTTGGCGGGGATCAGGTCCTTGGGGACGAGCTCGCCCGGCACGGGGGTGGCGCCCACGACGACGACCGTCTGCACCTGGGCGACGATGCCCGGGCCGTCCTGGGCGTGCGCGGCCACGGCGCAGGCCGCGAGGGCGGCGCCGGCCAGCGGTGCGCGGTGCCAGTGCGGTCTCTGCATTTCCAAGGTCGGTCTCCGGATGTTGTCGTTGGCCGCGACGTTATCGACCGCCCGCCGCGGGCGACAGGGAAATGTTCCCGCCGTCGGGGCGCACCCGTGAAAACGAGCGGGCCGGGCCGCGGCGCGCCGCGCGCCGTGTGCCGCGATGGAACACCGGCGTGGCACACACTGTGGCAAGGCGAGCCACGCCCGCGGCGCGGACGCCGGGAAACGGCTCGGCATGGCCCTTGCGAAGTCCAGGTGTCTCCTTCCCGCACGCCACGCCGCCATGCCTGTCCACTCTTCCCCGCCGCCGCCGCTGCCAGCCGGCGGATCCGTCGCCCGCAGCGACCTGCGCTGGGTCGCCGTGGTGACCCTGCTCACCTGGTCGATGTCGGCGGCGTTCGAGCTGCACGAGAAGCTGACGCGCGTGACCGCGGGCTTCGAGGCCTGGCAGGTCGACGAGCTGCCGCTGGCGCTGGTCGCGCTCGGCGCGGGGCTGGCGTGGTACGCCTGGCGGCGCCGCAGGGAGACGGCTCGCCTGCTCGAGCACAACCGTGCGCTCGCCCAGCAGCTGATCGCCGTGCAGGAGCGCGAACGGCTGGTGCTGGCGCGCGAACTGCACGACGAGCTGGCGCAGCACTGCACCGCGATCCGGGTCGAGGCCAGCTACCTGCGGCGCGCGGACGACGCCGCGCAGGTGCGTGCCGCGGCGGCGCGCGCGTCGGACTCGGCGCAGCACCTGCTGGACAGCCTGCGCGGCATCCTGCGCCGGCTGCGACCCACGGAGCTGGACGAGCTCGGCCTGGAAGCGGCCCTGCAGGCGCTGCTGGCCGCCCATGGCGCGCGCGCCGGGCACGACTGCCGGCTGGAGGTCGACGGCGCGCTCGACGGCCTCGGCGCCGGTGTCGACATGGCCGTGTACCGCGTCGCGCAGGAGGCACTGGCCAACGTCCAGCGCCACGCCGGCGCCCGCCAGGTCTGGCTGCGCCTCCAGCGCGACGCGGACATGCTGGCGCTGCAGGTCGACGACGACGGCTGCGGTTTCGACCCGTCGCGCCGCACGCACGGCCTCGGGCTGCTCGGCGCGTCGGAGCGTGCCGCGGCGCTCGGCGGCCGGCTCGTGGCCAGCAGCGTGCCCGACGGCGGCACCATGGTCCGCATGACGCTGCCGCTGCACGGCGGCGCGGGGGCGCGGCGATGATCCGCATCCTGCTCGTCGACGACCATCCGGTGGTGCGCGCCGGCTACCAGCGCCTGCTCGAACAGGACGGCGATGCGCGGGTGGTGGCCCAGGCCGGCTCGGTCGACGCGGGCTGGGCCGCGTTCCGCAGCGCGGACATCGACCTGACCATCACCGATCTCTCGATGCCCGGCAGTGGCGGCCTGGAGCTGCTGCGGCGCGTGCGCGAGGCCCGGCCCGACGCGCGCGTGATCGTCTTCAGCATGCACGACAGCGCGATGCTGGTCGCCCGCGCGTTCGATCTCGGCGCCGGCGGCTTCGTCGCCAAGAGCTGCCCGCCCGAGCAGCTGATTGCCGCGGTGCACGCCGTGATGCGCGGCGAACGCTACCTCAGCCCCGGGCTGGCCCCCGTGCGCGCCGGCGACGTCGAGGCGCCCGACCTGCTGCGCTCGCTGACGCAGCGCGAATTCGAGATCTTCGGCCTCATCGTGCGCGGCGCGTCGCCGGCCGACTGCGCACAGGCGCTCCACCTGAGCCCGAAGACGGTGTCCAACCACCAGACCACCATCAAGGACAAGCTGGGCGTGAGCACGCCGGCCGGCCTGGTGCACGTCGCGCTGCGTTGCGGGATGCTGGCGGCCGACGGCGCGTGAGCGGCCCCTGCGGAGGTCACTTCGAGGTCGAGCGCGCGGCGCGCTGCGCCTTCACGTGCTTCATGATGGCCAGGAACGTGTCCGTCCAGTAGACGTCGCGGTGTGCGGCCAGGTAGCTCACCAGCTCCTGGTGCGCCTGTGTCGAGGTGACGATGTAGTCGCCGCCGACGCCGTGGAACGTGAAGTTGATCATCGTGCCGGCCCGCGCCGCCTGCTGGACCAGCGCGATCAGCTGCGCGCCGGTGACGTTCTCGGGCACCGTGACGCCCACCGCATACGGGTCGAGCGCATCCATGTCGGCGACGACGCCGCCGCTGCCCGACTTGATGGCGACGAAGTCGCCGCGGACCAGCGCGACGTAGTTCTCTCCCGCGGCCAGCACGTCGCCGCAGGGCACGGTGAACGTGCGCTCGTCGCGGCCGTCGATCGCGTGCAGCATCGTGTTGCCCAGGCGGATCTGCTGCACCAGGCGCGTCGCGCTGGTGGTGGCCAGGTCGTCCTCGGGCGCGACCCAGCCGCGGTCGGGGCCGACGGCGGCGCATTGATGGAACAGCGTGTGGTTGCCCAGCTCGTGGCCGCGCGCGGCGGCGGCGCGCCACTCGGGCAGGCGGCGCGCGAGCGTCGGGCTGGCGAGCTTCAGGTAGAAGCTGCCCCGCAGGCCGGCGCGGTCCAGCGCCGGCAGGGCGTTGTCCAGCTGGCTGTCGATGGCGTCGTCGTAGGCCAGGCTGACCGCGGCCTGCTCGCCATGCGGCCACGCGAAATGCGCGTCGGCGGCGGTCGCGGGCGGCGCGGCGCCGGCCAGGCACTGGACAGCAAGGGCGGCGAGGGCGTGGGCGAGGACCGGGCGCTTCATGGTGGCGCGAGGATAGGCCAATTCCACGAACAGGGGGGACGGCGTCGCGGGACGGCGTGCGCGCCCTAGCATGGGCATTCCAGCCACGCCCTGCCATCCGGAGCCCGTCCCATGCCGATCCACAACAGCCACGCCGGTACGCACTACGCCCTCGACATCGACGGCGCGCCCGTCGAATCGCTGCGGTCCATCAGCGGCCTCGACATGCTGGCCGACATCGTCGTCGAGCCGCCGCAGTCCGGCGCGATGCCCAGGAAGCATGTGGCCAACGTGGCCTGGACGCCCGGCCGTGCGAGCATCGGCATGGGCATGGGCCAGGGCATGTACGACTGGATGAAGAGCGCCTTCGACAACGGCGCGGCGACCCGCAGCGGCACGCTGGCGACCGCCGACTTCAACTTCCGCGAGCGCTCGGTTCTGACCTTCGCCGACGCGTTGCTGAGCGCGGTGACGGTGCCCCGGCTCGACGGTGCCAGCAAGGAATCGGGGGCGTTCGAGATCGAGTTCGTGCCGGGCCAGGTGCGCGCCGCCGCCGGCGACGGCGCCGACATCCGCGGCCCGACCAGCACCCGCCAGCAGCCCTGGGTGTGCTCCAACTTCCGCTTCTCGCTGGGCGCGCTGCCCTGCGCCCGCGTGGCCAGCATCGAGGCGTTCACCTGGCAGTGCACGCCCGCGGCCGGTGCGGGCTCGCAGCCCGCGCCGGCCCCGACCGTCACGGTGCCCGACCTGCGCCTGTCGATCTCGGCGGCCGACTACGACGCCTGGGCGCAGGCCGCGCAGCGCTGGTTCGTCGACGGCAACCACCTGGAGGCCGACGAGATGAGCGGCCTGATCACCTTGCTCACGCCGGACCTGCAGACGCCGCTGGGCACCATCGCCCTGGGCAACGTCGGCTTCAAGCGCTTCTCGCAGCTGCCGCCCGCCGGCAGCGGCGATCCGCTGTATCGCTTCACGGTCGACCTGTACGCGGAGCGGATGTCCTTGCGGCTGGTGCAGTACGAAGGCTGATCCGGCGCCGCTCGGCAGGGCACACGCGTTGCCACGTGAAGGCACCAGGCCGCTGCCCTCGCGCGGCGGCCGCCCCACCCAGCAAGGAGTCCGCCATGTCCCACGTCAACAAGAAGCTCGCGGTCGTCGCCGCGGCCACGGCCCTGATGGCCGCGATCGGCGCGTCCGTCGCGCAGACCCCCACCGACAACCCTGACCCGATGGCCACGCCGCAACAGGTCGACGTGGACGCGACGGGTTCCGGCCAGCACATCTACTTCTTCCGCGACCAGGGCAACTCGCCCGAGACCGATCCCGCGGCGCACCTGTTGCTGATCAAGCACGAGCAGGCCGTGCCGGTCGCCGAGCGCAGCACGACGACGACCACGACCGTGGCGCAGACGACCACGCCGGCCGACACCGTGACGACGACGATGCCTGCCGCCAGCGACACCCGCATCACGGACACGAGCACGGACACCGCCGCGGCTCCCGTGGACACGACGCCGCCGCTCGCCCCCAAGGCCGATCGCAACTGACGGCCCGCCTGGGCGGCCGGCGCCCGCGGCCCGGGTCGCCGTCGCGCTGCATCGTCGAGCCTGCCGGCGGCCGGGGTCGCGCTGCGACGGGCAGCCGCGCTCAGAACGGCTTGAGCAGGACGAGCCAGAGGATCGCGACGATCGCGATCAAGGCGAGCAGGGGCGTCACGCGCCAGGCGCGGCCGGGCACCGCGGGCGCGGGCTGTGCCGCGCGGCGCAGCGCGACCGCCAGCCCGCCGTGCAGCACGCTCAGCAACAGCACGAGCAGCAGTTTCGCGTGCAGCCAACCGCTGGCGAACCAGCCGGCCTGCAGCGCCAGCAGCACGCCGCACAGCCATGCGATCGCCAGCGCGGAGCCGGTGACGACGCGGTGCCAGCGGTGCATGCCGCGCACCAGGCCTTGCGTCTTCGCGAGCTCGGTTCGGCCCTGGAAGCTGAGCGCGGTCAGCACCAGCGTGGCGGCCAGCAGGCCGGCGACGAACACGATGTCGGCGCCGAGGTGCAGCAAGGTGACCAGCGCGTAGCGGGTTCCCGCGTTCATCTCACGGCATGGCCAGCGCGAGGGTCGCGCGGGGCGTCCAGGCCGGGGCGTCGAAGGGGGCGTCGCCGGTGGCCGCATGCAGCGTCGGCGCGGCCAGGAACAGCCGGTCGCTGGAGATGCCCTTGGCGATCAGCGCGTCGCGCACGGCGATCGCCCGGGTCAGCGCCTCCTGGCGCATCGCCTCGTCGTTGACCGGCACGTTCTTCGCAAGCAACGCCGCCATGTCGGCCTCCGGAATGTCCTTGGCCAAGCCCAGCGCGTTGCGCGGCTTGTCGGGCAGCCGGGTCTGCTGGTAGAGCGTGCGCAGCAGCGCCGAGCGGGCGGCGGGGGCGAGCGCGGCGGGGGCGCTCGCGGGCGCGCTGGCCGGCGCGCCCGCGCGCAAGGACTCGTCGCGCGCCATCGCGCGCAGGCGCGCCTCCACGGATTCGCGCTGCCAGTCGACGCGTTCGGCCTGCGGGTCGGCGGTGCCGGTGATCGTCATCTGCAGTGCGGGACGGTCGACCAGGGCCGTGGCCACCTTGTCCAGCGCGGCTGCGCTGGCGTCGGTGACCACGGCGGTGCCGGGCCTGAACTCGATGGCGCTCATGTCGGGGCCGCTGCCGCCGCCGGCCAGCAGCGAGAAGGGCGACGTGACGGCCTTGACCAGCAGGTTGACGATCAGCTTGACCACGATGCCGCCGACGCTGAACTGCGGATCGTTGACGCTGCCGCTGATGGGCAGGTTGATGTCGATGACGCCGTTGCGATCCTTCAGCAGCGCCACCGCCAGGCGCACCGGCAACTTCGTGGCCGTGGGCGAATCGATGGCGTCGCCGAACGTGAGCTGGTTCAGGATCACCTGGTTCTTCGCCTCGAGCCGGCCGTCGGCGTCGATCCTGTAGGCGACGTCCATGCTCAGCTTGCCGCGCTCGATCGCATAGCCTGCGTACTTGCCGGCGTAGGGCGACAGCGGCGCCAGTTCGAGGTCGGTGGCCTTGGCCTGGACGTCGAGCGCGAGCGGAGGCGCCAGTGGGTTGACCTGGCCGGTGATGTCGAGGAGGGCGGTGCCTTCGGCGCGGCCGTGCAGCTGCAGCGCCGCCATGTCACGCGAGGTCGAGCTGAACGCCCCCAGCGAGCCGTTGAGCTCCGTCAGCGCCGCGCTGTAGTTGGGCCGCACGAAGTGGTCGGTGTAGTCGACGCGGCCGTTGACGAGGCGGATGCCGCCGATGGCGATGTCGATCGGCAGCGGAGTCGACGCCGCCGCCGCCGCGCTCGCCGGCGGCGCCGGCGGTGCGGAGGCCGCGTCGCCGGGCGGCGTCGCGCCTGCGCTGGCGCCGCCGATGTCCTGCAGGTTCAGCCGGCCCTGTTCGGTGACGAGCACGCGCGCGAACAGGTCGTCGAGGTCGACCTGGGCGATGTCCAGCCGGGGTGTCGCGTCCGGCTTGAGCGCGAACTTCAGGCCCTTGAGCGAGAGCGACTGCCAGCCGAGCAGTTCGTCGGGCGGCGTGGCGGACGCCGTCGATGCGGCGCTCGCCGGTGGCGCGGCGGCCAGCGTCGTCAGGTGCACGTCGCCCAGCAGCGCATCACCCGTGGCCGTCACGGCCAGGCCAGCCGGGGCCGCGCGCAGGTCCACGCGCCCGACGTAGCCGGCCTCGGCGCGCAGCAGGCTCACCGGCAGCCGCTCGGCCACCCAGGGCGTGACCAGGGCCACCGGAAAGCGCACGATGCGCAGGTTGCCGCTGGCCGTCAACGGGCTCGCGCCCAGCGTGCCTTTCCAGCCCAGCTCGCCGCCGCGCGGCGAGCGGGAGCCGGCCAGGGACGGGCGGCCGATGCGCGCGGACAACGTCACCCGGGCCGGCGGCATGGGGCGGTCGCCGGACCAGGCGAAGTCCTGCACCTCGACCTGCAGCTGGCGCAGCTCGGCGCGCACCGGCGGCAGGTGCTGCTCGGGATGCAGCGACGCGTCGGCGAACTGCAGCAGCCCGTCGGACAGCGTCGCGTTGCGCACCTGCACGTGCCAGGGCGCGCCCGCCGCCTGCGACGGCGCGCCGGCGGGTGCCGGGGCGCTCGCGCGCAGCCAGCGTGCGGCGTCGAGCTGCCCGTCGGCCTCGCGCATCACCTGCACGCCGGGATGCAGCAGCTTCACGCCGTCCACGCTCACCGTGCGGGCCTGGACGTCCAGCTGCACGTCGCGCAGCGCCAGGCTGTCCCAGCTCGCCGCCGGTGCGCTGCCCGCGGGCTGCACGCGCAGCGCGGCCAGTGTCGCGTCGGCGACCACGATCTTCAGCGCGGGGGCATCGGCCTTGGCCGACCAGGTGAGCGACGCCTTTGCGCCCAGCACGCCGTCGACGCGCGGGATCACGGACTGCGCGATGTAGGGCGCGAGCGTGGCCAGCGACAGGTCGGACAGCGTGATGGCCACCTGGGCGTCCTGGGTGCCTGCGGTGCCTTCGAAGGCGACGCGCGCCGGCACCGGCGCCGACACGGCCGCGGTCGCGGGCAGGGCGGCGCTCGCCGCCTGCGGGGCGACGCCGGCCGCCAGCGTGAACGCCATCGGCGCCGTCGCCGGCCACTGCAGCTTCTTCGCGCTGAGCGCGAGGCCGTCGAAGCGCAGCGCGGCCGCGGGCCGGACCACGGCGTCGTTCCACAGGATCTGGCTGTCGACGATGTCGAATGCCGCCACGCGGACTTCCCAGGGCGGCTCGGGGGTGGCGTCGGGGGCGCCGGCGGCGGAGGCCGCCGCCGCCTGCGCCGGCGCGCCGGCGCGCAACGTGTCGATGCTGCCGTTCGCGTCGCGGTCGAGGTGCCACTGCACGCCCTCCAGCCGCACGCTGTCGAACGCGAGCTTGCGCGCCAGCGGCTGCACGTCGGCCAGGCCCACGCGCGCCTGCTTCCAGGCGAGCAGCGGCAGGCCGGCGCCGTTGTTCAGCGCGAGGTCGTGCGCTGCCACCCAGCCCTTGAGCGCCACGCTGGGCGAGCCCGTGGGCGGCTGCGTGAAGGCCAGCGCCAGGTCCGCCGACAGCACGCCCGCGGCCACGCGCACCGGCAGCGAATCGGGCAGGTAGCCCAGGTAGGGGCGCACGTCGAGATCGGCCAGGCTCAGCTTGAGCGTCGCGCGGTCCGTGGCGGCGAACGGCGTCGCCTGCGCGGCGCTGTCGAAGGCGGCGCCGTTGAGGCGGAAGGCCAGGTGCGGCTGCACGGTGATGTCCACCTGGGCCGGCAGGTTCGACAGGAACGGCAGCGACAGGTTGAACCGGTCGACCACGTGCAACTGGCCTTCAGGGCGGTCGTCGAAGCGCAGGGCGAGGTCGCGCACCTGCAGGTTGTACAGCGCGAAGCGCGCCGGTTCGGACGGCGCCGCGCCGGGCTGGGGCGTGAAGCGGCGGATCAGGTCGTCGACGTCGTAGTGGCCCGGCGCGGTGCGGGTCAGTGCGATGCGCGGCTGGTCGAGGTCGATCGCCTCGATCACCGGCGCGCGCCGGAAGATCGACGATGCCGCCAGGTTGGCGCGGATGCGGGCGACCTGCAGCAGCGGCGGTGCGGAGGCGCCGGGCGCCGGGCCGATGGCGAGGTCGTGCAGCACGATCTCGAGTCCCCACGGATGGAAGTCGACCGCGCCCAGCGTCACGGCGCGTCCCAGCACGGCCGCGAGCCGTCCCGGCGCCTGCCACTTGACCAGCGGCGGCACCGCCAGCCACATGATGACCCACAGCGCCACCAGCGTGGCGATCGCCGCGCCCACTCGACGCACCCACTTGCCCTGCACCATTGCCTGCGAACTCCCGACGCGCCGTCGAAGTCCGGCGCGCAGCGCCCAGTATCGTGGGGATTTCCGCACCCGGTGTATCCGGCTGTCGCCGCAGGCTGGCGAACCGCCCGCGTTGTTGCGCCGGGCCAATGGCGGCGTGACGAACGCACTTGTCCGGCTTGACGCAAACCGGCGATACGCCGGATACGCGAGCGCGCTCTACTGCATGGGTACCTTTCGATGGGGTATCCCCCGGCAGCGCGCCTTTCCTCTTTCCTCCCTGGCTGCCGGCTTCACAGCCCGGACTCGCGTCCGGGCTGTCTTCTTTTCCCCTTCAACGCTCGGGATATTGCGGCGGGAGCACGTCGGGCTTCTGCGCCGCCGGCTGGTGCTCGCCGCCCGGCATCCCCACGCCGGGGCCGGCCGGGAAGCCGTAGGCGCCGTCGCCGCGCTCGCTGCCCGGATTCACGCGGGCCGTGCCGCTGTCGACGGCGGGCAGGTCGCCGCCCATGTAGCCGCCGGCCTGGCCCACGTAGGTGCCGTCGTCGGCCCGGGCGTCGGCGCTCTGCAACGGCGCATCGGCCTCCGGCGCGAGCGCGCGTTCGGCGGGACTGGCGGTCTGTTGACGGACGCCGGCCGCATGGTCGCGGGTGAGGGCGGGGTCGTGGGCGCCGGGGTTCTCGATCTCGATGTTCATGCTGCGCTCCTGTGCGGCGCCGTCGGTGGCGCGCTCGTCACGGGCAAGCGGGATGCCCTGCAACGCAGCGTTCACGTCGCTCGCGCATACTGCGCTTACACCGCTGCCAGTCTGCATGAACCCCACCGAAGCCCTCCAAGCCGCGCAGGACGCCGGCTTGACGCTGCCGAGTCCGGCCTGGATCTTCGGCTGCATCCTGTTCAGCCTGGCCGGCTTCGCCGCCTGGCGCTACGGCAAGGGGGTGGCCCAACCGCGCATCCGCTGGCTGGGCCTGGCGCTGATGCTCTACGGCTACGTCACCGGTCCGACCTGGCTCCTGTACGTCGTGGGACTGGCACTGTGCGCGGCCATCTGGTGGGTGCGCCCGCGCGCCGACTGACGCGTTCAGGCCAGCAGGTTGAAGCGGGCCGTGTAGCGCGCGCTGCCGCGTTCGAGGTGCAGCGCCAGGCGCTGGCCGGTGGCGTGCGCCAGCAGGCGCAGGCCGTCGGCGGTGGCCGGTGCGCGGGCAGCGCCGACCGGCACGAACGCGACGTCGAATTGCTCGGTGGCCGCGCAGCGCGCGACCGGCGCCACGGCCGCGAGCACCAGTTGCTCGCCCGTGCCGGGGCCGGCGACGACCGTGAAGCGCTCGCCGACGTAGGCCGCGAACGCGGCGGCGTCGGCCCGCCCGGCCAGGTCGGGCAGGCGCCGGGTGCGCGTCAGCAACTCGCGCAGGCCGGCGCGCGGTGCGTTGCCCGGCGCGTCGAGGGCCAGGGCCGGCGCGGCGACGACGGCAGCCATCCCGCCGGCCACGAACTCACGCTTGTTCATGATTCTTCTCCTTGGATTGGGGCGCGTGCCGCGTGCCGGGCTTCCAGGCCATCGCCTGGCGCACCCCGGCCTCGCCGACCTTTCGAAAGCCCAGGCGCTCGTACAGGCGTTGCGCCGGGTTGCCGACCACGACCTGCAGTTCGACGTCGAGCCCGGTCGCCGCGGCGCGGGACTGCACGCGCCGCAGGCATGCGCTGCCGATGCCCTGGCCGCGCAGCCCGTCCACCAGCGAGATGTCGAGCACCGTCAGGCTGCGCGCGTCCTGCGCCACCCACAGGCGGCCGATGGGGCAGCGGCGCAGCTCGACGATCTCGCAGCGGGCGCCCGGGTGGCGGCGCTCATAGTCGCGCCGCTGCGCCTCGAACTGCGTCTTCATGAAATTGCGCTCCATCTCGACCGGCCAGCCCAGGTGCGCGAACTCCTCGGCGCGCGTGCTGGCGTACAGCGCGACCAGGAATGCGCGATCCGATGCCAGTGCGTCGCGCAGCGTGATCACGTCGTCGGCGGTCATGGCGGGGCGCGCGCTCACGAGCGCGGCGGGAAGATGCCTTGCAGGGCGATGATGAAGGACACGGCCAGGTAGGGCGGCAGGTTGTCGTGCGCGGCGCCGCCGCCGCTGGGGCCCAGGTCGGACGCTGCCGTGGCCAGGTAGACCGCGTCGGGTGCGCGGTAGAGGCCGCTGCCGTTGGAGGTGGGCGCCAGGCTGACGGTGGCGCCGGGCGTGCCGGTGGTCGCGCCCGCGACCGCCACCATCCCGTGGCCATGCGCCGGCAGCTGCGCGGCGCCCAGCGTCACCGCCTCGCTGCCGCCCGTCTCGCCGACGCTGCGCGGGCTCAGGCCCGGGCCGGCGCCGCCGCCGGCGTGCATCGGAAAGGCGCCTTGCAGGTTGGGCAGGCCGAAGGTGCTCTTGCCGTCGCCGCCGTAGTTGGTGCCCAGCAGCGAGAACAGCGCCGTGTTCTGCGAGATGGGCAGCACCTGCCCGTTGCAGAACGCCCATCCGGTCGGCGCGAAGTTGCCGCAGAACAGGCGGACCTCGCCCACGAATTGATCGGCCATGGTCGCCTCCAGTCAGTTTTGCGAGGGAAACACGCCGAACAGCGACACGATGTAGCTGAGCGCGACGAAGGGCGGCATGTTGTCGTGCGGCTGGCCGCCGCCGACCTGGGTGATGGCGTTCGGATCCATGGCCATGTTGGGCGTCCCCGTGCCGTACAGGTTCATCGCGGTGGAACTGCCGAGCACCTCCGACGGGCCGTGCGTGGCGCCGGCCGGCGTGGTGCTGGCCAGCATCGGGTGGCGATGCGAGGGCATCTGGCCCGCGGTCAGGGTGACCGTCTCGACGCCGCCGGACTGGCCGACGACGTAGTTCGACTGTCCGTTGCCGCCCTGGTGCACGGGCACGCGCCCGCGCAGGTCGGGCAGCGCGTAGGTGACCTGTCCGTCGCCGCCGTAGGTGGTGCCGATCAGCTCGAACAGCACCGTGTTCTCGGCGATGGACAGCAGCTGGCCATCGCAGAACGCCCAGCCCTGGGGGGCGAAGTTCCCGGCGAACAGGCGGATCTCGCCGACGTAGGGTGAAGACATGGGACCTCGCTAGTTGCGCGACGGGAAGATGCCCTGCAACGCGATGATGAAGTTCACCGTGAGGTAGGGCGGGCGGTTCTCGTGCGGCTGGCCACCGCCGGTCGCCGCGATGGCCGCCGGGTTCAGGGGCACGAGGTTGCCCACCGCGGCATAGGCGGGCGTGGCGCCGCGCACCGGGGCCGCCAGCACGCCGCCGGCGGGCGACGAGCTCGCGGCCACCTTGCCCGAGGCGCGCAGGGTGTGCGCGTGCGACGGGATCTCGGCCACGGCGAGGGTGTGGGTTTCGGCCCCGGCGGCCTGGCCCAGCGGATGCACGCCCGAGAAATGCATCGGCGCCCGACCTTGCAGGTTGGGCAGCGCGAAGGTGGTCTGGCCATTGCCGCCGTAGGTCGTGCCCAGCAGCGCGAACAGCGCCTGGTTCTGGTTGATGGCCAGCAGCTGGCCATTGCACAGGGCCCAGCCCCGGGGCGCGAACGCGAAGCTCGTGAGTCGAATCTCGGCAAGGTACGGCGTCGACATGGCGATCCTTTGGGGCCGGAACCGGGAGCCGCCGGCAGGATCGGATCACATCACCGGCACCCGGGGCTCGCCATCCCCAGGATGAAGTCGGCGCGCCGCGCGGCCGGGCTGTTGCAGAATCGGCGCCATGAATGCCCGCACCGCCGACCACGACATCCACGCCAGCGCCGCCGCGCTCGCCGACTGCGCGCTGGACGTGCTGGCGCGGCGCTTCCCGCACAAGCTCGACCACCTGATCCTCGACGAGCACGACCATGGGCTGCCGCAGCAGATGCACCCGGTCTTCGACGGCTGCTTCGACTGGCATTCCAGCGTCCACATGCACTGGTCGCTGCTGCGCCTGCGCGCGATCGCGCCGCGGCTGGCCCGCAGCGACGCGATCACGCGCCGCTTCGACGCCCACCTGCGGCCCGAGCTGGTCGAGCGCGAGCTCGCGTACCTGCGCACGCCCGGACGCGCCAGCTTCGAACGTCCCTATGGCTGGGCCTGGCTGCTGAAGCTGCAATCCGAACTTGTCATTCAATCGGACAACGACGCGGCGACGGCGCGCTGGGCCGCCGCGTTGCGGCCGCTGGCCGACGAGATCGCACGCCGGCTGGCCGACTTCCTGCAGCGCAGCCACTACCCGGTGCGCGCCGGCACGCACGCGAACTCGGCGTTCGCGCTGCTGCTGGCGCGCGACTTCGCGCACGTCGTCGGCGATGTCGCGCTGCGCGAGGCCATCGATGGCGCCGCGTCCGGCTGGTTCGGCGCCGACGCGGCCTACCCCGCGCTGTACGAGCCCAGCGGCACCGACTTCCTGTCGCCGGGCCTGTGCGAGGCCTTGCTGATGCAGCGCGTGCTCGGCGCCGGCTTCGAGGCGTGGTGGGCACGGTTCGCGCCCGCCGCCGCGGCGCTGGCGCGCTGGGATGCGCCGGCCGTCGTCAGCGACCGCAGCGACGGCCAACTGGTGCACCTGGACGGCCTGAACCTGTCGCGCGCGTGGTGCCTGCGCGCGCTCGCGGGCGCGAGCACCTTGCCCGCGCCGCTGCGCGAGCGCTTCGCGCGCGCGGCGCAGGCGCACTGGCAGGCGGCGTGGCCGCACGTGACCGGCGGCGATTTCGTCGCCACGCACTGGCTGGTCAGCTTCGCGCTGCTCGGTTTGCAGCCCGTGAACTAGTTCTCGAAGCCCGGCGTTCGCGCCGCTCATTCCTCCAGCAGCGCTGTCGATAAGGTCAGCAAGGGCTGCTCCAGATCGCCATCCAGATCCGGCCGCGGCCGCACCTGTATCCCGGACTGGAGACGCGAATGAAGTTCAGCTGCATCCCCCATGGCCTCGCGCTGGCCGCCACCCTGGCCCTGTCGTCGACCGGCGCCGCGGCCGCGGCAGGCGACCTGCGCGCGCTGAGCGAATCGGAGATGTCCGATGTCTACGGCCGCGGCCTGAACGACCCGACGCTGACCGCGCTCGGCGCCCTCAGCGCCAAGGAGCAGGGCAGCAGCGCTGTCTCGGCCTCGGCCGCCGCCGATGCGCTGGCGGCCCTCGGCTCGCTGCCGATGGACAACCTGCAGAGCCTGGATCGCCAGCTCACGCAGCAACGCATGCAGACCGCCACCACCAGCCTGCAGACGACCCTGAAGATCGCCCAGACCATGCTGGCGCTGAGCAACGCGCTGACGCCGATCACCAGCAACGTCACGCTGCCGGTGCTGCCGTTCCCGCTGCTGTTCGCACTGCCGTCGCTGCCCAGCCTCGACGCGATCCAGCACAAGCACTGACCGGTCGACGCCGGCCTGGTGGTCAGGGCAGGACCAGTGCGACATTCGCGCTGGTCGCGCCGGCCAGGCTGACCGGCGCGGTCACGCGCGCCCAGCGCCCCGTTGTCGCGGCCGCGCCGCTGACCCAGGTGTGCACGGCCACGCCGTAGATCGCCGCCGCGGGACTCGCGCCGGACGTGCCGCTGGGCACGCCGACCGCCGTGGCCCCGCCGTGCGACGCGAGCAGCGGCGACACGTCCACCACCGCCACCGTGCCGCCGTCGTTGGAGACGACCAGCTCGGCGTGGTCCGCTGCGTTGCTGGACGTGCCCGAGAGCGTGACGTTGACGGTGCCGCTCGCCAGGCCGCTGGCCGCCAGCGGCGCGGGTGCCACCACGCTGGTGGCCGCCGCGGCGAGCGTCGTCGACGCGCTGGTGGTCGTCGCCAGCGTGCCTTGCGACCAGACCGTCCAGGCGCCGGCGCCTTCGGTAGGCGTGACCGTGGTGAACGCCGGCGGCACGCCGTTGCCGTCGGTGCTGGCGTTGTACGTCGCGTAATGCAGCGGTCCGCCTGGCAGCGTGACCGGATCCAGGAGTCGACCCGTGGCCGGATCCGCGGCGCCGGCCTCGATCGCATACGGGATGTCGGTCGAGCCGGCGCCGCCGCCGCTGCCGGCGATCGTCTGGCCGAAGAACACGCGGCTGCCGGCCGGCGCCAGCGCGTCGGTGACGGTGACCGCGCGCTCGCCGGTGTCGAGCACCGGGACGATCGGCGTGGCGGTGCTGCTGAGCGCCGTCGGCGCCGGCTTCAGGATGCCGGTAGGGTCGACGAACACGTTGCGCACGACGATCGTCTCCATGTTGCCGCCGCGAATGACGACGTCGTACAGCGACTGGCTGGGCAGCGGGTACAGCAGGAAGCTGCCGTTCGCGCCCACGTTGACGCTGCGCACCTCGGCGTGGAAGCGGCTGTCGGCGGAGATGCTGGTGGCGCTGGCGACCACGTCGTGGATGCAGCCCGCGTGGCTCGCGCCGGTGCAGAACCCGGAGGTGTCGAGCTGGCCCGAGATCGAGTCGAAGATGCTGCCGTCGATCTGCAGGCTGCCGTCGCCGAGCGCGGTCAGCAGCTGCTGGTTGTACAGCTGCAGCTCGTTGCGCAGCGTGAAGCGGTCCGGGCCACCCGTCGACGCGCGCCGCACCAGCGACGCGCTGGCGTTCCATTCGATGGACAGCGGCGTGGTGGTGTCGGCGCTCAGGTTGAACGGGGTCAGCAGGCGGATGCCCGACAGCGGGTCGGGCAGCTCCAGCGGAACGACGTGGACGCCGCCGGCGTCGGTGTACTGCACCTGGTCGTTGTAGGTCAGGCCCCTGGCGACGGCCGATGCGGCCAGCGTGGTGTTCGGATCGGACGCGGCCAGCAGCAGGCGCAACTGGGCAAAGGTGCCCAGCGTGGGAATGGATTGCTTGAGCAGCGACACCGACTGGCCCTGCGACAGCGCCGGGTCGGCCAGGTCCAGCGTCATGGGCGCGGCGAGCGTCGCGACCACCCAGCCGCTGTCGCCGTCGCCGTAGACGTGCGACGCGTCGGCGTGCAGGGCCAGGCCGGTGACGGTCACCCACAGGTGGTCGATGCCGGGACTGGCTCCGCCGGCCAGCGCGACGCTCAGCACGGCCGCGCCGCCGCTGGACGGCGGGGGCGCGGGCGTCGACGAGGCGCCCCCGCCGCCGCCACAGGCGACGAGCGCGAACAGCGTACCCAATGCGGCGAGCGAGCGCGGGGTCGACATGGTCAGTTCAGCGTCGCCGCCACGCGGAGCTTGGTGCCCACGGACTCGGTCAGCACCTGGATTTTCTTGTTGGCCTGCACGCCGACGTCGGCCTGCACCTTCTGGCCCACGGCGTTCTCCATCTGCGGCACCAGCTTCTCGAACTTCGACTTCACCGGCGACTCCAGGAACGCGACCAGCTGGCGCAGTTCCTCGGTCGTGAAGTTCTGCGCGAGCAGCGGCCCTGCGGCCGGGCCGACGTTCTTCTTCGCGCTGGCGATGGCCATGGGCATCGTGGAGTCGACGTACTTCTGCACGTCGGTGCCGATGTCCTTCATCGTCTTGTCGCTGCGGTCCTTCGGGACGTGGGCGGTCTGCAGGGCGATGCTGGACTTCTCGAGGGCTTCGGTGGCCGGGCGCTGGATGGCCACCAGCACGCTGTTCTCGGGGTGGTACAGCGTCAGGATGTGGTCGATCAGCTTCTGCTTCTCGGCGTCGGGTGCGGCGCCCTGCGCGTGGGCCATCGAGGCGATGCCCAGCGTGGCGGCGAGGAAGAGGGAAGCGAGGGGGCGATGGATGGCTTGCATGGGCAGGAGAGCGGTCGTCAGAAAGGTTGCGTCAGCTTCATCCCGAAATAGCGCAGCACCAGCGTCCCGGAGACGTCGAGGCCGGCATACGGGTTGTAGATCACGTTGAAGAAATTGGAGCAGTTCAGGTTGCAGTCGGTGTCGGCGGGCGCGTTGAAGCGGCCCTTGGCGTAGCTGAAGCCGGTCTCGATCTTCATGCCGTCCTTGAGCGCGTAGCTGAAGCCGATGCTCTTGACCGGCAGGTTGGGCATCGGCGCGATCAGGTCCAGCTTGTCGGCCGGCACCGAGCTCTTGCGCGGCTCGTAGCCCAGGCGCAGCTTCAGGCCGTCGGCGACGTCGATCTGCAGGCCGGTGCCGTAGCTCCAGACGCTGCGGTAGCCGCGCGGGATGATCAGCTTGGTGGAATCGGCCTGGCCGAAGATGCGCGCCATCTCGAGCAGGTTGACCGTGCGGTCGAACTGGAAGGTGAGGTCGTTCCACTTGCCCCAGTCCGTCCAGCCGGCGTCGATGTTCCACTGCAGGCCGGTGATGGGCTTGAGCTTGACGCCGAACTGCCAGTGCGCCGGCGTCGGCAGGATCATCGTGAAGTTGCCGCCCTGGTCCTTCGGGATGGACGTCGGGAAGCCGAACATCGAGGCCACGATCGGTCCGAACAGCGACTGGTACATGTGGCGCACGAACTCCGGCAGCATCGGCTCGGCGTGGAAGTTGTAGGTGCCCGTCATCACCGTCTTCGAACCCGACTGGTAGACCGCGCCGAAGCCGATCTCGTCCGCCGGCTGCCACAGCGCGCCCACGTTGAAGGTGACGTCGGCCGGCGACGTCGCGGCGAAGCGCATCGCGCCGATGCTCTGGAAGGGCCGCAGGCGGCCGCTCTGCTGGCCGGTGGAGTCGGTGCCGCACAGGCCGAATCCGAGGGTGTCGAGCGGGTTGCCGCTGTTGCCGCACCAGGCGTCCTGCAGCTTGCCGATGATGCCCAGCAGCTTGTTGGGAAACCGCATGTCGGTCTCGAGCGCGAAGCCCTGGTGGGCGATCGGGATCGCCAGGCCGACGCTGAACTGGTCGTTGACCTTGTAGCCCACCGACGGCGACAGGTACACCAGGCGCTGGATCACCACCTTCTTGCCGTCGAAGCGCGCCGGGTCGTTCGGGTTCTTCGAGCGGTCGATGCCCACGCCCTGCGGCACGTAGGTGGCGGTGGCGAAGGTCCAGGGCGAGCCTTCGTTGTGCCACGACAGGCCCAGGCCGGCCGCCAGCGCGATCGGGATGCGCGGACTGGCCACGCCGGCGATCGGGATGAAGATCGCCTGCCCGTTGTGCGAGGAGGTGGTGCCGGCGAGCGGGTCTTCCGTGTAGCCGCCGATGTCGAAGCCGGCCGGCTGGTGGAAGCTCGCGGTGGTGCGCAGCGCGGCGCCGAACACCGTGTCCGAGCGGGTGTCGGCCTGGATCTTGGCCAGGCCCGCGGGATTGAAGTGGATCGAGTCCAGCCCGGGCGGGTCGGCCGTGACCGCGTTGCCCAGCGACATCGCCACGGGACTGACAGCGAGGTTTTCGGTCAGCGCGGCATGCGCCGGGGTGAGGGCGAAGGCGCAGAGCAGCAGCCCGGCCCCGATCGTCATCGGAACACGGTGGGGCGCCGTCTGGCGGCGCGCGAGGCACGTCGTCGAGAGGTCGGTCATGGGGTCAGAACAGCGCGAAGGTGAGCGGCACGCTCAGGCTCAGGCTGAAGTCCGGCGAGTCCGTGGTCAGGCCGACGCCGGCGCTCAGGTTGACGGTCGTCTTCGGGCTCAGCCGCAGGCCCAGGCCGAAGTTCAGGATGGCCGCCACCTGCATCGAGGTGGGGCGCGTGGTGGAGGCGCCGCCGTTGGGGATGTAGGTGATGTAGGAGTCGGTGGTGACCGTCTCCTGGAACGACACGCTGGTGGAGACCGCGTACGACAGCGCATACGTGAAGCCGGCGCCGAAGCCGATGCTCTTGCCGGGCCGCAGGCCCGTCAGCGTGGAGCCGTCGGCCGAGCGGTACTGGCTCAGGTGGTCGACGCTCTTGGCCAGCGTGAGGTTCAGCGAGCCGAACAGCGCCACCGGATCGAACACCTGCGAGGCGTTGACGCCCAGCGTGCCCGACGCGTAGCCCGAGCCGGTGGACAGGTTGGCGCCTTCCAGCGTCTTGAACGGGCTGCGGCCGGTGGGCAGGTTCAGCTGCGAGGTGAACGTGAAGGTGGGGCCGGAAGGATTCTGGGTGAACGGCTGGTAGCGCGCGCCGAAGGTCAGGTCGCCGATGCCGGTGGCCACGCCGCCGAACGCGCTGCTCTGCGTGAACTTGCTGACCAGGGGGAAGGTGCCCGAGACCGTCACGTTGTCCAGCAGGCCGTAGTCGACCGACAGCGAGTTGGTGACCGTGTGCGAGCGCGTGTTCTCGATCTTGAACAGGTCGATGTTGCCGGTGTTGTCGAAGCCCGCGTCGATCGACTGCTGGCCGATGTAGGTGTAGCTCAGGCTGTAGTTGACGGCCGAACGGCCGGCGCGCAGCAGCGAATACTGGCGGTCGGTCTTGGTCAGCGTGTCCTTGAGCAGCGCCGCCTGGTCGACGTCGCCGGCCTGCTTCTTCAAGGCCTCGCGCGCGTCCCCCGGAGCGGCCGGCGCGCCATTGGCGGGCGCCGGCGGCGCATCCGGGGCGGCCGGCGTGTTGGCGGCCGGCTGGTTGTCGGGTTGCGCATGGACCGCGACGCTGGCGCACAGGAGCCCGCTCGTGATGGCCAGGACAAGGGCGTTGCGGTCTGCCGATTTCATGTTCATTGACGCTTGAATTGGATATTTGCAAGGCCGGACTGGACGGCGCGCTCCAGCGCGTCGCGATTGTCCACGGGGCGCAGGGCGATGTCCGCGCGCACCAGGTCCGGCGAGATCGTGCCGAGCTCCTGCTCAGTCAGGGCCAGGCTGGACTGCACCACCGGCCGGGTCTTGGAGGGGTAGATCACGAACAGCGTGCCCTTGTCCCACAGCCCGGTGAATTCCTCCACCGAGAACGCGATGTTGCCGGCCGAGGGATCGGCGATGAAGACCTTGCCGTCGCGGATGCCCTTGACGACGACGAAGTGCTTGAAGCCCGCGTAGTCGATCGGCACGATGGCCGGCTGGTCCAGCTTGGCCAGGTCGGCGATGTCGGCGCGAAAGCCGCCGCTGTCGCTGCCCAGCGTGGCCACGTAGCGCTTCATGTCCAGCAGCGAGAAGCCGCGGCGGGCGATGATCTTGTCCTTCTCGCCGTGCTCCAGCATGCCTTCCATCGCGTCCTTCTCGGTGACGGCCAGGCCCAGGTGGAACTGCAGGATCGTCGTCAGGGCCGCCGAGCCGCAGCTGTAGTCGAAGGCCTGGTGGACGATGTGCTTGTACTTGTAGTACTGGTTCGGAAAGACCTGCACCGGCTCCACCGCCTGGCTCTGGTTGACGCTGGACAGGTTCAGCGGGTATTCGAGCGGCGGATGGTTCAGCGGCTCATTGCGCGAGAGCACGCCGCCGCCGAGGATGGCGACGGCGATGGCGCCGAGGAAGATCAGGAGCATGGGGAGCTTTCGTCGGCGCGGGCCTACTTGGCCCACACGTTCAGCTGGCCGGTCATCGTGGCCGAGCCATTGAGGAGCAGGGAGCCGAGGCTGTTGTTGATCGGCGCGGCCAGGTCGGTCTGCACGCCGATGGCGCGCACGCCGAATTCCTTGGCCTGCACGAGCCCCGGCATGCCGATCGCGAGGTAGCCCGAGCCGTCCGGCATGGTCAGCGGATCCAGCGTGACGGAGAACAGGTTCAGCAGGCCGCCGAAGTTCTGCGCGATGGCGTAGGTGGTGACGCCGCCGACGGTGAAACCCGCCGAGATGCGGCTGTCGACCGGTTGACCCGTCAACAGGCCGCTGTTGAGCTCGAGGTGCACGGCGATCGAGACCCCCTGGCCGGCGACGCCGCGCAGTTCGTCGTCGTCGAGGGGTTTCTTGTCGGCGAGGGCCGGGCTCGCGGCCAGGGCGAGCGCGCAGGCGAGGAGGGGGCGATGCAGCATGGTGGGGGGGCTCAGTGCCCGGTCCGGAGTTTGACGTCGACGTAGTTGATCTGCAGCGAGTCGATCCTGGCCGACCCGAGGTCGGTGGTGGTCGCGCCGGCGCTGCCGATGGTCGTGAACGAGATGTTGTCGATGACCAGCCGGGCCGCGGGCACCGGGTCGGCGGTGGTCGGCCAGCCGACCTGCAGGTGCAGGTAGGAGCTGGTCGTGTCGGTCTGCGCGTTCAGCAGGCCGGGATGGCGGTCGAGGTCGGCCAGCATCCAGGCGTGGCCGGTGCTGGCGTCGGCCAGGTGGATGCCCGACAGCGTCAGCGCGTCGCTGGTGTCTATCGTGTTGGCGATGTCGCCGGCGGTGCGGCCGTGCGAGTAGACCGACAGGCTGCCGATGTCGACCTGCGTGCCCAGGCCGAACGCGATGCCTTGCGTATCGGCGATGTTGGACGGCTGGATCGTCAGGCCGCCGCCCTTGAACGTCAGACCGGCGACCTGCAGCGTGCCGCCCACGAAGTTGGTGCCGGTGCACGCGCCCGCGGTGACGGCATCGCAGTGCGAGAAGTCGGTGGTCAGCGACCACACCTGCGTGCCCTGCGTGTTCAGCGGAAAGCTCAGCGAGATCAGGTCGGGCAGGGCGGGCCGCGAGACGAGCGTCAGCTGGTAGGGGTCGGCGAACGGGTCGGCGTCGTCGGTGCGCGACAGGTCCAGGCGCGACAGGGTCAGCGAGCTGCCGCCGGGCGACAGGTAGGTGAGCGACAACGGGTCGGTGGCGCTGCTCAGCAGCGAGAAATTCTGGAGGTTGAACGCGATGCCGTCGGCGCCGCGCACGGAGGCCAGTTCGTCGTCGCCGAGCGGCAGCATGTGCGACTCGGCATCGGACGTCGTTTGCGGCGTCCGGGCCGGGGGCGCGGCCAGCGCAGCGCTTGCCACCATCACGCCGATGCAGACGGCGGTTAGCCGGCCGGCACCCGCCGGCCAGCACCTCGCGGTGCCGGCGATCTGCAGCGCGCGGGCCACGGCGCGGCGCATCAGGGCCCGATCTTGGGAATGTTGGGAGGCACGGTGCCCGTGGTGTTGATCGCCTTCAACTTGTCCGCCCAGTTCAGCCAGAAGCCGGCCTGGGCCTGCGTGGCGGCGCCGACGGTGGCGTCCGTGGTCGGCCAGGTCAGCGCGCTCTTGAGGATGGACAGGAAGAAGTCGCGGCTGGCGCCGTTGCCGTCGCCGGCGGTCACGCCGCCGATCTGGTTCAGCGCGAGCGTGCAGGCGCAGGAGCTGCCCGTCAGCGTCGTCGACTGCGACCCGGTGGAACTCATCAGGCCGTTGGCGTCGGTGTTGATCGTCAGCGCGCCGCTGACGGTGTTCATCGTCAGGCCGACGTCGCCCGCGATGCCGCCGAAGCCCAGGCGCATGCCCACCACCTGGCGGTCGGCGCTGCCGACGGTGCCCGAGTAGACCCACTCGAAATACGGGCTGGTGATGGCGACGGTGCGGGCGGCGTCGCCCAGGTCGCTGCGGCCGAAGTTCAGGGTGCCGATGTTGATGTCGGAGACGCCGTTCTTCGTTCCCAGCTGCAGGCCGGAGAGCGAGGCGGAGAGCGTGACGTCGGCATTGAGCGTCAGGCGCGAGAAGGCGTAGTTGCCCTGGGTCGTGTTCGTCAGGTCCAGCAGGGCCTGGCCCCAGACGCCGGACAGCTGCCGGTCGTCGAGCGGGACGCCCTGTGCGGCGGCCGGCCCGGCGGCGAGCGCGAGGGCGGCGGCAAGCAACGCGACCTGGACTTGGGACTGGTTCATGGGGTGCTCTCGCCGGGGCGGCGGGACGCAGAAGGTGGCGCGACGGGCCACGATTATGCGAGCCGAGGCGGCCGGGTCAACAAGGGAAAAAAAGGCTCCGTGACGAATTCACGGAGCCTTTGTGCGTGCGGGTCGGGATCTCCGCGGCGACGGGGAGATCCCGTGGATCCGCTAGATCAGTGCGCCCACATCAGGACCGTCGTGCCTTGCAGGTCGAGGTGGTTGATGGCGAACGAGCCGAACGAGGCCGTGCCGGCGCCCAGCGTGATCGCGCCGACGGTGATCGTCGGAGCCAGGTTGTGGCTGACGCTCAGTTGCGGGAAGGCGAACTGGACGACGTCCGAGCCGCCGAGCCAGGTGGCGATCTTGGCGCCGTTGGTGGCGGCGTTGGCGACGTCATAGCCGGCGATGATCGGCGTGAACTCGGTCAGGGCGGCGGCGTTGTTCAGGACGTCGACGGTCATCGCGACCAGGCCGGTCACGTTGATGTCCTTGAAGTTGACCGACGAGCCGTTGGCGCTGGTGTTCGTGTATTGGAACGAACCGATGTTGATGTTCAGGTTGGCAGCGATCGACACGCCGTCCTGGCCGGACACGGTGCTCAGTTCGTCGTCAGCGATGGTGGTCATGGCCGAGGCCGACAGGGAAGCGGCGACGAGGGCGGCAGCGGCGGTAAGCTTGAGCATGTTCATGTTTGTCTCTCCAGAATAAAAGTCTATGAATTTGGAACCTTGAAAACCCCTCGCGAACAATTCAAGTTTCTGCGCCCTGGGGTTTTGCCCCGGGTGTCGTCGGCCACTCTGTTGAGGGCCTGCCGCCGCGAAACTGTTACTTGAAGCGCGTGACTGAACTATGGTCGTGTTTGCGCTGCATCGCACTGACTTGCGGAGCCAAGGCCATGGCTTGCGAATCCAGCGCCGGAGGGTATCTTCCCTAGTTCGGAAGGGGGTCTTCGGTGGCTTCCCGGAGGATCGCGGAGAATCCCGTTTTGCCTCTGGAAGTGAAGCCCGGCAAGCCCTTACGTAGTAACCCCTGTGGCGCAGGTGAAACAGGGTCTGCCGGGCCGTCGTTTCAAATAGAGTCGAGATATTCCGGAAATGAAAAATGGAGCCGGCCGGCTCCATTTCTCGAAAGTTGCCCTGGATATTCTTCGGCGGTGCCCGTCGAAGAATATGAGAGATATATCAAGCGGCGCAGCGCAAGGTATTCGGCGTGCGTCCGAACCAGCGTTTGCAGGCGCGGTAGAAATTACTCGGATCGGAGAATCCGAGGGCGAAGCTCATCTCGGTCGGGCTGTAGGCGCCGTTGACGAAATAGCGTTGCGCCAGCTCGCGCCGGGTGTCGTCGACCAGCTCGATGAAGCTGGTGCCTTCTTCGGTGAGGCGGCGCTGCAGCGTGCGTTCGCTCATGCACAGCGTGGCGGCTACCAGTTCACGCCGCGGGTCGCCCTTGGAGATCAGCTGCATCAGCGCCTGGCGCACGCGCGCCGTGATGCAGCCGCCCTGTTCGGCGGCCAGCTGGGCGACCATGCGCTCGCACATCTCGCCCACGGTGGCGTCGGCGGTGGGGAAGGGCTGGTCCAGCGCCGCCAGCGGCAGCTCGATGACAAAGGCGGGGGCGCCGAAGTGCACCGGGCAGCCGAAGGCGGTCTCCCAAGGGGTGGGATCGGCCGGCGCGGCGTAGGGGTGGTGCACGCGGAGCGGCGTCACCTTCTCGCCGATCAGCCAGTACATGCCCTTGAGGAACGTGGCCGCCATGAAGTCGTAGCGCTGCTGCGGCACCGGCAGGCTGCCGGCCGAGATGCGCAGCGTGATGCGGCAGGCGTCCTGGTCGACGCGCAGGCCCACGCTGGTGGACGGCATGTCCATGCCGATCGACGTGGTGGGCGAGATCAGGCTGGTGTAGCGCGCCATGCGCTGCAGGCCGCTGCGCAGGTCGGGCGCCGACAGGATCAGGCTGGACAGCGACCCCAGGCCGATCAGCGGCTGGCGCGGACACAATGCCAGCCCGATCGCGGGGTCGCCGGTCTTGGCGACAGCGGCACCCCAGGCGACGCTGAAGATGTCGGCGAGGTGTTCGGCGTCGACGGATTCGTTCGGGTCGGGATTGAGGCCGGCTTCCGCGAGGATGCCGGACAGATCGAGACCGCGCTGCGCGAAGCCGTCCTTCATCGCCTTGAATGCGCTGAGTTGGGACAGGGGAACGACGACCACGGGGTACTCCGATTTCGCTGCGAGATGCGGCGACAGGAATCGTCGTCGGCTCTCTCGTTTAAAATAGAACGACCGTTCTATTTATGAGTAGAAATGGTAGCCAGCAGGGGTATGCACCGACATAGGAATGAACCCGCACTTCGCCCCATACGAGTGCGAATGGACGGCGTCGAGGGTCGGTTTCCCCCCAACTTCGGTGAAGGGTAAACACGGGCCTGCACCGACCTCCGGCATCGGCCGACGGACCGGGCGTCGTGCGCGCACCGGCATCGCGCACGCCTCGCCGCGGTGCATCCCTGCGCGAGGCCAGGCGCGTCCCGCCGGCGGCCTGCGCCGAGGCTCGTTCGGGCGTGCGATGCATCGTCACCAGGAAAATCGAACGACCGTGCGAAAAAGAGACAGTCGCTCCGCGGAGCAGGGCGTCAGCCCGTGATCGAGCGCCACGCCGCCGTCGCGAACCGCTGCGCGTGGCTCGCCGGCGTGGCCTGGCGGCGCCCGGCGAGCCAGCCGCGCGCGTAGAACTCGGTGGCGCCCAGCACCAGCGCCGGGATCAGGTCGGCGGGCAGCGGCAGGATGCGGCCGGCGGCCGCCTCGCGCGCGAGCAGCGCGTCGATCGGGTCGTAGCGGGCCAGCAGGCGCGCCTGCAGGTCCGCGGCGTGCGGGCCCTGGGCCACCGCATCGCGCGCCAGGAACACGAAGTGGGCGCATTCCGGCTGCTCGGTGATCCAGCCGGTGTAGGCCGCGATCAGCGCCTCGACCACCGCCTGGCCGTCGGCCAGGCCCGCAGTGCGTTCGGCGATCGCCCGGCTCTGGTCGTCGAAGGCGACGAAGAACAGCGTCGCCACGACGCCTTCCTTGTTCTTGAAGTGATGGTAGATCGTGCCGACGCTCTGGCCGCAAGCGCGCCGCAGGTGGTCGATGGTCGTCGCCTCGACGCCGTGGTCGTTGAACAGGCCCAGCGCATGGCGCAGCACGCTGCGGCGGCTGGCCTGGCGCGGCTCGGGGAGCGCGCGCTCGAGCAGCTTGTCCGCCGCGGCGGCCTGGGTCGCCGACAAATTTTTCCGTGCCATGCGTTGAATAGTATTCTAGAATAACGTTCTAGTCACTCGGGGTCGTCGTCGCGATGCCGAAAAGTGCCGCTGTTCCGGCGGAACGCCGTGACCGGGCCGTCGGCCCGCCGCCATTTGAAACCCCGACTTCGCCCGTCCGGCGAAGCGCCGCTGGCACCTGGCAGCCAGCCCCGCGAGGCCCGCCTTGTGCCGGCCCGCCGCCTGACTGCAACGAGGATGCCGTGATCGAGAGCCGCTACGCGACCATCAACGCCCTGGGCGTTCTGGAAAACCCCAACCTGCCGGTCGTGGCGCAGGTCGATTCGGCCGACGTCGACGCGCTGGGCTATGTCAGCGGCACTCGCAACATCGACGTGCGCGCGCTCGCCGAGGCGCGCAGCGCCGGGTTGTCGGCGGTCAACATCACGCTGGGCCACGTGGCCGGCAGCGGCCAGGCGTTCTGCGAGACGGTGCGCGACATCACCGGCTGGAATGCCTTCATCGCCCAGCACCCGGGCGCGCTGCGCCGGGTACTGGCCGTCTCCGACATCGACGCGGCGGCCGAGGCCGGCCAGGTCGGCGTGATCTACGGTTTCCAGAACACCGAGATGCTCGGCCGCGAGCTGGAGCGGGTGCGCCTGTTCGCCAAGATGGGCGTGCGCGTGATCCAGCTGACCTACAACGGCCGCAACGCCGTGGGCGACGGCGCCACGGTGAACGTCGACGAAGGACTGTCGCGCTTCGGCGCCGAGGTGCTGGAGCGCCTGCAGTCGGAGGGCGTGCTGGTGGACCTGAGCCACAGCAGCCGCCAGACCTGCCTCGATGCGCTGGCCCTCGCGCAGCGGCCGGTGGCGATCACGCATTCCGCCTGCCGCGCGGTGGCCGATCATCCGCGCAACAAGACCGACGCCGAGCTGCGCCTGCTGGCCGAGCGCGGCGGCGTCATCGGCCTGTACTTCATGCCCTACCTGCGCCTGGCGGGCCAGCCGATGGCGGCCGACCTGATCGCCCACCTCGAGCACGCGATCTCGGTGTGCGGCGAGGACCACGTCGGCCTGGGCACCGACGGCGGCACCACCGCGCACGACGACATGGCCGCGTATCGGCGCCAGCTGGAAGACGAGATCGCGCAGCGGCGCCGGCTGGGCATCGGCGCACCCGGCGAGACCGCGGACGTCACCACCTTCCTGCCCGACCTGTGCGGGCCGACCCAGTTCCAGCGCCTGGCCGACATGCTGGCCGCGCGCGGCCACAGCCAGACCCGCATCGAGAAGATCCTGGGCGGCAACTTCCGGCGCCTGATGACCGAGGCCTGGGCTCCTCGCTGACCGGAGGCGACACCATGCAGATTCCCCTGTGCCATCGGCTGGCGGCGCTCGTCGCGGCGCTGGGTCTGGCCATCGGTGTCGGCCCCGCGTGGGCGCACGACGACGAGGTGCGCATCCACGGCGTGGCCGTCGGCACCCAGGCGCTGCTGGCGCTGCCCCAGGGCCGGATGCAGGCCGACTACGGCTTCAGCGAGCGCGGGCGCGGCGATCGGATCCATGCGCGCTGGTCGCTCGACGCGCAGGGGCTGCCTGCGGCCTACGACGCCGAGGGCAACGATTACTGGAAGGTGCCGATCGCCGAGCACTTCGAGGTCGCGGCCGGCCAGGCCCGCTGGAAGAACCGCCTCGAGGAGGACGCCGTCCCCTGGCGCGCGCCGGGCGCGTTCTACCTCCCGGCAAACCCGCCGCCCGAGTTCATGGGCGTGCTGGCTCGCGCACTGCTGAAGGCGCCGGGCGGGCGCCTGGCGCTGCTGCCCGCGGGCGAGGCCTGGCTGGAGCGCGGCACGCGCGTGACGGCCGGCCGGCACGTGCTGACGCTGTACCGCATCGGCGGCGTGCAGTTCACGCCGGTGCCCGTGTGGCTGGACGAGCAGGGCGCCACCGCGGCGGTGATCGACGACTGGTTCGAGGTGCTGGGTCCGGCCGGCGCGCCGCTGCTGCCGCGGCTGCAGGCCGCGCAGGACGCCGCCGACCAGGCCTGGAGCGCCGACGTCGCGCGGCGCCTCACCCACGTGCCCGCGGGCGCGCTGATGATCCGCCACGCGCGGCTGTTCGATCCGCGCGACCTGTCGGTGCGCGACGAGATGCGCGTGCTGGTGCAGGGCGGGCACGTGGTGCGCGTCGACCCCGACGACGCCAGCCCCACCCCGCCCGGCACCGAGGCGATCGACGCCGCCGGCCGCTTCCTGATGCCGGGCCTGTGGGACGTGCACCAGCATTTTGCCGGCGTGGACGGCACCTTCGACCTGATCGCCGGCGTGACCAGCGGACGCGACATGGCCAACGACAACGTGCCGTTCCTGGCCCGCGTCAAGCGCTTCGACGCCGGCACCGAGCTCGGCCCGCGGGTGGTGCTGGCCGGCATCGTCGAGGGCAACGGGCCGCTGGCCGGCCCGACCGACGTGCGCGTCGACACGCCCGCGCAGGCACAGGCGGCGGTCGACTGGTACGCCGACCATGGCTACGAGCAGGTCAAGATCTACTCGTCGTTCCCACCGGCGCTGGTGCGCACCATCGCCGACATGGCCCACGCGCGCGGGCTGCGCGTGAGCGGCCACGTGCCCGCGTTCATGACCGCGCGCCAGTTCGTCGAGGCCGGCGCCGACGAGATCCAGCACCTGAACTTCATCGTGCTGAACTTCTTTCCCGAGGTGGGCGACACGCGCGGCAAGGACCGCTACACGGTCATGGCCGACAAGCTGCAGCACCTGGACCTGGACTCGCCCGAGTTCGCCGACTTCGTGGCGCTGCTGCGCCGGCGCCATACGGTGCTGGACCCGACGGTGTCCATCCTCGAGGACCTGTTCTCCGGCGCGCCGGGCCGGTGCGCGCACAGCCTGTGCGACATGATCCAGCGCTTCCCGCCCGTCACGCGCCGGCAGCTGCTGTCCGGCGCGGTGGCCGTGCCGCCGGGCCAGGAGGCCGCCTACGCGCGCGCCCTGCCGGCGCTGCTGCGCCTGCTCAAGGCGCTTCACGACGGCGGCATCACGCTGATGCCGGGCACCGACGCGTTCGCCGGCTACACGCTGCACAACGAGCTGGCGCTGTACGTGCGCGCCGGCATCCCGGCGCCCGAGGTGCTGCGCATGGCCACGCTGGTGCCGGCCCAGGTGCTCGGCGTGGCCGGCCCGGCGCAACGCGGCTTCATCGCGCCCGGCAAGCAGGCCGACATGGTGCTGGTCGACGGCGACCCGGCGAAGGACATCGCCGATCTCCGCCACGTCTGGCGCACGATCAAGGGCGGGCACGTCTACGATCCGGCGGCGCTGGAGCAGGCGATGGGCATGAGCCGCTGAGGCGGGGCGCCGCCGCTCGCGGTGCGCCAGAAAGCAAAAAGCCCAACCGGTGAGGGCTGGGCCTGAGGCCTTGTCTTCGCAGCAGGGATGGCTCCCCGACCTGGGCTCGAACCAGGGACCTACGGATTAACAGTCCGGCGCTCTACCAACTGAGCTATCGGGGAACTGCGAAGCCTCTCAGTATAGCCAGTTTTTCGGCAACGTCAAAATTTTGCTTCCACCGAGGCGTGGAAAGTGCGCGCCGCGAGGGGGAAAAGATACGCGTGGTCGTACTGGTAGGGCGCCTCGCGCCAGGCCCGGCGATCGAACACGTTGTCGACACCGGCACGCCACACCAGCGTGCTGGAGGCGAGCACCTGCGTCCAGCGGGCACCGAGGTCGAAGCGCGTCCAGGCCGGGATGCTCGTGGTGTTGTCCGGCAGCACCTCGCGCTGGCCTTCGTGGTCCATCGCGACCTGCACGCTCAGGCCGGGCAGCTGCGGCAGCGCGTACGACGCCAGCAGCTTGAGCGCGCTGTCGGGCACGTTGGTCGGCCGCAGGCCGTCGTCGCTCGCCACCGCGGCGCGCTCGCGCCGAACGCGCTGCAGCATCGCGGAGGCGCGCAGCGTGAGGGCGCCGGCACGCGTCTGCGCGTCGGCCTCGAGGCCGCGCGAGTGGGTGACGCCGTCGTGGCCGTAGACCGCGTCGGCGCCCACGTGGAGGTCGCCCGCGAACGCCTGCTTGACGTCGTAGGCCGTCAGTCCCCAGCTGCTGGCGCCGCTGGCGTGCTTGTAGCCCGCCTCCCATTGCCGGCTGAGCGTGGCCGACAGCGACTGGCCGTTGTTGATGGCGTCGCCGTGCGTCGGCGCAAGCGTGCTCTCGATGCCCTGGCCCCAGCTCAGGTAGACCATGTCGTCGGCGGCGAGCTGGTGGCTCAACGAGAGCCACGGCGTCGTGAACGCCTGCCGGTAGTCGGTGTCGAACGCGGCGCTGCCGGCGGCCGTCTCCGACGACCGGCGGTGCAGGCGCGAATGGCGCACGCCGACCCAGGCCGTCCAGTCGTCGGCGACCTGCACCGCATCGCGCAGGTACAGCTCGTTGCTCGACTCGGAGCGGTTGGTGTTGGGCAGGTCCGGCGCCGGTGCCGCCGGCACCATCGTGTTGCCGTCGATGTCGGCGATGCCCGCGAAGTTGTAGGCCTCGTCGTTGAAGCGGCCCGTGAACCGGGTCGCGAGGGCGCCTGCCGTGATCGCGTGCTTCAGCGGGCCGGTGTCGAACTCGCCCGACAGCGAGACGTCGAGGTCGCGCGTCTGCCGGCGTTCGTCGTCGCTGCGGAAGTCGTAGAGAGCGAAGCTGCCGTCGCTGGCGAAGCGATCGCACGGATTGCAATCGGCGTTGGCGCCGAACGGGAACGCCAGGTGATCGTTGCTCACCAGCCGCTGCTGCAGCGCCTGCAGCTTGAAGCGCCACTGCGCGCCGAGGGCCTGGGTGTAGCGCAGCGACATCGTGTTGCCTTGCGTGACCACCGGCAGCGACCACGGCTGGTCGTTGAGGTTGATGCGCGGATCGATCGAGTGCGGGTCCGGAACGACGGGGCCGAGCATGCTGAAGGCGGGCACGCTGGGCTCGGACTGCACGTTGTGCTCGAACTCGAGCTCGAGCAGGTGGTCGGCGTCGGGGCGCCAGTCGGTGGCGAGGGAGGCCGTGCTGGCATGGCCGCGCGCGGCGCGCACGTTCGGGTCGAGGCGGTCGACGGACAGGTTCACGCGGGCGCCGAACTGGCGCCGCTCGCCGAAGCGCTGGGACAGGTCGGCTGCGACGCCCAGCGTGCCCGGCTGGGCCCAGCGCAGCGTGACGTCGCGCAGGTCCCGGTCGGGCCGCTTGACCACCAGGTCGACCAGCCCGCCCGGCGCGCTGGTGCCGGCCTGCATGCCGCTGAGGCCCTTGAGGATCTCGACGGCGGACTTGTTGTCCAGCGAGAGCACCGTCTCGGCATTGATCGGCAGGCCGTCGCGGCGGAAGTTCGTGCGGTTGTCGACCTGGAAGCCGCGCACCGCGAACGTCGTCCAGTAGCCGACGGCGTTGTACGAGTCGGTGATGCCGGCGTCGACGCGGGTGAGGTCGGACAACGACGTCGCGCCGAGGTCGGCCAGCACGTCCTTGTCGACGACCTCGACCTGGATCGGCGTGCGCGCCAGCGGCTGGGAAAAGCCGGTGATCGCGGCCGATTCGGCGGCGCCGCGGCCGGTGACCTGGACGGTCTGCACGGACGGGGCGTCCTGCGCGCGTGCGCCGCCCGCGAGTGCGAGGGCCGCCGCGGCGAGCGGCGTCAGGAGGTGGGAACGGGAACGGGAAATGGAAGCCATCGAGCTCTTTCAAAGCGATGGCAGGGGAGACGGAGTCGGAGACGGGACACGAGTGGTCCCGGTGATGCGACCGCTTCCCTGCGCGAGGATTACCTCGGGCCGACAGCAACTGCCATCGACCTGGTCGCGCGTGCCGAGGCACTGGCGACCAATCAGGTTCAAAGGGACTTTCTCAGCCAGCCTCTCGGCCAGCACCCCTAGCGAAACCCACCGCGGAACTGCGGCGAGCGGGCGGATTGTGCCTCAAACCGGCGGCGCGTGGCCAGCGGGACGCGATGGCCCCGCGCGCGCCCGGGCATCGACCGCGCGCCGCTCAGACCCCGAGCAGCCGGTGGATGCGCGGGCTGCTGGTGGTGTACTCGAGCGGTCCGTCGTCGCCCGGGCTGAGGTGCCCGGCGACGCCCGCGGCTGCGAGCGTGGCTTCGTGGAAGGCCGACAGGATCAGCCGCTGCTTGCCCGGGTAGTGCACGACGTCGCCGATGGCGAACAGGCCGGGCACGCTGGTGGCGAACTTCGCCGTGTCCACCTGCACCTGGCGGCGCTCCAGGGCCAGGCCCCAGTCGGCCAGCGGGCCCAGCTTCGGCGACAGGCCCTGCAGCACCACGAGGGTGTCGACCGGCAGCGCAGCGCTCGCGCCACCGGCCTCGAGCAACGTCAGCGCCACCAGGCGATCGCCGTCGACCTCGAAGCCCGTGGCCTGGCCGGCCACGAAGTGCAGCGCCCCGGCGTTGCAGGCGGCGCGGAACGCGGCCACCGTGTCGTCGGCGGCGTCGAACACGTCGCGTCGATGCAGCAGGGTCACGCGCGCGGGCGCGGCGCCGGCGCCGCGCCCGCGCGCCTCGGCCAGGCGCGTCGCGAACGCGAGGGCCTGGTCGGTGGCACCCGCCACCAGCACATGGCAGCCGGCCAGGGCCGGTGCCGGCACGCGCTCGGCATGGTGGAACAGTTGCCGGCCCTCGAACGCCTCGAGGCCGGCCACCTTCAGCGTGCGCGGAACGAAGGCCCCGACGCCCGCGGCCAGCACGATCGCCCCGCAATCGAAGTGGAGTCCGGTCCGGGTGCGCACGTCGAAGCGGCCGCCGTCGGCGGGCGCCACGTGGCTGACCAGCTGGTCGAAATGGAACACGGGCGCGAACGGCCGGATCTGCGCGAGCAGGCGTTCGGTGAGCTCGCGGCCGGTGCAGGCGGGCAGCGCGGGAATGTCGTAGATCGGCTTGTCGCCATAGAGCTCGACGCACTGGCCGCCCGCGAAGGGCAGGGCGTCGACCACGTGCGCGGAGATCTCGCGCAGCCCCAGCTCGAAGACCTGGAACAGCCCGGCGGGGCCGGCGCCGATGATCAGCGCGTCTGTCTGGAGAGGGGGCATGCGGGACTCGGGAAGCGGAGCGGGACGGGCTGGCCGGGGGCCCGGGAACCGTGGCGCGCTGCGCGAGCCGGCGCTGCGCCCTGGCGACTCAGCGCTTGAGCTCGCCGATCTTGTCCTTGACGTCTTTCCAGTCGTCCGCATCGGGCAAGGCGGCCTTGCGCTTGGTGATGCTGGGCCAGGTCTTGGCCAGGTCGGCGTTGATCTTGATGAACGCGAGCTGGTTGGCCGGCACGTCTTCCTCGGGCAGGATCGCGTTGACCGGGCACTCGGGGATGCACACGGCGCAGTCGATGCACTCGTCCGGATCGATCGCCAGGAAGTTCGGGCCTTCGCGGAAGCAATCGACAGGGCACACGTCGACGCAGTCGGTGTACTTGCAACGGATACAGGCTTCGGTAACGACGTGGGTCATGGCAGCGGGTGCGTGGCGGTCAGGGCGGGAGCAGCGAGGATTCTAAGGCTTGGACGGTGCCTGGAGCGGCGTCAGGGCCATGGTGTCGGCCGCAGGCGACGCTGCGGCTGACGCCGCCGTCGCCCCAAGTGACGATGCGGCTGACGCCGCCGTCGCCCCAAGTGACGATGCGGCTGACGCCGCCGTCGCCCCGACGCCGACGATGACGACGGTCGGGCGGCCGCCGTGGAGGACGACGGCCTCGGCGAGGGTGTCGACGCGGTGATCGCTGCCGTGCTGGTCGGGCCAGCCGGCGCGCGAGACCACGGCGACCGGCGTCCCGGGCGGCCAGCCGGCGCCGATCAGGCGCCGCGACAGCGCCGCGAGCTGGCGGCCGGCCATGTAGAAGACCTCGGTGTCGGCGCCGCGCGTGGCCACAAGCTGGCCGGCGCGCGTCATCGCGGTGCTCAGCGCCACGCTGCGGCCCGAGCCGCGCCGGGTCAGCGGGCGCTGCAGGTCGGCGGCGGCGGCGATCGCCGCGGTCACGCCCGGTACGACCGTGCAGGCGATGCCCGCCGCGGCCAGGGCCTCGAGTTCCTCGTCGAGGCGGCCGAACACGCTCGGGTCGCCGCCCTTGAGGCGCACGACGTGGCCGCCGGCCCGGGCATGCTGGACCAGCAGCGCGTTGATGCGGGCCTGGGCCGTCGAGTCGCAGAAGCCGCGCTTGCCGACGTCGATCCATTCGGCCGCCGGCGCCATCTCGCGCAGCGCCGGGTCGACCAGCGCGTCGTGCAGCACCACGGTCGCGCTGGCCAGCGCCCGTGCGCCGCGCAGCGTGATCAGGTCGGCGGATCCGGGGCCGGCGCCCACGATGGTCACTCGGGTCATGGTGTTGGACGGTAGTGCAGCGGGCGCCCGCCGGCAAGCGTCGGCGGGACGGGGCGGCGGCGGGCGGGCCGCCGGCGTTCAGGCCGCGGCGACCGCGGTCTTGGTGGCGTGCAGGCCGCACTCCTTGGCGGCCTCGTCTTCCCACCACCAGCGGCCGGCGCGGAAGTCCTCGCCCACGGCGATGGCGCGCGTGCAGGGGGCGCAGCCGATGCTGGGCATGAACTCGTCGTGCAGCGGGTTGTAGGGCACGTCGTGCGTGGCGATGTAGTGCCAGACGTCGTTCCAGGTCCAGTCGGCCAGCGGATTGACCTTGGTGCGGCCGCTGGCTTCGCTCTCGATGAACGGCACCGTGCCGCGATTGCTCGACTGCTCGCGGCGCAGGCCGGTGATCCAGGCCGTGCGGCCTTCCAGCATGCGGCCCAGCGGCTCCATCTTGCGCACGCCGCAGCAGGCCTTGCGCAGCTCGAGGCTCTTGTACATCGCGTCCTCGCCGTTCTGGCGCACGAACTGCACGACCTGTTCCTCGCGCGGGCGATAGACCTCCACCGGCCGCGCGTAGCGCTGCTCGATGCGCGGGATGAGGGCCGAGGTCTCGGGGTGCAGCTTGCCGGTCTCGAGCGTGCCGATGGCGATGTCCAGGCCCAGGCTGGCGATCAGGTCGGTGACGACCATGTCCTCGGCGCCGAGGCTGGTGGCCTGCACGATGCGGCCGCGATGATCCTGCGTGGTGGCGCGCAGCAGCTCGATCGTGGCGTCGAGCTTGGCGGCGAAGTCGGCGCTCGGCCGCGCGTAAAGCGCGATGGCCGAGGCGCGGGCCGGTGCCTGCAGCGACGAGAAGGCGGCGGTCTCGGGTGCGCTCATGTCAGGCGGCCTCGCGGGCGAATGCCGGCTTCGGCTGGACGACGTCACCCTGGTAGTGGCCGGCGGGGAAGAAGCCCAGCGCGCGTTCGGCCGAGCTGCGGCGCTCGCCCTCGCGCAGCAAGACGGCGTCGAAGCCCGAGCGCTGCAGCAGCGGCATCATGTCGACCAGCACCTCGCCGGTGGCGCGGATCTCGCCCGCGAAGCGCAGGCGCGCGCGCAGCACGTGCGCCTGGGAATAGGCGCGGCCGTCGACCCACTTCGGGAACTCGAGGGCGACCAGCGCGAAGCGCGGCAGGTCGTCGGCCAGTTCTTCCACGTCGACGGTGTTGGGCAGCAGCACGCCCACGGGCACGTCGGCGGGCCAGGCGTCGCGGACGGCCTGCCATTGCACCAGGGTCAGCAGCCGGTTCGGGGCCGGGCCGGCGATCTCCGAGTCGGGCAGCAGCAGCCAGGGATCGGCGGGAGGAACGGCGTGGCGGTCGATGAACTTCATGATCTGCGGTCTCCGGCTCAGGCGGCGATGGCGGTTTCGCGACGCACGGCGTCGGTGGCCTGGCGGAACGGGGCGATGCCGATACGGCGGGCGGTATCCACGAAGCGCTCGTTGGCGGCGCGCTGTTCGCGGAAGATCTCGATCAGCGCCTGGATCACGGCGGGCACTTCCTCGGCCGCGAACGACGGGCCGATCACCTTGGCCGGCACCGACGCGCCGCTGAGCGTGCTGCCGTCGGAGCCGCCGATGCTGACCTGGTACCACTCGGCTCCATCCTTGTCGATGCCCAGGATGCCGATGTGGCCGGTGTGGTGGTGGCCGCACGAATTCATGCAGCCGCTGATGTGCAGGTCGATGTCGCCCAGGTCCAGCAGAGCGTCGAGGTCGTCGAACTGCTCGGTGATGGCGGCCGCGATCGGCAGCGAGCGGGCGTTGGCCAGCGCGCACAGGTCGCCGCCGGGGCAGGCGATCATGTCGGTCAGCAGGCCGATGTTGGGCGTGGCGAAGCCGGCTTCCTGCGCGGCGTGCCAGACGGCGCGCAGGTCGGCCTCGCGCACCCACGGCAGGATCAGGTTCTGGTCGTGCGACACGCGCAACTCGCCCAGCGAGTAGCGGTCGGACATCGTCGCCGCGGCCTCCATCTGGGCCGACGTGACGTCCCCGGGCGGCAGGCCGGCGCGCTTGAGCGACAGCGTGACGGCGCGGTAGCCCTCGATCTGGTGGGCGTGCACGTTGCGATCCAGCCAGCGCAGGAAGGGCACGGGCGCGGCGCCGGTGCGGTTCGGGTCGAACCCGCCGATGGCCGGGTGCACCTTCCCGGGCCGGGTGAAGTGCGCGGCGACGCGGTCGAACTCGGCCTGCGGGATGATGTGCGCGGTGCCGCCCACGTCGTCGGCCAGGATCTTGCGGTACTCGGCCTCCACCTGGTCGAAGAACTTCTTGCCTTCGGCCTTCACCAGGATCTTGATGCGCGCCTTGTAGGCGTTGTCGCGGCGGCCGAAGCGGTTGTACACGCGCACGATCGCCTCGATGTAGACGAGGATCTGGTTCCAGGGCAGGAATTCGTTGGCTACCGAGGCGATCACCGGCGTGCGGCCCATGCCGCCGCCCACCAGCACCTTGAAGCCCACTTCGCCGGCCTCGTTCCTGAGCAGTTGCAGGCCGATGTCGTGCCAGGCGATCGCGGCACGGTCTTCCAGCGAGCCGCTGACGGCGATCTTGAACTTGCGCGGCAGGAATGCGAATTCGGGCTGCAGCGTGCTCCACTGGCGCAGCAGCTCGCAGTACGGGCGCGGGTCGACGATCTCGTCGGGCGCGATGCCGGCGAAGACGTCGGAGGTGATGTTGCGGATGCAGTTGCCCGAGGTCTGGATGCCGTGCATGTCGACATCGGCCAGCAAGTCCATCGCATCGGCCGACTTCGTCAGCGGAATCCAGTTGAACTGGGCGTTCTGGCGGGTGGTGAAGTGCAGGAAGTCGCGGTCCAGTTCCCGGGCCATGCGGGCCAGCTGGCGCAACTGGCGGCTGGCGAGCTCGCCGTAGGGGATCGCGACGCGCAGCATCGGCGCGTGGCGCTGGACATACCAGCCGTTCTGCAGGCGCAACGGGCGGAACTCGTCGTCGCCCAGTTCGCCCGCCAGGTTGCGCTCGAGCTGGTCGCGGAACTGTGCGGCGCGGGCGCGTACAAACTGGCGGTCGAAGTCGGTGTACTGGTACATCGTGTCTTTTCTTTGCTCGGCGGGGCAGGCGCCCGGGACCTGATTGGAGGGGACAATGTAGTGAATCGCCTTCATAACTGGAACTACACTTTTTCTATGGGATCATGCTTGTGAGGAATATGGAAATGCGTTTTCCGATCATGGCGGGCTGCTGTCGGGTCGCCGCGGTGGCCGTGGCCCTGGTCGGATCGACGCTGTTGGCGGCCTGCAACACGGCGCCGGTCAGCCGCCCGGTGGGCGAGACCCTGCCGGTGTGCACCCCGGCCTCCGCGCCCGCGGTCGCCGAGGTGGTCGTGCCGCCGAAGCCGATGCGCCCGCCGCGCATCGCCCTCGCGCTGGGCGGGGGCGCCGCCCGGGGCTTCGCCCACATCGGCGTGATCGAGGTGCTGGAGGAGAACGGCATCCATCCCGACATCGTCACCGGCACCTCCGCCGGCAGCCTGGTCGCCGCGATGTACGCCGCGGGCCGCAGCGGCCGCGAACTCGAGGCCATCGCGCTGAACATGGACGAGTCCCGCCTGACCGACTGGGCCTTTCCCGGCCGCGGCATGATCCGCGGCGAGGCGCTGGCCACCTACGTGCGCGAGGAGGTCGGCAACCGCACCTTCGAGCAGATGAAGATCCCGCTGGGCATCGTCGCCACCGACCTCGACAGCGGCAAGCCCATCCTGTTCCGCCGCGGCGACATCGGCACCGCGGTGCGCGCCTCCAGCGCCGTGCCGGCCGTGTTCCAGCCGGTGCGCATCGGCACCCACGAGTACGTGGACGGCGGCCTGGCCTCGCCGGTGCCGGTGCGCTCCGCGCGCGACATGGGCGCCGACGTGATCATCGCCGTCGACATCTCGCAACTGCCCGACGGCGGCGACACCAGCAACGCGCTGCACATGCTCCTGCAGACCTTCTCCATCATGGGTCGCAGCATCAACGAGCTGGAGCTGAAGGAGGCCGAGATCGTGCTGCACCCGAAGCTGCCGGGCGTGGCGGGCACCGATTTCACGGTGCGCAAGAAGAGCATCGAGGCCGGGCGCGAAGCGGCGCTGGCTATGCTGCCGGCCATCAAGGCCAAGGTGGCGATGCAGGTGCCGGTCAACCGCTGAGCCAGGCGCTCACGCCGCGCCGACGCCCGCCAGCGCCAGGCCCGCGAGCGCGGCGCCGAGCACGACCCGGATCACGCCGATCTTCCAGCGGAACAGCGCCAGCGCGGCGGCCGCGCCGATGGCCAGCGACCAGGCGTCGAAGCGGCCGGCCAGGCCGTGCGGCCACAGCACGTGCAGCGCGAAGAACAGCGCCAGGTTGGCGATGACGCCCACCACCGCGGCGGTGATGGCGGTCAGGGGGGCCGTGAAGCCAAGCCTGCCGTGGGTGGACTCGATGAACGGGCCGCCCGCCAGGATGAAGAAGAACGACGGCAGGAAGGTGAAGAACGTGACCACCGTCGCCGCCGCGGCGCCCGCCAGCGCCAGGGCCTGCGGGCCGAGGATTGCCTGGTTCCAGCCGCCCACGAAGCCGACGAACGCCACCACCATGATCAGCGGCCCGGGCGTCGTCTCGCCGAGGGCCAGGCCGTCGATCATCTGGGCCGCCGTGAGCCAGTGGTAATGGTCGACGCCGCCCTGGTAGACGTAGGGCAGCACCGCGTAGGCGCCGCCGAAGGTGAGCAGGGCGGCCTTGGTGAAGAACCAGGCCATCTGCGTCAGCGGCGCATTCCAGCCGAAGGCCGCGGCCAGCGCGCCGATCGCGGCGGCCCACAGCGTGCCGAAGGCGGCCACGACGCGGGCCAGCCGCGGCCAGCCGAAGCGGGCATGCGCCGGTGTGGGGCTGTCGTCGGCGATCAGGGCCGGGGTGGCGCCAGCGGGCGCCGGCGCATGGCCGCCGCCCACGCGGAAGCGCTGCGGGGCGACCCTGCCGCCGATCGCGCCGACCACGCCGGCACCGAGCACGATCAGGGGGAACGGCAGTTGCAGCGCGAAGATCGCACCGAAGGCGGCCACGGCGATGCCCCACAGCCAGGCGTTCTTCAAGGTCCGCGAGCCGATGCGCCAGGCGGCGTGGACGACCAGCGCCGTCACCGCCGGCTTGATGCCGTGGAACAGTCCGGCGATGGCCGGAACCTGGCCGAACGCCATGTAGATCCAGGACAGGCCGACCAGGATGAACAGCGAGGGCAGCACGAACAGGCCGCCGGCGACGACGCCGCCGAGCGTGCGGTGCATCAGCCAGCCGATGTAGGTGGCGAGCTGTTGCGCCTCCGGGCCGGGCAGCAGCATGCAGTAGTTCAGCGCGTGCAGGAACCGGTTCTCCGAGATCCAGCGCCGCCGCTCCACCAGTTCCTCGTGCATCAGCGCGATCTGTCCGGCCGGGCCGCCGAAGCTCACGAAGCCCAGCTTGAGCCAGAAGGCGAAGGCCTCGCGCCGGCTCGGCACGCGGCTGGCGGGACTGGGGGGGCTGAGGTGCGGCAGTTCGGCCGTCGGGGCGTTCGAATCCATCGCCGCGATGCTAGCCGAGCGTCGATGGCCGCTGCCGGGCATCGACGGCGAACGGGCATGAAAAAACCCGGCCGGGGCCGGGTTTCCTGGGGCGACGCCGTCGGGTGGCGTCTGCGCGTCCTGGCAAGGCTCAGGCGGCGGTCTTCTTGCCGGCCTTCGTGGTCGCCTGCGTGGCCTTGACCGCGGTGTTGGTCAGCGACTGGAAGTTGGCTTCGGCGACGTCGACGGCCTGCTTGCTGGCCTTCTGCACGCTTTCGAGCGCATTGGTGGCGGCGGCGATGGCCGACTTCACCAGGGCGGCGGCGGACTCGGTGCCGGCCGGGGCGTTCTTCACGGCGCCGTCGACGACGCTGTTGAAGTTGGCCTGGGCGGCGGCGACCTGGGCTTCGGCGACCTTGGTCACTTCGGCGTTGGTGGACGCGGCGATGTCGTACAGATGGCGGCCGTAGGCGGCGGCCTTCTCCGCGGCGGGCTGCAGCAGGTTGGCTTGCAGGGCCAGCAGTTCCTGGGCATCCTTGACGGCCAGGCTGGCGGCGGCGGTGGACTGCACTTCGGTCAGCGAGGCCTTGGCGACTTGCAGGTTCAGCTCGACGAGCTTCTCGACGCCTTCGAAGGCCTTGTTGGTCAGGTCGAACAGGGTCTCGAGATTGGCCTTCTGGGCGGCAACGATTTGTTCAGCGGTCAGCATGGATAGGATCTCCTGAGGTTTCTGGGGTCAAAGCCGGGTTGCATCGCGCCGCAATCGTTTGCTGCAGTGCAACATGGAACCAAGTATAAAAGTCTGACAGGCGATTGCAAGTAGTTTTGCTGCGCTGCAGCATCCTTTAGGGGTATCCCTCCACCACGTCATCGGTTGTACACCCGTCCGTGCTTGCTTTCCACTTCGATCCGCACATCCTCCCGCTGTCGCCGGGCCACCGGTTTCCGATCGGCAAGTACGGACTCCTGCGGCGCCGCGTCGAGGCCGATCCGCGCGGCATCGAACTGCGCATCGCCGGGCCGGCCAGCGATGGCGAACTGGCGCTGGCGCACGATCCGGCCTACATCGCCGACGTGCTCGACGGCACGCTGAGCCCCGCCCGCCAGCGCGAGATCGGCTTCGAATGGACGCCCGCGCTGGCCACCCGCGCCGTCTGGTCGGTGGGCGCCACGATCGCCGCCGCGCGCACCGCCCTGGCCGACGGCCCCGAGGGCGGCGTCAGCGCCAGCCTGGGCGGCGGCACGCACCATGCGAACGCGACGCAGGGCTCGGGCTACTGCGTGTTCAACGACGTCGCCGTCGCGGCGCGCCTGATGCAGGCCGAATGGCACCGCCGCCGGCGCGCGCTGCTGCAGGTGGCGGTGATCGACCTCGACGTGCACCAGGGCAACGGCACCGCGGCGATCTTCGCGGACGACCCCACCGTCTTCACGTTCTCGATGCATGGCGAGCGCAACTTCCCGTTCCGCAAGTCGCCCGGCGACCTCGACGTCGGCCTGCCCGACGGCTGCACGGACGACATCTACCTGGCGGCGCTGCGGCCCGCGCTGGCCGAGATGTGGCGGCGCCTGGAGGCGCGGCCGCCGGGCCTGGTGTTCTACGTGGCAGGCGCCGACCCGCACGAGGGCGATCGCCTCGGACGCCTGAAGCTGACCACCGCGGGCCTGGCCGCGCGCGATGAATTCGTGCTGCGGGCGCTGGTCGAGCGCGGCATCCCGGCCGTGGTGCTGATGGCCGGCGGCTACGGCCACGTCGTCGACACCACGGTGGATGTGCATCTGCAGACGCTGCGCATCGCGGAGCGGGCGCAGGCCGCCCGGGCCGGCGTCAGCGCGGGGTGAGCGTCCTCGCTCACAATGGGCGATCCACTCCCCGCGTCCGAAAGATGAGCGCACCCGCCAACGACCCGACCCGCCGCGGCCCCGAACCGCGCGCCGCCTACGCCGCGTTCCGCCCCATCACCACGCGCTGGATGGACAACGACGTCTACGGCCACGTCAACAACGTCGTCTACTACAGCTTCTTCGACACCGCCGTGAACGGCCTGCTGATGGACGCGGGCGTGCTCGACATCCACGCCGGCGAGGTCATCGGCCTGGTCGTCGAGACGCAGTGCAACTACTTCGCGCCGATCGCGTTCCCGCAGCCGGTCACGGCCGGGGTGCGCGTGGCGCAGCTCGGGCGCTCGAGCGTGCGCTACGAGATCGGCCTGTTCGCCGACGACGCGCCGGCCAGCGCGGCCGCCGGCCATTTCGTCCACGTCTACGTCGACCGCACGACGCGGCGCCCGGTGCCGCTGCCGGGGCCGCTGAAGGCGGTGCTGCAGTCGTGGGCACGTCCCCAACCTTCCGAAGGAACGAACGCCCGATGAGCGAACTCCCCAGCCCCGCCGGCCAGGCGGCCGTCGACGCGGCCATCACCTCGCGCCGCTCGATCCGCGCCTTCCTGCCGACGCCGATTCCCGTGCCGACGATCCGCGAGATCCTCGACGTCGCCGCGCGCGCGCCCTCGGGCACCAACACCCAGCCCTGGAAGGTGCACGTGCTGACCGGCGCCGCGCGCCAGCGCCTGAGCGACGCCATCCTCGCGGCCTACGACGACCCGGCCGAGCGCGCGCAGCACGCGGAGGAGTACGACTACTATCCGCGCGAATGGGTGTCGCCCTACATCGACCGCCGCCGCAAGATCGGCTGGGACCTGTACGGGCTGCTGGAGATCGGCAAGGCCGACAAGGACCGGATGCACGCCCAGCACGGGCGCAACTTCGTGTTCTTCGACGCCCCGGTGGGCCTGATCTTCACGATCGACCGCGTGATGGCACAGGGCAGCTGGCTCGACTACGGCATGTTCCTGGAGAACATCATGATCGCCGCACGCGGCCGCGGCCTCGACACCTGCCCGCAGGCGGCGTTCACGCAGTTCCACCGCGTCATCAAGCGCGAGCTGCAGTTGGGCGACCACGAGATGGTGGTCTGCGGCATGGCCCTCGGCGTGGCCGATCCGGACGCCGTGGCCAACCGCCTGACGACGGCGCGCGCCACGGTCGACGAATTCACCACCTTCCACGCATGACCCGCCCCACCGTCTTCGTCGCCCGCCGCGTGTTCGGCGACATCGTCGACCGCCTGCGCGCCGACTTCGAGGTGCGCACCCACGAGGGCGAGTCGCCGCTGTCGCAGCCCGAGCTCATCGCCGCGCTGCAGGGCTGCGCGGGCGTGTTCATCACCGGCACCGAGCCGATCGACGCCGTGCTGCTGGACGCCTGCCCGCAGCTGGAGGCCGTCTGCACGATGGCCGTGGGCTACAACAACATCGACGTCGCGGCCTGCACCGCGCACGGCGTCGTCGTCACCAACGCGCCGGGCGTGCTCACCGAGACCACGGCCGACTTCGGGTTCGCGCTGATGATGGCCACTGCGCGCCGCATCTCGGAGAGCGAACGTTTCCTGCGCGAGGGCCGCTGGCAGCACTGGGGCGTGGACATGTTCGCCGGCGGCGACGTGCACGGCGCCACGCTGGGCATCCTGGGCATGGGCCGCATCGGCCAGGCGATCGCCCGGCGCGGCCATGGCGGCTTCGACATGAAGGTGGCGTACCACAACCGCAGCCACCTGGCGCCCGACGTCGAGGCCGCGCTCGGCGCCACGTGGATGACGCTGCCCGACCTGCTGGGCGCGGTCGACCACCTGGTCATCGTCACCCCGTACAGCGCCGCCACCCACCACCTGGTCGGTGCCGACCAGCTGCGGCTGATGAAGCCCACGGCCACGCTCACCAACATCGCGCGCGGCGGCGTCGTCGACGACGCGGCCCTCGCGCAGGCGCTGTCCGCCGGCACCATCGCGGCCGCGGGCCTGGACGTGTTCGAGGGCGAGCCCGCCGTGCATCCGGCGCTGCTGGCGCTGCGCAACGTGGTGCTCACGCCGCACATCGCCAGCGCCAGCGTGCCCACGCGACGCGCGATGGCGAGCCTGGCGGTGGACAACCTGCGCGCCGCGCTCGGCGTGGGGCCGGACGCGGGCAGGCCGCCGACCGCGCTCAATCCCGACGTGCTGAAGTAGGCGCCGGCGAGGCGCCATGAAAAAGGCCGGCGGGTGCCGGCCTTGCGCGTGACGCGCGATTCGCGCGCGGGGGCGGCGCCTTACGGGGCCGAGGCGCCCGACGCCGGCATGGACGCCGACGGCGACGAGGCGCTGACCCCGTCCATCGACGGTAGCGGCGACGCAATGGGCGTCGGCGCGATCGCCGAGGCGGCCGACGCCGCCGGCGCGGTGATCGCCACCGGTTCGGTGGCCGCCGACGTGGCGGCGGTGATCGGCAGCAGCGGCACGATCAGCAGCGCGACGATGTTGATGATCTTGATCAGCGGGTTGACGGCCGGGCCGGCGGTGTCCTTGTACGGGTCGCCGACGGTGTCGCCGGTGACCGCGGCCTTGTGGGCCTCGCTGCCCTTGCCGCCGAAGTGGCCGTCCTCGATGTACTTCTTGGCGTTGTCCCAGGCGCCGCCGCCGGTGCACATCGAGATGGCGACGAACAGGCCGGTGACGATGGTGCCCATCAGCAGGCCGCCCAGCGCCTCGGGGCCCAGCAGCAGGCCCACCAGCACCGGCGCGACCACCGGCAGCAGCGACGGGACCACCATCTCCTTGATGGCGGCCGTGGTCAGCATGTCGACGGCCTTGCCGTACTCGGGCTTGCCGCTGCCGTCCATGATGCCCTTGATGTCGCGGAACTGGCGCCGCACTTCCTCGACCACCGAGCCGGCGGCGCGGCCGACGGCCTCCATCGCCATCGCGCCGAACAGGTAGGGGATCATGCCGCCGATGAACAGCCCGACGATGACGCGGTAGTTCGACAGGTCGAACGTGACGTGCATGCCGCGGCCCTCGAGGCCGTGCGTGTAGTCGGCGAACAGCACCAGCGCGGCGAGACCGGCCGAGCCGATCGCGTAGCCCTTTGTGACCGCCTTGGTGGTGTTGCCGACGGCGTCCAGCGGGTCGGTGACGTCGCGCACGCTCTGCGGCAGCTCCGACATCTCGGCGATGCCGCCGGCGTTGTCAGTGATCGGGCCGTAGGCATCGAGCGCGACGACGATGCCCGCCATGCTGAGCATGGCCGTGGCCGCCACCGCGATGCCGTACAGGCCGGCGAGCGTGAAGGCGACCCAGATCGCGATGCACACCAGCAGCACCGGGTAGGCGGTGGACTTCATCGACACGCCCAGGCCGGCGATGATGTTGGTGCCGTGGCCGGTGGTCGACGCCTGGGCGATGTGCTGCACCGGGCCGTACTGGGTGCCGGTGTAGTACTCGGTGATCCAGACCATCGCGCCGGTCAGCACCAGCCCCACCGTGCAGGCGCCGAACAGGCGCAGGACGGAGTTGCCGCCCGCGAGCACGTCGTCGGCCATCACGGCCTTGGTCACGAAGTAGAACGCGACCAGGGACAGCACGCCGGCCACCGCCAAGCCCTTGTAGAGCGCCGGCATCACGTTCTTCATGCCCGGCGAGGCCTTGACGAAGGCGCAGCCGATGATGGACGCGATGATGGAGACACCGCCCATCAGCAGCGGATAGACCACGGCGCTCATCGCGGCGCCGCCCAGCACGAGCACGCCCAGCGTCATGGTGGCGATCAGCGTGACCGCGTAGGTCTCGAACAGGTCGGCCGCCATGCCGGCGCAGTCGCCGACGTTGTCGCCCACGTTGTCGGCGATCACCGCCGGGTTGCGCGGATCGTCCTCGGGGATGCCCGCCTCGACCTTGCCCACCAGGTCGGCGCCGACGTCGGCGCCCTTGGTGAAGATGCCGCCGCCCAGGCGCGCGAAGATCGAGATCAGCGACGAGCCGAA
>CAYQMX010000008.1:0-237885 GCA_964418745.1 uncultured Vitreoscilla sp.
CGGCCCCTCGGGGGCAGGGAGCGCCAGCGACCGTGGGGCCGTCATTCCTCGGCTCTGCCGGGCCGCTCGCGGAGCGCCCCCTCGGGGGGCAGCGAGCGCCAGCGAGCGTGGGGGCTCAAATCTTTCCGACGAGGTCGAGCGACGGCGTCAGCGTGGCGGCGCCATCGTTCCACTTGGCGGGGCAGACTTCGCCCGGGTGCGCGGCGGTGTACACGGCGGCCTTGAGCTTGCGCAGCGTTTCCTTCACGTCGCGGGCGATCTCGTTGCTGTGCACCTCGGCCGTCTTGATGATGCCTTCGGGGTTGATGACGAAGGTGCCGCGCAGCGCCAGGCCTTCTTCGGGGATGTGCACGCCGAAGGCGTTGGTCAGCGTGTGCGTCGGGTCGCCCACCAGCGGGAACTTCGCCTTGCCGACCGCTGGCGAGGTCTCGTGCCACACCTTGTGCGAGAAGTGCGTGTCGGTGGTGACGATGTAGACCTCGGCGCCGAGCTTCTGGAATTCGGCGTAGTTGTCGGCGGCGTCTTCCACTTCGGTCGGGCAGTTGAAGGTGAAGGCGGCCGGCATGAAGATCAGCACGGACCAGTGGCCCTTCAGCGACTCGTCGCTGACGGTGACGAACTTGCCGTTGTGGAAGGCTTCGGTCTTGAAGGGCTGGACTTGGGTATTGATCAGGGACATCTTGTTTCCTCGTTGGTTGGGTGAGTGCTGCGATGGGATCAACTATAAGCCATTGCCTATTGAAAAGTCATCGTCAATAGCTATCGTTGCGATAGGGACAGCGGCGTGCGACGCCGGCCCGACCCGGGCGGCCACTATGGCAAATCTATGATTCCCATGCATTCGATAGAAGCTATCGGGCCGATAGCCGCAGGCGATTCACGCGGGTTTGATCTCGATCAGATGACAGGGGGATGGCACCCGTCTACAATGAATGAGAATGGTTCTTCTTTAGAACTTCACCCTCCAGGGACGCTCCGCCCATGTCCGCTCAAGTGCTCGCCCGCTTCGGTGACCCCGTGTCGCCGGACACCGCCGACCGCGTCGCCGCGCCCCGCGCGGGCCGCACCGGCGGACCCGAGGCGCAGGCCCGCACCATGGTGCCGCTGACCAGCCTCGCGCGCAACGCCACCGGCATCGTGGCCGGGGTACGCATCGCCGCCGCGGCCGCGCACGACCCGGCCGAGGAACGCATGGCGCTGCGCCTGATCGAGATCGGCTTCGTCGAGGGCGCGCAGTTGCGCGTGATCGCGTTCGGCCAGCCCGGCGACGACCCGATCGGCGTGCGCGTGGGCGGCCGTGGCGGCGTCAGCACCTTCGCGCTGCGGCGCAAGGAAGCGGCCTGCGTGTGGGTGTGGCCGGACGCCCTGCCATGAGCAGCGCCACGCTGGACAGCCGCCAGATCGCATTGCTGGGCAACCCGAACTGCGGCAAGACCGCGCTGTTCAACCTGCTGACCGGCAGCCGCCAGAAGGTGGCCAACTACGCGGGCGTGACCGTCGAGCGCAAGGAAGGCTTGCTCACGCTGCCGTCCGGCCGCCAGGTGCGCGTGCTGGACCTGCCCGGGGCCTACAGCCTGAACGCCACCAGCGCCGACGAGACCGTCACGCGCGACGTCGTCAACGGCCAGCGCGCCGGCGAGGCGCCGCCCGACCTGCTGGTGTGCGTGACCGACGCCACGAACCTGCGCCTGACGCTGCGCATCGTGATCGAGGCGCGCCGACTCGGCCGCCCGATGCTCGTGGCGCTGAACCTGGCCGACGTCGCCCGCCGGCGCGGCATCCACATCGACGTCGCCCGGCTCGAGGCCGAGCTGGGCGTGCCGGTGGTCGAGACGATCGCCGTCAAGACCGGCGGCGCCGGCGCGCTGATGGCCACCATCGACCAGTGGCTCGCGCGCGCGCACGACCCCGCGGCCGCGCCCGCGTCCGGCCCGGGCGCGCACCGCGACGCCGAGCCGCCGCACGGCCACGTGGGCCAGGCCGCCATCGACGCCGTCATGCGCGACCACCACGAGGTGCACCGCCTGCTCGAGGCCACGCTCACCGAGCCCGCGGTCAGCACCCACGTGGACGACCGCCTCGACCGCGTGCTGCTGCACCCGGTGTGGGGCATGGCCATCCTCACCGTCGTGCTGTTCCTGATGTTCCAGGCCGTGTTCAGCTGGGCCAAGTGGCCAATGGACCAGATCCAGGCGCTGATGGAGGGCGCCGGCCAGCTGGTGGCCCGCCACATGGACGACGGCATGCTGCGCAGCCTGCTGGTGGACGGCGTGATCGCCGGCGCCGGCAGCGTGCTGGTGTTCCTGCCGCAGATCCTGATCCTGTTCCTGTTCATCCTCGCGCTCGAGGACTCCGGCTACCTGCCGCGCGCCGCGTTCCTGCTCGACCGGGTGATGGCCGGTGTGGGCCTGACCGGGCGCAGCTTCATCCCGCTGCTGTCGAGCTTCGCCTGCGCGATCCCCGGCATCATGGCCACGCGCACGATCGCCGACCCGCGCGACCGCCTGGCCACCATCCTGATCGCGCCGCTGATGACCTGCTCGGCGCGCCTGCCCGTCTACGCGCTGCTGATCGGCGCGTTCATCCCCGCGCGCACGCTCGCGCTCGGCGTCAACCTGCAGGGCCTGGTGCTGTTCGTGCTGTACCTGGCCGGCATCGTCAGCGCGATGGCCGTGGCCTGGGTGCTGCAGCGCCTGAGCCGTCGCACCGGCCCGGTCCACCACACGCTGATGATGGAGCTGCCGGCCTACCGCTGGCCCAACCCGCGCAACCTGGCCATCGGCCTGCTGGAGCGGGCGCGCATCTTCGTCAACCGCGTGGGCACCATCATCCTCGCGCTGATGATCGTGCTGTGGTTCCTGTCCACCTTCCCCGGCCCGCCGCCCGGGGCCACCGGCCCGGCCATCGAGTACAGCCTGGCCGGCCGCCTGGGCCACCTGCTGCAATACGTCTTCGCGCCGATCGGCTTCAACTGGCAGATCGCCATCGCGCTGGTGCCGGGCCTGGCTGCGCGCGAGGTGGCCGTGGGTGCGCTGGGCACCGTCTACGCGCTGTCGGCCACCGGCGACGCCGTGGCCGAGCAGCTGTCGCCACTGATCCAGCACACCTGGTCGCTGCCCACCGCGTGCGCGCTGCTGGCCTGGTACGTCTTCGCGCCGCAGTGCGTGGCCACGCTGTCGGTCACCCGCCGCGAGACCGGCGGCTGGCGCCAGCCCGCCATCATGGCGAGCTACCTGTTCGCGCTGGCCTACGTGGGCGCCGGCCTCACGTACTACGGCGTGCGCCACTTCTTCGGAGCCTGATATGCAGACGCTCGTCACCCTCCTGATCGTGCTCGGCGCCGCCGGCTACAGCGTGTGGAAGCTCGCGCCGGCCGCGTGGCGCCACAAGCTGGCCGCGCAATCGGGCACGCTCGCGCGCGCGACGGGTGCATCGCCGGCGACGGCGCGCCGCATCGAGATCAAGGCGATCCATGCCGCCACGAACGCGAGCGGCTGTGGCAGTTGCGGTCCGTGCAAGGCCTGCGCCACGGGGCGCGCCGGGGACAAGGACGCCGCCTCCGCCTGAACGCAGGGCCGCGCGCCGGCGCCGGTCAGCGGCCGAGGCCCAGCAGCGCCAGCGCGTGCCGGTGCAGCCGCCCGTTCGGATCGGCCAGGTTGTGCAGGATCGTGAAGTGGTTGACGCCAGGAATCGTCTCGCTCACGGGCACGCTGGTGGGACCCCACTGGTCGCGTATCAGCGCCGCCTGGCGCTTGAATTCCGCGCTCTCGTCGCCGCCGACGGCGGTGTACAGCGGCTTGCGCGGGCGCGGGAAGAACGCCGGACTCAGGCGTCGCACGCTGGCCGGCGTCAGCCGCAGGTCGTCCCGGATGAACGGCGCGTGGCGCAGCGGCTCGAGGTCGTACAGGCCCGAGACGGCCAGCGCGCCGGCCACCAACTGCGCCGGCAGCGCGGCGTCGACCTCCTTCCAGCGGCAGCCGAGCATCATCGAGGCCAGGTGGCCGCCCGCGGAATGGCCGGCGACGACGATGCGCGACGGATCCCCGCCGTAGAGGGCCGCATGGCGATGCACCCAGGCCAGGCAGCGGGTGATCTGCAGCGCGATGTGCTCGATGCCCACCGCCGGGCACAACGCGTAGTTGGGCACGATCACCAGCGCGCCGTCGGCGGTGAACGACGGCGCCAGGAAACCGTGCAGCGACTTGTCCGACGTGCGCCAGTAGCCGCCGTGGATGAACACGAGCACCGGGGCGTGGGCGCGCGGGGTCGGGTAGACGTCCAGCGTCTCGCCCTCGCCAGGGCCGTAGCGCACGTCGCGCCGCCACGATTCGATGCGCTGCACCAGCGACGAGGCCGTCTGCCAGCGCGCGAAGATCTCCGGGTGCTCGGGGTGGCGCGCGCGTTGGTCGTACTCGGCGTCGAGCCAGGCCGGATCGAGCCGGGACGCACGCGGGACGGTGGTGAGGCTCACGACGGACTCCTGCAGGTGGCGAAGGCGGCGCACGGCCGCGACATGTCGGCGAAAGCGCGCCCATCCTAGACGAAGCGCGGCGGCCGTGCCGGCGCGTGCCGCAGCGCCGCAATTCTATGAAAGCGCTTTCTGATTTAGTCATTCCCAAGGGCCTCCCACGGGCCAGCGACGGCCCCGCAGCCGCCCGACCGCACCCGCCTGCCATGCTCGACGGCGTCGTGCGCAGCGGGCCGCGAGCGCGATCCACGAGGGCGCGTGGCGTGGTGGCCGCGACACGCCACACCCTGGGACAAACCCGGAACTCTTGAAGAAATGTGGCCCGGACATGTCGAAACACGACGGTATGCGGGAGTTCCCTAGATCACATGCCGGACAAGTGCCTTACATTTGAAACCGCTTTCAGGGGACCGCGCAGCAAATTCTGAAAGCGCTTTCATTACCCGCGATCAACGACGGGCAGGAATTGGGCGCACGTTCCACGACGGCGACTCGGCTCACCAAAACAATCGGAGACAAGTCAATGAAGATCACCCACGCGCCGTCGTTCCGGCGAACCCGTCTGGCCTCGGCCTGCGGCTTGTTGCTGGCAGGGGTCACGGCGGCAAACGCCCAGGGTGCGGCCGCGGCTGCCGCGCCGGCTTCGGCCGCCAGCGCCGCCGGCGCCGACGTGCAGAGCGTCGTCGTCACGGGCATCCGCGCCAGCCTGGACACCTCGCTGAGCATGAAGCGCGACGCCCACGGCATCGTCGACGGCATCGTCGCCGAGGACGTCGGCAAGTTCCCCGACACCAACCTGGCCGAGGCCATGCAACGCATCAGCGGCGTGTCGATCGACCGCGTCGCGGGCGAGGGCTCCAAGGTGACGGTGCGCGGCTTCGGGCCCGACTACAACATGATCCTGTTGAACGGCCGCCAGATGCCGGCGACGACGGTCAGCGACACCGGCCCGTCGGGCTCGCGCGCGTTCGACTTCGCCAACCTGGCCGCCGAGTCGATTTCCGCGCTGGAGGTCTGGAAGACCAGCCGCGCCTCGTCGCCCGCCGGCGGCATCGGCGCCACCATCAACATCAAGACGGCCCGGCCGCTGGAGAACTTCAACGGCCGCATCGCCTCCATCGGCGTGCAGGGCCTGATGGACCAGGCCAACAAGAGGCTGCCCTCGGACGACCGCGGCAAGAGCGTCACGCCCGAGATCTCGGGCATCTACAGCGACACCTTCGCCGACCACACGTTCGGCGTCGCGCTGACCGGCAACTTCGAGGAACGCGACGGCGGCTACAACAGCGCCGGCGTGACCAACGGCTGGCGCAACTGCCTGGCCTCGCAGGACAACACCAACTGCTGGGGCGGCGTCCCGGCTGCTGGCGCGTACCGTTCCAATCTGGTCACCAACCGGCCGAGCGGCTCGGGCATCTACTCGGTGCCGCAGAACATCGACTTCGCCGTCACCGGCATCCACCGCGAGCGCGTGAACGGCCAGCTGACCCTGCAGTGGCAGCCGGTCAAGACCTTCACCGGCACGCTGGACTACACCTACTCGCAGAACAGGCTCGACAGCAAGCGCAACGACATCTCGTCGTGGTTCAACTTCGGCCCGTCGAGCAGCAGCTGGACCAACGGCCCGGCGGCCACGCCGATCTTCTACTCCGAGGACCTCAACGATCCCAACTATGTGGACGCCAACGGCAAGCCCGCCCCCATCGGCCCGGCCGACGTGGCGATGGGCGTGGCCAAGTTCGGCGTCAAGACGACGCTGCGCTCGCTGGGCCTGAACCTGGGCTGGAAGCCGACCGACAAGCTGCGCCTGGAGCTGGATGCGCACTCGTCGAACTCGACCTCGGGCTCCGACAACCCCTACGGCACCAACAACGTGATCGGCACCGCCGCCTTCAACCGCGGCACGACGTCGGTCGACTTCTCGCACGACTTCCCGGTGATGAGCATCGCCAACACGCCGCGCGACGCGTCGCTGCAGCAGGTCACGGGCTCGTCGTTCCGCAACAGCTACATGAAGGCGAGCGTCGAGCAGCTGCAGCTCAAGGGCACCTGGGACGCGACCGAACAGTCGTCGGTGGACTTCGGCCTCAACGTCACGCACGTGAAGAACCGCACCGCCTATGCCAACGTGCAGCAGGACAGCTGGGGCGGCGCCACCAAGGCGGACGACTACCCCGACACGATCTGGCATCCGGACACGCTCAACAAGTACTTCAGCCGCATGAGCGGCAGCAACGACCCGGCGCTGTTCAACACCTGGTTCACCGACAACTTCAACGAGGTGCGCGACATCGCGGCCAAGGTCGGCGACCCGACCCACTACGTGGCCTCGGCCAACTTCGACGGCCCCGGCGGCACCGACCGCCGCACCAAGGAAAACACGCTGAGCCTGTACGGCCAGTACAACCGCGACTGGGAGACCGCGGGCATCCCGATGAACGTGTCGGCCGGTCTGCGCTACGAGAAGACCGACGTGACGGCGGCCGCGGTGGTGCCCACCCCGACCGGCTCGGCGTGGCAGGCGGTCAACGAGTTCGACCTGAGCTACACCGGCTTCGCGGCGACGACGCAGAAGGGCAGCTACAAGTTCTTCCTGCCCAGCATCGACTTCGACGCCGATCTGGTCAAGAACGTCAAGGTGCGCCTGAGCTACGGCGACACGATCGCGCGTCCGGGCTGGGACCAGATCCAGGGCGGGCGCTCGCTCGACCAGTTGTTCCGCGTCAACGGCGGCACCGGCTCGCAAGGCAACCCGGCCCTCAAGCCGCTGCTGTCGCACAACCTGGACGGCTCGGTGGAGTGGTACTACGGCAAGTCGAGCTACGCCTCGGTCGGCTTCTTCCACAAGAACGTCAGCAACTTCATCGGCCAGGGCCAGACGACGTACACGGCCAACGGCCTGACCACGCCGGTGGGCGGCACGTACTGGAACGCGGCGGTGGGCGCGGGCGGGTGCGCGACGACCGACCTGCAGTGCATCCGCGACTACATCTTCACCAACTTCAACGGCCAGCCCGGCGTGAACCAGACCGGCACGGCGCAAGGCCATCCAGTAGGCACGATCGCGGGCCAGCCGGGCGACCCGACGCTGACGTTCAAGATCAACACGCCGGTCAACCAGCACACGGCCAGCCTGCGCGGCTTCGAGTTCAACGTGCAGAACGCGTTCGGCAACAGCGGCTTCGGCGTCAGCGCGAACTACACGCTGGTGATGTCGGGGCTGAAGTACGACAACGCCAACATCAACGACCAGTTCGCGCTGGTGGGCCTGAGCAACTCGGCCAACGTCGTCGCCTTCTACGAGAACGATCACGTCAACGCGCGGCTCGCCTACAACTGGCGCGGCCAGTTCCTGGCGGGCACGTTCGACGGCTCCGGCCCGAACCCGGTCTACACCGAGCCCTACGGCCAGGTGGACATGACGCTGGGCTACAACGTCGACTCGCACCTGTCGTTCCAGCTGGACGCGATCAACCTCAACGACGGCGTGTTGCGCCAGCATGGCCGCACCAAGCAGGAGCTGGAGTCGATCACGCAGACGGGCCGGCGCTTCATGATCGGCGCACGCTACAAGTTCTGAGCGGAGGCGCGAGCGAGACCCCCTCGCGCGTCATTGACCGCCACTCGCCAGTTCCCCTGGGAATCGCCGAGTGGCGTCTTCTTTTCCCGCCCGGCATGATGACCGGCAGATGATGATGCGCCCCAACGAAGACGTGCGACACGTCGTGATCCTCGGAGGCGGCTCGGCCGGCTGGCTGACCGCCGCCCTCCTCGCGCGCGAGCACCATGCGGGCGAGCCCGGCGGCCTGTCCGTCACCGTCGTCGAGTCGCCCGGCACGCCGCCGATCGGCGTCGGCGAAGGCACCTGGCCGTCGATGCGCGACACCCTGCGCCGTATCGGCCTGCCCGAGACCACGCTGGTGCGCGACTGCGACGCGTCTTTCAAGCAGGGCTCGCACTTCATCGGCTGGATGCGCGGCGCCGGCGTCGCCGATGGCGACCACTATCGCCACCCGTTCACGCTGCCGCCGGGCTTCGGCGATGTCGACCTGGTGGCCGGCTGGCTGCAGCGCCATGCCGACCGGCCGTTCGCCGAGGTCGCCTGCGCGCAGCCGCACGTGTGCGCTGGCGGGCACGCGCCCAAGCAGGCGTCCACGCCCGAGTACGCGGCCGTGGCCAACTACGGCTACCACTTCGACGCCGGCAAGTTCGGCGTGGCGCTGCGCGAGCATGCGGTCGCCCACCTGCACGTGCGCCACGTGGCCGACGACGTCGACGCCGTGCTCTCGCACGACGACGGCGACATCGCCGCGCTGCGCACGCGCCGCCACGGCGACATCGCCGGCGACCTCTTCATCGACTGCTCCGGCCTCGCATCGGTGCTGATCGGCCAGCACTTCGGCATCGGCATGCGCTCGTGCAGGCACCTGCTGTTCAACGACACCGCGCTGGCGCTGCAAGTGCCCTACCCGAGCCCCGACGCGCCGATCGCCTGCGAGACGATCGCCACCGCCCAGCCCGCCGGCTGGACCTGGGACATCGGCCTGCCCACGCGGCGCGGCATCGGCCACGTGTACTCCAGCGCCCACGTCTCCCATGACGAGGCCGAGCGCCAGTTGCTCGCGCACGTGCGCCGCACCAGCGGCGCGCGGGCCGCCGACGCGCTTCCCGCGCCGCGCCGCATCGCGTTCGAGCCGGGCTGGCGCGAGCGCTTCTGGCATCGCAACTGCGTCGCCGTGGGCCTGTCGGCGGGCTTCGTCGAGCCGCTCGAGGCCTCGGCGCTGGCGCTGGTGGAGCTGTCGGCCGCGGCGATCAGCGACGAACTGCCTGCCACCCGCGCGGCGATGGCGCTGGTCGAGCGCCGCTTCAACGACACGTTCACCTACCGCTGGGAACGCGTGATCGATTTCCTGAAGCTGCACTACGTGCTGAGCCGGCGCGACGACAGCGCCTACTGGCGCGACCACCGCGACCGTGCCACCCTGCCCGACCACCTGGCCGACCTGCTGACGCTGTGGCGCCACCGCGCGCCGGCCCGGCAGGACTTCTTCCGCATCGACGAGGTGTTTCCCGCCGCCAGCTACCAGTACGTGCTGCTGGGCATGGGCTTCCAGCCCGAGCCCACCGCGCGGCTGCGCCACCCGAGCCTGGGCGCGGCCGCCGAGCCCTTCTTCCGCGACACCGCCCAGCTGGCCCGCCGCATGATCGGCGCCCTGCCGCTGCAGCGCGCCCTCATCGACCACATCCGCGCGCACGGCCTGCCGCGCGCCTGAACGAGAAGCCCCATGAACCCCGTCCTGCTCGACAACAACACTCATCGCGACCTGCGCATCGTCACCACCCGCGGCGCGGCCTGGGGCGACGACCTGATGACCACGCCGGTCTTCCTGTCGGAGTTGCGCAGCGTGCAGGCCCACTACCCGATCGTGTTCCAGCAGGCGGACAACGGCCCGGGCATGCAGCCGGTCGCGCTGCTGGGCCTGCGCGCCGGAGAGAACCTGTTCCTCGACGCCCGCGGCTGGGACGCGCCCTACATCCCGCTGGCGCTCGAGCGCGGCCCGTTCATGATCGGCCGCGCCGGCGAGCAGCTGATGATCCACGTCGACCTCGACAGCCCGCGCATCGGCCGCGGCGAGGGCGAGCCGGTGTTCCTGCCGCACGGGGCCACCACCGAGTACCTGGAGCGCATGAACGCCGTGCTGGCCGAGATCCACAAGGGCGTCGTGGCGCTGCCGCCGTTCGTCGCCGCGCTGCTGCGCCACGAGCTGCTGGAATCCTTCGTGCTGGACATCGAGGCCGCCGACGGTTCGAGCAACCGCCTCGCCGGCTTCCACACGATCGACGAGGAGCGCCTGGCCGCGCTCGACGCGACCGCGCTCGCGGAGCTGCATGCCGCGGGCTGGCTGGCCGCCATCTACATGACGCTCGCCTCCACCGCGCACCTGCCCGACCTGATCGAGCGCTGCAACCGGCGTCTGCTGCCCCAGGCCTGAGGCCCCATGCGCGACATCGCCCCGATCCGCGAACTCACCGGGTCCCTCGCCGAGGCGACGTCCGACGCGCGGCTGCGCGACACCCGGCCATGGGTGCAGCGCGGCCTGGTGGCGCACTGGCCGATGGCCCAGGCCGGACGCCGCTCCACCGCCGACGCCATGGCCTACCTCCGGAGCACCTGGCGCGGCGAGGTCGTGGGCATGCTGCTCGCGCCGCCGCAGGCCCAGGGCCGCTTCTTCTACGACGACACGCTCACCGGCATGAACTTCAGCCGCGAGAAGGCGCCGCTGGACGTGGTGCTGGACGCGCTCGCGCAGGTCGCCGACGTCCCGGAGCCGCCCGCCCTGTACGTGGGCTCGACCACCGTCGACACCTGCCTGCCCGCCTTCCGCGCCGACAACGACCTGCCGCTGGGCGGGCGCGACCCGCTGGTGAGCATCTGGCTGGGCAACCGCAGCCGTATCGCCGCGCACTTCGACCTGCCCGACAACCTCGCCTGCGTGGTGGCCGGCCGCCGCCGCTTCACGCTGTTCCCGCCCGAGCAGGTGGCCAACCTGTACATCGGCCCGCTCGACGTCACGCCCGCGGGCCAGGCGGTGAGCCTGGTCGACTTCGCCAACCCCGACTTCGCGCGCTTCCCGCGCTTCGCGCAGGCGCTCGAGCACGCGCAGGTGGTCGAGCTCGAGCCGGGCGACGCCGTGTTCATCCCCAGCATGTGGTGGCACCACGTGGAGTCGCTGACGCCGTTCAACGTGCTGGTGAACTACTGGTGGCGCCAGTCGCCCGACTACATGGATTCGCCGATCGGCGCGCTGATGGCCGCGCTGCTGACGATGCGCGACCTGCCGCCGGCGCAGCGCGAGGTCTGGCGCGGCCTGTTCGACCACTACGTGTTCCGGGCCGACGCGACCACCGCCGCCCACATCCCGCCGCACGCGCGCAGCGCGCTGGCTCCGCTCACCGAGAGCGGCGCGCGCCACCTGCGCCAGGCCCTGCTCAACCGCTTCAAACGCTGAAGGCCCGCCATGACCGCCGCCCCCTCCGCACGCCCGCGCCAGCCCGTCCGCCGCGTCGTCATCGCCGGCGGCGGCACCGCCGGCTGGATGACCGCCGCCTGCCTGTCGAAGACGCTGGGCAAGGGCCTGGACATCTGCCTGGTGGAGTCCGACGAGATCGGCACCGTCGGCGTCGGCGAGGCCACCATCCCCACGCTGCTGACCTTCCACGAGCTGGCCGGCGTCAACGAGCAGGAGTTCATGGCCGAGACGCAGGCCGTGTTCAAGCTCGGGATCAAGTTCGAGGGCTGGCGCGACGTCGGCCAGGACTACATCCACAGCTTCGGCACCACCGGCCAGGACCACTGGACTGCCGGCTTCCAGCACTTCTGGCTCAAGGGCCGCGACCGCAAGCTCGCGCGCCGCTACGGCGAGTACTGCCTGGAGCTGCGCGCCGCCGAGGAGAACCGCTTCGCGCACCTGCCGCGCAACAGCCTGAACTACGCCTTCCACCTCGACGCCACGCTCTACGCGAAGTTCCTGCGCAAGCACAGCGAGCGCCTGGGCGTACGTCGCATCGAGGGCAGGATCGCCGACGTCGCGCGCCACGCCGACGGCGACATCGCGGCGCTGCGGCTCGCCGACGGCGCGTTGCTGGAGGCCGACCTGTTCGTCGACTGCACCGGCATGCGCGCGCTGCTGATCGGCCAGACGCTGGGCGTCGGGCTGGAGGACTGGAGCCACTGGCTGCCGTGCGACCGCGCCGTCGCGCTGCAGACGGAATCGGTCCAGCCGGCCATCCCCTACGTGCGCTCGATCGCGCACCCGTTCGGCTGGCAGTGGCAGATCCCGCTGCAGCACCGCGTGGGCAACGGCATGGTCTACAGCAGCCGCCACGTGAGCGACGACAAGGCGCTCGCCACCCTGCTGCGCAACGTGCAGGGCCAGGTGCTGACCACGCCGCGCGTGATCCCGTTCACGCCCTGCCAGCGCGAGCGCGTGTGGAAGCGCAACTGCGTGGCCATCGGCCTGTCCAGCGGCTTCCTCGAACCGCTGGAATCGACCAGCATCCACCTGATCCAGCGCGGCATCATCCGCCTGCTGCAGTGCTTCCCCAACGAAGGCGTGCGCCAGGTCGACGTCGACGAGTACAACCGCCAGACACGCGCCGAGATGGAGCACATCCGCGACTTCATCATCCTGCACTACAAGGTGACCGAGCGCGGCGACAGCGCTTTCTGGGACTACTGTCGCACGATGGAGGTGCCGGCGTCGCTGCAGCATCGCATCGACCTGTTCCGCGAGAGCGGACGCGTGTTCCGGGCGCCCAACGAGCTGTTCGCCGAGAACTCGTGGATCCAGGTGATGCTGGGCCAGGGCATCACGCCGAGCCAGCACCACCCCGTGGCCGACCTGATGGGCGACGCCGAGCTGAACGGTTTCCTCGAGGAGATCCGCGGCCGGGTCGAGCGCACCGTGGCGCAGTTGCCGCCGCACGCCGAGTACGTGGCGCGCTACTGCGCGCGTCCCGGCGTGCCCGGCCGCGCGATGCCGGCGGCGGCCTGAGCCCCGCCCGGCGCCGCGAGCGCACGGTCGCCGCGGCGTCCACCGCGCCGATCAGTAGGCGGCGACGGTCTCGACCATGCCTTGCGCGATGGTGTGCGAGGGCTCGTAGCCCAGCAGCCGGCGCGCCAGCGAGATGTCGGCCAGCGAGTGGCGCACGTCGCCCGCGCGGAACGCCGCGTAGGCGGGCGCGGCCACGCGCAGCCCCGGTCGCACGCTTTCGAGGGCGGCGGCCAGCGCGGCGTGCAGCTGGTTGAGCGTGGTGCGCTGGCCGACGGCCACGTTGTAGACGCGGCCGATGGCCTCGGCATCGGTCGTCAGCGCGGCGCGCAGGTTGGCCTGCACCACGTTGCGCACGTAGCAGAAGTCGCGCGAGGTCTCGCCGTCGCCGTTGATCACGCACTCGCGGCCGTCGAGCATGGTGGCGATCCAGCGCGGGATCACCGCCGCATAGGCGCCGTTCGGATCCTGGCGCGGGCCGAACACGTTGAAGTAGCGCAGGCCGATGGTGGGCATGCCGTAGCAGCGGCCGAACACGTCGGCGTACAGCTCGTTGAGGTACTTGGTGACCGCATACGGCGACAGCGGGCGGCCGATCACGTCCTCGACCTTGGGCAGGCTGGGCGAATCGCCGTAGGTCGAGCTGGAGGCGGCGTAGACGAAGCGCTGCACCTTGGCGTCGCGCGCCGCCACCAGGATGTTGAGGAAGCCGGTGGCGTTCGATCGATGCGTGGTCAGCGGGTCGGCCAGCGAGCGCGGCACCGAGCCGAGGGCGGCCTCGTGCAGCACGATGTCCACGCCCCGGCAGGCGGCGTGGCAGGCGGCCTCGTCGGCGATGTCGCCGGTGATCGCCACGTGGCGGGCCCAGTTGTCGGCGCCGACCGCCGCGCGCACCTTGTCGTAGTTGTGCGCGTGTCCGGTGGAGAAGTTGTCCAGCGTCGTCACGTGCTGGCCGGCGGCCAGCAGCGTCTCGAGCAGGTGCGAGCCGATGAAGCCGGCTGCCCCGGTGACGAGCCAGCGCCGCGACGAACCGGCAACCTGCGCGAGGATCTGCTCGTGGGCCGCCGCGGTCACAGGCGCCAGACTTCCACGCCGAGTTCGCGCAGCGCGGCCTGGTCGGCCTTGCACTTGACGTCGACGAAGACGCCTTGCGGCTGCAGCTTGGCGACCAGCTCGGACACCGGCAGGGCCAGCAGTTCCTTGTGCGCCACGGCGGCCACGATCGCTCCGGCGCGCGGCAGCGCGTCCCAGTCGACCAGCGTCACGCCGTATTCGTGCAGGGCCTCCTCGGGCGACGCAATCGGGTCGTGCACGTGCACGCGGGCACCGTAGCTCTGCAGTTCGCGGATGACGTCGATCACCTTGGAGTTGCGCAGGTCGGCGCAGTTTTCCTTGAAGGTCAGGCCCAGCACGATGACGTCGGCGTCCTTGACCGAGCTGCCGCGGCGGATCATGCACTTGACGGTCTGCTCGGCGATGTAGCGACCCATGCCGTCGTTGATGCGGCGGCCCGCGAGGATGACCTCCGGGTGCAGGCCCAGCACCTCGGCCTTGTGGGTGAGGTAGTACGGGTCGACGCCGATGCAGTGGCCGCCGACCAGGCCCGGACGGAACGGCAGGAAGTTCCACTTCGTGCCGGCGGCTTCCAGCACCTCGGTGGTGTCGATGCCGATGCGGTGGAAGATGAGCGCCAGTTCGTTGACCAGCGCGATGTTGAGGTCGCGCTGCGTGTTCTCGATCACCTTGGCGGCCTCGGCCACCTTGATGCTGGTGGCGCGGTGCACGCCGGCTTCGATGATGCTGCCGTACGTGTCGGCGACCACCTCCAGCGTGGACGGCAGGTCGGCCGAGACGACCTTGACGATGCGAGTGAGTGTGTGCTCACGATCACCCGGGTTGATGCGCTCGGGCGAGTAGCCGACGAAGAAATCCTTCTGCCACTTCAAGCCGGAATGCTTCTCCAGCAGCGGGATGCAGACTTCCTCGGTGGCGCCCGGGTAGACCGTCGACTCGAAGACGACGACCGCGCCCGGCTTCAGGTTCTGGCCGGCCAGGGTGCTGGCGCCGACCAGCGGGCTGAAGTCGGGAATGTGGGCCTCGTCCACCGGGGTGGGCACCGCGATGACGATGAAATCGGCCTCGCGCAGGATCGCCGGATCCGTGGACAGGCGCAGCCGCGCGGCCTCCAGGTCGGCCGACTCGATCTCGCCCATCGGGTCGATGTTGCGGCGATAGCTTTCGATCTTCTGTGCCGACAGATCGAAGCCGATCGTCGGGAACTTCTTTCCGAACGCGACGGCCAGCGGCAGGCCGACGTAACCCAGGCCGACAACGGCCACCGTGAATGACTTGTTCATTTGGCAGATTCCCTCTTCGGCCGGAAGTCTACGCGAGGGGGCTGTTCGCGGGCCCCACCCTTTTTGGGGGAAGTGCCGCCGACACCGGGCATATGACACGGAATCATTTGCTAACACTGTTGCAAAGTTGCATCCGGCCGCCCACCCGACTTGGGTCTGTCACATGATGTGGGGACAGTAGCCGAGCGATCGATCGTCGACCCCCGTTTCGGGTTTTCGAGAGGCGCCACGGGGCCTGGAGACCCGCCAGAACCCCCCCAAATGCGGGGATGTGCACTCGACGGGTCTTGATCGATACTCGGTTTGACAGATTCGGCGACGAGCCGGAACGCCAAGCCAGACGGGATTTTCCAGCGTCAGCGGGAACCGGTGGATCGCTCCGAAGAGCGCGCGGGCCTCTGACACCAGTTGTTTCAATCGTATCAGTATCGTCGACGTGACGAGGAACGACGGACCCGGATCCGTCGCCCGTACAAGTTGACGGAGGAGGGGTTCTCCATGTTCGCTGCTTTTCGCAACGTTCCGCTTTCGTCGCTATTTGTCGATATCTCGCTCTGTTTCCTCGCGGTCGTGCTGGCATCGATCGCCACGCCCAACCTGGCGGGCGAGACGCCCCTGCTGACGCTGAACTGGCTGCTGACGCTGGCCGCGGCCTTCGCGCTGACCGCCGTCTTCATGTTCGCCTGCCTGGGACTGTACCGCCCGGTGCGCCTGCGCTTCTCCGCCGCCTTCTGGCGCATGCTGACCGCCGTCATGATCGCCGGCTGCCTGGCCTACCCCGTCTTCGAAGCCACCCTGGGTGCGAACTACGCCTCGCTGTTCCTGCCGCGCGCCGTGTGGTGCTTGGCGGGCTGCCTGCTGGTGGGCAAGTACGCTGGACGCCGGCTGCGCAAGGCGCTGCGCGTGCCGCGCGTGCTGATCGTGGGCACCGGCCCGGACGCGGCCATGGTGGCGCGCGACTTCCGCGAATCGAAGACGATGCAGCGCAACGTGATCGGCTACGTGGCCACGCCGCAGGATACGCCGGCCGTGCCGGTCGAGCTCGGCAAGGGCCAGGTCTTCGAAGGATCGCAGTCCATCGTCGACCTCGCGTTCCGCCACGGCATCGACGAGATCGTCGTGGCCGTGCGCGACCAGCGCGGCGGCAACGTGCCGATGGACCAGCTGCTCGCCTGCCGCATCCGCGGCATTCCCGTCCTCGACCTGGCCGGCTGCTTCGAGCGCGCCCGCGCCGAGGTGCCGCTCGACAGCCTGAAGGCCAGCTGGCTGGTCTACGGCAAGGGCTTCGAGCAGGGCAAGGTGCGCCACGTCGTCAAGCGCCTGATCGACATCGTTGGCTCCCTGGTGCTGCTGACCGTCACCGCGCCGGTGATGGCCGCGGCCGCCATCGCGGTGCACCTGACCAGCCCGGGCCCGATCCTGTATCGCCAGGAGCGCGTCGGCTTCGGCGGCAAGATCTTCATGTGCCTGAAGTTCCGCAGCATGCGCAACGACGCCGAGAAGGATGGCGTGGCGCGCTGGGCCGCCAAGAACGACAGCCGCGTGACGCCCGTGGGCGCCTTCATGCGCAAGACCCGCATCGACGAGCTGCCGCAGCTGTTCAGCGTGCTGCGCGGAGAGATGAGCCTGATCGGCCCGCGTCCGGAGCGTCCGACCTTCGTGGCCGAACTGCGCAAGCACATCCCGTTCTATGATCTGCGCCACAGCATCAAACCTGGCCTCACCGGCTGGGCCCAGGTACGCTCGGGCTACGGCGCATCCATCGAGGACGCACGCCGCAAGCATCAATTCGATCTCTACTACGTGAAGAACAACTCGCTGGTGCTCGACCTGCTCGTCCTGATCGAAACCGTCAGCGTCGTGGTCTTCCGCGAAGGACAATGACAATGGCCGCATCTTCAACGGTCGCCCGGCTCCTCCGGGCGCTTTTCGTTCTGGCCTGCGTTGCTGCCGGGCTGGCCGGTTGCGCCACGAGCCATCCGCCCGCGCCGGCGGACACGCCGTCGGCGGACGACGTCTACAAGGTCGGCCCGCTCGACTCGCTCAACATCGTCGTCTGGCGCAACACCGACCTGTCCGGCACCGTCGCCGTGCGGCCGGACGGCCGCATCTCGACGCCGCTGGTGCAGGACCTGGTCGTGGCCGGCAAGACGCCGCCGGAGATCGCGCGCGAGATCGAGAAGGCGCTGTCGAAGTACGTGCGCGACCCGAACGTGACCGTGCTGGTCAACACGTTCCAGGGCACCTTCGCCGAGCAGATCCGCATCGTCGGCGAGGCCACCAAGCCGCAGGCCATCGCCTATCGCCAGAACATGACCCTGCTCGACGTCATGATCCAGGCCGGCGGACTGACCGACTTCGCCGACGGCAACAGCGCCGTCTTGGTGCGCAAGAACACCTCGTACACCGTGCGCCTGAAGGATCTCCTCAAGCGCGGCGACATCACCGCCAACGCCGCGGTGGCGCCGGGCGACGTGATCATCGTTCCGCAGAGCTGGTTCTAGGAATCCGGGCGATGCGCGTGCGTGCAGGGCTGGGTGGACGCCCGTGAACCAGATTGCCGAAGAACTCCTGATCGCGTTGCGCGCCGTGTGGCGGCGCCGCTGGGTCGCCATCGGCGCGGCCTGGGCGGTCGCGGTCATCGGGGTGGCCGTGGTGTGGATGACGCCCAACCGCTACGAGGCCAGCGCGCGCGTGTACGTCGACACCCAGACCGTGCTCAAGCCCCTGATGGCCGGCCTGGCGTTCCAGCCCGACACCGACCAGCAGGTCAAGATGCTCGCCCGCACGCTCGTCTCGCGGCCGAACGTCGACCGCATCCTGAAGGCGACGCACGCCCTGCCCGCCACCGCCACCGGCGTCGCCCGCGAGCAGGCGATCGACCGCATGATCGACCGCATCAAGGTCGACTCCAGCGGCGGCAACCTGTACGTGATCAGCGTGCGCGACACCGACCCGGCCGCGGCCAAGGCCGTGGTCGCCGCGCTGGTGGAGCTTTTCGTGGGCACCGGCACCGATGCCAAGCAGCGCGATTCGACCGAGGCCGGCACCTTCATCGACGAGCAGATCAAGACCTACGAGGCCAAGCTCGCGGAGGCCGAAGGCCGGCTCAAGGACTTCAAGATCCGCAACTTCGGCGTCTCGGGCGTCTCGGCGCAGGACTACTTCGCGCGCACGTCCGCCATCGCCGACGAGGTGACGCGACTGCAGATCGCCTACGCCGCGGCGGTGCAGTCCCGCGACGCGCTCAAGCGCGAGCTCGCCGGCGAGGATCCCCGCCTGCCCGTCGACGCCGCCAATCCGGCCGCCGCGGCGGCGCCCACCGAGCTCGACTCGCGCATCGATGCCCAGAAGAAGCAGCTCGACGAGCTGCTGCGCCGCTACACCGAGGCCCATCCGGACGTCGTGAGCGCGCGCCAGACCATCCGCCAGCTCGAAGCCCAGCGCAACGCCGAGCGCGCCGCCGCGGCCAAGGCCAACGGCGGTCGCTCGGGCTCGGCCGCCACCAGCCCGGTGTTCCAGCGCATCCGGATCTCGCTGGCCGATGCCGAGGCCAATGTCGCTTCGCTCGGCTCGCAACTGGCCGCGCAGCAGGCGCGCCTGCAGGAACTGCGGGCCGGCGCCAGCAAGGTGCCCGCCGCCGAGGCCGAACTGGCGCAGCTCAATCGCGACTACGACGTCATCCGCCACAACTATGAACTGCTGGTCTCGCGGCGCGAGGCGGCGTCGCTGGGCGTCAAGATGGACCAGTCGGACCAGCTGGCCGATTTCCGCGTGATCGAGCCGCCGCACGTGACGCCCAAGGCGGTGTTTCCGGACCGCACGACGCTCGCGACGCTGTTCATGATCGCGTCGCTGGCCGCGGGCATCGCCCTGGCCTACGCCCTCAGCATGATCTATCCGACCTTCTCCACGCCCAAGCAGCTCGAGGCCGTCTCCAAGCGGCCCGTCATCGGCATGATCAGCAGCGTCTCCACGTCGGGCATGGTCGCCGCCCGCCGCGCCGACCTGCAGCGGATCGGCATCGTCATGGCCGTCTTCTTCCTGACCCAGGGCATCTGGATCGTCCTGGTCACGAAGCGACTGGGCCACCTCCTGTGAAGCGCGTGCCGTCATGAACATCATCGAACAAGCCACGCGCCGCCTCGAGGAGCTGCGCCGCGCGGGAATCCAGGTCCCGGGCACCGGACTCGACGCGTCGGGAGCGGGCATGCTCGAGGCACCGGCCGCGGCGTTCGCACCCATCCCCGTGGCCCCGGCCCCGGCGCCGGCCGCGGACGCCCCCGCATTCGCCCCGCTGCCGGCGGTCGACCGTTCCGCCGGCAAGCTGTCGCAGGAGGTCACGATCGACCTGGACCGCCTCGCGTCGCAGGGCTACCTCACGCCGCTGCTGTCCGACCGCGTGCTGGCCGAGCAGATCCGCGTCATCAAGATGGCGCTGCTCAAGAACGTCGAGCTGGCCGCGGCCCAGGGCCTGCGGCGCAACCTGGTGCTGGTCACCAGCGCGACCGCCGGCGAGGGCAAGACCTTCTTCTCGATGAACGTCGCCATGAGCCTGGCGATGGAGGTCGACTACCACGCGCTGCTGGTCGACGCCGACGTGCTGCGGCCGTCGGTGCTGCAACGCTACGGGCTGCCGCCCGGACCGGGCCTGCTGGACCTGGCGGCCCAGCCCGACCTCGACATCTCCGACGTGCTGCTGCGCACCAACGTGCCCAAGCTGACGCTGCTGCCCGCCGGCGCGGAGAACCGCAAGTCGTCCGAGTTGCTGTCGAGCAGCTACATCGACCGCCTGCTGACCGAGCTGTCGGAGCGCTACGCCGACCGCCTGGTGATCTTCGACGCCCCGCCCATCCTCGTGTCGAGCGGCACCCGCCATCTCGCCTCGCGCGTCGGCCAGGTGGTCATGGTGGTGCAGGCCGGCGGCGCCGATTCGCGCGCCGTCTCGCAGGCCTTCGCCGCCGTCGATTCGTGCCCCCTGGTGTCGACCGTGTTGAACCGATCCTCGTTGCCGGACCCGGGCGCCTATGGCTACTACGAGACCTGATGGCCGCCGCGCGGGTCGCAGGGCCCGCGCCGGCGCGTCCGGGCTGGCGCTGCTGTCGGTCGCAGCCGCATCGATCGCCGCCACCTCGCCGCCGCTGCAGCCGACGCTGGCCGTCAGTGCCGTGGCCACCGACAACAGCGGACTCACCACCGACGCGCTGCGCCGCAGCGACCTGATCGGCGACGTGAACGCGGGCGTCATCGTGCGCAGCCGCGGCGCGCGCCTGACGATCACCGGCGACGCCGGCCTCGAGTTCATCGGCTACGCCCGCCACACCGAACCCGACCGCGTGCTTCCGCGCGGCCGCCTCGACCTGGACGCGATCCTGGTCGAACGCGCGCTGTTCTTCGACGGCGAACTCTCGGCGGTGCGCACCCGCGCCGACCCGCTGGCCGCGCAGTCGGACGCCGGGTCCACCGCCAACACCGTCTCGACGGTGAGCCTGCGCGCCAGCCCGTACTTCGCGCACGAGTTCTCGCCGACGCTCAGCGCCAGCGCGCGCAGCGACACGACCCTCACCCGCAACAAGTCGGACGACTCGTCCGGCGTGGCGGCGCCCAACGGCTCGACCTACCAGCACGACGTCGTGCACGTCGAGCGCAAGCCGGCGCCGTTCGGCCTGACGGTCGACGCCTCGCACGAGAACACGACCTACCAGGACAGCAGTGCGTCGGTGCTGCGCGCCGATTCCCTGCAGGCCGCCCTGACCGCTGCGCTGGCCAACGACATCGTGCTGGGCGTGGTCGGCGGCCACGAGCACGCCGTCTATTCGGCCACGACGCGCAACGACAACCTCTACGGCGCCCTGCTGCAGTGGCACCCGTCGCGGCGCACCGCGCTCGACATCGATGCCGAACACCACTATTTCGGCACCGGCTGGAACGTGCGGCTGCGCGACCGGCTGCCGCACAGCACGATCGAGGCGTCGCTCACGCGGTCCGCGTCGGCCAATGCGGCGAGCCTCGGCCTGAACGGCCCCGACAACGACCCGACCGCCCTGCTGGGTGCGCTGCTCAGCAGCCGCGCGCCCGATGCCGGCGCCGGCAGCGACCAGTCGGTCGACGAGCTGGTGCAGAGTCGCAACCTGCCCGGCAGTTTCTCGCAGCCATTGCAGATCACCTCCGAGTCGGCCCAGCTGGCCACGCGCGCCACGCTGAACCTGATCTTCAACGGCGTGCGCGACACGATCTTCGCGTCGGCCTGGTACCAGAAGGCCGAGGCGCTGCCCGGGGCGCCCGCCGCCGCGCTCGCCACCACGTTCGACAGCCGCCAGTGGGGCGGATCGCTGGGCCTGTACCACCGGCTGATGCCCACCATGTCGGCGGCGGCCGAGCTCGAGTGGACCACCATCGAGGCGCTCGGCGCGCGCACCGGCGATTCGTCGCGCCAGGCGGCCGCCACGTTGAGCGTGACGCAGCGGCTGGGCCCGCGCACCACGCTGTCGTGCGGCGTGCGACATTTCGCCGCCCACCTCGTGCTGAATTCGACTTCGACGACCACGCAAGTGCGCGAGAACCAGGCCTTTGCAGGGCTGAGGGTGCAATACTGATCCCATGTACGAGTCGCATTTCGGCCTCACCGGTTCCCCGTTCCAGCTCAACCCCGACCCGGCCTTCTTCTACGACAGCCGGGGGCACAGCCATGCGCTGGCCTACCTGAAGTTCGGAGCCCACCAGGGCGAAGGCTTCATCGTGGTGACCGGCGAGATCGGCGCCGGCAAGACCACCATCGTGCGCACGCTGCTCGAGGAGCTCGACCCGACCAAGGTGGTCGCCGCGCAGATCGTCAGCACCCAGCTGGCGGCCGGTGAACTGCTGCGCGCCATCCTGATCGCCTTCGGCGTGCCCATGGCCGGCGACTCCAAGGCGCACCTGATCTCGACCCTCGAGGCCTTCCTCACCTCGCTGGCCATCCAGGGCAAGCGCGCGCTGCTGATCGTCGACGAGGCGCAGAACCTGGGACGGGAGTCGATCGAAGAGCTGCGCATGCTCTCGAACTTCCAGATCGGCACACACTCGCTGCTGCAGAGCTTCCTGGTCGGCCAGCCCGAGCTGCGCAACCTGCTCAAGTCCAAGGCGATGGAGCAGCTGCGCCAGCGCGTGACCGCGTCGTGCCATCTCACGCCGCTCGACAGCGAGGACACGCGCAAGTACATCGAACATCGGCTGCACCATGTCGGCTGGGCCGGCAATCCGGAGTTCTCGGCAGCCGCCTACGAGGCGATCCATGCCTGGACGGCCGGCGTGCCGCGGCGCATCAACCGCCTGTGCAACCGCCTGCTGCTGACCGCCTACCTGACCGAGCGCAACGGCATCACCGAGGCCATGGTGGTGGAGACGGCCGGCGAGCTGCGCTCCGAGATCGGCGGCCTGAGCGACCTGGCGCCGGTCAGCTCGGCGGCCACCGAGGAGACCGTCGACGGCAGCGACATCGACATCGACATCGACATCGAGGGCGCCGAACACGATGCCGCCAACAGCGGCCCGGTGCCCCTGCCCGAGCCGCCGCGGCCGTGGCGCCCGCTGGTGGCGGCGCCGCCGGGGCGGCCGGCCAAGCGCACCGTGCTGTGCGTGTGCGACTCGGCGGCCGGCTTCTGGAAGTTCGCGTCGCTGGCCCAGGTGCTGTCCGAATCGTCGACGGTGCCCGCGCCCATCATCGTGCACACCGGCACCGAGCACGCGATCGGCAAGGTGCGCGACGCCAAGCTGATGTCGGCCTACACCGCCATCCACCTGGCGCTGGATCCGGGCGACTACGGCCGCGTCATGTCGGCGGCCACCGCCCGCTTCGACGCGGTGCTCGAGGAACAGGCGCCGGCCGCGGTGTTCGTCTCCGGCACCCAGAACTCGGCGCTCGCCTGCGCGCTGCTGGCGCGCAAGCGCGGCTTTCCGGTGCTGCACCTGGACGCCGGCCGCGCGCACGGCGCGGGAACCGACTCGGCCCTCAACGGGGCGCTGATCGACCGCCTGGCCACCGAGTGCCTGACGCAGGACATCGCCGATTCGAACCGCCTCATCCGCGACGGCAAGCCGTCCGGGAACGTGCACTTCATGGGCAGCCTGGCGGCCAAGTTCATCGGCATCGTGATCCCGCAGTTCGGCACCGCCGACAAGATCCTGGGCGAGTTCGACCTGCCCGAGTCGCTGCGCGGCCGCTACGGCGTGCTGGCCTGGCGCTTTCCGGCCACGCCCGATCCGCAGCACGTCGTCGCGCAGGTGGCGGCGGTGCTGCGCCAGCTCGCCCACGAGTTCCCGCTGGTCTGGCCGCTGCGCGCGGCCGAGCGGCGCGCGGTCATCGTCGCCGGCTGCGACCAGCTGCTCGAGCAGGCCGGCGTCACCATCGTGCGCGATCGCGGCTACGTCGACGCCCTCGCCCTGCTGCGCCACGCACGCTGCCTCGTGACCGGCGCCGACGGCAAGCTGCTGGAGGAAGCCACCGCGCTGGGCATTCCCACCATCGCCGTCGGTCCGGAAGCCAGCGACGACGATGAGCTGGCCAGCCGCTGCGAGGTCGCCGTCGGCCTCGACGCCCAACTGGCGCAGCGCGCGTTGCGCGTGGTCAACGCCAGCGACAACCAGCTTGTCGACAAGGCCGGCAGCCCGGACGTCTGGGACGGTGGCGCGACCGCGCGCGTGACCAAGTGGCTCGCCCACTGGCTGGGGTACAAGTACCGCGCGAGCCGCCGCGGCATGGAGACCATCGGATGAACGCCGCCCCGCAGGACGCCAGCCCGAGACGCGCGATCGTCAACGCGCTGACCGTCGACGTCGAGGACTACTTCCAGGTCTCCGCGATGGCGCCCTACATCGCCCGCAGCGCGTGGGACACGCTGGAATGCCGCGTCGAGAACAACGTCGAGCGCCTGCTCGCGCACTTCGACGCCCACGGCGCGCACGCCACCTTCTTCACGCTCGGCTGGATCGCCGAGCGCTACCCCGCGCTGATCCGCCGCATCGTCGCCGGCGGTCACGAGCTGGCCAGCCACGGCTACGGCCACCAGCGCGCCCTCGACCTGACACCGGCCGAGTTCGCGGACGACATCACGCGCGCCAAGGGCCTGCTGGAGGACATCGGCGGCGTGTCGGTGCGCGGCTATCGAGCCCCGAGCTTCTCGATCGACAAGCGCAACCTGTGGGCCTTCGACAGCCTGCGCGACGCAGGCTACGCCTACAGCTCCAGCGTCTACCCGGTGCACCACGACCACTACGGCATGCCCGACGCGCCGCGCTTTCCGTATTGCTCGACGGCCGGCCTGGTGGAGATCCCGATCTCCACCGTGCGCGCCGGCAGCCGCAACATCCCGATCGGCGGCGGCGGCTATTTCCGCCTCCTGCCCTATGCCGCGTCGCGCTACGCGATCGCGCGCTTCAACCGCGAGGAAGGCCGGCCGGCGATCTTCTACATGCACCCGTGGGAGATCGACCCGGGGCAGCCGCGCGTGGCGGGCGTCGACGCGAAGTCGCGCTTCCGCCACTACGTGAGCCTGCACCGCACCGAAGGCCGGCTGGCCCGCCTGCTGGCCGACTTCCGCTGGGACCGCGTGGACCGGGTGTTCGACGTCGACGCGCGCACCGTCGCGCTCGCGGCGTGAGCGCCCGCCCGGCCGCGCCACCGGACGCCCGCCCGCACGCCGCCGGCGCCGGTGCGGCCGCGGCGCCGATCCGCATCCTGCACGTGCTGCTCAGCCTGGAGCCGGGCGGCCTCGAGAACGGCGTCGTCAACGTCATCAACCGGCTCGACCGCACGCGCTTCCTGTCCTCGGTGTGCTGCCTGAAGCGCGCCGGCGAGTTCGCCCGTCGCATCGACGACCCGCGCGTGGTCGTCCACGAGATGGACTGGCGCGGCGGCAACGACCCGCGCCTGGCGCTGCGCCTGGCCGCGCTGATGCGCCGCACCCGGCCGCACGTGGTGCACACGCGCAACGCCGAGCCCTTCTTCTACGGCTTCGCCGGCGCCCGGCTCGCGCGCGTGCCGGCCCTGGTGCACAGCGAGCACGGACGAACCTTCAACGACCGCCCGTCGCGCTTCGCCGTGCAGCGCTGGATGAGCCGCCACACCGACGCGGTGTTCGCCGTCTCCGGCCAGCTCAAGGCCGACCTCGTGCACCACATCGGCATCCCGGAGGCGGGCATCGAGGTGCTGCACAACGGCGTGGACCTGAGCCGCTTCGACGTCGCCGACCGCATCGACGCCGATGCCCGCGCCGCCCTCCGGCGCAGCTGGGGCGTGCCCGACGGCGCGCTGGTGGTCGGCAGCGTAGGCCGGCTGGCCGCGGTCAAGAACTACGGCCTCCTGGTGCGCGCCGCGGCCGCCAGCGGGCTGCCCGTGCACGTGGTGTTCGCCGGCGAAGGCCCGGAACGCACCACGCTCCTGGCGCTGGCGCAGTCGCTGGGCATCGCCGACCGCGTGCACCTGCTGGGCCACTGCAACGACGTCGACCGCGTGCTCGGCGCCTTCGACATCTTCGTGCTGCCCTCGTTCAGCGAAGGCATGTCCAACACGCTGCTCGAGGCCATGGCCGCCGGCGTGCCGGCCGTCGCCAGCGCCGTGGGCGGCAATGGCGAGATCGTGCGCGACGGCATCGACGGCCGCCTGTTCGCCAGCGACGACGAAGCCGGCCTGGCGGCCTGCCTGGTCGAGCTGTGCGGCGACGCGGCCCGGCGCGCACGCTTCGGCGCCGCCGCGCGCGAGCGCGTGCAATCGACCTTCGACATCCGCCGCATGATCGAGCGCTACGAGCAGCTCTACGAGCGGGTGCGCGCGCGGACTTCGCGATGAGCGAGGCGCAGGGCCAACCGCGGCTCGCCGAGCGCGCCTTGCCCGCGGCGGAGCCGCCCCGCGGCGAGGATCGCGCCGCGGCCGCGGCGCAGCCCCTGCGCGTGGTCGTCCTCACCACCTTCTTTCCCAGCCCGCGCGACCCGTTCCGCACGCCCTTCCTGCGCAACCTGGTCGATGCCCTGGCCGCCGACTGCGAGATGGACCTGGTGATCCCGGTGCCGCGGCGCCCGCAGGTCGGGCCGTGGCGCGACGCGGTCCCGGTGCCGGCCAGCGAGACCTGGGCCGGCCGCACCCTGCTGCATCCGCGCTACCTGGCGGTGCCCGGGCTGCACTGGTTGTCGGGCCTGACCTATTTCGCCGGCGTGCTGGGCACCCTGCGCGGGCTGCGGCGGCGCCACGGCCGCTTCGTGCTGCACGCCCACTGCGCCTACCCGGACGTCGTCGGCGCCGCGCTGGCCGCGCGCGTGCTGGGGCTGCCGCTGGTGGCGACGGCGCACGGCAGCGACATCAACGTGTCGGCCCGCGAACGCCTGCTGCGGCCGCAGATCCGCGCCGCGCTGCGCGCCGCGCGCCGCGTGATCGCGGTCAGCGCCCCGCTGGCGCGTGCCGTGGCCACGCTCACCGGGTTGCCGGCGGCGCGCATCGACTGCATCCCGTGCGCCGGCTATTCGCCCGCCGTCTTCCATCCGCGTCCCGCGGACGAGCGCGCGGCACTGCGTCGCGCGCTGGGCGTGGCGGTCGATGTCCGGCTGGTGCTGTTCGTCGGCCACCTCGTGCCGGTCAAGGCGCTGGACATCCTGCTGCAGGCCTGGGCGCGGCTGCCGAGCGAGCGCTCACCTGCGGCCGCGCCGGCCCGGCTGGTGCTGGTCGGCGAGGGCAGCGAGCGCGACGCGCTGCTGCGCCTGGCCGCGCAACTGGGCATCGCCGGACAGGTCGACTTCCTCGGCCCGCGGCCCCAGCCGATCGTGGCGGACTGGATCGCGGCCGCCGACCTCCTGTGCCTGCCCAGCCATGCCGAAGGCTCGCCCAACGTCGTGGTGGAGGCGCTGGCCGGCGGCATCCCGGTCGTCGCCAGCCGCGTCGGCGGCATTCCCGACCTGGTGGACGACGGCGTCAACGGCGTGCTGGTGGCCCCGGGCGATCCGGGCGCGCTCGCCGCCGCCCTCGCCGCGGCGCTGGCCCGCGACTGGGAGCCGGCGCGCATCGCCTCGTCCATCGCCCATCTCACCTGGTCGGCCCTGGGCCGACGCAACCGCGACGTCCTCGCCGACGTCGCCCTGGAGTCCGCGCATGCTGGCGCTCGCTAGAAGCCTGTCCAAGGACCTGCTGCAGCAGGTCGTCTTTCCGGGTCGCTTCCTGTGGCGCCTGCCGCGGTCGGGCGGCGCCGTGGCGCTGACCTTCGACGACGGCCCGCATCCCGAGCACACCCCCGCGGTGCTGGACATGCTCGCACGCGCGGGCGTCCGCGCCACGTTCTTCGTCGTCGGCCGGGAGGTGGAGAAGTACCCCGAACTGGCCCGCCGCATCGTGGCCGAAGGCCACGGGATCGGCGGCCACAGCCACGACCACACGGTCATCACGTCGCTGCCGCCGGCGGCGCTGGTGGACGACCTCGCGCATTGCCGGCGCGTCATCCGCGAGGCGACCGGGCTCGATTCCGGCCTGATGCGTCCGCCGAAGGGAGAAGTCAGCCTTCGCGCCATCCGGACGGTGTGCAGCGCCGGCTACACGCTGGTCCATTGGACGCGGACCTACAGCGACTACCGCCAGGACGGTGTCGAAGCATTGACTCGGCGTATCGACTCAGCCCCGCCGATAGCTGGTGATGTGCTCCTGTTCCACGACCACAACACGTACACCGTCCAGGCGCTGGCAGCGAAATTGCCGCAATGGCAGGCGGCCGAACTGCGTTTCGAAGCCCTCGAACGTCCTGTCGCGTCGGACTGAGGCCCACTCGAGCGCCTCAAGTCGTAATTCCCTGTAACTTGAGATTCTGCCGAACACTTCACGTTTTCGGTCGCTGCGTAGCTTCGTTGCCCTAAAGCAACGCTGTTCGACGGTTTCGGACGCCGGCCGCGCCAGCCGGTCGGCAGGTCCCCGCAACCGGTCGGTTCCAGGGCCGATTTACCCTATGCAAGACTCGCGAAACATGCGATTCGCAATCCCCATTTTTGGGGAGATATCAGGGTAGGCCCGAGGTACCCCCGGGGGTTTAGAAACCTTGCCCGGATGCCCGCCTCCTGTGGCGCAGGCCCCGCTCGGCCGTCTGTAACAGATTCGAAATTGCGGCTTACCGAGGGGCCGCGACGTGCCGATAGGCTGCGTACCAGCAACAGTGCCCAGGCTTCCAACGCCCCGACGCCAGTCCGGCAACGCCATACGGGATCTGCACGGCCGACCACCCTCCCCCGGCCCGCCGCAGTTCCCTCGCACTTTGCAATGAGTCGCGCTGCACGCCGCAAGGCGGGCGGAAGCCTGTGCCAAAGTCTTTCCGGATACCCCACCGATGAAATCGAAGTTCAAGTTCGCCGCACTGTCGGCAGTCGAAGTTGCAGCCATCGCCACGCTCGCCGCCTGCGGCGGCGGCCAGACGAGCGACCCCACGGTCGACTCCGCGGACATGGCGACGATCCAGAGCCATCGCGGCGTCAACGTGGGGAGTACCGGCAGCACGTCGGTGACCCTGACGGTCAGCGCGGGTGCGGGCGGCTCGGTCGAAAGCTCGCCGTACGGCCTGATCAGCTGCAACAGCGATCCCAAGTCGTCCCTGTGCAGCAAGGCCATGCCCGCGGGCACCAAGCTCGCGCTGACCGAGACCGCGCAGAGCGGCTACACCTTCACCGGCTGGAGCGGCGGTGGCTGCTCTGGCACGGCCAAGACTTGTTCGACGACCGTGGGTTCCACGGAAACGATCGCCGCCCTGTTCAAGGCCACGGCGGCCACCGGCGCGCCGGCGCCCGCTCCGACGCCCACCCCGGCACCGGTTCCGGCCCCCAAGCCGCCGGCGCCCAGCCCGGCACCGACTCCGGCACCGACCCCGGCGCCGGCGCCGACGCCGGCTCCGGCCCCCACGCCCGCGCCCACCCCGGCGCCGACGCCCGCGCCCACCCCGGCTCCGGCGCCCGCCCCGATCACCGGCGCCCCGCTGGTCACCTACACCGACGCGCTGTCCGGCCCGGTCGCCGGCGGCGAGAACAACCTCGGCGGCTACCTGTCGATCTTCGGCACGAACTTCGGCAGCGCCAGCGGCCTGGGCACGACCACCAAGGTCTACATCGGCGGCGTGGAAGTCGCCAACTACCGCTACCTGGGTGCGGCCAAGGTCGGCTCCAAGCTCGGCCTGCAGCAGATCACCGTGCAGGTGGGCAACCTGAACCTGCCGCTGGGCACCGCCGAACCGGTCAAGGTCGTCGTCAACGGCGTCGCCAGCAACGTCAACAACACGTTCACGCCCAATCCGGGCCGCGTGCTGTTCGTCTCGCTCTCGGGCAACGACTCGACGGCCGTCGCCGGCGACATCACCCACCCGTGGCGCACGCTGCAGACGCCGTCCAACGGCGGCGTGGCCGGCATCATCCAGGCCGGCGACCAGGTCGTCATCCGCGGCGGTTCGTGGTCCGACATCGGCTTCGACAACTCGTGGTTCCGCTTCCGCTACACGAACCAGGAAGGCTCCAAGCCGACCGGCGCGGCGGGTACCGGCTGGATCCAGTTCACGGCCTACCCGGGCCCGGTCAACGGCAACGCGATCGAGAACGTCCACTACACGACCCCGGCCAACATGAAGGGCGGCTTCCAGGGCGCGAACTCGGCCTACTTCGGCACCACCGGCGACTACATCGGCATCTCGAACCTGCACCTGGACGTCAACGCCAACGCGCTGTCCGACGCGGCGCCGGTCAACGTGCAGTACTCGGCAGGCCCGTGGCGCGTGGTCAACAACGAGCTCGGCCCGTGGCCGGCAGCGATCCACTCGCTCGCCGCAGGCGTGTCCGGACACGGCAACGGCACCACGGTGCTGGGCAACCTGATCCACGACATCGCCTGCACGGGCGCCAGCGAGAACCACGGCATCTACGCCGACTCGGGCGCGCTGAACTGGGAGATCGCCTACAACTGGATCCACGACATCACCGGCGGCAACCTGATCCAGTTCTTCGACAACGTCGGGCTGGCCGGCAACTCGTACGTGGGCTTCCCCTCGGGCTGGACGGGCTTCGCCGGCATGAAGATCCATCACAACTGGATGGAGAACAGCGGCAAGTACGGCCTGAACATGGCTGACGGGATCCAGTCCGCCTCGATCTGGAACAACGTCATCATCGGTGCCACGTACTCGGGCCTGCGGATCAACACGATCTCGCAGAACATGAACGTGACCGTGGCGTTCAACACGTTCTACGACAACGACCGCGTCGCCAGCGGCTCGGGCAACGGCCAGGTGCTCAACACCTGGGGCAACTATGGCCCGACCGGCACGGTCCGCATCTACGACAACATCTTCGCCGCCGGTGCGCGCACGACCGCGGGCTCGAACTTCTACGTCAACACGGGCAGCTCGGACGCCTACCTCGACTTCAAGCGCAACCTGTACTGGGACAACGGCCACGGCTGGGCCGCCAACACGCGTGACGCCCTGGGGCTGCGCGGCAATCCGCTGTTCACGGCGGCCAGCACCGGCGACCTGTCGCTGACGTCGACCAGCCCGGCCATCAACACCGGCACGCAGGCCACGCCGCTGACCGTCCTGGACGACTTCACGGCGCGCGACGCCCGCCCGTCCGGCGGCGCGAACGACCTCGGCGCCTACGAGCGCGTCAACTGAGCGTCAGCAAGGACGGTGGGGGCCTGGACGCAGGCCCTCGCTCGAGCCGGCCCGGCATCCGCCGCGGCCGGCTTTTCGCTTTCCCAAGCAACAAATGCTTGCAGTCCTGTCCAGCACAATCGATTCCAGTCTGGTGCAATACGGTAGATGTCGCCGGATGGGCCGCGGACGCGGCCCCGCTCCATTGCCGCGCTGCTGCACAGTCGTTCAATTGGCAGGCAAATAGGGCGTTCGTCCAGACAATCGGGGCGCTGCCCGCAAACCAGAATCGATACATGAACATGAACAACGCTGGCGCACGCGCGCGCGCCCTGGTGGCAATCGCGGGCCTGATGGCCCTGGTCGCTTGCGGTGGCGGGGGCAGCGATTCGGCTTCGCCGTCCCCTTCGCCTTCGCCGTCGCCCACGCCGTCGCCGTCGCCGTCGCCCACGCCGTCGCCGTCGCCGTCCCCCACGCCGTCGCCTTCGCCATCCCCCACGCCGTCGCCGTCGCCGTCTCCCACGCCGTCGCCTTCGCCGTCCCCCACGCCGTCGCCTTCGCCTTCGCCGTCGCCTTCGCCGTCTCCCACGCCGTCGCCCTCGCCTGCACCCGCGCCGGCGACGGCCACGCTGGCCGTCTCGGCGACGACCGGCGGCCTCGTCGCCTCGTCCACGCCGTCCGGCGCGACCTGCACGTCGTCGTGCACGACCACCTACACCGTCGGCGCCGCGGTCACGCTGACCGCGCAACCGGCCTCGAACTTCGCCTTCAACGGCTGGACCGGCGCCTGCTCGGGCATCTCGACCACCTGTGCGGTCACGCTGTCGGCCAACCGCACGGTGGCGGCCACCTTCACGCCGGTCGTGCCCGTGACCGGCGCGCCCTACGTGCAGTACACCGACGCCCTGTCGGGCCCCATCACAGGCGGCGAGAACAACCTCGGCGGCTACCTGTCGATCTTCGGCACGAACTTCGGCAGCGCCAGCGGCCTGGGCACGACCACCAAGGTCTACATCGGCGGCGTGGAAGTCGCCAACTACCGCTACCTGGGTGCGGCCAAGGTCGGCTCCAAGCTCGGCCTGCAGCAGATCACCGTGCAGGTGGGCAATCTGAACCTGCCGCTGGGCACCGCCGAACCGGTCAAGGTGGTGGTGGGCACCGCGGCCAGCAACGTCAACAACACGTTCACGCCCAACCCGGGCCGCGTGCTGTTCGTCTCGCTCACGGGCAACGACTCGACGGCCGTCGCCGGCGACATCGCCCACCCGTGGCGCCACCTGCAGACGTCCACCAACGGCGGCGTCGGCGGCGTGGTCGCGGCCGGCGACCAGGTCGTCATCCGCGGCGGCGCGTGGTCGGACATCGGCTTCGATTCGTCCTGGTTCCGCTTCCGCTACACGAACCAGGAAGGCTCCAAGCCGACCGGCGCCAGCGGCACGGGCTGGATCCACTTCACCGCCTATCCGGGCGCGGTCAACGGCAACGCGATCGAGGACGTGCACTACACGACGCCGGCCAGCATGAAGGGCGGCTTCCAGGGCGCCAACTCCGCCTACTACGGCACCACTGGCGACTACATCTCGATCTCGAACCTGCGCATGGACGTCAACGCCAATGCCACGTCCGACGCGGCGCCGGTCAACGTGCAGTATTCGGCCGGCCCCTGGCGCGTCGTCAACAACGAGCTGGGGCCGTGGCCGGCGGCGATCCATTCGCTCGCCGCGGGCGTGTCCGGACACGGCAACGGCACCACCGTGCTGGGCAACCACATCCACGACATCGCCTGCACCGGCGCCAGCGAGAACCACGGCATCTACGCCGACTCCGGCGCGCTGAACTGGAACATCGGGTTCAACTGGATCCACGACATCACCGGCGGCAACCTGATCCAGTTCTTCGACAACGTCGGGCTGGCGGGCAACACGTACAACGGATTCCCGACCGGCTGGACCGGCTTCACGGGGATGAACGTGTTCAACAACTGGCTGGAGAACGGCGGCAAGTACGGCCTGAACATGGCCGACAGCATCCAGTCGGGCGCGATCTGGAACAACGTGGTCATCGGCGCGGCCTATTCGGGCCTGCGCATCAACACGATCTCGCAGAACATGAACCTGACCGTGGCGTTCAACACGTTCTACGACAACGACCGCGTGGCCAGCGGCTCGGGCAACGGGCAGATCCTCAACACCTGGGGCAATTACGGCCCGACCGGCACGATCCGCGTCTACGACAACATCTTCGCCGCCGGTCCGCGCACGACCTCGGGCTCGAACTTCTACGTCAACACGGGCAGTTCGGACGCCTACCTCGACCTCAAGCGCAACCTGTATTGGGACAACGGCCTGGGCTGGGACCAGACCACGGTCCCGGGCGACACGCTGGCCCTGTTCGGCGACCCGAAGTTCGCGGCCGCCAGCAGCGCCAATTTCGCACTGGTGGCCGGCAGCCCGGCCGTCGATGCCGGCACGCAGGCGACCTCGATCACGGTCATCCAGGACCTGGCCGGCAAGGCGCGTCCGTCCGGCGCGGCCAAGGACCTGGGCGCGTACGAACTCGCCCAGTAGCCCCGCGGCGCCCGCCGACCCTCGGCCCGGCCCTTCCGCAGTGCGGAATCGCCGGGCCTTTTCGTGACGGCGCGCCGGCGTGCCCAGTGGTTCACGCGAGGGCCACCTCTTTTGGGGGGAGCGCCGCCGGCAGGCCGTCGGGTCGGGGGGTGTTGACGTAGGATGTCACGCCCGCGGATGGCCGCGACCCCGACCCGAGAACCCTGGGTGTTCACCAGCTTCATCTTTCCATTCGCGAACTTCTTCCAGCCGGGCGTCTTCTGGCCGCAGATCGCCGACTACCGGCCCTTGCAGCTCATCGCGATCGTCGCCGCCTTGTTGAGCCTCGGGCACAAGGCCGTCTACAACCGGTTGGACGCCCTCGCCCAGCCGGCGGCGAAGTGGATGCTGTTGTTTCTGTTCCTGCAGCCGCTGTCGGTCTACCGAACGGGCATGCTCGGCATGTTCCAGGAGTTCAGCTTCTGGCTGACCTACGCCCTGTTCGTGCTGGTGTCGCTGCGCGTGATCGACGGCCCGCAGGCGCTGCGCCGCTACGTCTGGGGAATGATGTGCGGCAGCGCCTGGATCGTGTTCTGGGGCATCTACGCCGTGTTCGCCGGGCTGGAGGACGCCACCAACGGCGGCCGGGCCGGCGCCTACGGCATGTACGAGAACCACAACGACTACTCGTTCATCATCGTCCAGGCCCTGCCGTTCTACTACATCTACTGGCGCACCGAGACGGGCTTCCTGCGCCGCGGCGTGCTCGCGATCGCCGCCCTGGGCTCGGTGCTGGGCATCTTCATGTCGCTGTCGCGCGGCGGCATGATGGCGCTGGTGCTCGAGGTCGCGCTGATCGTGATGTTCACGACCACGAAGCGCCAGCGCCTCGTCCTGCTGCCGCTGGTGGTCGCACTCGGCGCCGGCGCGATCAGCTACCAGTACGTCAAGCGGGCGCAGAACCAGGGCGACAGCTACACGGCGGAGGATGCAGAATCGTCGCGCTGGGAGCTGTGGCAGGCCGGCTTCAGCATGATCCGCACCCACCCGTTCCTGGGCGTGGGCAGTCGCTCCTTCGGCGAGAACGCCACCTCGTACGGCGAGATCAGCCATGACAACCTCGGCAAGAACGCGCACAACACGTTCATCGAGGCGGCCGCCACCACGGGCCTGATCGGCCTGCTCGCGCTGGTCAAGATGCTGCTGGCCGCGCTCAAGGACCTGCGCCGCAAGATCACGGTCGAGGCCTCGGCGTGGGAACTCAACACCCGCAAGGCCACCCTCATCGCGCTGTACACGATCATCTTCCGTTCACTGTTCGACGCCAAGTCGTGGGACTGGAGCTACTACGTGCTCATCACGATCACGCTGGCGAGTTCCGCCATGCTCAAGGGGCGCCCCGAGCTCGGTGCGAGCGGTGCGGCGGTCGATGCGCCCGCCGTCGACACGCCGCCGGCCCCGTGGTCGAACAAGCTGCCATGAAGCGCGCACCCGCCAACCTCCTGGAACCGTCGCGATGACCAGCCTGTCGAACAAGGCCGGCTTCCTGATCGGCGCCAATCTCATCAAGTACGCCGTCGGCTTCACGCTGCCGATGCTGATGGTGCGACTGCTGTCGAAGAACGACTACGGCACCTACCAGCAGCTGCTGCTCGTCAACTCCATGGCGCTGGGGCTGCTCACCCTGGGCCTGCCGAGCTCGATCTACTATTTCTACAACCGAGTGGACGAGGCCCGCCGCACCGCGCTGGTGTTTCAGACGCTGGCGCTGCTGGGCGCCGCGGCGCTGGTGGCCGTCGTCGGCATCGCCGTCGCCTCGCCCCTGATCGCCGCGCGCACCAGCAATCCCGCGCTGGCCGACCTGCTGCCGCTGTACGCCGTGGCGATCGGCCTGATGCTGGCCGCCGAGCACTTCACGAGCTTCATGGTGGCCCAGGACCGCTACGGGTCGGCGGTCGGCTTCGAGACCTTCGAGACCGTCGTTCGGGTGCTCACGCTGATGGTGCCGATCACGCTCGGGTTCGGGATGCGCGGGCTGGTCATCGCCGCGGTGCTCTACGCGCTGGGCCGGCTGGCGGTACGCACCTGGTGGCTGACCTCGACCGGCACGCACCGCGTGCAGTGGCGCGGCGTGCGCCTCGAGACCTTCTTCGGCGACCAGCTCGGCTACAGCATCCCGCTGTGGATGACCTCCATCGTCGGTGTCGTCGGCGGCATGCTCGACCGCGCCATCGTCGCGACCGCGTTCACGCCGGTGGACTTCGCCGTCTACAGCGTCGGTGCGTTCTCGGTGCCGCTGGACGTGATCTTCCAGGCCTCGGTGGCCGACGTGCTGCGCGCCTCGCTGCCGCCACTGATCCAGCGCGGCGACCTGGGCGAGGTGGCGCGGCTGCTGCGCGAGGCGGTGCGCAAGCTGTCGCTGATCATGCTGCCCTCGTTCGTGTTCCTGTTCGGGTTCGCCACGGAATTCGTCACGCTGCTGTTCACCAACCAGTACGCCGACAGCGTGCGCGTGTTCAGGATCTACACGTTCGCCATTCCGCTGTTCATGTTCGTGCTGAGCCTGGTGCCGCAGGTGTTCGGGCGCACGCGCATCAACCTCAACATCGTCCTCGCGGTCACGGCCTTCCACGTCGCGCTGAGCTTCGCCCTGCTCAAGGCGATCGGCTTCTACGGGCCGGCCGTCTCCGGCGTGGTGACGTCCTACCTGTCGACGGCCATCTACCTGCGCGTGGCGATGCGGCTCACGGGCGCCTCGCTGGCGCAACTGCTGCCGCTGCCGCAGATCGCCCGCACGCTGGCCTGCGCGGCCGTCGCCTTCGCGGCGGCCTGGATGCTCGGCGACGTCACCTCGCGCAAGCTGCTCAACCTGCTGCTGCACGCCGGCGCGTTCTCGCTGGTGTTCTTCGCCGCCGGCCTGGCCGCGGGCCTGTTCACGGCACAGGACAAGCGCATGGCCAGGCGTCTAGCCGAGCGGCTGCGCCTGGTGCGCCCGGCATGAGGCGCCCCCCAAACCGGGGAGGCGACGCCGCGCCGCAAGCCTCGCGAGGGCTGCGCGCGCTATGCTCGGCCTACCCCCTCCCAGCCTGTTCCTGCCCGGCGGCTCGACGCCCGGCTTCCAGCATTTCGCGTCATCCATGATCCAAGACAACCCGACGACCGCCCCCGCTACGGCGGCGACGCCCCGCAAGAAGCTCCGCGCCGTGGTGTTCGGCGGCGGCATCGGCATGTTCCCGCCCCTGCTCGCACGGCTGCAGCAGGAATTCGAGATCGTCGCGATGCCGCGCATGAACGAACCCCGGTGGCGCGGCGCGTGGTTCAAGCTCTGGTCCATCCGCTGGCCGCGCCGGGCGTGGTATCGCAAGTGGCGCTACCACATGGAGAAGACCGCCGCCTCGTTCAACTCCTACACGCGCCAGGCCACCCGGCTGCTCGAGCCGCTGAAGGGCCACTACGATGTCATCGTGTTCTTCGGGGCGGTGTTCTCGCCCGGCACGACGATCGACAAGCCGATGTTCCTGTTCACCGACTCGTGCCGCTGGCTGTCGTCGCACAACCCGCACGATTCCGTCTCGCACTTCGCCAACGCGCGCGACGAGTCCGAATGGCTCGAACTCGAAGGCAACGTCTATCGCGCCGCGACGCGCATCTTCGTGGGCAGCGACTTCGTGCGCGACGCGATGATCGAGCACTACGGCGTGGCCGGCGATCGGGTCGTCACCACCGGTTTCGGCGCCGGCGCCGGCTTCGGCGACGCCTACGAGAAGTCCTTCGACGGGCGCACCATTCTCTACATCGGCAAGGGCGACTTCGAGAAGAAGGGCGGCACGGTGCTGATGAAGGCCTTCGAGCAGGTCCGCCTCGAGGTGCCCGACGCGCAGCTGCACATCATCGGCCAGGACCGTCTCCCGCAGGCCGACGGCGTGGTCAACCACGGATTCGTGCGCGATCGAAACAAGCTCTTCTCCCTGATGCGCGGCGCGCACGTGTTCGCGCTGCCCTCGCTGGTCGACCGCAACCCGATCAGCATCCTCGAAGCCATGGCCGCGGCCACGCCCTGCATCGCCTCCGACTACGGCGCGATGCCGGCCATGGTCGGCGACGCCGGCCTGATCGCGCCGTGCGGCGACGTCGACGCCCTGGCGGCGGCCCTGATCCGGATCCTGAAGGACGGTGACCTGGCGCGCGCGATGGGCGAGCGCGGCAAGCGCCGCTTCGAGACCGAGTTCAACTGGGACAGCGTCTGGAAGAAGATCGAGCGCGAGATCCGCGCCGCGCTGGCCTGAGGGCGCGACCGCACGAACCTGTCGCGCCCCGCCGCCCGGATCCTCTCCGGACCGTCCACCGCAGCGGCCCCGCGGGCGAATGCCCGAGCGCCCGGGCGTCGCCCCGGCCGAGCCCAGCTGCAGCCCCCTTCCAGGAATCGAGAATGACCACCCCCCGAGTCACCGTGCTCATCACGACGTTCAATCGCGCGGCACTGCTCGTCCGGGCGGTCGACAGCGTTCTGGCGCAGGACTATCCGCCGGAACTGCGCGAGATCCTGATCGTCGACGACGGCTCGACCGACGACACCGCGGCCCTGGTGGCGCAGCGCTACGGCGATCGCGTGCGCTACCTGCACAAGCCCAACGGCGGCATCAACGCGGCCTGCATGCTCGGCTTCGAGCAAGCGCGCGGCGAGATCATCGCGCAGCTCGATTCGGACGACTGGTGGTACCCGGGCAAGCTATCCGCCATCGTGCCCAAGTTCGATCTCGCCGAAGACGTGGTCGCGGTCTTCCACGACCTCGACATCCATGACGTCGGCGACGAGGTCCCGCACAGCACCTGCTGGAACTCGCTCAACGTGGTGCTGACCGAAGCGCCCTGCGACGCGCTGGAGACTTACCTGGCGGGGTATCCGCTTCCCGCGTGGACCTCGGGCTCGGCGTGGCGCCGCTCGGCCCTGATGAAGGTGATGCCGTTCCCCGAGGGACTCTGGGGCTTCAACGACGCCTACTGCGTGCGCAACATCGCCTTCCACGGCCGCGTGTGCGCGATCCATCGCTCCCTCGGCGGCTATCTGGTGCACACGACCAACGACTACGCGGGCGGCCGGGCCCGGCTCGACACGGCGCGCATGGAACGCGCCCTGCGCGATTCGGAGCTCATGAACGAGGCCTTCACCCGGCGCTGCCGGGAGTTCGGCCGCACGCCCAGCGCCCGCCGGGTGATGATCCAGCAGCTGGCGCTGGCCGAGCGCCACATCGCGCGCGAGCAGGCCAGGGGCACCGGCGCGGCCGTGCGCTGGATCGTTCGCGAGGGCGCCGGCCTGCCCGCCCTGGCGCGGTTCCAGCTGGCCTGCAACGTCCTGCTGCCGCGCCGCCTGGCGGTGTTCATCAAGAATCGCCTGATCGGCCGCTTCATCTCGCTGGACTGAAGTGTCGAATACCCCACGACATAGGCTCCCGCGCGGCCCCGGCGGCCGGCCGGAACGCCGGTGCCTTGTGCCACACTCTCGGCCGGGCACGCAAGAAGCACCAATGAGGCAGCAATGAGGGTTCTCTACCACCATCGAACCCAGGGCGAGGAGCCGGAGTCGATCCACATCGGCGCCATCGTCGCCGCGCTGCGGGCGCAGGGTCACGAGGTCCGCATCGTCGGCCCGGTCGACATCGAGCACCGCGTGGCCCGGCCCGCCGGCGCCCAGCCCCACCGGCTGGTGCGCATCAAGCAGGCGGTGCCGCGGGTCGTCTTCGAGCTGCTGCAGGTCGCCTACAACCTGGTGGCATGGCGCCGGCTCTCGCGCGCGATCCGTGAATTCGCGCCGGACATGGTCTACGAACGCTACGCGTTGTACGGCTTCGCGGGCGGCATGGTCGCACGCCGGCGCAAGGTGCCGTTCATCCTCGAGGTCAACACGCCCTATGCGCAGGCGTGGGCCAAGTACTACGGCCTGCACCTGCCGCGCCTGGCCAACTGGCTCGAACGGCGCACGCTGCAGGCCGCCGACCACATCGTGACCGTCACGCGCATCCAGGCCACGCAGTTGCAGGCGATCGGCGTCGAGCCGCGCCGCATCACCGTCTCGCACAACGCGATCGACCCGCAGTGGTTCGACCAGCAGCGCGAACTCGATCCGGGCCTGCGGGCGCGGCTGGGCCTGGACGGCCTCGTGATCGGCTTCGTCGGCACGATGAACCGCTGGCAGGGCATCCCGAAGTTCGGCGAGGTCATCGCCAGCGTGCTGGCACGCGCGCCGCAGGCCCGCTTCCTGTTCGTCGGCGACGGCGAATTCCGGCAGGCGCTGGAGGACACCTGCCGCGCCCAGGGACACCTCGACCGCGTCGTGTTCGCCGGCCGCCAGCCGCACGCCCGCATCCCCGCGTTCGTCGCCGCCATGGACATCGCGGTGCTGCTCGACTCCAACACCCATGGCTCGCCGATGAAGATCTTCGAATACTGGGGCATGTCCAAGGCGGTCGTCGCCCCCGCCGTGCCGCCGGTGCTCGAGGTGATGAAGGATGGCGAGACGGGGCTCCTGATCGAGCCCGGCAATGCCGCGCAGCTGGCCGACCGCATCGTCGAGCTCGCGAACGACGCGGGCCTGCGCGAGCGCCTGGGTCACGCGGGTCGCGCCTACGTCTGCGCGCATCACACGTGGGCCGACAACGCGCGCCAGGTCGTCGAGGCCTACGCCGACATCGCGGCGCAGCAGTCGCCCGCGCCGGCGGGAGCGCAAGCCTGATGGGACGCCGCCTCGACCTCTGGCTGCCGGGCTGGATCGCGGGCACGGCCGCCCGCCTGCGGGCGCGGCGCGCACGGCGCGACCGCCTGACGCACGTCTTCTTCCTCGTCTGCGACCACTACGAGCCACGCCACCAGGCCAGGCGCGAAGGCCAGGCCGCCGAGCGCGTGGCGACGTGGCAGCGCGACTATCCGAAGTTCCAGCAGCGCTGCCGCGACAGCTTCGGCCACGCGCCGCTGCACACGTGGTTCTACCCGCCCCACCACGGCCCCGAACACCTGCCGCGGCTGGCGGAAATGGCCTTCGCGGGCGGCGGCGAAGTCGAGCTGCACTACCACCACCGCGACGACACGGCGCAGACTCTCACGCGCGACCTGAAGGCCACGCTCGCCACCTACGCCCGCCAGGGCCTGCTGCTGCAATCCGGCCCGGCGCCGCGCACCGCCTTCGGCTTCGTGCACGGCGACTGGACGCTGGACAATGCGTGCAACGGCGTGCACTGCGGCGTCAACGGCGAGCTCAGCATCCTCGCCGGGCTGGGCTGCTGGGGCGACTTCACGATGCCCTCGGCCAACGAGGCGCAGACGCGCAAGATCAATTCCATCTACTACGCGGTGGACGATCCCGCGCGCCACAAGTCGCACGACCGCGGCGTCGATGCGCGCGTCGGCCGCCCCGACGCCCCGGGCTTCTTCCTGATGCAGGGCCCGCTGTCCATCAACTGGCGCGCCCCGCGCTACCCGCGCGTCGAGAACGCCAGCCTGACCTCCGAGAACTTCGGCCGCCCCGACCGCGTGCAGGCGTGGCTCGATTGCGAGATCCACGTCCAGGGCCGCCCGGAGTGGCTGTTCGTCAAGCTGCACACCCACGGCGCCGTCGAGCGCGATTTCGACGCGCTGTTCGGCGAGAAGGCCTTCGCGATGCACCGCACGCTCAACGAGGTGTGCAACGACGGCAAGCGCTACAAGCTGCACTACGTGACCGCGCGCCAGGCCTACAACCTCGCCAAGGCGGCCGAACGCGGGCTGACGGGCGATCCGCGCCAGTACCTCGATCTCGTGGTGGGCCGTCCGGCCACCGATTTCTACGCGCTGGCGACGCCGCACGACCTGCGGGCCTGCACCGCGGACCGGCTGCACATCGACGGCATCGCCGCCGGCGACGACGCGACGCTGCGCACCCGCGTGGGCGGCGTCGACGCGCTGCACGGCCCGCTGTCGGCGATCGCGATCGACGCGGACGCGCAAGGCGGCGGCGACATCGCGCTGCAGCTGCACGGGCCGGGCGCGGTGCGCCTGGACTTCGGCGCACCCGTGGAACTGGCCCCCGCCTCGGCCACCGGCGCGCCGCGGCGCCTCGACGACGCGGGCCGCGCCTGGCTCGTCGACGCGCCCGCTGCGGGCCCGCTGCACCTGCGCTACCGGGCCACCGCGAACGCGGCGGTTCCCGCATGACGCGGGCGCGGGCCGCGGGCCTTCCCATCCTCACCCGAGTGCATTCCCGATGCTGATCGTCTTCTGGCTCTCGCTGCTCCTGATCCTGCATCCGTACGTCACGTACCCGCTGTGCCTGAAGGCCTGGGCGCTGGTGCGCCGGCGCCCCGTGCGCCGCGCGCCAATCGAGCCGGGTGTCAGCGTGCTGGTGCCGGCCTACAACGAGGCGGAGGCCATCGCGGCCACGCTCGAGGCGCTGCTCGCGCAGGACTATCCGCGCGACAAGCTGCAGATCCTGGTCGTGTCGGACTGCTCGAGCGACGGCACGGACGACATCGTGCGCTCCTTCGCCGATCGCGGCGTGGAGCTGCTGCGCCAGGCCGAACGCGGCGGCAAGGCGCTGGGCCTGAACGCGGCGGTGCGCGCGGCACGCCACGAGATCCTGGTCTTCTGCGACGCCAACGCCCGCTTCGAGCCGTCCATGGTGCGCACGCTCGTGCAGAACTTCGCCGACCCGTCGGTGGGCTATGCCACGGGCCAGCTGGTGCTGGAATCCGCGGGCGAAGTCACCAGCGGCGGCGGCGTCTACCTGCGCTTCGAGGAATGGCTGCGCTCGGCCGAGACGCAGGTCGCCTCGGTGATCGGCGTCAACGGCGGCTGCGACGCGATCCGGCGCGAGCTGTACTCCGACATCCCGCGCGAGCTGATCACCGACTTCGTGCTGCCGCTGCGCGTGATCGCGGCCGGTCGTCGCGTCGCATTCGACCCGCTGGCGCATTCGCGCGAGACGGCCAACGCGGAGCTGCAGTCGGAGTACTCGATGCGGGTGCGGGTGGCCTTGCGCGGCCTGCAGGGCCTGGTGCACATGCGACGCCTGCTCAACCCGTTCAGGCACCCCGCCACGTGCTTCTGCCTGGTGTCGCACAAGGTGCTGCGCTACCTGGCCTTCGTGCTGCTGGCCACGGCACTGCTGTCCAACATCGCGCTGGCCATCGATTCGCCGTTCTACCGCGTGCTGCTGGTGCTGCACCTGCTGTGCTACGCACTGGCCGTGTGCGGCCTGCTGCGCATCGGCCGGCGCACGCTGGGCATGCTGGTCGTGGCGCCCGCCTACCTGCTCATGAGCTACGGCGCCTTCGCCACGGCCACCTGGCGCTTCCTGCGCGGCCAGAAGATGGCGACCTGGAAGCCCCGCTCGGGCTGACCGGGGCCGCGGCGATCAGGGCGTCGTGGCGGGCGTCACGACGGGCAGCGCGCGTGCGCGGTTGCTGGCACCCAGCCCGTCGAGGGCGTGCAGGATGCGCTGCAGGACCGCGCGCGTGGCGTCGGGTCCCATGTCGTAGGGATCGGCGATCTCGGCGGCCCCCGGCGGATCGAACAGCCCGAGCAGCGTGGTCTTGTGAAGCGCCTCGGGAAACTCCTGCCGCATCCGCAGCAGGTGCGACACGTCCATGCAGACGACCAGGTCCGCCGCGGCGACCTGGGCCGCGCTGACGCGTTTCGCGCGCGAGCGCGTCAGGTCGATGCCCAGTTCGCGCGCCATCGAGACGACATGCGCGGGACTCGGCCGGCCGTCGTGCTGCAGGAAGCCGGCGCTGTCGACCTGCACCTCGCCCAGGCTGGCCCGGGCGGCAGTCGCTGCGAAGGGGCTGCGGCACAGGTTGCCCAGGCACAGGAACAACACCGAGCGCGCCGCGGGCCCGCGCAGCAGTTCCTGGTGGCGGCGCTTCGCGCGCGCGATCTCGGCGCCGCGCTCGATGCGCTTCGCCAGCGAGCCCAGCCGCTTGGACACCAGAGTGGCGAACTCGGCCCGCGCGACCGCGGGATCCTTGATCGTCCAGGCATCCCAGACCTCGCGGCCGGTGAACACGCGCAACCAGCCGAACGCCGCACGCCAGGGCGACTCGGTCAGCAGCAGCGGGTTGCCGCGATCGGCGCGCAGGTTGCCGATGAACCATTGCAGGTCCTCGGTCAGGTTGCGGGCCGTCAGGCCCTCGCGCCAGGCGGGCGCCGATCCGGCGGACTCGCCCCGCGCCAGCGCGAGAAGGCCGCGCGGCATGTCGACGCCGGCCGCGATCGTCAGCGGCAGCGAACCCCACAGGCGCGGGTTGATCTCCATCAGGTGGACCGCGCCGTGCCGGTCGCGCCGCCACTCCACCATCGCCACGCCATGCCACTGCAGGCGATCCAGCAGGCGGCGAGTCATCTCCACCAATTCGGGCTCGGGGCCACCCGCGCGCCGCAACGTGCTGGCGCCGCCGGTCAGCGGCCATTCGTGCAGGCGCTCGTGGACGAAGTGCCAGGCCATGCGGCCGTTCTCGTAGAGCACCTCGACGCCCACGCCGCGCCCGGGGACCCACTCCTGCTCCTGCACCGGCGTGTGGGGCAGCCAGGTCGACAGCGTCACGCGACGCGCCTCCGCGTCGTGCACGATGGCCACGGCCATCGACACCAGGCGGCCGTCGATGACCACCTTGCTGCGCGCCGGCTTGAGCACCAGCGGATACGACCGCGGCGGCGGCAGGTCGGCCGGCGGCGCGCCGGTAGCGCACTGCGCCAGCTCGCGCGCCCGCGGCAGCGGCAGGCCCAGTTCGCGCGCAATGGCGCTGGTCGCCGACTTGTCGAGCGCGGCGTCGAGCGCCGCATCGCCCGGGAGCACCGCCTTGCGCCGAACGGGGTGCGACTCGGGCAGCGCGCGCAGCCAGCGCAACGAAGCCTCGGTCGTGGGCACCACCAGTGCGAAGTCGTGCCGCTGGTCGAGCTCCACCAGCCAGGCGGCGCCCGTGGCGACCGGCTCGGCGGCCGGCTGCACATGCAATTGGAGGCACCAGCGCGATCGCTCGGTCAGCGAGCCCAGCTTGCGCACGCCCACGTGCACCTCATGGCCGGCGGCGCCCAGCGACTGCAGGCAGGCGACGCCCGCGCGGCCGTCGGCATCGAGCACCAGGATCTTGTCAACTGTCATTGTCATGCCGTCGGACGGTGCATGCGCCAGGCCAGCGCGGGCAGGCTGCGGGTGCAGGGGATGCGCATCATGCGGTGCGCGTCGGTCGATGGCGGGACCAGGCCGTACCGCGTGGTCACCGCCGCCCGATAGTGGCGCGCGACGGCAGCATGCACCCGATCATCCTGCGCGCCATTCGGATAGCAGAACAGGTCGACCGTGCGGCCCAGGCGCTGTTCCAGCATCCGGCGGCTGTCGCGCACCTCGGATTCGAGCGTCGCGTCATCGATCGTCGGCAGGATCGGGTGGCTCAGCGTGTGCGAACCGATGGTGATCAGTTCCGGATCGAGCTGCCCGAGCTCGTGCCAGGTCAGCGGGTCGAAGCGCCGGCGCTGCAGCGGGCTGGGCTCGAAGCCGGGCGTGGCAGCGCGCAGTTCGCGCTCCGCCCGTTGGCGCTCGGCGATCGGCACGCGCTTCATCTGCTCGATCAGCATCTCGACATCCGTCGCGTCGCGGCCGAGGACCCGCACGCCGAAGTCGTGGAGCGCCTGCGGCGAGAGCGTCTTGAGCCGTTCGCGCGCCTCCTGGTTCCAGATCCAGGCCTGGCGTTCGATCAGTTCCGGGCAGACGAAGTAGGTGGCCGGCAGCTTCAGGCGTCGCAGCACCGGATAGGCCGCATGGAAGTGGTTGCTCAGCCCGTCGTCGAAGGTCAGCACCAGTTCCCCCCGCGGATCGGGGGCACGGCCCTGCAGCACGCCATCGACCATCGCCTCGAGCGCAACGACGTTGAAGCGCGCAGCCAGCCAGCGCAGGTTGTCCTCGAACGTCTCGACCGGCATCTCGACCTCGTCGACGCCGTGGAACATGACAATGCGGCGCGCCGGCCGGCGACGTGCCAGCCAGGTCGACAGGCCGGTGGAGAACGCGAAGGAATGGAGGTGGCTCGAGAACCTCATGCCGCACCACGCACCGGCTCGGCCCGCGTCGCGAGGCTGCATTCGCCGCGCAGGATGGCCAGCACGTCGTCGAGGTGTTCGTCGATGAAGAAGTGGCCGCCAGGCAGCCGGTACTCGCGCAGCGGCGCCCGCGCGAACGCCTGCCACGTGCGCATGCGCTCCGGCGTCGCGGCCGGATCGTCGTCGCCGCCCAGCGTGACCACCTCCAGCGGCAACGGCGCGTGCGGTGCGCGCGGGAACGTCTGCAACAGCGCGAAATCGGCGCGCAGGATCGGCAGCATCATTTCCAGGAGTTCGGGCGCCGCCAGCGCCTCGGCAGGCAGGCTGCCGAAGCGCTGCTGCACGCCGGCAAGCACCTGCGCGTCGCTCAGGCCGGCCAGCGTCCATTCGGACAAGGGCCGGTGCGGCGCCTGGCGTCCGGACACGAACAGCCGCCGCGGCAACGGCGCGCCCAGCGCGTGCAGGCGTTGAACGAGGCCGGCGGCCACCGCCGAGCCCATGCTGTGTCCGAACAGCGCGTACGGTCGGTCGAGCAGCGGCATCAGTGCGGGCACCAGCGCGTCGAGCAGGGTGTCGGCGTCGTCGACCGGCGGCTCCGCGAAGCGGTTCGCGCGGCCGGGCAGCTGCACGGCGCAGACATCGAACTCCGGCAGGCGTGCCGGCCACAGGCGGAAGGCCGCGGCGCTGCCGCCCGCGTGATGGAAGCAGACCAGACGCATGACGGCGTCGGGACGAGGATTGAGGCGCTGGAGCCAGTTGCTCACGATGTGCTTCCGCAGGCGGACACGAGTTGACAGGTTCGACAAGGCTTCGCGTTCCGGTTCTCGCAGATCCCCCGACAGCGCGGGCTGCGTCCGTGGCGCACACCCATTGTCCCTGACGGCGACTTTACAGGCTCGGTTCGTCGCCCGACATCCCCCCTTTTGGGCGCCCGCTCACCCGCGACAGCGCGGCCACCCAGCCCGGCGCGGGCGTCAGCGAGAAGACCTCGAGCTCGCAGTCGCCCCCGGGGGTGGCGACCGCCAGCCGATGCGGCGTCGGGTCGAGGCCTGTCTCGACGGCCGTCGGCTCGATCTGCAGGCCGGTGCCCAGCGCCTTCAGGCAGGCCTCCTTGCGCGTCCAGGCCCGCAGGAAGGCCAGGTCCCGGTCGGACTCGGGCATGGCGTGGAACTGCAGGCGCTCGCGCTCGGACAGACATTGCCGCACGAGCGCATCCGCGTCGCGCAACGGTTTCACGCACTCCAGGTCGACGCCGATCTCGCCGTCGCCGGCCAGCGCGACCAGCGCGAGGTCGCCGCTGTGGCTCAGGTTGAACGCGCATCGCGCGGCACCACGCAAGCGCGGCTTGCCGTAAGCGCCGAGCTCGAAGCGCAACGCCTGCGGGGCCTGGCCGGTGCGCTGCCCGAGCAGCCGCCTCAGGCCCGCGTGCGCGGCGACGAAGCGCCGGCGGTCGCGCTCGAACACGAAGCGCGCCGCGCGGGCGCGTTCCTGGTCGTCCAGCAAGCCGGCGTCGGCGCACGCATCCTCGGCGGCGAGCGGCAGCAGCCACAACTCGAACGACGGCGGGGCCGGGAGGCGGGTGGGGACGACGGACATGGACAGCAGTGCAGTGGTTGGACGCATTGTGCGGCCGACGCGCGCTGGCGTCCTGCACGCGCGGCGCGGCGCGCGACGGCCTGGCGCCACGGTTGTGGACGATACTTGGGCCAGGAGGATCCACCGATCGTGTCCGTCTCGATGGCCAGGAAGTTCGTGTACATCGCCACCGGCTGCAGCGCCGTCGTGCTGTTGCTGGCCGCCGTGCTGCTGGTGCCGGCGTCGCGCCACGCGCTCGCGTCGAGGCTGCCGATGGCGCGGGTAGTGCAGCTGAACGGCCTGCGCTTCGGCTACGGTGTGGAGCGCGAACTCCGGCTGCCGATGCACGACGGCGTCCAGCTCGCGGCCAGCCTCTACCTGCCTCGCGACCGCCCCCGCCCGCTCGCGACGGTCCTCGTGCGTGGCCCGTACGGACACCTCTACCACGAAGACGGACTGATGGCCGCGGAGCATTTTGCGCGGCAGGGCTACGCGGTCCTGGTCGAGGACCTGCGCGGCACCGGTGCCTCCGGAGGCGAATTCCTGCCCTATCGCGGCGACGTCGACGACGGCGCCGCGACGCTGGACTGGATCGTCGCGCAGCCGTGGTCGAACGGCCGCGTCGGCACCTTCGGCTGTTCGGCGTTGGGCGAGACCCAGTACGTGCTGGCGCGCGCGCACCATCCCGCCCTGCGGGCCATGATCCCGCTGGCCGCGGGGGGCGTGATCGGCAGCGCTGCGGGGCGCTACAGCTACGGCATCTACGAGGGCGGCATCTTCCAGCTGGCGAGCGGCTTCGGTTGGTTCGTCGAGAACGGCACGAAGGACCCGCACGCACCAGCGGCCGCGCCCTTCGACGTCGCTTCCGCGGTGCGCGGCCTGCCGACCGCGGAGCTCGTGCGCCGCTACCGGCCCGCGCCGAACGGCTACGACGATTACCTTCGGCTGCCGCTCACGGATCCTTCCTGGCACGATCTCGGCTACGTCACCGACGCCGACCGCCTCTCGGTGCCTTCCCTCGAGATCACGACCTGGGGCGACCAGACGGTCGGCGACACGCTGGCCCTCGACCCGCAACTGCGCCGTGCCGTGGCCGGCGAGCCCGTACCGGAACGCCACCTGATCGTCGCCCCGGGCAATCACTGCCGCGCCCGCGAAACCGGCGACAGCAGCCGCTTCGGCGAGATCGACGTGGCGAACGCCGCGGCGCCCTGGTTCGAGTGGTACGACCGCTGGTTCGACCACTGGCTGCGCGATCGCGGCGACGGCCTGGCCGGCATGCCGGCGATCCGCTACTACATGCTGGGGGAAGGCCGCTGGCTCGACGCCGCCAGTTGGCCGCCACCCGAGGCCACTCTGCAGCGCTGGTACCTCGACAGCGCGGGACACGCCAACGGTGCGGGCGGCGACGGCGTCCTGGCGCCGGCGGCACCGCCGCACGACGCGATAGACAGGTTCGTCTACGACCCGCGGTCGCCGGTGCCCTCGCGCGGCGGCCCGGTCTGCTGCACCGGCGATCCGGCCATCCGGCCCGGGCCGGTCGACCAGAAGGACGTCGAATCCCGCCCCGACGTGCTCGTCTACACCTCGAGCCCGCTCGCCGCGCCGCTGCGCATCGCGGGGCCGCTGCGCGCCACGCTGCGCTTTGCCTCGTCGGCGCTCGACACCGACGTGGTCGCGCGCCTGGTCGACGTCCGCCCCGATGGCCGCGCCATCAACATCCAGGAGGGCGCCCTGCGCGCGCGCTATCGCCAGGGGTACGCGAAGCCGGTGCCACTGGTGCCCGGCGAGCCGGTGACGCTGACCGTCGACATGCGCAGCATCGCCTACACGCTGGGGGCCGGGCACCGGCTGCGGCTGGACGTCACGAGCAGCAGCTTCCCGCGACTGGAGCGCAACCTCAACACGGGAGGCGACAACGCGCGCGAGTCCCGCGGTATCGCGGCGCGCAACGAGATCCGCCATGGCGGCGAGGCCGCGTCCTATGTCGAGATCGCGGTCCTGCCCGCCAGCGACTGAACCCAGTCGCCGAAGATGGCGATCACGCGACGCTGGGACTCCAGTGTCGTCAGGGTGTGGTCGACGTCGGCCATGAAATCGTAGCGGACGTGATCCAGGAACATCGCGTTGCCGAATGCGTCGCGCAGCTGGCCCTGGTAGTTGTGTCCGTCCGCATAGCTGCCCGAGTAAAACAGGAAGACGGCGGTTCCGCGGCGGATCAGCGTCTCCATGTTCTGCGCGAACTGGGCGCGCGACGGCGTCTGGAACTGCATGTCCAGCAGGCCGTCGACCTCGAGGCGGCGCCTCGCCGGGCGCCGGGCGCGGAACAGCAGTCGATCGCGCACCTTGCCCAGCCGCTCGGGCCAGGTCATGCGACGAACCCGGAACCAGCGCCGCAGCAGCGCAGTCTTGAAGGTGGGAAAGACAAAGCCGTCGAACATCATGAGTCCGGCGACGCGCGGGTCGGCGAGCGCCAGCCGATAGCCGTTGATCGCACCCGAACACAGGCCGAAGACCACGAAACGATCGATGCCGAGCGTCCGCTGGACGTGGTCCATGGCAGCCTGCAGGTCGAGGACGGCCTGTTCGTCGGCGCGCAGCGTTGCCTTCGAGGCGGGGCTGTCGCCGAGCCCGGACAGGTCCATGCGCAGGCAGGGCACGCCGGCGGCGGCGATGTCGCGTGCGATCTTCACGTTGAGGCGGTGCGGCCCGATCCGGTTCATGACTCCGGTGTTGAGCAGGAGGCAGGCGGGCGCGCCCGGTGCAATGCGCTCGGGAAGCGTCATGATGCCGACGAGCTCGTCGCCGAACCGGTCGACGCGTTCAATCGAATCGGTCATGAATGATCAACTTGAGTTGCTTGAGTGGGGCACTCGGCACGAGCGAGGTGTTGTTCGCCTCGGGCGAGGTCCATTCGAAATCATGCTCGATGGGCCAGAAGCGATGCGGGCTGCCGGCCGTGCGCAAGGCGTCGAGCCACAACGCAACCGATGCATCGTCCGCGCGCGCCACGATGTGCAGATCCAGCCCCGCGGGCATGGGCAACTGGCGCGGATCGAGACGCGCGAGCTGCGCGCGCAGGGCCGGCGAGATACCGAAGCCGATGGCCTCGTCCGTGAAGGAGGAGGGATCCTGTTCGAGCGTGCGGCGCCACGCGGCGTCGTGGATCTCGAAGTCGTCCTCCAGAGTCTCTACGTGCTTCAGGCGCAGTTGCTGCAGGTAGTCCGCACCCGCGACGATTGGATCCCACACCACCAGCCGCATCACCTGGCCGGAGAGCGGGCCCGCGACCAGCGCGGCGGCGGAGCCACCCAGGCGAGAGCCGACGACGGTGGCACGGGCGCGACCCGTGCGACGGTGCAACTCGTCGAGCGCGAGTTGCAGGTCGCGGCCGGCACCTTCGAGGTCGAATGCCTCGTCGTCGCCGCCGGAATCGCCCGTCCCGTAGAAATCGAAGCGCAGCACGTCGCAGCCTCCGCGCGCCAGGTGCTCGGCGAGCACCCGGTAGATGCGCTGCGCTCGGATGGCCTCCTGGCCGAACGGAGTGCACAGGAGCACCGAGCGTCCTGCGACGGGCGCCTGGGCTTCATGGAAGATTCCGAATAGTCTGTGGTTCGCGGGACCGAAGATGAAAGGCATCATCGTCATCGATCCGGTCCCCGGTGCGTCGCTGACGTCGGCCGGCTCATCGCGGGCCCTTCCTGCCGATGGCCGTGAGCACGCGCTTGAAGAGCCCGCCGGACCGCTCGGCCGGCGACGCGACCGCCGCCGGTGCCACCGTAACGGCGGCATCCGCGTTGGCAAGTTGCGCCAGGCTCTCGTAGAAGTAGCGGCGCGCGTCGATGCGGAAGCCGAGCGTGCGGCCCGCCGCCTCCACGGCACGCATCGCCAGAAGCGAGTCGCCCCCCAGGTCGAAGAAGTTGTCGCGCGGCGAGACATGCGCCAGGTCCACGGCCAGCAGCTCCGACCAGATGCGCGCCAGCGCGCGTTCGTTGTCGGACGCGAACGCCTCGGCCGGGTTGCTCGCCCGCACCGCCGCCGCGGGGACGGGCTCCGCGGCGGGCTTGCCGTCGCCCGCCAGCCGACGCAGCAACTGTCCCGCGCTCGAGCCGGCGGCGTCCGTGAACTCGGCCATCTTCAGCGACGGGTTGCCCGCGATGCGGCGCAGCAGCTCGAGGTAGCGTTCCCGGAACGCGGCGGCCGTCTCCGGCAGGTAGATGTCGGCGTTGTAGGTGAAGCCCCCCTCGAGGCCACCCGGGCCTTCCATCAACCACAGGCCGAGGTCCTCTGTCGCGCCCTTCTGGAAGACGAGGATGCCCTCCTGGTGCAGCGCACCCCAGTCACGCCTGCGATCGCGGGCGTCCTGGAACGAGAACAGCGCCTGGTACAGGCCCACGCGCTGCGCGCGGCCCGAGATCTCGGGCTCGTCGGCCAGGCGCTCGAACGGGATCTCCTGGTGCTCGAACACTTCCAGCGTGTCGCGCTTGACGTCGTCCAGGAATTCGCCGAGCGTGCGCGTCGGCTCGAACGCGAACTGCACCGGCAGCAGGTTGTTGAAGAAGCCCATCACGCCTTCGGTCTCGGGCGACAGGCGGCCACGCACCGGCAGGCCGACGACAATGGAGTCGCCGCCGATGGCCGCGGCCATCATCGCGGCGTAGACCGACATCGTCAGCATGCTCAGCGTGAGGTCGTGGCTGCGCGCGACATCGCGCAGGCGCGCCGTGAGCTCGCGGTCGACGCGCACCCATTCGGTGGCGCCGACGCCGCTCATTCCGGGCTTGCGCGGCATGTCGGTGGCGAGGGTCCTCGGCATCCGCGCGCTCGCGAAGCGCTTCTTCCAGTACTGGCGCTGGCGTTCGCAGTCTGGGCCGCGAAGCCAGTCTGCGAACCAGCGCGAGTAGTCGGCGAAAGTGATGGATGGCGCCGGCAGCGTATTGGACGCGCCTTGCGCCATCGCCGAGTACGCGGCCGACATCTCCGCGTACAGGATGTCGAATGACCAGCCGTCCCAGATGATGTGGTGCGGCATGAACAGGAACGCGTGCTGGTCAGCTCCGAGTTTCCACAGCGCCGCTCGAAACAGCGGCGTCGAGTCGATCGGGATCGGTCGATCGACGATGGCCTGCATGCGAGCGAGCAGGATCGCCTCGCGTTCCGCCTCCGGTACGGCGGACAGGTCTTCGAAGGGCAGCGTGAACTCGATGCTGTCCTCGATGCGCTGCATGTACCCGTAGCCGTCCTCCGACGGCACGATGCGGGTGCGCAGCACGGACTGGCGCCGCACGACTTCCTGCAGGGCAAGTTCGAAGACCGCGACGTCCATCGGCCCGGTCAGGCGATGGCCCGATGGCGTGTTGAACAACACCCGGCCCGGCTGCAGTTCCTCGAGGAAGCGGATGCGCTCCTGCGCGGGCGTGAGCGGTGCGACGTGTTGGTCGCCGTCATGCGTGATGACCTTGCGCGCCGGCTCGCCGCGTCCGGGTGCGCGTTCAACCGCAGCGGACAGCGCCAGTGCGGTGGACGATTCGAACAGCGTGCGCAGCGGCAGCGCGATGCCGAACTCGGCGTTCAGGCGCATCGTCAGGCGCATCGCGAGCAGCGAGTGGCCGCCGAGCGCGAAGAAGTTGTCGAGCATGCTCAGCCCGGGCAGGTCCAGCACGCTCTCCATCGCGGCGAGCACGCGCTCTTCCGTCTCGTTGCGCGGCGCGACGCGTGCGACGCCGCGCGCGGCGACGTCGAGCGTCGGCTTGGGCAGCGCACGCCGGTCCAGCTTGCCGTTGGCCAGCGCCGGAATCGCGGTGATGCGCACGAAGTGCTGCGGGATCATGTACTCGGGCAGCGATTCGGCCAGGTGCTTGCGCAGGTCGCCATCCTCGAAATCGGCCCGCGCGATCACGTACGCGACCAGGCGCACGTCGCCGGGTTGGTCCTCGCGCGTGATGACGAGCACGCGCTCGAGGGCCGGGTGGCGCGCGAGGGCCGCCTCGATCTCGCCAAGCTCGATGCGGTAGCCGCGCACCTTGACCTGGTGGTCGATGCGACCCAGGCATTCAAGGATGCCGTCGGCGCGCCAGCGGCCAAGGTCGCCGGTGCGGTACCAGCGCGTGGACGGCGCGCCGCCCGTCTTGCCAGGTGCCTCGACGAAGCGTTCGGCCGTCAGTTCCGGGCGGTTGAGGTAGCCGAGCGTGACGCCCTCGCCCGCGATGAAGAGCTCGCCGATGGCGCCCAGCGGCAACGCCCGCAGGCGGCTGTCGGCCACGTGGATCTGCGTGTTGGCGATCGGCTTGCCGATCGGCACGGGGCCGTCGACGCGATCGACGCGATGGAAACTGGACCACACGGTCGTCTCGGTCGGACCGTAGCCGTTCCAGAGTTCACCCACCAGCGGCAGCAGGCGGCTGCCCAGCTCGGGCGGCAGCGGCTCGCCGGTACAGATCGCCAGCAGGTCGTGGCGGCCGGCCCAGCCCGCGGCCAGCAGCAGTTGCCAGGTGGACGGCGTGCCGTCGAGGAAGTCGACGTTCTCGCGCTCGATCAGCTGGCGCAGTTGCTCACCGTCCATCGCCTGGGTGCGCGTGGCGAGCACGATGCGAGCGCCAACGGTCAGCGGCATGATCAGCTCGGAGACCGCGATGTCGAACGACAGCGTCGTCACCGACAGCACGCGATGCGCGGCACGCATGCCTGGCGTCGTGCGCAGGCTGGCCAGCAGATTGACGACAGAACGGTGCGGGACGCGCACGCCCTTGGGCGTGCCGGTGGAGCCGGAGGTGTAGATGACGTAGGCGACGTCGTCGACACCCGCGGCGCAGGCGGGCGCGGCGGCCAGGGGCGCGAGGCCCGCGACCGGCACGCGCTGGGCCACCGCGAATGGCCAGGTGTCCGCAGCGGCGAGGTCGCTGACCACGAAGCGCAGCTCAGCGTCCTGCGCCATGAATTCGAGGCGCTGGCGCGGCAGTGCCGGATCGAGCGGCACATAGCCGGCGCCGCTCTTGAGCGCGCCCAGCAGCGCCACCAGCATGTGTTCATTGCGGTCGCAGCACAGGCCCACCAGTTCGCCCGGACCGACCCCGCGCGCCTGCAGGTCGGCGGCGAGCGCGTTGGCGCGCGTGTCGAGTTCTCGGTAGGTGGTGTGCGTGGCACCGCTGACGATGGCCACCGCGTCCGGTGTGGCCGCGGCCTGGCGGGCGATCAGCGTGTCGACGCGCAGGCTGCGATCGTGGTCCAGTTCCGTCGCGTTGAAGCGGGCCAGGATCGCCTGTTCCTCGACGGCGGGCGCGAGCGCCGCCACCAGCGTGACGTCGGGCCGGGCTGCATAGTGTTCGAGCGCGCTGCGGTAGAGCGCCAGCCAGCGCCGCACCGTGGTCGCGTCGAACAGGCTGGTGTTGTACTGGCATTCCAGGCGCAGGCCGTCGTCGACCTGGGCAATGTTCAGGAACAGCTCGAAGTTCTCGAAGTGGCGCGGGTTGCCCACGACTTGCACGTGGAGGTCGTCGGTGGACAGCGCCTGCGAGTCGATCTTGGCGTCGAGGTTGAACAGCACCGACACCAGCGGCAGGCGTGCCGGATCGCGCTCGATCTGCAGTTTCTTGAGCACGCTGCCGAAGGTGCAGGCCTGGTGGTCGTAGGCATCGAGGACGACGCTGCGCGTCGCGACGATCTGGGCGTCGGCGCCCTGCTCGATGTCGATGGCGACGCGGATCGGCAGCAGCTGCACGCAATGGCCGACGAGTCCGGGCGTGCCGGCAGTGGGTTGGCCCGCAGCCGGCACGCCGACCACCAGGTCGTCGACGCCGGCCAGGCGCGCAAGCAGCGCCGCATAGAACGAGAACAGCGTGGCGAACAGGCTCGCGCCCGCGCGCGCGCCGTGGCGACGCACCGCCTCGGTCAGTGTGGCGTCGACGAGCAGGTCCTCGCGCCGCGATGCGAAGCTGCGGTGGGTGGCCGTGCGCGAGCGATCGCCGGGCAGGTCCAGCACCGGGATCGAGCGGTCGTACAGCCCCACCCAGTAGCGCTCGTCGTCCGCCTGCTGCTGCAGCGCCTCGGGCTGGCGCTGCGCCAGCGCGTGGTCGCCGTAGCGCGGCGCCGGCTCCAGCATCGACGGCTGGCCTGCGGCGAAGGCGCGGTAGATCGACATCAGTTCCTCGGCCAGCACGCCCAGCGACCAGCCATCGCACACGATGTGGTGCGCCGTGATCATCAGTTCGTGGTGGGTCGCATCGCTGCGCATCAGCTGCACGCGGATCAGCGGGCCGGCGGCGACGTCGAAGCGCGTCTCGACGGCCTTGGCGCGCTCGGCTGCCAGCGCCTGCTCGCGGCGCGCCGGATCCAGTGCGCTGAAGTCCAGCTTCTCGGCGCGCAGCGGCGTGGCGGTGGACACCCACAGTTCGGTGCCGTCGGGTCCGACGGTGGCGTGCAGGGCTTCGTGACGCTCGCCCAGCAGCGCCAGTGCCGAGTCCAGCGCGGCTGCGTCCAGTGGGCCCTCGAACCACAGCGATGCCGACTCGTTGTAGGCCAGCGAAGCCTCGGCCCCGAGTTGGTCGGCCAGCCAGATCTCGCGCTGCGCCTCGGTGGTCGGAACCACCCGTTCCACCTGTCCCGCGCCAAAGGGATCGTGCTCCAGCTTCACGCCTGCTTCCCCCACATGTGTCTCGCTCATTATTCTTTCCTGCCTCTCGCTGCGCAGTTCATGCGCTTGCTGCCTCTGTCTGCGGCGTAGGCTCGCTGCCCGCCTGCAGTCCTCGTCCTGTCGATATCAGCCGCGCGACTCGGCCACGACGTACTTGCCCGGTTCGTCGGGGTTGGGCACGTACCACTGCACTTCGCCATTCGGGCCACGGCCCAGGCGCGCGCCCGGCACGGGCGGCTTGGAGGCGTCGACGGCCTGCACGGCCGCCGTGGCGCGCGCCGGCAGGAACTCGGCCTGCTGGAGCTCGGCCACCGACTCCTTGAACGCCTGCTTGATCTTCGCGATGTCCTGCGGCGTGTGCGCCGTGGTCATGAAGCACGGGAAGTTGTCGAGGATGTGCACGCCGCGGCTGCGCATCATGGCGAACAGCAGGTCCTGCAGCGGATGGTCCTCCAGCCAGCTCACGCGCCACAGCGAGCCGAAGTGGCGGATCTCGATGGGCACGCCGGCCTCGCGGCAGAACGCGCACAGCTCGTCGGCCATCGCGGCCGTCACCAGGTTGAGCTGCTCCTGCAACTGGCCGCCCTGCGTCTTGAGGTACTGCAGCGAGGCCTTGGCCGCGGCCATGGCCAGCGGATGGCGCACGAAGGTGCCGGCGAAATAGGTCACGCCCACGGTGGGCACGGAGTCGTCGCCATAGTGCCACGGGCCGCCGTCCAGCGCGTCCATGAACTCGCGCTTGCCCGCCACCACGCCGATGGGGAAGCCGCCGCCGATGACCTTGCCGTAGGTGCTCAGGTCGGGGCGGATGTCGAACATCGCCTGCACGCCGCCCGGGTGCATGCGGAAGCCCGTGATCACCTCGTCGAGGATCATGCAGGTGCCGCTGGCCTCGGTGATCTCGCGGATCTGCTTGAGGTACTCGCGCGGCTGGAAGTCGGGGCGGCGGCTCTGCACCGGCTCGATCAGCACCGCGGCGAGGTCGTCGGCGTTGCGGCGGATGAACTCGAGCGATTCCGGCGTGCCGTAGTCGAGCACGCGCACGTCGTCGAAGACGTCGGCCATGATGCCCGGCGCCGCCGGGATGCCCTTGTGGTTGCGGCCGGCGCGCACCAGCACTTCGTCGAAGGTGCCGTGGTACGAGCCCGTGAACACGACGATGGTGTTGCGGCAGGTGACGGTGCGCGCGATGCGGATGGCCGCCATCACCGCTTCCGAGCCGGTGTTGCACAGTCCCGCGCGGTCGGCGCCGGTCATCTCGCAGACCAGGTCGGCCACCTCGCCGGCCAGCGGATGCTGCGGGCCGATCTCGTAGCCGAGCTCGAGCTGCTGGCGCACCGCCTCCTGCACGAAGTCGGGCTGCCAGCCGAACATGCACATGCCGAAGCCGTTGAGGACGTCGACGTACTCGTTGCCGTCGATGTCCCACAGGCGCGAGCCCTTGCTGCGCTCGATGACGATCTGGTAGGTGATCTCCTTGGTCAGCGGACGGAAGCCGTTGACCACGCGCGGATCGGCCAGGTGCGGCCGGTGGGTCGTGGTGTAGGCCTTGCTCCTGGCCGTGCGTTCCACGTAGCGTCGCATGAACGCCTCGAGGCGCGACTGCTGGCGGGCGGTGACCGGGGCGGCCTGCGTATGGATGCGGGCGATCGCACCGAACGCCTTCTTGACGTCGTAGCGCATCGTCTCCTTGCCGGCCGTCTCCTCGCCCGCGGGCGCGGCGACCGGCGCCGCCGCCGCTGCGACTTGCGTGGGGGCGGGCACGGCCGCGACCGCGATGGGCGCCGCCACGGCGACCGGCGCGGCCGGCGCGGCCCCGCCCAGCACGGCCAGCTGCTGCGCCATCAGCGCCATCTGCTGCTGGATGACCTGTTGCACGAAGCTGCCCGCGGGCGCGGCGCCCTGCGGCATGACGAACGGCACGGCGGCGACGCTCGCGGTCGCCGCGGCGGCCACGGGCGCTGCAGCGGCGGCCGGCACGACGGCGACCGGCGCAGCGGTCGCGGGCGCGGCCTCGGGCGGCATGGCCTCGTCCAGGAAGGCAGCGAGCGCGTCGAAGCTGCGGCACGACTCCGACAGCTGGCGGAACGTGACGGCGACGCCAAACCGCTTCTTGGTCTGCATCGCGACCTGGGTCAGGATCAGCGAGTCGATGCCGAACTCGACGAACGGCGCCGACGGATCGGCCTGGGCGAGGTCCAGGCCCGCGACGTCGCCGAACAGGTCGCGCAGGCGTTCGATCAGCGCCGGACGGCGCGAGTTGGGGGCGGACGGAGTGGGCATGGCAGTGCTCGTGGTCGAGGTCGTGAATTCAGGGGCGGCGATCGCGGCGGGGGCGCTCGTCGTGGAATCGGCAACGGGAATGGCCGCGGCCTGGAGCGGAACCGGAACCGGAACGGGCACGGCGACCGGGGCGGGCGCGGTGCCGCGCACGGCGGCGTCGACCCAGCACCGCCGGCGTTCGAACGCGTAGGTGGGCAGGCGCACGCGGCGGCGGTCGTCGGCGGGGCTGGCGGCGGCGGTGGTCGTGGCGATGCCGCGGGTCCACAGCTGGGCGTCGGCCAGGGCCAGCCGCTGCGCCTCGAGCGCCGGCGTGTCGCCCAGCGAGCCGACGGCGGCGGGCGCACCGGCGCCGTGCTGGCGCACCAGCGTCGACAGCGAGTCGCGCGGACCCAGCTCGAGGGCCAGCGCGTCGGCGTGGCGTTCGAGGGCCGTGCGCAGCGCGCGCGAGAAGCGCACCGGCTCGCGCAACTGGCGCGACCAGTAGGCCGGGTCGACCGCCTGGGCGTCGGTGAGCCATTGCCCGGTGGCGGTGGAGACGATGGGGATCAGCGGCGTCGACAGCGCGACCTCGCGCACCAGCGCCTCGAACGGCGCAACCGCCGCGTCCATCATCGGCGAGTGGAAGGCGTGCGAGGTGACCAGGCGGCGCGCACCGACGCCGGCGGCCTCGAGCGCGCTCGCCCAGGCATCGATCGCCGCCGATTCGCCGGCGACCACGCAGGCCTGCGGGCCGTTCTCGGCGGCCAGGAAGACGTCGGCCGGCATGCGCGCCTGCACCTCGGACAGCGGCAGCCGGACCGACAGCATCGCGCCGGCGGGCAGGGCCTGCAGCAGCGCGCCGCGCCGCGCGACCAGGCGCGCCGCGTCGGCCAGCGACATCACGCCGGCGATGACGGCGGCGGCGAACTCGCCCACGCTGTGGCCGATCAGCGCCGCGGGCACGAGGCCGCGGGCCTGCCAGGCGCGCGCGAGGGCATATTCGATGCAGAACAGCGCCGGCTGCGTGGCCTCGGTGGCGCGCAGCGCGTCGGGCGACGCGTCGTCCAGGCGGGCGGCGAGGTCGAACGACAGCGCCGGCAGCACCGCGGCCAGCGCCTCGGCGAACGCCGCGCCGAACGCGGGGTCGGCCGCCGCCAGCGCGCGCCCCATGCCGGGGTACTGCGCACCCTGGCCGGGGAACAGCCACAGCAGCGCCGGCGCGCGCGCGCCGATCGCGCCCTGGCGGCGCGCCGCATGGCCGGCCGTGCGCAGCGCGGCGACGGCGTCGGCGGCGTTGTCGGCCACCACCGCGCAGCGGTGCGCGAACGGCGTGCGCCCGTGCTGCAGCGTGAAGGCGACGTCGGCCAGGTTGAGCGCCGGCTCGGCCTCCAGGTGCGCGGCCAGCCGCGCCGTCATGACCTCGAGCGCGGGCGCGGAACGGGCCGACAGCTGCAGGCGCTGCGGGCCGCGGGCCGGGCTGGACGGCGCGCGCAGCGGCGCCTCTTCCAGCACCGCGTGCGCGTTGGTGCCGCCCACGCCGAAGCTGCTCACGCCCGCGCGCCGGGGCGCGGCGCCGCGCGGCCACGCCTGTAGCCGGGCGCTGACGACGAACGGCGAGGCCGCGAAGTCGATGGCCGGATTGGCCCGCGTGTAGTGGATGGTGCCGGGCAGCCGTTCATGGGCCAGCGCGAGCGCGGTCTTGATGACGCCGGCGGCGCCGGCGGCCATCACGGTATGGCCCACGTTGCTCTTGACCGAGCCGAGCACGCAGAAGCCGGTGTCGGCCGTCGCGCGGCGGAACGCCTGCGTCAGGGCCTCGACCTCCACCGGATCGCCGATGGGCGTGGCGGTGCCGTGCGCCTCGACGTAGGAGATGGTGCGCGGGTCGATGCCGGCGACTTCCTGCGCGCGGGCGATCACCGCGACCTGGCCTTCGATGCTGGGCGCGGTGAAGCTGGCCTTGTCGCGGCCGTCGTTGTTGGTGCCCACGCCGCGGATCAGCGCGATCACGTCGTCGCCGTCGGCCAGCGCATCGGACAGGCGCTTGAGCAGCACCACGGCCGCGCCGTCGCTGAACACCGTGCCCTCGGACTGCGCGTCGAAGCTGCGCGTGCGGCCGTCGGGCGACAGCATCGAGCCGGCCTGGTACAGGTAGCCGCTGCGCGGCGGGCAGGTGATGGCCACGCCGCCGGCCAGCGCCATGCGGCAGTCGCCGTTGCGCAGGCTCCAGAACGCCTGGGCGATGGCCACCAGCGAGGTCGAGCATGCGGTGTGGATGCTGACCGCCGGGCCGGTGAGGTTCAGGCGGTAGGCGGTGCGCGTGGCGATGTAGTCCTTCTCGTTGCCCAGCATCACCGCGAACTCGCCCAGCTTCTCGATCAGGTCGGGGCGCGGCTGGATGTGGTTGCGGAAGTAGGTGGCGTTGTTCATGCCGCCGAACACGCCGATGGGCATCGCGGCTGCATCGGGCGCGTGGCCGCCGCGCTCCAGGCATTCCCAGCACAGCTCCATGAACACGCGCTGCTGCGGGTCCATCAGCTCGGCCTCGCGCGGCGAGATGCCGAAGAAGGCGGGATCGAACAGGTCGACGTCGTCGACGATGCCGCGCGCCCGCACGTAGCTCGGATCGTCGACCAGCTCGACGTCCAGCGACGGATCGAGCTCGCCGGGGCCGAAGTGGGTGATGCCGTCGCGGCCAGCGCACAGGTTGTCCCAGAACGTCTCGACGTCGGCCGCGCCCGGGAAGCGCCCGGCCACCGCGATGATGGCGATGGGCTCGTCGTCGGTACGGGCCGCCGCGGCCGCGGCGGGCCGGGGCGTCCCGGAAGGCGCCGCAGCGTCGGCCAGCGCGCGCGCCAGCGCCTGGGCCGTGGGCTGGCGGAAGAACATCGTCGCCGACAGGCCGGCCACGCCCTGGCGCGCGAGGCGGCCGAGGGCCTTGAGCACCTGCAGCGAGTTGCCGCCGAGCTCGAAGAAATTGTCGCCGCGGCCCACGCCTTCGATGCCCAGCACTTCGGCGAAGACCGCGCAGATGCGTTCCTCGACGGCGCCCTGCGGCGCCTGGTACGGCCCCAGCAGTTCCGAGCGGGCCGGCACCGGGCGCGGCAGCGCGGCGCGGTCGAGCTTGCCGTTGACGGTGATCGGGAAGCGGGCCAGCCAGGTGAAGGTGGACGGCAGCATGAACTCCGGCAACGTGCGCGCCAGCGCGGCGCGCTGCTCGCCGGCCGACGGCACGTCGGCGCCGGGGCGGGCGACGAGGTAGGCGGCCAGCGACGCGTCGCCGGATTCGTTGCGCCAGGCCAGCACGGCGGCTGCCTGCACCGCCGGATGCTCGGCCAGCGCGCTCTCGATCTCGCCGAGCTCGATGCGGAAGCCGCGGATCTTGACCTGCTGGTCGGCGCGGCCGATGAAGTCGATCTCGCCGCCGGGCAGCATGCGCACCAGGTCGCCGGTGTCGTACAGGCGCTCGCCGGGCGCGAACGGGTGCGCTACGAAGCGCTCGGCCGTCAGTTCGGGCCGGTTCAGGTAGCCCAGCGCCAGGCCGCGGCCGCCCACGTACAGCTTGCCCACCAGGCCGGCGGGCAGCAGTTCCATGGCCGGGGCGAGGATCAGCGTCTGGGTGTCGGTGATGGCCTTGCCGATGGGCACCGAGCGCGCGTTGGCCGCCAGCGGGCGCGGGATGCGCCAGGTGGTGGCGAAGGTGGTGGACTCGGTCGGCCCGTAGCCGTTGATCACCGTGACGTCGGGCACGGCGTCCTGCAGGCGCCGCACATGGGCCACCGACAGTGCCTCGCCGCCGATCAGCAGTTCGCGCAGTCCGCCCAGCTGGCGCGGGTCGTCGTCGACCACCGCGTTGAACAGCGCGGCGGTGAGCCAGGCCGTGGTCACGCGCGCGCCCTGGATGGTGGCGGCCAACCCCGCCGGGGTCGGCAAGTCTTCCGGATGCAGCACGCAGCAGCCGCCGTTGAGCAGCGGCCCCCAGATCTCGAGCGTGGAGGCGTCGAAGCCCAGCGGCGCGGCGTGCAGCATGACCGTGTCGGCGCCCAGGTGGACATAGCCGGCGCCCTGCACCAGCCGCAGGATCGCGTCGTGCGGGATCTGGACGCCCTTGGGCGTGCCCGTGGATCCGGACGTGTACATGACATAGGCCACGTCGCGCGACGCGCCGCCGGCGGGCACGGGCTCCGCGGCGTCCGGCGCCGGGAGGTCGGCACCGTCCAGCGCCAGCACCGGCACGGTCGCGTCGAACGCCGCCGCCTTGTCGGGCGACGTGACGACCAGCACGGCGCGGGCGTCGCCCAGCATGAACGCGATGCGCTCGCGCGGGTAGGCCGGGTCCAGCGGCAGGTAGCAGCCGCCGGCCTTGAGCACCGCCAGCAGCGTGACGATGGCCGTCGTGGAGCGGTCGAGCGCCACGCCCACCAGCGTGCCGGGGCCCACGCCGCGCGCGCGCAGGTGCTGCGCGAGGCGCGAGGAGCGGGCCTCGAGCTGGCCGTAGGTGAGGTGTTCGTCGAGATGGCGCAGCGCGATGGCGTCCGGGTGCCCGGCCGCCTGGCGCGTGAAGGCGCCGTGCACCGTCGCGGCGGGATCGCGCCCGACGTGCGGCACCGGCTGCAGCAGGCGGGCACGCGCGTCGTCGCCCAGCAGGTCGATCGCGCCCAGCGGGCTGGTGGGGTTCGCGCACAGCTGCTGCGCCACGGCGGCGATGCGCGCCAGCAGCAGGCTCGCCAGGGCGGCGGGGATCTCGGCCGCCAGGTCGGCGACCAGTTCGGTGGGCACGGCCTGGGCGTCGGCGGCGCGCGTGCGGAACACGACGAGGGCGGCGGCGGGGGCCGCCGCGGCGGACACGCCCGCCCAGGCCCACTCGGCCTCCGGGCCCTGCGGCGCGGCGGCGCGGCGGGCCGCGTCGACGGTGGACAGCCAGTCGTGCGCGCCGGCCTCGGCGGACAGGGTCGCCGTGAACGACGCCGCCGACTCGCCGACCGTGCTGCCCCGCTGCGCGGCCACGCCGCTCCAGCGGCCCGCCAGCAGCATCCAGGCGGCCACGAGCGGGGTGTCGGCGAGGCCGCCGCTGCGCGTGGCCCAGGCCCGCAGGGCTTCTTGCGCGGACGCCTCCAGCGCCAGTGCGTGCGTGGCGCGCACCGTTGCAGCGCCCGGTGCGCCCAGGCCGAGCAGGCCGGCCAGGACGGGAGCGGATTCCGGCGACGCTTCGGGTTGGGCAGCGGTGGCCATGCTCAGCTCGCGAGCGCGTAGGGCAGGCTGTCGGAGCGCGCCTTGTCGGCGTCGGGACGGCCGGCCAGGCGGCGCAGGAATTCGACGCCCTGCCAGGTGGTGTCGGCCAGGGTGTCCAGCACCGGATGCTTGCCCACCGGCGACGGCTGCAGGCCCCAGCCGCGCATGCGCTGGTGCAGCGCGTGCAGCCGGGCGTCGCGCCGCGTGGCGTCGGTGTAGTAGGTGAAGCTGACGGTGATCGACGGGCCGTCGCCGTTCTCGACCAGGTGCGGCGCGGTCGAGGGCATGTAGGCGCCCATGCCGGGCACGACGTCGAACACGTGGGCCCGGCTGCGCACTTCCTCGCGCCAGGTGATCAGGTCACGGCTGTGGCTGGCGTGGAACAGGTCGCGCGCCGCCTCGCTGATGGCCTCGATGTCGTCCGGCTCCCAGACCAGGATGCGCTTGCTGCCCTTGATCTGCAGGATGAAGTTGTGTTCCTTGTCCATGTGGAACGGCGTGATCGTGTTCGGCGACGTGACGAAGATCCAGCCGCCGCGGTAGGTCATGCCCGGGTCGACGCGGTCGATGGTGGGCTTGAGGTCGTCCAGCACCTCGTCGACCAATGTGCGGTAGACGTCGTCCGTCTGCACGTTGAGGAGCGACATCCACGCCTTGGCCGACGCGATGTTGGCCAGGGTCTCGGCGGACGAGCGCTGGTTGGGGTACAGCATCGGCGCGTGGTTGAACGACGTGCCGGCGTAGGCGTCGCTGCTGTGGGTGCGGATGCGCCCGACCTTCTCCAGGCGGCCGCCGAGCTCGACGAGCGATTCGATCTGGAGCAGCGGGTGGTCGACGAGCCGGTGGTGCACCGGGGTCACTTTCCACGGATCGAATGCGTCCCAATTGACATCGATCAGTTGCGGTGTCGTGTTGTTCATTTCGGGTGTCCTCCAACGGCCGGGCATCCCTCGGACCCCCGCCCACACCATGCCCCATGTTTCCAGCCCGGGTCGCCCTCGCCTCCTCTCTGGATACGATGGGCGCCTGTCTCGCAGGTCGGCTCCGGAAAGGGAGCGTCCTGTGCCTGGCAGTACAGTGCGACTGCTTCAGTCGGGCCTCAGAATTGCATGATACGAGGTGTAACCTGCCGCGGGCAATTCGCTCTGATGGGGGGTGCCGGTACTAATGCACGGTTGAGCACCCCGTCGACCCCCCTAAGTCGCCATGCGCCGCCCTTCATCGCCTCCCAGACACCAAAAGTGCCCGAAATCCGCCGTCGACGCCGCCATCGCCCGCCCGCTTCCGCCCCTCCCGCCGCGCCGCGCTCGCGCCGCGATCGCCTGCTGATCCGGCTCGTCCTGGCCGGCCTCGCCGTGGTGGCGACGCTCGCGCTCGGCTTTCGATTCGGCAGCGAATCGATGTGGTGGATCGAGATCGCCCGCTATGTGCCGTTCCCGGTCTACCTGGTGCCGGCGCTCGGGCTCGTCGCCCTGGCCTGGCCGCTGGGCTGGGCCTGGCGCGGCGCCGCGGCGCTGGCGCCGCTGCTGGTCGCCTCCGAGTTGATGGGGCTGGCGCTGGGCTCGCCCGACGTGGGCACGGGCCGCCTGCGCTTCATGACCTACAACATCAAGGCCTACCTGGCCAAGAGAAGTCCCGACGGCTACGCGCGGCTGGCCTGGGAGATCGCCAGCCAGGACGCCGACGTCATCGTGATGCAGGATGCCGAGCCGATGTCCACCGACGGCGAACTGCCGGCGCCGATCCGCGCCGCGCTCCAGGGCCGCCAGACCTACATCCAGGGCCAGTACATCGTGGCCAGCCGGTTTCCGCTGAGCCACTGCGCGCCCGGCAACATGTCCTACGACGGCGAGGAGGACGACTTCGCGCACTGCATCCTCAGCGTCGGCGGCCGCGAGATCGACCTGTTCACCGCCCACTTCGTGTCGCCGCGCGACGGCCTGAACGCCGCGCGCGGCAAGAGCCAGGGCGGGCTGCGCGAATGGGAGAGCAACTTCCAGGACCGGCTGGCCCAGTCCATCCAGCTCGCCGCCGCCGTGGGCAAGGCGACGCGCCCGGTGATCGTCGCGGGCGACCTCAACGCCGACGAGCACTCGCCGGTCGTGCGGCGCCTGCTGGCCACCGGGCTGCGCGACGCCTTCTCGAGCGCGGCTATCGGCTACGGCTACACGCTGGGCCACGCCTTGCGCCCGGGCTTCAGCTTCCTGCGGATCGACCACGTGCTGGTCAGCCCCGACGTCGGCGTGCTCGACTGCGCAGCCGGCGGCCGCGAAGGCTCCGAACATCGGCCGGTGGTAGCCGACTTGTGGGTCGCTCCGTGAGAAATATCTGAAAAAAATGGCCAAACAGGCCATTTCGGCCCCTGTTTGAAACAAGTCGACACACATCCCCTTCATCGGACCGAACGGAGGCGGCACACTCGGTAGCACCACTGGTGAAGGAGCCTTACTCCATGTCTAGCGATAGCCTGTTCGGCAAGGTCCGACCCCGTCTGAACCTTGCCCCGCTGCTGCTGACCCCAGGCATCGCGGCAATCGGCTACGCGATCGGCGGCGGTCGTGCCGCGTGGTGGGCCATCGCAGCCTGGCTGGCCCTGGTCCTCGGCGCCGCCTGCTCCTGCGCCGTGCATGCCTTGCGCAGCGCGCACGACGACGTGCTGCACGCCGGACGGCGCGCCTTCGACTACGACGCCAAGAACGCCGGCCGCTGAAGGGTCGCCTGAGGCGCCTCCGCCGGCCAGGCGAGGTCAGCGCCCACCCGTCGCGCGAACTCGTGGCCCCGGAGACTCGGCCAGCAGGGCCCGCACGTCCTGGGCGATCTGTTCCGGTGTCGCCGCGTAGTCGACCTTGACCCGCGTCCGGCCCTGCCCGTCGATCAGGTAGCCGTGTGCCGAATGGCTCACCAGCACCTCGTCCTTGTAATAGGTGACGTCGTAGTGCACCTTGAAGGCGTCGGCGACCGCGTTCGTCTGCGCCAGCGTGCCGCGCAGGCCCAGGAAGCCCGGATTGAACGCCGCCACATAGTTGCCCACCAGTTCGCGGGTATCGCGCTCCGGGTCCACCGTCATCCACAGCACCTGCACGCCGGCCGCGTCGGCGCCGAGCAGGCGCCAGGCCTCGGCCATGCGCAGCAGCGTGGTCGGGCAGACATCCGGGCAGCGGGTGTAGCCGAAGAACAGGAGGACGACCTTGCCGCGGAAGTCCGCCAGGCGGCGCAGCCGTCCCTGCGGGTCGCTCAGCGCCAGGGTGCCCCCGACGTGCTGGTCCGAGACGTCGCTGCCGCTCGCCGGCGCGCCCGCCCGCGCCGGGCCACCGATGGCGACGAGCAAGGCCACCAGCAAGCGGCGGCGCGATGCGTCGGGCGGGCCGGCGCGCATCACGCCGCCTCGCTCACCTGCGCGCGCCGGCAACGGCACCCGGCGGCCTCACGCGCATCCGAAGGCATAGGCCCCCCTGGCCCGCGGCGCGGCGCCGTGCTGCCGCTCCAGGTTCTGGAGGATCCGCTTCACGTACGCCTGGGTTTCCGGATAGGCCGGCACGCGGCAGCCCGCGTTGATGACCGCCTGCTCGCCCGCGTTGTAGGCGGCGAGCACGAGCTCGAGGTCGCCGTCGAACAGGCCCATCAACCAGCGCAGGTAGCCGGCGCCGGCCGTGACGTTCTGTTCCGCGGAGAACAGGTCCCGGGCGCCGAACCGCCGCCCCGTGGCCGGCAGGAGCTGCATCAGGCCGATCGCGCCCTTGGCCGACACCGCCTTCGCGTCGTAGCGCGACTCGGCGGCGATGACGGCGTGGATCAGCGCGGGCGACAGCTGGTTGCGGCTGGCCACCGTGTCGACCAGCGTGCGCAGTTCGGCCGACAGGGGGCGCGCGGCCACCGGCGCGGGCGCCACGGGGGCCGGCACGGCGCGCGGCGCGGCGGGTTCGACCGGCAGCGTGGTGCCCTCGACGAGGTCGGCCGTCGACGCGGTGCGGAAGTTGGACAGCACCACCGCGCCGGTGGCCGATTCCGACCCGGCGTAGATCTGGCATCGCGCAACGGCGGGCGCGAGAAGCCACAGCGCCACGACGAGGGGCGCCACCAAGCGACACGTTCCCGGATCCCGCATGACCGTGCTGTCCCCGCTGTTCTCGATGGTGTCGATCATGAACCGCTTCCGCTTGCGCCGCATCGGTCACGACCCGGCCTGGCCCACCCGAAAATGGCAAACCGCGACATCCGGCCGTGCCCCGTCGGGCGCCGGACAGACCACTTGGCACTCATGGCACGGTCCAGGCACCGTCGGCCACGAGCGCCGTGCCCTGCGCAGCAGCGAAGCGCACCAGGTAGCCGCCCTTGGATGCATACCGCTGTCCCGTCGACATGCCCAGGCGCGGGTAATAGCCGGTCATGATGCGATGCGCCAGCGTGTCTTCGAGGTGCTCGACGAGGTAATCGCGCACGAACGTGTCCGCCATGCCCTTGAGCGTCTCGGACAACAGGCCGAGCGCGAGGTAGGTATCGATCTGGGTCTGGTCGGCCACCAGCGAAATGTGGCGCGCGCGAAACCACCCCAACGCGAAGTCGACCCGCACGCGGCGCCGGTCGGGCAGTTCGACGGGGTAGCTCATGCGGACGCTGGCACGCCACGCGGGTGGCAACGGCGCTCGTTCCAGCCCTGCCATGAGCCCCGATACCATCACGGTGCTGCCCGCCGGCGGCGTCGGCGGCAGTGCGGCGAGGTCGCCCGGGCGCAGCCACAGCACGACGGCGTCCGCATCGGCGTGCTTGCGCAGGGCGTCGGCGACGGCCGCCGCGGGCGCGTCGCGCGACACGATGCGCCGGGACATCGCCACGCCGGCGGCGCTCAAGGTTGCGGACATCGCGCTCTCGGCAGCCTCGCCGATGTCGCCGCTGCGGTAGACCTGCAGCACGCGGGCCGCCCCGGCCCGGCCCGGCTCGCCAAGCAGGTTCCTGCCCATCAACTCGGCTTCCAGGAGCACCCCGCGCGAAAAATAGATCGAATAGAAGTCGCGCCCCGCATCGGCCGGTGGCGCATCGACATTCGGAAACAGGCACGGCAGCGCGGCGCGCTCGCAGAACGCATGGATCGGTGCCCATGTCCGGCCGCCGATGCCGGAGATCGCCGCGAACACCGGCTCGGCCGCCAGGTGCCGGTCGAGCTGGGCCGGCCAGGTCGCTTCCGGCCCGGTCAACTCCCAGACATGCAGTTCCCAACGCCGTTGGACCTTGAACATCATGCCGCTGTACGAGGTCTTGCCGGAGGTCATCAGGTGCGGCGCCGGCACCATCTGCCTGATGTTGCGATCGGCGAAGAACTGGTTCATCACGGCGAGCATGCCGCGACGCTTCACCGGATCAGCGTCGGGCGTGACGATGGTGGCGAAATGCAGCGTGGTCGCATTGACGCCCGGCACGCTGCGGCGATCCATTTCCTTGAGATGCCCCACCAGCGCGCCCATGTCGTCCGGCCCGAGCCGATAGCGCGGCATCAGGAAGCTGAGCGGCTTGCCCGTGGAATCGACGCCCTCGCTGATGGCGCGCGCCACGGTCTCGTCGGTGTAGGGCTCGCGATCGGCGTGCATGCCCGCGACGAACGGGATGTCGCGCTCCTCCTGCACGCTGGCGAGCGGCCGGAACAGGTAGCGGGCAGTGATCGGTGGAATGAGGATGCGCCCCTCGCGTCCACCCAGCCCGCTGCGCTGGTGGCAGTTCACGCACGCGGCGGCCTGACCCTGGGCATCCGCGTCGGCGCCTCGCGTGGCCGTGACCGGACGACCATCCCGCGTCGTGCCATGCAGGTAGATCGACTCGCCATCGTCGGCCGGCGCATCGCCTGCGGCGACGGCACTGCACGCGACGGCGAGCGCCGCCAGCAGCAAGCGTGCCGCGGCACGCACCATCGTCGACCACCCGCGCAAGCGGTCCCTTGCAAGCCCTCTGCGCGACACGCGGGAAGACGGCAGCATGCGGCGGCCGCGTGCCCGGATCATGGTCGCCGCGCGGCGTCCGGCGCGTTCGGCGCCGCGGCGCCGCGCGTGTCGACGGTGACCCGTCCGCGGCGGGCCGACAAGGATGCCGGCCGCTCGAAGGCCTTGTCGTCGATCGGCGGGTTCAGGGCCACGCGCTCGATCGTCAATCGGTTCGTCGGCTGGCCCTTGGCGCCGCCCGTCTCGATCGTCACCGGCATCTGCAGGCCTTCGAACGCGTGGTAGTCGCGGTAGCGCACCGTGGCCACGACGGTGCGGCCGGCGGCGTCGTGGAATTCGCGGTCATGCCGCAGTTCCAGGAACGACCCGGCATCGATCCACACCCGATGCAGGCCGCCGGACGGCACGCGGATGTCGAGCACGTGCGCCTTGCGACCTTCGATCGTGTCGGCGCCCAGGAGAGAGACGATGGCACCGCCCGCCACGTAGTCCATCAGCGGCCCTTCGATCACCTGCGCGCCGCGGGCGAAGCTCAGTTCGTCGGCGGCATACGGCGCGATCTCGGGCGGACCGCCGACGGCCGGCCGCAGCTTCCAGCCCGCGGCGCCGTCGTAGGCGCGAACCGCCTTGGCACCCGACGGCTCGACGATCTCGAAACGTGTCTTGCCCGGTCGCTTCTGTTCGAGCAGGAACGGCACTCGCCGACCGGGCGCATTGGTGCTCTCCGCGTACCCCGTCCAGGCCATCGTGTCGATCTTGCGCCAGGCCTCGACACCGCCCCGCGCGGCCGCGTTGCGCGCGACGATCTCGCTCGCCGTCATGGCCGGCATCTCGGCCGGTGCGAGCGCGCGCGCGCTGCCGAAGCCCGACAGCGCCAGCAGCGCCGCCAATCCCAAGGCGGCGCGCCTGCGCATCGCGGCGTGCCCCATCACTGGGCCGACGCCTGCCTCACCGGCGCGACCTGCGGCTTGGTGAACAGCGCCTCGGTCAGCGACGGGTTGACAGTGACCGTCTTGAACGTGATCTTGCGCGACGGCCTGACGCCGTCGACGACGGTCTCCAGCGTCATCGGCACCTGTACGCCATCGACCCGCTTGAAGTCGCGGTAGAAGATGGCGACCTTGTGCATCCTGTTGTCGAGCCGCCGCGGCTCACCGTCGACCTTGACGTCGAGGAAGGTGGCGGCGTCGATCCACAGGTTGATCTGGTGGCCGTCGGCCTGTGTGAGGTGCAACCTGTAGGCGTTGCGGCCCTCGACTTTCTCGGTTCCGGCAAGCTCGATGCGGGTGCCCTTCCTGGCGTAGTCGACCAACGGCCCGTCCAGCTCGGCCTCGTCGGCCGCGGCCTGGGTTTCGACGCGGGTGAACGGCTCGACGTCGTTGCGGTTCAGGTAGGGGCGCATCTTCCAGCCTTGCTGGCCGTCGTAGACCTGCACGGCGGTCTGGTCCTTCACGTGGATCTCGAGGCGGCTCTTGTTCGGGCGCTTCAGGCTCATCTCGAATGGCAGGCGCACGGCCGGCGTGCCGCCAGCGTCCATCTCGCCGGTCAACGTCATGCTGCCGATCGCCCGCCATGCAGCCAGGCCGCCGCGCGCAGCGACGTTCCTGTCGGCCACCTGCGCCGCGGTCATGTCGGCGGCCATCGCCAAGGGACTGGCCAGGGCGGCCATCAGGGAAATCAGGTACCGGACATTGTTCACGATTCGACCCCTCGCTGTGCGCACTCGGTGCGCGTTCACTCTACCAACAATCCATCGGCATGGAATGCGCCGATCGTCACGTTGACGCGATCTCCGGGGCGGACGAGATTGCCCTTGTTGGAAAACGCCACCCAGTATTCCTTGCCGGCCACGAGATCGTTGGTCTGGCGCAGCGGCCCGACCTTCTCCATCACGGGCACCTGCAGCATCGCGCGGCTACGCTGCCCGAGCATGAAGGGCGTGTTGGCCTTGTCGGTCAGCGGCCTGGCCAACGCGACGTCCAGGACGCGGTAAGTGAAGCGGATCAGGTTGCCCGACGAGGTGTAGCTCACCGACAGCTTGTCGACGCCGAAACGCGCTCGATAGAAGGTGCGCTCCTTGTCGGTCACCAGCACCGGCCGATGCAGCGCCTGCCGACGCGCCTTGTCGACCGGGGCGACCGGTGCGACCGCCTGACCGTCGTGCGCCGACGCCGCAGGTCGCGACGGTGTTGCCCGTGCGGGTGCGGCAGTCTGCGCCACGGCCGGTGCCGCGAACGCGATCGCGGCGAAGAGCGCCCAGCCCGCCGCGCCACGCGAGCAAGCCGGACGGCATGCGCACATCATGCCGACGGCGTTCATGATCTTCCCGGTGCGGCCGGCCGATGGTGCGGACGCCGCATCGTCAGCGGAGACACCAGCGGACGCGCTGCGCTTGCCGCCATCGCATCGCGGCGCGCGGCGATGACGTAGGGTGACACCCGCGGCGTCGACGTCGGACCGGACGCCGCCGCCGTCGGTGCAGCGGCCTGGACATCGGCCGCCGGCGCCCGGCCCGTCGCCGCCACGCCGGCCAGCAACACCGACAGGACCAATGCGCGGTGCGGGCGAACATTGCTTGGCAACATCGAATTCCCCTTGTTCGAAGACGCGCGACAGCGTCAATGCTGGCCGCTGCGGGCCATCCAGGCCTGGACATCGGCGCCGCCCACCCCCACGGCGGCGTCGCGACGGCGGGGCTGCATGTACTTCTTGCGTTGCTCGTCATCGAGCATCGCACGGATCTGGTCGGCGGTGTGGTCGCCGATGGCGCGTGTGCGGCTCACGCGGACGGGCGCCGGCAACGCTTCGTCGTCCCACAGGGCCATCACCTGCTCGCGCTGGGCTTGCAGCAGCTTCCTGAGTTGCCCCTGCTGCGCCGCGTCGAGCGCCAACTCCCGGGCCATCAGGGCCACCCGGCCGTCCAGGGTCGAGCCATGGACAGCGCGAGATCCGGCGACCGACGCCGCCGGCGCGGCGGGCTCGTCGGCAGCCGCCGGCGCGGCCGCTCCGCTGGCGAGCAGCCCGGCCAGCAGCAGCCTGGCAGGCCAGGCCTGCCAGGCCCTTCGCTTCCCGGTACCGTCCACAGCAATCCTCGTCATGGCATCCATCGTGGTCCGCAGGCTCGTCGAGATGCCGGCCGCGACATGAGCGCGCGGCCGGCGCGATCAAGCCCCTGTGCCGGCGTTGCCGACTCAGGGCACCGTGCCTCCTGCAAAGTTGTCGACCTGGGCGTTGGCAGGCAGTTGCAGGCCGATGCGACCCGTTCCCGCCACCAGCGTGTTCACCGAACCCAGGTAGGCGGTCGTCGCGCCGGTCGTCTTCCACACCGAGACCGTGCCACCCGCATCGACCAGCGCCGTCAGCGTGTCGCCGCTGGCGAAGGTCGCCGCCAGCGGCGCACCCTGCGCCGTGTAGGTGATTCCGCCGGTCGTGGTGGTTTCGACCACGACCGTCGCCGCGGCGATCCGCACACGGATGAAGTTGCCCGGCAGGGTCGCAGTACCGGCCGTCGCCTTCAACACGAGGGCGTCACCGACGAACGGCGTGTTCGCGATCGTGAAGGCCGCCGCCTGCTGGGCACCGAAGGTCGTGGGCCAGTAGGCCGGACCGGCCTGTCTTGCCGACGCCACGTTGCCGTTGACTCGCAAGGCCGCGCAAGGCGCAGCGTTGCCGAACCCGGCAAGGCTGCAGGCGACGCCCGAGTTGAGCACGACCTGGTTCCAGCCGTTGCCGAGCACGTTCGCGTTGGCACGGTTGAAGTTGTCCAGGGCCGCACCCAACGCCGGAACCGTCGGCGTCGCGACCACGGTGAACGGCACGGTGTTGCTGGCCCCGGCCGGCGTGGTCACGCTGACGTCCCGCGCTCCGGCCGCCGCGGTGGCCGCGATCGCGCAACTGGCCGCCGCCGACGTCGCCGTGGACACCCCGACGACGGTGCAGGCGACGCCCGCACCGGACACGTTCACCGCCGACACGCCGGCCAGGTTGCTGCCGGCGATGGCCAGCGCCACGGTCGTGCCCTGGAAGCCGCTGCCCGGGGTGACCGAGGTCAACGTCGCCGGCCTCGGCACCGCCGCCACTTCCACCGCGCCGACCGAGGTGGCGGTCGTGGAACGCTTGCGGCCGAAGAAGTCGGACACCGGCGTCAGGCCGTTGACGCTGCCCGCCCCGGCCGCCGGCGAAGTGCCCGGGATCGAGTAGGCGCCGCCGGCGACTGCGACGCCGGCCGATGCGACCATCAGTTCAGGCGCGTCAGGCGAGCCTGCGATGACCGCGGAACGGTTCAGCGTCAACGGGCCATAGGTGAGGTTCAGCCAGTTGTGGCCTTCGTCGACGGTGGCGGTCGGCTGGATGTTGTTGAAGACGAACATCGTTGTCGTGCCAGTGGTCTCTGATGCACCCGGGGGTGCGTTGTAGCCGCTGTATTCCGTGCCGCCCGCCTTCTTCTCCGGCGCCACGCGTGCACCGTTGCAGAACTCCGCGACCACAGGCGAGCTTCCAGCCGCCACCGCGCCCGTCTGCACCAGCACGTTCTGCGGATCTCCGCTGACGATGGAACTGTAGGTCGCGAGCTGGTTCGCCGCGAAGCTGATCTGCCCGGCCAGCACGTCGTCCGTGCGCAGGCCGACGTCGTAGTAGAACGTGGTGATGCCCGATGGCGGCGCCACGCACTGCCCGGTACTCGTCTGGTTCAGTATCGGCTTGACCTCCACCAGGTTCTGCTGCGAGAGCAGGCCACCGCCCGTGGGCGTCTTGGGATCGCCGGTGGTCGGGTCGATGTTGTTCGGATCGGCGTTGACGATGTCCACGCTGAAGGCACGGTTGTGCCAGAACAGGTCGTTGACCATGCGCGGCTTGGACACCTTCATGCAGTCGCCGTTCACGCCGAGGAGCCCCGTGTAGCCGTAGTTCTGGCCCGCAGAGGTCGGGCAGACCACCTTGGCGCCGAGGACGGCCGGCAGGTTGCCGATCGCCTCGACCAGGTTCGGCGTGTGCGCCATCGTCACCACGCCGGCCGGCTGCGGGGCATGCCCTGCGCCGGTGGTCGGGCAGGTCAGGTTCTGCTCCAGCGCCGGATTGTTCACGCATCCCGGCGGCGTCGAGGCGGAATCGACCGCACCCAGCGTCTTGAAGAGCGAGCCGGCCGACGCCGTCGTGTCGTTGGAGACGATGGTGTTGTTGACCAGGTCGACCTTCAAAGCGTCCTGCAGCGACACGCCGCCGCCGTCCCAGCCGGCAACGTTGTTGGCGATGATGTTGTTGGTCACCGTCACGCCGTACCACCGGCCGTTGAGGAGCGGGAACTGGACCAGCTCGCTGCCGTTGATCTGCCCCAGGCGCAGGCCGCCGCCACTGCCGCTCTCGGCGCTGTTGCCCAGGATCAGGTTGCCGTCGATGACCAGGCCCGCACCCGTGCCATCGCCCAGCCCCGGGGGACAGTCGAAGTCGGTCGTGCCGCCGCACTCGTTGCCATTGATCGTCCGCGGCTCGTTCGCGCCCTCGATCACGATGCCCCCGCCACTGGTGGGCAGCGTCGGGTTCGTGCTCTGGTTGAACAGGATGAAGTTGTTGCCGATGCGACCGTTGAAGGTCACGCCCAGCGTCTGCACCCCGCCGCCGTCGCCCGTGGACAGGTTGCCGGCGATCCAGTTGTGGTCGATCAGGTAGTTGTCGCCCCCCGCGCTGACGGTGATGCCGCCAGCGCCCGCCGGCGTGCCCGTGAAGAGCGCGTCGCCGATCGAGGCGTTGTTGTAGATCATGTTGTTGTGCACGCGCACGTTCGTGTTGAACGCGAACGGGATCGCCGCATTGAGCGGTGTTCCAGTCGGGATCGGCGGGCACAGCGCCGTGGTGCCGGCCCCGCAGGTAGTGCCGTCGTTCACGAAGACGGGCGGCGTCTCGCCGTTGCCAACGTTGATGGCGCCGGCGAGCGTGCCGTGGTTGCCGGAGATTCGGGTGTTGGCCACCTGCAGGTTGTGGGCCCAGCCGTGGATGAACAGGCCCCCGCCGCCTTGCGAGCTGTTGATGATGGACACGCCATCGATGCTCGACGGATTGCACAGGAAGTTCGACGAGCTGTAGTCCCTGCCATTGCTCGAGGCGTTGACCGAGTTGGTGCAGTCGCTCGTGCTCAGGTAGACGCTACCGTCGGCGAATGCCCCCGCGGCCGTCGGATCGGCCCCCCAGAAGTCAGTGCTGTTGTTCGGGATCTTGACGCCGCGGCCGACCACGGTGATGCCCGCGCCTTCGTAGGCGCCCAGCAGCGTGGGTTCCTGGAGCAGTTGCGCCAGGTTGCCGTTGCCCGCCGCGTTCCAGCCCGTGATGGCCTCGAACGGGATGCGGTCGGCGCGCAGGTGCATGGTGTCGGGGCAGGAGTAGGTGCCGTTGCCGCTCGGATCGAAGTGGGTGTTGCCCAGGTTGGGCACGCCGTTCAGGTCGAGACCGAACGTGCAGACCGCCTGGCGACGCCATTCGTCCATCTTGCCGGCCGGATGCGCATCGGCATTGATCGTCACCGCGGCCGCACCCACGCCCTGCAGGCGCACGGGCTTCCACATGATGATGTTCTCGCGGTACGTGCCCGGCTGCACCAGGATCAGGTCGCCCGGGGAGGCGCTGTCGATCGCGGTCTGGATCGGGCTGAAGAACATCCGTCCGAAGTTCGGGCCGTAGTCCTTGACCGACTTGCCTGCGGGGGCGATCACCTTGCCACCGGTGTTGGTGGCGAAGTCGTTCGCCATCACCACCCAGGGTGCGCTGCCGCCGACCGTCACCGTGACCGTGTCGATCGACTGCTTGCCGTTGCCGGCGGTGATCACCGCCTCGCCACACAGGGTCGCCGTCTGGCCGCGCTGCTGCACGGCGCATGCGGGCATGCCGGCGGGAATGTCGACCGTGATCGACGAGTCGGTCCAGGAGGTCACGTTCGCGGCGACGCCCCCGATGGACACGCTCGACAGGGTGTTGCACGTGGGGCTGCCCGACGTGGGCGACACGCAGCGTGCGCCGAAGCCGTAGTGGCGCGTGATGGTCTTCTGGTTGAACGGAGCGACCGTCGCGTTGGGGCCGGAGAAGTTCGGATTCTGCACCGTCTTGTCGCCCAATGCGGCGAACGTGAAGGAGCCGGTCGGCGCTGCGCCCGAGCCGCCGCCGAAGGCCAGGCTACCGCTGACGGTCATTCCGGTCTGGGCCACCGACAGGGCGTTGGTGTAGGCGCCCGTCCCCACGGGCCGGGTCACCGTCACCGTCGCGCCGGTGGACGTGGCGGAGTAGCCGGTGCCGCTGGCATTGACGCCGAGGGCCACGCGTTGTGCCATCCAGTTGTTCCGCGCGTTCGCGCCCCCGGTGCAGCCGGATGCCGCATTGCAGGTGATCGCGCTCGGGATCAGCGTCGTGGTGCCGTCCGCCACCGAAGTGACGGCATCGTTCGCATCCACGTTGCTCAGCGTGAACGTCACGCGCGCGGCGGTCGCGCCCGCCCAGGGCGCCCACGGACCGGCCAGGGTCGGGCCGCTGACGCTGGTGATGGCCGGCGTCGCGTCCGGATACTCCGTGTCAGGCAGGTTGTAGCCATCGGCGAACGCCTGCGTCGGGATCACCGGCGTGTCCATGTACGTCGTGGTACCGGGCATGAACGGCTGCTCGTAGCAGAAGTTGCTGTAGGCCGGGTTGTACGCAGGATCGGTGATCATCTGGCCCGGATGGGCGACGTCCGGGATCGGACCTGGATCGTTCATGCAGGCGATGGACATTTCCGGCGCATAGCCCGTCGGATTGGGCGGGTTCACCGTCCAGCTCGAGAAGTACAGGCCGTTGTAGATGCCCCATTGGTCGGAATAGACCCGGGCCACCTCGTTGCCATTGAAGTCACGCACGCCGACCGGCAGGTTGGGCGGGCCGAACTTCTCGCCGAACTGCGGCGAGAACGGATCGAACTCCGATGCGAAGTCGTTGGTGATCGTGCCGGTGAAGTGGCCGGCGATGTGGGTGGAGCTGAAGACATAGAACTTGGTCAGTACCGAGGCCTGGTCGTCGAGCGCCACTTCCTTGCGGTCGCACAGGCGCCGCTTCGCGCCCGCGAACGGCGCCGCCTGACCGGCCTGCGGGAACAGGCTGTTCAGGTCCGGCACGATGCGCTCGGCACCGACGCAGGGCCAGTACGCCTCGATGCTGCCCGTGTCGCCTTCATGGCGGGGGAGCGTCACCGAGCCGAGGTTGCCCGTCAGGTTGAGGTTGCCCGGGTTGTTGCGGTTGAAGGTGGCGTTCACCGTGGCCTGGTCGGGCATGATGAACACGTTGCCGAAGCCGGCGAACTGCTGGGTGACCGGCGCGATGTACACGTCGCCGAGCAGGATGTTCTTGTCCTCTTCCTTCACCAGTTCGTAGCCCGGCGGCACGATCACTTCCACCACGTACTTGCCGGACGGCAGCATCGGGTTGCCGTCGGCATCGAGCTGCGTGCAGCCGGTGCAGTGGCTGCCACTGCGCCTGCCCGTGACCGGGTCCAGGATCGTCGCGCTGGGGAACTTGTACATGCCGTCATACGGCGCCGGCTGAACCTGGTTGAGCTGGGACCAGCCGTCGTAGCACTTGAACTGCGAGTCGTGCGGCAACGCGGTCTTGGAAGCGTCCAGCCATTGCTTGCTGCCCTTGAGCGTCGCGAAGAACGGGCTGTCGGCCGCCTGGCCGGGGCAGTTCATGTTCGGGATCTGGGTCGTTCCGTCAGCCGACAGGTGGAAGCCCTGGGCCCAGTCGTCCCAGCTCGCGGTGTCGGTGTAGTCCACCAGCGTCAGCGTCTCGTTGCCGGACGCATCGACGGTCTTCCTGTAGAGGTTGACACGCACATGCGCGACACCGGGTTCCCACGACAGCTGCAACGCCAGCGACGGGTCGTCGAAGGGTCGCGTCGAGCCGTAGATCACCTGGCCGCTGATGCCGCCGTTCTCGGCCGGCAGCGTGGCGCCCGAGGTCGAGTCCGCGCGCGCGGGCTGGAACGGCGTCATCGCGAATTCGATGAACGTGTTCTGGCCCAGGAGGCCCTGCCAGCCCTGCGTGAGGCCCCAAGGGTGCGGCGGGAAGATCGTGCCGGTCGACTTTCCCTGGTCGGTCGTCGACGAGCAGTCGGCGTCGTCGCAGTAGCGCGCACCCGGATAACGCAGGTCGGCGGGCAAGGCCACGCGCGCGTTCGTGTTGGCCACGTTCGCGGCGATGGTCGAGCACGGCATTCCGGCGGCGGTCGATTGCTGCGAACAGTCCACGGGCCCGCCGGCGTCGTACACCGTGTGCGCCTTGGACTGCTTGAATCGCGTCGACGAGGTCTCGACGACCAGCCAGTTCATGAACGGGAACACCTCGTTGAAGCCGGCGTAGCCGTTCAGGTCGGTGTTGTTGAAGAAGCCGATGCTGCCGTCGCGATAGCGAATATTGGTGTTGACAAGCGCCAGGCCGGGCTCGGCGTCCTGCGACACGCCGTCGCCGTTCTGGTCGATGAAGGTGCGCGTGAACAGGTTGGTGCGCCACTGCGTGACCGGGAAGGTCAGGGGATGGGTCGCGGTGTTCGTGCCATCGACGACCACCGTGCCGACGAGGCCGTCGAGCATGATGTCGTTCCACTGGTCGAACACGCTGATCTTGAAGGTGCCCGTGGGCAGGCCGGTGAAGTGCGCCGTGCCGTCGGGCGAGCACTTGGCGAAGGCGAAGTCCTCGGCATCGGCCGGCCCGATCGACACGTAGCACTGCGTGAAGCTGTAGTGGTCGTAGGTCTCGCTGCTGAACGTCCGCTGGTCGGGCGTGCGGCTCATGTGGTTGTTGGTGACCTGCACGGTCAGCTCGGCCGAGCAACCGCCCGTCAGGCCCTGGCAGTAGCCGGCCTTGCGCGCATTGATGATCGCCGGATTGGCGAAGCCGATCGCGACGTGGTACCCGCCGGGGCCGAATTCCTGGAAGTAGCCCGGCTCGTTGGGCTTGATGAACGCCTCGTGCGGCTTGCCACCATCGAGCGTGTTGGTCTGCAGCCATTCCTCGCCGCGGCCGATGCGGTCGGCCGCCGGATAGGCCTGGATCTCGTAGAGCCCGGGGTACAGGTTGGGTACCACGACCTGGCCGGCGAGCGGCGACAGCGTGACACCGTCCGACTCGTACTTCGGACAGGTCGGGATCATGCCGATCAGTCCGTCGGAGCGCTGCGTGATCGGGCACGCGTTGTTGCCCGTGATCGGATCGATCTGGTTCGCCAGTTCGTTGGTCACGGGCTGGTTGAATTCGTCGTAGGTGATCTGGCCCGTGTTGTCGCCGAGCTGGCCGGCCTGGTCGAACAGCTTGATCTCGAAGCCGCCGAGACCCGGCTCGTTCGGCGCGAGCACGTCGACACCGCCGCCAGCGTCGTTCTCGCCGTTGAGCGGGTTGTCGTCCTGGAACACCAGCACCGAGATCTTGGCCGTGGGCAGCGGGGTCTGCTGCAGGCGGACGTTCACGGTGCTCTGGCCGACCGCGATCTGCGCGCCGCCCATCCCGTGTCCGCACAGGGCGGAATCGCCGGCCGGTTCCCAGACCGTCCCGGCAGCGCCGCCGTTGTAGGCACCGCAATCCTTGGCGATGTCGAACGGGCGCTGCGCGCCGCCGGGCTTCGTCGGATCCACCGGCATGGGACCGGGGCCCCCGATCGTCGGGTTGACGCCGTCGCCTGGCAGGATGGAGATGAAGTAGCGCTTGGCCGGATCCAGGTGCACGGCGCCCGGGGGCACTTGCATCTTCTGGACGCCATCGGTCCGGCAGGCGCCATTTCCGACATCGCACACCGCGGCCACGCCGCCCAGCGTCTGGCCGCTTTCGCACGACGCCTTGCCGACGCAGCCCTGCGCGATCACGGGCATGCTGGCCGTGTGGAAGTTGTAGCCCAGGCTCTCCACCGGCGTGGCCGGCGTCGACCAGGGGCCCTTGGTGGCATCGGGGCAGCCCGGGGGCTGCGTCCTGGAATTGATCTGGCATCGCGGATCGATCCAGAACGTGCGATCTTCCTCGATGAGCCAGCGGTAGTCGCCGACCGGCAGGCCTGTCTTGGCATCGACGACGTTGACGGCGAGGTTGGACGGCTGGAGGAAATCGACCGTCACCTTGGCCGCGTTCGAAGCCGTCTTCTGCGCGTTGACGACGCTGTACTGGAAGGTGACCTGCGTCGCCGCGGTGCATCCGCCGACCGCGACAGCGCAATCCGGGACCACGACGAACGAGCCGTCTGCATTGACCGTCACGGTGCCGCCGGCGACGCTGGTGGCAGCATTGGCGGTCAGCGCGAGACCGGAGTCGTTCCTGACGCTCGCGAACAATCCGGGCGGCGGCGACGTGAAGCGCGCGGCGACGTTGCTGCTGAACGCGACGTCGTTGGCGACCGGCGCGCCGGCCAGGCAGACGCCGGTGCACGCGTTCAGCGAGACGGTCGTGCAGACGGACTTGGACGTGTCGGTGACGCCGTTGCCGCAATAGGTGAACGTGGCGGGGACGTCGCTGGCGTAGGTGAACGTGCCGTTGGCATTGAGCGTCAGGCCGGCCGGTGCCGCGCCGACGATGGCGACGCCGTAGATGCCGACGTCGTTGGCGATCACGCCCCGGACGGGGTCGGCGATCGTCAGTGTGCCGCCGGGCACCAGGTTGTAGCTGTCGGCGTTGGCCTTGGCCGCCGCGCTCGCGGCGGCGCTGGCGGCCGCGGAGGAAGCACTGCCGGCGCCGACGTTGATGTACGCCTGCATGCCGCCACCGCCCTGGTTGTTCGTGGACAGGCTGAGCTCGCGGTCGAACAGCGAATAGGTGGCGTCGGTGTAGGAACCGCCCGTTTGCGCGGGCTGGATCGCGACGTCGTACACCTTGCCGGCGGTAAGCAGCACTGAGTTCTGCATGCGCGGCATGCCGGGCAACACGTTGCCGTCCTCGGCCACCAGGGTCATGGTCGCGCCGACGACGCTGGGCACGTGGAATCGCAGGCCGGCGTTGACCAGGCGCAGCAGCACGCGGCCGGTGAGGGTCGACCCCGTGGGCGCCGCGGCGATGACCGGTGCGACGTTGTTGGGCGCCGACGGCTTGCTGCGGTCGAACGCCTCGCCGTTGACCAGGTAGTACAGCGGGCTGTAGTTGACTGCCGGCGGATAGCAGGTGTGCACGGTCGGGTCGCCGCAGTCGCCGGCGCGGCCGCTCCAGGCCGCGGTGGGGGTGAAGCCGTCCGTGTTGACCGCGGTGTCGACGGCGGTGTTCTGCACGGGATCGATCTCGCTCAGCAGGAGCGGGACGGACTGGTCGAAGGCGAGGCCGTAGGCCAGCGTGTCGGTCGTGTTTTCCGTGACCACGAGCACGGCATACAGGCCCATCGGGTGCTGGATGGACGGCTGCGTCCCGGAGTGCAGCAGGTAGGTGCCCGGACGCAGGTTGTTCCAGACCAGCGCCTTGCTGTCGCCCGACGCCACCTCGGTGCCGAACGAGCGCACGCGCGCCGCCTGGACCGGCGGCCTGAAGGTCGCCAGGCCGACGGAGGCGAAGTCGCCCAAGGTCACGCCGGACGCGTATTGGACCGTGCCGCAAACCGTGCAGCCACCGCCGGCCAGGCCGATGGTCGGCAACGCGGTGTAGCCGCTGCCCGCACTCGTCAGCGTCACGGAGGCGATGCTCGTCGATATGGCCGCCGTGGCGGACGCGCCGGTGCCGCCGCCGCTGGCGACAGCGCCGATCGCCACGGTGGGCGAACTCACGTAGCCCGAGCCGGCCTGGGTCAGCACCAGCGTGTTGACGCGCATGCTGGCCAGGCTCGGCGTGGCCGCGACCTGCTGGGAACAGCCTCCCGTGCAAGAAACGCTGACCGCGACGTGGGCCGGATCCGTGAAGCCGCTTCCCATGTTGGCCGCGGAAACGGTGATCGCGGAGACGCGACGGTTGGCCCCATTGCCTTGCATGGTGGCGGTGCCGGTCGCCGCGACGCAGGCGACGCCAACGGGACACGCGGTGGGCGTGAACGTGAACGTGGGCGTGCCCGAGGAATAGCGGCCCGCATAGTTGGCGTTGGCTGCATTGGCGTTCTGCAGCGGGACCGTCGTGGCCATCCCCATGGCAGCCGTCGCTTGCGCGCCGCTGCCACCGTCGGGACTCGTGAAGCTCACGTCCGGCACCGACGTATAGCCAGAGCCGGCAGCCGTGCGCGTCACAGTGGACACGCCGACCGGCACGAGCGCGACGACCGCCTGTGCGCCGCTGCCGCCTCCGCCCGTGAAGCTGACCGTGGGCGTGCTCTTGTAGCCGCTTCCGGGCGTGAAGGCGATGGCGTTGCCGCTGGTATCGATGCCGCCCAGCGTGCCGGGCCAGGTCGTTCCTTGCGGTGCATGCACCGGGCTGGGGTCGGTGGTGCGCGCGTTCACGTCGCCCAGTCCGCCGCCGAGCTGCCCGTCGATGATGATCGAGGTCGGGATGCCCGCATGCAGGTGATTCGCCAGGTTGATGGTGAGCTGCCCTGCAGGCACCCTGATGACAGGCGGCTGCCAGACCGCGCCGCCCGCCTGCGGGCTGCCGTTCGCCGCCGTGCAGCTGGGTCCGGCACTTGTCGGTGCCGACGCAGGCAGCGTGTCACCACAGGTGTAGCCCCACATGGGCACGCTCTGCCCGTCCGGGAGCACCGTTGACTGCGGACTGGCGACGAGCGTGACGCTGCTCTGGGCCAGCGCGCTGCCGCACGCGGCGGCCAGCGTGAACGCCGCGGCGACTGCAGTACGCAGTGACTGCTGGTAGACCTTGGATGTCATGGCGCTTTCCCTCAACTCAGTTCGCTTCGTTGATGAAGAAGACCCATGGGTCCACCAGCATCATCGTCATCATTCCGCCCGGGAAGATGTTGTTCGTCGTGATTTCGCGTTCGTTATGCGAGTGCCACATGTAGGCAAATCCTGCCTCCGCACCGGGGTCGTTGGCGATCGTTCCGAACGGCGGGATCGGCGTCGGCCCGACCGAGCGCGCGGCCGCGTCGGGGCCCAGGTACGGGGAGCCCGAATACCAGGCGCCGTTGACCAGGACGTTCGGGTCCGGCAAGGTGACCGGACCACCGCTGCCCACCTGCCCGAAGGGCTTGGCCTCGAGGGCCAGCTGGTGGTCGGCACACCACTCGAAGTAGTTGGGCGCGGTCACCGGGGCGCCGCTGCCGGTCGTGTAGTAGCCGTTCGCGTCCGGCTTGCACGGCGGGACCGGCGTGCCGTTGTAGCTGCCATAGATGGGGTCCGCCGCGTTGGTGGCGTACTTGTCGCCGGCGCCGGCAGTGCTCGAGTGGCCGTAGACGTCCCAGTTCAGGCCCTTGGCGGTGAACTGGAAGATGCCGTCCAGCGTCTGCCCGGGGACGGTCGATGTCGTGAACAGCAACGGACCGGCCAGGTTGTTGCCCGCGGTCAGCAGCAGGTACCCGTCGCGCGCCAGCACGCGCACATGGTTTGCATGCTCGTGGAACGGGTGCTGCATGCGACCCTGGCCGATGACGCGCACCAGGGTGAGTTCGCCTGGGTGCATGTGCGGGTTGGAGTTGTACGGCTGGCGGGGGTACTGCGGCGCGTAGTTCGGATCCATGTCGTCGGGCATCGACCGGCCGTTGAGCAGGAAGTAAGCCGGGTGGTAGGGCTCGGTCGGCACCTGGAGGCTGCAGCCGCTGGTTCCGGCCGTGCAGGCCCCGAGCGACGTCACCTGTGCCAGCGCCTCGGCGTGGATGCGGGGATCCATCTCGGACATCTGGAACAGGTACTCCCGGTCGTAGCAGGCACCGGGGTGATCGAACGCGGCCGCGGCGAGACGGAAGTCCTGCGCCCCGTTGGGCAGCGTCAGTGCAGGCGTCAGCGCGTGGCAGGTGTCAGGAAGGTTGGCGGCCGGTGTGGTGTACAGCGTCGGGACGGCGCCGTTGAGCGGCGTGATGGTGTTGCCGACCACCTTGGAGGGCAGGACGATCAGCGCGCCGTACAGGCCCATCTCGACCTGCAGGTCGCCCTGCGTTCCGCTGTAGTACGAATGCGTGCCGGCGGTGGCGGCGACGAAGGTGTAGGTGACCGCGCAGCCGTTGGCAGCCTCGGTGGTGAGCACGCCGGACACGGGCGATGTGCAGGCGCCAGTCGACCCCGTCGTGGCGCTTGCGGACACGGCGAATCCCGGGAACAGGATCGAGGTGTTGCCTGCCGCAGGCGGCAGGCTGTTCTTCAGCGTGACCGAGACCGTGTCGCCCTGGTTGACCACCAGCGTCGGCCCCGGCAGTTGCATCTCGCCATTGGGACAGGTGCCGGGGATGCCGGCCGGAACGAACGCACCCGGCTGCGAATTGCAGCCATAGCCCCAGGTGTACACGCTGGCGCCGTCGGGTTGCGATACATAGCCGTCCTTGGCGATCAGGTCGAAGGCAGGCGCACTGCCGCCTCCGGTACCGACGATGCCGGGGGTAGCCCCCTGCGCAGCGCCGACCGCCAGCGTCGCCACAGCCAGCGCGGCGCCACGCCGCACCAGCCCGAAGAATTGGTTCATTTCGCGCATGGCCCGCTCCCTAGTTGCCGCACTTCTTGGTGGCCACGACGAACTTGGTCGCGTCGCAGATGCGCACCTCGGTCATCATTCCGCCGAAGTTCTCGGCATCGTTCGACAGGTGATCGAGTTGCGGCGTGTACAGATACAGCACGCTGCCCTTCGGATACTTGGTCTTGTCGGTCGCGTCGAGCAGCACGTCGGCCGACTCGCCGCCGGCCAGCGTGATCGAATTGGTGTCGTAGGCCATGTCGTTGCCGTCCTGGTCGCGCAGCAGCCGCGCGTTGTAGCCGACCACGTGCATCGGAATTCCGAGTGACGCCAGCGTGTGATACGCGGTCGTATTGAGGTCGGAGAAACGCAGCAACGCCTTGCCGCCCTCGGGGATGTTGACGATGGACGGCAGCGGCTGCGAGAAGCGGGAGACGCCGTCCGAATCCTGAGTGCTCAGCGGATCGGGATTGACCGTGTCGGGATAGCTGCGGCCGTTGAGAAGAAAGTACTTGTCCTGGTTGTCGGTGAACGATTCCGGGTTGAACGTCATGCCGACGAAGTGGAAATTCGGATCGAAGCCATGCATCTGGATCGGGTAGTCGACGTCGTAGGCTGTCGAGCCGTCGCCGTCGTCGTACGCATATTTCTTGGTGGCATCGCGATAGACGGTCGCGACCGGTGCGGGAGGCACCTGCACCGAGCACAGCAGGTCGTTGGTGCCGCACTTCTTCAACGGGTCGGCCTGGTCCGCCACGAGTTGGGCGCGCAGCGAGGTGCCCGTGGCCACTGCGTCCTGGCGCGGGCGCACGTACAACTGGCCCACCATGCCCATCTGCAGGTGCTCAGGCGGCGAGATGTGGCAATGCCACATGTAGGTGCCGGCCTCGGGTGCCAGGTAGTAGTACGTGAAGCTGCCCCCGATGTTGATGGCCACCGAGGCGTCGGGCACGCCGTCATAGAAGGCCGACGCGTTGGGGTAGCCGTGGAAGTGGATCGTGTGCTGCTCGAACAGGTCGGGTCGCATCACCATGCCCACGTTGGTGAGCGTGAGGAAGAGCTCGTCGCCCTCGTTGATGGCGATCATCGGCGCGGGAATGTTGCCGTTGAGGACGCCGACATCCATGATCAGGCGCGGGTCGACGTGGCCGGTGAGTTGCGCGTTCGCGAGACCGCTTCCGTTGTTGGCCTCGACATCGGGCACGAGGCCGATCGCACCGTTGAAGTCGTAGGCATAGCCGTCCGGAGCGCCGATCTTGACGGCCGCCAGCACGCCATCAGACCCGATCGTGCCGTTCGCGGCGTCGACGTTGCTGCGCAGGAATTCGGCGGCCGTCACCGTGCCGGGTTGCCCCTGCACGATGTGCGACAACCCGGACAGAGGCCCGAAGGAGAACATGTAGGTCTGCGTGCCATCGGCCATGGTCGCGAAGCCGTCGCCGCCCGAGATCTGCTGGCACTTGATGCCCGGATTGGCCATCGCCGGCGTCGGGTTGAGCAGGCCGTCGGTGCGCCCTTGAAGCGTCGTCGTCGCGTACTTCGCCCGGTCTGCGACGCTGGTGACGGCGGGGTCCGCGCTGGTGTCGGCCGGGTGCAGCCGGGTGCCCGCCGGACACTGCACGCGGAAGCTCTGCGCCTGCACGCCCAGACTCGCGACCATCAGCACGCCGAAGGGCACGAGATGAAGTACCTGCTTGAAACTCGCCATGTCGAATCTCCGTCCTGAAAGTGGGCTCGCTGCCCTGTGATCGCCATTGCTGGCGGTCGCGCCGTTCATCTCGAGGTGATCGCGGCCACCTTGCCCGCGGCGCCTTCGTTCAATTCCGCCAGCAGCTGATCCGCCGTCGCGAATCCGTCGATTCGTACCCAGCGTTCGTGCGGGCCCGATCGCACCAACGTCACCGGGGCGTGCTCCATCTTCGTTCCGCGATACACGCCGAACGCACGCTGGCTCGCGACGCTGGCTTCGACGGTGCCGGTGTAGTGCTGCCACTCGGGGCCTGCGCCGAACTTCTTCGCGTAGTCGCGCAGGCGGGCCGGCGTGTCCTGTTCCGGGTCGATGGAGATCGAGACGAGATGCACCTTGTCGCGACCGGTGCCGAGCTTGTGCTGCAGCTCGGCCAGCGTCATGCTGGTGAGCGGGCAGATCGTCGTGCAGGTGGTGTAGATGAAGCTCAGGACGACGGGCCGGCCGTCGTCCAGTTCGTCGCGGAGGGCGACGCTGCGGCCGTCCTCGCGCACCAGCGTCACCGGCGGCACCTGGTAGCTTGCCGTCGTGCGCACCGTCTCCGGCCGCAGGTGGTGGTGGTGGGCGTCCGCATCGACTTCCCCCGCCGCGTGCGCACCCGGGATGGCCGCTGCCGCACCCACCAGGGCCGCGATGGCCAGCAGGGAGGTCGCCGCGGCGACCAGGCGATGCCATGGCCCGGTCGACGGCGACGCGGCACGCGTCGGTCGGACGAACGGATCGGTCAGTCGTCGAATCACCATCACCTCGCTCCTCGGAGCAGGTCGTCGATCCGGGGATCGGATCGATGCCTGCTGCCCGCCTCGGGACTTCTGCGAATCCCATGCCCCGGTTCTACCGTCGGGCATCGGCGGTGAACATCGGGAATGGACGAGTTGGAGCTAGGAAGCCGGTGGCTCCGGCTCGGAAACGTCCGAGTGCCGGTGTGCACCACCCTCCCCCCAGGATCGACACGGCGAACCGCCTCCGAAGGCACTCGCCACGAGGCGTGGAGACCCTCGCCCCGAGCCCGTCGCGCGACGCTCGAGACCCGCTCGATGGCAGCGATCCGAGCCCCCTGGGACATACCCTTGGATGCATCGGCCGCCTCCGCAGCGCTCGCCGCCGACGCCTAGCCAGCCTGCCGATTTGCTGGTGCAATCGCCGCATGCCGGAATCGCCCGCACGATCGCGCCTCGACCCCGCCAGCCACCTGCGCCGGCGAGCCAGCGACTTCGCCCCGCTGCCCGATCGCGAGCGCCTGGACCTGCTGGCCGAGCGCGCGCGCCATGCCGTCGCCGCGCGCGAGGAGGAGCGCCGCAGGCTCGCAGCGGAGCTGCACGACGTGGCGGGCACCAACCTCGCCGCGATCAAGCTCAACCTGTCCGCGCTCGCGCGCGCGATACCCGGCGCGGCGACGCAGGAAGCGCTCTGGATGGCCGACACCCAGGCGCTGCTGACCGAGACCATCGCGAGCATCCGCGAGATCTGCAGCGCATTGCGGCCGACTGTTCTCGACCACGCCACGCTGCTCGAGGCCCTGCAGACGCATTGCACGCGCTTCAGCCGGCGCACCGGCATCGAGGTCGAACTCGACCTCGCGCAGTACGACCCGCCTCGGCCGCCCGAGGTCGAATTGATGCTCCTGCGCGTGACGCAGGAGGCGCTGTGGAACTGCGCCAAGCACGCCGATGCCCGGCGCGTGCGCATCGCGTTCGAGCATGTGGGCGGCCGCGGCCGGTTCACCATCCGCGACGATGGCCGGGGATTCGATGCACACGGGTCCGACGACCCGGACGCGATGCCGGGCATCGGCATCCTCAACATGCAGGAGCGGGCGCTGTCGGCCGAGGCGCTGTTCCTGATCGAGTCGTCGCCCGGCAACGGCACCCTGATCACGCTCGACTTCTGAGCGACAGGAGGCGCGCCGTCAGTCGATCGCCAGGGCGCGGCCGCTGCGCTCCGCGGTCGTGCCGGCATCGAAGACGACGCACTGGATCAGCAGCGCGTCCATCGCATGGGCCAGCCCGCTCGACGCCTCGGGGCTTCCGCCTTTCAGGCCCTGCAGCAGGACCTCGAGCTCCTTGACGCAGCGCGCCTGCTCCTCGCTCGGCCCTCCCTTGGCGCGGCCCGGTGCGCGGCGACCCGTCCCGGCATCGAAGGTCTCCCGGCAACACGCGATGACGGTACGCAGCAGTTCGGCGAGCCGCTGCGGGTCGGACCGCAGGGCGCACAGCGCCTGGAAGCGCCGCACCAGCACCAGGATGCGCCGCACCTGCAGCCCCGGCGGCTGCGCCGCGAAGCGCAGGCGGGGCCGGCCCGGCGAGCGCGGCGCCGGCGTGGCGCGCTCCGTCCCTGCAGGACGATCCGCCGACTCCGCAGGGTGCTGCTTGTGCTGCATCTCGAGGGACTCCCACTCACGCGTCGGCAGGGCCATCGGCGGCTCCGGATCGGCGGCGACGGGATGGACGGCGCGCCCCGGCGCCATTCCTGGCGTCGCGCACCGGCTTGCGAGCCACGATAGGAGCTTGCGCGCCGGTGCGCCATCGGCTCGCTCTGAACGATCGCTCAGGTCTTTCGCAGTGCGACTCGGAAACTTCCGAGTCGACCGGGCTGCCCTAGACCGCGACCAGCTGCTCGCGAATCGCGTAGCGGATCAGCTCCGTCCGGTTGGCCAGGTTCATCTTCTTCAGGACGTTGATCTTGTGGGTGCTGACCGTCTTCTCGCTGAGCGACAGTTCGGAGGCGATCTCCCAGCCGCGCTTGCCGGCGACGAGCATCTCGAAGATCCGGTACTCGCGATCCGACAGCCTCAGGTGGCGGCTGTCCCCCTGCGGATTCGTGGCGATGCCCAGCGCGAGGCGTTCCGCGACCGCCGGGCACAGGTATCGGCCACCGGCATGCACGCGGCGGATCGCGGTGTTCATCTCCGTCGCCGCGATCTCCTTGGTGGCATAGCCGTCCGCACCGGCGCGCAGGGCCTGCGTCACGTGCGGTTCCTCGTCGTGCATCGTCATGACGAGGATGCGCATCGCGGGACGCAACGCCTTGGCGTGGATGATCAATTCCGGTCCGCTGCGCCCGGGCATCGTCAGGTCCACGACCGCCACGTCGACCTCGTGGTTCCGCACCCCGTCTATCGTTTCGCCCGAGTTCGACGCTTGCGCGACGACTTCGATGTCGGGCTGATCCGACAACAGTCGATGGAGTCCCTCGCGAAACATCCGGTGGTCGTCGGCCAAAAGCAAGCGAATCATGGCTACCCCTCCTGCGTGACTTGGAACACAACTCGTCACATCTTGGAGACAGCTTAGCAATCGGCTGGCGACGCGAAAGTAGGAGGACTCCTACACCGACGGAGGGCAATCCCCCGGGGCCAAGCCTGGCATGCGGCCTCCGCGGCGTGCGCTCGTCAGCGGGGCCCAGGTCGCGCGTGCAGCGATCCAGCGCCTGGACTTGCGCCACAGCATCGGTAGTTGCCCGACCCCGAAATTGGGGGGGGATCCCCCTCACTTTTAAGGCGTCCTTAAGAACTCGACAGCAGACTGCATCCGACGCCTTGACTGGCCAACGACCTTCCAGAGGATGCACCGTGTCGCCGACATGCCAGGTTGCCGAACTGCCCGCCATGCGCCCGCCGTGCCTGGGCGCCCAAGCGGCGAAGCCGCCGCGGTCCGCCCGGGCTCGCCGCGGCGCCGCGCGCGGCTTCACGCTGCTCGAGCTCCTGGTCGTGATCGTGATCATCGGCATGCTCGCCGGCCTGGTGGCGCCGCGCTACTTCGACCAGGTGAGCAAGTCCAACACCAAGATCGCCAAGGCGCAGATCGATTCGCTGGAGAAGGCGCTCGATCAGTACCGGCTCGACGTCGGCAGTTATCCAAGCACCGAGCAGGGCCTGGAAGCGCTCAACGCGCGGCCGCAGAACCTGGAGAAGTGGGCCGGCCCGTACCTGAAGAAGGCGGTGCCGCTCGACCCCTGGGGCGCGGCCTACGTCTACAAGTCGCCCGGTGACCACGGCGAGTACGACCTGCTGTCGCTCGGCAAGGACGGCCAGCCCGGGGGCACCGGCGAAGCCGCCGACGTGACTTCGTGGTGACATGAGGATCCGACCATGACGCCCAGCTTCGAACTCGTCGTGCGCGGGCCGGCCGGTGCCATCAGCACGCTCGTGATGGAGGCCGCCGACGCCGCGGCGGCGCGCCTGCAGGCGGCGGGCCGGGGCTACCAGGTACTCACCTGCCAGGCGCGCGGCGCCGGCGGGACGGTGGCGCGCCGGCGCGGCGCGCTGTCGGCACGCCAGATGGACATCGCCAGCCTGTCCTACGAACTGTCGTCGCTGATGGGCGCGGGGCTGTCGGTGATGGACGGGCTGCGCACGCTGGCGCGCAAGGAACGCCTGCCGGCCCGCCGCGCGGTGCTGGCGGACGTGGTCGCGGGCGTCGACGAAGGGTTGCCGCTGTCGGCGGCTCTCGCACGCCATGCGGGACGCTTCCCGCCGCTGCTGATCGCCACGGTCAGCGCCAGCGAGCAGACCGGCGACCTGGGCACCGCGCTGCGCCGCTACGCCGAGCACCAGCAGAGCGTGAAGGCGCTGCGCGACAAGGTGGTCGGCGCCGCGATCTATCCAATGCTGCTGCTGGGCATCGGCTTTCTCGTCGTGCTGTTCCTGCTCGGGGTGGTCGTGCCGAAGTTCGCCGTCCTGATCGAGAGCACGCGGCGCGAACTGCCGTGGTCCTCGCAGCTGATGATGGCGTGGGGCCGCCTGGTCGCGGCGAACGTCTGGACCGTCGCGGCCTGCGGCCTGGGGACGCTGCTCGCGGTGGTGGCCGGCGTGCGCCACGTGATGCGCACCGGCGGGCGCGCGCGCTGGATCGAATCGCTGCCGTTCGTCGGCCCCGCGATCCGCCAGTTCCGCCACGCCCAGCTCTATCGCACGACGGGCATGCTGGTGCACGGCGGCATCCCGGCGCCACGCGCGTTCGGCCTGGCGGCCAGCCTGCTGGGCGATGCCGACCAGGAACGCCTGCGCCGGGCGATCACGCTGCTGCGCGAAGGTCGCAGCATCAGCGGCGCGCTCGCCGACACGGACCTGGCCGATCCGGTCGCGGCCAGCATGCTGACCGTGGCGGAGCGCACGGGCGCGCTGTCCGAGATCCTGGAGCGGATCGCCCAGTTCCACGAAGCCACCCTGCAGCGCTCCGTCGAACTCACCAGCCGGCTGTTCGAGCCGATCCTGATGATCGTCATCGGCCTGGTGATCGGCGCCATCATCGTGCTGATGTACCTGCCGATCTTCGACCTGGCCGCCAGCCTCCAATGACGCCGCATCGAGGAGCGCCGACATGAACGCCGACATGACGATCGCCAGGAGCCTCGATGCGGCGCTGGTCCAGGAGGCGATCGCCGCGACGCCCGCGGGCGCTCGCCCGCAATGGCTCGCCACGCGGCTCTCGACCTCCGAGCAGGGCCTGCTGCCGCAGGCGGCGGCCTACTTCAGGCTGCGCCCGGCCGACATGGCCACGCTGCGCGCGATGCAGCCCGATTTCGACCTGGTGTCGTTCGCCGACTGCCAGCGGCGCGGCTGCCTCGTCGGCCGGCTCGCGGGCGAACAAGGCCTGTCCGTCGTCGTCTGCGACCCCACCGACGCCCGCCTGCGCCAGTGGCTCGAGGCGCGCCTGCGTCCGCGCGCCGTCGACATGGTGCTGGCCGCGACCGCCGACCTGCGCGCCTTCCTCGTCACGGCGGAGAAGTCGATGCGCGCGATGGACGGCGTGCGGCTGCGCGACGACCGCGCCGCGCCGGCCGTCGCCTCGGCGGACGCCGAGGGTTCGATGTCGATCTCGATCTCGCGCATCGACGCGACCGAAAGTCCCGTCGTGCGCCTGGTCGACTCCACCCTCTACGACGCGCTGCGCACCGGCGCGAGCGACATCCACCTCGAGACGCAGCCCGCCGGCATGGTGATCAAGTACCGGCTGGACGGCGTGCTGGAGGTCGTCAAGCAGGTGGACGACCTCGAGTTGGCGCACCGCACGATCTCGCGCATCAAGGTCATGTCCGAGCTGGACATCGCCGAGCACCGGGTGCCGCAGGACGGCCGCTTCCAGGTGACGGTGGACGACCGCGAGATCGACTTCCGGGTCTCGATCATGCCCAACCTGTTCGGCGAGGACGCCGTCCTGCGGGTGCTGGACCGCAAGCACCTGACCGGGCAGTTCAAGGCGCTGACGCTCGACACCCTCGGCTTCGATCCGCGGGTGATGCACTTCATCCGCGACGCCGCGCAGATGCCCTACGGCCTGCTGCTGGTCACCGGCCCGACAGGCAGCGGCAAGACGACCACGCTCTACGCCGCGCTGTCCGAGATCAACACCGGCCTGGACAAGATCGTGACGATCGAGGATCCGATCGAGTACCAGCTCGCGGGCGTGCTGCAGATCCCGGTCAACGAGAAGAAGGGCCTGACCTTCGTGCGCGGCCTGCGCTCCATCCTGCGCCACGACCCGGACAAGATCATGGTGGGCGAGATCCGCGACGCGGAGACGGCGCAGATCGCGGTGCAGGCCGCGTTGACGGGCCACCAGGTGTTCACGTCGGTGCACGCCAACAACGTGTTCGACGTCATCGGCCGGTTCGCCAACATGGGCGTCGACAGCTACAGCCTGGTCGCGGCGCTCAACGGCATCGTCGCCCAGCGCCTGCTGCGCATGACGTGCCCGGACTGCTCGGCGCCGCGCATCGCCGAGCCGGAGCTGGTGCGCCGCAGCGGGTTGTCGCAGGCCCTGGTGGAGACGGCGCAGTTCCGTCGCGGCCTCGGCTGCGCGAGCTGCCGCGGCACCGGCTACAAGGGCCGCCTGGCGATCGCCGAGACCTTGCCGATGAGCGATGCGCTGCGCGAGCAGCTGGTGCAACGCGCCCCGCTGTCGCAGATCCGGCAGACAGCGCGCCAGCGCGGGTTCACCAGCCTGCGCGACGCCGCCGTGGCGCTGGCGTGCCGTGGCGAGACGACGCTGGAGGAGATCAATCGTGTCACTCCCGTGGAATAGGGTGCTGCACCTACAGCTGGCGGCGGACACGGTCCGCGCGTCGCTGGACCCCGGCTGGCGCCGCGGCGCGGCGCGCGTCGAGGCGCAATGCGCCATCCCGCCCGCCGCGGCCACGCCGGCGGCCAGCGGGCACGCCGAGGCGATCGCCGCGGTGCTGCAGGACATCGCCGCGCAGGCCCCCTTGAAGGGCGCACGGCTGGAGGTGACGTTGTCCAGCGCCCTGCTCCATCTCGACGTGGTGGAGGGCGGCTTCGCCGACCACGGCGATCGGCAGTTGCAGGCCATCGCGAGCGCCTGCGTGGCCGAGATGCTGGGCGACGCGGCGCCCGAGCACGACGTGCGCTGGCAATTGCAAGGCGACGACCGCCACCTGCTGATCGTCGCGATCGCGCGCTCGCGGCTGGCCCAGCTGGCGACCGCCGCGCAGGCAGCCGGCCTGCGCCTGGCCAGCGTGCGGCCGGAGTTCGTCGACAGCTGGAACACGTTCGCCCGGCGCCTGCGACCCGGCCACGGCGTGTTCGCCGTCCGCGGGGACTCCGATCTCGCGATCGCCGCCGTCGTCGACGGCAGCATCGCCACGCTGAGCGTCGGCGCCGGCATCGACCTGCAGGACAACACGGGCGAGGCGTCGGTGCCGGCGGCGACGCCGGTCTATGCGAAGCCGGGCCCGCCCCGCCTGGTCACCAGCTCCTCCGGGGGCGGCCGCGGCGTCTTCTCGTCGACACGGCCGATGCCGCAGGAGGGCATGGACGCGCTCGACGTGCGGGTCGATCGCCTACTCGTGGGCATCGGCCAGGATCCGGCCGCGCAGTCGGCGTTCGTGCTGGTGGCCGCCAGCGGACCGGCGACGGCGTCGCAGCGCTGGTCGGTCGTCGGACCGCAGGGAGTACCGGCATGAAGACCCGCCCGCTGTACATCGACTTCGCGCCCGGCGCACGTCGATTCCCCCGCGCCGGCGTGCTGCTCCTGCTCGCCGGTGTCGCGCTGCTGGCCTTCGGGCTGTTCCAGAGCGCGCAGCTCGTCGCGCGGCAGTCGCAGGCCCGGGCCACGCTGCGCGAGGTCGAGGCGGCGCACGCGGTCGTCGCGGCGCCGGCCCGGCCGGACGTCCGCCAGGTCGCGCTGTCCCGCGCGACGCGGCAGGTGGCCGGCACCCTGACGACGCCGTGGTCGCGGCTGCTGACCTCGCTGGGGTCGGCCTCGGTCAAGGACGTCGCCCTGCTCAGCGTGGAGCCTTCGGTGGCCAAGCGCTCGGTCCGCCTCACCGCCGAGGCGCGCGACACGGGCGAGATGCTGGCCTACGTGGCCGCGCTCCAGCGCGACCCCCGGCTGTCGTCGGTCGTGCTCGTGACGCACCAGGTGCAGGCGCAGACACCGGGGACGCCCGTCCGCTTCCAGGTCCAGGCCCAGTGGGGAGACGCGTCATGAGGCAGTTCCTCCTGCGCCACGGGCGCAAGCTGGTGCGACGCATCGGCCTGGCGGGGATCCTGGGCTGCGCGGTGCTGGTCGTCGGCGCGAGCCTGGCGCTGTCGCTGCCCGCCCTGCAGCGCGAGACGCAGGACGCCGTGTCGGCGATCGCCGCGCGCACCCTGGCGGCCCGCCAGGCTGGCCAGGCGCGCCCGGCCGCCGCGTCGCCCGCCGATGCGGCCCGGGCCTACGTCGACGGATTTCCCTCGCTGAGCCAGAACGCGGCCGACCTCGGCCAGGTCTTCGCGGCGGCCCAGTTGCGCCACGTGCAGTTGCCCAAGGGCGAATACCAGCTCAAGGCCGAACCGACCGCGGCTTTCGTCACGTACACGGCGACCTTCCCGGTCCACGGCGACTACGAGGCCTTGAAGGGCTTCAGCGCCGACGTGCTGAGCGCCCTGCCGCATGTCGCGATGGACGAGCTGCGCCTGTCGCGCGACAGCGCCGCCAGCACGGCGCTGGACGCCGTGGTGCGCTTCACGTTCTTCTACCGGAGCAACTGAGATGGCCCGCGCGATCAACGGCGTGCAGCTCCTGGTCCTGGGCGGTGCAGGGGTCGCCGCGTTCTATGGCGCGGCGCACCTGTCGGGCGCGATCGCCGGCGACACCAGCACGATCGTGGCGCCGGCGGTGCGCGCGCCGCGCCTGGCCCCGCGGACCGGCGCGGCCAGCGACCTGGCGCCCGAGGCGGCCACGTCGGCGCACGCCGCGTCCAGCGCGGCGACGGCGGTGCCGATCCCCGCCGCGACGGCGTCGGCGCCGCCGCGGGCCGATCGCGCCGAGGCGATTCCGGGCGACACCGGCCAGCCCTTCGCGACGATGAGCTGGCTGCCGCCGCCGCCGCCACCCCCGAAACCCGTCGTCGTCGTCGCGGCGCCCCCGGCCCCGCCCGTGGCCCCGCCGCTGCCGTTCGCCTTCGTGGGACTGGTGGAGAAGGGCACGCCCCGGCCCCAGGCGTTTCTTTCCAAGGGCGACGAGCTGCTGGTCGTCTCCCAGGGCGACCTGCTGGACAACGGGGCCTACCGCGTCGACGCGGTCGGTCCGGGCCAGATCGCCTTCATGCACTTGCCGACGAACACGAAGCAGGTCATCAATCTGTCAGGAGGTTCTCAGTGAGGACTGCACGACTTCGAAACACGGCCAGGCTGTCGCTCGTCGGCGCGGCGCTGGCGCTGGCCGGTTGCGCCGGCTACCAGTACCACAGCGACGGGATGAAGCTGGCCGCCGACGGCCAGGGCGAGGCGGCGCTGCCGCTGCTGCGCAAGGCGACCGAGGCCGACCCGGTCAACGGCGAGTACCGCATCGACCTGCTGCGGGAGACCGCGCAATACGTCGGCAGCCTGCTCGCCCGCGCGGACGACGCGCGACGCAACAACCAGTCCGATGCCGCGGCGGACCTGTACTCGAAGGTGCTGCGCGTCGAACCCGGCAACGACCGCGCCCACCGCGGCCTCGCCGCCATCGAGGTCGACACGCGCAACGCCCGGCTGCTGGGCGAGGCCGATTCCCTGCTGCGCGATGCCCGCATCGAGGCGGCGCGCGCCAAGGTCGAGAACGTGCTGGCCAACGATCCCGGCAGCGCCGCCGGGCGCCGGCTGCTGGCGCGGGTCAACGACGAGGCCGACAAGGAGCGCGACGCGAAGGCGGCGCTGGCCGCCGCGCGCTCCGTCATGACCAAGCCGGTGACGCTGCAGTTCCGCGAGGCCAACCTGCGCATGGTGTTCGAGGCCCTGTCGCGCACCACGGGCCTGAACGTGATCCTGGACCGCGACGTCCGCTCCGACCTCAAGACGACGATCTTCGTCAAGGACGCCGCCGTGGAGGACACGGTCGACCTCATCCTCCTGCAGAACCAGCTCGAGAAGCGCACGCTCAACGCCAACACGCTGTTCGTCTACCCGGCGACCGCCGCCAAGCAGAAGGAGTACCAGTACCTGCAGGTGCGCACGTTCCGCATCGTCAACGCGGACGTGAAGTACCTGCAGACCCTGCTCAAGGGCGTCCTGAAGGTCAAGGAAGTCTCGATGGACGAGCACAGCAACACGCTCGTCATCCGCGACACGCCGGAGGCGATCGCCGTCGCGGCCAAGGTCATCGCGGCCCACGACGTGCCCGATCCCGAAGTGATGCTCGAGATCCAGGTGCTCGAGATCTCGCACGACCGGCTGTCGAACCTGGGGATCCAGTTTCCCGACGCCGTCACGCTGTCGACCCCGGTCGACACCGCCGGCAACCTCACCCTGTCCGGCCTGAAGGGACTGCGGGCCGGGCAGTTGCGGGTGAGCCCGAACCCGCTGACGATCGGCCTGAACTTCAAGCTGCAGGACACCGACGCCAACCTGCTCGCCAGCCCGCGCATCCGGGCACGCAACAAGGAGAAGGCGCGCATCCTCATCGGCGACCGGGTGCCGATCATCACGAACTCGGTCACGCCCGTGGCCAGCGGCTCCAGCGTCGTGACCGGCTCGGTGTCGTACCAGGACGTCGGGCTGAAGCTGGAGTTCGAGCCGGACATCTACACCGAGGACGAGGTCGGCATCAAGATCAACCTCGAGGTGAGCACGATCGCCAAGGAGATCGCCGGCCCGAACGGCTCGCTGGCCTACCAGATCGGCACGCGCAATGCGCAGACCGCGGTGCGGCTGCGCGACGGCGAGACCCAGATCCTGGGCGGCCTCATCCAGTCGAACGAGCAGAACACCGCCTCCAAGATTCCCGGCCTCGGCCACCTGCCGATCGTCGGCCGGCTGTTCGGCAACAACAGCGGCACGGGCAACAAGACCGAGATCGTGCTGTCGATCACGCCGCACATCATCCGCCCGCCCGCGGTGCTCGACGCGTCGGTGCGCGAGGTGTTCTCCGGCACCGAGAGCAGCATCCGCCAGCGCGCGCTCCAGCTCGATCCGATGGGCGCCGTGCGCATGCCCGCGCCTGCCGCGACGCCCGCACCGGCGGCCGCCCCGGCCCGCGGCGCGGCCCCGGTCGCCGCGCCGGCCCCGGCACCGGCCCCCGTGCCCGTGGTCACGCTCCCGGCCGCGGCGCCGCCGGTCGCGGTCGCGCCCGTCGCGGCGGCGCCGGCACCGGGCGCCCCGGTGCCGCCGCCGGGCACCGAGTCCTACATGCGACGCCTGCTCCCGCTGATGAACGGCCACCGGAACCTGCCGGCGGCCGCCTCCGCGCCGGCGCCGGCCGATGCGGCGCCTGCGACCGCGCCCCCGGAGCCCGACAAATGACGGCCCGTCGCGTGCGTGCCCGCGCGAGCGGCTTCACCCTGATCGAGCTGCTGATCACGCTCGCCCTGGTGGGCCTGCTCGCCGTCGTCAGCATGCCGCTCTACGAGGTGACCTCCACGCGCATGAAGGAGGCCGAACTGCGCGAGGCGCTGCGCACCATCCGCGGCGGCCTGGACGCCTACAAGGCGGCCGTCGACGCGGGCGTCCTCGCGCGCGAGGCGGGTGACTCGGGCTATCCGCCCACGCTCGACATCCTGACCCAGCCCCTGGACATCGCCAACAAGAGCAACTCGGGATTCGGCGGCACGGATACCCCCCAGCGCATCGTCATCCTGCGCCAGCTGCCGCGCGACCCGTTCTTCCCCGACCCGACGGTGCCTGCCGCGCAGACGTGGAGCACGCGCGCCTACGGCAGCCGCAGCGACGATCCACAGCCCGGTGCCGATGTCTACGACGTCGCGTCGATGTCCACCCGGGTCGGGCTCGACGGCATCGCCTACAACACGTGGTGAACCGACATGCACTCGCCCCGCATCCCCGTCCCGTGCACGCCGCACCGCGCCGCGGGCTTCACGCTGATCGAGATGCTGGTCGTCATGACGCTGATCGCCCTGCTGCTGACCCTGGCGGTGCCACGCTATTTCCACGCGCTGGCCTACGGCCAGGCCAACGTGCAGAAGCAGAATGTCGCGACGATCCGCGACGCGATCGACAAGTTCTACGGCGACCTCGGGCGCTATCCGGACACGCTGGACGAACTGGTGACCAGGCGCTACCTGCGCCAGGTGCCGGTGGATCCCGTCTCCGAGACGTCGAACTGGGTGCTCGTCGCACCGCAGGACACGACGCTGGGCAACATCTTCGACGTGCAGCCGCCGAAGGTCGAGGCCGCGGCGACGGAGCCCCCGCCATGAGGCACACCGCCCGCCCCATGCTCTCGCGCGCCGGGCGGCGCCGCGTCCGCGGCGTGGTGCTGCTGGCCTTCCTGCTGGCGCTCGCGCTCGCCGGCCTGGGCGCCATGATCGCGATGGACGTCTGGAGCGTGACGCGCCAGCGCGAGCGCGAACAGGAGTTGCTGTTCGTCGGCCACCAGTACCGAGCGGCGATCCGCGACTTCTACCTCGCTGGCCCGCCGGGCGCGGGCCGGGCGCTGCCCACCAGCCTCGACATGCTGCTCGACGACAGCCGCTACCCGGTGCCGGTGCACCACCTGCGCCGTCTCTATCCGGATCCGATCACCGGCTCGACCGACTGGGGCCTGCTCATGGTGGGCGATCGGATCATGGGGGTCTACAGCAAGTCGGAGGCGCCACCGATCAAGCAGAAGGGCTTCGCGCCGATCGACGCGTCCTTCGAGGAGCGGACGTCGTACCAGGACTGGGTCTTCGCCTTCGTTGCCGGCCGGCGCGCGGCCTTGCCCCCGGCCGCCGCGATCCCGGGCGTCCCCGCACCGCCTGCTTCCACTTCCTCCCGCACGACCAGCCGGACGCCAAGATGAGCATCAGAATCCTCCTCGTCGACGACAACCAGCTCTTTCGAAAAGGGCTGGCCGCCCTGATCGCGACCGACGGCGACTTCCTCGTGCTGGGCGACATCCCGGGCGGCATGCACGTGACCCAGAGCGCGCTCGATTTCGAGCCGGACATCGTCCTGATGGACATCCAGCTGGCCGGCATCAACGGCCTGGAGACGGGCGCGCAGATCAAGCGCCGGCTGCCCCAGGTGCGCATCGTGCTGCTGACCGCCCTCCGGTCGGACGAGCACGTGCGCATGGCGCTGCGCACGGGCGTCGACGGCTACCTGCTCAAGGACGCGTCGGCCGACGAGTTGAAGGTCTGCCTGCGCGCGGTGGCCAGCGGCCGGAAGTTCCTGAGTCCCGAGGTCTCCGCCATGGTCGTCGACAGCCTGCTGCGTCCGGACGACTTCCGGGCCGGGAACTCGCGGCTGGACGCCCTGACCCCGCGCGAACGCAGCATCCTGCAACTGGTCGCCGAGGGACGCACGAACCGCGGCGCCGCCGCCTACCTGAACATCAGCCCGAAGACGATCGAGAAGCACCGCTCCAGCCTCATGCACAAGCTCGGCCTGCGCAACGCCGCGGAGCTGACGCTGGCCGCCCTCGACCTCGGCCTGATCGAGCGCCCGAACTCGGTCACGCGCCTGTCGGGCGACGTCGATCGCCAGTGAACCGCCGCGCGTGGCGTCGCGACCGCGTCGCGACGCCTCAGATCGGTTCCGGGTTCAACTGGTAGCCGACCCCGCGCACCGTCAGGATCAGGTCCGGGTGGAACTTGCGGCGCAGGTAGTGGACGTAGACCTCGACCGCGTTGCTGGTCACCTCCTCGCCCCACCCGTACAGCGATTCCTCGAGGTGCGCGCGACTGAGTACCTGGTTCTTCTTTCGAACCAGCACCTCCAGGACGGAGAACTCGCTCTGCGTCAGTCGCACGTCGCGCTGGCGCCAGGTGGCGCACAGGCGTTGCGGATGGAGCCGGATCGATCCGTGCGCCAGCACGTCCTTCGCCTCGCCGTCGACCAGCGACCGGCGCATCAGCGAGCGGATGCGCGCGGTCAGCTCGTCGACGTGGATGGGGCGCACGAGGCAGTCGTCCGCGCCCTGGTCGATCAGCGCGACGCGATCCTCGATGGCCGAGGCGGAGGTCATGAAGATGATCGGCAACGACGACTGGTGCCGATGGATCGATGGCAGCAACGCGTCGCGCGCCACGTCGGGGACGGGCCATCCCAGCAGGGCGCAGTCGTACTTGTGCGTGGCCAGGGCCGAGCCCATGTGCGCGCCGGTCTGCACCCAGTCCGTCGCGTAGCCGGCCTTGCCGAGCGCGGCACGCAACCCGCTCCCCCGCTCCGGATCGGACTCCGCCAGTAGTAGTCGCATATCACCCCTCCAGGCCATGCGCTCTTGATCTGTATCAAATCTATGCAAATGAGGTGCGCTTGTAAATATGTGCAACCCTCCCATCCGAGCCTGCCCAACGCGGGCTTCAGCTTCGCGCAAGCTTCCAATCGGGACGGGCGCTCGCTGCACGACCGTACTGCCCAGGCAGGCGACCGCACCCGCGTTCACCGCCCGCGGCCCGCTGGCGAGTTGGCCGGAAGGTCTGCTATAGTGGAGGGCTGTTGGGGGCGTAGCTCAGCTGGGAGAGCGTCGCGTTCGCAATGCGAAGGTCAGGAGTTCGATCCTCCTCGTCTCCACCACCCTACATGAGCCCGAGAATAGTGAGTCAAATCAATGACTTAGCTTTCTCGGGCTCTTTCACTTCGCCACAGGTTTCCCCCACTGGTTTGGTGGGGTCTGCGAGCAGTGGTGAAAAAGATACTTCCAATCTCTTGACACCCTCCGATCGGTGACGAGTCGGGCTGTCCCCCACAGGCAACTTCGGCATCCAGCCAAGGGAGCAGTTGGCGATCGTCGAGTCCATCAGCGCCGCCGTCGCGGACGTGGCGCTCGCCGTGCGCGAGGCGATGACCCTGCACGACGGCTTCGACGACATCGGCAAGCGCATGCTGCTGGCCTGGGCCGAGGGAGTTCGTGGCCTGCGCGATGAACGGACGAATTCCGCCCCCGGCTGGACACCCGGGCCGGCCTTCAACGCCCTGCCCAAGGCTCCAAAGCCGAAGCTCGAGCCGAGCAGGATCGGTCGATCGCCATTGCTCGGCAAGAGGTAGCCGACACGTCCCCCAAGCGCTGCAGCCATTTCTCCGGCGCGGAGCGCCAGCAGCTGGTCGGCAGGCCGGCGTGGGACGCGCTGTCGAAGCGCAATACCTGGGCGCATCCTCCGCTTCGCGGACAATCCGGTCTTCTCGGCGCCCATCGCCGACGCGCGCGCGTGACGCATCGCCACCGAATACCCCACCCGGAGACCTCCATGAACCACCTTGCACTCCTCGACGAGATCATCGAGACCACGCTCAAGCCGCTGGCCCTGCGCACCGACGTCGAAGGGCGATTTCCGCGCGAGGCCATCGATGCGCTGGGCCAGGCGGGCCTGATGGGCCTGGTCTCGGCCGCCAGCGTGGGCGGCCAGGGCATGGGCCTGCGCGAGGCCAGCGAGGTGGTGGCGCGCATCGCGCAGACGTGCCCTTCGACGGCGATGATCGTGTGCATGCACTACTGCGCGGCCAACCTGATCGAGCAGTCGGGCGGCGCGCCAGCCGTGCGTGGCGCCATCGCGCAGGGCAAGCACCTCACCACGCTGGCGTTCTCCGAAGCCGAGTCGCGCAGCCACTTCTGGGCGCCCGCCGGCACCGCGCGCGTCGCCGGCGACTCGATCGTGCTGGACGCGCGCAAGAGTTGGGTCACCTCGGCGTTCGAGGCCGACAGCTACGTCTGGTCGAGCAAGCCCGTCGCCGCCGAGGGTGCGAGCACGCTGTGGCTGGTCGCCGCCGATCGGCCCGGCCTGACCCAGCCCGGCCGCTTCGACGGGCTGGGGCTGCGCGGCAACGCCTCCACGCCGATCACGGCGCAGGGCGTCGCCATCCATTCGAATGATCGCCTGTGCGAGGACGGCAAGGGCTTCGACGCGATGATGGGCATCGTGCTGCCCTGGTTCTCCACGCTCAGCGCGTCGTGCTCGGTGGGCATCATGGAAGGCGCGCTGGCGCGAGCCATCGTCCACGTGAGCGCCACGCGCCACGAGGACGTCGGCACCTCGCTGGCCGACCTGCCCACCATCCGCGCCTACCTGGCGCGCGCGCGCATCCAGGCCGACGCCAGCGCCACGCTGCTGGCCGACACGATCGCCGCCATCGCCGGCGGCCGGGCGGACACGATGCTGCGCGTGCTGGAGGTCAAGGCGGCCTGCGCCGAAGCGGCCCTGGACGTCACCGACACCGCGATGCGCGTCTGCGGCGGCGCCGCGTTCCGCAAGGAGGCCGGCATCGAGCGCCTGTTCCGCGATGCACGCGCCGCCAGCGTGATGGCGCCGACCTCCGACGTGCTGTACGACTTCATCGGCAAGGCCATCACCGGCCTGCCGCTGTTCTGAGGCGCCGCACCATGAGGACTCCCGCACTCCGGATGGGCGCCGTCGCCTACGCGCCCAAGGTCGTCACCATCTGGGAAGGCTTCAAGGCCTGGTTCGCCCAGCAGGGCTTCGCATTCGACTACGTGCTGTACTCCAACTACGAGGCCCAGGTCGAGGCGCAGTTCGCGGGCACCATCGACATCGCCTGGAACTCGCCGCTGGCCTGGGTGCGCGCCGACCGGCTGGCGCGCAGCCGCGGCCAGGCGGTGCAGGCCGTCGCCATGCGCAACACCGATCGCGACCTGCGCTCAGTGGTCGTCGTGCTCGCCGACGGCCCGCTCAAGACGTGCGCCGACCTGCGCGGCAAGACGGTGGGCGTGGGCGCGATCGACTCGCCGCAGGCCACGCTGATCCCGCTGCACCACCTGCGCCGGGCCGGCCTGGTGGGCGGCAGCGACTTCACCGTGCGGCGCTTCGACGTGCTCGGCGGCAAGCACGGCGACCACATCGGCGGCGAACGCGAGGCCGCGCTGGCGCTGCTCGCCGGCGAGATCGACGCCTGCTGCATGATCGACGGCAACCACATGGCGTTCGCCCTCGACGGCACGCTGCCCGCGGGCAGCACGCGAATCGTCGAACGCACCGAGCCGTTCGACCACTGCAACTTCACCACCAGCCCCAACGCGCCGCAGGCTGCGGTGGACCGCTTCGTCGAGCTGCTGTTGTCGATGCGCTGGGACGACCCCCAGGTGCGTCCGCTGCTCGAGCTCGAAGGCCTGAGCGAATGGCTGCCGGGCCGCACCAGCGGCTACGCGCAGCTCGAGCTGGGTGTGGACGAAGCCGGCTTCTATTCGGCCGACGGTCGCGTGCTCGATGCCGACTATCGATATTGAGTCGCTGGGCCTCGACGAAGGCGCCCTGCTGTTGATCCGCCATGCACTGGCCGCGCTGCCGGTCGGCGGGCTGCTGCGCGTCAAGGGCAGCTCGCCACACTGGCAGATGCACCTGACCGCCTGGTGCCGGCAGGAAGGCCACGCGTTGCGGATCGACACGTCGAGCGACGGCGGCTTGGCGGCCGAGGCCGAGGTCACGCGCGGATCGCGGATCGAAGGCCGCTGGAGTGGCGCGATGGCCACCGGCAGCCTGCACCTCGGGCCCGGTGAACTTCCCGCAGCGCATGCCGAACCGGCCTGGGGCCTCGCCGCGCGCGGCGCGACCGTCGAGGCCGGCAGCCCGGCGTTCGGCTTCGGCCTGCGCCACCGCGACGAGCTCTGGGCCGCCACGGCCGGCGAGCTCTATCGCCAGGCGGCCGCGGCGCAATGGGATCCGGAGACGGCCATCGACTGGAACGCCGAGTTCGAGCTGGCGCCGCCCATCGAAGCCGCCGTCGCACAGGTCATGACCTACCTTGTCGAGAACGAGAACGCAGCGCTGGTCGTTCCGGCGCGCCACCTCGGCCAGGTGCATCCGCACTACCGCGAGGTGCAGCAGGCGCTCGCGCTGCAATGCGCGGACGAGGCCCGCCACATCGAGGTCTTCACGCGCCGCCTCGCCCTGCGCGGGCACGCGCCGATGCTGTCCACGGCGGGCGGCCAGGCTTCGCTGCAGAGCCTGCTGCAGGCGGCGGACTTCTCGTCGGCCACGTTCCTGCTGTCGGTGCTCGGCGAAGGCAGCTTCGTCAACCTGCTGAACTTCCTGCACGAACACGCGCCCGATCCGGTCACGCGCCAGATCTGCCGCCTCGCGGCGCGCGACGAGGCACGCCACGTGGCATTCGGCATGGCGCATCTCGAACATCGCCTGGCGGCGCAGCCGGCCTACCGCTCCCGGCTGAACAACGCCGTGGAACAGCGCCACGAGGCGCTGGCGCCCACCGCGGGCCTGAACGAAGAGGTGCTCGACGCGTTGGTGCTGATCGCCGCCGGCGCGCTGTCGTCCGCCGCGGTGGCGCGCGGCCACGCCGCGGTGCTGCAACTCAAGCTCGACATGGCGGCCGGGCGCAAGGCGCGCCTGCTGCGACTCGGCTTCGACGCCGACCAGGCCAAGCGGCTGTCGGACATGCACACGCGCAATTTCATGTGACGTCGGACAACGCCTCGACACGCCCCTGGCGCGAGAGGGCTCAGGAGCTCCCCCGCCGTTCATCGAACGCCCCAAGGGTTGCTTGACTGACGAGCGAATCGGCACGATCCTGCGCTGCGCGGGAGAAACCACGATGGCAAGACGTCCTACCAAGACCACCAAGGCAAGCGGCTCCGATCCCTATTCGGCCCAACGCTTCATGAAGGCGCGCAGGAGCCACCATGCCGCCGCGATCAACCACGACGCGCGCCGCAAGCCCTGGGTGTGGCCGGTCTGGGCCATCGCCATCCTGGGCATGCTGGTGTTTGCCGGGGTCATCAGCTTGATCACCTAGCGCCGGGGGGCGCCTGGCCTTCGCGAGCTGTGCGTCGATGTCGTATCGCCGGGTCGCCTGGGGCCACTGCACCTTCTTTCAGCACAGCCTCGACTTCGGAACCGCCAGGTTCGCGCGCCGATCTAGGGGTGCGCGGCATGTGCGGGATGGGACGTGGGAAAGCGCGCGCCTAGAGTCGCGCCGGCCCACCGTCGTGGAGCCGACGCTCATTCCCCCGAGAGGAGACACCCATGAAATCACCCCACGCCTGGATCGCAGCCACGCTGCCCCTGACCCTTGTCCTTGCCTGCGGCAACGCCGCCGCCCAGGAGCCCACGCTGGCCGGACTCGCCGCGCAGGTGAAGGCGCTGGCCGAGCAACTCAAACAGGTCAACGCGCTGGCCGCCCGGCAGCAGGCAGGACTCGACGCGCTGCGCGCGAACAACGACGCGCTGACCTCCCGGCTCGGATGCGTGCTGCGCTTCAGCGGCCCGCGCGACTTCATCGTCGACGGCTGCAACCTCCACGTGCAGAACGGCCTGGGCCAGACCGGCACGGTCAATCGCTACGGCAACCTGATCATCGGCTACAACAAGAACGAGGTGTCGACGCGCACCGGCTCCCACAACCTGATCGTCGGCGACCTGCACGAATACACGAGCTTCGGCGGCATCGTCTCCGGCACGGAGAACACGCTCGCCGGCCCGAACGCCACGATCCTGGGCGGTGGGCAGAACCATGCCAACTTCACCAGCGCCACCATCCTGGGCGCGGATCGCGGCCAGGCGGACGGCAACGTGGTGCTGATCGGCGGCTCGCGCAACTACGGGTCGGCGGATGCGCATTTCGGTGCCGTCGTCGGCGGGGTCGAGAATCACCTGACGGGTGCGGGCTCGGTGGTCGTCGGCGGGACCTTGAACATCGCCGCGGGCAGCAACTCCCTGGTGTGCGGCGGCAGCGAGAACACCGCCGCCGGCGGCAGCGACCTCGTCTGCGGCGGCTCGCGCAACCAGAGCAGCGGCAGCGGCAGCGTGCTGGTCGGGGGCAACCAGAACGCCGTGTCCGGGCCGAACGGCGTCGTCACGGGCGGCCAACACTGCGACATCGGCGCCGTCGCCAACAAGTGGGCCGCCGGCCTGCAGTTCTTCCCCGGCGGTTGCAGCCCCTTCAGCAACTGAGCCTGCGGACGTCGCCGCCGCGGGGCCGGCGCAGTACACTGGATGGATGAACAGCCCCGACGACTTCGCGAACGGCGCACCGGTGGGCGGCAGCGGGACCGCCACGCCGGCCGTGCGCCGCACGTCGAACGCGTTCGGTTCGCCAGGCACCGATTCCACCGTCCGGCGCATCGACCTGAACGAACAGCTCATCCGCCATCCCGACGCCACCTTCCTCATGCGCGCGGCCGGCGACGACATGCGCGGCGCCGGCATCGCCGACGGCGATGTGCTGCTCGTGGATCGCGCCCTGGCGGCGCATCACGGATCGGTGGTCATCGCGGTCGTCGAGGGCGAGCTCGTGTGCCGGCGCCTGGAGCAGCCCAAGGCCGGCCGCGATCGCGCGGCCGGCGGCCGCCTGGTGGCCGACGGTTCGGCGGTCGCGCCCGTGGTCATCAGCGCGGAGACGCCGCTCGAAGTGTGGGGCGTCGTGACGAACGTCATCAAGTCCCTCGCCTGACGGCCCCGGCGATGTACGCCCTCGTCGACGGCAACAACTTCTACGTGTCCTGCGAGCGCGTGTTCGCGCCGCACCTCGTCGGCCGGCCAGTGGTCGTGCTCAGCTCCAACGACGGCGCATGCATCGCGCGCAGCAACGAGGCCAAGGACATCGGCGTGAAGATGGCGCAGCCGTGGTTCCAGGTGCGCCATCTCGAGAAGACGGCCGGCCTCGTGGCCGTCTCCGCCAACCACGAGCTGTACGGCGACATGAGCGCGCGCATGATGGCCGTGGAGGCGCGCTACGCCCCGCGCCAGGAGGTCTACAGCGTCGACGAATCGTTCCTCGATTTCGACGGTGTGCGCGACGACCTCGTGGACACGGGGCGCGCGATGCGCGCGGCCATCCTCCGGGAGACGGGCCTGCCCACCAGCGTGGGCTTCGGCGCGACGAAGACGCTGGCCAAGCTCGCCAACAACATCGCCAAGACGGCCGACCGCAAGCCGGGCTCCTACCCGGCGCACCTGGCGCAGGTGTGCGACTTCTCCCGCCTGTCGCCGGACGAGCTCGACGCGCTGTTCGGCGCCACCGATGTCGGCCTCGTCTGGGGCATCGGCCGGCGAACCACCGAAAAGCTCCAGGCCGGCGGCATCGCCACCGTGCGGGACCTGCTGCGCGCCGATGCCGCGACCCTGCGGCGCCAGTTCTCGGTGGTGCTCGAGAAGACGCTGCGCGAGCTGCGCGGCACCTCCTGCATGGCGCTGGACGACGCGCCGGCGCCGCGCCAGCAGATCCTGGTCTCGCGCTCGTTCGGCACGCCCATCACCCACGTCGACGGCATCCTGGAGGCCGCCAGCGAATTCGCGTCGCGGGCCGCGGAGCGGCTGCGCCAGCAAGGCAGCGTCGCCGGCGCGATCGGCGTGTTCTTCACCACCAGCGCGTTCCGCACCGCCGATCGCCAGCACAACGTCAACGTGACGATCCCGCTGGTGCGGCCCACCGCCGACACCGCGGAGCTGCTGCGCGCGGTCGAGGTCGCGGTGCGCACCCAGTTCCGCGCCGGCTTCCGCTACGCGAAGGCCGGCGCCGTGCTGTCGGAGCTGCAGGCGGCGGGGCACGCGCAGGGTGAACTCGACCTCTTCTCGACCAGCGAGGAGCCCGCCCCGCCCGCGCCGGATCCGCGCGCCCGCCTGATGCAGGCCATGGACGCGCTCAACAACCGCTTCGGCCGCGACTCGGTGCGCATCGGCAGCACCACGATGGCCAGCCGCAACGCCGAAGTCGCCGTCTGGGCGACGAAGCAGGAGCGGCGATCGCCGCGATACACCACGCGATGGGAGGAGATGCCGGTGGTGCGGGCATGAGGGGCGGGGCGGCGCTCCTGCCCATCCTGGAGCGAAGACTCCACTTCCGGAGGCGCTTGAGCCGGCGCAATGGCGCGTACCGCCGCGGGCGCACACTTCTCGCAGGGGAATGGAACAGCCGGCGCATGACCGGGAACAATCGGGCCAGCACAGACATGACGCTTCGTCGGGACATCATCAGGCGATTCAACGTGCACCGCCAGGGGCGCGGCGAACGCGTCGTCGTCCTCGCGCACGGGTTCGGATGCGACCAGCACGTCTGGGCCCGCCTGGCCGCGGAGCTCGTGCCCGACTTCCGCGTCGTGCTGTTCGACCATGTCGGATCGGGGCGAACCGACATCGCGGCCTACGATCCGCGCAGGTACGGCTCGTTGCAGGGTTATGCCGACGACGTCGTCGAGATGCTGGAGGGACTAGACCTGAAGGGCGTCACCTTCGTCGGCCATTCCGTGAGCTCGATGATCGGGATGCTTGCCGCCATCGCCCGGCCCGCGCTGTTCGAACGCCTGGTGATGATCGCGCCCTCGGCGCGCTATCTCGACGACGTCGGCTACCGGGGCGGCTGGAGCCCCGGCCAGCTCGCCGACCTCTTCAAGCTGATGGAGACGCAGCCCGCGCAATGGGCCCGGACGCTCTCCGAGCTGGCCGTCGATCCCGACCACCCGGCGTCGCGGCGCGAACTCGAGCACCTGTTCAGCATGACCCGCCCGTCGATCGTGCGGCACTTCGCGGAAGTGACGCTGCGGGCCGACTGCCGCGGGTCGCTGGGCCTGTGCACGACGCCGACGTTGATCCTCGAATGTCGCGACGACCCGGTCGCTCCGGAGGGCGTCGCGGCCTTCGTCGCGGATCACCTGCAGGCGGCGACGCTGGTCCGGCTGTCGGGCCGCGGCCATTGCCCGCACCTGACCGCCGCCGCCGAGCTGGCGGCGCGGATTCGCCAGTTCGCAATGGCGCCGCCGAGCAGCCCGGGCGTCGCCACCCCCGGCACGACGGGCACTGCCGTCCAGACGGCCCGCGCGCGCCCCGGTCCGCATCGGGCCTAGTCTCCGGCCGGCCTGCCGTGCGGCGTGCCCACGGTGGCCGCATCGGCCACGTCGACCCGGTCGCGTCCGGAGCGCTTGGCGCGGTACAGCGCCACGTCGGCCCGCGCCACCAGCCCTGCGACGTCCTCGCCGGCGGCCAGTTCCGCCACGCCGAAGCTGGCGGTGCGGCGGCCCACGGTCGCGAAGTGCCGGGCGGCGATGCGCTGGCGCAGCTTCTGCGCCAGCGCCTGGGCGCCCGCCAGGTCGGTGTCGCGGCAGACGACGAGGAATTCCTCGCCGCCCCAGCGCCCGACCTCGTCGGTCTGCCGCGCGCCGCCCTTGAGCAGTTCGCCGATCGCCACCAGGACGCGGTCGCCCACCGGGTGGCCGTGCTGGTCGTTGACGCTCTTGAAGTGGTCGAGGTCGAGCAGGATCACCGACACCGGCGCCCCGTGGCGGGCCTGGCGCGCGGCCTCCTGGCCCAGCACCTGGTCGAGCCGCAGGCGGTTCGACAGGCCCGTCAGCGTGTCCGACACCGCCAGCCGCTCCAGCTGCGCGTTCTTGCGCACCAGCTGCGCCTGCGCATCGGCGTTGGCGAGCGCGATCGCGCCGTAGGCGCACAAGGTGCGGAAGATCGCGAGCTCGCGTTCGGCGTAGGCGCGCGGTCGCTGCGTGCCGATGCTCATCACGCCCAGCAGGCGATCGGCGTCCGACAACGGCGCACACATGAAGCTGCGCGATTCGTCGGCGTCGCCGACACGGCCGGGCTCGTCCGGCGCGTCGCCGGTCATGAGCTCGCGCCGCTCGCGCGCGCACCGGGCCGCGGGCCGCTGCGCGTCGTCGAGCGCGACGCGATGCGGCGGCAGCGGCACGCCGGCTTCCACCCCGAAGACCATCACCAGCTCGCGCCCGTCCGACGACAGGCGGTGGATCACCAGCGACGTCGCATCGAGCAGCGCGTGCACGTGCCGGTGCAGCGCCGCCAGGATCGCCGACGGCTCGAGGTTGCGCGTGATCTCGCGGCCGATCGCGCCGAGCCGCTCCAGCGTCTCCAGCCGCTCGGCATGCGCACGCGCCAGGCTGCGCTGGTGCTCGGCCTCGGCGCGGGCGTTCTCCGTGTCGTGGGTCACCTGCATCGCCACGGCGCGGTTGCGCGCCTCCTGGCTGCGCGAGGTTTCGCGCGAGACGTTCGCGCGCTGGCTGAACGCATACGCCTGGGGGTAGTCGCCCAGGCGGGCATGTTCGCGGGCGACGGCGTCGAGCAGATCGCCCGGCGCCGTGAAGCGCGCGATGCCGTCGGCCAGGGCGAGCGCGCGCAGCAGGAAGTGCATGGCCACGCTGGACGCCTCGAGGTCGGCCGGTGCGGGCAGCACGCGCTCGACGTCGAGCGCGTGGACGTCGGCCATCACCCGCAGCGCGGCCACCTGCAGGTTGGGCGCGCCTTCGCCGTGGCGAACGGCCGCCTCGGCGGCCGCCAGCGCCTGCGCCGGCTCGCCGAGCGCGAGCAGCGCCCGCGCCTGCCCACAGCGCGCGTGCGACTGCAGGTCGGACTGCTGCAGGCCGTCCGCGCGCAGCGCGAGCGCGTGCGCGGCCGCCAGAGCGTCCGCCGGCCGGCCGGCCGCGAGTTCCACCTCCACCAGTTGCCAGGTGGCGTAGGCGTGGTTGCGCGATGCGGCGAGCGGTGCCATCAGCGCCAGCGCCTCGTGCAGCATCTCGCGGCTGGCGTCGAGCCGGTCGAGCAGGCGCAGCGTGTGTGCCGTCTGCAGCAGCGCCACGCCCATCGCGCCCGGGCCGCCGGCCACGCGCGCGAGCGCCAGCCCGCGCTCCATCCAGCCGAGCGCGGCCGGATAGTCGTTGAGATGGTTCAGCGAGTCGCCGGTGTTGGTCGCCGCGATCACGGCGCGCCGCGGCTGTCCGCTGGCCAGTGCGAGCGTGTAGGCGCGGGTGAAGTGGCGGATCGCCGTCACGAAATCGCTCGCGTGGTGCGCGCAGACGGCCAGGAAATCCTCGGCCCAGCCACCTGCCGCGGTCGAAAGCCCGGCCCGGCCCGCCGCGAAGCGCGCGCCCCAGCGCGCGTGCGCGGCCGACGAATCGTGGAACGCCGCGAAGTAGGCCTGGGCCGCCTCGGCCACGTCCACGCGCGACGGGTCGACGCCGCGCGCGGCCTGGGCCATCGCCTGCAGTTCGGCCCCCTTCAGCCGCCAGTCGCCGCGGTCGATCGCGAGCAAGGCGCGCAGCCAGTGCGCATCGGCACGACCGAGCGGATCGGCGACCGCGTCGAAGGCCTGCAGGGCCTCGTCCGCGCGCCCTCCCGCGGCGTCGAGCCGGCCCGCCAGCCAGTCGGCCTCGGCGCAGACCAGTTGCAGGCGCGCGGCGTGGCCGCGCCGGACGGCGGCCGGCAGGCCCCCGAGCAGCGCGTCGGCCGCGTCGGCCAACACCAGCGCCCGCGCCGGATTGCGCTGGCGCAGTTGCCAGGCCAGCGCGACCAGCGCATGAGCCGGGGCATCGTCCGCAGCGGCCGCCACGGCGAGCTCCAGCGCCATCAGGGCTTCGTCGTCGGCGAAGAAGGCCAGGCCTGGCGCGCCGGTCTGCGCCGTCCCGGCCACCGCGACCGTGGCACGCGCGCCGCTCAAGGCCTCGTTGTCCGCGTCACGCCTCAAGCACGGATCCCCTCTGGACCGCCGCGCGTGCGGGCCACCCGATGCCGCGAAGTACCGCCGCGCACGCACGGGCGGCGTCTCGCCAGGGACGCGGATGAGTCGGGAACGCGGGGGCGCGTCGAGGTGGCAATCGGCATGTACCGACTTTAAACGGGCGGCGGGACGGCCGGCGTCCGCCGGCGCGACAAGTCCGTCAGGAGTTCACGACAACGACCGTCGGATGCCCGCGCGGCGGCGCCGGACACCTGCCTTGCCGTGTCCTCTCCATCCACCGAACAGCGTGGAATCACCCCGCAGGAGAATAGACATGAACGCACTCGTGAAACTGTCGACCGTCGCACTCGGCGCCCTGGCCATCGTCGGCGGCGCCGCCCTGGCGCAGAGCACCAACCCCGCCGCCGATTCGGACACCGCCAACGTCAGCATCTCGCCGGGCAGCAACCTCAAGCGCGACAGCAGCCTGTCGAGCAAGCCGAAGGCCGCCGTGCCGATGAACAGCGCGACAACGACGGACACCACCAGCACCACGACCTATAACAGCACGGTGACGCCGGCTGCAGCGCCCGTGGCCGTCGCCCCCGCGCCCGTGGCGAGCACCGACGCGGCGCTGGCACCGCGCACCGACCGCAACTGACGCGGCGCGACGCGCCCGCTCACGCCGCCACGGCGGACCGCCCGGTGATCGCCTGCGCGAGCAGGCGTGCATCGGCATCGGGCAAGGCCACGTAGCGCGCATGCATCGCCTGCGCCAACGCGCGCGCCTGCTCGTGCGCGCGGGGGGCGGTGTCGATGAGCAAGGCGCCTGCGCCGATGCCGGCCCAGTCGCGGGCCGCCGCCAGCGCATCGAGCAGCAGCACGCTGAAGCCGTCGCGCGCGAGCTCGGTGGCGGCCGTGGCGCCCGCAGGCCCGCCGCCCACGACGACGACGTCGAAAGTCTTCATGGCGACGCCGTCGCGGCGGCGCCGGCGTGCGCCGTGCCGCCGGCGCGTCCGCCGACCGACACTGGCCGCTCGATGCCGCCGGCGAGCCGGGCCGAGACGACGAACAGCAGCGCCTCCAACGCGAAGACCGCGGCGTAGGCCAACGGCGGCGCGGCGATCAGCGCGCGCGAGATCGACCGCGCCGGTGCCGACGACGCCGCCGAACGCCATCGCCTGCGCCGCGCCCCACAGGCCCATGCGCACGCCCTCGCGGCCAGACTGGCCTTCGGCGGCGAGCCGCATCATCGACCCGATGGCGGCGATCGAGAACGCGCCGTTGACGGCCTCGCCGATCCAAACGTTGAGCCTGAACGGCCACCCCGGCCTGACCAGCGCCGCCAGCGCCACAAGCCGCCCAGCGCCAGGGCCGAGACCAGGCAGCGGCCGATGGTCCACGCGCGCAGCGAGCCCGGCGCCCGGCCGCGCCAGCGCCGCTCGACAGCGAGGTCGACTGCCCGGGTGCATAGCCGAACACCGCGCCCGCCTCGACCTCGCGGTCGAACCAGTCATTGACCGCCTGGCTGGTGGCGCAGACGAACGCCCACATCGGCGGAAACCAGGTGCTCGGTTTCAGCAGCTCGGCCATCGCGGACAAGGTCGGACGGGACATGGAAAGCACTGTTTGAATTGACTGTCAAAAAGTGTCAATACTTGTTTACACATTGATCCCGACGGAGACCGCCATGACTGAATCGCGACTCGCCGCCCTGCTCGGGGCGCTGGAGTCCTGGATAGAGCGCGTGGGCCGCCACCTGGACGGCTTCGGGCCGACGCGCTGGGGCTGCTGAGCCCGCGGGCGAGCCCGGAACCGGAGCGCGCGGAGACGCCCCCGGCCGACCGTTTCAGGCGGGGTCGCCGCCGCCCAGGTCGCCCAGCCCGTAGCGGCGCAGCTTCACGTACAGGCTCTGGCGCGACAGGCCCAGCATTTCCGCCGCGGAGGCGCGGTTGTCGTGGGTGAGTTCGAGCGCGGCCTCGATGCACATGCGCTCGATGAGGTCCGTGGTCTCGCTGACGATGTCGCGCATGGGCATGCGGCCGACGAGTTCGGCCAGCTGGCCCGGCGAGCGCGGCATCTCGCGCGCGTTGCGGCTGTCGGTGGCCAGCCGGCGCTCGACGTCGCGGATGGCGAAGCCCAGGCAGGGCACCTCGTCCTGCAGCACGGCCACGGCCGAGATCTCGACCTTCAGCGCCACGCCGTAGGCGGCGCGCAGCGTGGTGGGGAACAGGCGCACGACGCCGTTCTGCTTCAGCGTGCCGAGCAGCACGTTCATGTCGACGCTGGAGCGGCCGAGCCAGCGGTCCAGCGACTGGCCGGTGGCCTGCTCGCCGGCGGGCAGTTGCACCAGCTCGACGAAGCTCGTGTTGACGCTCAGGATGCGGCCCTGCGGATCCGTCACGACGAAGGCGTCGGGGCCGCGATCGACCAGGCGGGCGAGCAGCACGTCGGCGCGCGCCGGGCCTTCCTGCGCCGCGCCCGTGGGCGTGGGCAGCAGGCGCACCAGCAGCAGCGTCGCCCCGTCCTGGCGGAAGGCCGAGACGGACAGCGTGACGGCCTCGGCGGCGCCGGACACGTGCACGACGACGTCGTCGGCCCGCCCGCTGGCGCGGATCGCGCCCAGCAGCGCCAGGGCCTGCGGCCGGCTGGCCGGCTCGAGCGCGTCGAGCAGCGGCTTGCCGACCAGGCGCCGCGCGGCGTCGCCGAACAGGCGCAGCGCGCACGGGTTCGCGTCGACCACGTTGAGCGTGGCCGCGTCGACCATCACGATGGCCTCGGCCACGCTGTCGAACAGGAGACGGTAGCGCGCCTCCGTCTGGCGCAGGCGCTGGTAGTCGCGCTCGATGGCCTGCTGGGCATCCACCAGGCGCTGCTGCAGCGTGGAGACGGCGCGCAGGTCGCGCCCGATCGCCAGCACGCGGCCCTGCGTGCCGATGGTCACCGCGGCGTACTGCACCGGCACGTCGGCACCGCCGGTGACCGGGTGGTTCACCTGGCGCCACAGGCGCTCGCCGCGGTTGGGCGCCGCCGCGTCGCGCAGCATCGCGAGCACCTTGGGCCGGCTCTCCGCGGTGACCGTCTCCAGCCAGTGGCGCCCGACCCAGGTCGCGCTGCCCTCCAGGCCGGTCTCGTCGTGCCCGAGCGAGACGTCGCGGATGATGCCCTGGCCGTCGATGACCAGCGCCACGTCGGCTGCCGCAGCGATCAGCGAGGCCGCGGCGGGCGCATCGATGTCGGCGAGCAACTGCCGTGTTGCCTCGAATTGATCCAGGGATAGTGCACCAGTCTCGTCCATCCAGGCCTCGAACGCGGCCGAAATGAAACGGCACGCGGGAACTACATCGTCATTCGGCGCCCAGTCGCCTCGCCACGAGGTTTTCCGCCTCGCTGGCAGCGGAAGCCGCATCCGCCGCGGTGCCGTCCGCGCCGACCTGGCTCGCAAAGTCGGGCGAAAGCACCACCGCGGGTCCTCCGACCATCACGACGACCGCAGGGTTCCTGGACGCCTTGCGAAGCTTGAGGATAGCCGATGAAACGGCCCTCGCCTGGCACGCCGTCCCCAATGACAGTCCGAGCAGGTCGAACGAGTCGGCCGCGATGGCGCTGCGCACCAGGCCTCGGCGGCCTGAGCAGGCGTCAGAGCCCGATCGCCGCGCCGGCCCAGCGGGCCAGCGCGCCGTCGAACACGACGCGGCCCTCGACCGCGGCCAGGCAGATGCATTCGCCGCCCGCCCGCACCACGGGCTGGTGGTGCACGGCGTCGTCGGCGGCATCGAAGTCGCCGGCCGAGAACAACGCCCGACCGTCGTCGAAGGCGCCGTAGAGCACCTGGGTCAGCTCCTGGGCCGCGTGCGTGTGCGGGGGCAGGCACTTGCCGGCGGCGATGCGGAACAGGAACACCCCGGCATCGGGGTCGTAGGGCAGCCGCACGCGGGCCCAGCGCAGCCCCGGTGCCATCCACCACCAGCGCGAGACGCGCGCATGGCGCAGCGCGCGCGGCCATTCCATGCCGGCCGGCAACGGCGGGCGCGGCGTGATCCGCGGCGCGGGCGCGGGCGGCTCGCCCGACTCGGTGCGGGCGAGCACGCGCTCGAACAGCCCGGCCGGCAGCGGCGCGGGCCGCTCCGCGAGCAGCAGGGTCGCGCCGACCTCCTCGAACTCGCGCACGGCGAGCCGGCAGCGGGCGCAGCCTTCCAGGTGGCTGCTCACCAGCAGCGCAGGCCCGCTGGCGAGCGTTCCGGCGGCCTGGGCCATCAGCATGGCCTCGTCGGGGTGATGTCTGATCATGGTCGGTGGTCGTGCAGCAGTTCCCGCAGCCTTGCCGCGGCCCGGCGCAGCCGGGTCTTGACGGTGCCCAGCGGCAGCGCGAGCTGGCTCGCGATGTCGGAATGCGACCGGTCCTCGTAGAAGTTGAGCTGGAGCAGGTGGCGCTGGTCCGCCGTCAGCTGCGACAGCGCCCAGCGGACGCGCTGCTCGGCGCGGCGGGCGCCCAGGGCGTCGTCTGCAGGGCGGTCGGGCGCGGGGAGGTCGTCGAGCGCGGCGTCGTCGAGCATCGCGCCGGCGTCGCCCACGCGGCGCAGGCGGTCGATGCGCAGGTTGCGGGCGATGGTGAACAGCCACGCCGCCACGCGGGCGCGCGCCGGGTCGAACTGGTGCGCCTTGTTCCACAGCAGGACGAAGGTGTCCTGCACGATGTCGTCCGCGGCGCTGTCCGAAGTGCCCGAGCGCATCAGCCACGACTTGACCAGCGGCCCGAAGTGGGCGAACAGGGCCGCGAAGGCCGCCCGGTCGCCATCCCGGGCGACCGCCAGCATCAGGGCGTCGAGCCCGTCCAGGCGGTCCGGCGAATCCATGAGTCGGCGAGCACGCAATCGATGCAGCAGGGTGAAGGAGACGGACCCGCCCGCGTCCGCGCCGTCATCGTCGGTGCCCGGTGGCGCGGAGCGGGAGGTGGGGGTCATGGCCGGTATACGGATGAGAGCGCGATCTGGATTGCGGGCCAGCAGCATTTTCGGCCGGCCGGCGCCGGTATGGCCTGTCGGATATGCGGGAGGCCGGCCGGGCCGGCGAGTCCCACGCTGGCGGTGGCGTCCAGCGCCAGCCCACCCACACGCATCGACGCGCATGCTTCCAGCGGACTTCGGGCTTCCCGGCGCTCGCGGCCGCCGAGGCCCGGCGATATAGTCGTCCAAGCGGCGTGTTCCCGCTCGGGAAGGTCCCCTGATCCCGGAACCGTCGACCAAGGAACACGCGGCGCCGACGGGCATTCGGCAGGCCCATGTTCGACAAGCCCCTGGAATCGACCCGCAGAAGATGAAGCTCAACCTGATGCTCTGTGCCGCGTGCGCCATGACGGCGTGCGCCACGCCGCCACGCACACCGGGCGGGGAACCGACGATGTCCCGGGACAGCACTGACACGCCGCCTCCTCGCCCGCCCGTCGCCGCCAAGCGGCGCGCGCCGCCCGCGGTGTCCGCCGTGATGCTGGACGGCATCCGCTACGAGCAGGCGGTGCTGGCGGCCGGCGATGCCCAGCGCACCGGCTACCTGGCCGCCTACAAGGGCTCGTCCGACGAGCGCCTGTGGCGCGTGCGCGTCTACGAACTGCGCACCGACCTCATGCTGGAAAGCGACGTGCAGGACGTCTACTTCACGACGATGACCGCCTCGGCCGACGGCCACGAGGTGGTGATCGAGAACGAGGCGGGCGGCCGCTTCGCGGTCGACGTGCGCACGCACGGCGTGCGCCGGCTCGATTGAGCCGCCTCAGGGCCCGGCGCTGCCCTTCAGGACGGGGAACACCACGTCGGCCGCCAGTCCGGTCCCGCTGAGCGGCGTCCGAAGGCACACGCGGGCGCCGATGGCGGCCGAGAACTCCCTGACGATGGCCAGCCCCAGGCCGCAGCCGTCGGAGTCGCTGTCGTCGAGGCGATAGAAGCGCTGGAACACGCGTTCGCGCTCGGCCGCCGGAATGCCGGGTCCGTTGTCCTCCACGGTCAGCGTGACGCCGTCCGCGGCGACGGCGATGCGCGTGGTGACGATCCCACCCGCCGGCGTGTAGCGGATCGCGTTGTCGACCAGGTTCATCACGATCTCGCGCAGCGTGATGGCGTGGCCGCACACGCGGATGTCGGAGGCCGTCGCCTCGAAGCCGAGATCGATGCGCCGGCTCTGCGCCCGTCCCGCAAGGTCCTCCAGGACGCGCCGCACCACGTCGTCGAGACAGCCCTGCTGGCCCTGGAGCTCGCCCGGGCCGTGCACTTCGGCGCTCGACAGCGTGAGCAACTGGTTCATGAGTCGCACCGACTGCTGCACCGTCTGGCGGATCGCCATCAGCGACTCCGAACGCACCCCGGCGTCCGACGCCCGGATCGCGTAGCTCACCTGGGTGGTGAGAAGCGTCAGCGGCGTGCGCAGTTGGTGCGCGGCATTCTGGATGAAGGACTGCTGGACGCTCGTGTGATGCTCCAGGCGCATCGCGTATTCGTTGATCGCGTCGACCAGCGGCGTCAATTCCACGGGCACGGCCTCGATCTCGAGCGCATGCAGCGAACCGGGGCGGCGCGCGAGCACCGCATCGCGCAGCCGCAGCAGCGGCTTCAGGCAGTTGCGCAGGCCCAGCCACACCAGCAGCGCGACCAGGGCCAGCGCGGCGAGCTGCTGCACCATCGATTGCATCCACAGGCTCTTGGCCAACGCGGAGCGCCCCTGCAGCGTCTGGGCGATCTGCACGCGCACCGGCTGGATGCCCGTTTCGGTGAGCACCGGCTGCAGGTAGACCACTGCGCGCACCGGCTGGCCACGCACCGTCGCGTCGAAGAACTGGGACGTCTCGGGCTGCAGCAGCACGTCCGACAGCTGGAATTCGGGATAGCCGGTGACGGTGCGGCCGTCGCTCGTGACGACGCGGTAGTAGACGTGGTCGAGGTCGCTCGACTGGAACAGCTCGAGCGCCGCCGGCGGGATCGGGTCCTGGATGCTGCCGTCCTCGAAGCGCAGCTGTTCCGCGACGATGCGCGCGGAGCCCAGCAGCAGGCGATCCTGCACCACGGTGGCCGTGGCCTCGGCGTTCTGGCGGCTGACGACCCCCGCCAGCACGACCGCGCCGACGAGCGGCAGCATCACCCAGGCGAGCAGCCGGCCGCCCAGGCTATGCGCCATGGTGCACCTGCCTCAGCAGATAGCCCAGGCCGCGCAGCGTGACGATGGTGGCGTCGCTGCCCTCGAGCTTCTTGCGCAACCGGTGCACGTAGATCTCGATCGCGTCCGCCGACACGCCGTCCTCGACCGACGGCAGGCTCTGGCCCAGCACCGACTTCGAGACCGTGGATCCCCCCTTCAGGATCAGCACCTCCAGCACCGTGCGCTCGCGCGGCGTCAGCGACAGGGGCTTGCCCGCCAGCGTGAACTCGCGACTGCCGCCCAGGTAGACGAGGTCGCCGCAGGCGACCTGCGGATTGGAGACGTGCGCCGAGCGCCGCAGCAGCACGCGGATGCGCGCCTCGAGCTCCTCGACGTCGAACGGCTTGGCGACGTAGTCGTCGGCGCCGTGATCGAGCTCGGTGACGCGGCTGCGCGTGGTGTTGTCGGCCGTGAGCACCAGGACGGGCGTGGCGTTGCCGCGTTCGCGCAGCCGGCGCAGCACCTCGTGCCCGCCCAGCCGGGGCAGCGCCAGGTCCAGCAGCACCAGGTCGTAGGTCTCGGTGCGCAGCACGAAATCGGCGTCGGCGCCGTTCTCCACCCAATCCACCGCGTACAGCTGCTTGCGCAGCGTGCGCGAGAGCCAGTCCGCCAGCACCTTGTTGTCCTCGACGAGCAGGAGTCGCATGGCGTCGCCCCTCGCCCGTCAGCGCGCGGCCAGCGCGAACTCGGTGGTGTAGGTGCGCGACAGGTCGATCGGCTTGCCCACCACGGTGCGCTCGGCCAGCCGCATCACCCGCAGCACGTTGGCCGGGCCGTCGGCGGGCATGACGCCGTCGACGGTGAACATCGCCTTGCTCTGCTGCAACGTGCTCACGTACAGCGCGCGGTCGCCCACCATGTAGTCGGCCGGCAGGCGCGCGGCGATGTCCTCGGCGCTGTGCGTGGCGATGTAGCGCAGCGACTTCACGAGGGCGTTGACCAGCCGCTGCACCTCGTCGCGGTGCGCGTTGATCCACGGCACCGACAGGTACAGGCAGGCCGCCGGATACATACCTCCCAGTTCGGCGGCGGCCTGCGCCGGCGTGCGCAGGTCCACCAGCAGGCGGGCCTCGCCGGACTTGAGCAGGCGCGACAGCGTGGGCTCGGTCGTCATGCCGGCGTCGATGCGGCCCTGGCGCAGGGCCTCGGCGAACACGTCGCCCGAGCCGACGCCCGAGATGGTGATCTCGCCCTTGCGCACGCCGTGCTCGGCGGCCAGGTACTGCATCAGCAGGTGGGTGGACGAAGCCAGTCCGGTCACGCCCAGCACGTGGCCGCGAAAGTCGGCCGGGCTGCGGATGACGTCGGCCTTGCGCGCCGCGACGACCACGGCCTCGCCGGGCGCCTGGCTGAACTGGACGACGGCCTGCACGAACTTGCCCTTGGCCTGCAGGTCGATCGTGTGGTCGTAGAAGCCGACGACGCCCTGCACGCTGCCGGTGAGCAGCCCGTCCTCGGCGTGGCCGCCCGACGTGTCGCTGAGCACCCGCACGTCCAGCCCCTGCTCCCTGAAATAGCCGAGGCGGTCCGCCAGCGCCGCGGGCAGGTAGATCTGCTTCTCGATGCCGCCCACCATCAGCTGGATCGGGTCGGCGCGCGCGGGCGTCACGCACGCGAACGCGCAGGCGAGCGCGGCCAGCGCTCGCGCCAGGACCGCTCGCAGGGTTGTGTTGTCGTCTCGCATGGCGTGCCGCCAATCGTTGTGGGAACTGTCTCCGGTTCGAATACTACGGTCGACCTCGGGTCGCGGCGCGTCCGTCGCGCGGGACGTTGTTTGGACGACACCATGTTTTCCCTCAGCCGGCCGGGCTGAAAGCTAACGGAAGGGTGGGCGCTCTTAGCCTGCGCAGCTGACGGGTGGACGCAGCGTCGTCCGCACCCGCAACCAAGGAGACAGCCCCCATGAGAACCGTCCTATCGCGCCGCGCGGCCCTGCTCGCGGCAGCCGCCGCACTGGCCGCATCCGGGCCGATGGCTGCCCGGGCGCAGGCCGCCGGCCCCATCGTCATCAAGTTCAGCCATGTCGTCGCGCCCGACACGCCCAAGGGCAATGGCGCGCAGCGGTTCAAGGAACTCGCCGAGGAACGCACCAAGGGGCGCGTGAAGGTGGAGGTCTATCCGAACAGCCAGCTGTACAAGGACAAGGAGGAGATGGAAGCGCTGCAGCTGGGCTCGGTGCAGATGCTGGCGCCGTCGCTCGCCAAGTTCGGCCCGCTGGGCGTCAAGGAGTTCGAGGTCTTCGACCTGCCGTTCATCTTCAAGGACGCGGCCGCCTTCCGCGCGGTCACCGACGGCCCCATCGGCGCCGACCTGTTCCGCAAGCTGGAGCCCAAGGGCATCCGCGGCATGGCGTACTGGGACAACGGCTTCCACATCATGAGCGCCAACCGGCCGCTGCACAACGTGGCCGACTTCAAGGGCCTGAAGATGCGCATCCAGTCGTCGAAGGTGCTCGACGCGCAGATGCGCGCCCTCGGCGCGATTCCGCAGGTGATGGCCTTCAGCGAGCTGTACCAGGGCCTGCAGTCGGGCGTCGTCGACGGCACCGAGGGCGTGCCGTCGAACTTCTACACGCAGAAGATCTACGAGGTGCAGAAGCACATGACCCTCTCGTACCACGGCCACCTGGCCTATGCGGTGATCGTCAACAAGAAGTTCTGGGACGGCCTGCCGCCGGACATCCGCAGCACGCTCGAGGGCTGCATCAAGGACGCCACGACCTACGCCGACGCGCTGGCCGCCACCGAGAACGCGATGGCGCTCGACAAGATCAAGGCGAGCGGCAAGACCACCGTCTACACGCCCACGCCGGCCGAGATCAACGAGTGGAAGAAGGCGCTGATGCCGGTGCACCAGGAGATGGCGTCGCGCGTCGGCCAATCGACGATCGACGCCGTCTACAAGGCCGCGGGCTTCGTGGCGCCGAAGTGATTTCGAGGATCTGGGTTCGAACGCCAGACAACACCCAGCCCCGGCAAGGGGCGACAACCAACGGAGACATGACATGAAGAACCTTGCAATGCGCGCCAGCGCGCTGGCCGCACTGGCCCTGTGCCAACCGGTGTTCGCGGGCGAGATCGACGACCTGAAGGCCGAGATCGCCGCGCAGAAGGCGGCCGAGGCCGCACAGAAGGCCCGGCTCGACGCGCTCGAGGCGCGCCTGAACGCGGTGACGAGCCAGCAGGCCGCGGCGCCGGCCCCCGCGGCCAGGGCGGTCGCGGTCTCGCCGGCGATGGCCACCGACCAGAACGGCACGAAGCTGGTCGACGCGCCTTCGGGCGTGGCCCTGTACGACAACGGCAACACCAGCCTGCACATCTACGGACTGATCGAAGCCACCGGCAGCCACGCCAACCACCAGTCGACGGGCGGCGGCTCGACCACCGGGTTCCAGGTGGCCTGGTTCAGCGGCAACCGCCTGGGCTTCGACGCCGACCACGCCCTGGCCGCCGGCGAGAGCATCGGCCTGCCGGGCCTGAAGGTGATCTCCAAGCTCGAGACCGAATTCGAGCTGCCCACCGGCGACATGGACACCTCCGACGTGTTCTTCAACCGCGACGCCTGGATGGGCTTCTACAGTGAGGACCTGGGCAAGCTGACCTTCGGTCGCCAGAACACCCTGACGCGCGACTTCACGGCGACCTGGGGCGATCCGTACGGCAGCGCCGACGTGGTCCTCAAGGAAGGCGGCTACTCGAACGTCAACAACTTCAAGCAGTTCATCTTCTACTCGGGCTCGGCCAACGGCACGCGCATGAACAGCTCCATCGCGTGGAAGAAGAAGTTCGGCGAGCACATCGTGGCCGGCCTCGGCTGGGCCTTCGGATCGCAGGGCGCGGGCGGCAGCGGCGACGTCGGCAACGGCGGCTCGACCCCGGGCGACTTCAAGAAGGGACAGACCCAGGAGGCGTCGATCGCCTTGAACGCGCTGGCGGTCGGCCCCGGCCTGTTGAGCGCCAACCTGTCCTACGACCGCGCCAACGTCAACGACCTGATCCACCAGTCGACGCTGGTCGGCGGCAACTACCGCATCGGCATCGTTCGCGTCAACGGCGGCTACGTGCACTACACCGCCGAACAGGGTGCAGGCAACAGCGCCGGCACGCGCACCGACAACTCGTGGACGGTGTCGATGAGCCTGCTGCCGACGCCCGAGAGCGAGATCGCGCTGGGCTTCAACGAGATGAAGGGCCGCCACGCCGGGTTCAACGGCGGCGGCAACATCCTGAATCCGTTCGGCAGCACGGCCGGCGTCGCCACGGTCGCCGACGGGTCGAAGAAGGCGGTCTACGCGTCCTGGATGTACCACGTGGACCGCCAGTTCGACGTCTACCTCGCGGGCGACCACTTCAAGGTGGATGGCGGCTGGGTGCTGGGCGATGCCCAGGGCAACGGCAACCACTTCGGCGCGGGTCGGACCTACAGCGGCGAGACCGAACTGGCCGTGGGCGCGCGCTACAAGTTCTGATGCCGGCCGGGCGCGCCGGGCCGTCCCCGCGCGCCCGACCTGCGGCGGCGCCGCTACGCGCCGTAGTGCGCCAGGAACAGGTCCGCCGTCGCCGCCGCCAGCTTCTTCTGGGCGGCGGGCGCGAGCACCGGCTGGCCCATCGCCACCTGGGGCCAGAACGCGACGCCCTTGACGAGGCTTTCCAGCTGCTTGACGGCCAGCGCCGCGTCGCCCGCCTTGAGCGCGCCGTGCTTCTGCGCGGCGCGCATCCAGTCCAGCATGCCGCCGTCCTTCTCGCCCAGCCGCGCCACGATCTCCTGCGCCCGCTCCAGCGAGTGCAGGCCGGCGGCGATCGCCACCCGCGCGAGCGCGAGGAAGTTGTCGTCGGCCAGCATGGCGAGCTTGCCCTGCAGCAGCTCCAGCAACTGCTCGCGCACCGGCCGCCCGGGCTCGTAGGCCCGCCGCAGCTCGCTCGCGCTGCTCTCCCACAGGATGTGCAGGATGGCGGCGAACAGCTCGTCCTTGCTCGGGAAGTGGTTGTAGAGCGTGCGCTTGGAGACCTCGGCGCGCGCCGCCACCTTGTCGACGCTGGTGGCCTCGAAGCCGTTGGCGCGGAACTCGACGATGGCGGCCTGGACGATGGCGTCGCGCTTGCGGTCGGTAAGGCGCGTGGGCAGGTTCATTGCAAAATTTTACACCAGCCAGTTTACTTTTCGACGGATCGGCCATACACTGAAAACTACACGGTGCAGTTTACTTCAAGACCACGCCTGCCCCGCCCGCCGCATTCCACGAGAAGCGAAGCCCGCCGATGACCTGCCTGTCCGCACGCGCCCGCACCGCCCCGGCCGCCGAATCCTTCCAGTCGCCGCAGCACCGCGACGGCAAGTTCCGCAACGTCGCCCCGCGCCAGGCGCCGGGCCTGCGCAAGACGCTGGGCATCGCGTGGCGGGTACTGACCAGCAAGCCCGCCACCACGGTGCCGGACGCGCCGATCCCGGTGCGCGCGCTCGACGCCGCCGCGCTCGCCGCCGCGCCGGACGCCAGCCTGTTCCGGCTCGGCCATTCCACGCTGCTGCTGAAGCTGGCCGGCGAGTTCTGGCTCACCGATCCGGTGTTCTCGGAGCGGGCGTCGCCGGTGCAGTGGGCCGGCCCGAAGCGCTTCCATGCGCCGCCGATCGGCATTGCCGAGCTGCCGCCGATCAAGGGCGTGATCCTGTCGCACGACCACTACGACCACCTCGACCGCGCCGCCGTGCTCGCGCTGGCGCCCAAGGTCGAGGTGTTCGTCACGCCGCTGGGCGTCGGCGACCGCCTGGTCGCCTGGGGCATCCCCGCCGCCAAGGTGCGCCAGCTCGACTGGTGGCAGCAGACCGCGCTGGGCGACCTGCGCCTGGTGGCCACGCCCGCCCAGCACTTCTCCGGCCGCGGGCTGGGCGACGGCGACAGCACGCTGTGGGCGTCGTGGGTGATCCTGGCCGGCGACCTGCGCCTGTACTTCAGCGGCGACACCGGCTACCACGCCGACTTCGCGACCATCGGCGAGCGCTTCGGCCCGTTCGACGTCACGTTCATGGAGACCGGTGCCTATGATGCGCAATGGCCCGACATCCACATGCAGCCCGAGCAGACGCTGCAGGCCCACCTCGACCTGCGCGGCCGCTGGCTGATGCCGTTGCACAACGGCACCTTCGATCTCGCGATGCATGCCTGGCACGAGCCGTTCGACCGCATCCAGGCGCTGGCGCACGCGCACGACGTGCCGCTGGCAACCCCGGGCATGGGCGAGCGCCTGTCGCTGGTGCAGCCGCACGCCGGCGAGCGCTGGTGGCGCGACATCGCGCCATCGGCGCAGTCCCTGCCCCTGGCGCAGGCCCTTTGACGAAGGCTGCCGCATGACGATCTCCGCCATCATCACGGGCGCCACCGGCATGGTGGGCGAAGGCGTGCTGCTCGCCTGCCTGGCCGACCCGCGCGTCGGCCGCGTGCTGGTCATCAACCGCCGGCCGTCGGGCGTCGCGCACCCGAAGCTGCGCGAGCTCATCCACGCCGACTTCCTCGACGTGTCGCCCATCCAGGCGCAGCTCGCCGGCTACGACGCCTGCTTCTTCTGCCTGGGCGTGTCGTCGCTGGGCATGAGCGAGGCCGAGTACCGGCGCGTCACCTACGACCTGACGACGCACGTCGGCCGCACCCTCGCGCGCCTGAACCCGGACATGACCTTCTGCTACGTCACCGGCGCCGGCACCGACTCCACCGAGCATGGCAAGACCATGTGGGCGCGCGTCAAGGGCGCCACCGAGAACGAGCTGCTGCGCCTGTTCCGGCGCGGCGTGATGTTCCGCCCGGGCATGATGCGCGCCACGCCGGGCCAGAAGAACCTGTCGGGCTGGTACACGGCCGTCGCCTGGATCTATCCGATCGGGCGCGCCCTGTTCCCGGCCTGGTTCTGCACCCTGCAGGAGGTGGGCCAGGCGATGATCAACGCGGCCGTGGCCGGCTCGCCGAAGCCCGTGCTCGAGGTGCCGGACATCGTCGCGCTGGCGGCGGCGCGCAGCTGACGGCGGCCAGCGCGCCGGGCCGTCCGGACGTATGCTGGACGCCGGCCCGCGTGGGCCGACGACCCACCGCCCGAAGGCACGCCCGTCCATGACCGCTCCCGCCAGGCGCCTCGCACTGCCCGCCGTCCTCGTGCTGATGGGCGTCTCGGGCTGCGGCAAGACCACCGTGGCCCAGCGCCTGGCCGAGCGCCTGCATTGGGCCTTCGAGGAAGGCGACGCGCTGCACCCGCCTGCCAACGTGGCCAAGATGGCCGCCGGCCAGCCGCTGGACGACGCCGACCGCGCGCCCTGGCTCGCCCGGGTGGCCGACTGGGTCGATGCCCGGCTCGCCGCGGGCGAGTGCGGTGTCATCACCTGCTCGGCGCTGAAGCGCTCGTATCGCGCGGCGATCGCCCGGCGCGGCAGCGGCGTCGAGTTCGTCTACCTGCACGGATCGCGCGAACTGATCGCCGCCCGGCTCGCCACGCGGCACGGCCACTTCATGCCCTCCTCGCTGCTGGCCAGCCAGTTCGCGACGCTGGAGGAACCGGCGGCCGACGAACCCGCGATCCGCGTCGAGATCGGCGCGGCGCCCGCGGCCGTCGCGGACGACATCGTCGCCGCGCTCGGCCTGCCGCCCTGAACGCGAGGAGACCCCATGGCCGCCACCGCCGCCGAACTCGTCCAGCCCGTCCTGAACGCCCACGACACGCAGGTGCTGGTGGTCGCCGTCGTCGGCATCGCGCTCATCGTCGCGCTGATCGTCTGGCTCAAGCTGCACGCGTTCCTTGCGCTGACCGTGGGCGCCCTGTTCGTGGGCGTCGGCTCCGGCATCCCGCTCGCCAAGGTGACGGCGTCGTACGAGGCAGGCGTGGGCGGCGTGCTGGGCTACGTCGGCGTGCTGATCGCCCTCGGCGCGATGGTGGGCAAGCTGCTGGCCGACTCGGGCGGGGCCGACAAGGTCGTCGACACGCTGCTGCGCGGCCGGCCGGCGGCGCAGCCGTGGAAGATGGCGCTGATCGCCGCGATCATCGGCATCCCGATGTTCTTCGAGATCGGCCTGGTGCTGCTGATCCCCGTCGTGATGCTGGCGGTCCATCGCTCGCAGGGCCCGGCGATGCGGCTGGGCATCCCGGCCCTGGCGGGCCTGTCGGTGCTGCACGGGTTCATCCCGCCGCACCCCGGCCCGCTCGCCGCGATCGCCGTCCTGCACGCCAACGTCGGCGTCACGCTGGCCCTGGGGCTGCTGGTGGCCATTCCCACGGTGACCATCGCCGGACCGCTGTACGGCATGGTGGCCGCCAGGCTGGTGCCCATCGGCGCGGCCGGCGCGGGCTTGGCAGTCACCCAGGACGGCGCGGCGACGAGCACGGCGTCGGGCGATCCGTCGCCCACCCACAGCCCGCCGTTCGGCGCGATCATGGCCACGCTGCTGTTCCCGCTCGCGCTGATGCTGGCCAAGGCCGGCGCCGACATCGGCCTGGACAAGGCCTCGTCGGTGCGCCTGCTGCTCGACTTCGTCGGCGATCCGGTGTTCGCCCTGCTGATGGCCGTCCTGCTGGCGATGGTGACCTTCGGCACCGCGGTCGGATTCACCGCTGCCGTCCTGGGCAAGAAGATCGGCGCCAGCCTGATGCCGGTGGTCGGGGTGATGCTGATCGTCGGCGCCGGCGGCGGGTTCAAGCAGGCGCTGGTCGACGGCGGCACCGGGGCGGCCATCGCCAAGATCGCGCTGGCCGCCGGCCTGTCGACGCTGTTGCTCGGCTGGATCGTCGCGGTGCTGATCCGGCTGGCCACGGGCTCGGCCACCGTGGCCACCGTGACCGCCGCCGGCATCGTCGCGCCGCTGGCCGCCGGCCTGGCGCCGGCACAGCTGTCGCTGGTGGCGCTGGCGGTGGGCGCGGGGTCGCTGTTCTTCTCGCATGTCAACGATGCCGGCTTCTGGCTCGTCAAGGAATACTTCGGCATGACCGTGGGCCAGACCCTCAAGACGTGGTCGATCATGGAAACCGTCATCTCGGTCGTCGGGCTGGCGCTCACTTTCGGCCTGTCGCTGGTCCTGTGATGCCAACAATGCCCGGATTCCGGGCGGGATCGCCGGCTGGCGACGGGCCGCGCCGCATGCATCGTGTGAAACTACCCGGCTAGCGCTGCCTGGATCCCTCCGCCCGGGCAAACGACGGACGACGCATCGACGTCGAAAAGGTTCGGACCGGTGAACGTTTCCAGCGAGCAGCCGATATCGCCAGGCCAGGGCACTGCGCGCCCGGTGCGCGACCGCCGCCTCACGCAGGCGATCGGCGCCACCTGCATCGCGATCGCCATCGTCGCCATGCCCGACCTCTATTCCGCGCGCTGGAGCAACCTGCCGCCGCTTCTCTGCGGCCTGGCCGCCATGACGACGGTCGCGCTGCTGGCGCGCTCCGGCCGCCGCACGGCCGCCGTGGCCGTGATGATGGCGTCGCTGCTGGCCATGGTGAGCCTGCTGATGTGGCAGAACGGCGGCCTGCGCGACACCTCGTTGCTGGCCTTCCCGTGCATGCTGGTGTTCGCCGCGATGCTCGGCCACCGTCGGCTCTATTTCGGCCTGATCGCCGCGATGATGGGCGTGATCGCGACGGTGCTGGTCGTCAACATCACCGGCTGGCACGTCAACCGGCTGCCGCCGCTGGGGATCAACACCTTCGTGGACCTGGTCGCCGTGCTGTTCGTCACCAGCGTGGTGGCGTGGCTGATGGCCAGCGACATGCACGCCGCGCTGGACGCCGTCCACCAGCAGAACGCGCAGATGGCCGCCACCCAGGCGCGCATGGAGATCATGGCCACCCACGACGCGCTCACCGGCCTGCCCAACCGCGGCCTGGCGCGCGACCGCTTCGAGCAGGCCGCCGCCGCCGCGCGCCGCAGCGGCCACGGGGTGGCGATGCTGTACCTCGACCTGGACAACTTCAAGAACGTCAACGACACGCTGGGCCACGGCTCGGGCGACACGCTGCTGCGCCACGTGGCCGACCGCCTGTGCGCCCTGCTGCGCAATGCCGACACCGTGGCCCGCCTGGGCGGCGACGAGTTCCTGCTGCTGATGCCCGACGTCGAGGACATCGACGCCGTGGCCGAGATCGCCAACAAGATCGTCGGCGGGCTGATGGCGCCGTTCGACATCATCGGCATGGAGATCTTCGCCGGCTGCTCGCTGGGCATCACGATGTTTCCCGCCGACGGCAGCGACTTCGACAGCCTGCTGAAGAAGGCCGACATCGCGATGTACCGCGCCAAGGAGTCGGGCCGCAACGCGTTCCGCTTCTGGGACGGCGAGATGAACGCCAGCGTCGTCGAGCACGTGGAACTGCTGTCGGCGCTGCGAGCGGCGCTGGCGCATCGCGAGTTCACGCTGTCGTACCAGCCGCAGTTCGACCTGCGCACCGGCCACCTGATCGGCGCCGAGGCGCTGCTGCGCTGGCACCACGCGACGCTGGGCAACATCTCGCCGGCCCGCTTCATCCCGCTGGCCGAACGCTCGGGGCTGATCGTGCCGATCGGCGACTGGGTGCTCCAGGAGGCCTGCGCGCAGGCGCAGCGCTGGCGCCGGGCCGGTTGGACGGACCTGACGATCTCGGTCAACGTCTCGCCGGTGCAGTTCAAGCGCGGCAGCGTGCAGGCCTCGGTGGCGCAGGCGCTCGCCGACTCGGGCCTGCCGAGCGTCAACCTCGAGCTCGAGCTCACCGAGTCGCTGCTGATCCAGGATTCGCTCGCGCTGGCCGAGAGCCTGGCCAGCCTGCGCCGCATGGGCGTGCGCTTCGCGATCGACGACTTCGGCACCGGCTATTCCAACCTGGCCTACCTCAAGCGCTTCGAGGTGGAACGCCTGAAGATCGACCAGACCTTCGTGCGCCGGCTCGCCGACGACGTCCACGACCAGGCCATCGTGCGCGCCATCGTGCAGATGGCCGCCAGCCTGAACCTGTTCACGGTGGCCGAGGGCGTCGAGGACGACGCCACCCTGGCGCTGCTGGGCGACCTCGGCTGCCAGCAGGGCCAGGGCTTCCTGTGGTCGCCGGCGGTGCCGGCGGCGGAGTTCGAGGCGTTCCTGGACCGGGTCGCGGTGCCGGCGGCCTAGCGCGCGGCGACGCGCCCGGCAGTGCCGACGCGCGGCTTGTAGCCATCGGTCAGCGTGCCCAGGAAGGCGACGATGTCGTCGATCTCCCGGTCGTCCAGGCGCGGCCGCCCGCCGGGCAGCGGCGCGAACGGCACCTCGTGCGACACGTTGCGCCAGTAGCGCTGCGGCAGGTCGTCGTAGCCCGGCTTGCCGCCCGAGCGCGGGTACCAGCGCGCCGGCGCGGTGTCGCGCGTGGCGTAGAAGGCCACCGCGTCGCGCAGCGAGCGGATGGCGCCGTTGTGGAAGAAGCGCTTGCGCAGCGCCACGTTGCGCAGCGAGGGCGTGCGGAACATGCCGCAGTACTCGGGATGGGCGGCGAGGTCCGTGCGCAGCGGGCCGCACAGGCCCAGGTCGAAGAACCGCGGATCGCGGTTGGCCGGTAGTTCCGGGTTGCGCGGCACGCCCAGCGCCACGAAGCCGAAGTCGGTGAAGATCGGCGGCCGGTTGGACGCGGACTTGCGCGTGCTCGGATGGCAGCTCGCGCAGTTGCCTTTCTTCATGTCGTTGAACAGCGCCATGCCGCGCGCCTCGGCGGGACCGAGCACGGCGTCGTCGCGCAGCCAGGCGTCGAACTTGCTGTCGAACGGATGGAAATCCGCCGCGGTCTGCTCGTAGGTCTCGAGCGCCACCGTCACCCACACCAGCGTCGAATCCGGATCGTCGAACACGTTCTCGCCGGGCGCGCTGAGCACGCGCCGGAACTCGTCCGCGTAGCTCGTCGTGCGCAGCCGCTGCACCACGGCCGCGCCGTCGGCGTTGGCCATCTCGTTGACGTCCATCAACGGCATCAGCGCCTGGTCGTGGGCCGTGTCGACGCGCCCATCCCAGGTGCGGCCGCCGGTGGGCCCCTGGTCGTCGACGCCCTGGGTGACCTCGGACTCGAGGAAGTGCTGCGTGAACGCGATCGGCGCGTGGACGTAGCGCAGCGACGGCGTGTTGCGGAAGCCGAGCCGGTCCAGGTTCGGTCCGCCGGGCTGGACGGCGCGGGCATCGGGCGGGCCGAAGGCGCGCGCCGGGTCGTGGCAGCTCGCGCAGGACTGCCGGCCGGAGGCCGAGTACGCGGGATCCAGGAAGATGCGCCGGCCGAGGTCGGCCAGTTGCGCCACCGTCGGCCGGTCGCCGTACATCAGGGGGAAGTGGGTCTCGGTGCCGGTGGGCTCGGGCGCGTTGCCCGAGCACGCCTGCGCGAGACGCGCGACCGCGAACAGGCTCGCCAGCGCCACCGCGCCAACCGCGAGCGCGTGCAGCGCGCGGCGCGCGCGCGAGGATCCGTGGCGCATGGCCGTCAGCGTGCGCGTCGTGCGAACGCCAGCAGCGAGAGCCACGCCAGGCCGGCCAGCATCAACGCGCCCGACGCCGGCGCCGGCACCGCCGAGACGGTGCTCGCGTCGACGCGCAGGCCGAACGACAACGGGCTGCTGTCGTAGTGGAAGCCGCTGTCGCTGGTCGACACCGTGTGCGCCAGCGCGCTCGGCGCGCCGAGGTCGATCAGCGCCGTCCCGTCCAGGGTGTCGCCGCCCTGCACCTCGAACTCGACCCAGTAGCTGGCGCCGCCCGCGACGTTCCAGCCGGTCAGGCCGGACACGCCGTTCCAGCCGTCGCCGGCGAACGTGGCGGTCGTGGTGTACAGCAGGCTGCCCGGGCCGACACCGCCGTCGTTGGCGAACAGGGAGATGTCGAAAGTCTCGCCGGCGGTGCCGGCCAGGACGTGGCCCTGGATCGCATCGATGGTCGAATCGCTGGCGAAGCTGATCTGTCCGGCGACCCAGTCGGCGCTGTCGAAAGCGAGCGAGCCGACCGCCTGGCCGTCGGGGGTGCCCGTGTCGACGACGGTGGTGGCGTGCGCCGGCAGCGCGCAGGCCGCGGCGAGGCAGAGCGAAGCGAGAAGCGTCTTGGTCATGGTGCGTTCCTGCCGGCTCACGGCGCGATGAAGTACTGGCCGAGCAACTGCGTCGGGCCGAAGCTGGCGTTGAAGCCGTAGCCGAGGATGTCGACGCCGCCATCGGCGTGCACCTTCACGGTGGCCCAGGCGTAGTCGCGGTCGGTGGCCGGGTTCGTCAGGACGCCGGCCGCGGCCTGCGCGGCGCTGGCGTCGAACGGCGAACCGCCGGAGCCCACGATCACCTGGTAGGCGCCGCCCAGCGGACGCGAGATGTTGTAGGTGTGCATGTGGCCGGTGAAGTACGTCGCGTGGTACTGCTCGATCACGTTCCAGAACGCGTCGCGCCTGGCCGTGGTCGTGACCGTGGCGTCCAGGCCGGAGCCGGCGACGCCCGGCGCGTAGGCGTAGGTGAAGGCCGGCTTGTGGCCGAACACGAAGAAGCGCCTGGCGCCGCGGCCCGAGGCGGCGGCCAGGTCGGCGGCCAGCCAGGCGGCCGGCGCCGAGGTCTCCTGGCCCACCGGGTCGGTGTTGATCACCGCGAAATGCAGGCCCTGGAAGTCGAAGCTGTACGACAGCTTGCTCTGGTCGGTGGTCAGCGAGTCGGGGCTGTAGCCGACCGCGGGGCCGTAGGCCACGTTGGCCGGCGCGCTGCCCAGCACGCTGGCGAAGCGGGCGGTGTCGACGATCAGGTCGCCCATGTTGGCCGCGTAGGCCTGTTCATTCTCCACCTTGGAGACCTTCTGGCCGTCGCTGTTCTTCGGGCAGGCCTTGCACTCCGTCTCGTGGTTGCCCGGCACCGGGAACACATAGGTGCCGGTCTCGGGCAGCGGCGCCACGATGCCGCGCCAGAACGCGTACTGGCGGTAGTGCTTCATCAGGTCGGAGCCGACGATGTCGGCCGTGGTCGCCGGCGCCACCGGGCCGGTGATCGCGCTCTGGGTGGCGTTGGACGTGTAGCCGTAGTTGGCCCAGCCATAACCGTTGATCATGTCGCCGTTGAAGAACAGCATGGTCGACTTCTGCGACTGGATCGTGCGCAGGATGCGCGAGAACGCCTTGGTGTTCTGCAGCCAGGTCGCGTCCTGGCCGTTGAGCGTGGCGCCGACGCTGGCCTGGTCGTACGTGTTGGGATCCTGGCGCGAATCGCCCACGGTCGAGAACGTGAGCACCACCGGCGTGGTGTCCTGGGCCTGCGCGGCCGGCGCCAGGGCGGCGGCGGCGAGCGCGGCCAGGGCGGCCCGGGCCAGCGCCGTGGCGGCGATCTTCGAGGAAGCGAGCGTCATGGTCATCCTGCTTGTTCTCGTTGCCCGGGGGGATCCCGCGAGGTCGGACGACTCTAGGCAGCGGCGATGACAGCTTCGTGAACGACCGATGACGCGCCGCGGGCCGCCTCAGGCCGGCGGCTCGGGGGCGGCGGGCGGCGGGACGCAGCCGGCGCGGCGCTCGGCCCAGTAGCCGACGTTGCCGATGACCACGATGGAGCCCGAGACGATGGCGGAGACCGCCGTCACGCCGGCCGCGGCGATGACCAGCGCCACGCAACCCTGGTTGGCGCAGCGATCGATCGCGCCGATCTGCACCGCCTGCAGTTCCATGTGGCGCGTGACCAGCTGGCAGCCGCTGTCGTAGTTCTGCACCGTGACCGGCACCACGATGCAGCCGCCTGCCAGCGCGCTGGCGAGGACGGTGGTGGCGGCGGAGCGCAGCGTCATGGCAAGCCGCAGTATCCTTCAGGCGCGCCCCGCTTCCCCCCGCGGCTGCGCCATCTTCGAGGGAGTGCACATGGATCGGCAGGACGACTTCGACCGCGGCGTGGCCAACCGCCGCGCGGTGCTGGGCGACGCCTGGGTGGACAAGTCGCTGGACAACGCCAACGCGTTCAACGCCGACTTCCAGGCGCTGATCACGCGCTACGCCTGGAACGACGTGTGGGGCCGGCCCGGCCTGGACCAGACCACGCGCCGCCTGCTGGTGCTGGGCATGACGATGGGCCTGGCGCGCTGGGAGGAGTTCGAACTGCACTGCGGCGCGGCGATCCGCTCCGGCGTCCCGCTGGAGAAGATCCGCGAGACGCTGATGCAGGGTGCCATCTACTGCGGCGTGCCGGCGGCCAACACCGCGTTCAAGATCACCGTCGGCCTGCTGCGCGAGCAGGGGCTGCTGCCCGGCCCGGCGCCGCTGACCGCCGGCGTGCGCGCGGCCACCCACCACACCTTCAGCGCGCCGCAGCTGAAGGTGGTGCTGCAGGGCGAGGGCGCGCCCGTCGTCCTGAGCCATGCGCTGGGCCTGGACCTGGGGCTGTGGGACGCGTTCGCCGGCCGGCTCGCCACCGGCACGCCGGATCGGCCGCGCCAGGTGCTGCGCTACGACCACCGCGGCCACGGCGGCTCGGCCGTGCCGCCCGGCCCGTACGCGATGGACGACCTGGTCGACGACGCCGCCCGGCTCGTTCGCGAATGGGGCCGCGGCCCGGTGGCGTGGATCGGGCTGTCGCTCGGTGCGATGGTGGGCCAGGGCCTGGCCATCCGCCATCCGGAACTGGTCTCGCGGCTGGTGCTCGCCAACACGACCTCCCACTACCCCGCGGCCGCGCAGCCGGCGTGGGTGCAGCGCATCGCCACCGTGCGGGCCGAGGGCATGGCCGGCATCGCCGACATGGTGCTCGAACGCTTCCTGCACGCCGACTTCCGCGCCGCCGAGCCGGCCGTCACGCAGGCGGTGCGCGAACGCCTGCTGCGTACCGACCCGGCCGGCTACACGGCCTGCTGCGCCGCGGCCGCCGGCGTCGCCTGGCAGGACGGCCTCGCCGCGATCGCCTGCCCGACGCTGGTGATCGCCAGCGCGCGCGACGCGGGCACGCCGCCCGCCATGGGCCAGGCGATCGCCGAGCGCATCCCGGGCGCCCGGCTCGAGATCATCCAGGGCGCCTCGCACCTGAGCGTGCTGGAGGCGCCGGCGGAGTTCGAGGCGTTGGTGGGGGCGTTCCTCGCGTGATAGCCTCGCCCGTTTCCTGAACCGGCCGCACGCGCGGCCTCGCCGCCATGCACACGAAGCCCTACGGACGCGCCGGGTTCGACGTCTCCCTCCTCGGACTGGGCGCCGGCCAGGTCGGCGACGAGCGATTGTCCGACGCCGACGCCGCGACGCTGCTGAACACCGCGCTGGACCTGGGCATCACCCTGATCGATACGGCCAGGGGGTATGGCCGAAGCGAGGAGCGCATCGGCCGCCACCTGGCCCATCGGCGCGCGGAGTTCGTGCTGTCGACCAAGGTCGGCTACGGCATCGCCGGGCATGCCGACTGGACGGCCGGCATCATCGAGGCCGGCATCGACGAGGCCCTGCGCCAGATGCGCACCGACCACATCGACATCGTGCACCTGCACTCCTGCGACCTGGCTATCCTGCAGGCCGGCGACGTCGTCGACGCGCTGGTGCGCGTGCGCGAGAAGGGCAAGATCCGGGTCGCGGCGTATTCCGGCGAGAACGAGGCCCTGGCGCATGCGGTGGCCGACGGCCGCTTCGGCGGCGTGGAGTGCTCGGTCAACCTGTTCGACCAGGCCAGCCTGGACGGCGCGCTCGCCCGGGCGCACCGCGACGGGCTGGGCGTCATCGCCAAGCGGCCGCTGGGCAACGCGCCCTGGCGCTTCGGCGAGCGGCCGGTGGGCGACTACGCGGAGGTCTACTGGGAACGCCTGCACGACCTGGCCCTGGACACGGCCGGCCTGCCGTGGGACGAATTCGCGCTGCGCTTCAGCGCCTGGCAGCCCGCGGTGAGCTGCGCCATCGTCGGCACCGCCTCGCTGGCGCACCTGCGGCACAACGTCGCGCTGGCGGCCAAGGGGCCGCTGCCGCCCGAGTCGTCCGCCGCCGTGCGCCGGCGCTTCGCCGAGCGCGGAGCCGGCTGGACGGGCCAGGTCTAGCCCCTCGCCCGGGCGCCGCCGTAACGCCGGCATAACGCTGCCCCGCCTAGATTCGCCCCAACACAGGGGGCGTCATGAACAGGAACGAATCGGGCCGCAAGGCCCTGGGACCGCTGTCGCGCCGCATGGCGCGCCTGGCCCTGCCACTGCTGCTGGGCGCGCTGGCCGCCTGCGGCGGCGACAGCAGCACGCCGGCACCGCCACCCAGCGAAGGCTCGGCCACGCTCGGCGCCGCCGGCGGCACCGTCGCCGGGCCCGACGGCACGAGCCTGTCGATCCCGGCCGGCGCGCTCGACGCCGACGCGACGTTCCGCATCGCCCGGGACAGCCGGGGCGCACCGGCGCTCGTCGGCATCACGACGCTCTCGCCGATCTACGCCGTCACGCCGCACGGCACGGCCTTCGCCACGGATGCACTGATGGCGCTGCCGTACAACGCCGCACTGGCGCCGGCGGGCACCCTCCCGGTCGTGCTGCGCGGCGAGCCCGACGGCACCTGGCACGTCCAGCCGCTGGTGGCATCGGCCCCCGGCGTGGCAAGCATCGACGTCGCCGGCCTGTCCTGGTACGCGATCGGCGTGTGCACGCCCGGCGACGCCGGCGTCTTCGGCTTCGGCATCGGCGACTGCCCGACCAACAGCCAGCTCAAGCTGGAAGTCCTCGACGGCAGCGGCGTCGCGATCCCGGTGGCGCGCGACGCGCTGGGCCGCGCCCTGCCCTTCCTGCCCGAGATCACGGCGCCCACCGACGTGGTCGTGCGCGCGAGCTGGACCCGCCCGGCCGGCGTCGACCGGGTCGACTCGATCGTCGTTTCCGCGAGCAACCTCGGCACGCTGCTGGCGCGCGACGTCAACCAGGCGTCCTTCGCGCAGGACATCGTCGTCCATTTCGACCCGCACAGCGTGGCGGGGGCCGGCGGCGCCAACGGCATCGTGCAGCGCGTGCGCGCCGACACCTCGTACTGCTTCCACGGCTTCATCATCGGCCGCGGCGACAACCAGACCGTCTGCTGGAGCTTCGACACCGACATCGCGTTCCGCCTGCACGACCTCGGCACGCCCGGCGCGCCGGCCATCGCCACGCAGCCGCAACCGGTGAGCGTGACGGCGGGCCAGCCGGCCACGTTCACGGTGGCCGCGAGCGCCGCCGGCACGCTCACGATCGCCTGGCAGCGCAGCAACGACGGCGGCGCCACCTGGAGCGCCACCGGCACGACCACGCCCGGCCTCACGCTCGCCACCACCACGCTGGCCGACAACAACGCGCTGTTCCGCGCCCACCTGTGCGACGTCGTCGGCGCGCAGCAGTCCTGCGTCGACAGCGCGGCGGCGCCGCTGACCGTGCTCGCCGCCAACGTCGCGCCGGTCTTCGTCACGCAGCCCGCGGACGCGAGCATCGTCGAGGGCCAGACCGCCAGCATCACGGTGAGCGCCTCCGGCGCGCCGGCGCCGCGGCTGCGCATCTACCAGGTCGGAACGATCCTGGACTCGCTGGTGCGCGAATGCCCCGCGCCCGGCACCGGCAGCAGCGCGTCGTGCAGCTACGCCACGGCGGCCCTGGCGGCCAGCCAGTCGAGCCTGCAGTTCTATGCCGTGGCCGACAACGTCGCCGGCTCGGCGCGCAGCAGCACGGCAACCGTGACCGTGACCAGCGCCGCCGCGGTGCCGGTCATCACCCTGCAGCCGGTGGCCACCAGCACGGCCGTGGGCGGCAGCGCCAGCTTCACGGTCACCGCGACCGGCACCGCGCCGCTGTCCTACCAGTGGCAGTTCAACGGCAATCCCGTGGCCGACGCCACGGCGGGCGCATCGAGCTCGGGCATCGCGGGCAGCCAATCGTCGCTGCTGACCATCAGCAACGCGCAGACGGCCGACGACGGCGACTACCGCGTGGTGGTCAGCAACGGTGCCGGGCCCGCCTACAGCCTGAGCGCGCACCTGACGGTGACGGGCGGCGTCGACGTGGCGCCCGCATTCACCCAGGCGCCTGCGAACCAGACGCTGGTCGAGGGTGGCGGCGCGACATTGACCGTCGCCGCCAGCGGCAGCCCGGCGCCCGACATCGTCTGGTTCTTCCTGTTCGGCGGCGTCTACACCCCCCTGCCGCTGGCCCCGGGCGGACCGGTCGCCGTGGGCGCGTGCGCCGCGACCGCGGCCTACGGCGCCACCACGGCGACCCTGAAGCTCACGGCGGTGTCCATCGGCTGCGACGGCGGCGGCGTCGTCGCGAAGGCCGTCAACCGGGCCGGCGATGCGCTGTCGACGCCCGCGACCCTGAGCGTGCAGGCCAACGCGGTCTCGCTCGCCGGCGCGTGCTTCGGCGACCCCAGCGGCTGGTGCTACCTGCAGCCGGCGCCGGTCGCCGATCCCCTGACCGGGCTGGTCGTCGACGCCGCCGCGGGCAAGCTCGTCGCGCTCGGCCAGGTCAACGGCACGGTCATGACCAGCACGGACAACGGCAACTCGTGGTCTGTCAGCTGGAACGCGGCGCGCTACAACTGGAGTTCCGTCGCGCAGCCCGCCAGCGGCATCCTGGTGGCCACCGGCAACCTGCCGTCGCAGGGACAGAGCATCTTCCGCAGCGTCGACGGCGGCGCCACCTGGACGACGGCCTTCGACGGCGGTTGCTGCGAAGCGATCGGCGCGGTCGCCTTCGCGGACGCCAACGTCGGCGTCGCCGTCGGCTCGAAGGTCTGGCGCACCGTCGACGGCGGGGCGACCTGGGCCCAGGTCAGCATCCCGCTGGCGACGCTGCCGGCCATCGGCGGCCTCTACCGCCTGGCCTACGCGGGCAACAACGTGTTCGTCGCGACGGCCGGCACGGGCACGTTCCTGCGCAGCGCCGACGGCGGCCTGACCTGGAGCCGGATCACGACGGCCGGCACCGACTTCCTCGTCGACCTGGCCTTCGGCGGCACCGGCTTCGGCGTCGCGCAGCAGCAATCGCAATCGCAGGTGCTGCGCACCACCGACTACGGCGCCACCTGGACGGTCGTCAACGTGACCTTGTCCGGCGGCGGCGGAACGGTGGCCTTCGCCGACGCCAACACGGTCGTCGTGATCGGCCAGTACAGCGCCTTCATCCGCTCGACCGACGGCGGCGCGACCTGGACCGATCCCGACTACGACATGGCCGGCGGCCAGAACAACTGGCGCGCGCAGTTCGCCAACGCCTCGCTCGGCTTCGCGGTCGGCCAGTACGGCGCCGTGGCGCGCACCTTCGACGGCGGGCAGACCTGGACGCGCATCGCCGGCGGCCGGCTCGACGACACGATCCAGCAGATCGAGGAAGCGCCGGGGGGCGGCGTCACGCTCGCCACCAACCTGCGCGACCAGGTGCGCCGCAGCACCGACGCCGGAGCGACCTGGAGCGACGGCCAGGCGACGTCGTTCAACGGGCCCGCGGCGATCTCGTTCGGCAATGCGAGCACCGTCATGGCCGCCAGCCTGTTCGGCACCGTGGCGATCTCCACCGATGCCGGCGGCAGCTTCACCTCGGTGGTCGACGACTCGACCGTGAACTTCAACACCGTCGCCATGGCCTCGGCGACCACGGCCATCGTCGCCGGCCGCACCTCGGGGTCGACCTCCCCGGACCTGGGCGGCTTCATGCGCCGCACGACCGACGCCGGCGCGACCTGGTCGCCGGTCACGCTGCCGACGACCAGGTGGTTGTGGGCGGCCCGCTTCCTGACGCCACAGGTGGGGCTGGCGGGCGGCCAGGGCGGCGCGCTGCTGCGCACCGCCGATGGCGGCGCCACGTGGTCGGCGATCGACCTCCAGCCGGCGAGCGTCAACGACACCGTGCAGTTCATCGCCCGGGTGACCGACACGGTGGCCATCGTCTCGACCGACAGCGAGATCAAGCGCAGCACCGACGGCGGACTGACCTGGACCCGCGTGTACCTCAACAACGGCGGCAGCATGCGCGGGGTCGCGTTCCGCGACGCCAGCAACGGCATCGCGGTCGGCTACGAGCTGCTGCGGACGGCCGACGGCGGCCAGACCTGGACCCCGATCGCCATTCCGGTTGGCAACTTCATCAGCGGGGTCGCCTGGGCCGGTTCCACGACCCCGGTGATCGGCGGCGACGGCGGCAGCCTGCTGCGCAACCAGCGCAGCGGCGCCCTCGGCCTGCGCCAGGGCCGACCGCTGGCCGTGCGCGCCGTGCCCACGCAGGGATCGCTCGCCAAGGCCCCGCTGCGCGGGCGGGCGGCGGGCGCCCCCGTGAAGCGGGGCGCGGCGACCGCCGCCGCCACGACCCGGAGGCCATGAACCAGCGCGGCCCGCGCGGGGCCTGCGCCCGGCGCGGGCCGGCGGTGGCGTTCCCATGCATTCCGGCGCGCCGCGCACCGGCCGATGTCAGCGGACCATAAGATTCCAGTCCTATGCTGCAATGCAGCATGAACGCCTACCTGCCTTCCGCGGCGCGCCAGGACATCGAGGACATCCTGGCGAACCTGCACCACGCACGTCGCACCGGCGATCTCGGTCGCCTGGCGCTGCTGGTTTACTGGGACGTGCGCAAGTGGGCGCGCTGGGCGCATCGCGACGCGCTCGCCCAGCGCGCCAGCGACCTGCTGACCCTGCAGCCCCATCCCGACCGGGCGACCTTCCTGGCGATGGTCGACGCCATCGTCGAGGAACTGGAGCGCATCCACGCGCGCCAGGACTGCCCCGTCCCGGGCGGCGGACCGCCCGGCAGCCGCCCCCCGGGCGTACCCGCGGGACCGACCCCCGCTTGATCCGCGTCAAGTCCCTGGCGGGCACGCACCGCTAGTGTGGACGGCACCCGCATGACCACGTCCGCCGTCCCCTTCCCGCCGCCCGCCGGCCCGCCGCCCTCCGGGTTCGACGAGCCGCTGGACATCCTCCATGCCTGCCACGATCGCGTCCGCCGCAGCCTGGCGCTGCTGCGCGAGATCGGCGAGCGCGTGGCCACCGGTCGCGTCGACGTCGGCGTGCATGGCGCGGCGGCCGACGTGCTGCACTACTTCGACCGCGCCGCGCCGCTGCACCACGAGGACGAGGAGCAGCACATCTTCCCGTGCGTGCTCGCCCACACCAGCGACGCCGCCGTGCGGGCGGCCGTGATGCGGCTGCAGGAGGACCACCTCACCATGGAGGCCTTGTGGGTCCGCCTGCGCGTGCCGCTGGCGGCGCTGGCCAACGGCCGCGACGAAGCCTACGACGCGTCGCAGCGGGCCGCCGCGGCCCGCTTCTGCGCGCTGTACGGACGCCATGCGAAGTGCGAGGACGAGGTCGTCTTCCCGCTGGCCGCCGAGCTGCTGGCCGACGACGTGCGCCACGCCGCCGCGCAGGAGATGGTGCGGCGCCGCAAGGCCCGCCGGGCGTGAGCGCGAGGCCGCCGGACCGCGGTCAGTGCGCGCGCACGAACAGCCGCGCCGGCCGGTGGGCCCCGGCCAGGCGGAACTGGCGCTCGAACAGGTGGTCGAACTCGCCGGCCGGCACGCTGTCGATGCGTGCCTCGACCTGCGCCGGCAGGCCCACGATGGCCTGCTGCGACCACACCGGGATGCCGCCCAGGCGCAGCGACAGCACCCGGAATTCGCGCGGCAACGGGTAGTCGAGCGAGTCGGCGTCCAGCCGGGCCAGGTGGGCGTGGCGCCGCAGTTCGACCGTGATCGGCCCGTGCCTGAAGTGCCACAGGCACTGCCACGCGGCCAGCCGGTGGCGCAACTGGAACGTCCGCGCGGCCAGCACCAGCAGGGCCAGCAAGACCAGCAACAGGGCGTCCATGGCGGGCTCCTTTACGAGGCGAGACTCTCCCGGCGACTGTGCGCCGATCCGGCGCACGTTGCATCCCGCCAAAGGGTGGTCGACGTCCACGCCGGGGCCATTCCCGTGCAATACCGCACGCATACGGGAGGGCGTATCGACGGCCGGCGGCTCGGCGCCATCGGCACCATGCAGTGCCACGCCTTGTGCACCAGCGCCGTGCCGTCCGCGCGGGCGCTGCCCTTGTTCCGCACGCCGCCGGGGTCGGGGACGGCGTGGGCCCTGCGCGTGCAGGGCGCCTCCCGCACGCAATCGGGCAGGTGCGTGTTCGCGCACGCGCCCGACGGCCGGGCCCTCGCGGGCATGTGCATCATCGCGCCGGGTGGCCACGCTCGCCGACGTCCCGATGGCGCATCGACGCCCGGTGCGCCGGACTCCCATCGGCGTGATGTTGCTGCCACAATCCCTCAAGAGGGTGATTGACCTGTCGATACTTGGCCTTGCGTCACGCGGCGCCCCCCGCGCGTCTTCGTAGTCTGACTACGAGAGGATCGCCGATTGCCGAAACGGGCCGCGCGTACTCTGGCACGAAGTTTGCAATCCGGAACTTCCGATTCCTGGTAGGGAAACGAACGGTCGTTCGCCGGCATGTGCAGTTACAAGCAACTACCAATCGGCATCAACACAAAATCCAGTGCGGTTGAAACGCATTTGAGGTGTCGAAAATTAAGGGAAACCCGTAAAGGTCGGTGTACGGGATCACGCTATAGTTCGCGACTTCGCAGCGCAGCCGCGCTGCGGTGCGCAGGAAAAGATGCAGCGCCCGACCGGGTCGTCTGGAGGTATTTCGAGTGAATTTTGCTGAATCGCAGCGCAATCCGGGGAAGCACCCAACCGGCTTGATCATCGTCGTCATCATGCACGTGCTGCTGGCCTACGCCCTCGTTTCGGGCCTGGCCAAGAAGGTCGTCGACAAGGTGATGGTCACCGAGACCAAGGTCGTCGACGCCCCGCCGCCGCCGCCGCCGCCGCCGCCCAAGGATCTGCCGCCGCCGCCCAAGAACCTGCCGCCGCCCCCGGTCTACGTGCCGCCGCCGCCGGTCGACGTGCCGCCGCCGCCCATCGCGCCGCAGATCACCACCACCACCGTGGCGCCGCCGCCGCAGGCCGAGCGCCGCGTGGAGGCCGCTGCGCCGCCGGCACCGCCCGCGCCCAGCGTCACGGCCCGTCCGGCCGTGATCAACGCGAACGACCCGGCATGCAAGCCCGAGTACCCGCCCGCCGCCCTGCGCGCGCAGGTCTCCGGGGTCACCCGCATCCGCTTCAGCGTCGACGCTGCCGGCAAGCCGACCTCGGCCGAAGTGGTCGGCTCGTCCGGCCCGACGCGCGAGCATCGCCTGCTGGACAACGAAGCCAAGAAGGCGCTGGCCACCTGTCCGTTCAAGCCGGGTATCGACGCCGAGGGCCGCCCCATCGGCACCCAGGTCGAAGTCTCCTACGCCTGGAAGCTCGAGTAGTCGGCGGGCCATCCAGCCCAGTCCATCACCCCTTTTTTTTCTGTGATACCCGGCCAAGACCGACATGCTGGCCGGCTTCATTCCCCCGGAGGAAACATGTCCTTTCTGAACTCGATGCGCACTCCCTTTGCGGCCGCGCTTATCGCGCTGGCGGCCGTCGCCACCGCCCCGACCACCGCTCTGGCCCAGGCATCGGCTCCGGAAGCAACGGCCCCCGCCGCTGCCGCCTCCGACGCTTCGGCGACGCCGGCGCCCGCCGCCGTCGACGCCGGCGCTGCCCCGATCGCCCCGGCCGCCGTCGGCAAGGAAACGATCGAGAACCCGTACGGCCTCGGCGCGCTGTGGCGCGACGGCGGCTGGATCGCCAAGTTCAACCTGATCGTCATGCTGATCATGTCGATGGGCAGCTGGTACATCATCTTCACGAAGTACTGGGAACAGCGCAAGATGTTCCAAAGCGCCAACGGCGTGACCGACGGCTTCTGGACCGCGGGCTCGATCAAGGCCGGCACCAACACCCTGGAAGAAGGCAGCGCGTTCCGCTACATCGCCGAATCCGGCCTGAAGTCCAGCGACCACCACGAAGGCACGCTGGTCGAGCAGATCGACCGCCACACCTGGATCTCGATGAGCGTCGCGCGCGCCGTCGAGAACATCCAGAGCCGCCTGTCGGACGGCCTGGCGTTCCTGGCCACCGTCGGTTCCACCGCCCCGTTCGTCGGCCTGTTCGGCACGGTGTGGGGCATCTACGGCGCCCTGACCCAGATCGGTATCGCCGGCCAGGCGTCGATCGACAAGGTCGCCGGCCCCGTCGGCGAAGCGCTGATCATGACCGCCATCGGCCTGGCCGTCGCCGTTCCGGCCGTCATGGGCTACAACTGGCTGGTGCGCCGCAACAAGTCGGTGATGGAAAAGGTTCGCGCCTTCTCGGGCGATCTGCACAACGTCCTGCTGGCCGGCAAGCGCTGAACTCGCGTTTTTCTTTGAACGCCTGTAACGCGAAGGAATCCTCATGTCGATGAATGTCGGCCCAGGCGACAGCGGCGACGAGGAAGAAGTCAACTCCACCATCAACACCACGCCCCTCGTGGACGTGATGCTGGTGTTGTTGATCATCTTCCTGATCACGATCCCGGTCGTGACGCAGTCGATCACGCTGGAGCTGCCCAAGGAACGCAACGTCGTCACCGTCACCAAGCCGGAGAACATCCTGCTGGCGGTGAGCAAGGACGGCGACGTCTACGTCAACACGCACCAGATCCACGACATCGACGAGCTGGTTGCCCTGCTCACCGAGAAGGCGAAGATCAAGCCCCAACCCGAAGTGCACATCCGCGGCGACCAAGGCGCGCGTTATGAGTCCATCGGCCGGGTGGTGTTCGCCTGCCAGCGTGCTGGCATCGCGAAGGTCGGTTTCATCACCGAACCGCCGCCGAACCAATAAGGAGCACACGCCATGTCAATGAATGTAGGCTCCGGTGGAGATGACGGCGACGTGATGGTGGACATCAACACCACGCCGCTGATCGACGTGATGCTGGTGCTGCTGATCATGCTGATCATCACGATCCCGATCCAGACGCACGCGGTCAAGCTCAACATGCCGGTACCGTCGGATGCGCATCCGCCGGCGCCGCCGGTGATCATCGAGATCGTCGTCGACTTCGACGGCCAGATCGGCTGGAACAACGAGGTGATCAAGGATCGCGCGGACCTGGAGACCCATCTCTACCGGATCACGCAGATGCCCGACCAGCCCGAAGTGCACCTGATCCCGAACAAGCTGGCGCCGTACAAGTACGTGGCCGAAGTGATGGCCGAGGCGCAGCGCCTCGGGGTCACCAAGATCGGCATCGTCGGGAACGAGCAGTTCACGCACTGATCCCAAGACGTAGCTCCCCCGGAAGGCGCACTGCTCGCAGTGCGCCTTCTCCCATTCAGAGTGTCCCTTACAGGTTTGCAAACCCCATGAAGACCACCCGTCTCCTGGCTGCCGCGCTGCTGGCCGCCGGCCTACTGCAACTCCCGGTCGCCCACGCCGTGTCCGCCGCCGTCGCCAAGCCGCTCAAGGAAGCCAGCGAACTGGTGCGCACCGGCAAGGCGAAGGAAGCCCTGGCCAAGCTCAACGGCGTCGTCTCCGCCGGCCCGGACGACACCTACATGCTGGCGCGCATCCGGGGTGCCGCCTACCAGCGCATGGGCGACAACGGCGCTGCGGCCCAGCAGCTCGAGGCCGCGTTCGCCACCGGCAAGGTGCCCGGCAACGAGGCCGGCCAGCTGGCCGAGACCATCGCCGGCATCTACGCCCAGCAGCACAACAACGCCAAGGCCATGCAGTGGGTCGAGAAGGCCAAGGCCGCGGGCGACAACAGCGCGGGCGTGCGCCAGATCCAGGAATACGTGCAGGGCAGCAGCGGCGACTACGCCCAGATCGCGCGCGACAACGCCGCCAAGATCCAGGCCGCCGAATCTGCCGGCCGCCGTCCGGACGAAGACGACCTGCTGCGCCTGGCCGACGCCTACCGCCACACCGGCAACAAGGCCGGCGACCTGGTGGTCAAGGAAAAGCTGGTCACCTATTTCCCGTCCAACAAGCAGTACTCCGGCATCTACCTGGGGGACCTGCCGGGCAAGTCGGGCTTCTCGCCGCGCTTCTACCTGGACCTGCTGCGACTGCGCCTGAGCTCGGGCAACCTGACCGCCGCTCCCGAATTCGTGGAGATGGGCCAGCAGTTGCTGCAGGTCCAGCTGCCCGCGGAAGCCAAGGCCGTGGTCGACAAGGGCTACGCCACCGGCGTGCTCGGCACCGGCCCCGAGGCGCCGCGCCAGCAGCGCCTGCGCGACCTGGTCAACAAGAACGCCACCGACGCCGTTGCCTCGCTGGCCCGGCGCACCGCGGACGCCAAGGCCGGCAAGACTGGCGACGACCTGGTGGCCCTCGGCAGCGAGTACGCCTCGCTCGGCAAGTACGACGAGGCCGTCGACCTGATCCAGCAAGGCATCGCCAAGGACAGCCTGAAGCGTCCGGAAGACGCCAAGCTGCGCCTGGGCGTGGTGATGCTGCAGTCGGGCAAGGCCAAGGCCGCCGCCGTCAAGCTGCTGCGAACCGTGCAGGGCACCGACGGCGCGCCGGAAGTCGCCCGCCTGTACATCGCGCTCGGCTCCGGCCAGTAAGGCCCCGGCGGCACGCAGGCGACGCATGTCCGCTCCGCTGCCGCCCTTCTGCGAACCGCTGGGCGACGGCCTCTGGGCCATCGACACCGGCTTCCATCGCGACCGCTACGACGCCGCCTACCTGGTGGTGGAGGGCGGTCGCGCCGCGTTCATCGACACCGGCACCGCGTTCGCCGTGCCGCGGCTGCTGGCCGCGCTCGACGCGCTGGGCCTGCCGCGCTCGGCCGTGGACTTCGTGATCGCCACCCATGTGCACCTGGACCACGCCGGCGGCGTCGGCCAGCTGATGCAGGCGCTGCCCGGCGCCCAGGTGCTCGTGCACCCGCGCGGCGCGCGCCACCTGGTCGACCCGGTGGCGCTGTGGCAAGGCGCGCTGGGCGTCTATGGCGAGGCCCAGATGGTGTGCGCCTACGGCACGCTGCTGCCGGTGCCGGCGGAGCGCGTGCGCAGCACCGCCGACGGCGAGACGATCGCGCTGGCCGGCCGCCCGCTGGTGTTCGCACACACGCCGGGCCACGCCCTGCACCACCACTGCATCTGGGACGCGCGCAGCGGCGGCTGGTTCACCGGGGACAACTTCGGCATGGCCTACCCCGAGTTCGTCGTCGACGGCCGCGCGTTCATCTTCCCCACCACGACACCGGTGCAGTTCGACCCGGACGCGATGTGCGTGTCGATCGCCCACCTGCTGACCACCGCGCCGCGGCAGATGTTCCTCACCCACTACAGCCGCGTCACCGGGGTGGCCGACTGCGCCGCGCGGCTGCGCCAGGGGATCGCCGCCACGGTGGACGTGGCGCTCGCGCACCGCGAGGCCCCCGACCGGCTGGCGGCCATCACCGCCGGGCTGATGACGCTGTACGCCGACGGTGCCCGCGCCTTCGGCGTCGCGTTGCCCGACGACCGGATCGCGGCGCTGCTGCGCGACGACGCGGCGCTGAACGCCGCCGGCCTCGTCTCCTGGCTCGATCGGCCGCGGCGCCGGGCCGGTACGGCCTGAAGGCGCGCGCCGGGCGGCCGGTGTCGCGCCGTATAGTGACGCCAGCGTCCGGCGCGGGCGCCCGCCCCTTCCGTCCCGAGTTTCCAGAGATCTCCCCATGAGCAGCACCATTTCCTTCGGCCTCGAAGGCCGCGTCGTCGTGATCACGGGCGCCGCCAACGGCATCGGCGCGGCCTGCGCGCGCCGCCTCGCGCGCGACGGCGCACGCGTCGCGCTGTGGGACGTCGCCCGCGTGCCCGGCAACGCGCTGGCCGCCGAGCTGCGGGAAGCGGGCCACGCGGCCTGCTTCATCCGCTGCGACGTCTCGTCCAGGGCCGACGTCGAGGCCGCCACCGCCGCCACGGTCAGCGAGTTCGGCCGCATCGACGGCCTCGTCAACAACGCCGGCATCTTCCGCGCCGCCGAGTTCCTCGACGTCACCGAGGAGGACTGGGACGCGGTGATCAACGTCAACCTGAAGGGCTCGTTCCTGGTCGGCCAGGCAGTCGCCCGCCAGATGGTGGCGCACGGCGGCGGCGCCATCGTCAACATGTCCTCGGTCAACGGCCTGATGGCGATCGCCACCATCGCCAGCTACAACGCGAGCAAGGGCGGCATCAACCAGCTCACGCGCGCGATGGCGCTCGGGCTGGTGGACCACGGCGTGCGGGTGAACGCGGTGGCGCCCGGCACGATCGCCACCGACCTCGCGCGCGACGCCGTGCTCACCAGCGACGCGGCGCGCCAGCGCATCCTCGGCCGCACGCCGATGAAGCGCCTGGGCGAGCCCGCGGAGATCGCCGACGTGGTCGGCTTCCTGCTCAGCGACGCCGCCAGCTATGTCACCGGCGAGATCGTCTACGTGGACGGCGGCCGGCTGGCGCTGAACTACACCGTCCCGGCCTGAGCGCACGCCGCACGATGTACCAACCCGCCCATTTCGTCGAACACGACGCCGACGCGCTGCTCGCCCTGATGCAGGCGCACCCGCTGGCCACGCTGATCCGCGGCGGCGCCGTGCTGGCGGCCGACATCCTGCCGCTGGAGGTGGCGCGCACCGATGCCGGCTGGCGCATCACCGGCCACGTCGCGCGCGCCAACCCGCTCTGGCGCGAGGCCGACGGCCAGCCGGTGCTGCTGCTGTTCCAGGGCCCCCAGGCCTATGTGTCGCCGAACTGGTACCCGAGCAAGGCCTTGCACGGCAAGGCCGTGCCGACCTGGAACTACACGATGGTGCAGGTGCACGGCACGCTGCGCGCGATCGAGGACCGGCCCTGGCTGCACGCCCTCGTCACGCGGCTGACCGACCACCACGAGGACGGCCGCCCCGCGCCCTGGCGCGTGGCCGACGCACCGCCCGACTACCTCGAGGCGATGCTCAAGGCCATCGTCGGCATCGAGATCGAGGTGGCTCGCGTCGAGGGCAAGTTCAAGCTGAGCCAGAACCGCTCGGCCGACGACCGCACGGGCGTCGTGCTGGGGCTGGACGCGGACGCCGCGCTGCAGCGCCAGGACGGGGCCGACGCGCTGGCGCAGGCGATGCAGGCCGTCGAGGAGCGCCGGCGCGACGCACCGGCCCCCTGATCACGGGCGGGCGATGGCGGACGCGGCCCGGGCCAGTCCGGTGATCCGCGCCCAGTCGCCGCTCTTCATCGCGTCGGCCGGCGTCAGCCACGAGCCGCCCACCACCTTCACGTTGGGCAGCGCCAGGAACTGCGGCGCCGTCTCGGGCGTGATGCCGCCGGTGGGACAGAACGCGACGTCGGCGAACGGGCCGGAGAACGCCTTCAGCAGCGGGATGCCGCCGACGGCCGTGGCCGGGAACAGCTTCAGGAAGGTGAAGCCGTCGTCGGCCGCCATCATGATCTCGCTGCCGGTGGACACGCCCGGCAGCAACGCGATGCCGAGCGACTTGCAGGCGTCGCCCACCTCGCGGGTGTAGCCCGGGCTGACGATGAAGCGGGCCCCGGCGTCGCGCGCCGCGTGCACGTCGGCGCCGCTGCGCACCGTGCCGGCGCCGACGATGGCGTCGGGCACCTCGCGCGCGATGGCGGCGATGGCCGGCAGGCCGGCCGCGGTGCGCAAGGTCACCTCCAACACGCGCACGCCGCCGGCGACCAGCGCCTTGGCCAGGGGAACGGCGTCCTCGAGACGGTCGATGACGATGACCGGGATCACCGGGCCGTAGGAAGCCAGTTCCAGCGGATTCATGGGGTGTCGTTGCGAGTTCATGGGTGCTCCATCAAAGCCAGGTGCACGCGCCCTCTTCGGCGGTGCTGACGTTGCGCCGCATGCCGGCGAACAGGTTGCGGCCGAAGCCGGCGCCGTGGGCCTCGGCCAGGGACTGGCTGCGCTCGGCCAGCGGCCGCGCGGCCCATTCGGCCTCGGGCACCAGGACCTGCAACGTGCCGGCCACCGCGTCGAGACGGATGATGTCGCCGTCGCGCACCTTGGCCAGCGGGCCGCCGCCCAGCGCCTCGGGGCTCACGTGGATGGCCGCCGGCACGTTACCCGAGGCGCCGCTCATGCGGCCGTCGGTCACCAGCGCCACCTTGAAGCCGCGCCCCTGCAGCACCGCCAGCGGCGGCGTCAGCTTGTGCAGCTCGGGCATGCCGTTGGCGCGCGGGCCCTGCCAGCGCACCACGGCCACGAAATCCTTCTCCAGCGTGCCGGCCTGGAACGCCTTGAGCAGGTCTTCCTGGGCGTCGAACACCTGGGCCGGTGCCTCGATCACGTGCTTGTCCGCCGGCACCGCCGACACCTTGATGACCGAGCGGCCGAGGTTGCCCTCCAGCAGCTTCAGGCCGCCGGTCGCGCCGAAGGGGTCGGCCGCCGTGCGCACGACCGTGTCGTCGATCGGCACGTCGGGCACCGGCGTCCACCGGACCTTGCCGTCCACGAGCGACGGCACTTCGCCGTAGGCCGCCATGCCGCGCTCGGCGACGGTGGCGACGTCGGCGTGCGCCAGGCCGGCCTTGAGCAGTTCGCGCAGCACGAAGCCGGGGCCGCCGGCGGCCTGGAACTGGTTCACGTCGGCGCTGCCGTTCGGGTACACGCGGCTCAGCAGCGGGATCACCGTGGACAGCTCGGCGAAGTCGGACCAGTCGATCAGGATGCCGGCCGCACGCGCCACGGCCACCCAGTGGATCAGGTGGTTGGTCGAGCCGCCGGTGGCCAGCAGCGCGACCATCGCGTTGACGATGCAGCGCTCGTCCACCAGCACGCCGATGGGCACGTTGCGGCGCTCGCGCGTGAGCGACAGTACCGTGGCCACGGCCTCGCGCGTGAGCGCGGTGCGCAGGCCGTCGTGCGGGTGCACGAAGGCCGCGCCCGGCACGTGCAGGCCCATCGCCTCGAGCAGCATCTGGTTGGAGTTGGCGGTGCCGTAGAACGTGCAGGTGCCCGGGCCGTGGTAGGCCTGGCTCTCGGCCGCCAGCAGTTCGGCCCGGCCGACCAGGCCCTGGGCCGCCTGCTCGCGCACCTTGGACTTGGCCTTGTTCGACAGCCCGGTCGACATCGGCCCGGCCGGCACGAACACGCACGGCAGGTGGCCGAACTGCAGCGCGCCGATCAGCAGCCCCGGCACGATCTTGTCGCAGATGCCCAGCAGCAGCACGGCGTCGAACACGTCGTGCGACAGCGCGATGGCGGTGGACATCGCGATGGTGTCGCGCGAGAACAGCGACAGCTCCATGCCCGGCGCGCCCTGCGTCACGCCGTCGCACATGGCCGGCACGCCGCCGGCCACCTGCACCGTGGCGCCGAGCGCGGCCGCGTCGCGGCGGATCTGCTCGGGGTAGCCTTCGTAGGGCTGGTGCGCCGACAGCATGTCGTTGTAGGCGGTGACGATGCCGATGTGCGGCGCGCGCTCGGCCACGACGCGCAGCTTGTCGTTGGCGGGCATGCCGGCGAAGGCGTGCGCGACGTTGGCGCAGCCCAGGCGTTCCGCGCCGCGGGCGCGCGTGCGCAGCGCGTCGACATGGCCGAGGTAGTCGGCTCGGGGGCCGGCGCTGCGGCGCCGGATGCGTTCGGTGACGGCGGCGACCGTCGCGTTCAGGGGCGGGGCGGTGTAACTCATGGTTGGATTATCTGGTAACTCCGTTACATCGTCAAACCAGCGCCGCGAGCGGGGAGTTGCGCGGTCGGGCGAGCGGCGCCGTCACGGCCCGGGCGCGGCAGCCCGGCGCCCGCGCGCCGAGTTTGCGCCTTCCCGCGGCGCCGCGAAAGGGCTCAGAGCGCCAGCGTGGACGAGCCGTCGATGCGGCGCTGGGCGACGGCCAGGTCGTCGACGGTGTCGATGTCGAACAGCACGCCGGGGTCATCGAGCTCGACCGCCGCGGTGGGATAGCGGGCGAGCAGGCGGCGCGCGCCCTCGTCGCCCTTGAGCATCACCAGCTCGGAGAACAGCTCGGCCGCGAAGCCCACCGGATGGCCGCGTCGCCCGCGATGCTGCGCGAACGCGATCGGCTGCTGGTCCAGTGCCGCGGCGACGGCACGCAGGCTGGCCGGACGCACCAGCGGCATGTCCGCCGGCAGCACCAGCCAGCCGCTCGCGCTGGCGTGGATGGAGACGCCCGCGGCGATCGAGTCGCCCATACCCCACCCCGTTTGCATGCGGGCATCGACGACGACCATGTCGCGCGGCGCGACGAGGCCCTTCGCTTCGGGCACCAGCGCCTCGGATATGACGAGCACGACCGGCATTCCGGATGCGAGGGCATTGCGCAAGGTGCACACGAGCACGGAATCGGCACCCAGCGTCTCGCTGAGCTTGTGGCGCGTCCCGTGGTAACGGCTCCCTGCGCCTGCAGCCAGCACGACGACGGCCGGTTCATTTTTCATGGGGCGCTCGCGCGGCGTCTTCCTGGAGGCAGCCGCGCATTGAATAGTTATGTGCCCCAAGAATGGTTGCCAAACCTCTTTTCTTCCAGTGGGACGTTTACCTAAGGCGTTCCCCTAAACTAGCCGCATGGATCCCCAATCGCACCTGCCGCACGCACGCAAGAGCTACGAACGCGACGCGCTCGAGGAGGACGACGCGGCCATCGACCCGCTGCGCCAGTTCGAGACGTGGATGAAGGAGGCCTTCGCGGCGAAGGTGCCCGAGCCCAACGCGATGACCGTGGCCACCGTGGGCGCCGACGGCCGGCCGTCGACGCGCGTCGTGCTCATCAAGGGCTTCGACGAGCGCGGCATCGTCTGGTTCACCAACTACGACAGCCGCAAGGGCCGCGAGCTCGCGCTGCACCCGTTCGCCGCGCTGCAGTTCCACTGGGTCGAGCTCGAGCGCGTGGTGCGCATCGAAGGCCCGGTCGAACGCGTGGACGCGGCCGAGTCAGATGCCTACTTCGCCTCACGCCCGCTCGACTCGCGCATCGGCGCCTGGGCCTCGCCGCAGAGCGAGGTGATCGGCTCGCGCGGCGTGCTGGTGGCGAATGCGGCGAAGTACGCCGCCCGGTTCATGATGAACCCGCCGCGGCCGCCGCACTGGGGCGGCTTCCGGCTGCGGCCCGATGGCTGGGAGTTCTGGCAGGGCCGCAAGTCGCGCCTGCACGACCGGCTGCGCTACCGGCTGGTCGACGGCACCTGGACGCGCGAGCGCCTGGCGCCATGAGGCCAGGGCCGGCGACCGCGACGCGGCGCCCTGCCCCCTGAGCCGGCGGCGGCCCGCATCGACCCGGACGCGCCGGCCCGTCCGCGACAATGACCGCCATGATTGCCGACTGGTTGACCTCTTCCGGCCTGGGCGCGCTCAAGCCCGTGCTCTCGGCGCTGGTGCTGCCGCCGACCCCGTTCGTGGTGCTGGCCCTCGCGGGCGCGGGTCTCGCGCGCGCCCGCCCGCGCACCGGTCGGGCGTTGGTGGGGCTCGCCGCCGTCGGGGTCTGGCTCGGTTGCTGCGCCGGCGCCGCCCAATGGGTGGAGGGGGCCTGGCTGGACGAGCCGGCCGCGCTGGGCGCGGCGCAACGTGCCGCCCTGAAGACCGCGGCCGAGGCGGGCGAATCGATGGCCATCGTGGTGCTGGGCGGCGGCATGGATCGCACGCCGTCCGAATACAGCCAGCCCGACCTGGGCAACGCCTCGCTCGCGCGCCTGCGCTACGGCGTCTGGCTGGGCCGCCAGACCGGCATTCCCGTGGGCGCCACCGGCGGCCGCGGCTGGGCGTCCAGCGACCCGGCCGTCCCGCCGGAGGCCGCGCGCATGGCCGAAATCGCCCGCACCGAGCTCGGCAGCCCGCTGCGCTGGACCGAGAACGACTCGCGCGACACCCACGAGAACGCGGTCGACACGCTGGCCCTGCTGCGCGCCGCGGGCGTGCGCCACATCGTGGTGGTGACGCACGGCTGGCACATGCCGCGCGCGCTGCGCGAGTTCCGCGCCGCCGCCGCGGCCGGTGGTCCGGCGTCCGCGCCCGTGCGCCTGACGCCGGCGCCGATGGGCCAGGCCTACCCGGCCGATTCGGCGCTGACGCGTTGGATGCCCTCCGGCGCCGGGCTGCTGCGCATGACCCAGGTGCTGCACGAAGTGGCGGCCGGCATCGGCGACCGGCGCTGACGCCGCCCCGGACGTGACGAAGCCCCGATCACTTGAGGGTGGTCGGGGCTTCCTGGACGACTTGAACGTCGTCCGGTGGGGCTCCGGAGCAGAACGCCCGGGGCTCCGATTGCGCATCGATTGCGCAGAGGGGAGTGCCTCGTCGAGGCAGTTCAAAGATAGTCCTCGCGGCCCTCGATCGCAAGGAAATAGCGACGAACGGTCCCGCCGTCCTGATAGCGAAGACGGCGCGCCGGGCCCGTCCGCGGGCGTCAGCCCCTGGCGCCGCCCATGACCTGCGCGAAGACCGCGTCGAGGCGCGCCTGGACGTCCTGGGCCAGCGCCCCGGCCATCGTGATCGGCCGGCCCCACTCGCGGTTCGTCTCGCCGGGCCACTTCGAGGTCGCGTCCAGTCCCATCTTGCCGCCCAGCCCGCTGGTGGGCGAGGCGAAGTCGAGATAGTCGATCGGCGTGTGGTCCACCAGCGTGGTGTCGCGCACCGGATCCATGCGGGTGGTGATGGCCCAGATCACTTCGTTCCAGTCGCGGATGTCGATGTCCTCGTCGACCACGACGATGAACTTGGTGTACATGAACTGGCGCAGCACGCTCCACAGGCCGAACATAAGCCGCTTGGCGTGACCGGCGTAGGCCTTCTTCATCGAGATGACGGCCATGCGGTAGCTGCAGGCCTCGGGCGGCAGGTAGAAGTCGACGATCTCGGGGAACTGCTTCTGCAACAGCGGCACGAACACCTCGTTGAGGGCCACGCCGAGCACGGCCGGCTCGTCGGGCGGCTTGCCGGTGTAGGTCGAGTGGTAGATGGGATCGCGCCGGTGCGTCAGGCGGTCGAGGCGGAACACCGGGAACCAGTCGCGCTCGTTGTAGTAGCCGGTGTGGTCGCCGTAGGGGCCTTCGAGCGCATGCAGGTAGCCGCCCTGTTCCTTCAGCGGGATGCCGCGCTCGCTGAAGCCCGTGTAGCCGGCTTCAGCCACGGGAATGTGGCCCTCCAGCACGATCTCGGCGCGCGCGGGCACCTGCAGCATCAGGCCGTCCTCGCCGGTGCGGGTGTCCACCAGCTCGGTGCGGCCGCCGCGCAGCAGGCCTGCGAACTGGTACTCGCCCAGCGAGTCGGGCACCGGCGTGACCGCGCCCAGCGTGGTGGCCGGGTCGGCGCCCAGCGCGCACACCAGCGGAAAGGGCTTGCCGGGGTTGACGCGGGCGAACTCGCGGAAGTCGAGCGCGCCGCCGCGGTGGGTCAGCCAGCGCATGATCAGCTCGCGCCGGCCGATCACCTGCTGGCGATAGATGCCCAGGTTCTGGCGCAGCCGCGGCCGCGGCACCTGGCGCGGGCCGCGGGTGACGACCAGGCCCCAGGTGACCAGCGGGCCGACGTCGCCAGGCCAGCAGGTCTGGATCGGCCACTGGGCGAGGTCGATCTCGTCGGCCGCCTGCTCCACCTCCTGGCACGGGCCGCTGCGCAGCACCGCCGGCTTCATGTCCCACAGCGCCTTGCCCATCGTCCACAGCTTGCCGGCGTCCTTGACCGACTTCGGCGGCTCGGGCTCGCGCAGGTTGGCCAGCAGCTGGCCGATGCCGCGCAGCTCGGAGATGTCGGCGGCGCCCATGCCCAGCGCCACCCGATGGGGGGTCCCGAACAGGTTGGCGAGCACCGGCACGCGATACCCGGTGGGGTTGTCGAACAGCAGCGCGGGGCCCTTCTGGCGGAGCACGCGATCGGCCAGCGCGGTCATCTCCAGGTTAGGGGACACCGGCTCTGTTACACGTCTGAGCTCCCCAGACGCCTCCAAATTGGCCGCGAAATCGCGCAAATCCCGGTATTTCATAATTTTTGGTTATGACTTGAGAAGTCTATATTGTTGACGGGTTATTACGCGGCTACCTACAATCCCGCCAGAGTTACACACCAGGGTTATCCCGCCTCCTCGCTGAGGCCGGGCCCTGAAGGCTGCCGCCGGCTGCTAGACGCAGACTCCCCGGCCATGAATCGCAGCGGTTTCCATTATCGCCAGCGTCGAGAACGCCGCGACCGAGCGCCCCTTGTGCGCCGACCGTCGGCACCGAACGCTGTGAAAGGAGAGAGATGCTTCAACCCCAACAGGTGGTGCGCAACGCGCTGACCACCGGGCGCGAGTCCCTGACCGTGTTCCTGACCGACGTGGGCCACGGCCTGCTCGACGTGAGCCACAGCATGCTGGCCATGGTCGGCCTGGCCGTGGTGGCAGGCGCCCTGTTCATGGGCAGCCAGGACGACCTGCGCGACACCCTCGAGGCGCGCGCCTGGGGCTGGCTCGAGGCGCGCCACCTGGCGCGCAGCGGCGGCGAGGACCTGGCGGCCGAGGCCGAGTCCGACTCGAATGCGGGCGGCGTGGTCAACACGTCGGCGACGGCCGATCCGGCCGACCTCACCCGCGCCCAGGCCAACGTGGCCCGCTGGATCGTGCGCCGCTACCACGTGGCGCCCGAGCCGGTGGCCCGCCTGGTGCAGGAATCGTGGACGGTGGGCCAGCGCACCGGCATCGAGCCGACGCTGATCCTGTCGGTGATGGCCATCGAGTCCAGTTTCAACCCGTTCGCGCAGAGCCCGGTGGGCGCGCAGGGGCTGATGCAGGTCATGACCAAGGTGCACAGCGACAAGTACGAGTCCTACGGCGGCCACCTGGCGGCGTTCGACCCGGTGAGCAACCTGCGCGTGGGCGTGCTGGTGCTCAAGGAATGCATCGCCAAGGCCGGCGGCCTGTCGGGCGGCCTGCGCTACTACGTGGGCGCCGGTGCCGGCGAGGACGACGGCGGCTACGCCGCCAAGGTCATGGCGGAGCAGGACCTGCTCAAGCGCGTCGCCGGCGGCCAGAACGTGCCGCCGACGGTGGTGCCGATCGTCGCCAACGGGGCGCCGTCCCCGGCCGCCGCGCCGGTGCCGGTCGCCGCGCCGGCCGCGGCCGCCGCCAGCGAGTCGACCGCCCACGTGGCCACGCCGGAGCAGGACGCCCAGGCCCGCCCGGAGCGCGAGCGGGTGGCCCTCGCCCACTGACCGGCCGGCCGCGCCGGAACTCCTGCAAACGGGCGCCCAGGCGCCCGTTTCGCTTCGTATTGCGTCAATGCGCACTCGCGGGCGCCCGCCGGGGCGCCCGGCCGGTTAAACTGGCGGCTCGCGCGACTGGCGACAGGACGCGTCTCGAGAGACCCCGGCCGCCGAGCGGCCACCGGGCTCCGGACGGGTTGCGAGGTGGGCCACCACCGGGAAGCGCGAGGGGTGACCGGGGCCTTGCGCCTCGCGCTCGCCTTGTCAGCCGTTCGCCTGGGCAGCGCGACAGTCGCGCACCGCCGGTTCCAGTCCGTCCAGGGGCGCATGCGCGCCCGCGGCGGGCCGGCATCGTCGACGCCCGCCGACGCGCCTCGTTCGCCCTCCAATCCAAGGAATCTCCATGTTCGACCGCCAACAATCGACGATCGCCAACGTTGACCCCGCCATCTGGGCCGCCATCCAGGCCGAGAACCTGCGCCAGGAACAGCACATCGAGCTGATCGCCTCTGAAAACTACACCTCGCCGGCCGTCATGGCCGCCCAGGGCTCGCAGCTGACCAACAAGTACGCCGAAGGCTACCCGGGCAAGCGCTACTACGGCGGCTGCGAGAACGTCGACGTCGTCGAGCAACTAGCCATCGACCGCGTCAAGCAGTTGTTCGGCGCCGAGAACGCCAACGTGCAGCCCAATTCCGGCTCGCAGGCCAACCAGGCCGTGTTCCTGGGCCTGCTGCAGCCCGGCGACACGATCATGGGCATGAGCCTGGCCGAAGGCGGCCACCTGACGCACGGCATGGCGCTCAACATGAGCGGCAAGTGGTTCAAGGTCGTCAGCTACGGCCTGAACGCGCAGGAAGACATCGACTACGACGCGATGGAGCGCACCGCGCGCGAGCACAAGCCGAAGCTGATCATCGCCGGCGCCTCGGCGTTCGCGCTGCGCATCGATTTCGAGCGCTTCGCCCGGATCGCCAAGGAAGTGGGCGCGTATTTCATGGTCGACATGGCGCACTACGCCGGCCTGATCGCCGCGGGCGTCTACCCGAACCCGGTGCCGCACGCCGACGTCGTCACCTCCACCACGCACAAGAGCCTGCGCGGCCCGCGCGGCGGCATCATCCTGATGAAGGACGCATTCGCCAAGCAGATCAACTCGGCCATCTTCCCCGGCCTGCAGGGCGGCCCGCTGATGCACGTGATCGCCGGCAAGGCCATCGCGTTCCAGGAGGCCCTGGCGCCCGAGTTCAAGGTCTACCAGCAGCAGGTCGCCAGGAACGCCGACGTGCTGGCGAAGACGCTGATCGAGCGCGGCCTGCGCATCGTCTCCGGCCGCACCGAGAGCCACGTGATGCTGGTCGACCTGCGCGCCAAGGGCATCACCGGCAAGGAAGCCGAGCGCGTCCTGGGCGAGGCGCACATGACCTGCAACAAGAACTCGATCCCCAACGACCCGGAAAAGCCGATGGTCACCAGCGGCATCCGCCTGGGCACGCCGGCCATGACCACGCGCGGCTTCAAGGAAGACCAGGCACGCGCCACGGCCCACCTGATCGCCGACGTGCTGGACGCGCCCAACGATCCGGTCCGCCTGGCCGAGGTGCGCGCCAAGGTCGAGGCCCTGACGCGCGACTTCCCGGTCTACCGTTGATCGACGCACGCGCGGACGAACGGAGCTGAACGATGCGCTGCCCCTACTGCAGCCATGACGAGACGCAGGTCGCCGAGACCCGCGAATCGGACGAAGGCGACGTCGTCCGCCGGCGCCGCCGTTGCCTGAAGTGCGACAAGCGCTTCACCACCTACGAACGCGCCGAGATGGCGCTGCCCGCCATCGTCAAGAAGAGCGGTGCGCGCGTCGACTTCGATCCGGCCAAGCTGCGCGGCTCGATGACCCTGGCGCTGCGCAAACGCCAGGTGAGCATCGAGCAGATCGACGCGGCCATCGAGCGCATCCAGGACAAGCTGATGGCCACCGGGGCGCGCGAAGTGCCCTCCACGCGGGTCGGCGAGCTGGTCATGCGCGAGCTCAAGCGCCTGGACAAGGTGGCCTACGTCCGCTTCGCCTCGGTGTACCGCAGCTTCGAGGACGTCGACGAGTTCAGTCGGCTGATCAAGGACATCTGAGCCCCGCGAACGACCCGGCCCCTGCGCCGGGTCGCTTCCTTCGCCTAGCGCCAGCAGCGCCCGGCGTCGCGCCCGTCGGCCGCCGTGGCGGCCACCAGGTCGCGCCGGCCGAGGCTGTCGTAGGTGAAGTCGCCGCAGGCGTCGGCCCGCATCGCGCCGGCGCGCGTGGCCGTCAGGACGAACGACGTCGGCTCGGCGGCCGGCACGCTGACCGCGATCGTGTAGCTGGCGGCGCCGGTGCGCGGCGACTGCGGCACCGGCAATTGCGGCGCCGGCACGTCGGCGTAGGCGTTGTGGGTAGCGTAGTAGTGCTGCATGTACGCGGCGTCCTCCAGCAGCGCGGCCTGCACGTCGGTGCGGCGGGCGCGGGCCAGTTGCTCGAAGAAGGACGGCAGCGCGATGGCGGCGAGGACGGCCAGCGCCGCCAGCGCCAACAGGAGCTCGACCAGCGTGAAGCCGCGGCGGTCGCGGCGACGGGACGGGCGCGGGCACATCTTGGCGACCAGGCTACGACGGGCCGCTCAGAACGGCGGCGTCAGCAGTTGCTGCCAGACACGCTGGCGCAAGGTCAGCGCGCCGGCAGCGGCCGCGGAGGCGCCACCCGGCCCGGCCGCGGCCGGCGCAAGAAGCGTCGCCTGCAGCCACACCGCCGAGCCGGTGCGCGTCGCCCCGGTGGCCGGGTCGGCATGGAAGTCGGCGCTGAAGCCGCGCGCGGTGACGGTGTAGACGTCCGGCATCGCGGTGCCTTCCATCAGGCATTGCGGCGGCACGCGCGGCTGCACCGCGCTGCCGATCTCGGCGGCCACGAGGGTGTGGGCCGCGTTGGCTCCCGGCGTCGTCCAGTTCCGCTGCACCGTCCAGGCCGGCGGCGTCGTGGCCGCCAGCAGCGGTACGCCGCGGTCGGCCGCTGCCAGCGCGAGCTGGGTCTCGCACAGGCGCAGCGCCACCTGGGCGTACTGGCTGGCCTGGGTCTGCAGGCGGTTGTTGTTGGCCACCTGGTCGCCGCTGGTGGCATTGCGCATGATGGCGGCCGCGGCCAGGCCGATGATCGCCAGCATGATCATCGCCACGATCAGCGAGAACCCGCGCGCCCGCACCGGAGCCCGCGCGGGCGGGTCGCGGCGCGCGGGCGCGCGGGGGGTGGACAGGCGCGCGCTCACGGCAGCTTGTTCTGCAGGACGATGGTGGTGGAGAACGTGCGACGCAGGTAGCCGTCGCCGGCCGTGCGAGGCACGTTGCGGCAGTCGACCCAGCCGCCCAGCGTGGCCGTCACCGCCTTGTCGAGCACCTTCGCGGCGCTGCGCACCTGCACGCACAGGGTGACCGAGACCACGTTGGCCCACAGCGGCGAGCCGGGATGCGGCGCGACGTCGTAGTAGAGGACCTGGCCGCTGCCGGGCGCGCCGGCCGGCGCGGCGGCCATGCCGTAGGTGATCTGCAGCGTCTCCACGTTCTGCACCACGGCCGCGCCGGCCGCGCTGCCCGGGCCGTGGCAGTACAGGCTGCCGTCGACGACGTAGAACTTGCTGTCGTTGAGCCAGTAGTCGTCGCCGGTGGCCGCGTCGTGGGTCTTGGCGAAGGTGTTGCCCAGGCAGTCGAGCGGCTGCGCGTTGCCGGCGCCTCCGAGGATGCCGTTGGAGGCCTTGCCGGGCAGCACGCTGGCCTCGTAGGCGACCTCCAGCGCATCGGGCGTGGCCAGATCCGGATCGGTGGGCCGGCAGTTGGTGGGCACCAGGATGCTCGCCTGCAGGTCGGCGAAGTTCGCCGCCTCGCAACCCGCGATGGCCGGGAACGCGTGCAGCTGCAGGCCGCCGGCATCGACGCCGTGCGGCTGGCTGAAGCCGGCCTGGGCGACCTGCTGGCGCATCACGTCGAGCGCCAGCGTGGCGTCCTCGGTGACCTGCACCAGCGCATCGGTGTGGCGGCCGCTGGAGAACGAGGCGAGGTAGGCGGCGATCAGCGCCCCCACCACGGCCAGGCCGATGGCCAGCGCGACCATCATCTCGACCAGCGTGAAGCCGGCCCCGGCCAGGCGTCGCCGCGCTACGCCGCGGCGGCTCACGGCGCCACCTGCAGGTAGACGCAGCGCACCGAGGCCTCGCCCTTCTTCCAGGCCGCGGGGCACTCGGTGCCGGAGCGGTCGGTGGAGATGCCTGGCGACAGCGTCAACGGGTCGGCCCAGCCGACCCACACGTCGAGCCACTCGCGCGCCGGCGGCTTGCCGGCATGGAACTCGATCCAGGCCGAGCCCTTGGGCAGCGTGGCGCGCAAGCGCGTGGTCCAGTCGGCCAGGTCGACGCGCGCCACGTCGGCCGGGCCGCACGGGGCGTCGCCGGTGCAGGCCGCGTGGGGCGGCACCGGCGGCGTGGGAAAGACCTTGTCGGTGAGGTCGTAGCCGCCCAGCGCGGCGCCCGCCGGATTGGCACGGATGCGATCGGCGATGTCGTTGGCCAGCAGCGTGGCGGTGGAGCGCAGTTCGCTCATCTTGGCGTAGCGCGTGGCGGCCTGCAGCAGGCCGGCGAGCGCGAGGATGCCCATGGCGACGACGAACATCGCCACCAGCACCTCGACCAGCGAGAAGCCGTGCCCGCGCAGGCGCACGATGCGGGCCGCGCGCGGGGTGGCGGGGACGCGCCGCATCGTCACGGACACGCCGCGTCGCCCGCGATCACCGCCACGTCGCCGCGCGGATTGACGCAGACCTGGCGCTGCGCAGCGCGGTCGCTGCCGCCCGCGTCGGTGGACGACCCGGCCGGGCCGAGCAGGAACACGGCAGCGCCGGTGTCGGAGCGCGCGATGCCGGTGGACTCGAAACGGATGCTGGCCGCGCCGCTGGCGATCGACAGCCGGTTCGAGACATCCAGGTGCTGGCGCACGATGGCATCGCCGGCAGCGAATGCGCCGCTGCGCGCCGCGTCGGCGAACAGCAGCCACGTCTGCCAGTTGCCGCCGGTGCCCGCGCAGCGGGCGGCGTCGCCCGCGTCGGTGCGGCACAGCACCACCGGCCCGCCGCGCTTCATCGCCTCGTTGCGGCCGACGCGCACCGCGTCCTGCAGTTCCGCAGCCTGGGCGGCGATGGCGTGGCGCGTCAGCAGGCGCAGGAACGACGGCACGCCCAGGCCGACGACCAGGGCCGCGACCGCCAGCGCGACCATCAGCTCGATGAGCGACATGCCACCCATGCGCACGGGCACGGCACGGCGGCTCGGTCGGGCAGGAATGGCATTGGCGGCAGGGGTGGGCTTCATGTCGGCGCGGACGGCCCGGCGCGGGCAAGGTGCACCGTGGCGATTCTGAATGTAACGTCTCCGGCGCCCGCGCCGGTTCGCGACGGGCGGACACGCGGGCCGGACACGCGGCGCCGCGCCTGCGGCCGGGCGGCGTCGGGCGGGTCGCGCTGCGCGCGGGCGCGGGCCGGGCGGCGTTCAATCGCACACCTGCGCAGCGGCCAGGCGCGGCCGGCCCTGCTTGCTGACGCACACCATCAGGGCCGGCGGCGGATCGAGTGCCGCGGCCAGCGGCGGGCTGAACAGGTAGTGCGATGCGCCGTCGGTGGCGTAGCCCGCGGCCGTGAAGCTGATGCTGGCGCGCGTGCCGGCCACGCCGCCGCTGCGCTGCAGCGGCGGCTGTACGCGCAGCAGCGGCTCGCGCGCACCCGGCAGGACGCGCCGGTCACGGTCGGCGAACACGATCCAGCCGGCGCGCCAGTCGGCCCCGCGCGGCCCCTGGCAGGCCGGGGCGGGCCCGCCCGGCGCGCTGGCGCAGATCGTGACGGCGGCGCCGCGCTGCAGGGCCGCGGCGCGCGCGAACCGCAGCGCCGCCATGAACTCCGAGGCCTGCGCCGCCAGCGCCCGCGCGGCGACCGTGCGCGACATGCCCGGCGCCGCCAGGCGCAGCAGCACGGCGACGATGGCCAGCACCACGGCCAGTTCGACGAGGGTGAATCCGCGCGCCGGGCGGCGGCGCGATCCGGGCGGCGCGGGGCGCCGCGCGACAGCAGGCAGGACAGGCATTTGTCGGCTCCGATGGGCGAGCGCCGATTGTTCGGGCCCCGTCGTGGAAAATCACCCCCCGGGACGGCGCACTCCGCCATCCGTCCCGAAAACCGGCGCGCGAGCGCACGGCCAACCGGACGATCGCGATGAAACCCTGGCTTTTGACGCTGGCGCTGGCCGAGCAGGCGGTCGGCCTGTCCGACCCGAACCCGCGCGTCGGCTGCCTGATCGTGGCCGCCGACGGCGCCACGGTGCTGGGCCAGGGCCACACGCAGGCCGCCGGCGGCCCGCACGCCGAGGTCATGGCCCTGCGCGACGCGCAGGCGCGCGGCGCCGACGTGCGCGGCGCCACCGTCTACGTGAGCCTGGAGCCCTGCGCCCACCACGGCCGCACGCCGCCGTGCTGCGACGCGCTGGTGGCGGCCGGCGTCGGCCGGGTCGAGATCGCCGTCGGCGACCCGAACCCGCTGGTCAACGGCCAGGGCACGGCACGCATCGCCGCGGCCGGCATCGCGGTCGGCCGGGCGCCGGACGACATCGCGCGGCAGGCGCGCGAGCTCAACATCGGCTTCTTCTCGCGCATGGAGCGCGGTCGCCCGTGGGTGCGCATGAAGATCGCCGCCTCGCTCGACGGCCGGACCGCGCTGCCCAACGGCGCCAGCCAGTGGATCACCGGGCCCGCCGCGCGCGCGGACGGCCACGCGTTCCGCCGGCGCGCGGGCGCGATCCTCACCGGCATCGGCACCGTGCTGGCCGACGACCCGACGCTGGACGTGCGGCTGGTCGAGACCGCCCGCCAGCCCTTGCGCTGCGTGGTCGACGCCCGCCTGGACACCCCGCCCGCGGCGCGCCTGTTCGACGCACCGTCGCCGGTGCTGCTGTTCACGGCCTCCACCGACGCGCCGCGCCGCGCCGCGCTGCAGGCCCGCGGTGCCGAGATCGTCGACGTGCCTCAGCACGAGGGCCGGCTAGCCCTCGCCCACGTGCTGGACGCCCTCGCCGCCCGCCATGTCAACGAACTGCACGTGGAGGCCGGCGCGCGACTCAACGGTGCGCTGCTGCGCACCGGCCGGGTCGACGAACTGCTGCTCTACGTGGCGCCGACGCTGCTGGGCGCCGGGCGCGACATGGCGACGCTGGGGCCGTTCGACGCCCTGGGCGATGGCCTGGCCTTCGACTTCCACGCCGCCACGAGAGTGGGCGCTGACCTGCGCATCCTTGCACGAACCCGGACGGCGTAGAGCCCCCGCCCCTGGGAAACCCTTGCCCGCCGCCTACAATCCCGGGATGCCCATCTCTCCTGTTTCCGCCCTGGTCAACGAACTGGCCGCGGGCCGCATGATCATCCTCGTCGACGAGGAAGATCGCGAAAACGAGGGCGACCTCGTCCTGGCCGCCGAATTCGTGACGCCCGAGGCGATCAACTTCATGGCCCGCCACGCGCGCGGCCTGATCTGCCTGACCATGACGCGCGAGATGTGCGAGCGCCTGCACCTGCCGCCGATGGCCACGCGCAACGGCTCGTCGCACGGCACCGCGTTCACGGTATCCATCGAGGCCGCCGAAGGCGTGACCACCGGCATCTCCGCCGCGGACCGCGCCCGCACCGTGCAGGCCGCCGTCGCGCGCGGCGCCAAGCCGTCCGACCTGGTCCAGCCCGGCCACATCTTCCCGCTGCAGGCACAGGACGGCGGCGTCCTGATGCGCGCCGGCCATACCGAGGCCGGCTGCGACATGGCCGCGATGGCCGGCCTGATGCCTTCGGCCGTCATCTGCGAGGTGATGAACGAGGACGGCACGATGGCGCGCCTGCCCGACCTGGAGGTGTTCGCCAAGGAACACGGGCTGCTGATCGGCACCATCGCCGACCTGATCCACTACCGCAGCCGCAACGAGTCGCTGATCACGCGCGCCGGCCAGCGCGAGCTCGCCACGCCCTACGGCCGCTTCGACTGCCACCTGTTCCGCGACCGCTCGGGCGGCGCGCACATGGCGCTCGTCAAGGGCAGCTGGAAGCCGGGCGAGGAGATCCCGGTGCGGGTGCACGAACCGTTCTCCGCCATCGACCTGCTGGACGCGTCCTGCGCCAAGCACTCCTGGCCGCTGCCGCAGGCGCTGGCCACCATCGACAAGCGCGGCCAGGGCGTGGCGGTGCTGCTCAATTGCGGCGAGCCCGCCGAGCACCTGGTGGCCCAGTTGCTGCCCGCGGCCGACCCGTGCGAGACCGCCTCGAAGCGGCCGATGGACCTGCGCACCTACGGCGTGGGCGCGCAGATCCTGCGCGAGCTGGGCGTCACCCGCATGCAGTTGCTGGGCCAGCCGCGCCGCATGCCCAGCATGACCGGCTACGGCCTGGAAGTGTCGAGCTTCATCACGGCGGCGGACGCCACCTGAGTTGTCGTTTCCGGCCGGACGCCGCGCGCGGCCCGGCCATCCTGTTCTTTTTTCCTGGAGCGTTATCCGATGCAAGCTGCTGATCAAGGCACCGCCACCGACCTGGACGGCCGCGACCTCGTCATCGGGATCGTGCGCGCCCGCTTCAACGACGCGATCACCGCGCGGATGGCCGAGGTCTGCCAGGCCGAACTGCTGGCGCTGGGCGTCGCCGCCAAGCACATCACCCTGCTGACCGTCCCCGGCGCGCTGGAGGTGCCGATCGCGCTGAAGGCGATGGCCGACCAGGACGACTACGACGCGCTGGTGGCCATCGGCTGCATCATCCGCGGCGAGACCTACCACTTCGAGCTGGTGGCCAACGAGAGCGGCGCGGGCGTCACGCGCGTGTCGCTCGACCACCAGGTGCCGATCGCCAACGCGATCCTCACCGTCGAGAACGTCGCCCAGGCCGAGGCCCGCGTCGAGGACAAGGCGCGCGATGCCGCACGCGTCGCCGTCGAGATGGCCAACCTGATGGACGACCTGCTATGAACGCCCCCACCCCCGACACGACCACGCCACCTGCCGGCAAGCCGGCCAAGCCGAAGTCGGCGCGCCGCCGCTCGCGCGAGGTCGCGCTGCAGGGCCTGTACGAATGGCTGGTGGCCGGCACCGACGCCGGCGTGATCGACGCCCACATGCGCGAGCAGGACGGCTTCGACAAGGCCGACCGGGCGCACTTCGACGCGCTGCTGCACGGCTGCATCGCCGAGGCCGCCGACCTGGACGCGGTGCTGGCGAAGTTCGTGGACCGCAAGACGACCGAGCTGTCGCCGGTCGAACACGGCGTGCTGATGATCGGCGCCTACGAGCTCAAGCACTGCCTGGACATCCCCTACAAGGTCGCCATCAACGAGGCCGTGGAGCTCGCCAAGAGCTTCGGCGGCACCGACGGCCACAAGTACGTCAACGGCGTGCTGGACAAGGCCGCGGCCGACCTGCGGCCGGCCGAGGTTCAGGCCTCGCACAAGGGGCGCTGATCCCGCGATGAAGCTCGCCCGCCGCCTCGACCACATCGATCCGTTCTACGTGATGGAATGCGCCAAGGTGGCGCAGGAGATCGCCCTCTCGCCCGCGTGCGATCCGGCGCTCGGCGGCGAGCCCATGCTGTACCTGAACATCGGCGAGCCCGACTTCACGGCGCCGGCGCCGGTGGTCGCCGCCGCCGAGGCGGCCCTGCACGCAGGCCGCACGCAGTACACCGACGCAGTGGGCCTGCCGGCGCTGCGCGAGCGCATCAGCCGCTGGTACGCGAGCCGCTGGGGCGTCGATGTGCCGGCGCGGCGCATCGTCGTCACCGCCGGCGCGTCGGCCGGCCTGCAGCTCGTCTGCCAGGCCCTGTTCGAGAGCGGCGACGAGGTGCTGATGCCCGACCCGAGCTACCCGTGCAACCGCCATTTCGTGGCGGCGACGGGCGCGACGGCGCGGCTGGTGCCCACCACCCCGGCCACCCGCTTCCAGCTCGACGCCGACGCGGTGCGCGCGCACTGGCAGCCACAGACCCGGGGCGTGCTGCTGGCCACGCCGTCCAACCCGACCGGCACCTCCATCGAGCCGGCCGAACTGGGCCGCATCGTCGACGTGGTACGCGCCCGGGGCGGCGTCGCCATCGTCGACGAGATCTACCTGGGGCTGAGCTACGACCCGGCGTTCGAGCGCTGCGCGCTGGCGCTCGGCGACGACATCGTCTCGGTCAACAGCTTCTCCAAGTACTTCAGCATGACCGGCTGGCGCCTGGGCTGGCTGGTGCTGCCCGAGGCGCTGGTCGAACCGGTGGAACGCCTGGCGCAGAACCTCTACATCTGCGCCAGCACGATCGCACAGCACGCCGCCGTCGCGTGTTTCGACGACGCCAGCCTGGCCGAATGCGAAACCCGGCGGGCGGCATTTCGGCAACGGCGCGATTTCATCGTCCCGGCGCTGCGGGATATCGGTTTCGACGTGCCGGTGGCGCCGGACGGCGCCTTCTATGTCTGGGCCGATTGCAGCCGTTTCTCGGCCAGCAGCTGGGATTTCGCCATGCAGATGATGCATCGCGCCCACGTGGCACTGACGCCCGGAAAGGACTTCGGTCCGGCGCATGCGAGCGCATACTTCAGGTTATCGTTTGCCACCTCGATGCCACAACTCCAGGAAACCGTCCGGCGATTGAGGCGCGAACTCGTCCGTTGATCCTTCCAACCCTGCCGGCAAGCGTGATGCAATCGCCGTAGCAGTGACATTTGTGTCATCGTGCAGGGTAACTTCCTGTTTTTCAACCCTTTGGCCGGGCCCACCATCGGTTAACTTCCGCCCATGCGATGGAATCCATTCAGGCGCGCCGATTCCGCGGACGCCTCCGACTCGAGCTTCGAAACGACGGTAGTCGATGACGTGGCGGCGGCGCGCATGGCGGCACAGGCCCAGGAGCCCGAGGGCGTCGTGGCGCCCCCCCCGGCGCCGGTGCTGCCCGGCATCGGCACCGGCATCGAGAGCGAGAGCATCGGCCACGTCGGCCGCTACGCGCTCAAGACCATCCTGGGCAAGGGCGGGCTGGGCACGGTCTACGCCGCGTGGGATCCGCTGCTGTCGCGCACCGTGGCGCTCAAGACCCTGCACATCGACGCCGACCCGGCCGCCCGCGAGGCGCTGGACGCGCTGTTCCTGAACGAGGCGCGCGCGGCCGCGGGCCTGTCGCACCCCCACATCGTCACGGTGTTCGACGCCGGCCCGTCCGACACCGGCGTCTACATCGCCATGGAACGGCTGCAGGGCCAGGACCTGCGCCACCTGCTGCTGCAGGGCGTGCGCCCGGGCCCGATCGAGGCCGCCCAGGTGGTGCGCCGCGTGGCCGACGCGCTGGCCTATGCGCACCGCAAGGGCGTGGTGCATTGCGACATCAAGCCGGCCAACATCTTCATGACCGGCCGCATGCACCCGAAGGTGCTCGACTTCGGCATCGCGCGCGTCGCCCATCGCGACGTGCCGGCGCTCGAGGGCGTCATCGCCGGCTCGCCGTACTACCTCGCGCCGGAACAGCTCGATGGCCGCTCGGTCGATCGGCGCAGCGACGTCTATTCGCTGGGCGTCGTCCTCTACGAGCTGCTGGTGGGCAAGAAGCCGTTCGAGGGCAGTTCGCTCGAGGAGATCACCGCCGCGGTCAAGGCGGGCGAGGTCGTGCCGGCGCACCGCGTCTCGCCCAAGATCCCGCTGGGGCTGTCGGTGATCGCCGGCCGCGCCATGGCGCGCGATCCCGACCAGCGCTATCCGTCGGCGCGCCACCTGTCGATGGAACTGCGCCACTGGGTCGATTCGGCCGAGGCGCGCGCGCTGCGCAACGAGGCCCGCGGCACGCCCGCCGAGCCACCGCGCAGCCGCAGGATCGCCCGCTTCGCGCTGCCGGTGGCCGCCGTCGCCCTCCTCGTCGCCGGCGGCGCCCTGGCCTGGATGAAGTTCGCCGCCCCGTCGCCCGAGGTCGTCGCCGCGGTGCCGGCGCCGGCCGCGCACGTGTCCGCGCCGGTCGCCGCCGTCGCGCCGTCGGCCGTCGTCCCGCCCCCCGTCGCCATCGCGCCGGCCGCGGCGGCCGCGGAAGAGGCCGCGGCGGCGTCCGCAGCAGGGGCGGCCACGGCCGCCAGCGCCGCGCCGACGCCGGAGCCCGTCGCCGCGCCGGTCGCCACCGCGCCGACGGCCGCCCCGCCCGCACCTGCACCCGCCGACACGGCCGCGGCCAAGGCCGCCGAGCGCGCGATCGTCAGCAAGACCGAAGCCGCGCGCCGCCGCAAGGCGATGGCCGTGGCCACCGTCACCGAGGGCGCGCCGACATCGGCCGTGCTCGCCGAGGGCGTCGTCCAGCTGGCTGTCAGCCCCTGGGGCCAGGTCGAGGTCGACGGCAAGCCCATGGGCACCTCGCCGCCGCTGACCCGCTTGACGCTGGCCTCCGGCAATCACACCATCACGGTGCGCAACACCGATTTCCCGGCCTACACGACGACGCTGACCATCGACGGCGAGAGCCCGGTCACGCTGCGCCACCGCTTCGGCCCCTGAATCCACTCCCCCACCGCCGTGACCACCTCGACCTCGTCGCCCCGCACGTCCCCCGTTGTCCGCCTCGCGCAGGCGTTCGCCGCACTGGTGGTGGTCGCCACCCTGGCGGCCTGCGAGACGCCGCCGCCGCAGGCGCCGCTGGGCCTGACCGACCTGACCGAACGCCCGGCCGAGCGCGCGCTGATGGGCGCGATGCGCGCCTACGACGACGCCGACTACCCGGCGGTCGAACGCCAGGCCAACGAGGCGATGAAGCTGGGCCTGCGCAGCGCCCGCGACGTCGCCACCGCACACAAGCTGCGCGCCTTCGTCTACTGCACCAGCAACCGGCTCGCCGCCTGCGAGGCCGAATTCCGCGCCGCGCGCACGGCCGATCCGGCCTTCGTGCTGAGCCACGCGGAAGCCGGCCACCCCGTCTGGGGACCCGTCTACCTGAAATCGCGCCAATAGGTCGAGGCGCTGCCCAACCCGGTTCCGGCGCCGCCGCCGGCAGCTTCGCCTGGAGTTCAGGGGAGCGCCGGAACCGGCTCAGCCGGGCCGGTCGCGGCCGGCCCCCTCGGGGGGGCAGCGAGCGCCGGCGAGCGTGGGGGCGCTATGATCGCGTCGCCCAATGAAATCCGAAGAGACCCCCGCCCCGGCCGCGCATTTCCATCACCCCTTGCGGGTGTACTGGGAAGACACCGACGCCGGCGGCATCGTGTTCTACGCCAACTACCTGAAGTTCTTCGAGCGCGCCCGCACGGAATGGCTGCGTGCGCTCGGCCACAGCCAGCAGGAGATGGTGGACACCACCGGCTGCATGTTCGTCGTGCAGGACACCCACGTGCGCTACCTCCGGCCGGCGCGGCTGGACGACTGGCTCGTGATCACGGTCGACGTCACCGAACGCGGCAAGGCCAGCCTGCGCATCTCCCAGCAGGCCTGGTGCGGCGACCGCCTGCTCGCCGAAGGCGAGATCCGCATCGGCTGCGTCGAGCGCGCCACCATGAAACCCCACCGCATCCCCGGCCCCATCCTCGAGGCGATTGAATGAACCAGGATCTCTCCATCATCGAACTGGTGCTGCACGCCAGCATCGTCGTCAAGATCGTCATCGCCGGCCTGCTGCTGATGTCGCTGTTCAGCTGGGGGCTGATCTTCTCCAAGCTCGGCTCGCTGGGCAAGATCAAGCGCCGCAACGAGGCCTTCGAGCAGGACTTCTGGTCCGGCAAGAGCCTGACCGACCTCTACAACCAGGCCTCCAGCCAGGCCGACACCGGCCCGCTGGAGCGCCTGTTCTCGAGCGGCATGCGCGAGTTCATGAAGCTGCGCGACCGTCGCCTGGACACCGCCACGCAGCTCGATGGCGCGCGCCGCGCGATGAAGGCCAGCCTGCAGCGCGAGCTCGACGCGATCGAGGGCAACCTGGGCTTCCTGGCCTCGGTGGGCTCGGTCAGCCCCTACGTGGGCCTGTTCGGCACCGTGTGGGGCATCATGAACGCCTTCGTCGGCCTGTCCAACCTGACGCAGGTGACCCTGGCCACGGTGGCGCCGGGCATCGCCGAGGCGCTGGTGGCCACCGCCATCGGCCTGTTCTCCGCCATCCCGGCCGTGGTCGCCTACAACCGCTTCGCCCGCGACATCGACCGCATCGCGACCTCGCTGGACAGCTTCAGCGACGAGTTCTCCAACATCCTGCAGCGCAACGCCACCACGCCCCAGGGCGCGGCCGGCGCGCGCTGAGCCCGCGATGCCCGGCGTCGTCGGACGCGGCCGCGGCCGCCGCTCGATCAGCGAGATCAACATGGTGCCGTTCATCGACGTCATGCTGGTGCTGCTGATCATCTTCATGGTCAGCGCGCCGCTGATCACCACCGGCGTGGTCGACCTGCCCTCGATGGGCAAGGCCAAGCAGCGCCCGCCCTCGGTCATCGAGGTGATCGTGGGCACCGACGAACACCTGAAGATCCGCATCGACAAGGCCGACCCCGAGCCGACGACGATCCCGGCGCTCGCCGCGCGCGTCAACGAGCTGCAGGGCGGGCGCAGCGACGTGCCGGTGGTCATCGCCGCGGACAAGGCGGTGCGCTACGAGAGCGTCGTCAAGGTGATGGACACGCTGCAGCGGGCCGGCGTCCTGCGCGTCGGGCTGGCCGTCAAGCAGGTCGGCTAGACAACCCCGGCATGAGCAGCGTTCTCGGTCCGCGCCCCGACGACCGTCCTCCGCAGCACGAGGACTGGAGCACCGGCGTCACGATCTCGATCGTGGCGCACGCGTCGCTGATCGGCGCGCTGGTGTGGGGGCTGCACTGGCGCAGTTCGCCCGAGGTGGTGACCGCGGCGGCCGAGCTGTGGTCGGCCGTGCCCGAGGCCGCGGCGCCGCCGCCGGTCGAGGCGCCGCCGCCGCCGCCGCCGGTGGTGGAGGCGCCGCCGCCCGTCGAGGCGCCGAAGCCGCCGGACATCGTCGTCGAACAGGTCAAGGAAAAGAAGCCGCCGAAGCCGGCTCCTCCGCCACCGAAGCCGGCCCCGCCGCCGCCCAAGCCCGCGCCGCCTCCGCCGCCGCCCAAGGACAAGCTGGACGCCAAGGCGCTGCAGAAGCTGCACGACGAGAACCTGAAGCGGATGATGGGCCAGATGGACGCGCCGGCCAACGCCACCGGCACGGCGGCGCACGACTCCGGCCCGTCGCCCAGCTACGCGGGTCGCATCATCGCGCGGCTGCGCCCCAACGTGACGCTCACCGAGACCGTGCCCGGCAATCCGGCGGTGGAGGTCGAGATCCGCTGCGCGCCCGACGGCACGATCATCGGCCGCCGCATCACGCGCTCGAGCGGATCGAAGACCTGGGACGACGCGGTGATCAAGGCGATCGACAAGACCGGCACGCTGCCGCGCGACACCAACGGCAAGGCGCTGGACACGATCCCGATCATCTGGCGTCCCCAGGACTGACGACGCGGCGTGACGCCGCGCGGCGGGGGCTACTTGCCGCCGGCCGCCTTCACTTCCTCGGCGGTCTTGCCGCCCAGCTCCTTGCAGGTGCCCTTGGCGACGTACTTCCAGTCGTCGGCGGCGTTGTCCTTGCTGGCCTGGCCCGCGCACGAGTGCGTGCCGGTGGCGGTTGCACAGTCGTTCTGGCCGGCCTTGGCGACGCCGAAGCATTTCTCCTGGGCCGGCTTGTCGGCGGCCTGGGCCTGGCCCAGCGCGAGGGCCAGCACGGAGGCCAGGGTGGACGAGGCGATGACACGCTTGTTCATGGGCGGGCTCCTTTCGAATGGGAGCGGCGATTATCCCGCCGCCGCCGGATCCGGGATGCTAAGACCGGCGAGGCGGGCCCGCCTTGCGCCACGTCATGCCGGTGCGCGACGAGGTCTCCCGACAACGGCATGGTTGCGGCGCCGCCGGGCTGCTCGCACAATGGACAGCTCACGACTCTCGTCGCCCAGAGTCGCAGCCAGGGAGTTCGAGCTTGCCCCGAATCCCCGCCGAACCGGCGGATCCACTCGACGCGCCACCCGCGCTCGATACCTTCTGGGGTATCGACATCGCCGCGGTCTGGCTGGACGACCAGGCGTGCATCGCGCACGCCAGCGCACCGTTCGCGGGCTGGTTCGGCGCCGATGCCGCCACGCTGCTCGGGCGCCCGCTGCCCGACCTGCTCCAGGGCCTGACGCCCGAGGTGCTGGACGCCCTGCGCAACGGCGTCCCGGGCGGCGTCGCCCCGCCGCGGCTGACCGTGACGGGCGCCGATGGCCACGCCCGCACCCTCGAGGCGCGCGCCCGCGCCGTCACGCACCGGGGCCGCGTGCTGCTCGCGTTGCTGCTCGTGCCGATCGACGACCGCGTCGAGGCCGAGGCCATCGAGAGCCTGCAGCACGAGGTGCTCGAATCCATCGCGCTCGGCCGGCCGCTGCGCTCGGTGCTGGACCTGCTGTGCCGGCGCGCGGAGACGCTGGCCCCTGAACTCGCCTGCTCGGTGCTGCTGATCACCAAGGACGGCACCCTCAATCCCGTCGCCGGCCCCAGCCTGCCCCCCGCCTACGTGGACGCGCTGCAGGGCGTGGCGATCGGTCCGAGCGTGGGCTCGTGCGGCACCGCGGCCTGGCGGCGCGAGCCGGTGGAGGTGACCGACCTCGCCACCGATCCGCTGTGGGCCGACTACCGCGGCCTGCTGCCGTTGCTGGGCATGGCAGCCTGCTGGTCCTCGCCCATCGTCGCCGTCAACGGCGACGTGGTGGCCACCTTCGCGCTGTACTACCGCACGCCCGGCGCAGCGCCGCCGTTCCACCGCCGCATGGTCGAGGCCTGCGTGCCGCTGTGCCGCGTCGCGCTGCAGCACGAGGCCAACCGCAGCGAGATCGAACGCCTGGCCTACTTCGACCCGCTCACCGGCCTGCCCAACCGGCGCCTGTTCAGCGACCGCGCGCGCCAGACGCTGCAGATGGCGATGCGGGCGCAGTCGACCGGCGCGCTGCTGCTGCTCGACATCGACCGCTTCAAGACCACCAACGACTCGCTGGGCCACAGCGCCGGCGACGAGCTGCTGCGCGAGACGGCGCGGCGGCTGCAGGCCGAAGTGGGTGAAGGCGCCACCGTCGCGCGACTGGGCGGCGACGAATTCGCGGCCCTGCTGCCGCACTGCAGCCCGGTCGAGGCGATGCATGCGGCCGAGCACGTGCGCCTGGCGCTGGCCGCGCCGCTGCGCCTGGCGGGCCTGCAGATCGAGGTCTCCGCCAGCGTCGGCATCGCGCTGTTCCCGCAGGACGGCGTCGAGCTGGAGCCGCTGGTCAAGAACGCCGAGATGGCCATGTACGAGGCCAAGCGCGCCGGCCGCGGCGCGTCGCGCTTCTTCACCAGCGTGATGAACGACGTCGTCGCGCAGCGCATGCAGCTGGAGAGCGCGCTGCGCCAGGCGCTGGCGGCGGGCAGCCTGGCGCTGCACTACCAGCCCAAGATGCAGCTCGACGGCGGCGGTTGCGCCGGCGTCGAGGCGCTGGTGCGCTGGCACGATCCGGTGCTGGGCATGGTGCCGCCCGACCGCTTCATCGCCGTCGCCGAGGAATGCGGGCTGATCGGCGCGATCGACGCCTGGGTGCTGGAGACGGCCTGCGCCCAGCTGGCGGCCTGGCAGCGCGACGGCGTGCCGGTGCCCAGCGTCTCGGTCAACGTGTCGCCGCTGCGCTTCCATTCGGACGACGTGCCGGCCCACGTGCGGCGCCTGCTGTCGCTGCACGGGCTCAAGCCGAGCGCGCTGATGCTGGAGGTGACCGAGCGCGTGATGCTCAGCGACGACGAGCGCACGCGCGTGGACCTGCGCACGCTGCACGAGATGGGCGTGCGCCTGTCGGTGGACGACTTCGGCACCGGCTATTCCAGCCTGGGCTACCTGAAGCGGCTGCCGGTCAGCGAGCTCAAGCTGGACAAGAGCTTCGTCAGCGACCTCGAGCACGAGGCCAGCGACCGCGCGCTCGCCGACGCGGTGATCGGCATCGGGCAGGCGCTGGGGCTGCAGGTGGTGGCCGAAGGCGTCGAGACGCCCGGCCAGCGCGACTGGCTCGCCCGCGCCGGCTGCGACCTCGCGCAGGGCTTCCTGTTCACGAAGGCCCTGCCGGCGGCCGAGCTGCAGGCCTGGCTCGAAGGCGAGCGCCGCAACGGCTGGGGGCTGCGGCTGGCCAGCGTCAACGGCGGCGGGCCGCGGGTCGCCTGAACGGGCCGCCCGTCGAGTGGGCGATACTCGCGCTGCGCCGCCCCCGGCGCGCCCCCCTGCCGCCGCGTCATGTCGAACGATTTTGCCCGCCAGCTCGAGAAGCTCCAGCCACAGCTGCTGCGCTTCGCGCGCACGCAGTTGCGCAACGAGGCCTGGGCCGAGGACGCCGTCTCCGAGACCGTGGTCGCCGCGCTGGAGAAGCCGCAGTCGTTCGCCGGCCAGTCGCAGTTGAAGACCTGGCTGGTGGGCATCCTCAAGCACAAGGTGATCGACCAGCTGCGCCGCCACAAGCGCGAGGCCACGATCCTGAATGCCGACGACGACGTCGACCTGGACGACCTGCTGTTCGCCCCCGATGGCCACTGGCGCGAGATGCCGGCCGACTGGGGCAATCCGGACGACGCGCTGCGCCAGCGCCAGTTCTTCGACGTGATGCAGACCTGCCTGGACGTGCTGCCGCCGACCCAGGCCCGCGTCTTCATGATGCGGGAATGGCTGGAGCTGTCGTCGGACGAGGTGTGTAAGGAATTGACCATCACCACGACGAACCTGTGGGTGCTGCTCCATCGTGCCCGGCTCCGGCTGCGCGAGTGCCTGCAAGCCGGCTGGTTCGATGCACACCCCGCGGCCACTCCGGCCACAGCGTCCCGATGAGCCTATTTGTCCGCAACTGTCGCGAAGTCACCCGCCTCGTCCTCGAACGCGAGAACCGGCCGTTGACGCTCGTCGAGCGCATCGCGGTGCGCTTCCACCTGCGCATCTGCCTGATGTGCACGCGCTTCACCGGCCAGGTCAGGCTGATGAACCGTGCGATGGCGCAGTGGCAGGCGTACGCCGAGCACGACGACCGGGACGACCCGGCGGGCTGAACGCCGTCCAGCCGCCGGCGGGCGCTCGCACCGCAGCGCCCTGGCGGAAGGCAGCCCCGTGCGCCGCGCCGAACTGCCCCGCGATCGCGCCGCTGTTCGCGGCTTCGGGTCGGCCTCGGCACCCTAGTATCGGACCGCCCTCAGCTGTCGCTGGGGAAGTGGATGCGCCCGCGCTCAACGCCGATGTCCGACCTATCACTGCCCCCCCAGTCCGCCACGCCGGGTCGTCGACCGCAGGACGGCGCCGCCGCGGCCGAGGCGTCGCACTGGGCCATGCCGCCCGCCGCGCACGCGGGCACCGTGTGGCCGCTGGGCACCAGCGAGCCGTGCGCGATCCTGGGCGTCAACGACAAGACGTTCAACGCCCGCCTGGCGCACTTCGACGCGTCCACCGGCCTGGCCACCGTCTTCGTTCCACCGGCGCGCTCGCCGATGCAGCTGCGCTTCGGCCAGTTCCTGCGCCTGACGCTCACCGAGCCGGTGATGCCCTCGAGCAACGGTGTCAACGCCGCGCCCGGCTGGGCCGAGCGCGTGCCGGGCGACACCGAATTCCAGGTGCAGCTCAACAGCGGCAAGTCGCACACGGGACGCACGATCAGCCACGTCGAGAACGACCAGGGCCTGTTCCTGTTTCCGCCGGTCGGCGACGCCGGCCTCGTGCAGCGTTCGTTCTACCCGCGCGGCGCCTACCGCCGCGTCGATTTCGGGCCACGCCTGGGCGACGTGCTCGTCAGCCAGCACACCCTGTCGCCGCAGCATCTGCAGGACGCGCTGCAGGAACAGCAGCGCATCCGCAACCTGAAGCTCGGCGAGATGCTGGTCGAGGTCGACCTGATCACGCGGGCGCAGCTGCAGCAGGCACTGGACCTGCAGGCGCGCACGCCGATGCTGCGGCTGGGCGAGGCACTGATCTCGCTGCGCATCCTGTCGCCCGAGGACCTGGCGCAGGCGCTGCGCAGCCAGACCCGCAACCGCAACCTGCCGCTGGGCGAGCTGCTGGTCAACCACGGCGTGATCACGCGCGACGAGCTGCGCGAGGCGCTGGAGGTCAAGCGCGCGCGGCTGCCCGACGACGCGCCGTCGCTGCCCATGCTCGACCCGATGGTCTTCCAGGCGACCGCGTCGCCGCCGCAGGTCAACGCCGCGCTGGCGGAACACGACGCGCAGGCCCGGCCGCGCGCGGGCGACGTGCTGCTGGGCGACCACGTCACCACGCCCGAGCAGCTGCACGCCGCGATCGAAGCGCAGGGCCGGATGCCGATGGTGCGCATCGGCGAGGCGCTGATCGCGCTCGGCTACATCACCGAAAGCCAGCTCGCCGACGCGCTGGCCCACCAGGGCAAGGATCGCAGCCTGCCGCTGGGTGAGCTGCTGGTGCGCCAGGAGCTGATCACGCGCGCCAACCTGCAGACCGCGCTGGCCCGCAAGATGGGCTATCCGCAGGTCGACCTGCAGGCCTACCCGATCGACCTCGAGGCGTTGCGCAAGCTGCCGGTGGCCGCCGCGCTGCGCCTGGAGATGCTGCCGCTGGGGCTGATGAACGGCAAGGTGGTGGTGGCCACCGAGGATCCGTCGCGCCGCGACCGCATCGACGAGGCCGAGTTCCTGACCCAGTCCAAGGTCGTGCCGGTGCTGCCGGCCGTGGCCAACCTGGTCGAGCAGATCCCGCTGCTGTACACGCGCGCCGGGCTCGACGAGATGTCGCTCGACTTCATCGCGACGCAGGGCCCCGAGAACCAGGGCACCGACACGCTGCTGGCCGCCCTCGAGATGCCGTCCGCCGAGAGCGCGCACGCCGGCCCGGTCGACGACAACGACGGCGCGGTGGAGCAGTCCGACAGCTCGCTGGTGCGGCTCATCAACTCGATGATCGTGGAGGCGCACACGCAGGGCGTCTCCGACATCCACATCGAGACGCGCCCGGGGCGAGAGAAGGTCAAGGTGCGCTTCCGCGTCGACGGCCTGCTGCGCCCGTACCTGGAGCTGCCGCACACCTACCGCCAGGCGCTGGTCGCGCGGCTGAAGATCATGTGCGACCTCGACATCTCCGAGCGCCGCCGGCCGCAGGACGGCAAGATCAACTTCGCGCGCTTCGTGCCCAGCTGCCCGATCGAGCTGCGGGTGGCGATGATCCCGACGGCCAACGGCCTGGAGGACGCGGTGCTGCGCATCCTGGCCTCGGCCAAGCCGATCCCGCTCGACTCGCTGGGCATGTCGCCGCACAACCTGGCGCAGCTGAAGAAGGCGATCGAGCGTCCATACGGCATGGTGCTGTGCGTGGGCCCGACCGGCTCGGGCAAGACGACCACGCTGCACTCGGCGCTGAGCTTCATCAACACCCCCGAACGCAAGATCTGGACGGCCGAGGATCCGGTGGAAATCACCCAGGCCGGCCTGCGCCAGGTGCAGGTCAACCCGAAGATCGACTGGACCTTCGCGAAGGCGCTGCGCGCGTTCCTGCGCGCCGATCCGGACGTGATCATGGTGGGCGAGATCCGCGACAACGAGACCGCGCAGATCGCCGTCGAATCGTCGCTGACCGGCCACCTGGTGCTGTCGACGCTGCACACCAACAGCGCGCCCGAGACGATCACGCGGCTGCTCGACATGGGCATGGATCCGTTCAACTTCGCCGACGCGCTGCTGGCCGTGCTGGCCCAGCGCCTGGTGCGCCGCATCTGCAGCGGCTGCAAGACGTCGACCCCGGCCACCGACGAACAGGTCGAGGAACTGCTCAACGATTCGTTGCACATCTGGGGCGACCACCCGCAGGCGCCGACCCGCGAGGCCACGCTGGCCGACTGGACCAGCCGCTACGCGGTGGACGGCCGCCTGATGTTCTTCCGCGGCACCGGCTGCGCCAAGTGCGGCAACACCGGCGTCAAGGGCCGCGCCGGCGTGCACGAGCTGCTGACGGTCAGCAAGGGCGTGCGCAACCTGATCCAGACCGGCGCCCGCGCCGAGCAGATCCAGCACCACGCCATGGGCGAAGGCATGCGCACGCTGCGCCAGGACGGCATCGAGAAGGTGCTGGCCGGCGTGACGACGATCGAGGAGGTGCGGGCGACGTCGAACAACTGACATCGCGCGCCCCAGGAAAAACGCCGCCCGGCTTCGCAGCCGCGCGGCGTTTGTCCGTCCGGGCCGGCGCGCGCGCCGGCGGGGGTCACTTCCACATGCCCGAGGCGGCGGCGGCCGGCGCCGCGCTGCTGTTCTTCTTCGGCGCCGGCGGCACGACCTTGGTCGTCGTGGTCGTGGTCGTGGTCTGCGTCGTCGTGACCGTCGAACCCGGCGCGGCGGTGTCCGCGACGGCGGCGTTGGTGGCCGCCACGCCCTGCGCCGCGGCGACGGCCGCCGGCGACGCGACGCTGGGCGCCAGCGCCCCGGCGTTCGCGCCGGCCTTCTGCGACGACTGCACGGCGATGCGTTGTTCGTCTTCCTGGCAGTTGTCGACCAGGCGATGGTGTTCCTTCTGGTTCATCAGCATCGACTTCATCGGGATCTGGATCCAGACGACGGCACCGCCGGTGTCGACCAGGCGGATCGCGCCGGTGGTGGTCTCCTCGGGCACCATGATGTATGTCTTGTGGTCGAACGTGACCTTGAAGTTGCCCGAGTGGCCGGCGATCTTCTCGACCTCGACCTTCTGCTTGAACTCGCAGTCGGCGGTGCCGGTGAGCACACGGTCGGCCATGGACAGCTGGCCCGGGTTCAGGTTGTCGTTGATGGCGGAGACGGGCTCGGCGGCCGGCCTGGCGGCGGGCTTCTTCGCGGCGGCCGCGGCCTTGGGCTTCGCGGCCGGGGCGGTCTGGGCAAACGCGGAAGACAGGGGGAGCGTGGAAAGCGCGGCCAGGGCGGCTGCGGCGGTCAGGGTGCGAAACATCGAGCGAAGTCTCCGGGTTTGAGGTCGAACCCGAATTGTCGGCCAAGCGCCCGCCGCTGTTACAGGTTCAGATGCAACCCCTTGTTTCGAGGCCGTGCGGTGCCAACTGCGTCACGGATGGGCGCGGCCGGCGGGCCGTCAATGCCCGAACCAGCGCATCCGGGCCTCGGCCGGAAGCTGGGCGTGGCCGCCCATGGAGGTGCGCTGCGCGCGCTCGATCACGTGCCAGAAGTAGCGGTAGCTGGCGCGGTCGTGCAGGTGCTCGCGGCCGTTGTGGCGATGGCGGATCGGGCCCCAGTCGGCCGCCTGGGCGGCCAGGATCACTTCCACCGCGAGGTCGACCTCGGCGGCCGTCGGCGCGAACGCGTCGACGATCACCCGCACCTGGTCGGGGTGGATGCTCCACATGCGGGTGTAGCCGAACTCGCGGCAGGCGCGCTCGGCGGCGCGCTGCAGCAGGCGCGAGTCCTTGAATTCGGTGACGACGCAGTGCGACGGCGTCTTCGCGTGGCCGTGGCAGGCCGCGGCGATCGCCAGCTTGGCGCGCACCACCAGCGGATGCGTGAACTGGCCCTCGGCGCCCATCGCCGACTGGGGAATCGCGCCGCGATGGGCCGAGACGAAGTCCATCAGCCCGAACGACAACGACTCCAGCCGCGGGTGCGCCGCCAGCAGCTCGACGTCGCGCAGCGCGCCGTGGGTCTCCACCAGCGCGTGCAGCGGCAGCTCGCGCACGAGCCCGGCGGCACGCGCGGCGACGTCGACGGCATGGACGGCGGCCTCCAGGTCGGCGGCGTCGCGGGCCTTGGGGATCATCAGGTAGGCCAGCCGCGCACCGGCGTCGCGCAGCAGCACCTCCAGCATCGCGTCGAACGCCGGGTGGCCGTGCGGCACGATGCGCGCGCCCACGCGGTCGAAGCGGTTGGCCGGCGAGTTCACCAGCTCGGCGATCAGGTGGGCGTGCTCCACCTCGCCGCCCGCCTGCGCGCCGTCCTCGCCGTCGAGCGTGACGTCGAACACCGGGCCGAGCTCGGCCTGCAGCTCCAGGCTCTTGCGCATGCGGGCCTCGACGCCGGAGTAGTGGTCGCAGACCGGCAGCGAGGTGGTCGGGTCGCCGTCCTCGAACAGGACGTCGCGCGGGTGGGCAGCGTTGGACATGGACATCTCCGAGGTACAAAGACGAACGCGCGGCAAGCCGCGCGTTCAGGATATCCGGAGTCCGCGGCGCCTCGTCCGAGGCGCCGCGAACGCCGTTCAGAGCAGGTGGGAGACGCCGGCTTGCTCGTCCTGCAGTTCCTTGAGCGTCTTGTTGATGCGCTCCTGGCTGAACCCGTCGATGGCCAGGCCTTCGACGATCTTGTACTTGCCGCCTTCGGTGGTGACCGGGAAGCCGAACATCGTGTCCTTGGGGATGCCGTATTCGCCGTTGGACGGCACGCCCATCGTCACCCACTTGCCCTTGGAGCCCAGGGCCCAGTCGCGCATGTGGTCGATGGCGGCGTTGGCGGCCGAGGCCGCCGACGAGACGCCGCGCGCCTCGATGATGGCGGCGCCACGCTTGCCCACGGTCGGCAGGAAGGTGTCGGCGTTCCAGACCTGGTCGTTGATCAGGTCCTTGACGGCCTTGCCGCCGACGGTGGCGAAGCGGTAGTCGGCGTACATCGTGGGCGAGTGGTTGCCCCAGACGGTGAGCTTCTCGATGTCGGCGACCTTGGTGCCGGTCTTCTGGGCGACCTGGGTCAGCGCGCGGTTGTGGTCCAGGCGCAGCATGGCGGTGAAGTTCTCGCGCGGCAGGCTGGGCGCGCTCTTCATCGCGATGTAGGCGTTGGTGTTGGCCGGGTTGCCCACCACCAGCACCTTGACGTCGCGCGAGGCGACCTTGTCGAGCGCCTTGCCTTGCGCCGTGAAGATCTGGGCGTTGGCGGCCAGCAGGTCGGCGCGCTCCATGCCGGGACCGCGCGGGCGGGCGCCGACGAGCAACGCGTAGTCGGTGTCCTTGAACGCCGTCAGCGGGTCGCCGTGGGCCTCGATGCCGGCCAGCAGCGGGAACGCGCAGTCGTCGAGTTCCATGATCACGCCCTTGAGCGCCTTCTGGGCCTTCTCGTCGGGGATCTCGAGCAGTTGCAGGATGACCGGCTGGTCCTTGCCCAGCATCTCGCCCGAGGCGATGCGGAACAGGAGGGCGTAGCCGATCTGGCCTGCGGCGCCGGTGACGGCGACGCGAACGGGGGACTTGCTCATGGAAATGTCTCCGAGACGAAGGAAATGGACGGATGGAAGACCAACAGCGGGGCCGGCGGTCCGGAAAGCTGGCGCGGGCGGCCCGGCGTGCGCTCCGGCCCATCGCGACTGCCGAAGTTTAATCCCAGTCCAGGGAAAAACCCGCACAGGGTCACTCATCTTATGTCTTATACAAGACAAGCCCAGTGGGATGCTCGGAAGAAGGTGGACGGGCCCCGTCCGGCTGTGCTGCAATCGCCGGCGGCCGTCCGGTCGCGGCCCTCCCTCGCTCGCGCTCCAACGTCCTGCCGCCCACCATGTCCTCGGATCCGTCCGGCCCCGCCTTCAGCCCGCTGTACCAGCAGATCAAGCTGCTGATCACGCGCAGCCTGCAGGAAGGCGAATGGAAGCCCGGCGAGGCGATTCCCGCCGAGACCGACCTGGCGGCGCGCTACCGCGTCAGCCAGGGCACGGTGCGCAAGGCCATCGACGAGCTCGCCACCGACAACCTCGTCGTGCGCCGCCAGGGCAAGGGCACCTTCGTGGCCACCCACGCCGAGGAACAGATCCAGTACCGTTTCCTGCGCCTGGCACCCGACGACGCCAAGCCCAGAGGCATGGAGCGCCACGTCCTCGAGTGCAGGCGCATGCGCGCGCCAGCGCCCGTCGCACGCGCGCTGGAGCTGCGCGGCGCCGAGGGCGCCATCATGGTCCGGCGCACGCTCGCCCAGGACGACCGTCCCGTGGTGCTCGACGAGATCTGGCTGCCGGCGGGCATGTTCAAGGGCCTGACGGCCGAGCGGCTGACCGGCTACGTCGGGCCGATGTACGGGCTGTTCGAGGCCGAGTTCGGCGTGCGCATGATCCGCGCCGAGGAGAAGATCCGCGCCGTCGCGGCCGACGCGGCGACGGCCGCGGTGCTGGCGGTGCCGGTCGGCACGCCGCTGCTGTTGGTGGAGCGGTTGTCGTTCACGTACGGCGACCGGCCGGTCGAATTGCGGCGCGGCCTCTACCGCACCGACAGCCACCATTACCGCAACACGCTGAATTGAACATGACAGCGTCGACCCCGCGCCTGGCGAACCCGCCGCGAGCCCCCGTTTCGGTGGAAAAGCGACGATTGCCGCATTCCAATCCCTACTTGGGCAACGCATGTTGCATTGCCATAAAATTCGCGGGTTTTACCGGTCCCCGACATCGCCCGATGCCCGCGGGCCCGCGGCGCGCACGCGCCGCCAAACAGGCGACGCGCCCGGGGCGCCGCCCCGAAGACATAACGACAAGGATCCACGACCATGGCTGACGCGATCAAGGCGATCAAGAAACGACCGGGGGAGATGCGCTTCTCCGACGCCACCAGTTACCGGCTGCCGCCCGCGGGCGTCGTGTCGATCCTGCACCGCATCAGCGGGCTGCTGCTGATCGTGCTGATGCCCTTCGCGATCTGGCTGTTCGACACCAGCGTCACGTCCGAGGTGTCGTTCGACCAGTTCCGCAATGCCTTCGTCGCCGGCCTCGGCTTCGTGCCGGCGTTCGGCGTCAAGCTGGTCACGCTGGCGCTGATCTGGGCCTTCCTGCAGCACTTCTGCGCCGGCGTGCGCCACCTGTACATGGACTTCACGCACAGCGTCACCAAGGAATTCGGCCGCACGTCCGCGCTCGTCGCGATGGGCGTGGCCGCGTTCCTGACGCTGGTGTTCGCCTACAAGCTGTTCATCGGCTACTGAACCGGGTTCGCCAACAACATGTCTACCAACTACGGAACGAAACGCGTCGTCGTCGGCGCCCACTACGGCGTGCGCGACTGGCTGATGCAGCGCGCCACCGCGGTGCTGATGGCCCTGTTCACGATCGTGATCGTCGTGCAGTGCCTGACCCCCGGCGAGATGAGCTACCTGAAATGGGGCGGCATCTTCGCCCACCAATGGATGAAGGTGCTCACGTTCGTGATGATCGCCGCCATCCTGTGGCATGCCTGGGTCGGCGTGCGGGATGTGCTGATGGACTACGTCAAGCCCGTGGCGGCACGGATCGTGCTGCAGGTCGCCGCCATCGTCTGGCTCGTCGGCTGCGCCGGCTGGGCCCTGCAAGTGCTCTGGAGAATCTGAATGTCCGTCGCCTCTTCCATTACCAAGCGCAAGTTCGACGTCGTGATCGTCGGCGCGGGCGGCTCGGGCATGCGCGCGTCGCTGCAGCTGTCGCTGGCCGGCCTGAACGTGGCCGTGCTGTCCAAGGTGTTCCCCACCCGCTCGCACACCGTCGCGGCCCAGGGCGGCATCGGCGCGTCCCTCGGCAACATGAGCGAGGACAACTGGCATTTCCACTTCTACGACACCGTCAAGGGCTCCGACTGGCTCGGCGACCAGGACGCGATCGAGTTCATGTGCCGCGAGGCACCCAAGGTCGTCTACGAGCTCGAGCATTTCGGCATGCCGTTCGACCGCAACGCCAACGGCACCATCTACCAGCGCCCGTTCGGCGGCCACACCGCCAACTACGGCGAGAAGGCCGTCCAGCGCGCCTGCGCCGCGGCCGACCGCACCGGCCATGCGCTGCTGCACACGCTGTACCAGCAGAACGTCAAGTCCCACACCCAGTTCTTCGTCGAATGGATGGCCCAGGACCTGATCCGCGACGCCGACGGCGACGTCGTGGGCGTGACCGCCATCGAGATGGAAACCGGGGACGTGCACATCCTCGAGGCCAAGGTGGTGCTGCTGGCCACCGGCGGCGCGGGCCGCATCTACCAGGCGTCCACCAACGCCTTCATCAACACCGGCGACGGCCTGGGCATGGCCGCGCGCGCGGGCATCCCGCTGGAAGACATGGAGTTCTGGCAGTTCCACCCGACCGGCGTCGCCGGCGCCGGCGTGCTGCTGACCGAAGGCTGCCGCGGCGAGGGCGCCATCCTGCGCAACGCCGACGGCGAGCGCTTCATGGAACGCTACGCCCCGCACTACAAGGATCTCGCGCCGCGCGACTTCGTCTCGCGCTGCATGGACCAGGAGATCAAGGAAGGTCGCGGCTGCGGCCCGAACAAGGACTACATCCACCTCGACATGACCCACCTGGGCGTCGAGACGATCATGAAGCGCCTGCCCTCGGTGCTGGAGATCGGCCACAACTTCGCCAACGTCGACATCACCAAGGAGCCGATCCCGGTGGTGCCGACCATCCACTACCAGATGGGCGGCATCCCGACCAACATCAACGGCCAGGTCGTCGCGCCCAAGGACGGCGACCCGAACGCGGTGATCAACGGCCTGTACGCCGTCGGCGAATGCTCCTGCGTCAGTGTGCACGGCGCCAACCGCCTGGGCACCAATTCGCTGCTGGACCTGCTCGTCTTCGGGCGCGCGGCCGGCAACCACATCGTCGCCGCCGGCCTGAAGGCGCGCGCCAACAAGCCGCTGCCGGCCGACGCGGCCGATCGCACGCTCGCGCGCATGGCCCGCCTCGAATCCAACGTCGGCGGCGAGTATGCGCAGACGGTGGCCAACGACATCCGCAGCTCGATGCAGAAGCACGCCGGCGTGTTCCGCACGCAGGCGCTGCTCGACGAAGGCGTCAAGCAGATCGCGGCGCTGCGCGAGCGCGTCAAGAACATCACGCTGGGCGACAAGTCCAAGGTGTTCAACACGGCGCGCATCGAGGCGCTGGAAGTGGAGAACCTGATCGAGGCCGCGCAGGCCACGATCGTCTCGGCTGCCGCGCGCAAGGAATGCCGCGGCGCCCACGTGGTGGTCGACTACGAGGAGCCGGCCGATTCGCCGAAGAATCCGCTCGGCCGCAACGACGTCGACTGGCTCAAGCACACGCTGTGGTTCAGCCAGGACAACCGGCTCGACTACAAGCCGGTCAAGCTCAAGCCCCTGACCACGGAATCGATCCCCCTGGCCGTGCGTTCGTTCTGACGCGACAAGGACAAGAAGACCATGACCAAGCGCACCTTCCAGATCTACCGCTACGACCCGGACAAGGACGACAAGCCGTACATGCAGACCATCGAGATCGAACTCGACGGCTCGGAACGCATGCTGCTCGACGCCCTGATCAAGCTGAAGTCCGTCGACCCGACGATCTCGTACCGCCGCTCGTGCCGCGAAGGCGTGTGCGGTTCGGACGCGATGAACATCAACGGCAAGAACGGCCTGGCCTGCCTGACCAACATGCTGTCGCTGCCGCAGACGATCGTGCTCAAGCCGCTGCCCGGCCTGCCGGTCATCCGCGACCTGATCGTCGACATGACGCAGTTCTTCCAGCAGTACAACTCGATCAAGCCGTACCTGGTCAACGACACGCCGCCGCCCGAGAAGGAACGGCTGCAGTCGCCCGAGGAACGCGACGAGCTCAACGGCCTGTACGAGTGCATCCTGTGCGCGTCGTGCTCGACGTCGTGCCCGAGCTTCTGGTGGAACCCGGACAAGTTCGTCGGCCCGGCCGGCCTGCTGCAGGCCTACCGCTTCATCGCCGACAGCCGCGACGAGGCCACCGGTGCGCGCCTGGACAACCTCGAGGATCCGTACCGCCTGTTCCGCTGCCACACGATCATGAACTGCGTGGACGTCTGCCCGAAGGGCCTGAACCCGACGCGCGCGATCGGCAAGATCAAGGAAATGATGGTGCGTCGCACCGTCTGATCCTGAACCGCTTCCCCCAACAAGCCACGCGCCGATCCGCACAATGGACAGCACCATCGACCCGACCGAGCTCAACCGCCTCAAGTGGCGTTGCAAGCGCGGACTGCTCGAAAACGACCTGTTCATCGAGCGCTTCTTCCGCGAACAGGGAAGCGGCCTGACCAACCGCCATGTGACCGGCCTGCAGCCGCTGATGGAGCTGCCCGACAACGACCTGCTCGACCTGCTGCTGGCCCGCCGCGAACCCGACGGCGAGCTCGACATCCCCGAAGTCATCGAAGTATTGGCGCTCATGCGCCGTCCTGCTGCCAAAGTCCTCAAGAAAGGGAATTCCCAATGACCCCGTCCGACGTCAAAGCGACCCTGTCGTTCTCCGATGGCAGCCCCAGCATGGAGTTGCCCATCTACAAGGGCACCATCGGTCCGGAAGTGATCGACATCCGCAAGCTGTATGGCCAGACCGGCAAGTTCACCTACGACCCCGGCTTCCTGTCCACCGCCTCGTGCAACTCGTCGATCACCTACATCGACGGCGACAAGGGCGAACTGCTGTACCGCGGCTACCCGATCGAGCAGCTCGCGGTCAACTGCGACTTCCTCGAGACCTGCCACCTGCTGCTGTACGGAGAGCTGCCGAACTCGGCCGAGAAGGCCTCGTTCACCGACCGCGTGACCCACCACACGATGGTCAACGAGCAGATGCATTTCTTCCTGCGCGGTTTCCGTCGCGACGCGCACCCGATGGCCGTCATGACGGGCCTCGTCGGCGCGCTGTCGGCCTTCTATCACGACTCGACGGACATCAACAACCCGGAGCACCGCGAGATCGCGGCGATCCGCCTGATCGCCAAGATGCCGACGCTGGTGGCGATGGCCTACAAGTACTCGGTCGGCCAGCCGTTCATCTACCCGAAGAACGACCTGAGCTACGCCGGCAACTTCATGCGCATGATGTTCGCCACGCCGTGCGAGGACTTCACGGTGAGCCCGGTCATCGAGCGCGCGCTCGACCGCATCTTCATCCTGCACGCCGACCACGAGCAGAACGCGTCCACCTCCACGGTGCGCCTGTGCGGCTCGTCGGGCACCAACCCGTTCGCCGCGATCGCCGCCGGCGTCGCCTGCCTGTGGGGACCCGCCCACGGCGGCGCCAACGAGGCCGCGCTCAACATGCTGGAAGACATCCAGAAGATGGGCGGCGTCGAGAAGATCGGCGAGTTCATCGCGCAGGTCAAGGACAAGAGCTCCAGCGTCAAGCTGATGGGCTTCGGCCACCGCGTGTACAAGAACTACGATCCGCGCGCCAAGCTCATGCGCGAGACCTGCCACGAGGTGCTCAACGAGCTGGGCCTGCACAACGACCCGCTGTTCAAGCTGGCGATGGCGCTCGAGAAGATCGCGCTGGAAGACGACTACTTCGTCGCCCGCAAGCTCTACCCGAACGTCGACTTCTACTCGGGCATCGTGCAGCGCGCCATCGGCATCCCGACCAGCCTGTTCACGGCCAACTTCGCGCTGGCCCGCACGGTGGGCTGGATCGCGCAGTTGAACGAGATGATCTCCGATCCGGAATACAAGATCGGCCGTCCGCGCCAGCTGTTCTCGGGCGCCGCGCCGCGCACCGTCAAGCCGATCGGCGAACGCTGATCCGGGGCGACGCGCGCGCGAGGCGTGACAAGCCAGGGCCGCTCGACGAGCGGCCTTTTTCTTGGCCCGGTCGGCGACGACGATCCCATCCGCCCCGCAACGAGCCTTTCACGCTACGCTAGCGGCGCACCGCAAGCGCAAAAGGATTCGCAGTGAATCTGCAGGAAGGCCACCCCCGACGACGCCTCGTGCCCGGTCTGTTCCTGGCGTCGGCCCTGTTCACCTCGCCGGCTCCCGCCCTGGCGTTCGACCCGCCGCTGCAGGTCGCCCAGTACGCGCACACCTCGTGGACTGCCCGGGACGGGGCCTTGCTGGGCCTCGTCTTCGCGATCGCGCAGACGCCCGACGGCTACCTCTGGATCGCCGGGTCGTTCGGACTCTTCCGCTTCGACGGCCTCCGTTTCGTGCCCTGGCAACCCCCGAAGGGGCAGTCGTTGCCTGACAGTCCCTACAGCTTGCTGGTCTCGCGCGACGGCACGCTCTGGATCGGCACCTTCAATGGCCTGGCCAGCTGGAACGGCGCCAGCCTGACCCGCTACCCGCAGACCGACCGCGGGTTCGTCACGTCGTTGCTCGAGGATCACGAGGGCACGATCTGGGCCGGCCTGTTCGCGGACCCGGGACGGCTGTGTTCCGTTCGAGCAGGACAGGCGCAATGCGCCACGCCGGAGGGCGGCTTCGGCGGGTTCGTCTGGAGCCTGGGCGAGGACGGTTCCGGAACCCTGTGGACGGGTGCGGAATCCGGCGTCTGGCGCTGGAAGCCCGGGACGCCCCGCCGGTTCGCCTTGCCCGGCATGCGCGTGGGCGACCTGAGCACGAGCGTCAATGGACAGATCCTGGTCGGCGTCCGGGGCGCAGGACTCCGGCAGGTGGATGGCGACCGCCTCGTCCCCTACGCGATCCGTCGCGCCGGCAAGCCCGTGGAGCGAGTCGCCGATCGCGATGTGAAGGCCAACAAGCTGCTGCGTGACCGCGACGGCGGGCTGTGGATCGGAACGGAAGGCCTCGGCATCATCCATGTGAAGGACGGCTTGGCGGACACGTTCACGCGGGCAGAGGGCTTGTCGGGCAACATCGCCTGCAGCCTGTTCGAGGATCACGAGGGCAACATCTGGTTCGGCAGCGAGAAGGGCCTGGATCGTTTTCGCAAGCTGCCGGTCACCACCCTGTCGATGCAGCAGGGTGTGCCCAACGAGGTCACGAAGTCCGTGCTGGCCACCACGGACGGCAGCGTCTGGCTGGCGACGGACGATGGACTGGCGCGGTGGAAGGACGCCGCCCCGGTCGTCTACAAGGAACGCGACGGGCTGCCCGACGCCCGGGTGCAGTCCCTGTACCAGGACGCCGGCGGGCGGCTCTGGGCGAGCACGGCCCGCGGCCTCGCCTACTTCGCGGGCGACCGTTTTGTCGCGGTCAGCGAGATGCCCAGCAACGAGGTCTACTCCATGACGGGCGACGCGGCGGGCAACCTCTGGCTGTCGGGCAAACAGGGGCTGGCGCGACTGAACGGGGGCAGGTTCGTCGAGAACATTCCGTGGTCCGCGCTCGGTCGCCGGCAACAGGCCAAGGTCATCGTCGCGGATCGGGGCGGCGTCTGGCTGTCCTTCTGGCAGGACGGCGGGGTCCTGTTCTTCAAGGACGGAAAGGTCGAGACGACGTACACGTCCGCGCAAGGGCTGGGTGCGGGCCACGTCGCCGGTCTCCGGCTCGATGCCGACGGCGCGTTGTGGGCAGCCACGGAAGACGGCGGACTCAGCCGGATCAAGGATGGCCGCGTCGCGACGCTCACGGTCGCCAACGGCCTGCCCTGCAACACGATCCACTGGTCGACCCTGGACGACAGCGGATCGCTTTGGATGTACACGGCCTGCGGCCTCGTGCGGGTCATGCGCGACGACCTGGCGGCCTGGATCGCCGACCCGAACCGCCGCGTGGCCGCGAAACTGTGGGGCGGCGCGGATGGCGTACCGCTCCTGGCACAGACGCCGGCCTACTTCAATCCGCCCGTGGCCAAAGGCCCGGATGGCAAGCTGTGGTTCGTGTCGGGGGCCGACGTCCAGCTGATCGATCCCGATCACCTGCCCTTCAATGCGCTGCCGCCGCCGGTGCAAATCGAGAGCCTCGTCGCAGACCGCAAGTCCTACACGGTCGCCAATGGCCTGCGCCTGCCAGCGCTGGTGCGCGACCTGGCGATCGAGTTCACGGCACTGAGCCTCGTCGATCCGAAGAGCATGCGCTTTCGCTACAGGCTGGAAGGGCACGACAACGACTGGCAGGAGGCGGTCGACAGGCGCCAGGCGAGCTACACGAACCTGCCGCCGGGAACCTACCGCTTCCGCGTGATGGCGGCCAACAACAGCGGGGTGTGGAACGAGCAAGGTGCGCAGCTCGACTTCTCGATTCCGCCGGCGTTCCACCAGACGACCTGGTTTGGCTTGGCCTGCGTCGTCCTGCTCATCGGCCTGGCATGGAGCGGCTTCCAACTCCGGCTGCGCATGCGCATCCGGCGGCTTCACCGCCAGTTCGAGGCCACGCTGGAGGCGCGCGTCGCCGAGCGCACGCGCATTGCCCGCGACCTGCACGACACGCTCCTGCAGCGCTTCCACGGGCTGCTGCTGCAGTTCCAGGCGGCGTTCAACCTGCTGCCCGATCGTCCGCGCGAATCGAAGAAGATCCTCGCGGGCGCCATCGACCACGTGGCGGAGGCGATCACCGAGGGCCGCGATACCGTGCAGGGCCTGCGGAACTCGGTGCTGGAGACGAATAGCCTGGCCGACTCCCTGCGGGCGCTGGTCGAGGATCTCGCCAACGAGAACGGCCACTCTGCAACGGCGCGCATCGACGTGCTGGGCCCCCCCCAGGCGCTGCATCCGCTCGTGCGCGACGAGACGTTCCGCATCGCCGGCGAGGCGCTGCGCAACGCCTTCCGCCATGCCGATGCGAAGCAGATCGACGTCGAGATCCGTTACGACGCGCAGCGGCTGTGCGTGCGGGTGCGCGACGACGGCAAGGGGATCAGCCCGGAGGTGCTGCGCACAGGCGGGCAGGAAGGGCACTTCGGCCTGCGCGGCATGCGCGAGCGCGCCGAGCTCGTTGGCGGCAAGCTCACCGTCCGCGGGCTCGCGGACGCGGGCACGGAGGTCGAATTGAATGTTCCCGGGATGCGCGCGTACAGTAGAACTCCTCCGACCCGATCGTGGCTGCGCCGCAGGCGGGTCGCGTCCAACGAGATCGGCGAATGACGGAAGGCCCGACCCGCATCCAGGTGCTTTGCGTGGACGATCATCCGATCGTGCGGCAGGGCATCGCCATGCTGCTCTCCGTGGAACCGGACATGGCCCTCGTGGCCGAGGCGGCGAACGGACGCGAGGCGATCCAGCAGTACCGCGCGTACCGGCCGGACGTCACGCTGATGGACCTGCAGATGCCCGGGATGGGCGGGCTCGACGCGATCGGCGCGATCCGGGCCGAGTTCCCCGACGCCCGGATCATCGTGCTCACCACCTACGTCGGCGACGCGCAGGCGCAGCGCGCGTTGCAGGCCGGCGCGCGCGGCTACCTCCTGAAGAACGCGCTGCACAAGGAACTGCTGGACGCCATCCGCGCCGTGCACGCCGGCCGCAAGGCGCTTCCGTCGGAGGTGTCGTTCGAGCTGGCCGGGCAGGCCACGGACGAGGCCCTGACGGCGGCGGAGATCGGCCTCCTGCGCTTCATCGCGCAGGGCAACGCGTACCCCGATATCGCCCGGGCGCTCGCGCTCAGCGAAGGGAAGGTCGAAGGCCAGGTGAAAAACATCCTGGCCAAGCTGGACGCCCAGGATCGCGCGCAGGCCGCGACGCCCGAACTCGACCGCGGGATGGTCCAGACGGAGCGTGCGGCCCGCCATGCCGCAGAGGCGGCCAACCGCGCGAAGAGCGAGTTCCTCGCCGGCATGAGCCACGAGCTGCGCACCCCGCTGAATGCAGTCCTCGGCTATGCGCAACTGCTGGCCATGGAGGGCGGCCTGAGCGCCCAGCAGGCCCGCGGCGTGGACACGATCCACCAGAGCGGGCTGCACCTGCTGGCGCTGATCAGCGACATCCTCGACCTCGCCCGCATCGAGGCCGGCCGCACGGAGCTGAACCCTGCACCGGTGAACCCGTCCGTCCTCCTGCAGTCGGTGGTCGACCTCATGCGGGTGAAAGCCGACGAGAAGTGTCTGGCCTTCGAGTTCGATGTCGGCGCGGGCCTGCCCGAATCCGTGCTGGCCGACGAGCGCCGGCTGCGCCAGGTGCTGCTCAACCTGCTGGGCAATGCGATCAAGTTCACCGACCAGGGCACCGTCAGGCTGCGCGCCTGCGCCGAGCCGAAGGGCCCGGCGCAGGTGCTGCTGCAGCTGGATGTCGAGGACACCGGCGTGGGCATGCGTCCCGAGGACCTGGACCGCATCTTCAAACCCTTCGAGCAGGTGGGCGACGTGCAACGCCGCGGCGGCGGCACCGGCCTGGGCCTGGCGATAACCCGCGCACTCGTCAAAGACATGGGCGGACAGGTGAAGGTGACCAGCGAGCTCGACCGCGGCACCCGGTTCCGCGTGGAACTGCCCGTGCCGCTGGCGCAACCGGCCCAGGCCGCCGCCGCAAGGATCCTCGGCGCCGCGCTCTACCAGGGCCCTGCGCGGCGGGTGCTGGTGGTCGACGACGCGGCGGCGAACCGCGCTCTGATGTGCGACTTCCTCACGAACGCCGGATTCATCGTGGCGCAGGCCGGCGACGGCAGCGAACTGCTGGCGGCCGCACGCAGCTTCCGGCCGGACCTGGTCCTGCTGGACAGCGTGATGCCGTCGATGGGCGGCATGGAGGCCACGCGCCGACTGCGGGAGGATCCCGACCTGGGCTCGGTGCCGGTGATCGCGGTCTCGGCCTCGGCCAGCACGGAGCACCGCGCCGCCTGCCTGCGGGCCGGCGCCAACGTGTTCCTGGCCAAGCCGGTGTCCCTGGAGGCGCTGCGGGCCCATGTCGGGCAGCAATTGGGCCTCGAGTGGATCGAGCCGACCGCCAGCGCCGGCTGAGGGGCGGCGCCCTGGCGCGTCGCGACGGGCCGTCTCCGGACCGATGGACGCAGCGCCAGATCCCGGGAACTGGCCGGGGACGCGCCGGTTCCCGTCCGCCCAGGCCGGTCAGTGGATCGCGCGGCCGTCGGCCGCGCGGAACTCGGCCGGCTCGGTGTCGCCCAGCGGCGCGAAGATCGAGTCGGGCACCGCGTCGGACTTCGGCGCGCGCTGCATCGCCCAGCTGTCCAGCATCTCGATGACCTGGTCGATCAGCATCGGCCGCGCGATCAGGAAGCCCTGCACGCCGGCGCAGCCGGCGCGCCGCAGCAGTTCGTACTGCGCCGGCTCCTCCACGCCTTCGGCCACCGTGCTCATGCCCAGCGCCGCGGCGAGCTCGACGATGCTGCGGACGATGGCGCGCGCGTCGTGCTGCGTGACCAGTTCGCGCACGAAGGCGCGATCGATCTTGAGCGTGTCGAACGGGAACTGGCGCAGGTAGGCGAGCGACGAGTAGCCGGTGCCGAAGTCGTCCAGCGCCACGCGGATGCCCATCTGGCGCAACAGCTCGAGGTTGCGCAGCGCCTTCGGCGACGCGTCGATGAACAGCGACTCGGTGATCTCGATCTCCAGGCGCTGCGCCGGCAGCCCGCTGGCGGCCAGCGCCTTGCGCACCATGGCGACGAAGTCGTCGCGCACCACCTGGATCGGCGACACGTTGACGGCCACCATCAGGCCCGGCAGCCTGTGCGCGCCGACGCGGCAGGCCTCGCCCATCACCCATTCGCCGAGCTCGACGATCAGGCCGGTCTCCTCGGCCATCGGGATGAAGTTCATCGGCGGGATCAGGCCGAGATCCGTGTGCTGCCAGCGCAGCAGCGCCTCGCAGCCGCTGATGCGCCACTCGCGCGTGTCCACCTGCGGCTGCCAGTGCAGGCGCAGCTCGTTCTTCGCGACCGCCTGGCGCAGGTCGCGCTCCATCGTCATGCGCAGCCGCAGCCGCTCGCCCATGTCGGCGCGGAACATCTCGGCGCGCGCGCGACCGCCGGCCTTGGCCGCGCTGAGCGCCAGGTCGGCGTTGGCCAGGAGCTCGTCGACGGTGGTGCCATGCGCGGGGATGGCCACGACGCCGACGCTGGCGGCGGTGGTGACCTGCACGGCGTCCGCCGTGAAGCCGCGCTGCAGCTCGGCGACCACCCGCTGCGCGAAGCGCAGCGCGTCGTCCTCGCCGGCGATGTCGTCCAGGATGATGGCGAACTCGTCGCCGCCGGCACGCGCCACCAGGTCCGAGGCGCGCGCGAGCTTGCGCAGCCGGCGCGCGGCCTCGCGCAGCACGAGGTCGCCGGCCGCGTGGCCGAACATGTCGTTGACGCGCTTGAAGTGATCCATGTTCAGGCACAGCAGCGCCGCGGGCTTCTTCGCCGCCGACTCGAGCTTGAGCTGCAGCTTGTCGCGCAGCTGGGTGCGGTTGGCCAGGCCGGTGAGCGAATCCACCAGCGCCAGCTGCTGCATGCGCGACTGGGCGTCGTGCTCCATCGTGATGTCGGTGATGACGCCGCGCCAGCCCTGGTCGACGCCGGCCTCGTCCACCAGCGGTCGCGCGGTGATCGACCAGCGGCGCGCCGCGCCGCCCACTGTCACCGGAATGCCGCGCTGGCGGAACGCCTGGCCGCTGCCGAAGGCCTGGCGCAGCTGCGCGACGGCCTGCCGGGCCTCCGGCTCGCGCGCCTGCTGCTCGAACCAGCCGAGCAGCGAGCGCTTGCCCGGCGCTTCGCTGTCCAGGTGCATCAGCGCGACGAGCTTGGCGCTGATGCGCGCCAGGCGGCCGGCGGCGTCCGTCTCCCACAGCACGTCGGCCGACTGCGACTCGAAGTCCTTGAGCAGCAACGCGACGAGCTGCCCCTGGCGCTCCGCTTCGCGCTCGGCGCGCAACGCGCCCGCGGAACGGCGTGCGCCCAGCACGATGGCCGCCGATGTCACCACTGTGTAGGCGGCCATCAGCGCCGCCAGCAGGGCCGCCATCGGGTCGGGGATCTGCGCGATCGCCCCGGCGGTGGATGCGCCGATGATCAGCGTGAAGACGATGGCCGCGGGCGCCAGCGGGGTCAGCACGAAGCCGCCGCCGGCCACCAGTCCCAGCATCACGCCGACGATCAGGAGCTGTGCCGTGGCCGAGCCGTGCGCCATGACGACCCAGGGCAGCCCGGCCCACAGCGCCGCGAGCACGCCGGCGTGCAGCACGCCCTTGCGGACGACGGCCGGGCTGACGCGCGTGGGCACCTTGCGCCGGTGGCGCAGCCAGCCGGCCAGCCCCAGCGCCGACATCGCGCAGATCAGGCCGCACCAGGTCCAGCGCAGCCAGGGCGGCACCGGCGCCGGCAGCATCCGGGCCAGCAGCGTGGCGCTGGCGATGTTGGCCGCCATCAGCCAGGGCGACACGAACGTCACCCACTGGACCAGGCGCGCGCGGATCTCGGAGGACTCGGCGTCGCGGTCCAGGTAGATCTGGACCAGGCGACGCCAGGTCGCCCATTCGGCCGACGGCATCAGGCCGGGCGTCTGGGACGTCGCTGCAGGTTTGGAAGACGGCACGGGGGTTCTCGACTACGCCCCTCGCCAAGCGGGGGGATCCATGCCGGTATCGGCCCGCGACGGACGAACTTGACCCCGTGACGGGGGTCGATCGCGGCCGGGCGCGCCCGTCAGGGCGTCAAAGTGAGCACATGCTGCGCCGGACCGGCCAGCAGCGGCGTGGCCCGCCCGGCCACCCAGTCGTCGTGGCCGGCGCCGTAGAAGGGCGACATCGGGTGGCCGCTCTGGCCGCCGGGCATCGCCAGGGTGGCCCGTTCCTCGTGGCCCGGCGCGACGACCAGGCGCTCGGACTGGCCGAACCCCGCGCCCGCGACCTGCGGCATGTTGCGGTCGCCGGACTGCGGCGCCGACGGCATGTCCAGCCACCTCGACAGCACCGGCAGCGCGCGCGACAGCGGATGCGCGATGCGGCTGCGGTTGGCCTCGCCCCAGGTCGCCTGGGCCAGCGCGCGGGCGCCGCCGCGCGTCATGGCGGCGACGGTGGCGTCGATCTGGGCCAGCAGGAACGCGTCCCAGCTCGCGAACCCGCGCGGCAGCAGGTGCGCGGGCTGTTGGTCCAGTGCCTGCTCGGCCGGGTACTCGAAGCGGGCGTGCCACTCGTAGCGGCGCGCCGGGCAGCGGCCGGCCTGGACCAGCGGCTGGCTCCAGGCGGCCCACAGCGCGTCCAGAACGCGCGTGCGCACCGCGCTCACGAGGCGGTAGCCGGCCTGGTCGGCATCGGCGCGGCCGTTCCAGTCCTTCAGCAACTGCGTGACCTCGGGGCGCGCGGTGGTGCTCGCGGCGATGGCGGCGATGCGGCCGGCCCAGGGACGCAGGAACAAGGCCTCGTCGTCGAAGTGGATGGCGCCCAGCGTCTTCTCGTCGAACTTCGGCGTGGCACGCAGGCGGTCGCGGATCTGCTGTGCGCGGGCGCCGAGGTCGTAGCCGCCGTCGCCGATGGCCGCGGAGAACAGGCGCTCCCCGGCCGCCGAAGCCGTGGCGGCGGGCTCCGGGGGCGATCCGTCGTCGTAGGCGCGCGCGTTGGCCGTCCACAGCTGCCCATCGGGCGGCTCGCGCAGCAGCGGTGCCGCCGACTGCCCGGAGAGTGCCAGCGACGGCGCCTGCAAGCGCGCCAGTTCGTCCGCGCCCACGAAGCGCGCGAAGTTCGCCGCCGTCGGGCGCCCGGTGTCCAGGCGCGCGCCCGCGATCGTCCAGGCGATGGCGCCGCGGGCATCCACGACCACGAAGTTCTGTTGCGGAATGCCCGAGCGCGCGGCGACCGCGGTGGCGTCGCGCACGTCGCGCGCCCCGAGCAGGTCGTCCAGCGCCAGGCCGTAGGCCGGACCCATGTCGCCCACCCAGCGCAGCGCATAGGCCTGCGCGCCGGCGTGCGCGATCACCGGCAGCCCGGCGAACTGGACGACGTCCAGGGCGACGTCCGCGCCGCCCTTGACGGCGATGGTCTCGGTCAGGTGGGTCGACTGCGCCGGGTCCGGCTGCGCCGGCACCTTGACCCAGTCGAACCATTGCCCGTACGAATTCGTGAAGCCCCAGGCGACGTGGCCGTTGGAGCCGACCACCAGGGCGGGCACGCCCGGCAGCGTGACGCCGGCCGCGCGGATCGCGTCGCCGCCGCTGCCGATCTCGAACTGCGCGCGAAACCAGATCGACGGCACGCCCAGGCTCAGGTGCATGTCGTTGGCCAGCATTGCCGCGCCGGTGGCGCTGCGCGCGGCGGCGACCGCCCAGTTGTTGCTGCCGACGACGGGCTCGTGCCGGACGTCCGCTGCCAGGTCGTCCAGGAAGCCCGGCGTGTCGGCGCGCGCCACGACCGCCGAGGCCGGCGCCGCGGGTGCCGGCAGCCGCAGGTCCAGGCGCTCGGGTCCCGGCATCGCGCCCGGCGCCAGCACCGACCCGTCGAGCGCCGCGTCCCAGTGGCCGCCGCGCGGCTCCAGCCAGTCGAACATGGCGTCGCCGACGCACTCGCGCAATTGCGCGCGCTCCAGGCCCTCGTCGACGCTGGCGCCCTGCAGCATCCAGAACATCTCGCCGATCACCAGGAGCGAGTCGACCGGCTGCCAGGGCTGCGGGTCGGCGCGCAGCAGCAGGTATTGCCACGGCCGCGTGCCCAGCTGCGCCAGGCCGGCGTTGACGCCGTCGGCATAGGCCTGCAGCAGCGCGCGCTCGCCGTCGCCCAGGCCCGCCAGGCGGGCCGCCAGCGTCGCGCGCAGCCGATGCGCGCGCCGGGCCTTGTCGCGCTCCAGCGCGACCGGCCCGAACAGCGCCGCCAGCTCGCCCGCGGCCGACCGCCGCGTCAGGTCCATCTCGAAGAAGCGCTCCTGCGCATGCGCGAAGCCGAGCCCGCGCGCCACGTCCAGGCGGTCGCCGCCCTTGACGACGGCCGTGCCGCGCACGTCGCGGGAGATCGTCACCGGCGCGCGCAGGCCGGGCAGCACGGCCTGGCCGTCGAGCGTGGGCACGCTGCGATGCATGGCCCACCCGGCGAAGACGACCCCCAGCACCAGCAGCCCGAGGAGGGCGCAAAGCGTCCAGGCGATCAGGCGTCCCATCGAGCGCAAGCGCGGCATCCGGTCTCCTCAGGGCGCGCACCCGGCACGGTGCGTGGCGTCGATTCTAGGGTCGCTGTCGGGCCGGCCGGCGCGGGCGGCGGCGCGTGGCCGGTCACTTATCATCGACGGACAAGCCCGTTGCCCGCGCCACGCCATGGCGCGACGCGCAGCGCCAGCACACGCAACGGGTTCGAAGCACAGACGTCGGCCGATCCGCAGCGCCAGGTCGCGTCGACAGGAGAACCGTTGCCATGGGCCCCACCCCGCCTCGACCGAATCCGGACGCACCGGCGTTCCCCCGCGTGTCCATCGAACAATGGCAACGTGCCGCCGCGAAATCCGCGCCCGGTGGCGACCTGGCAGCGCTGGACTGGCACACGCCCGACGGCATCGTCGTCAAGCCGCTCTACACCGCCGCCGACACCGCCGCCCTGCCCTGGGCCGACACGCTGCCCGGCTTCGCGCCTTTCGTGCGCGGGCCGCAGGCGACGATGTACGCGGTGCGCCCGTGGACGATCCGCCAGTACGCGGGCTTCTCCACCGCCGAGGAGTCCAACGCGTTCTACCGCAAGGCGCTGGCCGCTGGCGGCCAGGGCGTCAGCGTCGCGTTCGACCTGGCCACCCACCGCGGCTACGACTCCGACCATCCACGGGTGACCGGCGACGTCGGCAAGGCCGGCGTGGCCATCGACTCGGTGGAGGACATGAAGATCCTGTTCGACGGCATCCCGCTGGACAAGGTCTCGGTCTCGATGACGATGAACGGCGCCGTGCTGCCGGTGCTCGCGGGCTACGTCATCGCGGCCGAGGAGCAGGGCGTGGCGCAGGCGCAGCTGTCCGGGACCATCCAGAACGACATCCTCAAGGAGTTCATGGTCCGCAACACGTACATCTATCCGCCCGAACCCTCGATGCGCATCATCGGCGACATCATCGAGTACACGGCGCAGAAGATGCCGAAGTTCAACTCGATCTCGATCTCGGGTTATCACATGCAGGAGGCCGGCGCCAACCAGGCCTTGGAGCTCGCGTTCACGCTGGCCGACGGCCAGGAGTACGTGCGCACCGCGCTCGCCAAGGGCCTGGCCGTCGACGAGTTCGCGCCGCGCCTGTCGTTCTTCTGGGCGATCGGCATGAACTTCTACCTCGAGGTGGCCAAGATGCGCGCGGCGCGGCTGCTGTGGTGCCGCATCATGACCGGGTTCGGCGCGACGAACCCGAAGAGCCTGATGCTGCGCACCCATTGCCAGACCTCGGGCTGGTCGCTGACCGAGCAGGATCCGTACAACAACGTGGTGCGCACCACCATCGAGGCGATGGCCGCGGTGTTCGGCGGCACGCAGAGCCTGCACACCAACAGCTTCGACGAGGCGATCGCGCTGCCCACCGAGTTCAGCTCGCGCATCGCGCGCAACACCCAGCTGATCATCCAGGAGGAAACCCACATCACCAGCGTTGTCGACCCCTGGGCCGGCAGCTACATGATGGAGTCGCTCACCCAGCAGATGGCCGACCAGGCCTGGGCCATCATCGAGGAAGTGCGCGCCATGGGCGGCATGACGAAGGCGGTGGCCTCGGGCTGGGCCAAGCTCAAGATCGAGGCGGCCGCCGCCGAGAAGCAGGCCCGCATCGACTCGGGCAAGGACGTCATCGTCGGCGTCAACAAGTACAGGCTCGGCAGCGAGGACCCGGTCGAGATCCGCGAGATCGACAACGTGTCGGTGCGCGAGTCGCAGATCGCCCGCCTGCACCGGGTCAAGGACGCGCGCGACGCGGCCGCCGTGACCGCCGCCCTCGACGCGCTCACGCACGCGGCCGCGACGCGCACGGGCAACCTGCTCGATCTCTCGATCCGGGCCGTGCGGCTGCGGGCCACCGTCGGCGAGGTGTCCGACGCGCTCGAGAAAGTCTTCGGGCGCCACCGCGCCGACATCCAGAAGGTGACCGGTGTGTACGCAGCCGCCTATGACAGTGCAGAGGGTTGGGAGCAGTTGCAGGGCGAGATCCGCGCGTTCGCGGACGCCTACGGCCGCCGCCCCCGCGTGATGATCGCCAAGCTGGGCCAGGACGGCCACGACCGCGGCGCCAAGGTGGTGGCCACGGCCTTCGCCGACCTCGGCTTCGACGTCGACATCGGCCCGCTGTTCCAGACGCCGCAGGAATGCGCGCGCCAGGCCATCGAGAACGACGTGCACGCGATCGGCATCAGCACGCTGGCCGCCGGCCACAAGACCCTGGTGCCGGCCATCATCGCCGAGCTCAAGGCCCAGGGCGCCGACGACATCATCGTGTTCGTGGGCGGCGTGATCCCGGCACAGGACTACGACTTCCTGTACCAGGCCGGCGTCAAGGGCATCTACGGCCCGGGCACGCCGATTCCGGCCAGCGCGAAGGACGTGCTGGAACACATCCGCCAGGCCGTCGCGCGCTGATGGCGGCGCTCACCGACCCCGCGGCCATCGCCGCCGCCATCCTCGACGGCGACGCCTCCGTGCGCCGGCGCGCGCTCGCCAAGGCGATCACGCTGATCGAGTCCACGCGCGCCGATCACCGCCTGCAGGCCGATGCCCTGCTCGAACGGCTGCTGCCGCACGCGGGCCAGTCCCTGCGGCTGGGCATCTCGGGCGTGCCGGGCGTGGGCAAGAGCACCTTCATCGAGGCGCTGGGCCTGCACCTGGTCGGCCAGGGCCACCGCGTGGCGGTGCTCGCGGTCGACCCTTCGTCCAGCGTCTCCGGGGGGTCGATCCTGGGCGACAAGACGCGCATGGAGCAGTTGTCGGTCCACCCGCAGGCCTTCATCCGCCCCAGCCCGTCGGCCGGCACGCTGGGCGGCGTGGCCGAGAAGACGCGCGAGGCCCTGCTGGTGTGCGAGGCTGCCGGCCACGACATCGTCATCGTCGAGACCGTGGGCGTCGGCCAGAGCGAGACCGCGGTGGCGGGCATGACCGACATGTTCGTGCTGCTGCAGTTGCCCAACGCCGGCGACGACCTGCAGGCCATCAAGAAGGGCGTGATGGAGCTGGCCGACCTGGTGGTCATCAACAAGGCCGACATCGACCCCGACGCCGCCACCCGGGCCCGCGCGCAGATCACCTCGGCCATGCGCCTGCTGGGCCACCCGTACGGCGACGCCGCCGCGGCCGTCACCGGGCCGCCATGGCGCCCGCGGGTGATGCAGCTGAGCGCGCTGAAGGCCGACGGCCTGGAGGCGTTCTGGGCCACGGTGCGGGAGTTCCGCGACCTGCAGGTCGCCCAGGGCCGGCTGGCCCGGCGCCGCAGCGACCAGGATCGCGCCTGGATGTGGGAGCGCATTTCGGCCGGACTGCAGCTTCGCTTCCGCCAGCACGCCGCGGTGCAGGCCGCGCTGCCGCAGGCCAGCGCCGACGTGAGCGCCGGCCGCGTCGCCCCGTCCGTGGCCGCGCGCCAGCTGCTGGCCCTGCTCGACACGCCAGCGCTGCGCGACGCCTGACCCCGCAGGTCGGGCATGCGCCGGATCAATCCGGCGTGGCTTATGCTCGCCGAAAATGGCCGGAGCGCGGGCGCGCCGGCCCCCTGGCGCACCGGAACGCCCGTTCCGCCGCCGCACAACTGGAGATGAACATGAACAACCGCGATGTGGTCGTGCTGGGCGCCGCTCGCTCGGCCGTCGGAACCTTCAACGGCGCGCTGGCCGACACCGAGCCGTCCGAACTCGGCGGCCTGGTGATGAAGGCGGCGATCGAGCGCTCGGGCGTCGACGCCAAGCTGATCAACTACGTCACGGTGGGCAACACGATCCCGACCGAAGGTCGCTCGGCCTACGTCGCCCGCGTGGCGTCCATCCAGGCCGGCCTGCCGATGGAATCGGTGGCGATGGCGGTCAACCGCCTGTGCTCGTCCGGCCTGCAGGCCATCGTCACGACGGCGCAGAACATCCTGCTCGGCGACTGCGACTACGGCATCGGCGGCGGCGTCGAGGTGATGAGCCGCGGCGGCTACCTGTCGCCGGCGATGCGCACAGGCGCGCGCATGGGCGACACCAAGCTGATCGACATGATGGTGGCCACGCTCACCGATCCGTTCGGCGTCGGCCACATGGGCATCACGGCCGAGAACCTGGTCACCAAGTGGGGCATCACGCGCGAGGAACAGGACGCCCTGTCCGCCGAATCGCACCGGCGCGCCGCGGCAGCCATCGCCGAAGGCCGCTTCAAGTCGCAGATCGTCCCCATCGTCAAGCAGACCCGCAAGGGCGAGGTGGTGTTCGACACCGACGAACACGTGAAGGCGGGCACCACCGTCGACACCCTCGCCAAGATGAAGCCGGCGTTCAAGAAGGACGGCTCGGTGACCGCGGGCAACGCCTCGGGCATCAACGACGGCGCATCGTTCTTCGTGCTGGCCGAGGCCGGCGTCGCTGCCGCCGCGGGCTACAAGCCGCTGGCCCGCCTGGCGTCGTACGCCGTGGCCGGCGTGCCCAACGACGTGATGGGCGAAGGCCCGATCCCGGCCACGCGCCTGGCGCTGAAGAAGGCCGGCCTGACGCTGTCGCAGATGGACGTCATCGAGAGCAACGAGGCCTTCGCGGCCCAGGCGATCGCCGTCTCGCGCGGCCTGGATCTCGACCTGAGCAAGGTCAACGTCAACGGCGGCGCCATCGCGCTGGGCCACCCGATCGGTGCCTCCGGCGCGGTGATCGCCACCAAGGCGCTCTACGAGCTGCAGCGCACCGGCGGCCGCTACGCGCTGGTGACCATGTGCATCGGCGGCGGCCAGGGCATCGCGGCCATCTTCGAACGCCTGTAGAGACCTCGCCGCCGCCCGGAGGCGACGTGCGCCCCCTCGGGGGCAGCGAACGACGTGAGCGTGGGGGCCCTGCTCAGCGCGCCGTGCCCGGGCTGCCCGAGTACGGCGCGAACTGGCGCACGTTCTCGTCGATGCGCAGGTGCCCGCCGAGCGCGGGGAAGGCGCGCTGCGCGCAGTCCTCGCGGTCGCACACCTTGCAGCCGGCGCCGATGGGCGTGGCGGCCTCCGGGTCGTCGAGCGCGATGCCCTTGGAATAGACGAGGCGGCTCGCGTAGCGCACGTCGCAGCCGAGCGCCACCGCGAAGGTGCGCCGCAGCGAACCGTAGCCGCCGCGCTGGTGGGTGACGGTGCGCGCCACCCACAGCGTGGTGCGGTTGTCGGGCATGCGCGACAGCTGCGTGATCACCTTGCCCGGCTGCGCGAAGGCCTCGTAGACGTTCCACAGCGGGCAGGTGCCGCCGGTGCGCGAGAAGTGGAAGTCGGTGGCCGACTGGCGCTTGGAGATGTTGCCCGCGCGATCGACCCGCACGAAGAAGAACGGAATGCAGCGCGCGTCGGCGCGCTGCATCGTCGACAGCCGGTGGCACACCGACTCGAAGCTGACGCCGAACTGCTCGCTGAGCAGGTCGATGTCGTAGCGCAGCGCCTCCGCGGCGGCCAGGAAGCGCCCGTAGGGCAGCAGCAGCGCGCCGGCGAAGTGGTTGGCGAAGCCGATGCGCGCCAGCGCCCGCGCGTCCGCGTGCGAGAACGCCGCGGCGTCGATGAAGGAGTCGATCAGCGGGCCCACCGTGAGCAAGGCCGCCTGGATCGCCAGCTGGAAGGTGCGCTGGCCCGGCTCGATGCTGGGCGAGATGCGCAGCAGGCGCGAGGGCGGGTCGAAGTGGCGGATCACCTGGCGGTTGCCGCGATCCGGATCCTCGGACAGGGTGCGCACGCCATGCTCGGCCAGCAGGTGCTGCTCGATCAGCACGCCCAGGCTGGCCTGGGCCGACAACGCGGCCCGGCGGCCGGCGCCGCCGTCGTCGCCGCGCAGGTCCGCGCCCGCCGGCGCCGGGGCCGTGGCCAGCAGGCGCTCGTACAGGGCCTCGGCGCGCTCGTCGAGCACGGCCAGGTGGTTGTGGCGCGCGTAGAAGAACTCGCGCACCTCCTCGTGCGGCTGCGTGGGCGTGCCGCCGTCGGCGGCGAAGCGGTCGCCGTCGCTGCCCGCCGCGAGGCTGGCGACGCGATCCTCGGCGTTCTGCGCGCGCCGCTGCAGCGCCAGCAGCACCTTGGAGAACGCCGGCAGTTGCTGCGCCACGGACTGCAGCTCGGCCAGCGGCACCGCGCCCTGGCCCAGCACGCCGGCGGTGATCTCGCGCAGCTCGGCGACCACGCGCGATTCCTCGTCCTCCGAGAAGAACTGCAGGTCGATGCCGAAGTAGGCCTGCAGGCGCAGCAGCACCGGCACGGTGATCGGGCGCTGGTTGCTCTCGATCTGGTTGACGTAGCTGGGCGAGAGCTTCAGCGCCTGGGCCAGCGCGGCCTGGGTGATCCCGCGCTCCTCGCGCAGCGATCGCAGGCGAACGCCCATGAAGGTCTTTGCCATTTTCAGTTCACAAACTTCGCAACTTCACAGATTCGCTTCGCAAACCGTCACCCTTTCAGGCCTTGATGGAATGATAGCCATTTGCGAAGATTGTGAACAGAATTTTGTGAACAGAGACGACAAGGACGACATGAGCGAAGACAACGCGCAGGACCGCCTGCAGGCGTGGCGAACCGCGGCGGCCAAGTCCGCCCCCGGCGGCGACGTCGACGCCCTGAACTGGGTCACGCCCGACGGCATCGTCGTCAAGCCGCTCTACACCGCCGCCGACACCGCCGCCCTGCCCTGGGCCGACACGCTGCCCGGCTTCGCGCCTTTCGTGCGCGGGCCGCAGGCGACGATGTACGCGGTGCGCCCGTGGACGATCCGCCAGTACGCGGGCTTCTCCACCGCCGAGGAGTCCAACGCGTTCTACCGCAAGGCGCTGGCCGCTGGCGGCCAGGGCGTCAGCGTCGCGTTCGACCTGGCCACCCACCGCGGCTACGACTCCGACCATCCACGGGTGACCGGCGACGTCGGCAAGGCCGGCGTGGCCATCGACTCGGTGGAGGACATGAAGATCCTGTTCGACGGCATCCCGCTGGACAAGGTCTCGGTCTCGATGACGATGAACGGCGCCGTGCTGCCGGTGCTCGCGGGCTACGTCATCGCGGCCGAGGAGCAGGGCGTGGCGCAGGCGCAGCTGTCCGGGACCATCCAGAACGACATCCTCAAGGAGTTCATGGTCCGCAACACGTACATCTATCCGCCCGAACCCTCGATGCGCATCATCGGCGACATCATCGAGTACACGGCGCAGAAGATGCCGAAGTTCAACTCGATCTCGATCTCGGGCTACCACATGCAGGAGGCCGGCGCCAACCAGGCGCTGGAGCTCGCGTTCACGCTGGCCGACGGCCGCGAGTACGTGCGCACCGCGCTCGCCAAGGGCCTCGACGTGGACGAGTTCGCGGGCCGCCTGAGCTTCTTCTGGGCGATCGGCATGAACTTCTACCTGGAGATTGCCAAGATGCGCGCGGCGCGGCTGCTGTGGTGGAAGATCATGAAGGAATTCGAGCCGAAGAGCCCGAAGAGCCTGATGCTGCGCACGCACTGCCAGACCTCGGGCTGGTCGCTGACCGAGCAGGATCCGTACAACAACGTGGTGCGCACCACCATCGAGGCGATGGCCGCGGTGTTCGGCGGCACGCAGAGCCTGCACACCAACAGCTTCGACGAGGCGATCGCGCTGCCCACCGAGTTCAGCTCGCGCATCGCGCGCAACACCCAGCTGATCATCCAGGAGGAAACCCACATCACCAGCGTTGTCGACCCCTGGGCCGGCAGCTACATGATGGAGTCGCTCACCCAGCAGATGGCCGACCAGGCCTGGGCCATCATCGAGGAAGTGCGCGCCATGGGCGGCATGACGAAGGCGGTGGCCTCGGGCTGGGCCAAGCTCAAGATCGAGGCGGCCGCCGCCGAGAAGCAGGCCCGCATCGACTCGGGCAAGGACGTCATCGTCGGCGTCAACAAGTACAAGCTGGCCACCGAGGCCGCGATCGACACGCTCGACATCGACAACGTGGCCGTGCGCGCCAGCCAGATCGAACGCCTCGCGCGGGTGCGCGCCGCGCGCGACCAGGCCAAGGTCGGCGACGCACTGGCCGCGCTCACGCGCGCCGCGGAAAGCGGCCAGGGCAACCTGCTCGAGCTGTCGGTGCAGGCGATGCGCCTGCGCGCCACGGTGGGCGAGGTCAGCGACGCGCTGGAGCAGGCCTGGGGTCGCCACCGCGCCGACTCGCAGATGATCTCCGGCGTCTATGCGGCGCAGTACGACAGCGCGCAGGGCTGGGCCGACCTGCAGGCCGAGATCGCCGCGTTCGCGCAGGAACACGGCCGCCGCCCGCGGGTGATGATCGCCAAGCTGGGCCAGGACGGCCACGACCGCGGCGCCAAGGTGGTGGCCACCGCCTTCGCCGACCTCGGCTTCGACGTCGACATCGGCCCGCTGTTCCAGACCGCGCAGGAATGCGCGCGCCACGCCATCGAGAACGACGTCCACGCGGTGGGCGTCAGCACGCTGGCGGCCGGCCACAAGACCCTGGTGCCGGCCATCATCGCGGAGCTCAAGGCGCAGGGCGCGGACGATATCATCGTCTTCGTCGGCGGCGTGATCCCGCGCCGCGACTACGACTTCCTCTACGACGCCGGCGTGGCGGGCATCTACGGCCCCGGCACGCCGATTCCCGCGAGCGCGAAGGACGTGCTCGAACACATTCGAAGCCAGTTCGCCCAGGCCTGAACCCAGCGCGGTACGCGCGTCGCAAACGGAGACATTCCCCCCATGCACGACATCATCGAACAACTCGAACGCAAGCGCGCCCAGGCCCGACTCGGCGGCGGCGAGAAGCGCATCGCGGCCCAGCACAACAAGGGCAAGCTCACGGCGCGCGAGCGCATCGAACTGCTGCTCGACGAGGGCACGTTCGAGGAATGGGACATGTTCGTCGAGCACCGCTGCACCGACTTCGGCATGGCCGACAACAAGATCCCGGGCGACGGCGTCGTCACCGGCTACGGGATGATCAACGGCCGCCTGGTGTTCGTGTTCTCGCAGGACTTCACGGTCTTCGGCGGCGCGCTGTCCGAGGCCCACGCCGAGAAGATCTGCAAGGTGATGGACCAGGCCATGAAGGTGGGCGCGCCGGTGATCGGCCTGAACGATTCCGGCGGCGCACGCATCCAGGAGGGCGTCGCGTCGCTGGGCGGCTACGCCGAGGTGTTCCAGCGCAACGTGATGGCCTCCGGCGTGGTGCCGCAGATCAGCATGATCATGGGCCCGTGCGCGGGCGGCGCGGTGTACTCGCCGGCCATGACCGACTTCATCTTCATGGTCAAGGACACGTCCTACATGTTCGTGACCGGGCCGGAGGTGGTCAAGACCGTCACCCACGAGGAAGTCACCGCGGAGGAGCTGGGCGGCGCGTCCACGCACACCACGCGCTCGGGCGTGGCCGACCTCGCGTTCGAGAACGACCTCGAGGCGATCCTGATGCTGCGCCGGTTCTACAACTACATCCCGCTGAACAACCGCGAGAAGGCCCCGGTGCGCCCCAGCGGCGACCCGGCCGACCGCCTCGACATGTCGCTGGACACGCTGGTGCCCGACAACGCCAACAAGCCCTACGACATGAAGGAGCTGATCCACAAGGTGGTGGACGACGGCGACTTCTTCGAGCTGCAGCCCGACGGCGCGAAGAACATCCTGATCGGCTTCGCGCGCCTGGAAGGCCAGAGCGTGGGCATCGTCGCCAACCAGCCGCTGGTGCTGGCCGGCTGCCTCGACATCAGGAGCAGCATCAAGGCCGCGCGCTTCGTGCGCTTCTGCGACGCGTTCAACATCCCCGTGGTCACCTTCGTCGACGTGCCCGGCTTCATGCCGGGCACCGCGCAGGAGTATGGCGGCATCATCAAGCACGGCGCCAAGCTGCTGTACGCGTACGCCGAGTGCACCGTGCCCAAGGTCACGGTCATCACGCGCAAGGCCTACGGCGGCGCCTACGACGTCATGGCCTCCAAGCACCTGCGCGGCGACGTCAACTTCGCCTGGCCCAACGCCGAGATCGCCGTCATGGGCGCCAAGGGCGCGGTGGAGATCATCTTCCGCGAGGACAAGAACGACCCCGCCAAGCTCGCGGCGCGCGAGGCCGAATACAAGTCCCGCTTCGCCAATCCGTTCGTGGCCGGCGCGCGCGGCTACATCGACGACGTGATCCAGCCGCACGAGACGCGCAAGCGCCTGTGCCGCTCGCTGGCGATGCTGCGCGACAAGAAGATCGAGAACCCGTGGCGCAAGCACGGCAATATTCCTCTTTGAATCCGACACGAAGATCGAGAGAGACAACATGTTCAAGAAGATCCTGATTGCCAACCGCGGCGAGATCGCATGCCGCGTGATCAAGAGCGCCCGCAAGATGGGCATCCTCACGGTGGCGGTGTACTCGGAGGCCGACAAGGACGCGCTGCACGTCGAGCTCGCCGACGAGGCCGTCCTGCTCGGCCCGGCGCCCTCGCGCGAGTCCTACCTGGTGGCCGACAAGATCCTCGCCGCCGCGAAGCAGACCGGTGCGCAGGCCATCCATCCGGGCTACGGCTTCCTGTCCGAGAACGAGGCGTTCGCGCGCCGGGTCGAGGAGGAAGGCCTGGTCTTCATCGGCCCCAAGCACGCGTCGATCGCGGCGATGGGCGACAAGATCGCGTCCAAGAAGCTGGCCGGCGCCGCCAAGGTCAACACGATTCCCGGCTGGAACGAGGCCATCGAGACCGCCGAGGCCGCGGTCAGGATAGCCAGGGACATCGGCTACCCGGTGATGATCAAGGCCTCGGCCGGCGGCGGCGGCAAGGGCCTGCGCGTGGCCTTCGACGACAAGGAGGCCTTCGAGGGCTTCACCGCCTGCCGCAACGAGGCGCGCAACAGCTTCGGCGACGACCGCGTGTTCATCGAGAAGTTCGTCGAGGAGCCGCGCCACATCGAGATCCAGGTGCTGGGCGACGCCTTCGGCAACGTCGTCTACCTCAACGAGCGCGAGTGCTCGATCCAGCGCCGCCACCAGAAGGTCATCGAGGAGGCGCCGTCGCCGTTCATCTCCGACGCCACGCGCAAGGCGATGGGCGAGCAGGCGGTCGCGCTGGCCAAGGCGGTGAACTACCAGAGCGCCGGCACGGTGGAGTTCGTGGTCGGCAAGGACCAGTCGTTCTACTTCCTGGAGATGAACACCCGGCTGCAGGTCGAGCACCCGGTCACCGAGTGCATCACCGGGCTGGACCTGGTCGAGCAGATGATCCGCGTGGCGGCCGGCGAGAAGCTCGCGTTCGCGCAGGCCGATGTCCGGCGCGACGGCTGGGCCCTCGAATGCCGCATCAACGCCGAGGACCCGTTCCGCAACTTCCTGCCGTCAACCGGCCGGCTGGTGAAGTTCCAGCCACCGCCCGCGACGATGGAAGCGGCGAGCCCGATGCCCGTCGGCGGCGGCGTGCGCGTGGACACCGGCGTCGAGGAAGGCGGCGAGATCCCGATGTTCTACGACTCGATGATCGCCAAGCTCATCGTGCACGGCAAGGACCGCGCGGACGCGATCGCGAAGATGCGCGAGGCGCTCAACGGCTTCGTGATCCGTGGCATCTCCAGCAACATCCCGTTCCAGTCGGCGCTGCTCGCGCACCCCGACTTCCAGTCCGGCAACTTCAACACCGGCTTCATCGCGCAGCAATACCCGCAGGGCTTCGTCGCCGAGGACGTGCCGCACGACGACGCGCTGTTCCTGGTCGCGCTGGCGGCGGTGATCCGCCGCAAGGGCCATGCGCGCGCGGCGGGCATCACCGGCCAGCTGTCGGGCCACGAGGTCAAGCAGGCGGCCGACTTCGTCGCGCTGGTGGTCGAGACCGGCGGCGGCACGCGCCAGCACGCCGTGCGCTTCACGACCTTCGACGAGGCCACCGGCACCGCGGACCTGGCCGTCGACGGCCAGCCCTACCGCATCGTCAATCCGAGCCGGCTGTCCGACCTGCGCCAGACGGGCACCGTCAACGGCCGCCGCTTCGTGGCCCAGGTCGAGCGCGGCACGCCGCGCAACGTGCTGGCCTACCGGCTGTCGCACGACGGCGCGCGCATCGACGTGACCGTCGTGTCGCGGCTGGCGGGCGAGCTGTCGAAGTGGATGAAGCACAAGGCGCCGCCCGACACCAGCAAGTTCCTGCTGTCGCCGATGCCGGGCCTGCTGGTGCAGATCGGGGTGGCGGTGGGCCAGCGCGTGCAAGCCGGCGAGCGCTTGGCGGTCATCGAGGCGATGAAGATGGAGAACATCCTCACCGCAGCGCAGGACGGCGTCGTCGCCGAGATCGTGGCCACGCAAGGCCAGAGCCTGGCCGTCGACGAGACCATCATCCGCTTCGAGTGAACGCCATGACCAAGCCCTTCCGCATCCTCGGCCTGCAGCAGGTCGCCATCGGCGCCCCCGACAAGGGCCCGCTGCGCACGCTGTGGTGCGACATCTTCGGCCTGGCCACGAAGGGCCAGTTCCGCAGCGAGCGCGAGAACGTCGACGAGGACATCTGCGCGCTGGGCCGCGGCCCGCACGCGGTCGAGGTCGACCTGATGCAGCCGATCGACCCGAACGGCAAACCGGCCGTCCACGCGACGCCGTTGAACCACGTCGGCCTGTGGGTGGACGACCTGCCGCGCGCGGTGGAATGGATGACGGCCCACGGCGTGCGCTTCGCGCCCGGCGGCATCCGCCAGGGCGCGGCGGGCCACGACATCTGCTTCATCCACCCGAAGTCGAATGCCGAGTTCCCGATCGGCGGCGAAGGCGTGCTGATCGAGCTGGTGCAGGCGCCGGCCGACGTGATCGCGGCGCTGGGCTGAGCGCTCAGCCGCGCAGGTCGTCCAGCGCGCCCGGCGTGTCGCAGCGCTGCGCGAGTTCGTCGACCAGCACGGCCAGCGCGCGCCGGTCGATGCGCTTCAACGCCGCGGCCCGCACGTCGTCGTCTTCGGGCAGGAACGATGCGGCGCCGAAGTCGCCCAGCAGCGCGTGGCCGGCGTCGTCGACGAGGAGGTTGTGGGCGTAGAAGTCGCCGTGCATCAGCCCCTGCGCGTGCAGGTGTTCGAGCGCGTCGCCCGCGCCCCGCGCGATGGCGCGCGCATGGGTCGCGCTGAAACGCAGCGCGCTCGGGTAGACGTCGCGGGTGCAACTGGCCAGGCTGGGCGGGCCGGCCAGGCTGCGGTAGTGCGGCGGGATCAGGCCCATCACCAGCCCTTGCGCCCCCTGCGGATGGCCGGCGATGCGTCCTTCGATGGCGATCACGTGCGCGTGGAGGTCGGCCGCGATGCAGGCGGCCATCTCGCTGCCCGGCAGGCCGTCGCTGGTCACCGCGCCCTTGAACAGCTTGACGGCGACCGCACGCGCCGGGCCCGTCGTGGGCTGCCAGCGCGCCGCGTGGATGTGGCCCGACGCGCCCTGGCCCAACAGCGCGCCCAGGTGCAGCTCGGACCAGTCGATCCGGGCGATCGGCGTCGCCGCCAGCGCGCGCGCCTCCTGCGCGGCGTTGAACGGGTTGCCGGCCCAGGACAGCCATGTCAGCCGGGGCAGCGCCAGCAGGCCCGCGGGCAGCGCGTCGGCCAGCGTCGCGAAACGGTTGGCCGACAGCCGCAGCAGCTCCAGCCGTTCGCAGCGCGCGATGCCGGCCGGCAAGGCGGTGAGCCGGTTGCCGGCCAGCGCCAGCTTCTGCAGCCGGTGGCAGTCGCCCAGCGTCTCGGGCAGTGCCGCAATGCGGTTGTCGCTGAGGATCAACCAGCGCAGGTTCGCGGGAATCGAGGCCGCGGGCACCTGCGCGATATCGTTGGCCTTGAAGCCGACGATGTCCAGACCGGCGCACTGCCCCAGCACCGCGGGCAGCGTCTCGAAGGGGTTGTCCGAGCAGAACAGGATGCGCAGCGCGCGCAGCCGCGGCAGGTCGTCGGGCAGCGCGCGCAGCCGGTTGCCGGACAGATCCAGTGTCGCCAGCGTGTCGGCGAGCGCGAAGATCTCGCGCGGGAACTCGTCCAGCCCGCACCGGCGCAGGTCCAGGTGGGTCGCACCGGCGAGGCGGCCGGCCCGCAGGTCGGCGAGCGTGGTCAGGGGCGAGGTCATCGGCAGGCATTGTCCCAGGCCGCTCTCTATACTGCGCGCTCCCCCCGTCCCGGCTTCCGATGAAACACAACTTCCTGCGCCTGGCCCTCGTGCTGGGCCTGCTGTCCGCGATCGGCCCGTTCGCGATCGACATGTACCTGCCCGCCCTGCCGGCCATCGGCCGCGCGCTGCACGCCGACGTCCACCAGGTGCAGCTGAGCCTGATGGCCTTCTTCCTGTCGTTCGCGATCAGCCAGATCGTCTACGGTCCGGCCTCCGACATGTTCGGCCGCAAGCCGCCGCTGTACGTGGGCATCGCGCTGTTTTCCGTCGGCAGCATCGGCTGCGCGCTGGCGCCCGACATCGGCTGGCTGGTGGCGTTCCGCTTCGTGCAGGGGCTGGGCGGCGGCGCGCCCAACGTCATCACGCGCGCCGTGGTGCGCGACCTGCACACCGGCGCCGAGGCCGCGCGGCTGATGTCGCTGCTGATGCTCGTCTTCAGCGTCAGCCCCATCCTCGCGCCGCTGGTGGGCAGCCTGATCATCGACGCCGGCGGCTGGGCCGCGATCTTCTGGGCCATCGCCGCGATCGGCCTGCTGGGCCTGGCGCTGACCGCGTTCGCGCTGGAGGAGACGCGCCCGGCCGGACGCCGCGAAGGCAGCGGCCTGGCGAGCACCGGTCGCGCGTTCGCCCTGCTCGCGCGCGATCCGCACTTCATGGGCCTGACCGGCGTCGTCTCGTTCGGCGTGGCCGCCTTCTTCATCTACCTGTCGAACTCGTCGTTCGTGCTGATCACGCACTACGGCCTGACGCCGCGCCAGTACAGCCTGGCCTTCGCCGTCAATGCCGTGTCCTTCATCGGCGCGTCGCAGCTGTCGGGCCGGCTGGCGCATCGCTTCGGCCTGCGGCGCGTGGTGTCGGTGGCGGTGGCCGGCTTCGCGCTGGCGATGTGCGCCGGCTCGGGCCTGAACCTGGCGGGCATCGACACCCTGCCGGTGCTGATCGGCATGCTGTTGCTGGGCTTCGGCTTCCTGGGGCTGGTGGTGCCGGCCACCTCGGTGATGGCGCTGGACCACCATGGCGAGATCGCCGGCGCCGCGTCCGCGCTGATGGGCACGCTGCAAATGGTGGCCGGCGCGGGCATGATCGCGTTGATGGGCGTCGTGGTGGACGGCACGGCGCGACCGATGCTGGTCGGCATCGCCGTGGTGGCCCTGCTCACCTGGCTGCTGGCGTGGTGGTCGCTGCGCCACCCTGATCCGGCGCAAGTCTGACGTCATTTCCGCGTGGCACGATCCCCGGACGTCGCGGCCTGGACGCCGCGTATTCCAAGAAAACCGCCGGAGACACCATGACCCGCACCGCCGCGCAGCTCATTGCCCAATCGCTGGAAGACCCCGCGTCGTTCTGGACCGAACAGGCCCGGCGCATCGACTGGCAGCGCCCGTTCGACCAGGTGTGCGACACCTCGAATCCGCCGTTCGTGAAGTGGTTTCCGGGCGGCCTGACCAATCTGTGCCACAACGCGGTGGACCGCCACGCGGCGACGGCGCCGGAGCGGGCGGCGCTGGTGTGGGTGTCCACCGAGGTCGACCAGGAACGCACCTGGACGACGGCGCAGCTGCTGCGCGAGGTCGTGACCATGGCCGCCGCGCTGCGCGAGCTGGGCGTGGGCCAGGGCGACCGCGTGCTGCTGTACATGCCGATGATCCCCGAGGCGGTGTTCGCGATGCTCGCCTGCGCGCGGCTGGGCGCGATCCACTCGGTGGTGTTCGGCGGCTTCGCCAGCTCGAGCCTGGCCACCCGCATCGAGGACGCCACGCCGACGGTGATCGTCAGCGCCGACGCCGGCTCGCGCGGCGGCAAGGTGATCCCGTACAAGCACCTGCTCGACGAGGCCATCGCGCTGTCCGCGCACAAGCCGGCGCGGGTGCTGATGGTCGACCGCGGTCTCGCGCCGGCCGCGCACGTCGAGGGCCGCGACGTCGACTGGGCGCCGCTGCGCGCGCGCCACGCCGACGCGCAGGTGCCCTGCACCTGGGTCGACGCCACGCATCCGAGCTACACGCTCTACACCTCGGGCACCACCGGCAAGCCCAAGGGCGTGCAGCGCGACACCGGCGGCTACGCGGTGGCGCTCGCCACCTCGGTGCCGACGATCTACGGCGGCCGGCCGGGCGAGACCTTCTTCTGCACCAGCGACATCGGCTGGGTGGTGGGCCACAGCTACATCGTCTACGGCCCGCTGATCGCCGGCATGGCCACCATCCTCTACGAGGGCCTGCCGACGCAGGGCTTCGGCAAGCAGTCCGACGGCGGCATCTGGTGGCGGCTGGTCGAGAAGTACAAGGTGTCGGTGATGTTCTCGTCGCCGACGGCGATCCGCGTGCTCAAGAAGCAGGATCCCGAGCTGCTCAAGCGCCACGACCTGTCGTCGCTGCGCGCGCTGTTCCTGGCCGGCGAGCCGCTGGATGCGCCGACCTCCGAATGGATCAACGAAGGCATCGGCAAGCCGGTCATCGACAACTACTGGCAGACCGAGACCGGCTGGCCCATCCTGACGCTGCTCAACGGCGTCGAGCCCGCGCGCACGCGGCTGGGCTCGCCGGGCAAGGCGGTGTTCGGCTACAAGGCGGTGCTGCTCGACGAGAGCACCGGCGAGGAATTGCACGGCGCCAACGAGAAGGGCGTGCTGGCCATCGAGTACCCGCTGCCGCCGGGCTGCCTGCAGACCGTGTGGGGCGACGACGAGCGCTTCGTCGACACCTACTGGCGCAGCGTTCCCGGCCGCCAGGTCTATTCCACCTTCGACTGGGCGGTGCGCGACGAGGACGGCTACTTCTTCATCCTGGGCCGCACCGACGACGTGATCAACGTGGCCGGCCACCGCCTGGGCACGCGCGAGATCGAGGAGAGCATCTCCGGCCATCCGGCCATCGCCGAGGTGGCCGTCGTGGGCGTGGCCGACGCGCTCAAGGGCCAGGTGGCGATGGCGTTCGCGGTGCCGCGCGACCCGGCGCGGGTGGCCACGACCGAGCTGGCGCGGGCACTGGAAGCCGAGGTGATGAAGCGCGTCGACGAGACCCTGGGCGCCGTCGCGCGTCCGGCCCGCGTGCGTTTCGTCAGCGCCCTGCCCAAGACGCGTTCCGGCAAGTTGCTGCGACGCACCATCCAGGCCCTGTGCGAGGGCCGCGACCCGGGCGACCTGACCACGCTGGAGGATCCGGGCGCGCTGGCGCAGATCCGCGGGGCCGTCGACAAGGCCTGACACCGGGCCTGCCCGGCGGGGGGCAGGGCCCCGGCTCAACGTTTCCGAAGATTGGCCGATAAGTCCGTGACGGATCAGTCAACACGGAACGGAACCGCATGGATGCCTCTGCCCTCACCTCGCTGCCCGAAATGGGCGGCGACCAGTTGCTCGCCCTCGCCGACCTCGACGGCAAGGCGCTCCAGTCGCTGGTGCGCGACATCGGCATCCCGGCGCGGCCGCAGATGCTGGTCGACCTCCAGCAGGAACTCGAGCGCGACGACCCGTCGCTCAAGCGGGTGGCCGACATCGCCGGCTCCGATGTCGCGCTGTCCGCGGCGCTGCTGAAATACGCGAATTCCCCGCTGATGGGCCTGAGCCGCCGCGCCGACACCGTCGACCAGGCCTTCCAGCTGCTGGGCTTCGCCCAGTGCCAGGCGATCTTCACCGAGATCGTGCTGCGCAAGCTGCTGCCGGCCAGCGGCCCGGGCCTCACCCGGTTCTGGGACGTCTCGGCCAAGCGCGCCCGCGCGATGACCTACCTGGCGCGCACCCGCCGCGTCGTGCCGCCTGCGCTCGCCCACACGTACGGCCTGTTCGTGGAGCTGGGCATCGCGATCCTGCTGCAGCGCTTCCCGGGCAAGACCGGCCATGTCGCGACGCTGGAGAAGTGCAACGTGCACGAGGGCAGCATCACCGCGCTGGAGCAGTCCATCCACGGCGTCGACCATGCCCTGGTGGGCGCACTCACCGCGCGCACCTGGGGCGTGTCGCAGACGGCCGTGCTGGCCACCCGCCTGCACCACGAGTACAGCTCCTGGATGGGCCCGATGCCGCCGCAGGTGCGCGAGCTCGTCGCGCTGGGCCTGGTGTGCGAGACCATCATCCAGCGCTACCAGGGCCTGAACCGCCACATCGAGTGGAGCAAGGGCGGCGCGATCGCGCTGGCCGCGCTGGGCATGACCGAGGCCGACCTCGAGGTCTGGTGCGAGGACGTGCACGCGCAGTTCGCGGCCACGGGCGTCTGAGGTACCGGCGGCCCGGTGCGCGCGGGCGCATGAAGCGCTGGACGCATGTCCCGGCGCGAGCGCCGGGCGCGCTCGCGTGATCCAATCCGGGGATCGTTTCGAACTCCGCCAGGCCTGCATGTCCGATTCCGTCATCGTCGCCCGCCCCGAAGGCGCCGCCCAGCAACTGATGCTGCTGTTCCACGGCGTGGGCAGCAACGCGCAGGACCTGGTGCCGCTCGGCCGCGTGCTCGCCGCCGAGTTTCCGGCAGCCTTCATCGTCAGCGTCGACGCACCGCTGCCCGCCGGCACCGGCGGCGGGCGGCAATGGTTCTCCGTGGCGGGCATCACGGAGGAGAACCGCCCCGAGCGCGTGGCGAGCGCCCTGCCCGCGTTCCTGCAGGCCGTGGCGCACTGGCAGAAGGAGGCCGGCGTGGGCACCGACGCGGTCGCGCTGATCGGTTTCTCGCAGGGCGCCATCATGGCGCTGGAGTCCACCCGCGACCGACCGGCCATCGCCGGCCGCGTGGTGGCCATCGCCGGCCGCTTCGCGCAACTGCCCGCCACGCCCAACGAGGGCACCACGCTGCACCTGTTCCACGGCAAGCTCGACCCGGTGATCCCCTACGGCTTCACGGTGGAGGCCGCCCAGCACCTGGTGCGCCTCGGTGCCGACGTCACCGCCGACGTGATCCCCGGCATCGGCCACCAGGTCGACGACGAGATCGCCGAACTCATGATCGAGCGGCTGCGCGGCTACCTGCCCAAGCGGGTGTGGGAGGCGGCGATGAAGGCGGCGCGCGCGGGCGAGTCCGGCGACTGAACGGTCGAGCGAAGGCGCGCCGTCCTACACGGCAACGCTGCGACCGACTACGCTGCCCGACAGCAGCCTTGGCTATCGTGGAGGCATCCCAGGAGGAACGCACCATGAAGACCACCGCCACCGCCACGCTGACCAAGATCAACACCGCGCTGCACGACTCGCTACTGGCCACCGTCGACGCCCTGGCGCGCCGGCGCGCCTGCGACATCCCCGAGCAGACGATCGACCGCTTCGTCGCGCTGCGCTGGCTGCAGTGGAACGGCGGCTCGCTGCGCCTGACCGAGACGGGCGAGGCGATGATCGTGAAGGTGCACGCGACGATGCTGGGCAACCTGCAAGCGGCTTGACCCCCGGCGTTAGTCGTCGAGGAATTCCCAGGTGTTCGCGCCGTCGAGGCGGCGCACGCGCACCGCGGCGATGAGCGCGGGATCGAAGTTGCCCAGGTTGACGCCGTGCTTGCAGCCGGGCGTCGGCGCCAGCGGCTCCCAGTGCGTGACGCTCGCGCAGGTCCGGCAGTGGATGGTGCGCAGCGTCCGGTCGCCCCAGATGTATTCCGCCGTGGCCTCCGGGTGCCCCTCGATCAGCACCGTGCCGTATTCGAAGTAGACCCATGGCCCGCCCATGCGGCGACAAAGCGAGCAGTTGCAGTCGGTCGCCACCTCGGGGGTCGACGGCAGGGTCAGTCGAACGGCGCCACAGTGGCATGAACCCTTGTGCATCGGGGTCTCCTCGATGTTGCTGGACGGCTTCGCGGCCGACCGGCGCGTGGCGCGCCGGGCCGGGCCGACAAGTCTCGCACAAGGACGGCCGCGCGCCGCACGTCGATGCGCGCCGCAACCCCTTTCACGCTTCGCGAAAGCTCGCTTGGCGACAAGCCCTTCCGTTGCCGCACCCGCGCTCCCACAATCGGCCTCATCGCCGCGGAGACAAGCCATGCAGGTGCTCGAGGGAATCAAGGTCGTCGAACTCGGCCAGCTGATCGCCGGACCGTTCGCCGCCAAGACGCTGGCCGATTTCGGTGCCCGCGTCATCAAGGTGGAGCCGCCGAAGTCCGGCGACCCGTTGCGCAAGTGGCGCAAGCTGCGCGAGGGCACCTCGGTGTGGTGGGACGCGCAGTCGCGCAACAAGGAGTCCGTCTGCATCGACCTGCGCGTGCCCGCGGGCCAGGCGCTGGTGCGCGAGCTCGTGCGCGACGCCGACGTGCTGATCGAGAACTTCCGCCCCGGCGCGATGGCCGCCTGGGGCCTGGGCTGGGAGGCGCTGCACGCGCTCAACCCGCGGCTGGTCATGCTGAGCCTGTCTGGCTTCGGCCAGACCGGCCCGCGTTCGCAGGAGCCCGGTTTCGCCGCGGTGGCCGAGGCCTTCGGCGGCCTGCGCTACCTCAACGGCGAGCCCGGCCGGCCGCCGGTGCGCAGCGGGGTGTCGCTCGGCGACACCATCGCCGGCCTGCACGGCGCCTTCGGCGTGATGCTGGCCCTGTACGCGCGGGACGCGCGCGGCGGCCAGGGCCAGCACATCGACCTCGCGCTGTACGAGGCCTCGTTCAACCTCACCGAAAGCCTGCTGCCCGAATACGACGCGTTCGGCGAGGTACGCCAGCCCGCCGGCGGCGCGCTGCCGGGCATCACGCCGTCGAACGCCTACACCTGCGCCGGCGGCCAGGCGGTGCTGGTGGCCGGCAACGGCGACAGCATCTTCCGGCGCCTGATGCAGCTGATCGGCCGCAAGGACCTCGCCGAGGACGCGACGCTGGGCTCCAACGAAGGGCGCTCGCTGCGCGCCGCCGAGCTCGACGCGGCCATCGGCGCCTGGACGGCGCAGCTCGCGCTGGACGACGTGCTCGCGCGCATGCGCGAGGCCGGCGTGCCGGCCAGCCGCGTCTACACGATCGCCGAGATCGCCGCCGACCCGCACTACGCGAGCCGCGGCAACATCGAGCGCATCCCGGCGATGAACGGCGGCACGATCGCCGCGCCGGGCATCGTGCCCAGGCTGTCGGCCACGCCGGGACAGGTGCGCCACGCCGCGCCCCGGCTGGGGCAGCACACCGCCGAGGTGCTCGCGCAGGCCGGGATCGCGGCCGAGCGCATCGCCGGGTTGCGGCGGGACGGCGTGATCGAATGATCGGCCGGCGCGCCCGCGCGCCGGTGCACGTCAGGGGATCAGCGTCGACCAGGCCACGGTACTGGTGCTCTCGAAGCTGCCGTCGCCGTTGGCGTCGAGCTGCAGCTGCACCTGCGTCGCGCTCAGCACGGTGGCCAGCACCGTGCTGCCCGAGGCGCCGGTGATGCGCACCGCGCCGGCGCTGGGGTAGGCATCGGCCGGATCCTCGACCAGCGGCACCGGCGTGGCGATCGTGACGCGCCCGCCGATGGACGACGCGGTGAACGAGCCGGCCAGCGTCAGCGAGGTCTGCGCGTTGCCGCCGATCTGCGAGGTGGTGATCGTCATGCCGGCATCGAAGGCGATCGCGTCGTCGTAGCCGGACGAGGCGAGCGCCACGGCGAAGCCGCCCGAGCCGACGGTGAACTTCGTGTCGGTCAGCGTGGAACCGTCGGTTTCCTCGACGGCGAGGGTACCCGAGATCGTGGCCGTGACGCCGCTGTCGACGACCACGACGTTCTGGAACACTGCGCTCGCGTCGAACACCATGCCGCTGGGGTCGCCCGTCAGCGTGATGGCCACGGCGCCGTTGATCGACAGCGCGGCCGAGTCCTGGCACTGCGCGAAGGTGCCGGTGAGCACGTCGCCCTTGGACAGCATGCCGTTGCCGTCGCGGTCGTCGAAGGCCACCGTGAGCGTGCCGCTGACGCCGCAGGGGGTGGTGTCGCTGGTGACGGCGGCCGGGTGCGCGGACGCGCTCGCGATGGCCTGCCGACGCGCGGTCGTCACGGCCAGCGCGCGTTGCAGCACGACCCCCAGGCCGTGCGTGCGCGTGGTCACGTTCGCCGCCGCCGGAGTCCCGCCGAGCGAGCCCTGGGTGAACGAGACCGCCAGCCCGCCGTTGAGCGAGGCGCGCACGACGTCGGACTGGTTGGTCGACGAGATCGCGACGGTCTTGGTGCCCGACGCGGGCGCGGAATCGCCGCCCCCGCCGCAGGCGCCGAGGCAAGCCAGCGCGGACGCGGCGACGAGGAGTGACAGGTTGGGTTTCAAGAGGGATCTCCCTGGAGATGGACGGTCGATGGTGCCGGCTGTACCGGTCGAGGTGGCGGCCCGGGCGGCGTCGAGGCGCCGTCGCGGCGACGCGCGCACAGCGCCCGGCCCGGGCTCGGCGCGATCATAGCCGTTCACTTTCGCCGGCCTGCGGCGGCCACTTCATCGGCTCCTGCTCGATCGGCGCTGCCGCCGACGACCGCCGGCAAGGCCTGGGTGCCGCCGGCGAATCCCGAGGGCAAGCCCCGCGGCGTGCCCGGGTCAGCCGTTGACGGCAGCCGGCCGGACGACGGCCAGCGACGGGCCGAAGCGGCGCCGCACCGACTGTTCGATGCCTTCGGCATCGAGGCCGCATTCGTGCATCAGGCGCACCGGGTCGCCGTGCTCGACGAAGCGGTCGGGCAGGCCCAGCTGCAGCACCGGCACCTGCACGCCGGCGGCGGCCAGCGCCTCCAGCACGGCACTGCCCGCGCCGCCCATGATGCTGCCTTCCTCGAGCGTGACGAGGGCCTCGTGGGTGCGCGCGAGCTCGAGCACCAGCTCGACATCCAGCGGCTTGACGAAGCGCATGTTGACGACCGTGGCGTCGAGCTTCTCGCCCGCCTCCAGCGCCGGGTACAGCAGCGGCCCGAAGGCCAGCAGCGCCACGCGGCGGCCTTCGCGGCGCTTCTCGCCCTTGCCCCACTCGAGCACGCCGAGATCGGCATCGGGCACGACGCCGGCGCCGGCGCCGCGGGGATAGCGCACGGCCACCGGGTGCGCCTGCGCGAACGCGGTGCTGAGCGCGCGCCGGGTCTCGCGTTCGTCGGCCGGCGTGAGCAGGCTCATGTTGGGCACGCAGCGCACGAACGCGATGTCGTAGGCGCCGCAGTGCGTGGGGCCGTCGGCGCCGACGATGCCGGCGCGGTCGAGCGCGAACACCACCGGCAGGTTCTGCAGCGCCACGTCGTGGATCAGCTGGTCGTAGCCGCGCTGCAGGAACGTGGAGTAGATCGCGACGACCGGCTTCAGGCCCTCGCAGGCCAGGCCGGCCGCGAACGTGACCGCGTGCTGCTCGGCGATGCCCACGTCGTGGTAGCGCTCGGGGAAGCGGCGCTCGAACTCGTTCATGCCCGAGCCGCCGCACATGGCCGGCGTGATGCCGATCACGCGCTTGTCGGCCTCGGCCATGTCGCACAGCCAGGTGCCGAAGACCTCGGCAAACGTCTGCTTGGGCGGCGTGGCGGGCTTCTGCAGGCCGACGGCGACGTCGAACTTGCCGGGGCCGTGGTAGTTCACCGGATCGGCCTCGGCGAGCTTGTAGCCCATGCCCTTGCGTGTGACCACGTGCAGGAACTGCGGGCCCTTGGCGTCGCGCAGGTTCTCCAGCGTGGGGATAAGCGAGTCGAGGTCGTGGCCGTCGATCGGGCCGACGTAGTTGAGGCCGAACTCCTCGAAGATGGTGCCGGGCACGACCATGCCCTTCGTGTGTTCCTCGAAGCGGCGCGCGAACTCGTACAGCGGCGTGTTCTTGAGCACCGACTTCGCGCCTTCGCGCGCCTTCGAGTAGAACTTGCCGCTCATCAGGCGGGCGAAGTAGCGGTTCAGCGCGCCCACCGGCGGGCTGATGGACATGTCGTTGTCGTTGAGGATCACCAGCATGTCGGCCATCGACACGCCGGCGTTGTTCATCGCCTCGAAGGCCATGCCGCCGGTCATCGCGCCGTCGCCGATGATGGCCACGGCCTTGCGGTTCTCGCCCTTCAGCTTCGCGGCGTGGGCCATGCCCAGCACCGCCGAGATCGACGTCGACGAGTGCGCGGTGCCGAACGCGTCGTACTCGCTCTCGTCGCGCTTGGGAAAGCCCGCCAGGCCGCCGTACATGCGCAGCGTGCTCATGCGCTCGCGGCGGCCGGTGAGCACCTTGTGCGGATAGGTCTGGTGACCCACGTCCCACACCAGGCGGTCGTACGGCGTGTTGAAGACGTAGTGCAGCGCCACGGTGAGTTCGACCGTGCCGAGATTGCTCGACAGGTGCCCGCCGGTCTTGCTCACGCTGTGCAGGATGTACTGCCGCAGCTCGTCGCACAGCGTGCGCAACTCGGCGCGCGACAGGCGTCGCAGGTCGGCCGGGCTGGAGATGGTCGCGAGAAGGTTGTTGGTCATGTGGCGTTCGAGGTCCGGGGCAAGCCGCGCACCTCCAGGGGCTGCAAGACGCGCTTGTACATCAATTGTCGCGCTCAACGATCTTGTCCGCGAGGCAAGCAAGGTAGGCTGCCTGCCCTAATCCGCTGCGGGCCAGCGCCGCGTGGGCCTGGTCGCGCAGGCACAGCGCGTACTGCTGCGCGGCCTCCAGGCCCAGCAACGAGACGAAGGTGGGCTTGTTCTGGTCGACGTCCTTGCCCGCCGTCTTTCCCAGCACCTCTGAATCCTGGGTGACGTCGAGCACATCGTCGACCACCTGGAAGGCGAGGCCGACGGCGGCGCCGTACTCGGCCAGCGCGGCCAGCGCGCGGGCGTCGGCCGGACCGCAGGCGGCGCCCATCATGACGCTGGCCTGCAACAGGACGCCGGTCTTGCGGCGGTGCATGTCGCGCAGGGCCGCCTCGTCGAGCTGACGGCCGACGCTGGCGAGGTCGATCGCCTGGCCGCCGGCCATCCCGTCGTGGCCCGAGGCGCGCGCGAGCAGGCGCACGAGCGTGGACATCAGCTGCGGCGACATGCCCTCGTCGGGCGTCAGCACCTCGAAGGCGAGGGCCTGCATCGCGTCGCCGGCCAGCATCGCCTGGGCCTCGCCGTACTTCACGTGCACCGTGGGCTTGCCGCGGCGCAGGACGTCGTTGTCCATGCAGGGCATGTCGTCGTGCACCAGCGAGTAGGCATGGATCAGCTCGACGGCCACGGCGGCGCGCAACGCGGCCGCGCAGTCGCCGGCCACGGCTTCGGCCGCGGCCATCACCAGCAGCGGGCGCAGCCGCTTGCCGCCGTCGAGGACGGCGTAGCGCATCACCGACCCGAGGCCGGCAGGGGATTCATCGGACACCCAGCGTTCGAGGGCGTGTTCGACGTCCTCCTGGCGCTCGCGTACCCAATGCGAGAAATCTTCGATCTTCATGGTCGAGTCCAGGGCTTCAATTGGCCCTCCTCCAGGACTTTCACTTGTTCTTCTACGGCATCCAGCCTGGAGCGACAGAATTCCAGGAGCTGCGCGCCTCGCTTGTAGGCGTTCAGCAGGCCGTCGAGCGGCATCTGGCCTGTTTCCATGGCCCGCACCAGTTCGTCGAGTTCCGCCTGGGCATCCTCGAAACTCGCGGGTGCGTCGGCAGGGGTCGTTGAGTCGGTGCGATCCATGGGTACAGGCTCGGGCAAATCGGGATTGTAGTCATCTCGACATGGCTCCTGGGGCAGGATTGCAACGGTCCGCACGTTTTCGCCGGCGCGCCTTCTTGAAATTGGGGTCATGGTTTGAGCGCCGACCACGGACTGGTTAAAATGATGGGTTCGGCACGCCGGGCACAAGGCGCGTGCGCCAGCAGACCGCTTCGGGGTCGTGCGAACCGGGTTCGCACCGCCGCGCGGTCGTCGCTGCGACGCGCCAGCGGCCGCCGAATGTTTCGCACAGTCCACCCGCGGGGCCACCGGGTGGGGGTTGACATCGGTTTTTAAGAGATCCTGGGGATCATGTCGGACCTGAGCATTACGCTTGAAGCTCTGGAGCGCGCGCGCTCTCAACTTTCCGTCTCCACCTATTTCGACGAGGACCTGTTCCGCCGGGAGCAGGAACTCATCTTCCAGCACGGGCCGCGCTATCTCGCGCACGAGCTGGCCATCCCCGAAATCGGCGACTACTACGCCCTGCCCCAGGAAGGCGAGGGGCGGGTGCTGGTGCGCGCGCCGCACGGCGGCGTCGAGCTGCTGTCCAACGTGTGCCGCCACCGCCAGGCCGTGATGCTCAAGGGCCGCGGCCAGACCGCCTCCAACATCGTCTGCCCGCTGCACCGCTGGACCTACGGCCTCGACGGCCAGTTGCTGGGTGCGCCGCACTTCGCGCAGGATCCCTGCCTGCACCTGAACCGCTATCGCACGCGCACCTGGAACGGCCTCGTGTTCGAGGACAACGGCCACGACGTGGCCGCCGACCTGGCCGCGCTGGGCCCGCGCGCGGCGCTCGATTTCGGCGGCTACGTGCTCGACAAGGTGCACGTGCACCAGTGCGACTACAACTGGAAGACCTTCATCGAGGTCTACCTCGAGGACTACCACGTCGGCCCGTTCCACCCGGGCCTGGGCAGCTTCGTCACCTGCGACGACCTGGCCTGGGAGTTCGGCGCCAACTACTCGGTGCAGACCGTGGGCGTGGCCGACGGCCTGGCCCGGCCGGGCAGTCCCACCTATCGCAAATGGCACGAGGCGCTGCTGCGCTTTCGCGACGGCAAGCCGCCGCGCCACGGCGCGATCTGGCTCACCTACTTCCCCAACATCATGGTGGAGTGGTACCCGCACGTGCTGGTGGTCTCCACGCTGTATCCCAAGGGGCCGCAACAGACGACCAACGTGGTCGAGTTCTACTACCCCGAGGAGATCGCGGCGTTCGAGCGCGAACTGGTCGAGGCCGAGCAGGCCGCCTACCTCGAGACCTGCGTCGAGGACGACGAGATCGCGCTGCGCATGGACGCCGGCCGCAAGGCCTTGTTCGAGCGCGGCGACGACGAGGCCGGCCCGTACCAGAGCCCGATGGAAGACGGCATGCGCCACTTCCACCAGTGGTACCGGCGGGCGCTGCAGCCGGCGCGCTGAGGCGTCCTTAGCCGCCCTGCGCGGGCACCTCCCACGCCCGCAGCGCCCCGGCCTGGCCGTCCTGCCCCAGGCGCAGCGCCACCAGGAACACGCGCCCGGCACGCCCCGAGCGCAGCAGGTCGTGCGCGGCCTGCCAGGCCTGCGCCAGTACCGCCGGCCCGTCCAGCCAGGTGACGTTGGGGCCGGCCAGGCCGAAGCGGCGCGACAGCGCGGCGCCCGGGGAATTGGCCAGGCACCAGGGAAACAGGTCGGGGTTGGCCAGGCCCACGCCGCTGCGCTGCGCGTCGGCCCAGAACTTCAGCGCGCTGGCGCGGCCGGCGTTGTCGGCGACGACGAACAGGGCGCTGGCGGGGCCGGCGGCGCCGTCCATCAGCGCGGCGAGGCCGTCGAAGGCGCCGGCCAGGGCCTCGCGCTCCAGCGCGTCGGCGGGCAGCACCAGCGCGACCGCCGGCGCCGGCAGCGCGTGCGCAACGGACGCGGTCAAGGCAAGGCCTCCCAGCGGCGCAGCAGCAGCGCCGAGTTCAGGCCGCCGAAGGCGAAGGCGTTGTTCAGCACCCAGGTCAGCGCCCGCGCCTCGGGCGCGCGGGTGCAGGCGATGCCGCACTCCGCATCGACCTCGGCGTGACCCGCGGTGGGCGGCACCGTCTGCGCGCCCAGGCCGAGCACGCAGATGGCAAGTTCGAGCGCCGACGACGCCCCCAGCGCGTGGCCCAACGCGCCCTTGCTGCCGCTGACGGCGGGCAGGCGCTCGCCGAACAGGTCGCGCAGCGCGCGCGCCTCGGCGGCGTCGGACGCCCGCGTGCCGCTGCCGTGCGCGTTGACCCAGTCGACGTCGGCGGCGGCGACCCCGGCCTGGTCCAGTGCCGCGCGCATCGCGCGGCGCATGCCCGAGCCGTCGCCCAGCGGCGCGGTGGGATGGCCCGCGTCGCACGACAGGCCCAGCGCCACGACCTCGGCCAGCGGCCGGGCGCCGCGCGCGAGGGCGGTGTCCGCGCGCTCGAGCACGAACATCGCCGCCCCCTCGCCCAGCAGCATGCCGCTGCGGCGCGCGTCGAAGGGCTGGCAGTCGCGCTGGGCCATCGCACGGGAGCGGCTGAAACCCACCAGCGCCAGCCGCGAGAACGGCTCGACCCCGCCCGCCAGCGCCTGCGGCGTGCGGCCGGCGCGCAGCAGGTCCATCGCCGCGCCGACCGCGTAGTTGCCGGCGGCGCAGGCCGTGGCCAGGGACTGCGTCGGACCCTCGCAGGCATGGCGCGCGTGCAGCGCCGCGGTGAACGACGCCACGCCGTAGTCGGCCAGGTCCACCGTGGCGCGGCCTTCGGCCACGGCCTCGAAGGCGGCGCTCTCGCCGAGGGTGCTGCCGACGCAGACGGCCGCGGCCGCGTCCAGCGGCGCGCCGCACCGCGCGACGGCCTGCGCGGCGGCGGCCAGGGCCAGCGCGCGGCCGCGGCGCAGCGGATCGGGCGCCTGGTCGTCGAAGTCGTCCAGGCGCGCGGCGCGGGTGCCGCGGTAGCCCTGGGCCAGCAGGTCGGGCCAGTCGCACGCCGCGCTGTCGCCGCGCAGCAGGCGGCCCCACAGCGCCTCCGGCGTGCGCCCGAGCGGCGCGACCACGCCCATGCCGGTGATCACGATGCGCACGCTGGCCGCAGGGGTCATGGCGCCGCGATGCCCAGCAGGTGGTCGGCCATCGCGGCCAGCGAGACCAGGCCGGGCAGGTCCGCATCGGCCACGTAGCACTGGAAGCGCTGCTCGGCGCGCGCCACGAGCTCGACCAGGTCGAGCGAATCGAGCCCGAGGTCGTACCGGAACTCCGCCTCGTCGGGCCAGGTCGCGGGCAGCGTCGGGCGGATGGTGCGCAGTTCGTCGCGCAGGAACGCGAGCACGCCGGCGCGATCATTGGCGGCTGCGGCTGCGGCTTCATCGGACCGGACGGTGCGGACAACGGCGTCGTCGAACGTGGTGCAGTCGGTCATCGGAACTCCTTGGCGAGCGCGCGGGCCGGCGCTCATTCGTAGGTCGGCTGCGCGGCGGCCAGGCGCAAGGCCTGGGCCGTGCTCGCCAGCGGGGCGAAGGGGTCGCCGACCAGCCGGTAGGGCGTGACGGCCGCGGCATGCGCCGGCGCGGCGCGCAGGATCAACTCGCCCACCTCGCGCACCCCGGCGGCCAGCGCGTCGCACAATCCGACCGCCCAGCGCGTGTTGTCGCTGTGCAGCGTGTCCGAGACCGCGCCGAAGCTGGCCGCCGCCACGCCGCGCAAGGGCAGCGCCTCGGCCCACGACAGGCTCGTCGCGCGCCGGCTGGCGGTGCGGCAGCACAGCGACAGCAAGGCCCCCATGGGCTCGCCGGCGAAGCCGTCGAAGTGGTGGCCGCGCACGCCGTGGTAGCCGACCCAGCCCTTGGGCCGGCCATGGCCCAGGTACAGGCCCAGGCCGACGCCGTTGCCGATGGCCTGCAGCAGGCCTTCGCGCGTCAGGCGTTCGCCGGTCCAGCGAAATCCGCGCCACGCGGCGGGCAACAGCGCGTCGATGCGGTCGGCCACGCGCAGGTATTGGGGATGCCACTGGCCGAACACCGCCAGCGCCTGCGTCGCGCCGGCGCGGCGGTGGGCGCGCGCCGCGGCGAGCGCGAAGCGCCGCACGTCCTCGACGCGGGTGGCGGGCAGCCAGGCCACCGGGATGCGGCGGCCCGCCACGTCGCGGACGAACGGCGCGGGCAGCACCGTGGCCGGCGCCCGGCGCGCCGAGCCGACCAGCAGCACGGCATCCAGCGTCTCCTGCGCCCCCACGCAGGCGGCGACGTCGGGCAAGGCGTCGTCGCAGGCCTCGCAGCGCGCGGCTATGCCCACCGCGGCCCAGGCCTCGACGAGCGGGGCGAGCGCGGCCATGCAGCCGGCGGGCGCGAGCAGCCACGCGCGCCGGGCCGCCGGCATGCCCGCACCCGAGGCCGCGGCGTCGCCCATCATGCGACCTGCGGATGGGACTGCACCCAGGTGACGAATTTCTCCCACGGCGCGTAGTCGCTGGTCGGGCGTCCCAGCAGCACCTTGCGCGCGAAGTAGTGCATCATGATCTGGCCCTGCATCTCGGGGCCGAAGTCCATGAACTGGTCGGCCGTTTTCGCATTGAGCGCGGCCTCGCCGCCCTGGCCGATGGTCGGGCCGTCGGGAAGGGTCTCGGCCGAGCCGTCGTACTTCGCGGACGGCAGCGTGATGTCGGCCGAATGCGCGGTGTCGAGGTAACCGTAGTTGTACGACGCGTCGTCGCCGAGCCTGGCATGGTCCCACAACGCGTGCATCAGGTAGATCGGCCCGACGTTCTGGTTCTGCCAGACGTGCGTCATCTCGTGGACGAGCGTGAAGCGTTCGAGCGGGCCGTCCGTGACGTCGAAGTTGATCAGGTTGCCGGTGGTGAACGCGCGCGATTGCGGGTTCTTGGTGAAGAAGTCCTGGATGCCGAAGAAGATGCGGTTGGTGGGCGAGTCGGTGGCGATGTAGGCGTGATCCCAGTCCACCGTGTCGGCGAACACGCCCTGGACGTCGGCCAGTTCCGCCGCGTCGAGCTTGCGGAAGCCGTTGAGCAGGTTCATCAGCTGGAACAGCACGGTGTCGAGCCAGCCAAGCGCGACCTCCAGCACGGCCGACAGCATCTCCGACAGGTCCTCGCCGATCGCGTTGATCGTGCGCACGAACTCGGCGGCGAACTGCTCGCCCGCATCCTTGAATGCTTGCGCGACCTGCGTCATCGTCTGGCCCAGCTGGCGGCCGGCGCGGATCAGGTTCTGCAGGGCCTGGTCGGGGTGCTTGAGGGTCTCGACCACCAGCTGCGCCAGCGTGGCGCCGGCGGCCAGCGCGCCCCGCACCACCTCGAGCGTCACTGCGAGCGCCTTGCCCGCGACCCAGGTGACGAGCTGCGCGATCGCGAAGCCGGCCTTCAGCGCGCCTTCGACGAACCTGGCCACGCCGGGGATGAAGTCGGTCTCCAGGTAGTTCAGCGCGTAGATCACGTTGTTGCCGATGCGATCCCACACGCCGCCCAGGATGTCGAGCATGTCGTCGCCGCGCGCCGCGGCCCAGTCCAGGATCTCGGTGACCTTGGAGCCCACCTCCTCGCACAGCTGGATCAGCTTCTCGAACAGCGCCTGCTCCTGCGCCGCGGCCCAGTCGAGGATGTCGACGACGCTCTTCTTCACGAACCGGATGGCCTGCACGGCCTCGCGCCACAGCGCCGAGGCCAGGGCCTCGCCGCGATCGAGCAGCCAGCCCAGCACCTCGCCCACCGGCCCGAGCGCCTGCAGCACCGCGTTGACGATCTTGCGGAACACGAAGTAGCTCTGCGTGACCACCGACTCCAGCAACTGCGCCACGGTGGCACCCGCGGCGAGCGCGGCCTCCACCAGGCGGGCCGCGGCGCGGTAGGTGAACGACACCATCTGCTGGGCGAACTGCAGCACCGTCTTGCCCAGGTCGAAGGCCGCCTTGACGACCGCCTGCAGCAGGTTCATGGCCAGGCCGAAGCAGTCCTTGAGCAGGCCGAGCAGCGTGTGGCCGAGGTCGAAGAAGGCGGCGACCACCTTCTTGATCGCGGCCAGCGCGTGCGTGGCCAGCGTGCGCACGACGTCGATGAACAACCGACCCGCCGCGAGCAGGCCGTCGAGCACCTTGCGCACCACGTCGGCGGCGGCGCTGGCGATGTACTGCGTGAAGTCGATCAGCGCCTGGCCGGCGGCCGCGGCGGCACGCACGATGTCGCGGACCAGGTCCAGGCCGGCGGCCGCGGCCTGGCCGATGATCGTGGCCAGGGTGTTGCCCAGCTGGAGCAGCGAGGACACGACGATGGAAAAGAGCGCCCAGGGCCGGCCCACCAGCTCGGTGAAGATCTGGCCGACGGTCTTGCCGAGCGCCAGCAGCGCCTGCAGCGAGCCCTTGAGCAGCGCGAAGCCGAATTCCAGCGACTGCGCCAGGATGTTGCCGATCGTCTTGCCGATGGCCAGCAGCGCCTCGACGCCGCGCTGGACGATGCCCACGGTCTTGTCGACCAGGTAGGCCAGCAACTGGCCCAGCGTCTTGCCGATGTTGTCGATGGCCTTGAGCACCGTCACCAGGTCCGCGGTGACCATCTGGAACGCGGCGTCGAGAACGTTGAACAGGCCCGCGCCGACGGCGTCGAGCCCGGCGACGATCTTGCGCACGAAATCGTAGCCGCTGGCCAGCGCCGCACCGAGGATGTCGCCGATCGTCTGGCCGGCCTTGATCAGCGCGTCCAGCATGTTGGCCACGTCGTTGACGACCCAGTCGGCCACGGCCTTGATGGCCTCGGCCAGCGACTTGGTGGCGCTCTTGATCGCATCGACGACCGAGTTGATGGTGTTGACGATGTCGTCGGCCACGTCCTCGAAGAAGTTGACGACGGCGGCATCGGTGTCGGGCGGCGACGGCGGCTGGCCGGCCTGCAGACGCCGCATCTCGGCGCCGGCGTCGCGCAGCCACAGCATGGCGGCCTGCAGGCCGGCGCGGTCGAGGCTGCCGTCGGGGTGGTGCACCAGGTCGTTCATCAGCAACCGGCCCTGGCGGCGTGGCAACTGCCCGATGGCGTGCACGACACCGCGTGCCTGGCCGGCGCGTCGGTAGCCGGCGATCAGCGTGCGGCGCTCGTCGGTCGACATCTCGGCGGCCTGCTGGAACAGCTCGCGCTGGTACAGCGGATCGGCCAGCGTGCGGGCATAGGACTCGGCCAGCCGGCCGGCCTGCACGCGGTGCGCCGCGAACAGGTGGCGGTAGGCCGGCGCCAGTTCCTGCGCGCGCACGGCGCTGTCGCACACCACGCCGTCGATGGCCTGCGGGTTGTGCAGCGAGACGCGGGCCAGCGCGTGCGACAGCCGGTTCGGCCCGGCCGGATAGCCGCGCTGGGCCGCGGTCTGCCGGCCCGCGGACGGCTTGGCGCGCGGCGCGCCGGCCGTCCGACCGGTGCGTGCCGGGGCGGCGGGCGCCGGCGCGGCGCGGGTGCGGGCGGCGGGCTTGGCGGCCGGCGCCGGCTTCTTGCGCGCGGCGGGCGCGGACTTCTTCGTGGCAACGGGGGCTCTGGCCATCGCGGTCTCCTGGTTGGGAGAGCACGCAGTCGTCACGACGGAGAGGCACTCTCCCGAAAAAGTATAGGAACGCGCCCGCAGCCGTACCAGGGCCGCGCGGTGCCGAGTTAGGGAGCATCCCGACGTTGAACTGGGGGCTGCGCACGCGTTCAGCGCTACCCGGGCGACAGGGTAGGGGGTATGCGGGGCCACGCCGCGTGGCCTAGCATTCCGGGACGTCATCCGGCGTGCCGGGCCCGGTCGCGGTCGCGGTCACGCCCTTCACCGGAGATCCCAGATGCCGCAATCGCCGCCCGAAACGCATGCCGGCGCGCCGGCCACGCGCGCGGAACGACTGGCGCGCGCCCTGAGCCTGATCGCGGCCGACCTGTCCAATCCCTGGGACGAGGGCACCGATCCCTTCGTGCCTTTCCACGCGCCGCTGGCCGACGGCGTACCGTTGGACGCGCAGGGACTGCGCGCCGCGCTGCACATCGGCGAACGATTCCATCTCGACGTCGTCGATCCCGGCCTCAGCTCGGTGGCCGACAACTGGGGCGGCGACGACGCGGCGGGCTTCCGGCTGCTCGACGCGGTGATGCACGCGGCCCTGACCGACGTGAAGCTGGTGTTCGCGCGCGGGGACAACGTGGTGCGGGTGCGCACCTGGCTGCTCGGCCGGTTGCCCGGCCAGGGCCTGGTCGGGCTGCGCACCGAGAGCACGGAGACCTGAGCAGGGCGCCGCCGTCGCGCAGGCGAGAATGCGCGGATGTCTGCTCCGCTCCTGATGGTCTGCGCCTCGTTCCTGTTCGCGACGATGGGCGTGTGCGTGAAGTACGCATCGGCCACCTACGGCGCCGGCGAGATCGTCATGTACCGCGGCCTGGTGGGCGTGATCGGCATCGCGCTGCTGGCGCGGGCGCGAGGCGTCTCGCTGAAGACGCGCGTGCCGGGGATGCATGCCTGGCGCAGCGTGGTGGGCGTCAGCGCGCTGACCCTGTGGTTCTACGCGATCGGCCACATGCCGCTGGCCACTGCGGTCACCCTCAACTACATGTCGTCGGTGTGGATGGCGCTGTTCCTGATTGGCGGGGCCGTGGTGCTGGGCGTGCAGCGCGTCGATCCGCGGCTGGTGGCCACGGTGCTGGTGGGGTTCGTGGGCGTGGCGCTGGTGCTGCAGCCGTCCATCGATCGCGACCAGCTCGCGCCGGGCATGGTGGGGCTGGCCTCGGGCATGCTCTCGGCGCTCGCCTACCTGCAGGTGACCACCCTGGGCCGGGTCGGCGAGCCCGAGGTGCGCGTCGTGTTCTATTTCTCCATCGGCGGCTTCCTGGCCGGGCTGGCCATCTCGCTGACGCAGGGCTGGCACGCCCATCACACGCTGCGCGGCTTCGTGCTGCTGATGGCCACCGGCGTGTTCGCCACGAGCGCCCAGGTGCTGATGACGCGCGCCTACGCGATCGGCCGTCCGCTGTCGAACGCGAGCCTGCAGTACCTGGGCATCGCGTTCTCGTTCGTCTACGGCATCGTGCTGTTCCACGACCCGTTGACGTGGATGGCGGTCGGCGGCATGGTGCTGATCGTCGGCGCTGGCCTTGCGGCCTCGCGCCTGCGCGCGACCACGCTCGGCGCGACCGCCCCCGACACCATCCAACCGCCTTCGGACACCTGAGATGACATCCACCGCACTGCCCACCCCCCTGGTCTCGCCCGAGCAACTGATGGCCGCGCTCGCCGGCGGCGCGACGCCGTTGATCCTGGACTGCGGCTTCGACCTGGCCGACCCCGGCGCCGGCGAACGCGCCTTTGCCCAGGGCCACCTGCCGGGCGCCGTGCATGCGCACCTGGATCGCGACCTCGCCGGCGCCAAGACCGGGCGCAACGGACGCCACCCGCTGCCTGCGCGCACCGACTGGGCCGCGACCCTCGCGCGCCTGGGCGCCACGCCCGCGCGCGCCGTGGTGGTCTACGACGCGCAGGGTGCCATGTATGCGGCCCGGGCGTGGTGGATGCTGCGCTGGGCTGGGCATCGCGCGGTCAGCGTGCTCGACGGCGGACTGGCCGCGTGGCAGGCCGCGGGCGGCGCGCTGGAGGCCGGCGCCGTGGCGCCGGTGGCCGCGCCGGCGGCCTATCCGCTGGGCGACAGCCTGGTGGGCACGCTGGACGCCGACGCGCTGCTGAAGTCGCTCGGTCGCGTCGCGCTGCTGGATGCCCGCGCGGGCGAGCGCTACCGCGGCGAGGTCGAGCCGCTCGATGCGCGCGCGGGGCACATCCCGGGCGCCCGGTCGCGCTTCTTCAAGGACAACCTCGACGCCGCCGGTCGCTTCCGGCCGGCGGCTGAGCTGCGTGCCGCCTTCGAGGCCTTCGGCGCCGCGCCGGCGCAGGTGGTGCACCAGTGCGGCTCCGGCGTGACGGCCTGCCACAACCTGCTGGCCATGGAGGTAGCCGGACTGCCGGGCTCGGTGCTCTATCCGGGTTCGTGGAGCGAATGGTCCTCCGACCCCACGCGGCCGGTCGCGGTCGGTTGAGCTGGATCAGGCGCGCTTGATATCCCGGGCTGCCGCGAGGCCGGGTTTGGCGCACACTTCGCGCACAGCAACCGCAGGAGGCACCATGTTCCGCAGCATCCTCATTCCGACCGACGGCACCGAGATCACCGCCAAGGCCGTCTCGACCGGCATCGCGCTGGCCAAGGCGCTGGGCGCCCGGCTGAGCACGATCACGGTCAAGGAACCGTTCCCGTACAGCGCCATCTCGGAGATGCAGCCGATCCCGCCGCAGGAGTTCTACGACGCGCAGGAGCGCATCGCGCTGAACCGCGTCAAGGAGGTGGTGGCCGCCGCCGCCAAGGAAGGCGTCGACTGCCAGGCCTTCACGGTCGAGGCCACGCACCCCTGGGAAGCGATCATCGACCACGCGAAGTCCCAGTCCTGCGACCTGATCGTGATGGCCTCGCACGGGCGCCGCGGCGTGTCGGCATTGCTGCTGGGGAGCGAGACCTCGCGGGTGCTGGTGCACGGCGAGGTGCCGGTGCTGGTGGTGAAGTAGCCGGAACGGGCGATCCGCATTAAACTGACTGAGTCAGCTACTTTTGCGGACTCAGTCAGATGTCAGATGTACTTTCCGCGCGCGTCGCCACGGTACGGGAGTTCTCGCGCTTCTACACGCGGCGCCTGGGCACCCTCGACGAGGGCCTCCTGGACACGCCCTGGTCGCTCACCGAGGCCCGGGTCATCTTCGAACTCGGCCAGGCCGCATCGACGGACATGGCCGCACTGCGCAGGACGCTGGCGCTCGATTCGGGCTACCTGAGCCGACTGCTCGCGAAGTTCGATACCGCGCGCCTGATCGCGCGCCGTTCCAGCGCTGTCGACGGACGACGCCAGGCGCTGGCCCTGACGGCCGCCGGCAAGCGTCTGTTGCGCACGCTCGAGGAGCGGTCGAATCGCCAGGTGGCGGCATTGCTGGCACCGTTGCCTGAGCCGGCACAGGAAGCCCTGGTTGGCGCGCTGCGCACGGTGATGCGGACGCTGGACGACCAGGTCGCCGCGCCCGCGGTCGCGTTGCGCGGGCTGCGTCCGGGCGACCTCGGCTGGATCGTGCAGCGCCACGGCGAGGTCTATGCGCGGGAATACGGCTGGGCGCGATCCTTCGAGGCCCTCGTCGCACGCATTGCCGCGGACTACGTCGACCATCATCAGCCCGGCTGCGACGACGCGTGGATCGCCGAACTCGACGGCCAGCGCGCGGGCTGCGTCGTGTGCGTTCGCAAGGATGCCGAGACGGCGCAGCTGCGCATCCTGCTGGTGGAGGCCTGGGCCCGCGGGCATGGCCTGGGCGCGCGGCTCGTGGCCGAATGCGTGCGCTTCGCGCGCGCCAGCGGCTACCGCAAGCTGGTGCTGTGGACCAACGACATCCTGGTGGCCGCACGACGGATCTACGTGGCGGCCGGCTTCGAGCTCGTCAGCGAGGAACGCCACCACAGTTTCGGCAAGGACCTGGTCGGGCAGTTCTGGGAACTGCGCCTGTAGGCTTCTTGCGTTTTGACATCCGGCCGTGCGGGCGGTGAAGGCACAATCGCGCGCATGTCTGTCACATCCGCAACTGCCGTCGGTCCGCTCGCCGCGATCGACATGGGCTCCAACAGCTTCCGCCTCGAGATCGGGCAGGTGCAGGACGGGCGCTATCGCCGCCATCTCTACCTGAAGGAGACCGTGCGCCTTGGCGCCGGCCTCGACGTGGACGGCATGTTGACCGAAGAGGCGATGGAGCGCGGCCTGCGCTGCCTGGCCAGCTTCGCGCAGACGCTGAAGTCGTCGGCGCCCATGCAGGTGCGGGCGGTGGCCACGCAGACGCTGCGCGAGGCGCGCAACCGCGACCAGTTCCTGGTGCGCGCGGAGTCCGCGCTGGGCCATCCGATCGAGATCATCTCGGGCCGGGAGGAAGCCCGCCTGATCTACGCGGGGGTCGCATTCCTGCAGCCCTCGAGCAAGCCGCGCCTGGTGATCGACATCGGCGGACGCTCCACCGAGATGATCCTGGGCGACGGGCGCACGCCGCGCGTGGCCGAGTCGTTCCAGGTTGGCTGCGTCAGCCTGTCGATGCGCTATTTTCCCGAGGGGCGGTACACGCGCTCGGCGTTCCGGGCGGCCCAGGTCGCTGCGGGCGCCGAACTCGAGGAAGCGCTGGTGCCCTTCGCTCGCCGCCACTGGCGCGAGGCGCTGGGCTCGTCCGGCACGGCGGGCGCCGTGGCCGACGTGCTGCGTGCCAGCGGCAAGACCGACGGCCGAATCACGGCAGATGGCCTGCGCTGGCTGATCGAGCGCTGCATCGACCTCGGGCATATCGACAGGCTGGACGTTCCGGGCATGAAGCCGGAGCGGCGCCCGGTGATCGCCGGGGGGCTGGCGATCCTGTATACGATCTGCGCGCAATTCGGCATCGACGAGCTGATGCCGGCCAAGGGCGCACTGCGCCAGGGCGTGATCGTGGACCTGGCCGAGCGCCTGGCCGCCGGCAACGAGGCGAGCGGACACGACCTGCGCGATGCGACGATCACGGAATTGCAGCGCCGCTTCCATGTCGATGCGCGCCAGGCCGAGCGCGTGGCGACCACCGCGCAACGCTTCTTCGACAGCGCCTGGCCGCGCGGCGACGCCGAGATGCACCGGGAGTTGCGGTGGGCCGCGGCCTTGCACGAGGTGGGGCTGATGGTGTCGCACCATGATCATCATCGCCACAGCGCCTACATCGTGTCGCACGTCGACGCGCCCGGGTTCTCGCAGAGCCAGCAGCGCCGCCTCGGCGAACTGGTGCTGGGGCAGCGCGGCGGGCTGCGCAAGATCGAGTCCGGCCTCACCCGCGAGCTGACGGCCTGGCAGGTGCTCTGCCTGCGGCTGGCGGTGATCGAGTGCCACGCACGCGGCGAGGTCGATGCACGCGGTCTCACGTTGAGCCGGGTGGGCACCGGTGCGCGACTGACGTACTCGCCGCAGTGGGCCGAAGCACATCCGCGCACCGCCTACCTGCTGCGCGAAGAAGCGGACCTGTGGGCCCGCCAGGGCGCCTTGCTGCTCGCATTGAACTGAGCAGCGCCTGGGCCCCTGACAACGCCCGGCTCGCCGGGCGTTCTGCATGCCCGGCGGCGGCGGTGAAATTCGATCGTCCAAAGCAAAACGCCCGAGCTATTTCTAGCTCGGGCGGTTC